>NZ_JAAONZ010000010.1 GCF_011602365.1 Pseudomaricurvus hydrocarbonicus
GTGTTAGAAGGCATGAACAACAAGATTAAAGTGATTAAAAGGATGGCGTATGGATACCGGGATAACGATTACTTCTTCCTGAAGATCAAAGCAGCGTTTCCCGGTAAAGTGCGATGAACCTTTTTTAATGGCTGCTCAAAACGTCGTTTTCACCCAACGTCCAGCCAAGGCTAGTTAAACATTTCCAGCAGCTTCACGCCGGGGTCGTCCGAGCGCATAAAGGTTTCACCCACCAAAAACGCATTGACGTTGTGACCGCGCATGGCCAACACATCATCAATGGTCAGAATGCCCGACTCGGTGACCACCAGACGCTCCGAGTCAATGCGATTCAACAGCGAGAAGGTGTGCTCCAGAGACACCTCAAAGGTGTGCAGGTTGCGGTTGTTGATACCGATGAGCTTATTCGGCAGCTTTAGCGCCAGCTCCAGCTCTTGCGCATTGTGCACCTCGACCAGCACATCCATACCCAGCTCATGCGCGAGGGTGTTGAGTCGCTCCATCTGCTCGAAGTCCAGTACCGCGACAATCAATAAAATGCAATCAGCCCCAATGGCGCGGGCTTCGTAGACCTGATATTCATCAACAATAAAATCTTTGCGAATGACCGGCAGCGACGACGCGCTGCGCGCTTCCTGCAAATAACAGTCGGCGCCCTGAAAAAAGTCCACGTCGGTCAGCACGGAGAGACACGCGGCCCCACCTTTTTCGTAACTGATGGCAATTTCTGCCGGGTAGAAATCTTCGCGAATGACCCCTTTGCTCGGTGACGCCTTTTTAATTTCGGCAATCACGGCCGCCTGCCCGGCATTAATTTTATTTTCCATCGCCCGGACAAACCCCCGCGCAGGTGGCTGCTCGGCGATCAACCGTTTTAAATCCTCAATGGAGCGCTGCTGTTGGCGCTCAACGATTTCTTCGCGCTTACGGGCAATGATTTTTTCTAATACCGTGGGGATCTTACTCATACATTCTACCGAGCACGATAGTGCCGGCCTCATTCTTTAAACTTAAAGCCCACCAGCCTGATGACAGTTGCCGGTGATGCGCTGTTTGTCCGCCACGCTTACCGTTATTCCACTAGATGGCCTGCTGAACAACGGATAACTGCGACCTGAAGCCTGTCATTGCGAACGCAGCGTGGCAATCTCTTCGGTCACGCACCACACGAGGAGAGATTGCCGCGCCTTTGGCTCGCAATGACGACTGTATTTCAAAAAGCTCTTTCTTTTTCAAGCGGGCAACGATTACTCGTTGTCTTTTTGGTAGCGAGTGAACGCCGCCAGCTCGGCAATTTTTTCTTTCGCCAACCCACTGCCAATTGCATCCTGCGCCATGCTGACCCCCTCCTGCAAACTGTCGGCAATACCACTGACGTAAATGGCGGCACCGGCATTGAGGGCAATTATGTCGGCGGCTTTTTCAGCCACGGCTGTGCTGCGCTTGCCCAGCGCATCCTGAATCAACGCCAGCGACTGCTCGGCGCTGTCGACGGTTAAGCCGACCAGCGACTGCGACGACAAACCGAAGTCTTCCGGCTGAATGCGGTACACCTCAACCTGGCCGTTTTTTAATTCTGCCACGGTGGTGATGCTGGCAATACTGATTTCATCCAGGCCGTCATCGGCGTGCACCACCAGCACATGCTCACTGCCCAACCGCCCCAACACCTCCGCCAGGGGCTTGCACAGGGCGCCGTTAAACACACCAATCACCTGACGCTTAACACCGGCCGGGTTGGTGAGCGGCCCCAGGATGTTGAACAGGGTGCGCTGGCCAATCTCCTTACGCGGGCCAATGGCGTGCTTCATCGCACTGTGATGTGAGGGCGCAAACATAAAACCCACCCCCAGAGCCTCCACGCAACGAGCCACCTGTTGCGGAGAAATATCCAGCTGCACCCCGGCCGCTTCCAGCACATCGGCACTGCCGGTGGAGCTGGATACCGAACGGTTGCCGTGCTTGGCCACCTTCGCTCCGGCCGCCGCCGCCACAAACGTTGCCGCCGTCGAAACGTTAAACAGGTTGGCCCCATCGCCGCCGGTACCCACCAGATCAATCAGATGATCGCAGCCCAGATCGACCTTGGTGGCCAGCTCGCGCATCACAATGGCCGCACCGGTAATTTCATCAATGCTTTCGCTTTTCATGCGCAGGGCCACCAGCAGCGCACCAATCTGTGCGTCAGTGGCTTCACCCGTCATGACTTGACGCATCACCTGTGTCATTTCATCCTGAGTCAGATCCTGACGCTCAATCAACTTGCCAAGGGCTTCTTTAATATCCATACGCTTACGCCTCCCGCCGGTTGGACTCTAAAAAATTGCGCAGCAGATCGTGGCCGTGCTCGGTCAAAATCGATTCCGGGTGAAACTGCACCCCTTCCACGTCCAGAGTCTTGTGGCGCACGCCCATAATCTCGTCAATCTGGCCGTCTTCGGTCTGCGTCCAGGCGGTGATTTCCAGGCAGTCCGGCAGGCTCTCTTTCTCAATCACCAGCGAGTGATAGCGCGTCGCCCGATAAGGATTGGTCAAGCCGCGAAACACGCCCTTATCGGCGTGGTAGATCGGTGAGGTTTTGCCGT
Organism: Pseudomaricurvus hydrocarbonicus; assembly: GCF_011602365.1. Classification (GTDB taxonomy): domain Bacteria; phylum Pseudomonadota; class Gammaproteobacteria; order Pseudomonadales; family Cellvibrionaceae; genus Pseudomaricurvus; species Pseudomaricurvus hydrocarbonicus. The sequence continues at coordinate 2,586 of NZ_JAAONZ010000010.1, forward strand.
GCATCACTTCTCGGGCGCGCACCACCTTGCCGCCAAACGCCTGACCAATACTCTGGTGGCCCAGGCAAATGCCCAGCAACGGGATACGGCCGGCAAACGTGGTGATGGCCTCAACCGAAATACCCGCTTCGTTGGGCGTACAGGGGCCGGGCGAAACCACAATCTTCTCCGGCGCCATGGCTTCGATATCGGCGATGGTCAATTCGTCGTTGCGCACCACCTTGACGTCCGCCTGCAGTTCGCCAAGGTACTGAACCACGTTGTAGGTAAAGGAGTCGTAATTATCAATCATTAAAATCATGTCAGTGTCCTTTACCCGGGCTATTGTGCAGACTGTTCGGCCAGAGCAATGGCTCTGAACATGGCGCGACGTTTGTTGATGGTTTCTTCCCACTCCAGCGCGGGTACCGAATCGGCGACGATGCCGCCACCGGCCTGCACGTGCAGCTCACCGTCTTTGATCACCGCCGTGCGGATGGCGATGGCGGTATCCATATTGCCATTCCACGCCCAGTAACCCACCGCCCCGCCGTAAACACCGCGTTTCACCGGCTCCAGCTCGTCAATGATTTCCATGGCGCGAATTTTCGGCGCCCCCGACAAAGTGCCCGCCGGCAGAATAGCCCGCAGCGCGTCCATCGCATTCAACTCAGGCTTCAGGTGTCCCTGCACATTGGAAACAATGTGCATGACGTTGGAATAGCGCTCGATGACCATTTCTTCGGTCACCTGCACCTTGCCCACTTCGGCAACGCGACCCACATCATTGCGCCCCAGGTCAATCAGCATCAGGTGTTCGGCAATTTCTTTGGCGTCAGACAGCAAATCTTTTTCCAGCGCCAGATCTTCTTCTTCGGTGGCTCCGCGGGGACGGGTACCGGCGATAGGGCGCACCGTGACTTCGCCCTCTTCCAGCCGCACCAGCACTTCCGGCGAGCTGCCCACCACGTGGAAATCACCGAAATTGAAGGCGTACATATACGGGGTCGGGTTCTGGCTGCGCAGCGCCCGGTACAAATCAATCGGCTCGGCCTTAAAGTCGATGCTCATGCGCTGGGAGGGCACCACCTGCATGCAGTCGCCGGCGAGGATGTATTCTTTCACCGTGTCCACCGCCGCTTCATAATCTTCGCGGGTGAAGCTGGCGCGATAGTCCATGTCAATATCGATGGGCGCCGTAAGGTCCAGCAACTTGCGGGGCGGCAGCGGCTGGCGCAGCTGCTCCAGCAGTGCGTCCAGTCGAGCATCCGCCACAGCGTAGGCGTTATCCTGGGCAGGATCCGCCAACACCACCGCGTGCAGCTTGCCGGCCAGGTTGTCGAACACCACCACCTCATCGGACACCATCAACAGGATGTCGGGGGTGCCCAGCGTGTCCGGATTGACGCTGTTGGCCAGGCGTGGCTCTACGTAGCGCACGCAGTCGTAGCCAAAGTAGCCCACCAGGCCGCCGTTAAAGCGCGGCAGGTTGGGGATATCCGGTATCTGGTAGCGGCCTTTAAATTCTTCCACAAACGCCAGTGGATCTTCGCACTCATGGCGCTCGCTCTCGACACCATCGATCAAAATGGTCGCGGTGTAGCCATCCACCCGCAACACGGTGCGGGCCGGCAAGCCAATGATGGAGTAGCGCCCCCACTTCTCTCCGCCCTGGACCGACTCCAGTAAATAAGAGTAGGCGCCATCGGCTAATTTCAAATAGGTGGATAACGGCGTTTCGAGATCGGCCAGCACTTCGCGGACCAAGGGAATAAAGTTGTAGCCTTGCTTGGCCAACTCACTGAATTGCTCGGGAGACATGGTCAGTCCTTACGGGTAATCGGTAACAAATCGGGTCTGTTTTTCAACGGTTGGCTGTACACAGGTTGGCAATGAACTGAAAACATCAAATTATGCCAATCGACAGCAAGCTCGAGCGGGAGCCCACACATGAACTACGGACGCCATCGTCCCCAGTGGAGGATTGTTGTAACTGAGGGTGGTTTGTTCACGAAAACACCTAAGTCTGCGCTGTCTGCGAGAGAAACCGTGTCCTCGCGCAGGTTATCTTATAGAAAGTCGAATCAAAATCAGGCGCTAGTTTAGCCCCTGGCCCGCGTCCTGTACAGACTGGAGCTGAGACGGCACCGACTAAACCCGTTCACGCACGACCCGGTGGAAGAAATCTTCCAGATTGTCGGCCTGCCAGTCCGGTGCCTCAACCGCAATCGGTTGTCCGTGATTGTAGCCGTAGGTGACCCCCAGCGTGGATACGCCGGCCGCTTTACCGGCCTGTATGTCGCTGCGGGAGTCGCCCACCATCAGAGAGCGGCGGGCATCCACGCTGCGCGAGACCAGCAAGTGCCTTAACGGCGCCGGGTCCGGCTTTTTCTGCGGCAAAGAGTCGCCCCCCAGCCAGTCCACAAAATAACCGTCAATCCCCAGATCCCGGAGCAGGTGCGGCACAAACTCACCCGGCTTGTTGGTGACCAGCGCCATGGCGACGCCCATCTCCGACAACAGCTGCAGCGCCGCTTTCACACCGGGGTAGAGCCTGGAATAATGGCCGCTCAGCCGCCCATAGTGGTGCAGAAAACGCCTTAATGAGGCGCTGTGCAAGGGCTCAGCAACCTCGCTTTCCTTGATCCCGTCGGTGTCAGCCAGAGCCCGGCGCACCAGCATGGCCGCGCCGTTGCCCACCCACAGGCGGACCTTGTCCACACCGGCAGCAGGGCAATGCTGCTCCAACAACATGGCATCCACGGCAGCGGTCAGATCCGGTACACTGTCTACCAGGGTGCCATCCAGATCGAACATCACCAATTCCGGCAGCCGACCACCGAACTGCGCCAGAAAGTGGCGGGCCATCACCACAGCCCCCGCCTCGACGGCCGTGACTTCGGTGCCCGTATCAGAACCCAGCATGGTCAATTATTGCACTTGGGCCAGTTCAGCTCGCATGGCGGCAACGGCCGCCGCGTAGTCGTCCTTGCCAAAAATGGCCGAACCCGCCACAAAGGTGTCCGCCCCGGCGGCGGCAATCTCACGGATATTGTCCGCCGTCACGCCGCCGTCGATCTCCAGGCGGATTGGCAAGTTCAAGGCATCAATCGCGGCGCGGGCTTCACGCAGCTTATCCAGCGTGTAGGGAATAAACTTTTGACCGCCAAAACCGGGGTTGACGGACATCAACAGCAACATGTCCAACTGCGGCAACACGTGCTTGACCGTCTCCAGGGGAGTGGCGGGATTCAAGACCAGTCCGGCCTCGCAGCCAGCTTGCTTAATCAGCTGAATCGAACGATCCACATGACGGGAAGCTTCCGGATGGAAGGTAATGATACTCGCGCCGGCGTCGGCGAACTGAGCGATCATGTCGTCCACCGGCTCCACCATCAGGTGCACATCAATGGGCGCGGTCACCCCGTGCTTGCGCAGGGCCTTGCACACCATCGGCCCGATGGTCAGGTTGGGCACGTAGTGATTATCCATCACATCAAAATGCACAATGTCGGCTCCGGCGGCCAGCACTGCATCCACTTCTTCACCCAGTCGAGCAAAATCTGCCGCTAATATAGAAGGAGCGATCTTAAATTCCTGTTGCATGGGACACCTGTCGTTTCATCGAAATAGGGGGGTGCGCATTGTACTGAAAGTTGACGGCATCGCCCACTGGCATTTTTGAGAGGCCACTCACCCCGGGCGGCCCTCTCTTGCTGCGCAATTCACCTTGGGCGAGTCAGCCCAGGCTGCCCTCTCTTGCTGCGCAATTCACCTTGGGCGAGTGGCGAGTCGAGAGCAGCAAGCTGAAAGTGCCTAGGGAGAAGATAACCTGCTGCTGAGCTTCAGCTCAGCAGGTCGTCCAGTTCCCGCAGGCGCTCGGGGGTGCCGATGTCCCACCACTGCCCCTCGTAGAGCTCGCCATTGAGGCGATTCTGGGCGATGGCTTCCGCCAGCGCTTCGCGCAAGGGGAACGTTTGGCGGCGCTCTGAGTAGGCGCCGATGAGTTCTGGCCGCAGCAGGCTGATGCCGCTGAAGGTATACCCCTGGTCCACCTCGGTGTTGTGAATCACGCAGCCGTCCAGCAGCACAAAATCCCCCTGCCTGTTGTGCCGGGGGTTGGGCACCAGCACCAGACAGCCCAGGCTGTCGGGGGGCAGGGGGTAGTCGAGCAGACGCTCAAACGGGTAATCGGTCCAGACGTCGCCATTGACCAGAATAAAGGGATCATCCCCCAGCCACGGCAGGGCCTGCAAGATGGCACCACCGGTTTCCAGCGGCTCATCCTCGCGGGAGTAGTGAATAGACACCCCCAGCGCGGAACCATCCCCCAGGGCTTGTTCAATCTTGTCCCCCAGGTACGCCACATTGATGAGGAACTCACGCACACCCAGCTCACGCAACCGCTCGATGTGATACACCATGAGCGGCTTACCCCCCACCGGCAGCAAAGGTTTGGGCGTTTCATCGGTCAAGGGGCGCATGCGCTTACCCAACCCGGCCGCCAGGATCATTGCTTTCATTCTAGTCGCCAGTCTCTCTTTGCCCTGTCAAAACGTTTACCCACTCGGCCGACCGGTTACCCGCCGCTCACCGATTGCGGACCCACGGCCTGGTCATTCGCCAGCGGTTTGATAATCGTTGTACCAGTCCTGCTGCTCACACAAAGGTAGCAGCTTCTCCCGGAACCAATAGGTAAAATCGGCAAATTCCGGATAGCCTTCAGCCACTTCCAGGGTATAACGGATCACCAACGGCAGATCCTTCAGGTAACCCGCCTTGCCATCGCGCAACCACAACCGGGCAAAGATGCCCAGCACCTTCAGGTGGCGCTGCAGGCCCATCCAGTCAAACCAGCGCAGGAATCCCTTCTGGGTCACCGGCGCCATCAAGCCCGAATCGACAGCCATGTCACCATACGCCAGCGCCCACTCACGCACCTGCTTGGTCGGCCAGCGCAAATAGCAGTCGCGCAACAGCGACACCAGGTCATAGGTAATCGGACCCCGGACTGCGTCCTGGAAATCAATCACCCCCGGCGGCTGATCGGGGCACACAATCAGGTTGCGGCTGTGATAGTCCCGGTGCACCCACACCTGTGGCTGCTGCAGGGCCGCGCCCTCAAGCTGCAGGTAGAGAGAATCCAGCAGCGAGCGTTCGTCGTCACTCAGTGAATACCCCAACAATTGCGGGATAAACCACTGGTGAAACAATGACATCTCTTCGCGCAGGCGGGCCTGAGTGTAGTGCGGCAAAGTATGCATGCCGTCCCCCTCGGCAGCCGGAATGGTCACCACCGGACACTGCTGCAAACGCATCAGGCTCATCATCGCTTCGCCATACAGTTTGCCCGCCTGACCGGGGTCGGTGATCATTTCCTGATAGAACAGTCGATCCCCGAAATCTTCCACCAGCAAAAAGCCACGCCCAAAGTCAGCCGCAACGATTTCCGGCGTATTGACACCCTGCTCACGCAAGTAGCGTGAAATGGCCACGAAGGCATGGCTGTCCTCCTCTTCTGGAGGGGCAAATACCGCCAGCAAAGTGGGCTGGGTGTTGAGACGAAAGTAATGGCGAAAGCCCGCATCGCCGTCCAGGGCTTGCATCGACAGTGGCAGTGACACCGACGAGCTAACCTTTGCCAGCTGCTGCCCAGCCCACTCCAGCAGTTCCTGTTTGTGCTTTTCGCTTGCTTTGCTGACCACAGCAACCCCCATCCTCAATAATTTGTCTGAATTTTGATTCTAACCGATGCAGAGCCCTGTTTGGTAAGCCTTTTATCCTACCCCGTCACAGGGTCGACTTTGGACAGGACGGTAGCCTAACCAGCACTTCCCAAGTAGAATCGGCCCCTTATTTTTTACAAAAGCAAAAAATACACAGGATTGTTCCTAAATGGCCTTACGGAAATCAGTGCTACGCCAGCATATTCGACGCACGCTCTGCCCATCACAATCGCCCTGGATACTGGCCCTGGGGATGCTGGCTGCCCAACCCATTACGCCGCTGTTTGCCGCAGAAAGTCATACGGAATGGAGCTGCCGTCCGGCCGCCAATAACGCCGGCTGGAACTGCCTCGAAAAGATCGTCCCAGGCCCAGCCTACAAGCGTCCAGCCCACTCCACCGGCAAACGCACCAACGCCGTCGCTGCCGCTGCGGTGGCAAAGCCCCGCAATCTGCCCGCCGCGCAAGTCGACTGGATCGACGAGAGCCTGCTCACCCCGGAACAGCTCGAAACCCTGGCCCCCGGCTGCTGCGGGGTATACCTGGCACCGATGCGCGACGACGCCGAAGCCACTATGGACCCGGAGCAAGCGCCCATGCGCGCCGACGCCAACAGCTCCGAATGGGTCCAGGAATCCAAGGCCATCCTGAAAGGCGACGTCAGGCTGATCCAGGGATATCGTCAACTGGAAGCCGATCAGGCGACGCTGGATCAAAACGCCAACACCGCCCTGCTCGAAGGTAACATCCGCCTGCGAGAGCCCGGCCTGCTGCTCACCGGCTCGCGCGCCGAGATGAACATTGAAACCGGCGCATCCCGCATCGACAACGCCAGCTACCTGGTGCATGAAGGGGGCATTCGCGGTGACTCCGAGGCCATCTCCCTGGCTCCGGACAAAGTCTTTACGCTGGAGGGCGGAACCTTTACCCGCTGCGAACCCGACAGCAACACCTGGTATCTGCGCGGCAGCGAAATCAAAATTGACCCCAATACCCAACAGGGCACCGGCAAACATGTGCGCCTGAACGTGAAAGGGATCCCCGTATTCTACACGCCCTATATCCGTTTTCCGGCCGGCCCGGATCGGCAATCCGGTTTTCTGTTTCCGTCCATCAGTGCCTCCGACAGCGACGGCATTGATGTCGCGGTCCCCTACTACTTTAATCTGGCCCCAAATTACGACCTGACGTTGACACCGCGCTACATTGGCGATCGCGGCGAGATGCTGGAGGCGGAATTGCGCCACCTGTCGAAGAGCTTCAGCACCCGGGTGTCCGGTGCCTACCTGGCCGATGACGACGGTGGCAGCGAAGACCGCCAGGACCTGGTGGACGACGGCACCCTCACCGAAGCGGAAGCCTTCCCGTACCGCGGCGAAGACCGCTGGGTATTTGCGGTGGACCAGATTGGCGGCATGCAGTCACGCTGGTATTCGAAAATTGATTACACCACCGTCAGCGACGTGGATTATTTTCGCGATCTGAACAACGCCAGCCTGCAGGTCAACAGCGCCACCCACCTGAGGAAGCTGGGTGAACTGGGTTATCGCAGCGACAACTGGCTCTACCAGATCCGTGCCGAAGAATTCGAGACGCTCTCCACCACCTCGCAGAAACAGTATAAGCAGCTGCCGCGCGTCAACATCAACGGCAACTATCGCCTGCCCGGCGACCTGGTCCTCAAACTCAATAACGAATACGTCAATTTTGATCACCCGGAAAAAGATGCACGTGCGGTGATTACCGGTGAACGCGCCCGCCTCGATTATGGCCTCACCTGGGACAAGCAATGGTTGTGGGGGTTTTTCAAGCCCAGCGCCATGGTGAAAAGCCTGCACTACCAGCTGGATGACGAATACCTCAATAGCGATGCCAATGATGCACCGTCGTTTACCGCCGCCCAGGGCAGCCTCGACAGCGGGTTGTTTTTTGAGCGCGAGGGGACTTTTTCCGGCAACCGCTATCTGCAGACGTTTGAGCCGCGGCTGTTCTATTTTTACAGCGAGCAGGAAAACCAGGACGATCTGATTAATGTGGTCGGCACCAGCGGCGATGTGGATTTCGACACCGATGAACTCACGTTCAGCTACAATCAGCTGTTCCGGGACACTCGCTTCAGCGGTGGAGATCGCATCGATGACGACAACCGCCTCACCGTCGGCCTGACGTCGCGCATTATTGATCCCGACAATGGCATCGAGCGCTTCAGTGCCAGCCTGGGCCAGATCTTCTACTTCGAAGACCGTGGCATCACCATCACTGAGTCTCTGGAAGACGCCCTCGCGGATGACGATAACCAGCGCAGCGACTCCGAATTTGCCGCGCAACTTTCGGCCCAACTGGGTGATTACTGGCGCTTTCGCACAGACATCACCTGGGACGCCAGGAACAGCGACAAGGTCAGCCTGGGCAGTGCCAGCCTGCGCTATCAGGACGACGAGTTCCGCCTGCTGAACCTGAGCTACCGCTACAATCGCAGAGATCCCTTGCTCAGCGACCCTTACGATATCGATAACGACGGCGACATGACCGATGAAATCGCCCAAACGATCGAACAGGGTGACGTTTCCTTCTCTTGGCCCCTGTTTGGCAACTGGAGCGCGGTTGGGCGCGCAAATTACGACTTTACCCACAATCGTGAACTTGAGACCCTGTTCGGCGTCGAATATAACGACTGCTGTTACCGCGTGCGTCTGGCCGCCCGTAAATGGCTCGACAACGAACTCATCAACAGCGTTCAAAACCTCGATTTGGAAGAAGATCGCGGCATATTTCTGGAATTCCAGCTGAAAGGGCTTGGTAGCCTTGGCAACAAAATCAGCGGCATTCTCAACGATGGCATTTACGGCTACGAAGAACGAGAAGAGACCTTAAAATAAATGATCAACTACAACACATTCAAAACCGGCCTGAAGTCCCTGACGGCCGGCGCAGCGCTGGCCTTCTGTAGCCTCAGCCACAGCCAAACCGTGCCCCTGGACAAGGTCATTGCCGTTGTTGACAACGACGTTGTCATGGCCAGCGAACTCAACCAGCGCATGCGCATGGTGGTGTCGCAACTGCGTGCCAACCAGACGCAATTGCCGCCGGAAGACATTCTCCGCAGCCAGATTACCGAGCAGCTGATTACCGAATCCCTGCAATTGCAAATGGGCCAGCGGGCTGGCGTGCAAGTGGATGAAGCCCAAATTGATGCCGCCATCAACCGCATGAAACAGGCCAACAACATCGGTGACGCTGAATTCGAGCGCCAACTGGCCGCCGACGGCATCAGCATCAACAGCCTGCGCGAGCAGATCCGACGCGATATGATCATTGAGCAGGTGCAGCGCGGCAGCGTCAACCGTCGCATCCGCATCACCGAACAAGAAGTCGAAAACTTCCTGAAATCCAAACAAGGCCGATTCTGGGCCTCACCGGACTTCAATCTGGGCCACATTCTGATCGCGGTCTCTTCGTCTTCCGACAGCGAGACCATCAAGGCGGCCGAAGAGAAAGCCAATAACCTTCGCGCACAAATCCTCAACGGCGCCAATTTTCGTGAGCTGGCCGTGACCGAATCCCAGGGGCAAAATGCGCTCAAAGGCGGTGACCTTGGCTGGAGAAAAACCTCAGAGATGCCGGAGCTGTTCGCCGAGAACATTGAAGGCCTGGAAAAAGGCGATGTAACGCCGCCCCTGCGCAGCGGTGCCGGGTTCCACATCCTCAAGATTTACGACAAACGCGGCGCCCAGGAGCAGGTGATTGAACAGTCCAAAGTGCGTCACATCCTGATCAAGCCGTCGGCCATTCTGACTGACGAGCAAGCCCGACAGAAACTGGCCGATATTCGCCAGCAGATCCTCGACGGTGCCGATTTTGCCGAGATGGCCCGCACCAACTCCGAAGACGTGGGTTCCATGCTCAGCGGTGGCGATCTGGGCTGGTCCCTGCCCGGCAAGTTCGTGCCCGAATTTGAACGCACCATCAACAGCACTCCGGTCGGTGACATTAGCCAGCCTTTCCGCAGCCAGTTCGGCTGGCACATTTTGCAGGTGGAGGAACGTCGCCAGCAGGACATGAGTGAGACCGTGCGCACCAATCAGGCCATGAACCTGTTACGCAGTCGTCGATTCGAGGAAGAGCGCATCAACTGGTTGCAGGAAATTCGCGACGAAGCCTATGTCGAAATCAAAAATGATCCGGCAGACTCCGCGCCATAATCTCAGTCCTGCGCCTTATTGCCAGCCAACGCGGCAACCCAGTAAGATAGAAAACAATCAGGCCTGAGTAACCGGCTGGCATCATCCGGGGCCGGGCTCGCTAGACGCGAGCCCGGCCCTCTTTAACGACAGGAATTGGTCGCTGGCAACGGCGTCCGGCTCCTTAATACCCGGTTCTTTAACATTAAGCACCGCCTCTTGCGATCGACTTTCAGGCCCGCCTATGACGCTACGCCTCGCCCTAACCCCCGGTGAACCCGCCGGCATTGGCCCCGACCTCACCGTGGCCCTGGCCCAGCAGGGCTCAGCCGATGAGGTGGTGGTCATCGCCGACCCGCAACTCCTGAAAGACCGGGCTGAGCAACTGGGCCTGCCGCTGACCCTGCGCGAGTTCCGTGCCGAGCAGCCCCCACAGCCACTGGCTCCAGGCGAACTCTGCGTGCTGCCACTGCCGCTGCCCAGCCCCTGTGAGGCCGGCAAGCTTAACCCCGCCAACGCCGCCTACGTGCTCGACAGCCTGAGGCTGGCTATCGACGGCTGCACCGCCGGCGATTTTGACGCCTACGTCACCGCCCCGGTCCACAAGGGTGTGATCAATGATGCCGGCATCGCATTTTCAGGCCACACCGAATTCCTGGCGGAGCGTACCGCAACCCGCAAGGTGGTGATGATGCTGGCCACAGAAGGCTTACGTGTGGCCCTGGCCACCACCCACCTGCCACTGAAGGACGTACCTGCCGCCATTACCCCGGACAGCCTGGAGCAGGTCATCCGCATCCTGCAACACGACCTGCAGCATCACTTTGGCATTGCCCACCCCAAAATTCTGGTGTGCGGGCTCAACCCCCACGCCGGTGAAAATGGCCACATGGGCAGAGAAGAAATCGACGTCATCGAGCCCACCCTGGCCAGCTTGCGCAAGGAAGGCATCCACCTGATCGGCCCATTACCCGCGGACACACTCTTCACCCCCAAAGTGCTGGATGATGCCGACGCGGTGCTCGCCATGTATCACGATCAGGGCCTACCCGTGTTAAAATTCAAGGGTTTCGGTCAGGCGGTGAACATCACCCTGGGCCTGCCGATCATTCGCACGTCGGTGGATCATGGCACCGCTCTCGACATTGCCGGCAGCGGTAAAGCCGACCTCGGCAGTTTGTTAACCGCATTAGACTACGCTCGTCGCATGGCGATGGCCCGGTCTGTGGCGACGCCCCCATAAGCCGCAGCACGGGCAGCAAGGCAAAAGAAGACATTCAGTGTGCGTTGAGTCGACCTCCGCACAGTAAAGCATTGACCGCCAACACGGCACAGCCAAGACCCCAGATGTTATGAGTAAATCAAAACCCGGTACGGAACACCGTGCCCGCAAACGCTTCGGACAAAACTTTCTCGAAGACGACAACATCATTCGTCGCATCGTCAAATCCATCAGCCCCAAAGCCGAAGACAACCTGGTGGAAATTGGTCCCGGCAAAGGTGCCATCACTGAACAGCTGTTGGCTGCTTGCCCAACCCTCAATGTTGTCGAGCTGGACCGGGACCTGATCCCGATCCTGCTGTCACAGTTTATCGCCAGCTACCCGCAGTTTCAGATTCATCAAACCGACGCGCTCAAGTTTGACTTTGCCAACCTGCTGACCGACGCCCAAGGAGACCCCAAAGGTCCCCTGAGAATTGTCGGGAACTTGCCCTACAATATTTCCACACCATTGATTTTCCATCTGCTGACCTATCAGGCGGACGTCAAGGACATGCATTTTATGCTGCAAAAAGAAGTGGTGGACCGGATGGCGGCGCAGCCGGGCGAAAAAGCTTATGGGCGACTGGGTGTCATGGTGCAGTACTACTGCAAAGTGGAAAACCTGTTTGATGTACCCCCGGAGTGTTTTAACCCTCGCCCCAAAGTAGACTCCGCCATTGTACGGCTGACACCCTATGAACAGCTGCCTCACCCGGCCCGGGATGTGACGTTATTATCGCGACTGGTGAACACCGCGTTTCAACAGCGCCGCAAAACCCTGCGCAACTCACTCAAATTGCTCATGCCCGCCGCCGCCATTGAATCGCTGAACATTGATACCAGCGTGCGTCCAGAGAACATCACCCTGGCGGAATATGTGGCACTGAGCGATAAACTGAAGGACCTGCAGGCCCAGGACTAGAAACTACAAGGTGAATTGCGAAGCAAGAGAGCGCACCCTGGGGTGGAAACTAGAAACTAGAACAGCCTAGCTGTGCCTTGCGCATGATAACGATGAAACAATCATACTGAAGTAGATATATGAGAGAAATACGTGACAGCGTCCGGGTGAGCGTGAAGACACACTACCTCCCGGATCAATCCTCTCCCAGTGAGAAGAAATTTGTGTTTGCCTATACCATAACCTTGCGCAACGAGGGTGACGAGAACGCCCAGTTGATCAGTCGGCGCTGGAAAATCACCGACGCCAATAACGACGTTCAGGAAGTGGCGGGTATCGGCGTGGTCGGAGAACAACCGACGCTGGCTCCCGGGGAAGAGTACACCTACACCAGTGGCTCGGTACTGGAAACGGAAACCGGCACGATGGAAGGCGCCTATCAAATGCGCACCGACAGCGGCGAGGATTTTGACATTCTGATTCCCGCTTTTGCACTCGTGCCACCGCATCGACTGCACTAACCCACACCCTCCACTGAGAACATTATGGCCACCTACGCTGTTGGGGATTTGCAGGGCTGCCTGGAACCGCTGCAATGTCTGTTAAACAAAGTCCAGTTCAATGACGACCGCGATCAGCTGTGGCTCGTCGGCGATCTGGTGAATCGCGGACCACAGTCGCTGGAAACCCTGCAGTTTCTCTACGAGCGACGCGATAACGTCGTTGCCGTACTGGGCAACCACGACTTGCACCTGCTGGCCGTGGCTTATGGCCACCGTCTGCCCTCCGACAGCGATACACTGGACGACATACTCATCACCAAAAAAAGCGAGCGACTGTTTCGCTGGCTGCGTCAGCTACCCTTGCTGCACACCGATGATAAGCTGGGCTTTACCATGGTACACGCGGGCATCCCGCCTCAATGGACCCTCAACAAAGCACAGAAGCGAGCCCGGGAAGTGGAAGCCATTCTGCAGAGCTACCTGTTTGATGAGTTTCTCTCTCACATGTACGGCAATCAGCCAGCCATTTGGGACGGCAAACTCAAAGGGCCTGACCGCTGGCGGATCATCACCAATTACTTCACCCGCATGCGCTTTTGTGACAGCCAGGGGCGACTGGAGCTGCAGGCCAAGAGTGGCGCCAGCAAAGCCCCCAAAGGTTTTGCCCCCTGGTTTTCTCACCCCAAACGCAAAACCCGCGACGACAAAATTATTTTTGGACACTGGGCCGCCCTGGAGGGCTACACCGGTACCGAAAACGTCTACGCGCTGGATTCGGGCTGTGTCTGGGGCGGACACATGACCATGTTCCGACTCGAAGATGAGCATTATTTTTATTGCGACTGCTAGACGGTCGCGCGCCCATTGATTATGGTCTCCACACGCGGCGGATAATGATTAGCCTGTCAGTCCGTCTGCAGCGGTGAAACCGGCGCTCACCGCCGCCAACACTACCCACAGCCACAACCACAACCCAGGCCAGTCTCGTTTACGTCCCCGAGATCACACCCTCGCCACTGCGCGGGAATGTCCCGCCCAATACGTCGTGCCCCCTCCCGGGTCAATGCCCACAAGCAAGATGATCAAAACTCAACTATTGTTGTTTGACACCGCTCGCAGTCTGGCTCCCCTGAACCGCCAATAGCCTTTAGTCATCAGCTGCCGGTTTCTGTTGAATGCCCAACCAATAACTGCGCAGCCATCGACCCGAATATGTGTGATAGCACTCAGAACTGCGACGCCGAGCGTGAGAAGATCAAAAGCGCAAGGAGGAACACTGCGATAAGGAGTGAGGCATATAATGGACAAGAAAATCAGGCCCGCATGCTCCAACCCCTTATGGGGAATGTCGATGCCCGCTCATTGGCAGAACGCCTCGCCCACCAAAGTTGCTTGCAAATTGGGGCACTTCAGCTGGGCACTTTGTCTTGTGGTTCTCTCGCTGATCGGGGCCCATTCTGCCAACGCAGAAACCTTCAGCAATCAGAACCGACAGGGGTTACCGCACTCGTTTCCCAAATCCAGAAGCGTTATCGATGCCTCCAAAGCCCCCTGGAACCGAATCGGTAGCCTCAGTATCGCCGGACGGCAATTTTGCACGGCCACTCTGGTGGCAGACAACCTGATCATCACGGCGGCCCACTGCCTGTGGAACGCGGAGACAAGCAGCTGGTACCCAAGCCAATACATTCACTTTTTAGCCGGCTACCAAAGAGACACTTACAGCGGCCACAGCACCGCCAAACGCCTCCACCCCAATCCAGAGTTCAATCCAAGATCGCAGCCCAATACCGCAAACCTCTTACAGGACTGGGCCCTGGTGGAACTGCAGCAGCCACTGGGAAAAACGCTGGGCGCGTTTAATCTACACGCCAGTCTGGTCTCTGTCGCCGATCAGACTTCTTATGCCGTCGGCCTGGCCGGCTATCGCAGCGATGCGGCAGAAGCGATGAGTCTGGATCAACACTGCCAGCTTCTGCCTCGTCAGACGCCTCCGGCAACGACGCCACAGACAACGTCCCCAATACCGTCTTCAATTGCCCTGCCATCCAACTTGCTGCTGAATAATTGCCACGGGTTACAGGGTGACTCCGGTGCCCCCCTGCTCAAACAGGATGCCGGCGGCGAATGGCAGCTGATCGGGATTCATGTGGCTCGCGTCACCAATCTGCTGCCCCCGTCAGCCCGACTGAAAACAGCGTTGCTGGCAGTGTCAGCCCTGGAGTTTTACGACACCTTTTTGTCGCTGGCTCCCCTGTCAACACAGCCGTTTTTACAAGTGGCTGAACGTTAACGCTGCCCCACCCAGGCACCAGGCTCACCGATCGACCGCTCAACAGGCACATCAACCCACCTGGCCGTCACCCCAGCAGGGGCGCGATCACCAAACTGACAATGGCCATGACATTGATCAGAATGTTCATGGCGGGTCCACTGGTGTCTTTAAACGGGTCCCCCACCGTATCGCCAACCACCACGGCCTTGTGCACCTCGGAGCCTTTCCCGCCCAGATTGCCTTTTTCCACGTATTTCTTGGCGTTATCCCAGGCACCGCCGGCGTTCGCCATGGTCAGCGCCAGCAGCACACAGCTGATTAAGGCGCCACCCAGCATGCCCCCAAGAGCTGCGGGCCCGAGACCAAACCCCACCACAACCGGTGCCAGCACCGCCAACAGACCGGGCATCATCATACGGATCAGTGCCGCCTTGGTGGCAATATCCACGCAGCGACTGCTGTCAGGTTTGGCCGTTCCTTCCATCAGCCCGGGAATTTCGCGAAACTGCCGCCGGATTTCCACAATCATTTCAAACGCGGCATCGCCCACAGCGCGCATCGTCAGGGCACTCACCAAAAAGGGAAAGATGCCCCCCAGAAACATGCCGGTCAACACTTCCGGGTCATTGATGTTGAGGGAAAAGTCGGGCACGTGCAGCGAGACCACTTCGATGTAGGCCGCAATGATCGCCAGCGCCGCCAGACCCGCCGCGCCAATCGCAAACCCCTTGCCGATGGCCGCCGTGGTATTGCCGACTTCATCGAGGCTGTCAGTAATGGCTCGGGTCTCCGCGCCCAGGTTGGCCATTTCGGCGATACCGCCAGCGTTATCCGCCACCGGCCCGTAAGCGTCAATGGCCATGGTGATACCCACCGTCGCCAACATACCCACTGCGGCAATGCCCACACCGTAGACCCCGGCGCCCTCTGGCAACAACCAACTGGTGGTATAAATAATTCCGGCAATCATCAGTACCGGCACCACCACCGATTGCATGCCCGTTGCCAGGCCCGCAATCATCACCGTGGCCGGCCCGGTCTGGCCACCCTCGGCAATCAATCGCACCGGGCGCCCGCCCGTGTAATATTCGGTCACCAGACCAATAACAATACCGCCCACGGCACCACTGACAACACACAACCAGACATTGCTATCAATGCCCAGGAAGCGGATCAGTACCATGGAGGCCAATATAAACAGCACAGAAGCACCTATCGTTCCCAACCGCAGTGCCTTTTCGGGTGAGAGCGACGAGGCCAGCCTGACCAGAATAATCCCCAGCACGGAACAGATAAGTCCCACCGAGGCCAGCGCCAGAGGGGCAAACATCAACTGGTTTCGGGCGCCCCCCAACAGTTCCACCGCGGCCAGATTCATGGTCGAGGCAATGGCGATGGAGGCGATCATAGAGCCGCAATAGGACTCAAAAATATCCGACCCCATGCCCGCCACATCGCCCACATTGTCACCGACATTGTCGGCAATGACCCCGGGGTTGCGAGGATCATCCTCCGGGATTCCAGCCTCCACTTTACCCACTAAATCCGCAGCCACATCGGCGCTTTTGGTAAAGATGCCGCCGCCCACCCGGGAGAACAGTGCGACCGTGGACGCCCCCATACCAAAGCCGTGAATGGCTTCAACGTGCTCAGCGTTGGAGCCAAACCACAAATACAAACCGCCCAGCCCCAGCAGCCCCATGGACGCCACAACCAAGCCCATGATCGAGCCACCGAGAAAAGCCACGCTTAAGGCGGCACCGGCTCCCTGCTCGTTCGCCGCCACGGTGGTGCGGACATTCGCCTGGGTAGCGGTGTACATGCCTATATAGCCTGCCCCGCCAGAACACAGGGCCCCCACCACAAACGCCAGCGGGGTGTAATAATGCTGAAAGGCCAGCGCCAGAAAGACGGTAATGAGCACCACAAACACCGCCAGCACACTGTACTCGCGGCGCATAAACACCATGGCCCCCTGATGAATGGCATCCGCGATTTCCACCACCAGGCCCTCACCGGGACGATAACGTTTAACCAGGCAATAAATCAGGAAAGCAATCAGAAGTCCCGCCCCGCCCAGCAAGGGGGGCAAAATAAGTAGGTTCATAATCATCCCTCAGTCGTTATTATCAGGTCTCCCGGCAACCATCTTGCACCCAACCATCCTGAGACCCTGGCACAGGCTGTTCCAGCCGCAGACACCCAACTCTCCCACGCATCAATCCACGATACGCTTGCAACGACTGTTCAGGGCTTCGCCCCAATCCACCTCCCTTCAGTCTAGCAACGGCCCGCCACCCTGCAACGAACCGGCGCCGATTCAGAAAATAACGCGGTGCGAGAGCACGCTGCAGCGGACAGTTCCGGCGGCCAACCCAAGGGCCGAGTGGGTTGCGCCTCAACGCCACCGGCCTGAAAACAGCCGCCGTCAAAAGCCACCTGCCTAAACCGGTTGTCTAAACCGGTTGTCTAAACCGGTTGTCTAAAACAATGCCTCAGGAGCCAATTTGTTGCCATTAGCGGACTTGCCGGCGGGGTTTAATTGAGCTGTCGCTGGATTGTGGTAGAATCGCGCCCAATTTAAACGACCTGTGGAATCGCGATCATGAGCTACGATCAAGTATCGGCCGGTAAAGACCTGCCAAACGACATTAATGTTATTATTGAAATCCCCCTCAACGGCGACCCCATCAAATACGAAGTGGACAAAGATTCCGGTGAAATCTTTGTTGATCGTATGCTCGGTACCGCGATGCACTACCCTGCCAACTACGGCTACGTTCCTCACACCTTGTGTGGTGACGGTGATCCAGTAGATGTTATGGTCGTGATGCCTCTGGCGGTTGTCTCCGGTGCCGTGATTCGCTGTCGCCCGGTAGGCGTACTGAAAATGACCGACGATGGCGGCGAAGATGCCAAGATCATCGCCGTACCTCACGAGAAGGTCACCCCGCTGTACAAAGACGTCAACGACATCAGCGACCTGCCAGAGCTGACGCTCAGCCAGATTTCTCACTTCTTCCAGCACTACAAAGATCTGGAGCCCGGCAAGTGGGTCAAAATTGAAGGTTGGGGTAACGCTGAAGAAGCCCGCAAGGAAATTATCGACGCGGTGGCCAACTTCGAAAACGCCAAGGAAAAGCCACACTTCTAACAGTGCCTGCTGATTCTGTGTTACATAAAAAAAGCCGCTCATCAGCGGCTTTTTTTATGGCGTTTAACCCGCCGCGAGCCAAAGACTCCCGGCACGCTCAGTCCTCTTTCAATGACAGTCCGCTGATGTCGGGAGTCACATCGGGAAGATCCCTTTTTAACTGCCCCATGTCTGCGCCCACGGGTGCCAGGTCCACGTCTGGCAACTCAATCGCCACCGCCGGCGTTGACACTTTTTCACTGTCTCGCAGCAGGTCTTCACCCGGTTCGCTCAAGCCGTATTGCTCCCCCCGCACGGCCACAGGCTCGACCACTGTGCGTTCATCGGCGTCGAGCAGATCGTCCCCCGGCGGCCGCAACGTGATCTGGCTGACATCCACAACCGGCGTGGTCGGTCGGGGCTTCTCTTGCCCCTCCAGCAAATCAACACCCACCGGGGCCAGGGACAACCCCGTCTGCGGCGCCGGCTTCGTCATGGACGCGGGCTCAGAGCTCGACCCGGATGGCGAGAGAGAATCCGCCGATGCCGCGCTTACCGGTGTCGATGTTGCTGGCGTGTTCTGTTCTGCGGCTTCAACCTGCTGAGGCTCCTGCCTGGCTTTTTCAGCGATCTGTTTTGCCTGTTGGGCTTCCTGCAACGCCAGCCGTTGCTGCAACGTCATTGGCTGCGCCGCAGCGGCGGTTGACTCCCGCGGCGGCGCAGCTGGCCGGGCACGTACCTTGCCGGCTTCAGCCAGCTGCACCGCAGCCCCGGCTTTGTGCAGCACGGATTGGTATTTTTCGGCCGTGGCCTGATCCAAATTGCGCTTGAGTGGTACCGCCCCACCGGTAAACAGCGCATTGATTTTAACCACGTCGGTCTTGAACAACTGGGCCAATTTCGCTTTAACCTCCGGCAGCCGATGGCCGGGTAAGATATCACCGCGAAAGATGAGGTCGTACAGAGGCTGAGGGGATTGAGTCATGAGACAGTCTATGCTTATTTGGCGTCAATTAAGTCTTTTCATCATAGCACCGCTTGTAAGCAAAATCTCACACGCAATTCAGCCTTTTCGCACTGGCGCAACTCGCTTCACTTGATCATACTTAGACAAAGGGATGCTCCAATCTGTACATAACACTCAAGGAATGAATACCGTTATGCCCCACTGCCAAACTCTCGTCATTGGCGATCAGCGTGTCCAAATCGCCTCGATCACCCAAACACTCCACGATGAAATTTTCTTCCTGCAAGACCGAATTGCCTTGCTTAAACGGCAATCCGTCGAGAACTCCGGCGTCCTGATCACTTACCAAGATCTCCTGGAAAGCCGCATCTCCGTGCTCCACTGGCTGAACAATTACAGTTCCGGTGCCGAGCAGGTGACACATTAACGCCAAGAGACACGGCTCAGCGTTGACTGTGACGCACCTGATCGAGAACCATACACTGCGGCCGCCGCTGCCCTGAAAACTTGACGCTGAAGCCCTATTCCAACTCAACTGACAAGGACGTCAAAGATCATGAAAAACGACCTTAACCGCAACATGAACATCATGGGAGCCGGGCATTTTGCCCCGCAGAACCCACACTCGACGGCCGCCAAAAGTGCGATCAAAAAGAAACCCTACCCGCAACGCCAATCCAGCCTGAGCGATAAGGAAACCAACAGCACCCTCTTGCTCAATCAGTTACACGCGGAGATTGAATCCCTGAGCCGACGCATCAACTTGCTGCAACAGGACAACCAGCCCAACCTGGATTTGGTGCAGCATCTGGGCCGAATTCTGCAGAGTCGGCAATCTGTTTTACACGGGTTGTGATGGAGAGGCGGGCCTGAACCGGCTTCAACCCGGCCCGAACACTCGGGCTGGGGGGGTAATCGCTTCGACTAACCAGCAGCGACACCAGATGAGTTATAACGAGATGGTCCGCCCCGCCCTGGAGGCCTTGACCGGTCGAACGTTCAACCGGGGAGATTGTCCTGCGAGTCATCCCCCAGGTTGTGGTCCATATTCAGGGCCGGCTCCTGGCACTGGGGCCGACCTACAATCCTGGCCGGAACGCCCGCCACCGTCGTGTGCGCTGGCACCGACTCCAGCACCACACTGCCGGCCCCCACCTTGGCGCCCTCGCCAATCGTGACACCGCCGAGTATTTTCGCCCCGGCACTGATTAACACCCCGCGCCCAATCTTCGGGTGGCGATCTCCCCCCAGGCATCCGGACCCACCCAGGGTCACCGAGTGCAACATAGAGACATCATCCCCGATCACGGCAGTTTCACCCACCACCACACCGGTCGCGTGGTCGATCATAATTCCCTGACCAATCTTTGCCCCGGGGTGAATGTCCACACCGAAGGCCTGTGAAATCTGATTCTGTAAATAGAGCGCGAGGGACTTGCGGTTGCGCAACCACAACCAGTGACTGACTCGCTGCGCCTGCAGCGCATGATAGCCTTTGAAATACAGGAACGGCATGGTGAATTTGTCACAGGCGGCATCGCGGTCTTTGTAGGCCTTGATGTCCGCTCGCATCGCCTGACCTATGGTCGGGTCACAGGCCAGGGCCTCTTCAAACACCTCCCGCACGGTCATTGCCTGCACCGTTGAGCTGTCGAGCTTGTTGGCCATATGAAAACTGATGGCCGCCTCAAAACTGAGGTGGTTCAAAATAGCGGCGTGGTAATAGCTGGCCAGCATGGGTTCATCACGGCTGGCCTCTTCCGCTTCGGCCCGAATGGCCTGCCAGATAAAATCTTCAGCGTCGCTATGATCAGCGGTCGCATTGACCAAACCGCCCACGGCGGGGGCATCGTGTGGCATGACAAGATCCTCTTTTGCTCGTGAGCCCAGCTTAGCACAGGCGCCCGTTTTACACATGCGCGGCCGGGTTACGACGCTGCGCCGTCCGTCAGCTCCAGCGCCACATAGCGGCGGTAAATCTCCTCGGCATGCGGGGTAATTTCGTCGGCCAACGGCCAGGCCCCACTGTGCAATAAGTGCTCGAACACCGAAAAATCGAACTCCGACAACAAGTCATCGGCCAACGGGCGATAACTGATGTGCCAGGGCTCGGGAGCCACCGCGCCCCGGTCTCGATCGTAAGGGTGAAAAAAACCTTCACTGCGGCCCTCGGCGATGGCGTCATCCAACCACTGGCGAAACGCCGCAAACGGACCGCCATCCGCGTATTCTTCCGGCACCAACTGCAACTGATAATCCGCATCGACAGCCGCAGCGTCGTACACATCCAGATCGGTGCCCCAGTGATGACGGGACGTTCCCGGCAGCGCCGACCAGCGTAAAATGGACCACAACAGCTCTTCCCGGCTCAATCGCTCTGGCTCCAGGCGCGCGCCATCGGCGGCCAACACCGGTCGCCGACCGGCCACCTTGTCCCGCCAGATTACTTGTTGACGGTCAAACCCCCGAAAGCTGCTGGCAATGGCCAGTTCGAACCCGGCTGAAGCTGCCTTATCGCGCAGCCGTTCCAGTGCCGGTAATACCTCTTGGTGCACCAGAAAACCGCTCCAGCCGGTCACAAGGTGAGATTCCGTTTGCCCGGTGAGGATGGTGTAGCGTTTATGTCTCATAATCAAAGGCCGGATTTGCCATCATGTAATAAGCATGTATTATAACGGTTCGACCTATGAGTCGAAGAGAGAAAGAATAAATAAAATAAATACTCAACTTATGGGGACTCGCCGTTGTGACAGACAGTCATAGTGATTTGCTCCAGCTAAAGAATCTGGGGGCCGCCTCAGTGAATATATTACACGCCATTGGCGTCAATTCTTACGCTGACCTAAAACATATGGGCCCTGTTGAGGCCTACATTCGCATTAAAAATCGCGGCATTCACGTATCAAAAGTCATGCTTTACGCTTTGCAAGGTGCGCTTCTTGGTGTCCACTGGAATGATCTGGACCCCAGAGTAAAGCAACAACTGCTGGAAGAGGCTGAATCGGTTCAAGCCAGCCAATCCTGATCGTCAGGAGGGGGCGCAGGTCCAACCCTGCAGGGCCTTGCCCCACTTGCCTCCTGAGGAAGGCGTTGATGGCGGGCTGCTTATCCCCGCAGTGATCGATCCGACTCACAAGGCCCGCCAGCGCCGGTATCACACCAACACCCCACGTCCAAAGTCAGCATAAATTTAAATATGCGTCAGCCCTAAAAGATGAGAAACATTCTTATTGACACCTCAAATGAGAATAACTATTATTATCGCATCGCCTCTTCGGAAGCGGCTGGGTTTAGGTCCTCATGACCTTCTCTCCTAAACAGGCTAATCACGGTTGTTAGGCCACCCTTTGGGTGGCCTTTTTTTGTCTGTCCTTATATTGCCGCCCCGCCGCCACATTCCTGCTTTATCACTTCTTTACCCGGTTTTCATCGCCGCGCCATTGAATTTTTGCCGCGCAAACACATCTTACACCCTGACATTGTCCACCCTTTATTCATACTCTTGATGCACACTGTCTTAACGATTGAATTTTACAAACGGCTCTTTTTAAAACCTACGGAGTAGCATTTGTGTTACGCATTGGCTTGTTTTTACTGACCAACTTTGCGGTCATCCTGATCGCCAGCATCACCCTAAACCTGCTCGGTGTCGGCTCTTACCTTGAGAGCAGCGGCAGCGGGCTCAACCTCACTAACCTGCTGGTTTTCTGCGCCGTTTTTGGGTTTTCCGGCTCGCTGGTGTCACTTTTTTTGTCCAAGTTCATGGCCAAGATGGGTACCCGCACCCAAGTCATCGAACGCCCCCGCACCCCGGAAGAAACCTGGCTGATGAACACCGTCGCGGAATTGTCCGACAAAGCCGGCATCAAAATGCCCGAGGTGGGTATTTTCCCCGCCAGGGAGTCCAATGCCTTTGCCACCGGCTGGAACAAAAATGCCGCCCTGGTCGCCGTCAGCGCCGGTTTGATGGAGCGAATGAACCGCGATGAAGTCCGCGCGGTCCTCGCCCATGAAATCGGCCACGTGGCCAATGGCGATATGGTGACCCTGTCTCTCATCCAGGGCGTCATCAATACCTTTGTGATGTTTTTCGCCCGCATCATCGGCCACACCGTCGACCGCGTGGTGTTCAAAAACGAAGAGGGCCACGGCATCGGCTTTTACGTCGTCACCTTTGTGTCAGAAATACTGCTCGCCATCCTCGCGTCGATGATCGTGATGAAGTTTTCCCGCTACCGGGAGTTCCGGGCTGACGAGGCCGGTGCCGAACTGGCTGGTCGCGGGGCGATGATCAATGCCCTGCAGCGACTGCAAATGGAAGTCGATGCCCAGGTACCGAGTTCCATGCCGGACAGCATCTACGCCTTTGGCATCAGCGGTGGCTTTAAACAACGGATGTCGAAATTGTTTTCCAGCCACCCGCCGCTGCAGGAAAGAATTGCGGCACTGCAGGCCAAAAACTAGAAACTAGAAACTAGAAACTAGAAACTAGAAACTAGAAACTAGAAACTAGAGCAGTGTACCCCTTGTGCGTGGGTACACTGTTTTGTTGCTTACGGCTTGGCGAATCCCCCCTCAGGGGATAGAGTGCTGCTACGTTTAGTGCGGCTACGTTTAAGGGCCTCGCCTTGACCCACCTTTCCTTTTATCGACCTCTGCGGACACCATGCCCCACACCATGATATTCCTCTGTCCCTTGCAAGACCTCAGCAACCATCAGAGTAAAGGCTTCAGCCTCAATGAGCAGCCCATCTTTGTGATTCGTCAAAACCAGAAGGTCTACGCCTACCGCAACCGCTGCCCTCACCTGGGAATTCAGCTGGAGTGGCTGCCGGACAAGTTTCTGGACATCGACGGCGACTTGATTCAGTGCGCGACTCACGGCGCCCTGTTTTCGATCGACGACGGTTACTGTGTGTCCGGTCCCTGTGGCGGTCAATCGCTGCAGGCACTGGCAGTGGACATCCGCGAGGGTGAAGTCTGGGTCGAGACCCCACCGGCCGAGCGGCGCTGAGCGCCCCCACCCCGAGGTTACACGATGACTGGCAGCGGGCGCCGCAACACAATCTCCTGCGCACTCAGATCCGCCTGATAGGCATAAACCTCCACCCCCTTGTCCACCACCTCCTTGAGGGTGGCGGCGTACACCGGGTCGATCTCTGCCGCGGCGGACACCCGCTCAATGCCGCTGTGCTGCACACAGAACAGCAGTACCGCACGGTGTCCCTGCTCAACCATCAACGCCAGTTCGCGCAGGTGCTTGCTGCCACGGGTACTGACCGAGTCCGGAAACAGCCCCTGGCCGGCGTCTTCACACAGGGTGACGTTTTTCACTTCCACGTAGCAATCGACCCGGTCGGCCGCCCCGGACAGGAAAATATCAATGCGGCTGCGCTCTTCGCCGTAGCGCACTTCCGTCTTCAGTGTCTCGTAGCCCTGCAATTCGGTAATCACCCCGTGCTCAATGGCTTCCACGACCAGGGCATTGGCCCGGCCTGTATTGACGCCGGCCAGGTCCCCCGCCGGCGTGGTGGCGATTTCCCAGGTGTTCGGGTATTTGCGCTTGGCATTGTCCGAGGTGGAAAACCAACAGGGACTGCCCTCGGCCAGACACGCCTTCATGGAGCCGGTATTGGGGCAGTGGATGGTTATTTGTTCGCCACTGGGAAGACGCACATCGGCCAAAAAACGCTTGTAGCGCCTGAGCAACACCCCTTCGTCCAACGCGGGCTGAAATTTCATTGTGACTCCTGACTGGTTGAGTAAAACGTGGGGTTCCCGCGGTTATTTTTGACGGCTCATGACGCTCGACTCGTCGCCTGCGCAATCAACGGCCCCAGAGACCGGGGCCCACGGAGAACAGGGCCTGCGGGGGGTGTCAGTGTATGAATTGGGTGAAAAACTGCAACCAAGACGAAACAAATGACAGCCATACTCGCAATCCGTCAATTTGAAGTTGACAGATTCTCTCCGGGAGCGCAGTATCCGCGCCCGGTTCAATTCCATATTTGAGGGATCAAAAACACTGGCAGGCTCTACCGATATCTGCTAGCTTGCTCGATCTGACCAAGACGGTCATGTAATTTGGGCGTTAATCCCACCTCAAAATAATTTGAAGTCACCACGAGGCGCACAAGCGATGCCGAAGAGCTCCAAAACCACCGAAAGCATCACTCTGAGAGGGTTCACCCCCTACAAAGAGAAAAAGGGTGAAGAGTACATGAACGAAGCCCAGAAGGATCACTTCCGGGGTTTGTTACAGACATGGAAAACCGAATTAATGGAAGAGGTGGACCGCACCGTTTCTCATATGAAAGACGAAGCCGCCAACTTCCCCGATCCAGCCGATCGCGCCAGCCAGGAAGAAGAATTCAGCCTGGAATTGCGCACCCGTGATCGCGAGCGCAAACTGATCAAGAAAATTGATAAGACCATGCAGCTGATCGAGGACGATGATTACGGCTATTGCGACACCTGCGGCGTTGAGATTGGCATTCGTCGCCTGGAGGCCCGCCCTACGGCCACCCAGTGCATCGACTGCAAGACCCTTGACGAGATCAAGGAAAAGCAGATTGGCGGCTAATTGTCCGCCCGCTCAAAAAAGGCGCTGATACAGCGCCTTTTTTATGAGCGCTCTGTTTTGAGCGCCTCGGGTCTATGATGACGACTTACATTTAATGGGCGCTGCCCTGCGGCCCTCCCAACCGATACAACCTGAGCCCACACGGTCTTCCCGTGGAAACCGACTTACGTGAAATCTACCACAGCACCGCCCACCACCTACATTGGCCGCTTCGCGCCATCGCCCACCGGCGAGCTGCACCAGGGGTCCCTGCTGACCGCCGTGGCGTCCTTTCTGGATGCCCGCCAACAGCAGGGGCAGTGGTTAGTGCGCATGGAAGACCTTGACCCGCCGCGGGAGCAGCCCGGCGCGGCGGATGAGATTTTACACTGCCTGGAAGCTCACCACTTGCACTGGGATGGGCCGGTTATGTATCAAAGCCGGCGTCTGGCAGCCTATGAGGCACAGCTGCAATACCTTTCCGAAGCCGGGCTGACCTACCCCTGCAACTGCACCCGCAAGCGCCTCAGAGGCCTGGACGCGTACGATGGCCACTGCCGCCTGCATCCGCCGACAACGGCCATTGCCCACCACGACCCCATGGCCATTCGGCTCAAGGTACCCTGCGGCAGCGACAGCCGGGAAAGCTTTGAAGACCTGTTTCAGGGGCCTCAGTCTGAACGCCTCGATCAATCGGTGGGAGACTTTGTCATACGGCGCAAAGACGGGCTGTTTGCCTATCAGTTGGCCGTGGTGGTGGACGATATTGAACAGGGAATTACCCACATTCTGCGCGGCAGTGATCTGCTCGAGTCCAGCGCTCGGCAACGCTATCTGTTTGGCTTGCTGGGTCACCCTGCGCCGCAAATGGGGCACCTGCCAGTATTGGTTAACGACATCGGGCAAAAACTCAGCAAGCAGACTTACGCCGAGCCCGTGAGGCCCGCCCAAGCCGCTCACAACCTGGTTCAGGCACTGGTCGCGCTGGGTCAACAGCCGCCTGCAGAACTCATCCCCCAAACCCGGCCAGGTAACTGCACTGAAGTGCTGCAGTGGGGGATTGAGCACTGGGATCGCGCCAAGGTACCCCGGCTTTCGCAATTGCCCCTGACAGAGATTGGCAAGTGGCCGGAGAGTTAAGTAGTATCCGTGAGTCCGGGTTTCTTGAGAGACCCGGGGTCATTGGCCGAGTGCAACCGTATTGGCGAGCTTTATCGCGGCGAGCCCTTTACCAACTGCGGCCCTGAAACAGGAAGCCTTGATCACGGAGGTCACGGCCCCTCATGACACGATGTCAAAGAGCGGCGTCTCGACGAACAACTCACGCCCTCAACCAGGCACCACTCACTGAAGCATCGATCACTTATGCAAAATCAACGACTGCTGGTTCTCTTTCTTTTGGTCGCGTACATTTTTTCACCCACGCTGTTCACCTGGATGATCAACCCCGAGGGCGCCTGGTATCGGCCATACATTATCTGGGGCATGCTCGTTATTACCGCCTTTATGTTCCACAAACGAAAGCACTCCAATGACCTTTGACATCCTCGACATCGCCCTGATCAGCCTTGCTTACCTGATGGTCCTGTTCAGCATTGCGTTCATCGCCGATAAAGGCTGGATTCCGCAACGCATCGTTCGCCACCCCGTCATGTACATCCTCGCCATGGGCATCTTTGCCAGCGCCTGGGCTTTTTACGGGGTCATTGATCTGGCGTTCCAGTTTGGATACGGCGCCCTGGCCTATTATCTGGGCACCGGCGCCCTGTTCCTGTTCGCGCCCGTGGCCATTGCCCCTCTGGCGCAATTGGCACGGCGCTTTCAGATCGGCAGCCTCGCCGATCTGCTGGTGTTCCGCTACCACAATCGAGGCGTTGGTGTTCTCGCCACGGCCTGCATGATTCTGGCATCCATGCCGCTGCTGGCCCTGCAAATTCAGGCCATTGCGGACACCCTGCAAATCCTCACCTACCGCAACACCGAGAGCTTGCCGGTGGGGCTCAGCAACTGGAGCTTCCGCGAAGTGATGGCGCTGGCCTACTGCCTCATCCTGGCCCTCTTCACCATCCTGTTTGGCGCCAGCCGCGACCACCACCCGGGCCTGATCGTGGCCATGGCGTTCGAGACCCTGATCAAAGTCATCGCCCTGTGCGCCATTGGCCTGTTTGCGGTGTATGGGGTGTTTGGCGGTATGGAAGGCCTGGATCAGTGGCTGATTGACTACCCGGAAAACCTGGAATTGCTGCACTCGCCGATCAAAGATGCCTCGTCGCACACGCTACTGCTGGTTTTCCTGGCAACGGCGGTGGCGATGCCTCACATTTTTCACATGAGCGTCATCGAAAGCCCAATGCACCGGGTGACGTCCACCCTCAGTTGGGCGCTGCCACTGTTTCTGCTGTTAATGGCGCTGCCCATCTTCCCAATCCTGTGGGCGGGTTTTGAGCTGGGCGTGCCCCTGCCGGCGCAATACTTCACCCTCGGCATTCCCCTGGTGGCCGAATCCTCCTCGCTGACCATCCTGGCCTTTCTGGGGGGCTTATCGGCGGCGACCGGCGCCATGGTCTCTCTGAGCCTGGCCCTGAGCACCATGGTGTTGAACCAGTGGCTGCTGCCGGTCAGCGGCCTCCGACGGCGACAGGACCTCTACCGCCAACTGCTGTGGCTGCGGCGCGGCATTATCTTTGCGGTGTTCGCGCTGGGGTACGGTTTCTATCAAGTGCTGGACAATCGCCTCAGCCTCATGCATCTGGCCCTGATCGCCTTCATCGAAACCCTGCAGTTTTTGCCGGGCATCGTCGCCGTGGCCTATTGGCCCACCGCCAACAGCCGCGGCCTGATCAGCGGACTCACGCTCGGCAGCGTCATCTGGCTGGCCGGCCTGCTGATTCCGGCACTCAGCGGCGTCACCCAGATCACCCTGCCCGCCATCAGCTACCTGGGGCTGGACATCGTCATCCCCGTCGGCATCGAACACTGGAGCAACATCACCCTGATTTCACTGGGCGCCAATGTGCTGGTGTTTGTGTTGCTGTCCTTGTTCACCCGCGCCAGCGTCGAAGAGCGCTACAGCGCCGAGCTCTGCACCGAGGACGAGCTAAGCCACCCGCTGCGCATGATTCTGGACGTGCACAGTGCCGGCGAGTTCAGTGAACGGCTGGCCGGCAGCCTGGGCAAAACCACGGCGCAGAAGGAGGTCAACCGCGCCCTGCAAGAACTGCAGCTCAATGTGCATGACCGCCGCCCTTACGCCCTCAGGCGGTTGCGCAACAAGCTCGAAGCCAACCTCTCCGGTTTGATGGGCACCGCCATGGCCAACGATGTCCTCAACCGGCACATCCCCTATCACTTGCCCGAAGCCAAGGGGACCGCGGACATCAACCTGATTGAGAACCGCCTGACCCAGTATCGCAGCCACCTCACCGGACTGGCGGCAGAACTCAACAACCTGCGCCTTTACCACCGCAATACCCTGGAAGAGCTGCCGATGGCCATCTGCTCGCTGGGGCAGGACATGGAAGTATTGATGTGGAACCACGCCATGCAGCAGCTGACCGGTATCCCGGCGGAATCCGTGGTGGGCTCACATCTGGAAGATTTGCAGCCCCCCTGGAAAGAACTGCTGAAAAACTTTTCCGAAAGCCCGGCGCCCCACCTGCGTAAACAGCAGCTGACGCTGGGCGATCGCACCCACTGGATCAGTCTGCACAAGGCCAACATTGCCGGTCCGGTGGCGAACAGTGCCGACGGTCAGGTGATCCTGCTGGAAGACATGACCGAAACCCAGCTGCTGGAGCAAGAGCTGGTCCACAGCGAACGCCTGGCCTCCGTTGGCCGCCTGGCCGCAGGGGTCGCCCACGAAATCGGCAACCCAATCACCGGCATTGCCTGCCTGGCGCAAAACCTGCGTTACGAGGCCGACGACCCGGAAGCCGCGATTGAAACCGCAGACCAGATCCTGAGCCAAACCAACCGTGTCAGCCGCATTGTGCAGTCGCTGGTCAGCTTCTCCCACACCGGCCAGCAGGACAAGGCCGAGTTTATCGATACCCGTCTGCGCGACTGTGCCGAAGAGGCAATCCAGCTGCTGTCGCTGCAGAAAGAGAAGACCCAGGTCCACTTCCGCAACCAGATGCCCGAAAATCTGTCGGCACAAGCCGATTCGCAGCGCCTGATTCAGGTTTTCATCAACCTGCTGGCCAATGCCCGTGACGCCAGCCCCGCCGACAGCGAAGTGATCGTTGACGGAGAACTACTGGGCGATGAAGTGCTGATCACCGTCACCGACGAGGGCTCCGGCATCCCGCAAAAACAGCAGGCGCGCGTCCTGGAGCCTTTCTTTACCAGCAAGGATCCCGGTGAAGGCACCGGACTGGGGCTGGCGATGGTGTACAGCATTGTGAAAGAGCACGAGGGCCAGCTGGAACTGGTCAGCCCGGTACCCGGCAAAACCAATGGCACACAAATCCGCATCAAATTGCCGCGACAGCTTGAAACTCAGCGCCAGTAAGGTAACACTAGGCCCCTATTGGTCATTCTCGTAACAAGTCAGGTAACATTCCGTCTATGAGTAACATCCTTGTTGTTGAAGACGAAGTCATCATCCGTACCGCCCTAAGAAAGCTTCTGGAGCGTAACAAATACACCGTCAGTGAGGCCGCCTCAGTCAAGGAAGCGACGACTCGCCACGACCTGACTCGCTATGATCTGATCATCAGTGATCTGCGCCTGCCCGGCGCACCCGGCACCGACATGATCAAGGCCGCCGGGGAAGTCCCGGTGCTGATCATGACCAGCTACGCCAGCTTGCGCTCCGCGGTGGACTCCATGCGCCTGGGGGCTGTGGACTACATTGCCAAACCGTTTGATCACGATGAAATGCTCATCGCCGTCAAGCGAGTCATCGGCAAAGCCAACAGCGCTGCGAGCCTCAACAAGGTCAGCAAAACCTCCAGCCATCAGGTTTCCGGCATGATCGGCGCCAGCCAGGTGATGAAAAACCTCTACAACCGAATTCACAAAGTAGCCCCCACACCGGCTACCGTACTGGTTAACGGTGAAACCGGCACGGGTAAAGAGCTGGTGGCCAAAGCCATTCACAACGAAAGCCCCCGCCACAACAAGCCCATGATCTCGGTCAACTGTGCGGCGATTCCGGAAACCCTCATCGAATCCGAGCTGTTTGGTCACGAAAAAGGCGCGTTCACGGGCGCCGCCAGCAAAAGTGAAGGTCTGGTGGCCGCCGCCGATGGCGGCACGCTGTTTCTCGATGAAATCGGTGAATTGCCGCTGGAGGCGCAGGCGCGCCTGCTGCGGGTACTGCAGGAAGGGGAAGTGCGGCCCATTGGCTCCACCGAATCTCACAAGGTGGATGTGCGCCTGATTGCCGCCACCCACCGCGATCTGCGAAAACTCAGCCGCGAAGGCAAGTTTCGAGAAGATTTGTACTATCGCATCAACGTCGTTCAGCTCACGCTGCCGCCCCTGCGCGATCGCGGCAAAGACATCATCACCCTGGCAGAGACCCTGCTGGAACGCTATTGCCAGCAGCTCAACAAGCCCACGTTGATCCTCACCCCCGAGTCCATTCAGGCCATCACCACCTATACCTGGCCGGGCAATGTGCGGGAACTGGAAAACGCCATGCAGCGCTCGGCCATTCTCTGTGAGGACGAAAAAGAGATCAGCCATGACCTGCTGGCCATTGACCTGGACCTGGTCGAAGTGGAGATAGACAGCGAAAGCCGCAATGAAATCGCCGGCCAGGTGCAGCGAACCCGCTCCGACCGCGATGCCGCCACCTCCCTCGCCGTACCCGAATCCAATGAAGACCTGTCCCTGGAAGACTATTTCCAGCGCTTCGTGCTGGAACACCAGGACACCATGAGCGAGACCGAACTGGCCCGCAAACTGGGGGTCAGCCGCAAGTGCCTGTGGGAGCGCCGACAACGACTGGGCATCCCGCGCAAGAAGAGCGCCGCAACCAGCAAGTAAGCACAGAGACCAACCTGCAGCGCCGCGGCCGACCGGTTACAGTGTGACCTCAGCTCGCGGTGTGGCCCCAGGCTGGTCATTGCCCGACACCCCCGCTCAACGCCAAACGTCAGGGCCGCCTTAAAGACCCAGCCCGCCTTAGCGTCTGGCCGGGCCTATTCCCCGCCTGTCGCCCTCAACAGCCCGCAATCGCCGCCGCGGATCTATTCACCCTACCGCCACCAGCGCCCAGGCAGGCGCGATCTGTCAGCTGGAGCGCACCAGGCAGCGGCCATATCTCCTAATAAGGCCGAGGCCGACATCGTCATGTGCACTTGGTTCCGGTAACCCGAGAAATAAACCACCCCAAAGTGTTACCAGCGCCTCTATTGAGTAACAGAATTCGAGAGCATCGGTAACGAGAAGGCAAATTCAACTGCCATCACCGCGCCCTCAAATATCCATAACCTATTGATAAATAATGATTTTTCAAAGTTGGCACGGCGAATGCTTTGTAGGTCAGTATAATAAAAACAATAACGAATAATAAAAAAGACTAATAACAACAAAAAACAATAATAAAAACTGAAACAAAATAATAACAACAAATAATAAGAAACGAAGAAATTATAATAACAACAAGAAATAATAATAAAAAAAAGAATAAAAACAAGAAATAATAATATAAAGAAGAATAACAACAAAAAATAATAACAAGAAAAAGCTATAAAAAAACTGACTGTTACAACTGACTGATAAATGGGAGAGTGTTTGCCTCAGAAGCAAATCACCGCAACGCAAGGAAGCCAATATTTTGCGGGACAATAAAAACTGGAAAAATAAAAAATTCTACGGGAAAGCTAAGGCTTTCCCGTTTTCATTTCTGGCCCGATGATTTTCGGCCCTCGCCGGTAGCCCCTGGCGGTCTCGCTACATGACACTGTGCTTCCCCCCCGGCCTCGCGCCTCAGTTTGAACGCCCCCTTCTGGTCCCCTCCGCTGGCTTTCTGTACCCTCCGTGTTACACTGCGCACCGCAATACCAAGCTGCGCGTCGCAATTTCGACCCTATTTTAGGCTCGACATAGGGTTAGACCACCCTTAAAGCGAGCGCCTAACGATCCATCGCCTTGCCTGGGAATGATCCAAGGCGGCCAAATCAGTAGTCCCGATCATGTTGAAGCGGCTATTTAGCTTACCGATTATCAGTTCACTGGCAAAAGCCTCACCGTCCATTAGCCACCACATCACGCCCCGTGAGAAGCACAGCATTTCACGGCGCAACATCAGCCGCTCCGCGCTGAAAGTGATGCAGCGTCTGGGAGAAGGCGGGTACGAGGCCTATCTGGTCGGCGGCGGCGTGCGCGACCTGCTGCTGGGGGATCACCCCAAAGATTTTGACGTGGCCACTAACGCCACGCCGGAGCAGGTCAAACACCTGTTCCGCAATTCCCGCATCATTGGCCGGCGGTTCAAGATTGTCCACGTGCGGTTCGGTCGCGAGATCATTGAGGTCACGACCTTTCGCGACAACCACAACGACAACGCCAGCGCCCAGCACTCCGCCAAATCGGAAGACGGCATGCTCCTGCGGGATAATGTTTACGGTGACATCCGTTCTGACGCAATTCGTCGTGATTTCACCGTCAACGCCCTCTATTACACTCTGGATCACTTCAGCATTCACGACTTTACCGGCGGCATGCAGGACATCGCACGGCGCAAGATCCGGGTGATCGGCAACCCCGCAACCCGCTACCAGGAAGATCCGGTACGCATGTTGCGCGCCGTCCGGTTCGCCGGCAAGCTGGACTTCGACATCGATAAAGCCTCTGCCGCTCCGATCCGCAAACTCGGTGCGTTACTGCGTAACATTCCTGAAGCGCGACTGTTCGAAGAAGTCCTGAAGCTGTTCATGGGCGGCTACGGTCGTGCCGTTCTACCCCACCTGCAGGAATACGATCTGCTGCAATACATCTTGCCGCTCACCGATGAGGTTCTGAAAGACGCGGTGCCCCACGCACAGAACCTGATCGAACAGGCGCTGTGCAATACCGACAAGCGCATCAAGAACAACCAGCGGGTCACACCGGCCTACATCTACGCCGCCATGCTCTGGCCATCGGTGTGTGAAGAGCAGAAAGCGCTGGAAGCCGAGGGCATGAAGCCGGTGCAAGCGCATCAGCAGGCCGCTCAAAACGTCATCAGCCGGCAACTGCAAACCACCTCCATCCCGAAACGCTTTACTCTGGGAATGCGGGAAATCTGGGATCTGCAGCACCGCCTGCCTCGCCGCCAGGGCAGCCGCGCAGCGCGTCTTTATGAGCACCCGCGCTTTCGGGCGGCGTACGATTTTGTGCTGATGCGAGAAGAGGCCGGCGAAGACCTGCAGGGACTCGGTACATGGTGGACCCGCTACCAGGACGCCGATGAAAACGAACGCGAAATAATGGTGGCGAAACTGCAGTCCGGCAAGAAACAGCCGCGCAAACGCCGCCCTCGCCAAGGGCCCCGCCCGGCCTCGTCCGGACAATCAGAAAGCAACCATTGAGCGACCTGACCGTGTCGGTGCCAACAGCCAGCCCCGAGGGGACAGCCTCTAACAGCGCGGTTGCCGCCTTCATCGGGTTGGGCAGCAACCTGGAAAACCCGCGCCAGCAAGTGCAGCGCGCAGTTCGGGAACTGGGCGCCATCCCCAACAGCCGGGTCATCACTGCCTCGCCCTGGTACCAGAGCCTGCCGGTCGGCCCCGGGGAACAGCCCGACTACATCAACGGGGTCGCCCTGCTGGAGACCACTCTGGCCGCGCACGACCTGCTCGATCAGCTGCAGGCCATTGAAGAAGCCCATGAACGCGTCAGGGTCGTGCGCTGGGGGCCGCGGACGCTGGATCTGGATCTGCTGCTGTACGGCAACCAGGTCATCGACAGCGAACGCTTGCAGGTGCCCCACCCCCATTTGAGCCAACGCAACTTTGTGCTTTACCCGCTGGCCGACATTGCACCGCAATTAGTACTTCCATCCCATGTAACTCTTGAGTCATTATTAGCCCATTGCTCTGCGGAAGGGCTACGTAAGATTCAGGATTGATCAGGAGCAGACTGTGAGTGAAGGCTTTAACATCACCATAGACACAAAGGGGATTGAACTGCCACGGTTCGTGGCGATAGAAGGCCCCATTGGTGTAGGCAAAACAACCCTGGCAAGGCATCTGGCCAAAACACTGGGGTACGACCTGCTGGAAGAGCAGGCCGATGCCAACCCATTTTTGGAGCGGTTTTACGACAACCCCAAGGCTGCGGCCCTGCCCACCCAGCTCTTTTTCCTGTTTCAACGCTCACAGCAAATCCAGGACCTGCGTCAGCAGGACATGTTCCAGGGGGCCTTCGTGGCCGACTTCCTGATGGACAAGGATCAGCTGTTTGCCCAGGTCACGCTCGACGATGACGAGCTCAATATCTATCAACAGGTCTATGACCAGCTCGCCATCAACGCGCCGGAACCCGATTTGGTCATCTACCTGCAAGCGCCCAACCACGTGCTGGAAGAGCGCATCCGCAGCCGTGGCAATGACGCCGAACGGAACATTGAAAGCGGCTATCTGCAAACACTCAACGATGCCTACATGCACTTTTTCCACTATTATGACCGTGCGCCATTGTTGATTGTGAACGCCGCCGAGCTGGATTTGGCCAACAACCCCAATCACTACCAACAACTGGTCGAGTACATGCTGACGGTCAAAAGCGGTCGCCATTACTACAACCCGACACCCACGCTGTAGCTGCACACCGATCGTCAACGAAACTGCAGCGACAGCGGTGAACACGCCGAGCGCGTCTTATTCTACTGAAGTGTAATTGCTTATGCCTTACGGAACCGTTCAGGCCGACACCGGCCTCACCAACCCCATCACCACCCTGAGCCTGCGCAAGATGAAGGCTGAAGGAATCAAATTTGTTACCGTGGCACTCTACGATGCGCCGATGGCCGCCATGGCCCGTAAATGCGGCGTCGAAGTCGTACTGATTGGCGACAGTCTGGGCATGACCGTTTTGGGCTATGACAGCACCATTCCCGTGACCATGGAACAAATGATCTATCACGTTGAAGCGGTAAAACGCGGTAACAACAAATCGTTGATCATGGGCGACCTGCCCTTCATGACCTACGCCACCCCGGAGCAGGCCATGGAGAACGCCACCCGCATCATGCAGGCCGGCGCCCAAATGGTGAAGATCGAAGGCGGTGCCTGGCTGGCACCCACCGTGCAAATGCTCAGTGAACGCGGTATCCCGGTGTGCGCCCATCTGGGGCTAACCCCGCAGTCGGTAAACAAGCTGGGCGGTTTCCGGGTACAGGGTCGCAGCGAAGAACAGGCCAACCAGATTTTGGCCGATGCCCAGGCACTGGACGAGGCTGGCGCCGACCTGCTGGTGCTGGAGTGCGTCCCCTCCGAACTGGCCAGACGCATCACGGAATCGGTCTCCATGCCCACCATTGGCATTGGCGCGGGTCAACACACCGATGCCCAGGTGCTGGTCATTAACGACATCCTCGGACTGACCGAACAGCCGCCCAAATTTTCCAAAAACTTTTTGGTGGAAGCAGAAGATATCCCAGGCGCCATGCGCAAATACGTCAGCGACGTCAAAAATGGGGTTTTTCCCGACCAAGAGCACACCTTTGGCTAGGTTTCGGGATTGCCGCTTTGGACCGCTAACGCTTAATCAATAACTTGCGCGCCAGATCCTGTTCCCTGCAGGCACTGGCGCCGCCCCCCTTTAAAACCAGACCGGCGCTATAAACGGCAGGTTTTGCGTTCTCGCCCAAGCGTTGGGGCCATCGCCATCTGGTCTTGGCCATCGTACCCTTAGAGTCTAATCGTACCCTTAGAGTCTAAAAGGTGTAGCGCAAGCCCAGGTCATACACATATCCCTCCATATCAAGATCGAAACGCGCGGGTAACAGGGACGACTCCACTGTAGCCTCCTGCGAATCCCGGTACTTGAACGCCAGAGACAGGGTGACGTGCTCATTGAAATCGTAGCCCACCCCCGCCAGAAACTGATAGCTCAATACGTCGTCATCGTCGTCGATGACCATGACGCCGGAAGGCTGATAGCTGACCTCAACGTTGGTCATTCCCACCCCCATACCCAAAAACGGCGTAAACCCGGTGCCGGTGTCAATGTCGTAATAGAGGTTGAGAAAATAGGTTTCGCTGTCCACCTCGCCGCGGCCGTCAGCCACCAGATCGGCCACACTGATGCCGAGGTCCCCCACATTGCCACTCAGTAACACCCCGGCATCGATTGTCCCCAAAGGAATACCGGCGGCGCTGACCCCCTGATGGGTGTCGATGTCGGTGTCGCTCACTGCGTACTCAAGCTCCAGACGGAATTCGTTAAAGCCCATACCCAGGGCAAATGAGTAAGCCTCACCCGAGTCCAGCTCGGTATCCCACCCCACCGGGCTGCCGGCAGGCACGGTCAGCGGTGGGCTAACGCCGGTGACCTCACCGGTGGTGAACGCCGAGGTGAAGGTGCCCATGTTGTCAACATCATCCAGTTCGCTGACCCCGTAGCTGCCGCTGATGTAAAAACCGCCGGCGCTGGCGCCCGCCGCTAACCCCAGGCAACAGGCTGCCAACGTCGTTTTATTCAACATGTTCGCGTTAATGAGGGACTGTCTATTATTAAACTTATGTGTGGTCATTGCGCGTTCCTCCGAGAGCATCAAGTGATGGCCATAGCCAACTGACCCATTCCCTCTTTTTTACGGCGCTCCCTGGCCACCGGTTCAATATTGGCATCAAACACTTCAAAACAAGTTGCTCGCACCGGCGTATGCTTTTTCGTGTATACCTTTGCCTGTACATTTTGCTGCAGGCTTTTTCACTGCACTGCTTTAGCGACACACCGTGCACCACACGCTTTTGTCCCGCGCCAAGGCCCATAACATAACCCGTGACAAAGACATCAGGCTTCAACCACAAACACCTCTCCCAGTAGTCCAACATTGACGCCCGGCTCCTCCCGTAAAACCACTTTTGGAAAATCCTGTCGCACCGTTCTTTCCAGAGGCAAATTACCCGTTTTCGCATCAAAACGCTGTGCTACCTTTTTACTGCGCACAACATTTAGCGCTCAGGGAAGGTTCAGGAGGCGTCAAGCCGGGGAGGGAGAGCGGCAACGCCATCAACCCCATCAAGCGTTGGGCGGCCAGTCATTCCCCTGCCTATCATCAGGCACTGACAAAAAGAACGACAGCGGCATCAATCACGGGGACCAGTGCAATCCTGCAGTGTGTTACCACCACCATCCAGAGGGAGAAACCAATGGGAATGTTTGGAAATATCATGTCAAAACTGGGCTTCGGTAAAGACCAGGACAACACCAGCGCAACCGAGCCCGCACAACCCACCGCCGGGGGTGCGATGGACAGCCCGCCACCGGCGGATGCTCCGCCCCCCGCGGCCCCCATGGAAACGGTGGATGTGGTGGCCAAACTGGAAGCCCTGGCCCGCGCCAGCTCGCAAAAGCTTGACTGGCAAGTCTCCATTGTGGATTTGCTCAAGCTGCTGGAGCTCGACAGCAGTTACGGCGCACGCAAAGAGCTGGCCGCAGAACTGAACTGCCCGGCGGAAAAAATGCAAGAGTCGGCGCAAATGAACCTTTGGCTGCACAAAACCGTGCTGCAAAAACTGGCCGACAACGGAGGTAACATTCCCGCAGAACTGTTGAATTAAAGAATCGTTGGGTTAAGCCCCGGTCCAGACAAACTCCATCTGCCGGGCAGTTTGCTCAGCCAGTTCGCGGCTATGCAAACGGTTCACCAGATGGAGACTCATGTCGATGCCCGCCGAAATCCCGCCGGAGGTCAGCACCTTGCCCTCATCCACCCAGCGCACCCCCGCCATCACCTCCAGCTCCGGGAACTGCTTGCGCAGATCCTCAATGTCCTCCCAGTGCGTGGTGACCTGCTGCCCGGTGGCCGCCAATGGCAGCACCTCGGCGGCCGCCAACAAAAAAGCTCCCGTACACACCGATGCCATTACCTGAACCTGCTGTGCCTGTGTGGCTACCCATTGCAGCACCGTCGGCTTGGTCATCTCCACCGCATGCACACCACCCGCTACCAGCAGCACATCGATACCGGGGTGGTTATGGAACCCATAATCGGGAATCACCCGATAACCCGCTCGGGCGGTAACGACATTACCGCTCTCCCCCACCAGGAACACTTCGAATGGGTGCGCCGACGAGCACACTCTGGAAGCCGTGGAAAATACTTCAAACGGCCCGGAAAAATCCAGCACTTCAGCACCATCGTAGATGTAGATACCTACCCGCATGTCACCTCCCGGCAAGTTCGGTTACTTAAAAACACGGACAACGCCGTTCGCACTGACAGTCCAGCGATAACCTCAGCTGAAACCGGGTGCGTCCCGATCAACCGGGGCGCCGTCCCTGCGTCTCGATCTCATTCACGGCCCCCAACCTCACTCGCTGGCCTGGCGAAAAAATCCCCAAATTTCATCCGCCGCTTCTATGTCCGGCATATTACCACCGAACAGACGGCCGTAATGGACCTGCGCTGACGGCACCACATGGCCCGAATTGAAGAGCTGGTAGAGTCTCAGTGAGGTGTCGCCCGACGACCATTCACGGACGTCAGCCGCGACCTCATTGGTGTTGCCACGCATGACCTGCCAGCGTTTTGTGGGGTGAGCCGGTGCCTCGGCCAAATGTCGCCAATACGCCACCGTGTCATCCGACGACAACACCTCGCCCCGGGAGCTATCCCCCATGATCTCGACCAGACCCCCATCGTATGGGTTGATGGGATCGTTGGTGCCATTGAACACCGCCACCGACACCGGCTGACCACTGGCTCTGCAGTCGTTGTTTTCCGGAACGGGCAGATTCGCCGCGATGGGCGCCACCGCCCGGATCCGGTCCGGAATCTCCATGGCCAGGCGATAGGCCATATGCCCCCCATTCGACAGCCCCGTGGCGAAGACCCGCTGTTCGTCGATGTCATAGAGCTCACTAAAGTAGCTCACCATCGCGGTAAAAAAAGCCGGGTCATTAATGTTTTGGGTATTGGCGCTGTAACTGGCACTGGCTCGACAATCATTCCAGTGATGTTCGAAGCCGTTCGGGTAAACGGCAATGAAATTCTCCGTCTCCGCCAAACGCTCAAAGCCAAAAGCCGTTTGCCAGCGAATGTCCTCACCCCGGCCTTGTGAGCCATGCAGCACAAACACCAACGCGGGCCGGGCCCCCAGATGATTCGGCAGGTAATAGGAAAACGTTCTCTCAAGCCCATCAACCGTCAAACTGTCGCGCTTCAACACGCCGGCCGAGGGCGGCTCAACCCTGGAGTAGGAGTGAATGTAATAGCCATACAACCCCGCACCAACCAGCACCAAACTGACCAACACAACCGCCACCCACTTAACCATAAAGCCCCCCAGTCCGTTATTATTATCCAGCCAGCATCATACCGGTCATCTGCCTGCGAGGCATCCCTTGCAGGGCACCCCCTACACCGCTCCCCGGCCTCTTGCCGTGTAATAACGCCCCAGCACCACCATCAGGATTCCCCCCAAAATGACCCCGCCAGCGATGGTCAGCCTCAGGGTAATCGGCTCAGACACAAACATCACACCGCCGAGCGCGGCAATCACCGGCACCAACAACTGCACCACCGCGGCCTGAGTGGCAGAGAGCTCACGTAAGGCCGTGTACCAGATGGCATAGCCGACCCCGGAAGCCAGCCCGCCCGACATTAGCGCCAGCAGCAGACCTTGCGAGGAAAAAGAAAATCGATCGTGAGCCAGCAACAGGGTTACCAGCACCCAGGGCAGTGCGCGTAAAAAATTGTACGTGGTATCCATCAGTGGGTTGGCCGAGCCACGCCCCCTTAAGGTATAGACACCCCAGCCAATACCGGCGATGGCCATCAGGCAAAACCCCAACAGCGATGGCGTCGTCACGCCCGGCAGGATCAGATAGACAAAGCCGGTAAACGCCATAATCAGCCCCAGCCACTCGGACCAGATCAGTCGATGCCCGGACAGCACCGTCAGCAAGACCATGGTTACCTGTACCGAGCCGAATAAAATCAGCGCCCCGGTTCCCGTGTCCAGACTCAAGTAGGCAAATGAAAACGCAATGGCATACAGGAATAACATCGCCCCCGACCCCCAGCTGCCTCGCGACACGGACCGCGGTGACTTCCGCTGGCACTGCAGGATCAACCCCAGCGTCAACATGCCGGACACCAAACGCACCACGGTAAAACCCGCAGCATCAATGGTGCCCTCCCCCAGAGCCAAGCGACACAGCACAGAATTGGCCGCAAAGGCGATCAGGGCCAGGCCGGTTATCGCCATTATCTTTACCGCGTGCAGAGCCGGCTTACCATCGTTCAGTGCTGGTTGAGTCATTCCTTCTGGCGCCTCGACTTAGCCCATGCACAATCTCTCGCCCTCATGCGCCCCCGCATCGCGAACGACCGGGAGCCTGAGTTGCACCAAGAGCCTTCGCAAACATAACAAGAGCCTTCGCAAACATAAACAGCGGCCAAACATCGACCGTGAAGGTGACGGCGAACCATCACCCGACACACCACAACCAATCGAGCTGACTAGAAATGGGGAACGCTGGATTTATCGGGGTGGCTCTGCGTCTCGTCCTCAATCATTTGTGACACAAATTGCTTGTGCCTCGATGGGTCCAGAGCGTATTCACGGATATCGACAAGCTCGGTTGCCAGCCGGGGAACAATCACCTGTCCTCCCGAGGTTGTCTTTAACAGATTCATCGTCATGATCTGACCGGCACAGGTGATCTCTTTACCGGATTTCACTTCTTGCCGAGCACTGTTGATGATCGACGTCAGCACCGGGCCCAAACAATCGGTCTTGTTGGGGCCTTGGTACCAATACACTGTCTCTGCTCGGGCATTGGACATTTTCACATCCGGCTTGCCAAGTTGTGCCTCGACACTGGCCATCACATCTTGTAGCAGCAATTGCTTTCTCGGGTCGCTGATAAATACCCGCTGCAAGCGGTAGGACGCCGGCGCCACTGGCGGTCTGGAATAGATTACGGTGACTTTATCGCTGCTTTGATCCCCAGAAATCGCCGGTCGAAAGTATTCATCCTGGCTGATCACACGCCCTGGGATCCCCGCCTCCTGCGCATCAATGCGTGAATTAAGGTTGAGGTTGAGCTCTGCAAACGCCAACTCCGTGGCTTCAGGCGACATACCCAGTGTCACCCCCATGACCGAAAGCGAGTCTTTAGCCTCCTTCTCATCCGCGAGCCCTGGACAGGTCAGGAGCATGCTTAAGGACAGTGTGCTGACAATGTTATAGAGGTATTTCATGTTGCTTCCCGAACCGGCCTCCAGAATTAACCTGGTGTGATGTAAGTCTAGCCGATGACAGACCGGGGCAGCCGATGGATTTAGACAGTCCGGGTCCCCCACCAGGGCAAGCGACACCCCCGGTTTCAGGCTGCGTTAAGTGGCGGTGCCACCAGCTCAAAGCGCCGGCAAGGTCAACTGGCTTCACCGCAGAGGCCGGGTATTTGGGGTTCAGGGATTAAGACGTCCGCCAGTGCCGCTGCATTTCAAAATACAAAAAGGAGGCCGACCAGGTAATCAGAACCAGTCCCGTTAAGGACTCGATGCCCGTCAGGTACCTCAAGCTGCCCTCGGGTTCAATATCCCCAAACCCCACGGTACTGAAGACGGTAAATGAAAAGTAGACGCAATCCATAAAGCTGCCGTTGAAGTTGCCAACCAGCTTTCCCCACCCATCTGCCCGGTGCATACAATAATAGGCAAGCGCAAATACCCAGACTTCACAGGCGTGCGCAATCAGCGCCCCAAACACCCCAACGACTATTCGGTAGCGGTGCTTAATGTTCATTTTAGGAATGTACAACGTGATGCGGTACAGCGCTTCGTAATGGATTAGCACCGCCACAGTAACCACCAGGCTGTTGATTAAGAAGTCTGTAAGCATCTCGACCCACCGATAGAATTTGTTATTTTGCGCAGTCTTCAACCCGTTCCAGCTCAGCGGCACGGGGTAAATCAGGTGCAGCGCTCGCAGAGAGGATAGACGATCATCGCACACACATGTCGTTATTGGGAGTGGCAGCGCACGTCCCCGGTCACGATGAACGTTTCAAAACATGCCCGGCGCCTCAATGGCTGGGATACCCTGTCTCTGTATGCGGCCATTGTCACCAGCTTTTCCCTGACCTTGTCGAGGATCATGCTGAACAATGCCCGCATCCATCAACAGCTGGCGCTGCTGGCGAGCAGGGATTCACTCACCGGCGCGCTGAACCGCCGGGCCTTTTATGAAAAGAGTGACGCCCTATTGGCCAAGCTGAAAAGGAACGTTGCCGAAGTGTCGGTGTGCCTGATTGACCTCGATCACTTTACGCGAATCCACGATACCTACGGCCATACGGCCATACGGTTGGGGGATGAAGTGCTGAAGCAGTTTTCAAACATGGTGCAATCGGTCATCCGCAGTGACGACCTGTTCGGCCGCTACGGTGGTGAGGAGTTTGTACTTTTGTTGAACAACAGCAATCTGCAAGACGCTCAGCGAGTGATTGAGCGCCTGCGCAGTCGATGTGAAAGTGAAGGCGTGCAGCTGGATCAGCAACGGCTGGCAATGACCTTCAGTGCCGGCCTGAGTCATACCCGAGGGCCGGTTGAAACCACCCTGACCCGACTGCTTCATACCGCTGACCAATGCCTCTATGCGGCGAAAGCGGCTGGCCGCAATCAATTCATTGCGCAGTCGGAAGCGTTGCCCGCCTGACAAACACCAATGCCGCGAGGGTGGCTTTCAAAGCCTTGCGATTCAACAAACAGGACGTGGCAACAGCAGGGGCGAGCGGCTTGCCCTCCCCCGTCGACAAGATCAAGAAGACTCAGCGCGGCCCTTAAACCACAGGCTCATCCACGACAGCGGCTTCAAGGCCCGTTTCCGCCAGATTGCCCTTTTGCTCCAACCAGCTCTTGCGATCAGAGGCGCGCTTTTTACCCAGCAGCATATCCAGCATTTGATTGGTGTCATCACCCGCCTCAATGTTGAGCTGCACCAGGCGGCGCGTGTCCGGGTCCATGGTGGTTTCGCGCAATTGCAGCGGGTTCATCTCACCCAGACCTTTAAATCGCTGCACGCCAATGGTGCCCTTTTTCTTTTCCGCTTTGATGCGGTCAATGACCCCGTTCTTCTCAGCTTCATCGAGGGCGTAATACACTTCTTTGCCAATGTCGATACGGTACAGCGGCGGCATTGCGACATACACATGGCCGGCGGCCACCATGGCCTTAAAGTGGCGCACGAACAGCGCACAGATCAGGGTCGCAATGTGCAGGCCATCGGAGTCCGCATCCGCGAGAATACAGATTTTATGGTAACGCAGGTTACTCAGGTCGTCAGAGCCGGGATCAATGCCCAGCGCGACAGAGATGTCGTGAATTTCCTGCGAAGCGAGCACTTCCTGGCTGTCCACTTCCCAGCTGTTCAGAATTTTTCCCCGCAGCGGCAGAATGGCTTGAAACTCCCGGTTACGAGCCTGCTTCGCCGAGCCCCCCGCAGAGTCCCCTTCCACCAGAAACAGCTCACCACGCTCAGGCTCACCGCTGGAACAGTCCGCCAGTTTGCCTGGCAATGCCGGCCCCTGGGTCACTTTTTTACGGGCCACCTTTTTGCTGGAGCGGACACGCTTTTGCGCGTTGCTGATACAAAATTCAGCCAGCTTGTCACCGTCTTCAGTGTGCTGGTTTAACCACAGGCTGAAGGAATCCTTCGCCACTCCGGACACAAACGCCGCCGCCTCGCGAGACGACAAACGCTCTTTGGTCTGGCCGGAAAATTGCGGATCGGCCAGCTTGGAGGATAAAACGTAACAGCAGTTCGCCCAAATATCATCCGGCGCCAGCTTAACCCCCCTGGGCAACAAACTGCGGTATTCACAATACTCCCGCAGGGCATCCAGCAGGCCAGTACGCAAGCCATTCACATGGGTGCCGCCCTGGGCCGTTGGAATCAGGTTAACGTAGCTTTCCTGAATCAGTTCACCACCTTCGGGTAACCACTGCACCGCCCAGTCGGCCGCCTCAGTCTGCCCCGTAAAACTGCCAATGAAAGGCTCGGCCGGAAGATTTTCCCAACCGTTGGTGGCCGCAACCAAGTAATCCTTTAAACCGTCTTCGTAAAACCACTCATCCACGTCACCGCTTTGTTCAT
This sequence comes from Pseudomaricurvus hydrocarbonicus, assembly GCF_011602365.1. GTDB lineage: Bacteria > Pseudomonadota > Gammaproteobacteria > Pseudomonadales > Cellvibrionaceae > Pseudomaricurvus > Pseudomaricurvus hydrocarbonicus. The sequence goes on from NZ_JAAONZ010000010.1 coordinate 47,344, forward strand.
CTTTAAAGATGACGGTTAAACCCGGGCAGAGTACCGCTTTGGCGCGCAGCACATGACGCAGACGCGACACCGAAAATTTGTGCGAATCGAAATATTTAGGGTCGGGGAGGAAGCGAACGCTGGTACCGGTGTTGCGCTTGCCGCAGGTATCGATGACTTCCAGATCGCTGGCCTTATCGCCATTTTTGAAGCCAATGCGGTGCACCTGGCCATCGCGCTTGATGGTCACTTCCAGCGCTTTCGACAAGGCGTTGACCACCGACACCCCGACACCGTGCAAGCCGCCGGAGAACTGGTAGTTGTCGTTGGAAAACTTGCCGCCGGCGTGCAGGGTCGAGAGGATTACTTCGACGCCCGGCTTACCTTGCTCCGGGTGAATGTCCACAGGCATACCACGGCCATCGTCCGAGCAGGTGATGGAGTGATCTTTGTGCAGAATCACTTCGATGTGTTTGGCGTGTCCGGCCAACGCCTCATCGACACTGTTATCGATAACTTCCTGAGCCAGATGGTTGGGCCGGGTGGTTTCAGTGTACATGCCCGGGCGCTTGCGCACCGGGTCCAGCCCCGTGAGGACTTCAATATCTTCTGCGGAATAATTCGCCATACTGCCTTTTTAATTACCTTTTTTAACTTTCTCTTGTAACGGACTCGGGCCACCTGTGTCTATCTCAGGCGGCCTGTCGTTTGATCAGGTTAATAGATTGACCAGCTTAGTCGTTCGATCAGCTTATTAATAGTTTGATCCGGTTGCCAGGGCGTTGGCGGGCCAGATTCCACTCAGCCCGCAGCGCGCTCAGGACGGTGTCGTACCACATCCTCAAATACCCGGCTGCGGCACTGTTGTATCACATTAATCAGATCCTGACACCCATCGACCTCCCCTGAGGCACAATGAGAGGGCAATTTGTCGGGGTCATCCAGCGGGGAGCGGGAGAAGTCAGGCGGGAACCACCAGAGAAGATCGCTTTTTGATCAGACAACCAGATTATGCCGACAGCGAAGCGTCGGGAAACAGATGACTGACGATCTCGGGCAGATGGTTCTCGTAGCCCTGAAAACCGTGATCGCCACCCTCTTCAATCAACTGGCGACAGCCCTGATACCGCTCAACCGCCTGACGGTAATCCAGCGTTTCATCCCCGGTTTGCGCCAGCAGGTAGTAGCGACGGCAATCGGTCAGGGTTTCACAGTAGGCTTGTCGAAACTGCTGACGGTGCTGGTCCGTCATCACATAAGAGTCATTGGTGTGAAAATTATGCTGGGGAATACCTTCCACCCGATCCACCAGCTCAAACGGTCGCACTGAGGGGTTGATCAACACCGTTCTGGCGCCATAATGCTCAACCAGCCAGGTCGACCAAAAGCCCCCCAGGGAACTGCCGACAAAGCCCACCGGCTCGTCACCCAAACGCGCCATCATAGCGCTGAGCTGCCGCTGGGTCTCTTCGGGATAAGGGCTCAAAAAAGGGCAATCGTAGTGGACCTGAGGGCAATGTTGCTGCAGCCAGCGCTGTGTCCGCTGGGCCTTGTCCGATAACGGGGAGCTGAGAAAACCGTGAATGTAGATCAGTGTAGCCATAACAAATGCGCTTCTTGGTTTTGATTCGGGCCGCTCGACCCAATGCCCCCGATTCACGCTGAACCACGCTGGCCCCAACAACGGCCCCGGCATTCAGGTGAGCGGGTAACGCGACGTCACACAGGCGAATGCAAAGCGCCTGAGAACGGCTCAATACCCCGATGAGGCAAAATCGATACCGTAAGATTTCGCATCGATGCGGTCTACGCCGGTTTCAAGTCGACCGTCATCGTACAATTCAAACCAGCGATAACCTGGCATGGTGGTATCCAGGGCAAACTCGGTGCTGTTGGGTTTAAACTGGATACACGTTGAAGGGGTGGAGCGTAACATAAAATGTTTGTGCGCACTTTGGAACTCCTGGTGCACATGCCCCCAGACCAAACCTTTGACGTGGGTGTACTCACTCAGAAGATCGAGTAATTGCGGAGCATTCCTGATCACATACTGGTCAATCCAGTCGCAGCCGACCGGCACCGGCTGGTGATGCACAAACACCAGCGCATGCTTGTTAGAAGCCTCGAGGCACTGACGCAAGCGCGCCAGCTCCTCGAGCGCTATTTCACCATGCTCAAAACCCGGCACGCTGGAGTCGAGCAGTATCACCTGCCAATGATCGAATTCAAGGTATTCACGCTGTACCGCCTCGACCGGAAACGTCCGCATCATCGCATCGAGATCATGATTACCGGACAGCCAGGCGACCGGGCGATCAAACTGGTCGCGCAAGGTTTCCAGAAAGCGCTCGTAGGCTTCTACCGTAGGCTCGGCCGCCACATCACCGGAGGCCACAACAAAGTTTGCACGGCCTTCACGCTGTGACAGACACTGCAAGACATCCGACAGGCTTTCATCGGTGTTCAATCCTAGCAGCGTGTCTCCCGGGCGAGACCCCAGGTGACAATCGGTAATTTGAATTAACCGCATGGGCGACAACATCTTTGCACTATACACAATTCTAAAATCCGTTTATTTGACCATCTTCCATAACATTACAAGGTTAAACTGTGCCAGTACACGCCAAAAAGGCTCTCCTTGCGCCAGACAGCTAAACAATCAGGTCAAATTATAACAGCCTCATCCTAAACTGAAGGTCAGACAAACGCTGAATTGGCTGAACTCGGTCACACTTTAGCCTTAATTTCGAACAGAAGGCCTTAAAGGTGTACGCTCTGCCCTTACAGGTCAACCGTCTGGCAACTTTGGCCATGGGCAAGACTGTGGCTGAGCCAATCCTCCAAAAAACGATTGAATTGCGCTTTTTCATCGCGCTGGTACATGTTGCGATTGGGGTATTCGTAGCGCGGTCGAACGCGACGATGTTCCTGCCACGCCACCACTTCCGCCATGCGTGCGTCGTGGTACAAACGAACCTGTAAACGCGGAGAACTGCCCCACTCCTGCAAACCGTTTTGCTGAGTCACTTCCAGCATGGTGGTGTAGCGCGCACGCTCGGTCACCGCCAAACGAATGCTCCAGAACTGCTCCCCCGCCTGCACATCATAGTGCCATTGATCGCGTTGATCGAAGGTGGGCATGAGCTTCAGCAAGCGGGCATAGTTGGCTTCGCAGCAGGCCTGCTGGCCGGATAAGTCCACGATATAACGACGGGGTGCTCGGAAACCTCCGCTTTGGGATTGCGCCGAATTTGTCGCTACATTCTTGGCCATAAATACCTCTTGGCTGTGGATTTAACTCAACGTTACTGCACGGTTTTCGGGTTAAAACCGAACCTGGGATCGGCTCACGGCCGGGACCCCAGCCCGGTGAAACCGGTTGCCGGTCCGAGCCTCAAGGGCCGAACCAACACCATCGCAATCTCCAGTATACAAGCGCGCCCTCTTCGCGGCCCGTTTCAGGCAGTCTACCCCATCTTCGCGCTGCTGGCTCCTACTCCAGTCCGTTGCGTTCACACTGAGACCACACAGACCGTGCTGAAACCGCTCGGCATGTGCCGCCGGACGCCAAACCACAAGGCCGCCGTAAAACAAGCGCTCCTTGCCGCCATCCCTTCCTGACAGCCTACCCCTCCCTGAGCCTCGAACGATTCATTTGCAGCCACTGCAGGGAGATCATAGTGGCCGCATTATTAAATCGCCCGCTGTACAGTTCGGCAAACACCGACTCTGCCGGAATAATCAACAAACGAATATCCTCCCCTTCATTTTCCAGTCCATTGACACTACCGTCCAGCCCGGCGAGGTCCGCCGTGGCACAAAAGACATGCAGCCTCTCGTCACAACCGCCGGGAGACGCCATGTATTGGCAAATGTACTCGACGCGATCCGGTGTCAAGCCGGCTTCTTCTTCCATTTCACGCCAGACCACGGCCTCATTGGTCTCACCGGGTTCCACCATTCCGGCGACCACTTCCAGACACCAGGGGCCGTTGGGGTCGCCGAAGGCTCCTGGGCGTATCTGCTCAACCAGCCCGATCAAATCGTGCTGGGGGTCGTACAGCACCGCCCCCACCGCATCGCCCCGAAACAGCACCTCCCGACTGACCGTAGAACTCCAGTCACCACGGTAGCGCTTATGGCGGTAATGCAGTCGCTCCATACGGAAGAACCCCTTATAGAGGGATTCACGCTCCAGTATTTCCACATCCTTCAGACCAAATGGCGGCTTCAAAAAATCCTTGTTCATTGCATCCTCATGTCCAATACATACTCATCCTGACTCACGTCATCCATCACGGCAGCCCACAGTTCAACTTTAGCTCAGGCGGTGTCATCCAGACACGGCGTTTACTGTATCACTATTGGCTTTGATCCCCGCCAAAATGCTGGCGCAACTGATCAACCATTTGTTGCAATTGGCGACTATCCGGGGTCACTGCCAGCAAACGTTCAGCGTATTCCAGCATCTGTGCGCCATCCCCCGCCTGCTGGCTCTGCTGCAGCAAGGCCGTCAGGACATCTCGATCCTGCGGGTGTTGCTGCAACACCCGCTGCCACTCTTTCACGGCAGCACGAGGCTGCTGGTCCCGCTGTAACATCAAGCCATTCACATAACCGTAGCGGGCATTGCCGGGATCCAGCTTTGCCGCTTGCGCCAGTGACCGTTGCGCCGCCGCATAGTCCTGTCGGCGAATCAACGACAAGCCCAGGGAGTGATGCAGGGCAGCAGCCGTAGGCTGCTTTTGCAGGCCGGTTCGCAGCACCGCATCAGCCCGATCCTCATCCTGCTGCTGCCGATACAAATCGGCCAGGTTCAAATAGGCTCCCACCAGGCTCGGATTGTACGCCAGAGCTTTCCGGTAAGCCGCTTGCGCAGCCGCCTGGTCCCCGGTCAGCAGACGGTAAATGCCGATGGCCATCTGCCCGTCGGCGGTGTCCTGGTCCAGCAACAACGCTGCCTGATACTCTTGTTGCAGATTTTCCCAGCGCGCCTTATCCGCCGCCGTCATCTCATTGGCGCTGACATCCACCGTGTGTCGGGCAACTGCCATGCGCACCTGTTTACTGCTGTCTTGCAACAGCGGTCTAAAATCTTCCCAGCGTTGTCTGGCGGGCAGGCCGGACAGCAGGTTCACCGCCGCCGCGCGCACCATGGCATTGCGGTGGTTCAACTGAGTTTGCGCCAGCAGAATGGTTTGGGGCGTGAGCCTGGTCTCCAGCCCAGCCAGCGCCGAAGCCTGAATCAGGGCCGGGATATGCCGCGCCATGGCCAGCTTCATCAGGCGCGTGGTGGCGTCAGGTGCGCCCCGGAGGGCCGGCAACAAGTCATCGCTGAAGTGCCACTTGCGTGTTTTGCCTGACACCTTGAGCCATTCATCCACCGCGCTACTGGCCCAACTGGCCGTTTGATCCTGATGACATTGATTGCAGGCGTTGGGTGTGCCGTAGGCCACACTGAGATCCGGCCGCGGTATGCGCAAACTGTGATCGCGACGCGGGTCCACCACCATGTAGGTGGTTTCCGGCATATGGCAATTGGCGCACTGAGCACCGGACGACCCCACCGGGTGATGGTGGTGCTCGGGCCGGTCAAACACATCCGGGCGGTGACACTGGGCGCACACCCCGTTGCCTTCCGCCCGCAATTTCAAACTGTGCGGCTCATGACAGTTGCTGCACACCACCCCCTGTTCGTGCATTTTGCTCTGCATAAACGACCCCAGCACATACACTTCATCCCGTATTTGGCCATCGCCGTAATACAGCGGCTCCTGCACCAGCTGCAAGCGATGCTTCTGGTGAAAGTCACCAGGCAGGTTTTGATTGTCCATGGTTGAGCGGCGGGCGTGACAACTGCCGCACACACTTATCTGGTCGTGCTCGGTTTTGGCCACCAGTTGCTGGGCCTGCGGGTTCTTGGCGGTGGGTGACTGATCTGACTGCAGCCATTGACCTACCGGATCGAGCGAGCGATCAAAACCCTGATGCTGACCGCCCGCCCCTGCCGCTCCCTCGCTGGTGCGCGGTGCTCCCGGCGATTGCATCAAACTGACGTGCTGACTGCCGGGCCCGTGGCAAGCTTCACAGCTGACATTGATCTCGGACCAGCTGGTAGCGTAAGTGTTGGTTTGCGCTTGAAAATTGCGCTGCAGATTGGTGGAGTGGCAATCGGCACAGCGACTGTTCCAGGTTTGATACGGGCCGGTCCAGTGCAATATGTCGCTGTGGGGAATGGCCTCATCGGGATAGAGATGAAACCAGCGCTGGCCGCCTTCCGCCGCCGGACGGCTGTCCCAGGCCACGCCCAACGCCTGCATACGACCGTCGCCCATGGGTAACAGATACTGCTGTAACGGATAAAAACCAAAAGTATACAGAACGGGAAAGGTTTGCTGCTCGCCCTGGGCATTATCGGTGGTCACCCAAAACTTGCCGTCCTGTTTGAACATTCGCGTTTTTTCACCGAAGTGCTCAAACGTTGCGTCATTAAAGTCTCCCAGAACCGATTGCTCATCGGCGGGTTTCATGGCCCAATCGTGATGCGAACCCTGCCACAGCTGGTCCTGCTGCTGATGGCAACCGCTGCAGACCTGGCGGCCCACAAACTCCGCCGTCGCAACCACTTCGGACGATTGCTGGTGCGGTGCGGTGCGGTCACTGGCAGGTTGGGCTGCAGAGATCAGCGAAACGGTCAGCAGCGACACCGCCCATAGCCACCGTGACCCCTGCCGCCGAAGCGGACGGTTTAAGAATGACATGGACATGATGGATACCAAGGGCTTCAAGAATCTGGTCACGGGCTTCCTGCTGTGGTGAGCGCAGGCCAACAACCGGCGCATATCTGTTATTACAATCTTAGCGTGGGTTCAAAGTAACCAACTCTTTGAGTCGACACAAGCTTTCAGGGTCAGACGAACGGAGGGCGGCCTCCCCCGGTTTGCCTGAGTCATGATTTTTTTCAACACCGTGTCGATGACATGCGCGGTGCATCGCGGAAACGCCGGACAATAATGCCGCTTGCTGCTGCGCGGTCAGCGGCTCTTGCGCAGCCGCGCGACGGTAGACCTCGGCCCAGTGCGTCTCAAAGTCAGGCGGCCTATGCCGCGCAACCACCGCCAGTGGCAGCTTTTTTTGCCAGCCATAATAGCAACGGACGATGTCGTCGTGGTGCCCCCTGCGAATGGCGCGTCGCAAACGCCGATAATGGGCAGGCTCCGACTGACACCGCTGCCGCCACCAGCGCAACAGGAGGTTGTCAGGGTCTGCTGCGGTGTGGCCGCGAGCCGAAGAGCGCGATCGCTGAAAGCGGACATACCCCAATGCCAGTAACATCAAGGCGATCAACAGCAGGGCGAGCAGCCCCCCAAAGTACTTAGTTGCCGACGATGATTTTCCTGCCGCCAGCACCCGGTTGTCTGGCACACCATCGGCTCCGCCCGCGGTCGCCGCTGACACCGTCACGGTGCTGGCGGGAGCGGTGGCCAACTGCCAGGCACGGCCATCCCACCAGGGTAATGATATCGCCGGCAGCGTCACTTCTCCCGCCTGCTGCAGGGTGTACATTCGTGTCTCCCGACGCGATCCCGTGAAGGCTCCCCGAGCGTTATCGTCATCCACGGTGGCATTCAGGCTCTGCTGTTTGACGCCGTCAACCTCGGGCCAGGTTAACAGCGGAATCAACATTCCCAGGGTGGATTCCGCCCACACCACAATTTGCCGCTGCACCACATCGCCCACTTGCAGGCTGTCCAGCGACGCGGTAAAACGCTGCTCCATCCTCACGGATTCTGCCACTAACGACACCGGGGCGGCTGAGCCTTCGGCGGGCCCAACCGGTAAATTTTCAACCAGCAGCAACATGGGTTTTGATCTTAATTGCAGCGATGTCGACTGCTGATGTTCATCCATGGTTTTGGTTGCGACCTTAAGCGCGGGGATCACAAATTGCCCTGCGCGCTTGGGGAATATGGCGAACTCCCGCCGCAAACCGGCGTAAGTAATTCCGTCGATGCGCTCACTAATGTTGTTGACAAAATGTGACTTGGTGACCGCTATCGCATCCGCCATGGTCAAATGTTCAAAGCGGGGCGATTGGGTAAACCAGGTGGGCGTTAACACTTCAATCACCAGCGTCACCCGCTCGCCCACAACGGGCAGCGAGTCACGGGCTGGCGTCTTTTTCTTCGACGCCACGCCCTCAATGCCAACCGGGTTGATCAACTGGCCGTGACGATCGAGCAGTTGGGTTCTGATCAGAACCTTGGGCGCAGTCGACCGTTGGGCTTGCGGAGTCTGTTGCGGCTCCTGAAGAGCAGATTGCCGCTGAGGGCTGACGGTTTGCTGAGAGTTGCCCGCCTGTTGCGAAGACCATGAGGGGACAGTTTGAGCCCGTACTGGCGCGACGGCTACCAGCAGTGCGCTCACCCCACACACGAGCAGAACGGCCCCCAACCGGCTTCGATTCCCCAACCTGAACATCAAGGCGGCTCCGCTTGCGTTGCTGCCGGTTCTGCTTGCGTCGCTGCCGGTTCCGCATTGCGGGCGGGATCCACGCTGACCTGATAGCGAAATTTCAACCGTAAAAAATCCACGGGACGGGTTTGCAGCTGCCGCATCCACAGAGCCTGAATTTCTTTCGCGCTCATTGGTTCGCCCTGACTTTCGCTCGCCTCCTGATCGCGGGCTTCGTCCTTATCCAGATCGAACACAATCTCGTCGGCGTCCAGTCTTACCTCGCCTTGTTGATGAGGCGCCTTTTTCGGTTGTTTGCCCAACACCTGAACCAACGACAGGTTTTCCTCCGCGGCCAGCCAACCCGGTTGCAACTGCAGGGCCAGTTGATAGTAATCCGCAGCCAATGGGTAGTCTTCCTGCTGGGCCAGGCTATTGGCTTGATTAAACAACAACTGAGCGCCACGCTGGCGCTGCCGGGCCGGATTTTGCCAGTCTGCTTGCGACCAGGCAGAGCGGGACCAGCGCTGCTGTGCCGCGTCAAACTGTTGCGCCGCGTACAGTGACATCGCCACCCAGTCCGGGCTGTGATACACCTGAGCGGCTTTCAGGTATTCCCCCCGCTGAAAATACCACTCGCCTTGCTGATCGCGACTCATCCACAGATCCTGCCAGCGACGGTCCGGCTGGTGCGCCAGCCACCACTGCCACAAGACCAACCCCAGCAGCGTGAGCCCCAGTATCAACCACCACAGTTTGGCCAGGGTATGGCGCCCGGCGCGATGCTCCATCACCATGGCAACACCATCCCGCGGCGAAACCACAGCATCGCCACCAGCAATAACGGCCACAGCAAGTAGTAGCCGTTATCGCGCCATTGCAAACTGTCGTCCGCCTGCAGTTGCTGCTGCCATTGTCGATCCATTTTTCCCGACAACGACTGCAAATCACTGTCATCGGCCGTCACTGTCACCCGCTCTATCTCTGCCGCCGCCAATTGATCTGCCACCCCCGGGTCAGGCACCAGCAGTAAAGCCATCACCTGCACGGCCGCCTGCTCGGGCTGGCCCCGGTCGGCAAATGGGTTCCAGTCACGTTGCAGAGGAACAAAACCGTCCAGCGAATCCGTCACCAGCACCACCGAGCCACCCTGCCCGCGCAACAGCTGGGCTGATTTTTGCAATGCCAGGTCCGGTCGGTTGCCCTCCACCGGCAACACTTCGGGCTGCAAATCCTGCAAGTAATATTTCAGCACACCGGTGTCTTCCGTCAGCGGCAAAACGCTGTGAGCACTGCCGCGATAGACCACTAACGCGGTGGCCCCACCACTGCGGTCGGCCAGCATCTGGTTGATTTTGGTTTTCGCCAAGGTCAGCCGATCAGGCTGTCGGTCCTTGGTCAGCATGCTGTTGCCCAGGTGCAACACAATCACCAGCGGGGATTGATCGTCTACCCAGGGTGGCGCTTCCTGCTGCCAACTGGGGCCGGCCAACGCCAGGGTCCACAGGCACAGCATGATATTGGCCAACCGCTGAGGCGTCAGCCGCCCTTCCTGTGCCGGCCTTAGCAACAGCGCTTGCAACAACGGTGGATCGATAAAAGACTGCCAGTCGCTGCGGGTGGCATGGCGACGCAAAACAACGGCAATCAAAATGCCCGCCGGTAACGCCAGCAACCACCAGGGGCGGAGAAAATGAAACGCCTGCAAAGCCGCCAGCCAAGGGGCCACCCAGCTACCCACTCCAGCCTCCATCACTGACGCCCCGGCAACGTCGCCGCCCCGGGGACACGACCAGGTTTTACATGCACTCCGGCCAGCCCACACTGCACCAGTAATTGCACCACCAGCCCGAGTCCCAACGGCCAGAAAAACAGCTGTCGCTGCGGGCGATAACTGATGCTGTCGTTAAGTTGAGGCTCCAGTTTTTCCAGTTCATCCATCACCGTTCGCAACTGATCACCGGATTGAGCCTCAAAAAAGACGCCGCCGGTTTGCGCGCTGATGCCTTTCAACGAATCCATGTCCATCGCCTCTTCACCCACTGCCTGCGGATCTCCCACCGCAATGGTGTGGATCACAATGTCGTTGTCCGCCGCCACTTTGGCGGCGTCCAGTGGCGGCACCCGACTGCCGGAATCATTGCCGTCCGTTAACAGTAACAAGACTTTTTGTTTCGGGGTGCGCCCAGTTGAGCGACTGGCTTTAGTGGCATCTGTGTCGCTGGCGTCACTGCCGCGGAAATGATTCACCCCCAGACCGATGGCGTCACCGAGCATGGTTTTCGGGCCGGCCATGCGGGTTTGAGCCTCGTTCAGTAAATCGAGAAACAACTGATGATCTTCGGTAAAAGGCACCTGCAAATAGGGCGCATTGCCAAACACAATTAACCCCAGTCGATCGCCGTCACGCTGCGCGACAAAATCCATCACCACCCGTTTTACACCCGCCAAACGCTGCATCGGTGGCTGACTGCGCAACACAAAATCCTGACTGTCCATGGAGCCGGAGAGATCCACGGCCAGCATCAAATCCCGACCCGGGAGCTGCTGGACCTTGGGCTCACCCAGCCACACCGGTTGCGCCAGTGCGGCCACAATCGCCACCCAACTGCACAACACCCCCAACTGCTGCCAAACATTGCGTTTTAAAATTAACGCCCCGCGTGCCGGTCGATGTCCGGTCAGGTTGACCAACTGCTGAAACACCGATACCCGCAGCGCCGCTCTCGGGGTGTGGTAAGCCCCCATCAACCATGTCACCAGCAACGGCAACGGCAGGAACACAAAGGCCCAGGGTTGCTGAAAAACGATCATGGCAAGTTCTCCTTGCCCTGCGGCGGCTGCTCATCGCGATTCTGACCATCGAGTGCCTGCCGAGAATTCCGGCTGACGCGGTGATGCCGAACCCAATCGTCACACCATTGCAACAGCGCCGCCAGCTCGTCAGTCGGCCAGCTGGCCAGTGTATCTAAAGGCACAAAAGCCAGGCTGCGAAAGCGTTCAGCCAAAGCGGGCTGCGCGCTCAGCGAGTGCCGGTTACTTCTGCCCTCCCCTCCTGTCAGGTCCAGCCATTGCTGCCATTGATTGGCGGAAAGTCCGCTCACCTGCGTGCGCGGCAGCCCTGCCAACGCCACCGACTGCAGCGCAACGCGCCTGATCAGGGCCGGCACCTGTTGCAACTCGGCCAGTGCTTGTTGCTGCATTTGCCCTTGCAGCGACTGTCGACAGGCACGAATTGCGGCACAGGCTTGCCGGCGATAAGCGTTGTCTTTCCAGTGCCAATAGCGGCGTACACACAACCCCACCCCCAGCCAGGCAACGACAAACATCAGCCACCACCACCCCGGAGCCGGCCACCCGTGACTCAACGGCGCGGGCAGAAGTACTTCGTGCATATGGGTCAACCAATCGTTACCAAATCCCGGCGGTGGCTGAAAGCTGTCGTTCACTAAAGCCCGTGCCTTGACTGCAACCACTCCCGCTGCGCTCACAACCGCCCCCCCATCAAGGCCAGCCACTGGGCCGCCACTGGCCGGTCAGTACTGATGGATAAAATGGGTATGTGAGGATTGCGTATTAATTGTCGGGCAGTCTCCAGGCGCTCGCGAAACTGTTGTTCAAATTCTTGTCGTAACTGACTGTCGGCAGTGTCCACCTCCACCTGATACTCGCCGTCACTCACCGCCAACTTGCCGCCTTCCGGCAGGTGTTGTTCCATGGGGTCATAGATCCACCCCAAAATCACATCGTTGTGATTTTGCAGTTGCGAAAGCAGGTTTTTGCTGGTGTCATCTGCACCATCCAAATCCGTGATCAGATAAATCAGTGAATCGTGCCTGGCCAGGTTCAGTAGTCGGGTCAACATTTCGTTCAATTGCCCGGCCCGGCCCTGTTCGACCTCGCGCAACTTTTGATTGTAGTCACTCAATCGATGAAACACTTGCAGCAAGTGTGTCTGGCTGCGACGCGGCTTCAATTCCACCATGTCGTCATCGCCAAAAATTAACGCCCCCACACGATCCTGATGAAACAGCGTTTGCCAGCCCAACAAGGCCGCCACTTCGGCCGCCGCCACAGACTTCATGGCTCGGCGGGAGCCAAAAAACATCGACAAGCGCTGATCCACCACCAACAGCACTGGCCGCTCGCGCTCTTCTGCGTAAATACGCACATGCGGTTTGCGAGTGCGGTTGGTCACCTTCCAATCCATCTGTCGGATATCGTCACCGACGCGATACTGCCGGAGTTCTTCGAAATTCAATCCGCGACCGCGCACCGATGAACGGTGACGTCCCACCAAAGGATTATTAATGCTGTGAGAATGGCTGAACGGTAACTTGCGGGCTTCATATTGCAGATTCACCAGGTCAGCGACGGTGACCGTCACACCCGCTGAGTCAGACACCTCTTTGACCGCCGCCATCAGGCCACCGCCACCTGCTGCAGGATGGTCTCCACCAGCTTGCGGGTGTCGACACCTTCGGCCTGAGCCTCATAGCTCAGTTGAATGCGATGCCCCATCACTTGCAGAGCCACCGCCTGCACATCTTCGGGAATCACATGATCGCGGCCACACAGCCAGGCCCGGGCCCGGGCACAGCGATCCAGAGCCAGACTCGCCCGCGGGCTGGCACCAAACGCAATCCAGCGGCGTAAATCTTCGCTGTAACGTTCGGGGTGGCGCGTCGCCATCACCAGAGCGACAATGTAGTGCTCAATGGCTTCACTGATGTGCAGATTTTTAATTTGTTCCCGCGCTGCAAACACCGCGTTTTCATCCACCACAGGCTCGCGCAGCTGCGGTTGTAACTCTTCACCGCGCACCAGGCGAATAATACTCAACTCGCTGTCATCGTCCGGGTAATCCATGTCGACTTTCAACAGGAAGCGGTCCATCTGGGCTTCGGGCAAGGGATAGGTGCCCTCCTGCTCAATCGGGTTTTGCGTCGCCAGCACCATGAACAATTGTGGCAGCGGGTAGGTTTTTCCCGCCACGGTAACCTGGCGTTCCTCCATGGCTTCGAGCAATGCTGACTGCACCTTGGCCGGGGCCCGATTAATTTCATCCGCCAGAATTAAGTTGTGAAACAGCGGCCCCGGCTGAAACGCCAAGGTCTCTTTATCCCCGTCCACGTGATAAACCTCGGTACCCGTCACGTCCGCCGGCAACAGATCCGGGGTAAACTGGATGCGTCCCAATTCCGCCTGCAGGGCTTTTGACAAGGCCTTAATCGAACGGGTTTTGGCCGTGCCCGGCAAGCCTTCCAACAACACATGACCATTGGCCAGCAGCGCGATCACCAGATGTTCAATCACCGCCTGCTGGCCAATGATGGTCTGCTGTATTTGCTGCACCAGCTGAGCGAGCGACTGCTGCGGGGTTTGCTGGGAAAAATCAGTACTCATTCGGCATCCTGGCAATATGATTTATCTGAAATGTAAAGAATAAATACTTTAGCATCGAAACACCCACCCTAACACCGGGTTACTGTGTCCATATCTCTAGCATAGCCCTTAAACCAGGTTCAGCAGACATCACGGCATCAGACTCCGCAGTGAATCGTCGTAACAGTCAGCAATGGATACGCCGGTATGTGAGACCGTATCGCACGACCCCCTTTACCGATCACTCATCCTAGGTTAACCGGGCTGGTGGCTGGTGTTCGTGGCGCCAGGTTTGCGGCACCCTGTTGCGCGTATCGTCATTGCCGCCACGCCACATGCCGGCAATGTCCGTGCATCCCGCCGGCACACCTCTGGTGGATCAATCACTCGCGTCAGGGTAGAGTTCAAGAGAATGGAACGGAGACGTCAGGTACGAAGTCGTCACCGCGGCCCTCAGAAAAGAAATAACACCTGCCATTTCTGTGAGAGCCGGGATGACATCAAGCACAACCGGTTATCACAATTCGGGTTAGCCTATGGATGTGAAACACTTCCGGGCTAGTCGGCCTTTTGCGGTTGATAACGGGTCAACTGCTCCACCACACCGTCGACGGTAAAACTGTTAGGCGCCTGACGCGACGGGAACTCCTTGAAGGTTTGTGCAAACTGAACCGCTTTGGCCGAGCCATAGAAGATTCTGCCGGCATTATTTTCCCACCAGGTGTTGTAATTATTGGCATCTGTATCCGCACGTTCAAAAGGATCGCGGCGCAGATTGAATATTTTGGGGATGCGCAAACGCACAAACGGCTCACGCCAGACATCAAACTTACGTGCGCGCTGCTCGGCATACACCACTTTCCAGTCACCACTGCGAACACCGAGGAAGGCGCCATCGTCGCTGAAGTAAAAAAATTCCGTGCGCGGTCCGGTATTTTCTTCACCTTTCAGGTAAGGCAAAAAGTTATGCCCGTCCAGGTGTACCTTATAATCCCGATTGCCAAACGCGCGCCCTTTTTTGAGTTCACTGACGACCTGGTCTTCACCCACCGCCGCCATCAGGGTGGGCAGCCAGTCCAAATGCGACATGATGGAATTCGACACCTGCCCCGGAGCAATTTTGCCCGGCCAGCGCACCAGCGCCGGCACCCGGAAACCGCCCTCCCAGTTGGTGTTCTTTTCACTGCGGAACGGCGTGATCGCGGCATCCGGCCAGGTGTTGTAATGCGGGCCATTGTCGGTGGAGTAGATGACGATGGTGTTATCTTCGATGCCCAGGTCTTTCAGTTGCTGCAGCATTTCACCCACGTGTTCATCGTGCGTCACCATCACATCGTTGTAAAAGCCCTGTCCGGATTTACCCAGATTCTTTTCAGCCGGGTGGGTCCAGTAGTGCATGCCGGTGGTGTTCAACCAGACAAAAAACGGTTTCTTCGCCTTGTGTGCCTTGCTGATAAAATTCTTGGCGCCGGCGACAAACTCTTCATCCACGGTCTCCATGCGCTTGCGAGTCAGCGGACCGGAGTCCTCCACCCGGCCGTCGGCGTAGCTGTGAATCACACCGCGGGGGTTAAAGGTTTTCTGGAACCAGGCCTCCTGCGGGTAATCCGGCATCTCAGGCATTTCTTCGGCATCCAGGTGATAGAGGTTGCCAAAAAACTCGTCAAAACCGTGGTTGGTGGGTAGGAATTCATTGCGATCCCCCAGGTGGTTCTTGCCAAATTGCCCGGTGGCGTACCCCAGGGGTTTGAGCATTTCCGCCAGCGTGGGATCTTCTTTCTGGATACCGGTGTCGGCGCCGGGGGTGCCCACTTTTGTCAAGCCGGTGCGCACCGGGATCTGGCCGGTAATGAACGCTGAGCGACCCGCAGTGCAACTTTGTTCGGCGTAATAATCGGTGAACATCATGCCCTCGCGGGCGAGGCTGTCGATATTCGGAGTTTTATAGCCCATCAATCCATGACTGTAGGCACTGATGTTGGTTTGGCCGATGTCATCGCCAAAGATGACCAGGATATTGGGTTTGTCGGCCGCCAGAGCGGCTGTTGACACCACACCCAGGCCCACCAAAGCGGTGACCGCCAGGGCACGGCGCGCAGTCAAGGCACGCCGCATTAAAGTTATTGGATTGCACGTCATCTCTCTGACCTCATAGTGTTATCGGTTATGTCGTTATGAGTTCTGTCGCTATGGATTCGGTGGGGCAGACAACGGATCCTTTACATCACATCCACCCACAAAGCCTCTGTCCCTGCCAGGCTGACTCACTCCAGCTTCAACGAGTGTAGTCAAATTGACGGCCTCAGGTTCTTTCCAACTGCGACGGCCTCTCGGGCCTGACAACTCATGGCCTTCTGCCAGCCACACATGACTTTATCCTGACCACAAGTTATATACCTAATGACATTTTTGGCATAAAGTTCATAACCAAACCAATATAACACGACAGCGACCCGGACTCATGCCTGCCTCACCCCTAACCCGCCTGGACTTCAAATTGCTGTACGCCCTGCAAGTCTTGATTGAAGAGAGGAGCGTCACGCGTGCCGCCGAGCGCCTCCACGTGTCTCAACCGGCCATGAGTAAAACGCTGGTCAGATTAAAAACATTGTTCGGCGACCCGCTGTTTACCCGCACCGCCTACGGCTTGATTCCCACCCCCAAAACCGAAGAGCTGGCACTGCGTTTGCCCGCCCTGCTGGGCGAATTACAAGGGCTGGTCGAGGGGCATGAATTTCACCCCGGGGAGTATCGCGGTCGCTTCTGTCTCGGCCTGCCCCAATGGGTTTCAGAAATGAACCTGCCGCAAATCATCAAAAAAGTGTGTGCTCAGGCACCCCGTGTCCAGATCGCCACTGTCGACATGCCACAGGATTACCTGGAACAACTCGCCACCGGCAAGCTGGATTTCGCGATTCAACGGCAGCAGTCTGTACCCGACGGGTTTCTCAGTTTTCCGCTGGGCAGCGGCAATGCCGGATGCCTGATGCGCAAAGGGCACCCTCTGAGTCAACAGTCGACCCTGAGCCTTGACGATTATCTGCACTACCCTCACATCCGGGTGTCGTTTCCCGGCATGACCGACGACAACACCGGCATCATCGATCAGGTTTTAAAAGCGCAACACCTCAGCCGTCAGATTGCCTTTGACACCACCCAATTGGCCGCGGCACTGGAAACCCTGGTCAATACCGATTGCCTGATGGTTGGCCCCTACTACCTCGCGATGAAAGGCCGCTATCAGCCCTGGCTGCACGTCGTGCCATTTCCGAAAACCCTGACGTTTCCCAAATTGCCCTTTGTGCTATTGCAACATGAGCGCACCGAAAAAAGCCCGGCTCATCGCTGGCTGAACAAAATACTGCTGGAGATGACGAAACAAAGTCTGATCGACTGAGCCGGCAGCCACAGTGGTTTACCGCCACCGCCACTGTCCCCCGGCCCTTTTTCGCGGTTTGCCCTGTTTTAGCGCTGCTTTGCACCATCGGCTCCCATGAACACCGCCGTTAACACAAATTAACCGCTGTCGCCTGAGTTCCTGTCGACGCTTTCGGCACAAAGCGCTAAACTCGGCGGGTTAATTTATTTACAGAAGGCGGCTAGCTTAAGCCTTCTCACAGCGGATACAGGATTATCTATGCTTAAGCGACGCTTAACCCTCGCGCTGGTCAGTACAGCTGTCAGTTTATGTGCCATGTCCCCCCTGCAGGCGGAAACTCTGGAAGAAATTTACCGCCTGGCGCTGGAAAATGACCACCAGCTGAAAGCCGACACCGCGGCCTACGAGGCCGGCAAGGAAAACCTCACCATCGGCCGTTCGGCGCTGTTGCCGCAAATCAATGCGCAGGCGAGTTATTCCGAAACCGAGCAAACCACCCTTGGCGAGAGCGCTTTCACCTCATCCCCGCCTGAATACGAAATTGAATCGGAAAATGAAGCCTACTCCGTGACATTAACCCAGCCGCTGTTCAATATGGCGGCCTGGTTTGGCTACCAGCAGGGCAAATCCCTCAGCCATCAGGCGCAAGCCCAGTTCAGCGCCGACCAGCAGTCGCTGATCATCCGCGTCTCCGAAGCGTATTTCACGGTTTTGCGTGCGATCGATAACCTCACCACCGCCCGCGCCGAAGAGAAAGCCCTGGGCCACCAGCTGGAACAAACCAAACAGCGTTTTGACGTGGGCCTGACCGCCATCACCGATGTGCACGAAGCCCAGGCGGCGTACGACAACGCCACCGCCACCACCCTGGAAGCACGCGGCAATCTGGCGATTGCGTTTGAAGGGCTGGAAGTACTGACCGGGCAACAACACGAGCAGGTTGCCCCACTGGTGGAAAACTTCCCGGTCACTAACCCCGCGCCGATGCAACGCAGCGAATGGGTCGACTTCGCCCTGAACAACAACTACACCCTGCAGGTAGCCAAATACAACGCCGAGGCGTTTGAAGACAACGCGCGCGCCGCAGCTTCGGGACACTTGCCGACACTGTCAGCCAATTTGAGTTATGGCAATCGCGATGACAGCAACACCGATATTTTTGTCAATGGCTCATCGGCATCAAACGATTCCCGAATCAATGACCGCTCCACCATCGGCGTCCGCCTGGACGTACCCATCTTCAGTGGCCTGCGGGTGTCCGGTCAGCGCCGTCAGGCCTACAGCCAGTCCATGCAGGCCGACGAAATCTACAACAAGACCCAGCGCGACATTATTCAAGGCGCCCGCTCACTGCACCTTTCTGTCGTGACCAACGTCGCCCAGGTCAATGCCCGCCAGCAGGCCATCACCTCCAGCAGGAGTGCACTGGAAGCCACTCAAGCCGGATACGAAGTGGGCACCCGCAACCTGGTGGACGTGCTGATCGCGCAGCAGAATCTGTATCAGGCGCAGCGCAATTACGACGACACCCGCTACGCCTACATCGTCAACATGTTGCGCCTGAAAGAAGTGGCCGGCAACTTGACGCCGGAAGATGTGCTGCAACTGAATCGCTGGCTTAACGTCGAAAAACAAGTGGACCGCAGCCTCTACGAAATCAAATAAACCAGCAAGCTCTGACCAACCGGGGTCTCACAACCCCGACAGTGGTAACGTCTACAAACCCCGGCCCTCCGGGGTTTGTTGTTTCTGACAGCTTGCGGCTTACATCAGCTGATGATCAATGACACCCAGCAGCCGTTCCAGCGCCCCGCGGTTGGCGTCCGCCACCTGCTGCGCCGCTTGGCCCATGCGCTCTGATCGCTCGGGAGAGGACAAGGCCTGAGCCACCGCCAGTGCCAAATCCGCCGGCGTCTCCACCACCTGCAGGCCACCGGCTTCTTTCAACAAACGCGACACTTCGGCGAAATTAAACAGTGACGGACCGCAAAAGACAGGCTTGGCCCAGGCGGCCGGCTCAATCAGGTTGTGCCCCCCGTTCGGTACCCAGGTGCCCCCCATGAACACCAGGTCACTGGCACCCAGCAGCGCCAGCAACTCGCCCATGGTATCGCCCACCACCACTTGGGTATCTGCGGCCACCGCACCACCCTCGCTGTGCTTTTGCAGCCGATAATTCCTGGACGCTTCGGCCGCCACCCGCTCAAAACGTTCGGGGTGACGCGGCACCAACACCAACAGCAGGCTCGGGTGTTCAGGCAACAGTGTGGCAAACGCCTGCAACAGCAGAGCGTCCTCCCCCTGGTGTGTACTCGCTGCCAGCAAAATGGGGCGGGCAGAATTCGACGCCTGGCCAGTACCCTGCCAGCGCTGCCGAATCGCCTGCGCCTGAGCTCTCACAGTCGCATCCAGCGTCAGATCGAACTTGATATTACCCGTCACCGACAGCTTGTCGGATGGTACCCCCAGGTTCACAAACCGCTGGCCATCCGCTTGCGCCTGCGCCGCGACCATACTCACCTGCTGTAGCATGGGTGTCGCCAGGGCAGCAAACCGCCCATAACCCCGCGCCGATTTTTCCGATAAGCGGGCATTGGCAATCACCACCGGAATCTGCCTTTTATGACAGGCCGCGATGGTATTGGGCCACAACTCGGTTTCCATAATCACCGCCAGTTGTGGGCGCGCCCGGCGTAAAAAGCGCCCCAGGCAATCGGGCAGGTCATAGGGCGCGTAGACATGAAACACCGTCTCGCCGAACGCCGCCTTGACACGCTCCGACCCGGTCGGAGTGGTGGTGGTGACGATCAGGTCATGCTGCGGATAACGCAATTGCAGCTGTTTAATCAGGGGCAGGGCCGCCAACGTCTCCCCGACGGACACGGCATGCAACCATATGGCCGGGCGGTTACCGGGACGGGCGGCGAAGAAGCCAAACCGCTCTCCCCAGCGACGGGCATAGGCCGGTGCCGAGCGAGCACGCCACAACAGCCGTACAACCACCAACGGCAGAGACAGATAAAAAACCAGACTGTAAAACCAACGCATCATAAATTCACATTTTTACCATTCACACCACATTCACCGGCTGCCAGCCTGGCAAATCACATTTTGCCTGGGCTTACTCATGAACGATCACCCGCCAGACCAACCCAGGCATGAAGGCCCTGAAACAAGACGCCACATCGCCAGGCAGGAGGATAACCAGCCCACCGCCTCAAGCCCAGTTCTTTATCACAAACAGTGCCATCCCCCGCACACGAAAATACTTTACACGCCCAAACGGTTTCACAATCCGGCTAACAATACACAAACCACGTTTTTTGCGCTTAAATCTCGTATAATCCCTGCACTTCCCAAACGTCGGTATCCCATGCATACATCGCCACAGGCTCAGCAAAATAACTCACAGGCCAGCGGAAACCCCGAAGGCCAGCGGGACATTTACCTCGACATCGCCATCATTGGCGGAGGTATTGCCGGTCTTTGGCTGATCAATCGCCTGCAAACTGCCGGCTATCAATGCGCCTTGTTTGAAGCAAAAGCGCTGGGCAGCGATCAGTCTGTGGCCTCACAGGGTATGATCCACGGAGGCATCAAGTACACCCTCAATGGTGCCCTGACTGGAGCCTCCGAGGCCATTGCCGACATGCCCGCTCACTGGCAAGACTGCCTGGTGGGATGTGGCGATGTAGATTTGCGCGGCGCCAACGTCCTCAGTGATCACTTTTACATGTGGTCCACCGCCAGTGTGACGTCCAAAATTACCACCTTTTTTGCCAGCAAAGCCACTCGCGGCCGGGTAGACAAGGTCGCTCCCGCTGATCGCCCCGCACTCTTCCGGCAAAAAGGTTTCAGGGGCCAACTTTATAAGCTGGTGGATATCGTACTGGATGTCCCGAGCGTCTTGCAGAAGCTCGCGAGCAATGCTGCCGGCAGAACCTACCTGCTGCCCACTGAATCCGCCCGCTGGGAGAAAGATGAAGAGGGGCAGTGCCTGCTGCACATCAGCACCGACTCGGAAACAATCAGGGTGCACGCCAAGCAATTCATCTTTACCGCCGGCAAAGGTAACGCTGACCTGCTGCACCAGCTGGGTGAAATTGCTCCGGCCATGCAGTCGCGTCCCCTGCAACAGGTTATGGTCAAGTTTGATGTGCCTCACAAATTTTATGGCCACTGCCTGGGGGCCGATAAGACTCCCAGACTGACCATTTCCAGCCACCCCTGCCTGGACGGAAAATGGGTCTGGTACCTGGGCGGCAGTCTGGCCGAAAACGGGGTCAAGCAGGATGCCGACACGCTGATTGATCACGCCGATCGGGAACTGAAAAACCTGATGCCATGGCTGGATCTGTCCCATGCCCAATGGAGCACGCTGTGGGTTGAGCGCGCAGAGCCGCGGCAAAAAAATTTAGTGCGCCCCGACCAGGCCTTTATTGAGCGCGCCCCGCACTGTCGCAACCTGGCTGTTGCCTGGCCCACCAAGTTAACCCTCAGCCCCAATCTGGCAACGGCAACGCTGGAGTTGTTAAACAAACAGGGCATCAAACCCGGCAAGGTCGCTGACTTCAGCGCCCTCTCATCCCTGCCCCAGGCTCCGGTTGCCAAATCGCCCTGGGACACAGCGATTTTTCACGCACGCCCCTAACCAAGAAATTTCGTTAAGCCAGAATCCGTAACCCCCGATCAGGATCAACAACACCCCATGAACAGCCTTTTCAACTTTCGCCACGCCATTGCGGATACCGGAATTCGGGTGAGCCCCCTGGGGCTGGGCACCGTAAAGTTTGGCCGTAATCAAGGGGTGAAATACCCGTCCGGGTTTGAACTGCCCAGCGATCAGGACGCGGCAAATCTAATCGCTCAGGGCAAAGACCTCGGCATCAATTTAATCGATACCGCGCCCGCCTACGGCACCAGCGAAGAGCGCCTCGGGCCGCTCCTTAAAGGGCAACGCCACGACTGGATTATCTGCAGTAAGGTCGGCGAAGAGTTTGAGCTGGGGCAATCCACCTTTGATTTTTCCGCAGCCCATACCCGCCGCAGTATCGAGCGCAGCCTGCAGCGCTTACAGACAGACATGATTGATTTGGTGCTGATACATTCAGATGGCAACGACCTGGACATCATTGACAACGGTGAAGCCTTGGGCGAACTGGAAAAGTTGAAACAGGAGGGGCTGATTCGCGCGTTCGGCATGTCCACCAAAACCGTGGCCGGGGGGATCGAAGCCGCCAAACGCAGCGATTGTGTAATGGTGACTTACAACCTCAACCAGCCCGAAGAAAAACCGGTTCTCGATTACTGCGCGCAACATCATAAAGGGGTGCTGATCAAAAAAGCGCTCGCCAGCGGTCACATCGCCCTTGATGACAGCACCGACCCGATTCAGGCCAGCATGGATTTTCTGTACGCGCACCCCGCGGTCAGCAGTGCGATTATTGGCACCATCAACCCGCGTCATCTGGCGGACAATGTCAGCAAGGCATTAACCACACTCAATCGACTGGCGTGCGCTGACGCTAAGCGTTAGCGCAATCTGGAAACGTGATAACACAAACATGAAGCAAAGCTCATTCAAACACCTCTTCAAAATGAAAACCCTGCAAAATGCGGAACTGGAGAAACTGATTGTAGCCGGCCACGTTCTGGAAAAGGACGGTCACGGCCCCAAAGTCATTCTTTTGGCAGAAGATCGCTACCTGAAAATCTTTTACCCAAAGCGCGCGATCAGCATGTCAAGGCTGCGCTCACGGGCATCACAGTTTGCCAGTAACGCCGCCAAACTGAAAAAGCGTGGCATCACCACCGTCGGTATCCTTGATGTGTTCCGCACCTGCAATCCACGCCGGGACTGTGTTTGTTATCACGGCATACCCGGCGAGACGGTGCGCAGTGCACTGAAAAAAACACCCCGCGACACCGCCCTGTCAAAACAGCTGGGGGGCTATATCGCACAGCTGCACAACGCCGGAGTGATGTTTCGCTCACTGCACTTTGGCAACGTGATTCAGTTGCCGGACCAACGCCTTGGGCTGATTGATATTGCGGACATGCGGCTGAATGTTTTTACACTGACGTATCATCAACGCCAACGCAACTTCCAACATGTGTTTCGCTATGAAGAAGATCTGACCCTGATTCATCTGGAGTCCTTTATTGACGGCTATCACGCCGTCAATAAGAGTCAGGGGCATAACAGGGCACGCCTGGAAGAAGCCATTCGCAACGCCGCGCCTGCGATTACCGGCTCCTAGTACTGCAGCCCCGAAGTCAAGGGCTAGAAGAAGTCACGGGCTATAAGTCACTGGCTATAAGCCTCAGAGGGCAGCGCAATGCAGTTGCCCTCTGAGACGTAAGTCTTGCAACTACTGAGCCGCGGTCAGGCTCAATCCTGGTCGCGGATTTTTTCAACAATGGCGGTGGTCGAGCAGTTGTCGAAAAAGCTCAGAACCTTCACCTCGCCACCATAACCTTTGACTATTTCCCAGCCCACGACCTGGTCTTCGGAGTAGTCTCCGCCTTTGACCAGCACTTCGGGCTTGATGATCTCCAACAAACGCTCCGGGGTGTCATCGCCAAAGGAAATGACCCAGTCGACCGCTTCCAGACCCGCCAGCACCGCCATGCGACGATCCACCGGGTTGATCGGGCGGGCAGGGCCTTTTAGCCGCGACACCGACTCATCACTGTTAATGGCCACCACCAACCGATCCCCCAGGCTGCGAGCGTCCTCGAGGTATCCCACATGGCCAGCGTGGATAATGTCGAAGCAGCCGTTGGTAAACACGACCTTTTCGCCCTGGGCGCGAGCATCCTCCAACGCAATCAACAGTTGCTCTTCGGTCATCACACCGCGCTCGGAGCCCTGCTCGGCACCAATGGCGCGGCGCAATTCCGGCCCACTGATGGTCGCCGTACCCAGCTTACCCACCACAATACCGGCGGCCAGATTGGCCAGCGCCACCGCCTGCGGCAGCCCACTGCCCGCCGCCATTGAAGAAGCCAGCACCGAAATCACGGTATCCCCCGCACCGGTCACATCAAATACTTCGCGGGCCCGGGCCGGCAAATGAAACTCCGGCTGGTTGGGGCGCAACAGGGTCATCCCGTGCTCTCCCCGGGTTACCAGCAGCGCTTCCAGATCCAGCGACAGCATCAATTCGGTGCCCTTGGCCACCAGAGTGCTTTCCTGAGAACACTCCCCCATGACCGCTTCGAATTCGTGCAGGTTCGGCGTTAACAAGGTGGCCCCGCGGTAGCGCTCAAAATCGGTCCCTTTCGGATCCACCAATACCGGCACCTTGGCCGCCCGCGCCGCCTTGATCAGGCTCTGGGTATCCTGCAAGCTGCCTTTGGCGTAATCCGACAGGATTACGGCCCCCATCATCGGCAGTAATTTGCGAGCTTTATCCAGAAACCCGTCACTGTCTGCGGCACCGAAACTGTCTTCAAAATCCATCCGAATCAGTTGCTGGTGACGGCTGATCACCCGCAACTTGGTGATGGTGGGTTTGTCGGCCGAGGTCTGAAAATCCGTATGAATGCCCACCGATTCCAGCCGGCTACGCAACGCATCCGCCGCTTCGTCCTGCCCCACCACACTGATGAGGGACGCCCCCGACCCCAATGCCGCAATATTCAATGCCACGTTACCCGCACCACCCGGGCGATCTTCCACCCCGTTCACCTTGACCACCGGCACCGGCGCTTCCGGGGAGATTCGCGAGGTGCCACCGTGCCAATAGCGGTCGAGCATGACATCGCCAATAACAAGAACCTGGGACTGATCAAAACGGGGCATGGTGAGTTGCATGATATTTTCTCAATAAGTCTTAGGGTACTGGGGGTTGGGTGCCTGCGCCACAACAGCGTCAGCAACAAGAACACCTCCCAAAAATCATTTCCCGTCATTTTAGCCGCTGACAGCACAGGCTGACAGGAACAGCCTCTTAATCTGAACACCGGGCACTGGCAACCGAAGTTAAACCCTAGCCCTGAAATTGCATGGAGTGTAATTTGGCATAGGTCCCCTGCTTTTCCAGCAACTGCGCATGGTTGCCGATTTCAACAATACGCCCTCGATCCATCACCACAATTTTGTCGGCACTTTCAATGGTGGATAAGCGATGGGCAATCACCAGCGTAGTGCGGCCTTTCATCAGCTCCTCCAGTGCCCCCTGAATCGCGCGCTCGGACTCGGTATCCAGCGCAGACGTTGCTTCATCCAGAATCAGAATAGGCGCATCCTTAAGCAGCGCACGGGCAATCGCCAGGCGCTGACGCTGGCCACCCGACAAGCGTGTGCCATCCTCACCGATCAGGGTATTGAAACCTCTGGGCATGTTTTCAATAAATTCCGTGGCATGGGCGGCATCGGCTGCCTGGCGAATGGCCTCTTCTGAGGCCCCCGCCAATCCACCGTAGGCAATATTACTGGCGACGGTATCGTTGAACAGCACCACATCCTGATTGACCAGTGCAATCTGGGAACGCAAAGACGACAGGGTGTACTCCGTTAACGGTTGACCATCGATTAAAATCTGCCCCTGTTGATAGTCGTAAAAGCGCGGAATCAAACTGGCCAAGGTCGACTTACCACTGCCGGAGCTGCCCACCAGCGCCACCGTTTCCCCGGCCGCAATCTCAAGGTCAATCTCTTTCAGCACCTCGCCGTCCTCTTCCTGATAGGCAAACGAGAGGTCTTTGAATTCGATACGCCCCTGCAAACGACCACTTTCCAGTGTGCCGTCATCGTGTTCCGTCTGTTCATCCAGCTGCTCAAAAATGCTTTGCGCGGCCGCAATGCCTTTCTGAATCGTGCCATAGATTTCACTGAGCTGGCGCACCGGTTTGGGGATCAAGCCTGCGGCAGTGATGTAAGCCACAAAAGCACCAGGGCTGCTGGTATCCATGAAGGTCATGGCCAGATACACCAGCGCTCCCATGGCGGCCGCCACAATCACCTGCATGACTGGCGTTGCCAAGGCACTGGTTTTCACCAACTTCAGATTCTGCTTGAGGTTTTCCTGACTGACTTTTTCAAACCGTCGGCGCTCATACTCTTCACCGGAAAAGGTTCGCATCACCCGATACCCCGAAATCATCTCCGAACAGATTTGAGTGATATTGCCCATCACCACCTGAATTTTACTGGCCAGCTTTTTCAGGCGCTTGCCCACGGTCGCCACCAGAATACCGATGAAAGGCGCTATCACCACAAACACCATGGTCAGCTTCCAGTCCTTCCACAGCAGGTAACCTAGTAGGCACACAACGGTAAAACCCTCACGAATCAGAACCTTCAGAGCATCGGTAGCAGCACCGGTGACGCCCTGCACGTTATAGGTAATGCGGGAGATGAGGTTGCCGGAATTGTGTTCATCGAAATAGCTGCTGGGCAGGCAGGTGAGCTGGTTAAAAAGCTGCACCCGCAAGTTGTGAACAATATTCAACGACACCTTGGCGATAAAATAATTACCAACGAAAGAGCCCACCCCACGGATGGCAAAAATCGCCATCATCAGCAGAGGAATCGCAACGCGCTGATCCCGGTCGCCACTTTCAATGGCGTTGATGAGCATTTCCATCACCTGCGCCAGTGCCGGCTGACTGGCGGCAAAGATTAAAAAACCGATGATACTGAGGGCAAATATGTGCCAATAGGGGCCAAGGTACTTCAGCAGACGCCAGTAGACATCCACTCCACCGGCTGGCGGTGCTCCTGCCAGCGCGTGCGCACCTTCTTTTGTCGTGGACTCGCTCAAGCTGGCCTGAGAGGCAGCGGGTTCAGACAACGCAGTTTCAGATTCTGCTGCGGGCTTATTCATATACAGGCACCAACCATAGCAGCCAAGCTGCCGGACCGAAAAAATTGGGGGCCAATCATAACACAAAGCACCCGCCTTCTACCCCGGCCATTGGGGTTTAGCCTTCTGCCGGAGCTTGTAGGCATTCAGAGACCGCCATGTTAATCGCCGCGCCCTTCATCAGGTGAGGAAAATGCCCAACAGTTCCCAATTGAGCGTCAGTCACTCTGAATTCGCCCGCCTGCATCATTCGCAGCAGCTGCGAACTGATTTGGGGAGAGAAATGGATCAAATCCTTGTAATTCTGCAGGTTATCCACAACGCCCTGCAGAGCGGTAAAGTCAAACAGCTCGACATTCGGCTCTGGGGTTAATTGAATCACGACCTCCCTCATGAGTCGGCGGTAAGCGGCATAACGCAAAGGCTGACGCTCCGCCAGCAGGGCCCAGTAAAGCTCTGAAAAGGGAGGAAAAAACAGCTTAAACTGCGTTCCCGGGTGAGCCTGCACAGTGGCTAGCAAGTTTTCGCTCACATTACTGACAATTTGCTCATCTGCGACCCGAAAATCATCACTGACCGCCGGGAGACCGCGGCGACTCATCTGTAACGCCATGATGTCCGGGCAGCCGTATTGATATTTATCCCCCCAATACTGAAGGTTTTGCCAAGACTGTCCCG
Source organism: Pseudomaricurvus hydrocarbonicus (assembly GCF_011602365.1). Classification (GTDB taxonomy): domain Bacteria; phylum Pseudomonadota; class Gammaproteobacteria; order Pseudomonadales; family Cellvibrionaceae; genus Pseudomaricurvus; species Pseudomaricurvus hydrocarbonicus. Next base: position 75,031 of record NZ_JAAONZ010000010.1, read on the forward strand.
TGACATCTTGTCTGGCGGATAAGCTGCGCAATGCGCCCCTCCAGTCCTTCAGTGCTTTTTCGATATTACTGATGTTAAATAAATAATATATATCATTGAGCCAGTGGTTGTCGTAAAGATACCCGGGGAAAGCGTTACCTTTCACTTCCTGCGCAGGCAGGATGAAGGAGCCCGGATGCACGCCCCATACCAGGGTATCAAGCGTCTGCTGCTGCAAAGCCAGCCCCGCGGTCAATGCCTGCTCCCGCCCTGTGCCGGCCGAAATGGAGAGCACAGCCGCCTGACCTCCGAACAGCTGCTGCAGCTCTTCAGGCCTGAAGTTTTGGGTCATTGAGGTGCCGATGACGGCCACATTGAACGCTCTCTGGCGAATAATACCCGGGTTCTGCTGACGACCATCACTGTCCCAATGAGCCAGCCCCGAGTCATGGAAAAAACGCCAGGGGTCCACGTACGCATTTAACGCAATGATCGTCAGACAGCTCAGTCCGGCCGTGAACAGGATACTGAGTAAGAAAGATTTAGATGATGCCTGCATGGATCCCGCGCCTAAAATTGAAAATACAGAAATTCAGAAACACGACTGAGGGACAGCAGGCCAGCCACCAGCAGCAAACCACAGAAAAAGCCCGTCAGCGGCGTCAGCGGTAAGGCAAAACGACTCCTTTGCACCTCCTCCAAAACCGGTTGTTTGTGAGCCAGAAGATTATAAATATTTGGCGCAGAACAAACGAAGACCCACAAAGCCAGCATATTCCACAATGGGGACAGCGATTGCAAGGTTTCAAGATCCTGGAAATTCACGCCCTTTTGACTTAGCCAGGGCCCAAACTCACTCCAGCGAGACAGGTATTTGGCCGGCAGGGTAGTGCCATTCCTGCCGACCATTCCTTCGAGCATGGCCACGGCTCCTGCCAAGCTCTCCGCGCGAAAAAACACCCAGGCAAAGACCACACACACCAAAGTCAGTAACATGCCCAGCAATCCACCAATACGATGGATCCACGCCGGCATTGCCGGAATACCCGAAGTCAATCCCCGCCAGCCATGGTTGATAACCAGAAAAATCCCGTGCAGCCCCCCCCAGATGGCAAAATTCCAACCCGCACCATGCCACAGCCCCCCCAGTAACATGGTCAACATTAAGTTCGCATACCGGCGCACAGGCCCCAGTCGATTGCCTCCCAGAGCAATATACAAGTAATCACGCAAAAACGTGGATAACGTAATGTGCCAGCGACGCCAAAACTCAATGATATTTCGACTGCGATAAGGCGAGTTAAAATTGATCGGCAGAACAATCCCAAAACAGCGTGCGGCCCCCACTGCCATATCGCAGTACCCGCTGAAGTCAAAGTAGAGCTGCAGACTATAGGCCAGAGCACCCTGCCAGGCCTCCACCAGAGTGAGGGTGCCACCGGCATCCGCCTTGGCAAAAACCGGAGTGGCGAACAACGCCAGGTTGTCCGCAATCAGCACTTTTTTGGCCAACCCCACAGTAAAGATCACCAGGCCAATAGAAATATTGTCCAGCTGAAGTGGCTGGCGCCGGTTACGCATGAACTGAGGCATCATATCCCGGTGATGGACAATGGGACCGGCAATCAGTTGCGGAAAAAAGCTTACGAACAAACAGTAATGCAGAAATCCGTAGTGGCGGGTCTTTCCTTGATAGCTGTCCACCAGGTAAGCAATCTGCTGGAAGGTAAAAAACGAAATGGCCAACGGCAATAGAATGGTCAACCCATCCCAACGGGTTCCAGCCAGGGCATTGAGGGTTTCAATAAAAAAGTTGGCGTACTTGTAATAGCCTAACAACCCAAGGTTGATCACAATTCCAGCGGCCAACACCAGCTTTCGCCACTTCGGCCTCAGGGCCTCACGCCCCAGATACAACCCCAGAGAATAGTTGCCCAAAATCGAGTACAACAGCAGCGGCAGGTATTCGACCCGCCACCAACTGTAGAAGAACAGCGACGCCGCAACCAGCCACAACACCGGCGCCGCCTCTGGCGCAGTCCTTTTCAGCAAGTAGTAGCCCAGCAAAACGACTGGCAAGAAAACCAGAATAAACTCAAACGAATTAAACAGCATTGGGTATAATCAACCAGAGATTCTGGCCCGTGACATTGATATACAGGGTCGCTATGGTAGACGTTTTTAACCGCCCATCAAACCTATTCAACCACCCCCAGGGGTATCGCCCACATCAATTTATGAATTTAATGTCTTATCGATCACACTTTCTGGCGCTGCCACAATATCTGACCCCGGCACTAGCTGCGGCGTTACTCAGTACGCTAAGCACGCTGATCATCATCAGCCTGTCAGGCAGCATTAACGCCGACGCCACCCAATACCTGATTGCGGCAGACACATTTAAAGTCAGTGGCTGGGACGCCGCCGAGGAGATTTATCCACGCCCCTTTTACTCTGTACTGATAGGCGGGCTTAGCCAGATCACCCACACCAGCTCCTTCGTCAGTGCGCAACTGCTGGACATCAGCTTGCTGGCACTGCTGGGCTACGCCTTTGTCAAAGTCATTCAAGCGCTGGGAGGTGACCGCCGCGCGCAGTGGATAGGGGCTTGCCTTATCGTGCTACTGCCAACGCTTGCCGATTATCGCGACTATCTGATCCGCGATTTTGGCTACTGGGCTTTTATGCTGCTCGCGCTTAACGCTCTCATTCGCTTCCAGGCTAATGCAAGGCTCCTGCAAGCTGGCCAATGGTGCGCCTACAGTGGCATTGCTATGCTGTTTCGCCCGGAAGCTGTGTTATTGCTCGTCCTTGTTCCCACGGCTTTATTGCTGCCATCACCACAGTCTCTTGTGCTGCGACTCAAACTTACGGCCAAATTGTATGGATTGCTGCTGGCTGGGTTGCTGATCGCCCTGGCGATTGGCCTCAGCACGGGATTGCAACTGCAAGACAAATTTATTGAATTGGCCCTCTCCCCACTGCTGGAACAAGCCAATCAACTCGCCATCAGCCTGCCGAAATACACTCAAGTCATGGCCTCAGAAATTTTAAACCGGCATTCCGAAGAACACGCGGCCTTATCCGTAAGCCTGGTTTTGTCCGGTATCTTTGTCGCTACCCTGCTCTCCGCACTGACACCCATCATTGTATTTCTTGGTCTGTATCTGTGGAAGAAAGGCCAGCTCCGCTGGCCGCGCAATACCCCTTATCTGATGATGCATATCGTGTTGGCCGGTATATTGATAAACTTTTTACTGTTCAAGCATTTTATGCAGGCGCGCTACATGCTCTTAACCGCCCTGCTGTTATTAATTCCCTTGTGCATCGGCCTGTCAAGGGAGTACGACAACATTGCCCGCAGTAAGGTGAAAAAAGGCCTGCTGTTCACGCTGGCAATGCTGGTCTTACTCGACAACCACATTAGCACCAGCAGCCATGAGCACGATCAAGACAGCCTGGCCTGGCTACAACAACACAGCAGCCAGGATGACTGGATCTACACCAACGATCATCAGTTGGCGTATTTCAGTGGTCTTACCTTCGACTGGAACGACATCCTTTACGCCAAACGACGCCTCGAGAAAACCCCTGCATCGCGACTGTATGGCTACGATTTTGTTGCCCTCAACGTCGGTCGCAAAGATGCTAAAATACAAGCCTACGCAGAAACATTATCAGCGCTGAATTATCACCAACGCGCCAAATTCAGCAACAACCGTGGAGACCAGATCATTATCTTCGAGTCCCCCGATGCCCATCGTCAACGTGAAAGTGATCAATGGCAGTCAGCCCACAAACAAGCGTTCCACAACCCTAACCGGGGATAAGTAACCATGAAGCATATTCATATTGTCGGCTGCCCCCGCAGCGGCACCACCTTAATGATGGAGCTGATGAGCGCCTGTTTTCAGCACGATCAAAGCTGCGACCACGAAATCAGTATTTTCGAACCGTCCCCCGACAACATTGACCTCTACATCAGCAAAAAGCCCACGGACATCCTCCACATCAAACACATTTTTGAGAGAGATCCGAACCTGTTTGTCATATATTTGGTACGCGATCCTCGTGCGGTGTTTACCAGCAAGCACCATTCAAACCGGGACATTTACTTTTGCAATTATAAAATCTGGAAAAAATGTGATCTCGCTGCAGAATCCTTTGAAGGCCACCCCAGATTTTTAACCATCCGCTACGAAGATCTGGTGGAAAAACCTGACGCATGCCAAAAGGCAATTGCCACCCAATTTGAGTTTCTCCAAGAGCAACATCAGTTTTCGGAGTACCACAAATTCGCTAAACCACCGGAGGACGCACTGAAAGCGATGGAGGGGTTACGACCGGTCAATTCTGCCAGTCTAGATAAATGGAAACAGCACCTGCCTCGCGTTAAAGAACAATTACAACGCAATCCAACCCTGACAAGCGACCTGATCCGACGTGGTTACGAGCCGTCCAAGAACTGGGAACAGATTCTAAAGAATACAGATGCAACGGTTTTTCCCTGCCGCTACCCTGAAAAAGACAACCCGCTTAAAGAAGGCGAGAAAGCATTGCGCATGTGGTGGCGATCAAAACGTTATCTCCGCCAGCACAAGCTCTAGCAATGTACGTTTGCTGTCATTGACTTGCTAAGCTCTAGAAACCGAGAGCAAACGCGTCGCTAAAGCTGATACTCCTCAATATCCGCTTCTGTAATCTTACGAATCACTTTGGCTGGTACACCACCAACCGCGGTATAGGCTGGAACATCCTCGGCGACGACCGCCCCGGCAGCCACAACCGCCCCCTCACCAATTGTCACCCCCGGCAGAATAATCGCTGCACAGCCAATCCAGGCCCGGTCGCCAACATGAATGGGCTTGGTCCATGTCCCTCGACGACCACCGGGAAAGTGGGCCAGCCCATGCCCCACCGTCTCAAAACAAACCCGGGGTCCCACTCGGACATCATCCCCCAACACGATGGGACTCTCAGGGCAGGCAAAGCGAACTTCAGTATTCAAAAAAACCTTCTTACCCAGCTGAATATTCTTCGCTCCGCCAATTGGCCGAATCGTCAAAGGTCCGAAAATCATTCCCTTTTTCAGAATCTTCACACCTGCCAGGCGTAACAGCAGGTACCGGTATTTGTCACACAGGGTCAGGCGCGGCAGCCAATTGGCCAGCGTCAAAAACAACAACTCTCTCAATGCACCCATCGCTCACCTCTCAACAGCCCGCTCTTTGCGTTCATCTGCGCAAGTTATACTTCTGTAATAATTCTTGAGTGAGAAAAGAAAAGGTCTGATAAAGCTCACTGCCCTTTTCCCAATTGACTAAAAAGCGTTCAAAATCTTTATGAATGGCCCGCTTAAACATCAGTCCTGATGCGTGTATCTGCACCGCATCCAGATCAATCACCGCCACCTGATCACCATCGACCAACAAGTTGGTGGCTTTCATATCACCATGACTGACCTGGGTGTACAACAACCCCTCGAACACATTCTCAAAGTGGTGAAGCAACTCCTTGTGACAGCCGTGAACCGGCAAATAATGAAAGGCATCCTCTCCAGAGGCAACCGTACTGATAAAATACGCGCGTCGCAGCATTCCCCAGCGGCGTTCTTCTACCATCGCCACCGGCACCGAAGTCGGCACCCCCATCAAATGCAAGATATGACCACCGAGCCAGCTGGTCCGAGCCCGCGAACGACCAAAAGCACGCTTGACAGCCACCCAATGGTTTTTCAGGTTATAACGCTTTATCACGTATGTCCGTCCACTCAGTTCAATGCGCGCCACCGTTGCTGAATTACCCCGTTTCAAAAGGTGCCCGCGGTCAATGGCACGATCCAGGGTGTGGCAACCGCTCAGCAGGTTTCGAAGCTCTGGCGTCTGCTCTCGCCGCATGCACAGCGCACGTACGTTCTCGCCTTTAATTTTGGAAACCCACGAAGACGTTCGCAACATTTTATACGTCAGTTTGCGCATGCGCTGGCGCCAGGCCATCATTACCATTTGCGCCAGAGCAACATCATCAATATCGAGAGTCTTTGACAACTTGTCGCTACAGATGCCCATCAAATCACGGTGCAAAGGATAAGGGAACTGCGCCACCATCAGCGCCAGGTTTTTTAACAAAACCCTCTGGGATGACGTGTGCTGCTTTTTGATGCCACCGGCATCAAGAACATATAAGCGATCATCACTGTAGGCAAAATTTTCCTGATGGGCATCGGCCTGATACAAACCGGACTGATACAGTTGTCCCAGTAATTCGGCCAACTCAGCGAAAAGTTGCCGCTGTTGTTCACGGGAGTTCGCGCCTTTCCAGCACTCTTTGAAGCTTTTCAGTTGCGGCAACAATTCCTGCACCAGCCAGTAACCGCCACCTTCGATGGTGCCATGATCAAGCACTTCAGCCGCCGAAACCCGCCCTTCAGACAACGCCTGCGACATGCGAATTTCTCGTTGAAATTCCTGCTTGGCACGGGTGACTCCGATCAGGGCGATTTTACCGTGGCCAAAGAAAAGCTTAATGAAGACCGGAATCCCCTGCCAGCGGCCAATACCCGCCAAACGCCGGCCCGGCAAGTGCCGGGCATAGGATGAGAACACCAAACTGCCATCACGCCCCTCAACAGGCACTTCAATTTGCTCCGGCAATACCCGTCCCAGCGCCCTCAGATCCGCGGTTGTCTGCTGCTTAGTCATAATAAACGGGCTCTGCTTTAGGAGGCATTCAGTGTTTCACAACCAAAATATCTTCCATAATCAAATATTCCAAATCTGATCCGAAAAACATATTCAAGGCATCTGTGGGAGAGCACACCATGGGTTCTCCACGACGGTTAAGAGATGTGTTCAAGACCACACCATTACCAGTCAATTTTTCCATCTCTTCCATCAACTGGTAATAAGGCTCATTAACGCCAGGTTGTAACGCCTGGGCGCGGGCGGTGCCATCTTCATGCACCACTTCTGGCACACGGGCTTTCCACTCATCTTTGACTTCGAAAGTGAAGGTCATATAAGGCGCAGGATGGTCCACTTTAAACATTTCTGGTGCCACACGACTGAGCATGCTCGGGCAGAAAGGGCGCCAGCGTTCCCGAAATTTGATCTGTTCATTGATGCGGTTAGCAACACCTTCGGCACTCGGACAGCCGAGAATAGAACGACCACCCAGCGCGCGAGGCCCAAACTCCATACGCCCCTGGAACCAGGCCACGGGATTGCCGTCGGCCAGTATCTGTGCGATTTCTGCGGGTACATTTTCGATCCTGCGCCAGTTTGGCTGGCCTGCATGTTTGGCACAGGCTGCTATCACCTCTTCACTGGTGTAACGGGGACCGAGATACACATGCTCCATTTTTTCAACGGCCACCCCACGCTGTTCAGAGGCGTATGCGGCAGCTCCAATGGCGGTACCGGCGTCACCCGAGGCGGGCTGAACAAACAACTCTTTCAATTCTTCGCGGGCAACGATCTTCTGGTTTAGCTTCACATTCAGTGCCCCGCCACCGGCAAAAGCCAATTTACCTGTTTCCCTGAGAACATCACCCAGATAATAATCCATCATTTGCAACGAGAGCTTTTCAAACAACGCCTGCATGCTGGCCGCATAATGAATATAAGGTTCGTCGGCGATATCGCCCTCTCGCTTTGGGCCCAACCAATCAATCAGCTTGTCACTGAAATAGTAACCCTTGCCCTTGTCTTTGTGGCGACGTAAGCCAATAACATTGGCGTATTCTGTATTGATCACCAGTTCGCCATCTTTAAAATTTGCCAGGCGAGAGAAGTCGTATTTGGTCGGATCACCATAGGGCGCCATGCCCATGACCTTGTACTCGCCATCGAGCATCTCAAAACCCAGAAACTCCGTAATCGCGCCATACAGCCCACCCAACGAATCCGGGTCGACGAATTCTTTGATCTTGTGAATTTTGCCGTTTTCTCCATAGCCAAAAAAAGTCGTGGCATATTCACCCTTACCATCAATACCCATGATAGCGGTTTTTTCCTTAAATCCACTGCAATGGTAGGCACTGGAGGCATGCGCCAGGTGATGCTCGACGGATGCGATCTCAACTTTTTTGGGATTGATCCCCAGCTGCTGCAACAGCCAGATAATTTTTGACTTATAACGTCGGTAGCGACGGTTACCATTCACGATCGCATCAATGGCACGATCCGGAGCATACCAATAGCGCTTGGCATAATGCCAACGGTGAGGTTTAGTAATACTGATGGGCGCAAAGGGAATCGCTACGACATCAATGTCTTCAGGATTTATGTCTGCATATTCAATACAAAATTTAGCCGACTCATAGGGCATACGATTTTTGGCGTGTTTGTCCCGCACAAACCGTTCTTCTTCGGCTGCGGCCACCAATTTTCCATCGATATACAACGCGGCTGAAGGGTCATGATTGACTGCACCAGACAAGCCCAAAACGATCAACGACACACGCAAACCCTCTCTCAATTATCCTTAACAATGTTCATCTGCGACCAGTAACAATCCTGCTGTTTCCTGTCGCCCCCTCACTATTCTCTACCGTCAAAGAACTTCAGAATTTTTCTGATATCCCGTTTATCTTTTTTCGTCAGGCGCTTAGCGCCGACATACTGAAAATAAAATCTTAAGCGTTGGCTTCTGCTCAATACCTTTTTGCCGATTTTATCCAGACAGGCAATGTCTTTAATGCGGCGGTATTCGAAAAAAGGCCCCCACCAAAAAGCACCTGCGGGGCAGTCTATCATGTGAATGAGCGGGGAATGCTCAGGGCCCGACACCAGAATATTGCGCAATTTCCAGTCATTATGGGCAAACTGATGTTGATGCATCACCGCTGAAGCATGAGCCACCTGATCACTCACCGAAGCCACCCAGTCGGCTGATCGCAACAGCGGTGAAGCGGCCGCCGCCAGCGCGGCAAGATCGGTTGACCCCGGAACCTCTGCCGTAATCAAGGCACCTTTTCGCGACCATCCCACGCGCTCTTCACCGTAAGCCACAACGTTGGCGACGGATAAGCCCCACGATTTAAAACGCAGTAAATTTTCCCACTCCCGCCGCGCCTTTGACTTCCCCAAACACCGTGCCAATCCGTCACCGGCTCGACCATAGCGCTTGACGTAATAACCTTTGCCGTCCAGCTCAACGCGCAATACCGTACACAAGGAGCTGGTGGTGATAATTTTCCCCTGCAGGGCCCACACTTGCTCCAGTGAAGAAAACGCACGATGAGCCTCAGGCAAATCAGAAGCAATACTGTTGTGCCAGCCCGCCATCAGCGAATGATCCCTTTTCGCACCGCTCGCTTATACAAATGCTGTGCTTTGGCTTCCACTTGTTGCCACAACTTTTGTTGATCGTTTAAGGCCTCTCGCAACGGCAAGCCGGTGTAATCCCGGATAAAACGCAATTTATCTCTCAGAGTTAACGGCACATCAAATGCGGAAAAATACAAGCTCGCCAAGTCCTTGAGGCGCCAGCGATAGGGTATTTTTTTATGGATCAAGGCGCGATGCAGGTCAATAATCGCCAAATCAGGATCGTTGGTGAAGGTACGATTGCGCAACAAAAAATGGCAAATATAAAAATCCCGGTGGTTAACACCGGCCTCATGCATCGCCCTGGCCATGTGGCAAACGGTAGCCATCACAGCACGCTTTTGTTGTAACGAGGGCGGTTGTTCTCGCCATTCAATGGCCAGGTCTTCCAGCGATATCGACGGCTCAATGGCATCCGTCACAATGAACGAGAGCTGCCGGGCCGGATTTTGACCTTTCTCACCAAAAGCCGCCACCGACATCGTCCCTACATCCACCGCCTGCAGGGCCTCGATGGCCGCTTTTTCGTTACTGGCGCCAAGCACCGGCAGACGCCCCTGAACCAGGTTTTTAAAAATCTCCTTCCACCCTATACCGCGGTGTAACTTGAGGAAGTAAGCCTTTTCGTGCAACTCAAAACGCAGAGTACGGCGACCTTCCAGTTCGCGGTACACATCCCCGGTAATGTGTTCTACGACCTCAAACGGATCTTGACCAGCCCAGGCTCTGGCCAGCTCTTCACGCAAATAGACGCTCATGAACGCTCCCGGGACAACACTTGATCAATAACATCGGCGGCATATTGTGGCTGGCTGTATAGATCATGATTCTGAGCAAATGCGAGGCCATTCTCACTCCAGGACTGCTGTGGCAACTCCAACAGCATCGAGGCCAGCAATTGGTTGAGGGTGTCTTGGCTGAAGGGCGACGCTAACACCTGGCCAGCCCCGGCATCGTGAATATAGTGTGCATACCCGCAGACATCGGTAACCAACACCGGCAATCCACTGCACAGGGATTCAATCAAAACTTTGCCCGCGCTCTCGTAATAGGCCGGATGCAACATCAAATCGGCACCAAACATAAAGCGGCGCACATCACTGCGGCCGGCAAAAAATCTCACCCGATCCAGTACGCCCAACTTTTTTGCCTGGCGCTTAAAGCGAGACGGGGTATCCTGGCCCACAATAAAAAACCGGGTTTTCAACAGCTGGGCTTGCGGTAATGACGCCAGGGCAAGTAAAGCCCGATCCAAACCCTTGGTTTTAAAACCAGACCCGACCATCAACAACAGCGTCTCATCGTCTGACAACTGAAACTCTTGGCGGAAAGCCCGCCGCTGTATTTCACGTTCGGAGGCATCTTTGTAGGCTGGGTCAATCCCAGGGGGCAGTAAGTGAATCCGCGGCTCAGGGGTGGCGTAATACTTCTGAAAGATATTACCCTGATTGCGGGCAATGGTCAGTATTTCAGTTTTCGAGTGAGGGGCAAAAATGACATCTTCATAGTGCAGGAAGTGCTTACCCCGGCCACTGTTTTGGTACCAGGCACTTCGCTCCAGAGCCTTTTCTTTGAAGCAAGGATCTGCGGCAAAATAGACATCCAGATCCGGCATTTTGTTAAAACCAATCATCAAATCAAACTGGTCGGCAACCTGCCGGTCACGCAGCCATTGGGTGAAATTCTGATAGCGCCGGTAACTGGCCCAGCCCTTAACCGGTACCGTCACCACCTCTAACCACTCAGGTACCTCTCCCTGCCACTCGAGCACATAGGCGGTTATCTGATGGCCGCGGCGATGGCATTCGCTGGCCACCGCGAGAAAATCCCGCTGCAGACCACCGAACGAAAAATATTTATACAGGCAAAACGCCAACTTCATAGGACGGGGTCTCAGCAGACTTCACGTGATGGCAGTAAGGGCTGCAGTTGCGCCAGCACCCGGTCGGCCGTGAGCGGGGAAAAAATTTCAGGATCGGCCTTGTAATCCACCGGCTCATAATCTTTCACGCACAGATGGACCTGGTTTTCACCGTAAGCGCCAATCAATGCCGGACTGGTGGGCCCGTACAAAGAGACGGTAGGGATATCCAGCGCCGCACTCAAGTGCCCAAGCCCGGTATCCACCGCGACCACCGCCGTGGCTTGCGCCAGCACCCCCGCCACACCGTTCAGGTTCAGTTTCGGCAACACCTGTATCATGGGGTTGCCCTCGGCAATACGATAGGCGCGACGCTTTTCATCCTTGTTGCCCCAGGGCAGGCGCACGCGCACGCCCTGCGCGGTCAGGGTTTCGGCCAGCTGTTTCCAGTAGTCTTCCGGGTAATGCTTGTCGTGGCGGGTGGTGCCGTGCAGGAACACGACGTTGCTGGACTCTTGCGTAGCGCTGCAAAACCGGCGCTTGTCGATGCCATAGCGGCCCTTGGTTTCCGGCTTGGGGTAGGACAAGGCGAGCGCAAACAGGTGGCGGATTCGTTCAACCGCGTGCATGTCAGTAGGCACATCGTATTGATGCTGGTAAGCCAGCGCGGCGAGCTTTTCCCGCACCGAATGCTTGTCATAACCGGCGGTCGGCGCCTTCGCCAGACGAGCCACCCAGGCACTCTTCAGCAGCCCCTGAGCATCGATCACCAGATCGTAGTGATGCTTGCGCAATTGCGTGCGGAATTGCTTCCACTCCACCGAGCCAATGGTTTTAAAAATCTCTTTGCGCCAGCGCCGGATCGACACCGGGATCACCGTATTGACGGCCGGGTGCCAGCCGGGAATTTCAGCAAAGCTGTCTTCGACCACCCAATCGAACTCAATGTTCGGGAAGGCCTGCTTGGCATCCGTCAATGCCGGCAGGGTATGAATCACATCACCCATGGAGGATGTTTTAACAATCAGCACTCTCATTGGGCCAAAACTCTCTTCAACGCGTCCAACACTTGCTCTGGTTTAATATCAATCATGCTCTGGTGATAGCCAGCCTCGGCTTCCCCTTTACGTACTTTTAAATAGCCGTCGATTAACCGGATCACTTCAGCCCGGTCACTCAGCGGTGGAGTGAACTCCGGACTGGTCGGGCCATAAAGCGCCACCAGCGGTGTTTCGACTGCGGCGGCTACGTGCATCAGGCCAGAATCATTGGTGACCACCGCTTCGCAGGCCGCGAGCAAATCAATCGCCTGGGGCAAGCTCGTGCGCCCGGCCAGACCGTGGAACGCCGCCTGCTGTTCATCGGGCAACTGCTCCCTGATCGTCTCAACCACCTCGGCGTCCTTGGCCGAACCGAAACACGCCACCTGTTTGCCATCGGCGATCAATCTGGACGCCAGTGCCGCGTAGTGATAATCCGGCCAGCGCTTGGCGGGGCCAAACTCGGCCCCCGGGCACAGGCCGACCAGGCCTTCGGGCGGCAAGTCAAACTCGGCCAGGGCAGTTCGCTGCCCCTCGCTGGAAACCGTCAGCCGCGGCGGCACAATAGCGGGCAGCTCCGAGGCGCGGCGCACACCTTTACCGGCCAGCGCCACATAGCGCTCCACCATGCGAGGGAAGGCCGCTTTATCCAGCTTGCGCGGATCGTTCAGTAACACATAGCGCATCTCGCCCAGCCAACCGGTTCGCAACGGTATCTGGGCCAGCCAGGGGATCAGTGCCGACTTGAAGGAGTTAGGCAACACAATGGCCTGGTCGTAACCGCGCTTTTCCAACACCGCCGCCAGTCGCTTGCGCACCCCCCATTGGAGGCTGCCATGGCCCACAGGCATGGCGATGGAATTGGCGATCTCTGGCATGCGCTCAATCAGTCCCCGACACCAGTCTGGCGCCAACACATCTATCTCACAGTTCGGGTGCTGAATTTTGAGTTGCCGATAGAGCGATTGGCTCATCAGCATATCGCCGACCCAGGAGGGCCCAATGATCAAAATTCTGCTGCTTCCCATGTGTCACCCACTCTTTAGCCGCACGGCGAAATAAAACTCGGCATGATACCCCAGTCACCCGAAAACGTCAGTAAAAGCGCCCTTAACCAGCACTCAGTATTCCAATTTCAGAGCAGGCTCATTACAATTCGCGGTCCGGGACTTATCGACAGGGCCACCCCCCTAACATCCTGACTCACAGTGACACTGATTTTTGACCCCCTATTTGAGGTTCCCCTATGACTGCCTTTGGTAGTGTTTTCATGCCAGAAATGGCCTTGACTGAATTTGACGGAGAAAAGTGGGGCGATCACAAATTGGTGCCCAGTGACAGCCTGACGCTGCACCCCGGCGCTCATGTGCTGCATTACGCCAGCACCTGCTTTGAAGGCCTGAAAGCCTTCCGCCACCCGGATGGCAGCGTCAAAATATTCCGCATGGACGACAATATTGCCCGCTTTGCCCAGAGCACGGAACTGCTGGCGCTGCCGGCCATCGACCCGGCACAGACCCGCGATATGATCCTCCAGGTGGTGGAGCGCTTCGCCAGTCAGGCGCCAGAAGCCCCCGGTTCGCTCTATATCCGCCCCACCCACATCGGCACCGAGCCGGCGATCGGCAAGGCGGCCGCCCCGTCGCTCACCTCTTGTCAGTACGTGCTGGTATCGCCCGTGGGTGACTATTTCGCCGGGGGTTCCGACACCACCTTGCGTTTATTACTGGAAGAAAACGGCATGCGCTGCGCGCCGCACATGGGCCGCATCAAAAGTGGCGGCAACTACGCCAGCGCCCTGCAGCCGATCATGAAAGCCAAACGTGACCTCAAGGTAGACCAGGTACTGTTCTGCCCCAACGGTGATGTTCAGGAGACCGGTGCCGCCAACTTCCTGCTGATCGATGGTAACACCCTGATCACCAAGGCACTGGACGACAGCTTCCTGCACGGCATTACCCGCAACTCTCTGCTCACCATTGCCCGCGACATGGGCCTGAACGTGGAAGAGAGAGACTTGAGCGTGACGGAACTGCTGGAACGCAGCCGCAAGCCAGGCTGTGAGGCTGCGCTTTCGGGGACGGCCGCGGTATTAACCCCGGTGGGTACCCTGTTGCACAATGGCACCGAATACCAGGTGGGCGATGGCCAGGCGGGCACGACCACCGCCAAGTTGCGCCAGGCGCTGAACCACATCCAATGGGGACTGGCCGAGGACACTCATGGCTGGCTGACCAGCATCTAACGCCAGCTCCAGTCTCGTCGTGACGGGTGAAGGATTCAAGCCCGTCATGGCGATCGCAGCGCGGCCCCCACATTCTGCCTCGGCAGATAGCCTCCGGGGGCTCGCACCGACAGGCATTCTGACCCGCGACATCACCCCAAATAGCGAGTCCAGATCCGCGTCACACTCTCTCGCTCCGCCTCAAACTCATTGCCATCCACTACGCCCGGCATACGCTGTAACGCCAGCCGGTGACCCGCTGACCGGAACACCTTGTAGGCCTCGATCAACTGATCCGCATCGTCCGCGCTCATCAACCCCGCGGCCTTGAGCGTTTCCAGAATACGGATGTTGTCACTCCAGCGACACAACTCAGGCGCCTTTTCCGCCCAGGCCAAAACCATGTACTGCACCAGAAACTCGATATCGACAATACCGCCGACGTCCTGTTTGAGGTGAAACTGGCGGGTCTTTTGCTCTTCACTGCCCTGCGTCCCCAAATGCGAGCGCATCTTCTCCCGCATGGTCACCACATCTTTTTTTAACGCAGCCTCGTCGCGAGGCTGTTGCAGCAGTTGATTGCGCAGCGCTTCAAATTCGGCGGTCAATCTCTGGCCACCGGCCACCACCCGCGCCCGGGTCAGGGCCTGATGCTCCCAGGTCCAGGCTTCATTGCGCTGGTATTTTTCAAAAGCCGTCAGCGAGCTGACCAGCAGCCCCGAATTGCCCGAGGGCCGCAGCCGCATGTCCACCTCATAAAGTTTACCGGACATGGTTTGGGTGTTGAGGATATGAATCATTTTTTGCCCCAGGCGGGTAAAAAACGTCTGATTGTCGATCGACCGCTCCCCGTTACTGTAACCCTGGGCGCTGGCGTCGTGAATAAAGACCAAATCCAAATCCGAACCATGGCCCAGCTCGATCCCCCCCAGCTTGCCATAGCCCACCACCACAAAATCCGGCTCCGGCTGCCCAGCCAAAGGCTGTGGACGGCCATGCCGCTCGACCATCTGTTGCCAGGCCAGACTGAGCACATGCTCAAGAATCACCTCGGCCAGCCAGGTGAGATAGTCACTCACTTTCATCAACGGCAAAACGTCGGTCACTTCACTGGCCGCTACCCGGAGGCCATGAGCCATGCGGAAGTAACGCAGGGTTTCCATCTGCCCTTCAAGGTCATCCCACCCCACTCGCAGCACCTGCTGGCGCAACTCATCACGCAGGGTATCTTTGTCCGGTGGCGCGTAGAGACTGCGCGGGTCCAGCAATTCGTCCAGCAAGGCGGGGTGCTGTGCCAATTGCGCCGCAATCCAGCTGCTGCCACCACACAGGCGGATCAACTGTCGCAAGGCGTCGGGGTTCTCGACCAACAGTAACAAATAGGCGGTGCGCCGTGCCACCGCTTCCACCAGCACCAGGATCCGGCTCAAGGTCTCGGCGGGCTCCTGCATGTCGCCCAACAACGCCAGCAATCTCGGCATCAGCGCATCCAGACGCGTCCGTCCATCGGGCTGCATGGTCATTAATGCGCGACTGGACAACAATTGAATCAAGGTCTCAGCCACCGCTTCCGGCTCGACCATGCCCTTGTCCCGCAATTGGACGCTCAGCGCCTCGACGTCCGGCAACGCATCTTCAGGTCCCGAGCGCTTGGGCCATAAAGGCTCCCAGGCGGCGAAGTCTTCATCGCTTTTGTTGCTGTCTTCAGGTTCGGCAATCACATCCTGAAAGTGAGCATTCACCACCCGCCGGTGGGCCTCCAGGTCACGATGAAAGCCGGTAAAATCGTCATACCCCATCACCCAGGCCAGACGCTCTTTGTCCGCCTCCTCAATGGGCAGGGATTGCGTCTGTTTATCCTGGTAGCCCTGAATGGCGTGTTCGGTATTGCGCAGGAAACGGTAGGCTTCACTCAACTCACTGGCCGCGCCCGCAGGCAAAAAGCCCTCTTGCTCCAGCAGAGGCAACAGTATTAACACCTGCCGCTCACGCAACCGCACGTCTTTGCCGCCGCGAATCATCTGGAAGACCTGCACAATAAATTCAATCTCACGAATGCCACCGGCCCCCAGCTTCACATCCGTGTTAATACCCTTGCGCTGCACTTCGCGATTGATGAGGGTTTTCATGTCCCGCATCGACTCAATGGCACTGAAGTCCAGATAACGCCGATAGGTAAAAGGTCGCAGCAAATCCATCAGCTGCTCGCCAGCCCGGACTCCGCCGGGCATGACCTCGCCGGACACCACCCGCGCCTTGATCATGGCGTAGCGCTCCCACTCCCGCCCCTGGGTTTGGTAGTACTCCTCCATCGCATCAAAATTCAATACCAGCGCCCCACTCTGACCGTAGGGCCGCAGCCGCATGTCAACCCGGAACACAAAACCGTCGCCGGTGCCGGTATCGAGACTGTGGATAACTTTCTGGCCCAGCTTGATAAAGTATTCCTGGTTCGAAACGGAACGCTTGCCGCCCTCCGTCTCCCCGGATTCCGGGTAGGTAAAGATGAGGTCAATGTCAGACGACACATTTAACTCATACCCCCCCAGCTTGCCCATGCCCAACACCACCATCGGCTGCGGAGTCTGGCTGTATTTGCCAATGGGCACGCCGAAGCGGCCCTGCAACTGTCGGTGGTGATAGGCGATGGCCGCCTGAATGGCCACTTCGGCCAACGAGGTCATATCCCCGGTGGTCTCTGGCATCTGCGCCAGACGGCAGAAATCCCGCCACAGAATACGCAGCATCATGTCGCGCCGGAAACGGCGCAATTGACGATCAAACTCTTTGTCGTCGGCGTCGAAAGTGTCTCCGTTGATGTTCAGTTTTCGCTGCGTCAACCGCGCATCCAATTCCGCGGCCATCGCTTCGGCACTGAGCGTGCGCGCAAAGGAACCGGCCTCCAGCCAGTCCAGAAAAGCATCGGTCTGATCCAGCGCCACTTTGGCAACATACTGACTGGCCACCCACATCCGCGCCAGCTGCGCCGCAGGTTCGGGGTGTGCCTGCAGCCAGGCGGTTAACCGCGCCTGCTGCGCCTCACTGCTGCGATCCCGCCAGAGATCCAGCTGACGCTGCAAGGACGAGTGAAAGAGAGAGGGGATTTGTTCAAAAGACAGCATAAGCATTCCGCAATAATAAAAAACCAGAGCCGGGTACCTGAGCGCCGCTATGCAAGAGCGTTCATTGCATCGCCAAGCGTTCAACGCAAACCCGCAGGACCTGACACCAGTCTAGCTCAGTCGACCACCGATCCTTACAGGATCAGCTTGTTTTACTGTTCACCCTAGCGCGCACTGTCCGCCGGCGGCGCCACACGCATCACTTCCTCGATGGTGGTCAGCCCCTGCGCCACTTTTTGGGCACCGGACAAACGCAAGGTCCGCATCCCTTCACGCATGGCCTGTTTACGCAGCGCCAGCAGGTCACAGCTGTCGCCCATAAAGGCCTGCAGTGACTCGGACAGCGGCATGATTTCATACACCCCCTGGCGACCGAAGTAGCCGGTGTTGCGACACTCCAGACAACCGGCGGGCTGGTACATGACTTTCGGTGCAGCCACTTTCCAGGGGCTGACCAGCTGTTGCCAGGCGCTGGCGTCGACGGCCACCGCCTCTTTACAGTGCGGGCACAGGGTGCGCACCAGGCGCTGCGCCATGATGCCGATGACGGTGGAGCGAATCAAATAAGACGGCACTCCGAGGTCCAGCAATCGGGTAACCCCGGTGGCGGCGTCATTGGTGTGCAGAGTGGAAATCACCAGGTGGCCGGTCAGCGCCGCCTGCACCGCCATTTGCGCGGTCTCCAGGTCGCGGATCTCCCCCACCATAATAATGTCGGGGTCTTGCCGCATCAGCGTGCGCACCCCCGCGGCAAAATCCAGATCGATGTTGTGCTGCACCTGCGTCTGGTTGAAGCTCTCTTCCACCATTTCAATCGGATCTTCAATGGTGCTGACATTGACCTCACTGGTGGCCAGGGATTTCAGCGAGGAATACAAGGTCGTGGTTTTCCCCGAGCCGGTGGGCCCGGTGACCAGCACAATGCCGTGGGGCTTGCTCATCATCTCCTGCCAGCGCGCGTAATCGTCACCGGTGAGCCCCAACTCACTGAAGCTGCGCAACAGCACATCGGGGTCAAAGATCCGCATCACCAGCTTCTCCCCGAAGGCGGTGGGCAAGGTCGACAGGCGCAACTCCACTTCACGGCCATCGGGGCGTTTGGTTTTGATGCGACCATCCTGCGGCTTGCGCTTCTCCGCCACGTTCATGCGCCCGAGAATTTTCAGGCGGCTGGTCACGGCCGTGGTAATGGCGGCAGGCAACTCATAGACCTGGTGCAGGACGCCGTCGATGCGAAAGCGGATGCGCCCCACTTCCCGGCGGGGCTCCACGTGAATGTCACTGGCCCGCTGGTCAAAGGCGTACTGCAGCAGCCAATCCACAATATTGACGATGTGCTGGTCGTTGGCCTCCGGGTCCTTGAGCGCCCCCAACTCCAGCAACTGCTCAAAGTTGGTCACATTGGACGCCCCGGCCAGGCCAGAGGCTCCCGAAATGGACTTGGACAGCGAGTAAAACTCCACCGTGTAGCGCTCGATGTCCGATGGCGCGGCAAAGACACGCGTCACCTGACGGCGGGCGACATGCTCCAGCTGGGGAATCCACTCCAGCAGATAGGGCTGCTTACAGGCCACCACCACCTCGTCTTTGGTCAGCTTGACGCAGAGAATGCCGTGGCGCTTGGCAAAGGCGTAGGACATCACCTCGGTGACCTCCGCCGCATGAATTTTCAGGGGATCAATATGCACCAGCGGCAAGCGGGCTTTCTCCGCCAGCCATTGCGACAGCACCGGCTCATCCAGCACCCGCCCGGGCTGGCGGGCATCCTCGATACGCTGGGAGGCAATATAACTGAGCGGGTGCATGGTCGCCTGTTCCCGGTTGCGACTCTGCCCGGCAATGAAATTGGCATCCACCTGGGCGATGCGGCCATCCTCCACCAGCTCGTCCAACAGGTTTCTCAAGTCGACTGTGCGCTCAATCGTCACCGATACATTCATGCCTTGCCCTTCTTCTGTTCACCCTGACGTTCATTTAGTCGTTATTTGAGCCTTCAGCCAGTCGTTATTTGAGCCTCCGGCCTCTGACATTGGCCCCCAACTCGCTGGTTTGACAAGGATTGTAGCGACTATCCCACGGCAGTGATACCGACTGAATCCGCTTCCAAACCAGCGAACTGCGGCCAACTCTCTTCTAAACTTTGCACAACTGTCATATAACAGACATGAAAAGTTCATTTTTTTAATGAGTTCTTTAGCCTCACTCTTTATACTCCGCGCTGCAACTCAAGGGAGCCTTATGATGCCTATTGCAAACACACTCGGAAATCTTTTTGGGAAATCCCCCATCAAGCCCATTCAGGAGCACATGGCGGTAGCCCATCACGCGGTGGAACAATTAGCTCCATTCTTTGACGCGGTTAAGGCCAACGACTGGGAGCAAGCCGCGGCCATTCAGCAGAAAATCGGCGAGCTTGAAAATCACGCCGATGAACTGAAGAAAGAAATTCGTCTGCACCTGCCCAAAAGCCTGTTTCTGCCCGTCGCCCGCACCGATTTACTGGAACTGCTGTCCGTTCAGGACCGTCTGGCCAATCGCGCCAAAGACATTGCCGGCATTATGCTGGGTCGCGAAATGTCCATTCCCAAGGCCATTGAGGCCGACATGCTGGAATTTGTGAACACCACCATCGCCACCTCCGCTCAAGCCCACAAAGCCATCAAGGAATTGAGTGACTTGCTGGAAACCGGTTTCAGTGGCCGTGAGGTGACTCTGGTCGCCAAGCTCATCGAAGAGCTGGATCGACTCGAAAACCACACCGACAAACTGCAAATCGCCGTTCGCAGTAATTTATTCAAGGTGGAAAAGGATCTGCCGCCGGTTGATGTGATGTTCTTTTATCGCGTCATCGAATGGGTCGGGGATGTCGCTGACCGCGCGCAAAAGGTCGGATCACGATTACAGCTGTTGCTGGCCCGTTAATCCGTTACCTTTATCTCGTTAACAACAACCCGCCGCTCAATTTGGCTTACCGACAAACTGCTATACCTCAGAGAAGCGAGCAGCGGGTTAAAACTTTAATAAAACCAGGGACTTTATTTTATGTCCATTCTTGCTGAACACGGTCAGACACTGCTGATCCTTGCCTGTATTTTTGGCGTTTTCATGGCCTGGGGTATTGGCGCCAATGATGTAGCCAACGCCATGGGCACCTCCGTAGGCTCCCGAGCCCTGACCATCAAACAAGCGATTTTCATCGCGATGATCTTTGAGTTTCTGGGGGCTTATTTAGCAGGTGGCGAGGTCACCTCCACCATCCGCAAAGGCATTATTGACCCGGCCCTGATGGCTGACTCCCCGGAATTGCTGGTGTTTGGCATGATGTCGGCGCTGTTGGCCGCGGGCACCTGGTTGCTGATCGCCAGCGTACTGGGCTGGCCGGTATCAACCACCCACACCATTGTCGGTGCCATTGTCGGCTTTGCCGCCGTGGGTATCTCGGTAGACGCGGTGGCCTGGGACAAGGTGGGCAATATCGTCGCCAGCTGGGTGGTGTCGCCGCTGATGGCCGGTGCGATCAGCTTTTTCCTGTTCCGCAGCGTTCAACGCCTCATCCTCAATACGGAAAACCCCTTCGCCAACGCCAAGCGCTACATTCCGGTTTACATGTTCGCCGTCGGCTTCCTGATGGCCATGGTGACCATGCTCAAAGGTCTGAAACACGTCCTGAAAGACACCGGGATCAGTTTCAGCTTTGGTCAAAGCGCCCTCATTGCCGCGGTGTTTGGTCTGCTGGTGATGGCCTTCGGCCTGTGGATGCTGCGCAACATCAAAGACGAAGGCAATGAAGACAGCCGTTTTGCCAGCGTGGAAAAAATCTTTGCCGTATTGATGGTGTTTACCGCCTGCTCAATGGCCTTTGCTCATGGCTCCAACGATGTCGCCAACGCCGTGGGGCCACTGGCCGCCGTCTATGGCGTGATCAGTACCGGGGCAGTGACAGCGAAAACCACGATGCCCAGCTGGATCTTACTGTTGGGCGGTCTCGGTATTGTCGTGGGTCTCGCCACCTACGGCTGGAAGGTGATCGCCACCATCGGTAAAAAAATTACCGAGTTGACCCCGAGCCGCGGTTTTGCCGCCGAACTGGGGGCTTCCGCCACCGTGGTGCTCGCCTCAGCCACCGGCCTGCCAATTTCCACCACCCACACGCTGGTGGGCGCAGTACTCGGGGTAGGCCTGGCCCGGGGCATCGGCGCCATCAACCTGCGTGTCATTGGCACCATTTTTACCAGCTGGATCATTACTCTGCCGGCTGGCGCCGGACTGGCCATCCTGTTCTTCTTTTTCTTCAAGGGGTTGTTCAGCTAAAGGCACCACCACGGTCCAAGCCCCCCCCAAAAGGCCACAACTCTGTGGCCTTTTTTATGGCACAAACACACCGTCAACTGAATTCTGCCGCCTTGCTTTGCCTGAAAAAAATCACCAGAAAATGCGTCAGGCCAGAGAGCGCCATTCAAATCATGACGAATAAATGACCAGTATTATCAAAACCTTTTTTAATAGATAAAACATATTTACTCTTTTATTGACCCACAACTAAGCTTCAGGTCAATTCCCCTTTTAATGGAGCCCTTCAGTTACAAAACAAGTTTGCTGCCGCAGGACGCTCAGAGCACAGGTAGAAAAAGAAGAAAAGGGACAGATTATGGATACGACGAAACGCCACATATGGCACTTGGGTTATTTGACTGACACCGACACTGAAGATTTACACGCTGCATTTCCGGATTGGTTTATCGAATCGGTCCAACTCCCCAGCAAAGAAAGGATCACCCTGCCCAACGGTGACCACAGCATCGGTTTGCTTCACCTCAATGCCAACTTATCACCAGAGCAAATCGAAACCCTGTCAAAAACCCTCAAAGACAACACCCACTTCCCCTGGCTCGCTCTCGCGGACAAAGAAAGCCTCAACAAGACCGGCATCCAACAACTCATCACGGACTACACAATCGATTATCACACCTTGCCGCTTGATCATAAGCGTCTCGCTCACGCCGCGGGGCACGCGCTGGGCATGTCAGACTTACGCCGCGATTTACTACGCCAACGCAGCCACACAACAAGCCATAAAAAAGATTCAACGCTCATCGGCTCAAGCCCCGCAATCCAGGACGTGAAAACCGCCATACACCGAGCTGCAGATACCGATGCCCCAGTGCTCATCACTGGTGAAAGCGGTACCGGTAAAGAGCTTGTCGCCAGAGAACTTCACCAAAAGTCCAGCCGCAAAAACGGGCCCTTTATTGCCGTCAACTGTGGAGCCATTCCCCACGCATTGATTCAGTCCGAACTTTTTGGCCACGAAAAAGGCGCCTTCACCAACGCCTCACAGCGGCGTATCGGCAAGGTGGAGGCCGCTCACCAGGGCACCCTGTTTTTAGATGAACTGGGTGAATTGCCCCTCAATCAGCAAATTAACTTTTTACGGTTTTTACAGGATGGCGTCATCCAAAGAGTCGGCGGCCGGCAAAACATCTTCGTTGACATACGCATCATTGCCGCCACCAATGTCGACCTGGTTGAGGCCATAGAGAAGCAAACGTTTCGGCAGGACCTCTATTACAGAATCAATGTACTCGGCATCCACATGCCCCCCCTCAGAGACAGAGGGGACGACTCGGCAACACTGGCTGATTACTTTCTGCAAGAGTTCAAACAAAAACAGACCCGCAACTTTCACTTCTCCCCCGCGGCCCTCAAAGCCATCCACAGGCATTACTGGCCCGGTAACATTCGGGAACTGAAAAACCGTGTTTTTAAAGCCGTGATGATGAGTGAGTGCAATGAAATTAGTGATGTGGATCTGGGGCTGGAAAACCTCAGTCTGGAAGAGAAATCGCTGACGCTGTTCAAAGCCCGGGAGAAAGCGGAAGCCGACATCATCAAGTCGTCGCTGGACTATACCCAAAACAACATCTCCGAAGCATCCCGGTTGTTAAAGATATCAAGACCGACCCTGTACAAACTGATTGCGCGACATAATATTCAAGCCAAGGAGCCACCCATGCACGCCAAGCAGAAGTCAACTCCCAGCCTGGATTCCAGGTCTCGTTGCTGACGGGTTGTTCGATTTGCCACGAAAGCGACACCGGGCCAGGCATTGGGTAAAAAAATAATCACCCCAAACCTCATCCAACACACAGGGACTTGTAGCCATGCAACGTGTTTCAGCGAGACAAATTCTGACCCTCTCCTTTTTGGCGTCACTGTTCACCCCGGCAATGACCTTGGCCGATGCGGTCAATACCACCGTGGGCACACAAGATGAGAACCGGGAAAAGAAAGTCAATGAAGTGGTTAGCAGTATTATCGACAACCGGGGGGTTCTCACCTCGAAGGGCACGTTTATTTTTGAGCCCTCTTTTACCTACACTCACAGCTCTGCCACTGTCGTCGCCATTGAAGGCTTTACCGTCTTGCCGGCATTGATTATCGGCCTGATCAACATCAGTCAGGCCGAGCGGGATATTTTCAATTACGCCATCACCCTGCGCTATGGGCTCACCTCGAGAATGGAAGTAAGCCTGAAAGTCCCCTATATTGATATTGACGAAAGCATTCGGGAGCGCCAGGCGCTGGATGGAACGCCAGTAGACATCGTCAGTGATACCAGCGGTGACGGCTTGGGCGATGTCGAGATGAGCGTCAACTATCAATTGAACGACGGGTTAAACGGCTGGCCCTTTTTCATTGCCAACTTGCGGGTAAAAAGCGACACCGGCACCAGCATATTTGACCTGGACAGACGCCAGCTCGTCAATGACGACGGTGACGTGCTGGGCGTCATCTTTGATGAACAGCCCACCGGCTCGGGGTTCTGGGCCTATCAACCCGGGCTCACCGTTCTGTACCCCACGGATCCCGCCGTGATTTACGGCAGTATCAGTTATCTGTGGAATGAAAAAGACGATAAAGGCGCTGAATTCGGCGGTGAAATAAAACCCGGTGACATCTTTGGCTTCAGCTTCGGCATCGGCTTTTCGGTGAATGAAAGAACCTCTTTCAGCTTAGGCTATGAGCACAACGTCATTGACAAAACCGAGGTGGAATTTGCGCCAGATCTGGAGGATGCAAGCTTTGACCGCTACCATTCCGGGAGCCTGTTACTGGGCATTTCACAACAGACCCGAGGTCGGAATCTGCTCAACCTGTCACTGGCGGTGGGCGTCACCGAGCAGAGCCCTGATGTCCAGCTGACCTTCAAAATGCCATTCCAGTTTTGACTATGGTGTGTTTTTTACTAGGATTTTAATTGCGATGCATTTTTGATCACACTGGCGACGATGATGTTAACTTCAGTCATAGCTTCAATCATAGCGCCAGTCATAACTACGACCATAACTGCGATCTCCAATACGATCTCAAATACAGTCATAGAGACAACCTTAACTACGATGCCTTGTTAACCATGTTGCGAGCTTGCCGCCAAAGCGTTGCCCTTAGCCTACTGCCAATGCTGATCGTCGGCTGTGCCTCGGAGATTGAAAAGATTAACACGGACATCAACCGCTACCCCTATTGCCAAGACCGCACGCCAGCCATGAATGACATTCGACAAACCGGCTGTGGCGATTGTGAAGACTACGCCTTTGCCAAATGCCTGGCATTGCGGCAGCAAGGGTACGACGTCATCTTTTTGTACCGCAGTGGAACCGACGTAGGGCATGTCGCTCTGGCCGTAAACGGTCAGACCCTCGACAATCAGGTCGCCTGGCCTTACCCCTTTAAGCCCGATGACTGGACCTACAGCCACCCCTGGGATTGCCAGGAACTGCCGGATCAACAAGAAACCGATCAAGCGGCCCAGGCGAGCCAGCCCCCCGAATCAGCCTCGTCAACAGACTGACGCGCCATTGCCACTGACTATTTCCTGTTTCCTATCACCTGTCACCTGTCACCTGTCACCTGTCACATTTCTAGTTTCTAGTTTCTAGTTTCTAGTTTCTAGTTTCTAGTTTCTAGTTTCTAGTTTCTAGTTTCAGATTAGAATCTCAGCGGCTGTATTGCATTAACTGCGTCAACAGCTTGTCATTCAGTTTCTGCCCCAGGCCTTGGGACAAATTGGACAACTCTATATTCAGGATGTCGAACGTTTGGATGAGGCGGTTGTCCGCAGAGTTTTGAACCACGGTCGAGCTGTTGGTCTGCAGGACCTGCGTTAACCCTTGCTCAAGCACCATGGAAGGCTGCAGAGCAGACTGAATTTCCGAGCTATCGACCAGAGTGGGTGCCCCGCCCGCAGACTTCACGGAAGATTGAGTCGCGCCTACCGAGCTCAGAATTGTGCGCTCACTCACCTTCGAATTGACTTGAAAGCCCGAAACCTGCTTGACCGCCTGACTCGCTTTTTCCGCAATGGGTGCCACGACCGACTGCACCTCATCCACCTCTGACGCCAAACCACCGATGGACTCATGTTGCGCCTCGTTCAGCGGTTGTGAACTCAGGTCACGGGCCGTTTTTGTCAACGCCTGATCCATCAACTCAAAGGCCGAGTCCATTGTTTGATCCATTTCGGCCATGGCCACATCAATGCCTGCCCGGGCATTAAATTCCGGAATCACCAATTTGGAACGAGCCGCCACCATGCCATCCACCAACACCACTTTCTCCAGCCCGATTTGGATTTTAAAGCCACTTTTGTCGAGAAACCCACCACGCAGTCGATCCAGTTGCTGAACAGTTAACGGCGCTTCAGCAAAGGACAAATACTCCTCGCCATGGACGGCGGACAAGGCATAGCCGCTGTGTAACATGACCGCACAGAAAACCGCTTGTGTCAGGGGATGTCTCAGGCTCAAAGAACTTTTTTTCATGACCGCATTCCTACCCTAAAAATCGTTCGATCTTGGTAATGTCAGAGTCAGCTGTGACAAATTTTTTGAATCGATTAAACTGGCGTAATTGGCGTGTGCATGAGCGGCCCAGGATGCATCCATGTCATAGGCCAAGCGGCCCTGCTCAACATGATTACGCACCAAAAACACCAAACCGTTCCAGCTGTTTAGAAACGTTTGTCGATCAAACACCCGGGAACCCGTGGCGGGATCACCGACCAACACACTGTCATCACGCACCCCCTTAATCACCACAAAGTGGTTATAGCCGTTGGTATTGATGATGGTTATGGCCGGGACCTTTGCCACCGTATCCAGTTTTTCCAACGTCAACTTGAAACCGTCCGACTGATACCCCATTGAGTCCAGATAATTTTTCATGTCCAGCATGGAAAACCCCTCCCGCTGGACCTTAACCGGATCCGCCAGTGCGTACATGGCATTGAAGACTTCCTGTTCACTGATCGGGTGGGCATAGTGATAGGACAACAAGGTCGCTACCGCCGCAGAGCCGCAACTGAAATCGTATTGCTGCTTGACCACCTCTCGAAATTTACGCTCCTTGAAACTCTCTACTTCAACGTGATAATTCGGGCCAATACCGGGCAGCACCACACTGCCAGCCGCAACCCAAGAGGAAACTAACGAACAGACAAGAGCCGTTACGGCACAGGGCGCAGTGTGCTTTCTGAAAGCAAGTTTCTTTAAAAGATATCGCATAACCCCAGCCAAACTCCCTTGTTCACGCATTACTGATTAATCAGGACATTAACCATCGTGGTACCCTGAATGATGACCTGGTTACCGGTATTTTGTATTACGGTGGTGATCCCGGTGGCGCTGGACAAGGCATTATCCGTCAGCGAATTATCCCCGGTTACGGAATTACTTAACTGATTATCCTGCAACAGGGCATTTTGCTGTGACTCACTGATTTGAAACTGAAGGTCCAGATCAGACTTGCCATTTTGGTGGGACAGCACATCTGACGTGATGGCAGATGTGCCTAATTCCAACACCTCTTCACTGGCTGCAGCGCCCACCGATGAGACCATTGATGAACAACAAACCACCGCCAGCCAAAGCGCTGGGGGAACTCGCTTTGTTTTCATTCCCGCCTCCTTTCAAACCTGTCCAACAAGCGGAATGTTTTTCTTAACACCACGAGTCTTACACGGCAGTGGTCTCTTGAAAAACAGCCAGTACACGGCTGACATCGTGTCAGCCGGAATACTGGCAACGGAGGGCAATGCTTTCTTACCCGTTATGCGCGACTTAAAGACTTAGATTGGATTGAACAACAACCGTACCCTGGGTCAGCGAACTGGCACCGGAGTTTTGGTTAATCACCGAAATACCGGAATGACTGACACCGCCTTCTATGGAGTTGTTGCTGCTAACGCTACTGCCCTCATAAAGAGTGCCACCGGTGTAGCTATTACCAGACACTTCACCACTTAAGGTCGAGGTATTCATCGCGGTACCAATACTGATATCCCCAATCGTTTGGGTATAGCTGTTATCGGTCATGGAGTTATCGTTAAAGGATTCGGCAATACTGTTGTCCGAATTATCCGAATTGTCGGAGTTATCGGAGTTATCGGAATTGTCGGAGTTATCGGAGTTGTCTGAGTTATCGGAGCTGTCGTTGTAGGCATCGGCGATGCTGTTATCCGAATTGTCCGAATTGTCCGAGTTATCGGAGTTGTCGGAATTATCCGAGTTATCCGAATCGTCTGACACCTTGAACGCATCGTTGGTATTGATGCTGTCGTCGTTCATGGAGTTGTCAGAGTTATCCGAGTTATCGGAGTTGTCGGAATTATCCGAGTTATCCGAATCGTCTGACACCTTGAACGCATCGTTGGTATTGATACTGTCGTCGTTCATGGAATTGTCCGAATTGTCCGAATTGTCGGAGTTGTCAGAGTTGTCGGAATTATCTGACGCATCAGAGTACTTGAACGAGTCTGTGGCATTGGCACTCGCATCGTTGGTGGAATTATCCGAATTGTCCGAGTTATCGGAATTATCCGAAGCATCGGAAATATTGAATGAATCGGCAGCATTAGCACTCGCGTCATTCATAGAATTATCAGAGTTGTCGGAATTATCCGAATTATTCGATGAATCGTTCAGCGAGTCCGCGGTATTGGCGCTGGCATCATTGGTAGAACTGTCGGTGTACGTGTTGGTATTAGCCCCTCCATTATCAGCGGTCTGATCCGCCCAAGCCTGATAACCCGCAAACATAGTCATTGCGATTGCCGCAGTCAGAATTTTACGTTTAAAATTCATAGTCCTGTTCTCCTAGTGTTTTGACTAAATTACCCATTTCAAACAGAAAGCCTAGCCCACAAAACCAAGCGGGATACGCCCATTAAAACCGGAAAGAAATTGCAAGATAATTTTCGCAGCGACTCCCTCCACGTTTTAACCGAGTGCAGCAACCATGCCATCTGTAAAATAGTTATCGGCAAGCTTTTGAATTACATATTAAAAATAAAATAATTCTGTGAGAAAAGGTTTTTCAAACACACACGCCCCAGAGAAAATTCTATAAAACCTGTAAGAGATAGTTAACAGACATTCAATGACAAACCCTTTTAAACCGAAAATATTGAGGCTAAATAAGAACTTATCAAAACCGGAGAAACTGTAAATTCAAGTTAACAACCGAACAAAATGCAAGACTACTTTGGCGAAAAAAGCTTCCCAGATGAGGACTTTTCTACCCCGAAGACAATGACTCAAACGCCGAAATCACACAATTAAAATAATTTCGTTTAATCAATAATGACTGCTAAAACCATAAAACCACCACCAAAAAACTCACCTTAAATTTAATATTAGGAGGAACAACCCTCCCCAAAAATCGGCAATACTTTCAGCGCCGCAGAAAAACACGCCTGCAGGGACAGCAACGCAGGTCATTCACAGTCACCAACAGCGCGTTAAATATTCACCAGCAAACGCTCAAAAAAAACCACCCCATACCTTCGGGTGGAGACCAATGTCGCGGCCGCCCCAGAATGTCAAAAAAAATTCATAAAAAAACCGCGACACCGAAGCGCCGCGGTTTTTTGCCCATCCCTTTCCAACCTTTGGGGTCAGAATTTCATGGCCTTCAGATCGTTTTTATTGAGACACACAGCACACCGCGTTATCAATGGCGTCAACAATCGCATCAATATCCGCCCGGGTCGCAATCAACGCCGGACTCAGGCACAGCGTATTGTTAAAGTCGGCAAAGGAGCGATTGGTGCGTCCGATAATGACCCCGTTCTGCATGCAATGGCCGGCCACCGCCATGGCAACACTCTCATCCACAGGCTCTTTCGACACACGATCTTTCACCAGTTCAAAGCCCATGAACAACCCCTTGCCACGCACATCCCCAATCAAGGGATACTTGTCTTTCAGCGCCAACAACCGCTGCCGCAAATACTCACCTTGCTGCTGAACATTTTCCAGCAGATTTTCTCGCTCGATGATTTCCAAATTGACCAGCGCCGCCGCCGGACCGGCGGTACAGCCGCCAAAGGTGGAGATGTCGCGAAAGTAATCCATGCGGCCGTCACCATCATCATCGTGCAACAAATTGAAGACCTTATCGTTGGTCACGGTGCAGGAAATCGCGGCGTACCCCGACGCCACCCCCTTGGCCATGGTGACAAAATCCGGCTCAATGCCATAGTGCTGATACCCAAACCAGGTACCGGTACGACCGAGGCCGCAAACCACTTCATCAATGTGCAACAACACGTTGTACTGTTGGCAGATCTCCTGGACACGCGGCCAGTACCCCTCCGGCGGCTCGATCACACCCCCGCCCGCAGTAATGGGCTCAAGGCAAATCGCGCCCACGGTATCGGGACCTTCTTCTAAAATAATACGTTCAATTTCGTTGGCCGCACGCACGCCATAATCATCCACTTCGCCCCACTGTGAGCGATATTCACAACAGTGTGGCACTTCGACAAACCCCGGCGTAAAGGGACCGTACTGATGCTTGCGCTCAAACTGCCCGGTGGCACTCAAACAACTGATCGTGGTGCCGTGGTAGTCCCGTTCACGGTAGAGAATTTTATGTTTCTTGCCGCCGTATTTTTTCGCCGCAATTTGACGCACCATTTTGAAGGCTTTCTCATTCGCTTCGGAGCCAGAGTTGGAATAATACACTCGACTCATGCCCGGCATTTTTTCCAGCAAGCGCTCTGCGAATTGGGCCGCTGGAATGTTGCCGGCGGTTTGAGCAAAGTAGTTCATGGTCACCAGCTGATCGCGCACCGCATCGGCAATTTCAGTGCGTCCGTAACCCACATTGACGGTCCATACTGCACCGGACACCGCATCCAGATACTCATTGCCCTGAGCATCCCAAACCCGCATCCCCTCACCTTTCACCACCACCATAGACTCCTGACCCGCGTGCCGGGTCAGATGATGCCATACGTGCCTGGCATCCTGTTCAACAGCCTTGCTGGCAATCTCTCTGCTTTCGATCTCTGCGGCAATCACACTACTTGTTTTCAAATCTGACATCTCAACCTCAGCTAGGGCGTGCACCTAATTCAGCGTTAAAAAAGAAATCCCACCATGGAGGCCATGGCCATTGAATACATGGTAATAACCCATCGGTGCCCCCCAAAGAACCAGCCTCGGCCTTTTACACAGACCAGTTCGTCCCGCTCCCATCAAACTGGTCTGATAGCGCATGATTTAGCCCTGATTGAGGATAAATACTCCATTGAGAGTCGCGCTTTCTGCTAAAATGGCGCGTCTTTTGCGTCCTAAAATCCAATAATGACTCAGTCGTAAATCAGGCACAGCTCCGCAGGACGGCGCGCACCAGCGCAGTGCAAGTGCGTGAGGCAACCAAAAGGAATTCGCCCATGCGGGCCACACAATCAATTTTTCGCGTCAGGCGGCAATACAATAAATGGGTCGGTGACGAGACGCTGGAAGATTACGCGCTGCGTTTTACCGCCAAAAAAGCACGCCGCTGGAGCATCAGCCATATTGGCATGACCGCGCTGGGTGCCACGGCCTTTTTGGCACTGGAAGCCCTCAGTGCCGCCACCACCCTGCAATATGGTTTCATCAACACGCTCTGGGCCATGCTGGCCATCAGTGTGTCCATATTCATCATTGGCCTGCCGATTTCCTATTATTCAGCCCGCCACGGCCTGGACATTGACCTCTTAACCCGAGGCGGCGGCTTTGGCTATTTAGGCTCCACCATCACCTCGCTGATTTACGCGTCGTTTACGTTTATCTTTTTTGCCATTGAGGCCGCCATCTTCGCCTCGGCTCTCAGAGCGCTATTCAGTATTCCGCTCTGGGTTGGCTACATCATCAGCGCCCTGGTGGTGGTGCCCATTGTTACCCACGGCATCAAGGCCATCAGTCGCTTCCAGGTGGGCAGTCAACCTCTGTGGCTGCTGCTGCAAATTTGCGCCCTCGCTGCGGTGGTGTTTTACGAATTTGAGCGAATCGATAACTGGGTGCAATTTGTTCCCCGGGAACACGCCAGCACCCAGGGCTTTGACCTGATGCTGTTTGGCGCTTGCGTCTCCATCTTTTTCGCCATGGTGGCGCAAATTGGTGAACAGGTGGATTACCTGCGATTTATGCCACCCAAGACCCCGGAAAATCGCTACCGCTGGTGGTTTTGGTTAATCTTATCGGGCCCCGGCTGGATTCTGGTGGGCATGGTCAAAATGTTGCTGGGTTCATTTCTGGCCTATCTGGCTTTCACCCAGGCGATGCCCTACCAACAGGCCACCGATCCGGTGTACCTCTATCAATTGGCGTTTAATTACATCACCGAATCGCCATCCGGCTCGCTGGTGCTGGCCGGCATTCTGGTCATCCTCTCGCAGATGAAAATCAATGTCACCAACGCCTATGCCGGCTCGATTGCCTGGTCGAATTTCTTCTCCCGCTTAACCCACAGCCACCCGGGTCGCGTCGTGTGGCTGGTGTTTAACGTGGCCATTGCGCTGGTGTTGATGGAAATGGGGGTTTACCGGGTACTGGAGGCCATTCTTGGAGTTTTTGCCATTGTCGCGCTCAGCTGGCTCGCCTCACTGGCCGCCGACCTGCTGATCAACAAACCGCTGGGGCTCAGCCCGCCCATCACCGAATTCAAACGCTCGCACCTGTATGACATCAACCCGGTGGGGGTCGGCTCCATGCTGATGGCCTCGGCGCTGGGTATTGTCTGTTATCTGGGCTATCTGGGAAACAACGCCAGTTACCTGGCGCATTTCATCAGTCTTGGTGCCTGCTTTGTCTTTGTGCCCACCATCGCCGGGATCACCAAAGGTCGCTTTTACCTGGCTCGTCCGAGCAGTGACATCCTCTTTTACGAGCTCCATAAAGATGAAGACCAGGCACTCAGCCAATCCCTGAACAGCGAGCCGGCAACGTTGCGCTGCTGTATTTGTGAAAGTGATTTTGAATACGAGGATATGAGCCACTGCCCGGCGTATCAGGGGGCCATTTGCTCCCTGTGCTGCTCCCTCGACGCCCGCTGTCTGGACAGCTGCAAGCCCGACGCGCGCTTAAAAGTTCAGCTCAACCAGTGGCTCGAAAGCTTTGCTCCGGCCAGCGTCGTACGCGCCCTGAATTCGCGAGTTGCGCGTTTCGCCTTTATCCTAAGCTGTGTCGCGCTGCTCAATGGCGCTTTTCTGGCCCTGATCTATTTTCACATCAAACCGGCATCAGCGCCGACGGCGGAATTGTTAAGCACCACCATCTGGATGATTTTCTACGCTTTTATGATTGTGTCCGGCGTCATTTCCTGGCTGATTTTATTGGCCCATGAGAGTCGCCTGGTGGCTCAACAGGAATCCAACCGGCAAACCCGTTTATTGATTGATGAAATCGACGCTCACCAGGAAACCGACCGGGCCCTGCAGGAGGCCAAAGAACTGGCGGAACGCGCCAACGATGCCAAGAGTCGGTATTTGTCGGGCATCAGTCACGAACTGCGTACCCCACTGCAATCCATTTTAGGTTACGCGCAACTGCTGTCCCAGAAAGCGGATATGCCGGCTCAGCATCAGTACCCGCTGGAAATCATTCGCAACAGCGGCGAGCACCTGGCGGGACTGATCGAAGGCTTATTGGACATTTCCAAAATTGAAGCCGGCCGCCTGGACATTTATCGCAACCAGGTACGCCTGCCGGAACTGCTGGAACAGCTGGTGCAGATGTTTACCCAGCAAGCGGAAATGAAAGGTCTTAGGTTTCATTTTCACCTGCACCACCGACTGCCCGACGTGGTCATCACCGACGAGAAACGACTGCGACAAATCTTAATCAATTTACTGTCCAATGCGGTCAAATATACCGATCATGGCCGAGTGGACTTCCACGTGTATTACCGCAATCAGGTCGCTGAATTTTCCATCATTGATACCGGCCTGGGCATCCACAAAAAAGACATTGAACGGATCTTCACGCCCTTCGAACGCGTGCGTAACAGCCATACCCCACACACTCCGGGCACCGGGCTGGGCCTGACTATTGTCAGATTGCTCACCGAGGTCATGGGCGGCAATCTCGACATCAAGAGCACGCCCGGCGAGGGCAGCTGTTTCAGCGTATCCATGATGTTGTCCTGGGTCAGCACTCCGACTGTCGCCGCGCCACCACAGCGCACCATCAAGGGCTATCAGGGCGCAACGCAAATCATCATGGCGGTTGACGATGACCCCATTCACCGCGGCCTATTAACCGATATCCTGAACCCGCTGGGGTTTCGCGTAGTGGAAGCCAACTCAGCCGACGATTGCTTGCGGCAACTGGCAGACGTTCGCCCGGACTGCTTTATTCTCGATGTTAACATGCCAGGTTGCAGTGGCTTTGAACTGGCCACGCAGTTGCGTCAGGAGGGTTACACAACCCCCATCCTCATGCTGTCTGCCGAGGTCAATGAGCGTCACCGCAACCCACTTGAGCTGCAATTGCCTGCGGGTTTGAAAGCGCCTCACCCAAAGGCACCCCACGACGATTACATGGTGAAGCCTATTCGCAATCAACTGTTGCTGGAAAAAGTCGGCAATCTGTTGACGCTCGAATGGCAGTACATTGATGACACTCTGACCGGCATAGCATCACTGACCAACATAGCATCACTGACCAACACAGCATCTCAGACCAACCTAGCATCGAAAGTTCAGTGCTCTGCTGCGAAACTGGACAGCAGCGCTTCGCTGAAAAGCCGGTTACAGCATCCGCTGATACAGCAACTGACCAGTCGTGTTCAGGTTGCACATCGTAAAGGGGTGCTCGACACCCTGGATGAAATTCAAACATCGGGTATTCTTGACGCCGATGCCCTGAAACACTTGCGTGACCTTGCGCAATCCATGCAGTACGAACAACTGGAACTTCTTCTGGAGACCGACCCCGCATGACGTATTCCGACAAACAAGACATCGTACTGGTGGTCGATGACTCGCCTGATTCTCTAAGCCTGATCAGCGATGTGCTGGAAGAAGCCAACATCAGCGTGCTGGTGGCCCTGGAAGGGCGTCAGGCATTGACCATTGCCCAGCGTCTGCGTCCGGATATGATTCTGCTGGATGCCATCATGCCCAAAATGGACGGCTTTGAAACCTGTCGACAACTCAAAGCCGACCCGGAACTGGCCAGCATTCCGGTCATTTTCATGACCGGACTGACAGAAACCGAAAATATTGTTCAGGGGCTCGAAGCCGGGGGCGTGGATTACCTCACCAAACCCATCAAACCCAATGAACTGCTGGCGCGCATGAAAGTCCATCTCAACAATGCACGTTTAACCACCAGCGCCCAACAAGCACTGGACTCCACCGGTCAGTTTCTGATGACGACAGACCACAACGGTCAACTGCTCTGGGCGACACCCCAGGTGCGTGAACTGTTCCACAAAGCCCCCTTGCCAACCGATGAACTGCAGCAATCGCTGGCCAGCGAACTCAAATTCTGGCTGCAACACGCCCCCAGCCCGCAGCAAAAGCTGAAACTGGAAAAGCTCGGCCTGTCCCTGTCCGTGGTGTTTATTGAACAGCGCAACCCGCAGGAGTTTTTATTGAAACTGGTGGATGATGTGGAAGTGTCAGACCAGGAACTGTTTCAGAAGAAACTGTCCCTGACGGTACGCGAAGCTGAGGTTTTGCACTGGATCGCCTGCGGCAAAACCAATCGGGAAATCGGTGAGATCCTGGCCATCAGCCCGCGCACGGTCAACAAACATCTGGAGCAGGTGTTTCAAAAAATCGGAGTGGAAAACCGAACCGCGGCGGCCAGCGTGGCGCTGCGCATTGCCAACGAATCTTTAGCCTAGACACAACCTTTGACTCATAAGCACACCTTGGAACTGATAAGCAGGTCTTGCGCCTAATTAGCACGTCTTCAGTCTAATCAGCACACCAAGGGCGTAACCTTATCGACGGCTCATTAACCGGTCACGGCTCAACCGTATCGTCGTATCCTCAGATCGCCTCTGCCTACCGCAAGCAACATCCCTGTCAGCCGGTTACCAAAACGAAATTACTTCTTGCCCTTCCAGGGTGCCTTGTTGATCACATACCCCCCGGCCACCACCACGGCGGACACCGCCAGCAACAGCCACAGCGAGTGTTCCATATCGTGCTGTACACCGACATCGCCACCGTGACCGGAATGGGCCAACACCAGCGGCGACACCAGACTCAACCCCACAACGCCTGCAAAACGGAACTTACCCATACTTTTTCACTCCCCTGATACTCATAATCTCTAGTCTCTAGTTCTCTAGTTTCTAGCCACTAGTCTCTAGTCTCTAGTTTCTAGTTTCTAGTTTCTAGTTTCTAGTTTCTAGCAACTCGCAACTCGCAACTCGCAACTCGCAACTCGCCCCGGATGTTAAACCACCGCTTTCGCCGGCGGCATGTCCTGCGGTGGCAACATACCTTCATCGACAATAAAGCGAATGATGTCATCAATGCCGTCGCCCGCTTTCAGATTGGAAAAGACAAACGGACGACTGCCACGCATTCTTTTGCTGTCGGTATCCATGACCTCCAGAGAGGCGCCCACCAGAGGTGCCAAGTCGGTCTTGTTGATGATCAGCAAGTCCGATTTGGTAATGCCCGGGCCCCCTTTGCGGGGAATTTTATCGCCGGCCGAAACATCAATCACGTAGATGGTGAGGTCCGACAATTCCGGACTGAAGGTCGCACTGAGGTTATCTCCGCCACTTTCCACAAACACCACATCCAGTTCGCCGTGACGGCGCAGCAATTCATCAATGGCCGCCAGGTTCATGGACGCATCTTCCCGAATGGCCGTGTGCGGACAACCGCCGGTTTCCACACCGATGATGCGATCTTCACTGAGCACCTCGTGGCGGGTCAAAAACTGCGAGTCCTCCTGGGTGTAAATGTCATTGGTGACCACCGCAATGTTGTAATAATCGCGCATCGCCGAGCAGAGTGTGCGCAACAGCGCGGTTTTCCCCGACCCCACCGGACCACCCACCCCGACCCGCAGGGTTTGTTTGGGGCGAGACGTTTTTTGATGTGACTCATCGTGATGGGGCGTAGTGTCCGGCGCGGAAGCACCGTGTGTATAGGCCATGTTTGGTTATCCTCTCTATAATCCTTTGTCAGTCGTTGTTCATGGTCGGGTGACCTTAACGATTTAACATATCCGTTAAAAACTCACACCTTAAGAGCGAAACAAGCGTGTGTATTGGGTCTCGTGCAAGGCGCTGGCAATGGCCAGAGCCGGCAGGCTCGCCCCCAGTTCATCATCCGCCAATGACTTCGCCGTCGCGATGGTGGCGGGAATGCACTGCTGCAATTGACCCAGAAGTTGCTGCGCGTGCGTTTGCCCCAGAGGCACCAGCTTGGTGGCTGCGGCCACCTGATTCTCGAGCCACGACCAGGCATAACCCAGCAGGGCCGCCTCCGCATTCACTTGCCACTGCTGGGCAGCGCAGGCAAACACCGCCACAAAACTCACTTCCGCAGGTACCTGCGCTGGTGCGCATGGCTGGGCAGACTGAGCTTGCCGCAACCCGTCAAGCGGCACATCAAGGCGGGTCAACAAGCGCTGCAGCGCCTCCCCCATGGCGGTATCGGCAAGCCTTAACTCTTTGGTTTCGCGGCAGGCCAATGCCATCCGGTTCCAGTATTGAACCCCAGCGACGGTATTCTCCCCGCCGTCTTGCTGCACTTGGCACAACCGATGAATGCGCCACAGAATCGGTAAATCCACTCTCGCCAGAGCATCGTGCATCTGCAATTCCAGCCAGGCTTCGGCACTCTCAACCGAATCCACCCAGCCGGCTTCAACGGCGTATTCCAGGCCTTGGGAAAAGGCATAGCCACCCACTGGCAAGCTGACACTGCTGAGCTGCAACAGACGCAGCAAGCCGACATCAGTGGTGGTGATGGCCATGACTGTAGGCTCCCGATTCCGGCACAAATACTGCGTCCTCGTGGGTGACCGTTAACCCCAGCATTTTCAACATATCCTCCAGCACATGGTCGGGAGTCATGTGCAGCCAGCGATCGCCCACCTGCAATTTCACGTGGCGGTTACCCAGGTGATAACAGGCTCGGCTGAAGGTGTGCCAATCCTCACACTCGGCGCGGGTCACCTGCTCTACCGCCCCCTGCACCTGAAGGTATTTGCCGCATTCTGTTTTTAACACTTCGCCCACGAGCAATGGTTTGCCTCGCTCCAGAAACACCCGCACCTCAGCGCCCGCCTCCGACACCGTTTTCAAGCGGCCTTTGTCCCGCTGTTCCTGGGTGAGTACGATGACATCATCGCAATTTAAGTCCGGGACGATCCCTAAACGCTGATAAATATCCAACAATATTTTCCTTCTTGTAACTTCGTGATCAAGTTTACCGTCCTGTCACTGCCACACCTGCGGCTCGCAATGACGAGTGATAGCCCTTAGGGTCTTAAAACAACGTATAGCGCTGCGCCAATGGCAGTTCTGTCGCCGGCTCGCAGGTCAGCAACTGGCCATCGGCCCGCACCTCATAGGTTTGCGGATCCACCTGGATATTAGGCAGCCAGTGATTGTGAACCATATCGCCCTTGGTCAGTGTGCGGGTATTGCGGCAGGGCAATAACTGGCGCTGTAACCCCAGCGCCTCAGCCACACCGGCATCGATCGACGCTTGCGAGGCAAAGGTGAATGAGGTCTTGGCCACCGCCAACCCCATCGCGCCGAACATCGGCCGATAATGCACCGGCTGTGGCGTCGGGATGGAGGCATTCGCATCCCCCATGGGGGCCGCTGCAATCATGCCACCTTTCAAAATCAGCGCGGGCTTGATGCCAAAAAATGCCGGCTTCCACAGCACCAGGTCCGCCAGCTTGCCCACTTCGATCGACCCCACCTCGTGGGCGATGCCGTGGGTGATGGCCGGATTGATGGTGTACTTGGCGACATACCGGCGCGCCCGGAAATTATCGGCGCCGTCTGTATTGGGGTGGCCCACACTGTTGGGCTCACCGGCTTCATCTTCTTTTAAAGGGCCGCGCTGCACTTTCATTTTGTGGGCAGTTTGCCAGGTCCGGGTAATCACTTCGCCCACCCGCCCCATGGCCTGTGAGTCTGAAGAGATCATACTGAACGCGCCGAGGTCGTGCAGAATGTCTTCGGCGGCAATGGTTTCTTTGCGAATGCGCGAATCGGCGAAGGCCACATCTTCCGGAATGCTGGCATCCAGATGATGACAGACCATCAGCATGTCGAGATGCTCATCAATGGTATTGACCGTATAGGGCCGCGTCGGGTTGGTGGACGAGGGCAACACGTTGGGATAGGCACAGGCCTTAATGATGTCCGGTGCGTGCCCGCCGCCGGCCCCTTCGGTGTGGTAGGTGTGAATCACCCGGTCTTTAAAAGCCCCGATGGTGTCATCCACAAAACCGGATTCGTTGAGGGTATCGGTGTGGATGGCCACCTGCACATCGTATTTATCGGCCACCGTCAAACAGTTGTCGATGGACGCCGGGGTCGTGCCCCAGTCTTCGTGCAGTTTTAACCCGCAGGCGCCGGCCATCAGCTGCTCTTCGAGAGCCACCGGCAAGCTGGCGTTACCCTTGCCCAAAAAGCCAAAGTTCATGGGCAGGGAATCGGTTGCCTGTAACATCTTGCCGATATTCCATGGCCCCGGGGTACAGGTGGTGGCGTTGGTCCCGGTGGCCGGCCCGGTACCGCCACCAATCATGGTGGTGACGCCGGACATGAGCGCTTCATCCACCTGCTGCGGACAAATAAAATGAATGTGCGCATCAATGCCCCCCGCCGTCAGGATGGAACCTTCTCCGGCGATGACTTCGGTGCCCGGACCAATGATAACGTCGACACCATCCTGCACATCGGGATTACCCGCCTTGCCGATCGCCACGATACGACCGGCGTTAATCCCCACATCCGCCTTGACGATGCCCCAGTGATCCAGAATCAGTGCGTTGGTGATGACCAGGTCCACGGTCTCGCTGCACGAGCGTTGCGATTGCCCCATGCCATCGCGAATCACCTTGCCGCCGCCAAACTTCACTTCGTCCCCGTAATGGGTGAAATCCTTTTCTACTTCTATCCATAACTCGGTGTCGCCCAAACGTACGCGGTCACCCACGGTGGGGCCAAACATATGGGCATAACTGTGTCGATCCATGGTCGTCATTCTGACTCTCCCTGTGTGCTTGAATCAGACGAACCCGAGGCCGGCGAACCGGAAACCGACGGCGCTGTCGCAGGCAAATCGCCCATCACCTCGCCCCGAAAACCGTAAATTTTTCGCTCGCCGGCAAAGGCCACCAGTTCCACTTCGCGCCCCTGCCCCGGTTCAAAACGAACGGCGGTGCCGGAGGCAATGTTCAAATGAAATCCCATCGCCTGGCTGCGATCAAAGGACAGCGCCGGATTCACTTCTGCAAAATGATAATGCGATCCTATCTGCACCGGCCGATCACCGGTATTTTCCACTCGCAACGTGCGCACTTCACGACCGGGATTTAACACAATGTCTCCGCTCGCAGTTTTTATCTCGCCGGGTCTCATAACGTTACTCCTTCACTCATACCACCCCCTTCTGCGCGTATTTTCCGCGTCACTCAATCAGTCGCTTCACTCAATGAGAGAGCCCTCAGCCAATGAGAGGCCTCAGCCAATAAGCGGTCACACTCAATTAATCGGGTCGTGGACGGTCACCAGTTTGGTGCCATCCGGAAACGTGGCTTCTACCTGAACTTCGCTGATCATCTCGGCAATCCCATCCATGACCTGATCACTGGTGAGAATTTTTTTCCCCTCGCTCATCAATTGCGCCACGGTTTTACCTTCCCGTGCGCCCTCAATAATCTCCATACTGATCAGCGCCATGGCTTCCGGATAATTCAGTTTCAAGCCCTTGGCCAAACGCCGTTCCGCCAACAGGGCTGCCGTAAACAGCAGTAACTTGTCTTTTTCTCTGGGCAATAATTCCATCGCTAACACCTTACTTTCTTAATCGTTCAAACGGGCAAACGCTTGAATCTATGAATTCTGTGTCGATAAACGCTTTAACGGCTAGCCTCTGAGCCTGAGGCCTTTGCGGCAAAGAGACTCAGGTGAACCAAATGCGCGGCGGGCACGCTAGCCGCGCCAGTAACTGCGGCCGCAACTGCGCCCACCAGCGCTGGAACAGCTGCCGCGCCTGTTCGGAGCAGTGGCCCAAATAGCGCCCGACGACAAAATCTCCCACCTGACTCAGCCCCACCAGACTTTCGCCAACCAGACTCTCGCCAGCCATCCCCGGGCCAGCGCTGTTCAATAACGCTTCAGAATGGTGGTGGTTTTGCTGCGCAATCCACTCAGCCCGCTGGATGCTTTCTTCGGATTTCGCGCCAAAGGGGGAGTCGGTGGCAAAGGGGCCGGCCACAAAAACCGCGTTAATCGGTTTCGCTTGCATCCCCGCCATCGCGTTAAAAAGGCGACGGGTTTGGGCGTTCAAATGAAACTGTTCGACAAACACCGGCTCCCCCTCACACGTTACAGTCAACCGCTGGGAGACTTCGGCCTCCTGCGCGTCCAGCTTGCACGCCGGCAACCCCAGCGACGTCACCTCCCAGCCAATGAAGCGAGCGCCGGCGTGCAGGTCTACCCGGGTCTCCAGACGTGTGCGGGCGTTGGGGTAGATAATCGTTTCCAAAGGCAACCACTCCAGGCTAGAACCCGCCCCCACCTGAAAATGATTGAGTTGATGCTGCAGCGCCCGATCGGCGCGGGCCCGATACACCCGCCCGGCGCCCGGCGTCGTTAACAGGGTTTGGGCGCCATTGCCGACCTCCACGTCCAGCTGCAAACGATCACCGGACACCAGACCGCCAGGGGGGTGCAACACATACAGGTGCGCCAGCTCATCCCCTTCCGGATAAAAAGGTTTTTGCACATAGAGCGGCCCTTCGTGCTCGTTATGAACCAGTCGTGTCCCCCGGGGGCCGAGCTGTAAACGCAAGTTCAAGCGGGCGTGCCAATTTAAATGAGCGGGGGAAGAGACGGCCTCCTCCCCGGTCGTAACATCGGTAATACCGGTGTCGTTTTTGAGTACGGCGGTTAAAGCACTGTTCACATTTACACGGCCAAATGCTGTTTAATCAAATCGTCATTGAGGTTCGCCATCTTGTCGCTTGCCACAACACGCCCCTTCTCCATCAGGCGGAACTCTTCACCCACCCGGCGAGCAAAGCCCAGTTTCTGCTCTACGAGGATCACGGTCAAGCCATCTTCCTGATTCAGTTTTAAAATGACGTCGCCAATTTGTTTGACGATGTTGGGCTGTATGCCTTCATTGGGCTCATCCAGAATCAACACTTTCGGGTCAATCACCAGAGCCCGCCCAATCGCCAGCTGTTGTTGCTGACCACCGGACAGGTCGCCCCCCAATCGACTTTTCATGTCTTTTAGTACGGGAAACAGTTCGTAAATTTTGTCCGGTATGTCTTTGGTTTTTTCCTTGCGACAGGGCAGGCCGGTGCGCAGATTTTCTTCCACGGTCATTAACGGGAAAATGTGCCGGCCCTGCGGCACATAGCCAATCCCCATGTGGGCCCGGGCATCGGCAGGACGCCCCTGAATCGCCTGTCCCTCAAACTCGATACTGCCACTGGTCACCGGCAGCAGACCCATCAAGGCTTTTAACAAGGTGGTTTTGCCAACACCGTTACGCCCCA
Source organism: Pseudomaricurvus hydrocarbonicus (assembly GCF_011602365.1). Taxonomy (GTDB): domain Bacteria; phylum Pseudomonadota; class Gammaproteobacteria; order Pseudomonadales; family Cellvibrionaceae; genus Pseudomaricurvus; species Pseudomaricurvus hydrocarbonicus. The sequence goes on from NZ_JAAONZ010000010.1 coordinate 117,650, forward strand.
TGATGCACGTGCAGGAACCCTGTTTAATGTCCAGGTCCAGATCCCAAAGAATTTGCGTACCGCCATAATGCTGGCTGACTTTATTGATGGCAATCATGCTCTTTCTCCCCTGGCTGCAGCGATCTCTTCGCCCCGGGCATCAGCGCTCTCTTCTCCCAGGTACACTTCGATCACATCCCGGTTGTTTTGCACTTCATCCATGGTGCCTTCCGCCAATACGCTGCCCTGGTGCAACACCGTCACGGTACGGGCGATGCTGCGCACAAACTCCATGTCGTGCTCAACCACAATCACCGTCCTATCCCCGGCGAGCGAGGTCAGCAACTCCGCCGTGCGCTCGGTCTCCTGGGCCGTCATGCCCGCCACCGGCTCATCGATTAATAATAGCCGCGGATCAGAGGCCAACAACATGCCTATCTCCAACCACTGCTTTTGCCCATGCGATAACGCGCCAGCCAACATAAAGCGCTGCTCCTTGAGCCCGATCAAATCAAGAATGCTATCGATACGGTCAATATCCGCCGAGTTCAGTTTCACCCTCAAGGTATACCAGATACCCTTGTCAGCCTTGAGGGACAATTCCAGATTATCGAATACCGTATGCGCTTCAAACACTGAAGGTTTCTGAAATTTACGGCCGATGCCCAGCTGGGCAATTTCCGGCTCAGAGCGCTGCAGCAAATTGATCGTCTGGCCAAAGTACACGCTGCCGCTATCACATTCGGTCTTTCCGGTGATCACATCCATCAGCGTCGTTTTACCGGCGCCATTGGCGCCGATTAAGCAGCGCAGTTCACCGTCATTGACGTACAGGTTTAAATCGTTCAACGCTTTAAAACCATCAAAGCTCACGCTCAACCCTTCCACATACAAAATCATGTTGTGAGAAACATCCACCATCGAATGTTCGGGAGCGAGAAAGGGCCAAACCTGATCGCGACGGAAGATTTCCCGTGTTGTGTCCAATACCGTCATGCCGACGCTCCTTCTGATCCTTGTACGCGGTCTGATCCTGAGGCACCTTTTTTCAGTGATTCCACCCGCTGTTCAATAAAACCGGCAATGCCTTTCGGCAGAAACACCGTGACCAATACAAACAGCGCCCCCAGGGCAAACAACCAGCCATCGGGCATGATCGCGGTAAAACGGGTTTTGGCGTAATTCACCAAAACGGCACCGATGATCGCCCCATAGAGCGTCCCGCGCCCACCGAGAGCGACCCACACCACCACTTCGATGGAGTTTATCGGAGAGAATTCACCCGGGTTAATGATCCCCACTTGCGGTACATACAATGCCCCCGCGACCGCAGCCAGCAGCGCCGAATAAACAAACAACCACACTTTAAAACGCTCAGTGCGATAGCCCATGAATCGCGCTCTGGCCTCGCCATCGCGAATCGACACAATCACACGACCAAAGCGCGAGCTCATGATGAAGTGACTGAGCACATACGCCAGCATCAACATCAAGGCCGTGATTGCGAACAGCGCCACCCGCACCGTATCCGACTGTAAACTGAACCCCAGGATGTCTTTAAAATCCGTCAGGCCGTTGTTACCGCCGAACCCCATTTCGTTGCGGAAAAACGCCAGCATCAAGGCGTAGGTGAGGGCCTGGGTCATGATCGACAAATACACACCGGTCACCCGTGAGCGAAACGCCAGCCAGCCGAAGACAAACGCCAGCAGTCCCGGCACCGCCAGCGCAATCACCATGGCAAACCAGAACTGATCCATCCCCAACCAGTACCAGGGCAGAGAATCCCAGCTCAAAAACACCATAAAATCCGGCAGTTCCGGGTTGCCATAAACCCCGCGATCACCAATCTGACGCATCAGGTACATGCCCATGCCATAGCCACCCAGGGCAAAGAAAGCCGCATGCCCCAAACTTAAAACCCCACAATAGCCCCACACCACGTCTACGGCCAACGCCAGTAACGCGTAGCACAAATACTTGCCCAGCAAGGTAATGGTATAGGTGCTCACGTACAGCGGTGAATCGGGCGATAGCCAAAGATTCGCCGCTGACGCCAGCAGCGTCAGCGAAAACAATACCACCACCACGATGGCCGTCGTCTTGGAAGTAAAACCGGAGGTTAAACTGCCTGCCGTCAACGGCGTTTTTGCAATCATCATTCAGCCGCCCTCCCTTTCTGTGGAAACAGGCCTTTGGGTCGTTTCTGGATAAACAAAATAATGAACACCAAAATAATAATGTTGGCCAACACTGCACCGGTGGCCGGTTCAAGAAATTTATTGGCAACGCCCAACGAGAAGCTGCCCACCAGGGTACCCAACAAATTACCGACGCCGCCGAACACCACCACCATAAAAGAATCAATAATATAAGACTGTCCCAGGTTGGGTCCGACGTTGGTCAGCTGACTCAGTGCCACACCGGCCACGCCGGCAATACCTGACCCCAAACCAAAGGTCATGGAATCAACCCGCTCGGTTTTAATGCCCATGGCCCGGGCCATGTCGCGATTTTGCGAGACAGCACGGACATTCAGACCCAGTGAGGTTTTCTTCATCACCAACATCAGCAAGCCGAAGACAATCAGTGAGAAAATCAAAATAGACAGGCGGTTATAGGTCAGGGAAAAAATCGGATTCAATTCAATTGATCCACTCAGCCAATCCGGCGTAGACACCTGACGGTTTAGCGGTGAGAAGATGGTACGCACCAGCTGCTGCAAAATCAGGCTGATACCAAACGTCGCCAGCAGGGTTTCCAAAGGCCGTCCATGCAAAAAGCGAATGACACTACGCTCAATCAACACACCCACACTGCCCGACACCAGAAAGGCGGCGGGGATGGCTACCAGAATGGTCCACTCCAGGTGATTGGGCATCAACAGCTGTACAACATAGGTGGTATACGCACCCAGCATAATCATTTCGCCGTGGGCCATATTGATCACCCCCATCACGCCAAAGGTGATGGCCAGGCCGATTGCCGCCAACAAAAATACCGAGCCCAGACTCAGGCCAAAAAACAATTTCTCCAGCAAACCATAATAGGCAATACGACCGTCAATGTCTTTTAACGCACTTTCCGCTGCAGACCGAACCAGAGGATCAGCTTCCTTAAATTCACCGTCAGAATTTTTATCCATCAACCGCATCAACAGGTTTTTTACCGGCAGCTCCAGCCGGCTCGACAAGGCGCGAATGGCGGCAACCCGCTCTGTCGAGTCGACTGAAGTGGATACGGTATTCATCGCCAGCCCCACATCCAGCAGCTGCTGTACCTCTTTAACCGTCTCTTTCTCACGCGCCTCTTGAAACAAAGCCACCGCACTGTCAGACATAGCGCTCAACATGGTTTCTGCGGCCGCTTTGCGTTCCGACTCTTCGCCGTAGAGTAATTGAATCCGGGCAATGCTGTTACGCAACTGTTTGCGCAAACTGTTATTAACCCGAACTTTCTTGAATTTTTTAATGGACAATCCGTCCACCAGTTCACCACCGAAAACGGAATACGCCACGGCGTTACCGCTGGCATTTTCTTTGACCTGATACAACTGCAAACCATCTGGCTGATAATACAATTCGCCATTCAGCATGGCTTCGAACATTGGCAGCATCTCGCGACCGGAATGCTGATCCAGCTGTTTCAAAATTTTCGACTTATCCCTCAGGCTGGCCGCGACCAGCTCTTGAAATAAGACTTTTACTTCCGCCGAAATGGAAACGGCATATTGATCAGGAGCAGGATTCTCACTATTGGGTTCCTGTGCATGGAGCCAGGAGCTGCCCAATGACAGAGACAGCGCCATTAACAGCCCGAATCTCACTATAATCTGCTTCACCACAGTCATCTGCTTCACCACAGTACCTCGTCATTGCAAAACATCATTGCGCTCTGGAGAGCGCATGTTTCCTGCCGGCCAACACAAACCTGCCCAAACGCTGATGCAGTTCAGGCAGGTGTGACGGCTGCGATCAACTTGATCGTTATTAACCGTTAGTGTTGCCGGACCAACCTAGTAGGTCTGGCCTGAGCAAGTTTTGGTTTTGGTGTTGTAGTTGCCACACAGGATGGGCGCGGTCCAATCTGCAATCAGATCTTTTGACCCTTCCAGAAAATCAGACCAGGCATCACCTTTTACTTCACCGTCGGTGCTCCAGACCACTTCGAACTGGCCGTCATCCTGAATCTCGCCAATCAATACCGGCTTGGACAAGTGATGATTTTTATTCATGACCGCAGTTCCGCCCGTCAGATTGGGCGTGGTCACACCGATCATCGCCTGCTCAACTTTATCCACATCCGTGGTGCCAGCTTTCTCCACCGCTTTGGTCCACATGTTAAAACCAATATAAGTGGCTTCCATAGGATCATTGGTTACCCGTGTGTCGTCTTTGGTGTAGGCGTGCCAGCCATCAATGAACGCCGAGTTTGCATCGCTCTCCACACTCTGGAAATAGTTCCACGCGGCCAGGTGACCGACCAGGGGCTTGGTGTCGATACCGGACAATTCCTCTTCCCCTACAGAAAAGGCCACTACCGGAATGTCTTCAGAGGAAACGCCCTGATTGGCCAACTCTTTGTAAAACGGGACATTGGCGTCACCGTTGATGGTGGACACCACCGCGGTGGCTTTACCGGCACTGCCAAACTTTTTAATGTCGGAGACGATGCTCTGCCAGTCAGAGTGACCGAACGGGGTGTAATTCACCATGATATCTTCTGGCGCCACGCCTTTCGCTTTCAGGTAAGACTCGAGAACTTTGTTGGTGGTACGAGGGTACACATAGTCGGTACCCGCCAGCACCCAGCGCTTCACCTCAAGGTCATTCATCAGGTAATCGACGGCAGGAATGGCTTGCTGATTGGGTGCCGCCCCGGTGTAAAACACGTTTTTCGAAGACTCTTCCCCTTCGTACTGCACCGGATAAAACAGCAACCCGTTCAGCTCTTCAATCACCGGCAGCACGGATTTGCGAGACACCGAGGTCCAGCAACCGAAGATCACATCCACCTGATCCTTGGAAATCAGCTCACGCGCCTTCTCTGCAAACAGCGGCCAGTTTGACGCCGGATCAACCACCACGGCTTCCAGCTTTTTACCCAGCAGTCCGCCCTTTTTATTTTGCTCTTCCACCATCATCAGGACCGTGTCCTTGAGCGTGGTTTCACTGATGGCCATGGTGCCCGAGAGTGAGTGCAATACGCCCACCTTGATGGTGTCCGCCGCCACAGCAACGTATGAAAATGCAGAAGCACCAATGCTGAGGGCTAAGCCTGCGGCAATTTTTTTCAGTTTCATAATTGTTATTCCTTAAATTGTCTGTTGAAAATTCCGGAAGATGAAAAGCTTACAATTGAATTTGAAAACCTAACGTCAGGGCATTGACGTCTGGGCCACCGTAGCCACTGATGTTGGCATCGCCGTCGATGTAATTGAGATTGACGCGGGCATTGTGGCCCGAGATCACATAATTCAGCCCAATTTCGGTGGAGTCGGTGGTGTCCGCATCGCTCGGGTCATTCTCGACATAACGCACGTAAGGCTGAAATTTACCCGGCCCCACTTCGGCGCCAAACATAAACGCGGCGGTGGCAAAGTAAGAGGTGCCATCGAACAGACAGAAACAGTCGCCGGTCGCCTCTGCCGGCGGTGTGGCCAGGGTGTAGTCCGCATCGAAATCTTTATACTCGCCTTCAAGGGTTAACACGTTGCTGCCAAACACCGTCTCTGACAACACATCCACGGTGTAGCCACTGAAGTCACCGGCTTCACCTTCGCTGCCGGTGCCGTCACTTTGTGTTTGAAACGAGACAGCAGCGGTTAAGATGTTGCCCAGACCGCCGTAGTAGGTGGAACTGGTGTAATAGCCCGGGTTCGCTTCCATATTCAAGAAATTGAAGGCAAAGCGACCGGCAAACAGCAGGTTGTCCTCTTGATTGGAATAGCCGTTAATGCCATCAAAGGCACCGATGGCGTACTGAAATTTACCCAGTGTGCCCCACACCGTGACACCGTCATCGCGACCGTAGCGACCCGCCACGTTGCCGCCCTGATCCGACGGGTAAAGCGGCACGGTGTATTGATTCCAGCTCAACGCGTAAAAGGGGCCGTTCATTTCGATGCGGTCGGCCGGGGTTAACATGCGCCCCACCCAGACATTAAACGCCGGGCTCATTTCAAACTGGGCGATTGCGTCCAGCACGATCATTTCTTCATCACTGACCTTGTCAGTATTGAAGGTAAACTTAATGTATTCGTGCACTTGACCTGTCATGTACAGACGCATATTGGCGACAGCAAAATCGTTGCTGCGGTCATCGCCGCTGGGCGCGCCGTCCTCAATCGATTGGTATTGAGCTCGCAAGCCTGCGCCGACGCTCAACCAGCGGGTTTCGTCCAACTCAACTTTTGCGCCCGCCATGGCTGGCGATGACAGACACGCCACGCCCAACAGACCGGCGGACACTCCGGCCCGCCAACTTAAACGTCGATACAATGAAGAAATCAGTTCCTTGTTCATAGTGATACCCTAAGACCCCAATGTTGTTTTTAAACAGCGGTGAAACTTTCCTGCCAACGGCTGATCTGAGAAAGGTCGTTGTTAAGAAAAACTGCTGTTAAGCGGATTGCTGCGTAATACTTTTTAGAGCCTCTATTTACCCACAAGCCCATTGCGCCCACCATTCGCCAATTGGCCCAAGCACCTACGTCAAATGACGTAGCCCTGCTCAAAGACAGCGCACCCCCCGGCTGGATGAACGCGCCACCAAGCCGCCGGCGTCCCGTCCCAACAGCGGTGCGGCAGTCCCAATGACCAGGCTCTCCGGCTCATAGCGCGGACGGGCCATAATCTGTTACATTGGCGGTTTCCGTTACCCTCTTACCCCCTACAGTTCAGGTTGACTCACATGCCTCTGCCCAATATTTTTACCCAGCTCCAACAACTGGTTGCCAGCCCCTCGGTGAGCAGCCACAGCGACAAGTGGGACATGAGTAACCGGGCGGTAATCGAGCTGCTGGCGGGCTGGCTGGAAGAGCTGGGCTTTGTCACAGAAATTCTGGAATTGCCGGGAACCGGCGGACGGAAATGCAACCTGATCGCAACCCTGGGCACCGGTCCGGGCGGGCTGGTGCTTGCCGGCCACACCGACACCGTGCCTTACGATGACTTTCAATGGCAGAGCGACCCGTTTACCCTCACCGAAAAAGACCATCGCTGGTTTGGGCTCGGGGCCACGGACATGAAAGGGTTTTTCCCCATCGCCATTGAGGCAGCCCGGGCGTTTGTGGGCACGCCCCTGCAACAGCCGCTGATTATCCTCGCCACTGCCGATGAAGAAAGCTCCATGAGCGGGGCTCGCGCGCTGGCCGAACTGGGCAGGCCCAAAGCCCGCTACGCCGTCATCGGTGAGCCCACCGGCCTGGTGCCGATCCGGATGCACAAAGGCATCATGATGGAAAAAATTCACATTGAAGGGCTGGCTGGCCACTCTTCCAACCCGTCACTGGGCAACAGTGCGCTGGAGTCCATGCATCAGGTCCTCAGCGAGCTGATGAGCTACCGCCAACAGTTGCAACAGCGCTACCACAATCCCGGGTTTACCATTCCCGGTCCGACCCTGAACCTGGGCTGCATTCACGGCGGCGACAACCCCAACCGCATCTGCGGCCACTGCGAACTGCAATTTGATTTGCGCGCAATCCCGGGCATGGACAACGACGAGCTGCGCCAGGAGATTGATGCCCGCATCCATCCCATCGCCCTCAGCACCGGCACAACCATCCGTCGTGAGACGCTGTTTGGCGGTGTCCCGGCGTTTGAAGAGCCGGCCAACTCGGCACTGGTGCAAGCGGCAGAACGGCTCACCGGCAACGGCTCCGAAAGTGTGGCGTTTGCCACCGAAGCGCCATTTCTGCAAGCCCTGGGAATGGAAACCATTGTCATGGGCCCCGGGCATATCGACCAGGCGCATCAACCCAATGAGTACATTCCGCTGGAACAGGTCAAACCGGCCATTGAAACCCTGAAAGGCTTGATTAAGCAGTTCTGTTTATAATAGGTTGAGTTATCTTATTTTTTAGTCATTACAGCGAAGACAAGGACCACCGGTGAGCAGCAACAGTCACGGCAAACACAAGCAGGCCGCACACGCGTCAAAAGACCCTGCCAAGGGCTACTCCAAAGACTACGTACAGTGGTTTCGTCAGTCCTCGCCTTACATCAATGCCCACCGCGGCAAAACCTTTGTGATGATGCTGCCCGGCGCCGCGGTGCAAAACGAAAATTTCGCCAACATCATTCACGACATCGCTCTGCTCAACAGTCTCGGCGTGCGGCTGGTGCTGGTACACGGCGCCCGCCCGCAAATTGATGCCCGCCTGGGCCTGGAACACACCCATTCGGACTTTCATCAGCAGTGGCGAGTGACCGATGCCGCCCAGATACACGGGGTCTGCCAGGCGATTGGCGAAGTGCGCTTCAGCATTGAAGCCGCACTGTCCACCGGGCTGCCCAACTCCCCCATGCACGGTGCTCATATCCGTGTGGTGGGCGGAAATTTCGTCACCGCCAAACCGATCGGCGTGATTGACGGCATTGACCTGCAGCACACTGGCAAAGTACGGCGGATTGACGATAAAGCCCTGCACCAGGCACTGGACAGCGGCGCTATTGTGCTCATCTCGCCACTGGGTTACTCCCCCACCGGAGAAATGTTTAATCTGGGCTTTGCCGAAATCGCCACCCAGATAGCCATCGCCCTCGATGCCGACAAACTCATCGCGTTCACCTCGGAAGAAGGCTTTTACGATCACGACGGCAAACTGTGTCGCCAACTGAGCGTGTCCGAATGCGGGCAACAACTGCAGCAGCTGGAAAAGGATCACGACCACTCCCAGTCACTGCAGGCCTGCTATGACGCCTGCCAACTGGGCGTTCCCAGAGCCCAGATGATCAGCTACCGGGACGACGGCGCACTGTTGCAGGAACTGTTTACCCGTGACGGCTCCGGCACCCTGGTACACCGCGACAACTACGAGTTCACCCGCCAGGCCACCATCGACGATGTCGGCGGCCTGTTGGAGCTGATCGAACCCCTAGAGCAACAAGGTGCACTGGTCAGACGCTCGCGGGAATTGCTCGAGAGCGAGATCGATCGCTTCACCATCCTCGAAAAAGACGGCACCATCATCGCCTGCGCCGCGCTCTATCCGTTTGGCGCCACACCCACCACTGCCGAACTCTCCTGCGTCGCCACTCACAGCGAGTATCGCAAGGGCGGTCGGGCCAAGCTGGTACTCGATATCATAGAAGAGCAAGCTCGCAACATGGGCGTGCGCGAGCTGTTTGTGCTAACCACCCAAACCGCCCACTGGTTTCAGGAACAGGGCTTTGTGGCGGCCAGTCTCGACCGCTTGCCAGCAGAAAAGCAGAGCCTTTACAACTTCCAGCGCAACTCCAAAGTCTTCATCAAAACCCTCTAAGCAGCGATCGCGGGTTGTGTTACCCGCAGATCGTCATCCCACAGGCAGCACCTTTACACAAGGCACTGCTGCTCGGGGCGATGAAACCCGCCCCACCCTTCAACGGCGATACTAAAGGCGCAATCGCAAGGCATTCAAACGCGGCAAAACCTGATAAAATGACCGATTCGATTGACGCTATCGCGCGTTTTAACCTGTATCAAACACCGGCAAAGAGGTTTCACCTATGCCCGTCTATCGCTCCAAGACTTCCACCGCTGGCCGCAACATGGCCGGCGCCCGCGCACTCTGGCGTGCCACTGGCATGAAAGACGAAGACTTTCACAAGCCCATCATCGCCATTGCCAACTCCTTCACTCAATTCGTACCCGGTCATGTCCACCTCAAAGACATGGGTCAACTGGTCGCCCGGGAAATTGAGAAAGCCGGCGGTGTCGCAAAGGAATTCAACACCATTGCGGTGGATGACGGCATTGCCATGGGGCACGATGGCATGCTCTACAGCCTGCCATCCCGTGACATCATTGCCGACTCGGTCGAATACATGGTCAACGCTCACTGCGCCGATGCCCTGGTGTGCATCTCCAACTGTGACAAGATCACCCCGGGCATGCTGATGGCCGCCATGCGCCTCAACATCCCGGTGATTTTCGTCTCCGGTGGCCCCATGGAAGCCGGTAAAACCAAGCTCTCCGAGCACAAGCTGGATCTGGTCGATGCCATGGTCATTGCCGCTGACGACAGTTTCTCTGACGAGCACGTGGCCGAAATCGAGCGCAGCGCCTGCCCCACCTGCGGTTCCTGCTCCGGCATGTTCACCGCCAATTCCATGAACTGCCTGGCCGAAGCACTGGGCCTGGCACTGCCTGGCAATGGCACCGTGGTTGCCACCCACGCAGACCGTGAACAACTGTTCCTGCGCGCGGGCCGCACCATCGTCGAGATGGCCAAGCGTCACTACGAAGACGACGACTACAGCGTTCTGCCACGTTCCATTGGCACCTTTGAGGCCTTTGAAAACTGCGTGGCCCTCGACATCGCCATGGGCGGCTCCACCAACACCATTCTGCACCTGCTGGCCATCGCCCAGGAAGCCGAAGTAGATTTCACCATGGCCGATATCGATCAGCTGTCCAAGCGCATCCCGCAGCTGTGCAAAGTGGCGCCCAACACCCAGAAATACCACATTGAGGATGTACATCGTGCCGGAGGCATCATGGCCATTCTGGGTGAGCTGGATCGTGCCGGCCTGCTCCATGCACACCTGCCCACCGTGCACAGCGCCAGCATGAAAGACGCTCTGGACGAATGGGACATCATGCGCCAACCCTCGGCGGAAGTGATGAAGTTTTACAAGGCCGGCCCGGCCGGTATTCCGACTCAGGTCGCCTTCAGTCAAGCCACTCGCTGGCCGTCACTGGATGCCGACCGCAGTAACGGCTGCATTCGTTCGCTGGAGAACGCCTACAGCCTGGAAGGTGGTCTGGCGGTCCTCCACGGCAACATCGCCCTGGATGGCTGTGTGGTAAAAACCGCCGGTGTTGATGACTCCATTCTGGTGTTTGAAGGCAGCGCGTACGTCACCGAGTCACAAGATGAAGCGGTTGCTGACATCCTTGACGGCAAGGTCAAATCCGGAGACGTCGTGATTGTGCGCTACGAAGGCCCCCGCGGCGGTCCCGGCATGCAGGAAATGCTCTACCCGACCACCTACATCAAATCCAAGGGTCTGGGCAAAGAGTGTGCGCTGCTGACCGATGGCCGCTTCTCCGGCGGCACCTCCGGCCTGTCCATCGGTCATGTTTCCCCAGAGGCCGCTGCCGGTGGGGCTATTGGTCTGGTGCGCAACGGTGACCGTATCAAGATCGACATCCCCAACCGCTCAATTGACGTCCTGATCAGCTCACAAGAGCTGGATCAGCGACGCCAGGAGCAGGACAAACTGGGCTGGAAGCCTGTCAAACACCGACCGCGCAAAGTCAGCGCCGCCCTCAAGGCCTACGCCCTGCTGGCGACCAGTGCCGATAAGGGCGCCGTCCGGGACTTGAGCAAGTTAGACTGAGCACCTGGCACGTCTCAGACAGCTGACTGCTTGCCACACAAAGGCCTCTCCGGAGGCCTTTGTGTTATCTGCAGGGGGCTCAAAGACACCCTGCTCCAGCCGTGATTGCTTTTGCCGGGACAGCAGCTTCCGCCCCGGCACTCCACCCAATGACGTTACCTGAAGCAGCCGATTGTCCAGTCAAACCTCGACTGAAACGCCTCGAACGCGATAAAAGCCTATATACTAAAGGCGCTGCCAATAAAGACGTTTGCCCATGAAAATCGAACACCTGCAAAATACCCAGAAAGACAACGGCAAAGCCCGCCTGCGAGCCGAGTACCCCCGCAAGGCTCATGAACAGTGGATCTATTTTCTCCCCGCGGAGATACAGGACGCGGTGATTGCCAACATGGACATACGCCACTACAAACGAACCGAAACCGTTTACGCCCATCACTCACCCACCAATGAAATTTATACCGTACTGGAAGGCTGCATCAAGCTGACCAATACCACGCTTTCCGGGAAGGACATCGCCATCACCACCCTGCCCAGAGGCTGCACCTTTGGTGAACTGAGCTTTATCGATGGTCAGCCCCGACAAAACATCGCGGTCGCAAGTACCGACTGCACGCTGGCAGTATTAACCCGCAAACAGTACCTGAGCCTGTCTCAGCAGCACCCGGAAATCCTCGCGGGCATGCTACAATTTACCGCCCATCGGCTGCGCGCGCTGGTTAACATTCATCAAGATACCACCAGCCTTGAACTGCCGCAGCAACTGGCCAAACGCCTGCTGTTCATCGCTCAGAAACAAAACGATGGCAATCACCACAGTCAGCCCACCGAAATCAGTGTGTCGCAAGATGAACTGGCGGCCACCCTGGGCGTCAGCCGGCAACACGTCAACAAAGCCCTGAAAAAATGGCAAACCGACGGATTACTGGAGGTCGGGTATCGAAAAATCACCCTGCTCGATTGCGAAGGTTTAAAGGAAGTCACTGAGGACATTTAGTACCGAAGCTGCGAGTCACCCCAGCGGGCTCTCTCTGGCTGCGCCATGCAACTTGTGTGATGAGCAGAGGAAGTAATAAGGAGGTGTGAGGTGTGAGGTGTGAGGTGTGAGGTGTGAGGTGTGAGGTGTGAGGTGTGAGGTGTGAGGTGTGAGGTGTGAGGTGTGAGGTGTGAGACAAGTATAAAAGATGACGCGGCCTTGTGAGCCGCATCAAAACACCCATTTACGGATTGCATAAATGGGTGTTTAGCTGATTAGCTTTTCAGCGAATCTTCCCGTTTCTTTTCGTTCTTACAGAACTCAATCCACTGGACAGCAAACTTCTTGCTGCGCTTATCTTTCGCTGCTTTTTCGAACTCTTTAATGGCTTTGCCATACTGTTTCAGATTGGCATTAGCCATACCAAGAACGATCTGCAACTGATCCGGACGCTTGATGCTACCGCGCTTGTAGGCTTTCGCCCCGGCCTCAATGGCTTTCTTGTTTTCGTCGTTGTCCAGATAAATACCGGCCAAACGAGCGTACAAATCACCTTTATCGGATTTAGACGCAGCCTCTTCCATCACTGGAATGGACTTCTTCACATCCTGCGACAGACGCCAGGCAGTCGCCAGCACTTCCAGGTTCTTGGAAGTCTTTTCGATCTTGCCTTCTTTCATGCCCTTATCGATGATCTTGGCAGCCTTGTAAGGCACATCCTGACCCATGTACAGGTAAGCAAGGTTCAACAGCTCTTTTTCATTGTTGAGTTCACCCGCCAGGTAAACCACATCCAAGGAATGCAGCTGATTCTTCTCCTGCTCTACCTGTCCATACATACCGGACAGTTGCTTCCAGTAAGTAATTTTCGGGTAGTGACGGATCAACTTCTCCAAGATCGAAATAACTTTTTTGTTATCGCCTTTCTCGTAGTAAATTGCCCGCTGCAGGGTGTACCAGTTTTCTTTTGGCACCTTGCCAGTACTTTCGAACTTATCAACGGCCGTGTTGATGTTGCTCAGCGCAGAATTCATGTCGTTCAGCTGGTAATAACCCTGTGCAATTAACACATAGGCATCAGCACCAACAATCGGCTGTAACTTCATCCACTTTTTCAGCAGATCAACCGCACCACGATAGTCTTCCTGTACGAACATCAGCTGTGCCAAAGTGTAGAGAGTCCCTAACTCCAGCGCCTCACTCAGTTCTTCTTCCGCCAAAACTTTTTTGTAGTAGCGAATGGATTGCGGGTAGTCTTCCAGCGAGTAATACACCCAACCAAAGTAGTTCCACAGGTTGGCCTTCTCAAAGCTGGTATACTTAGCGCCTTTGGACGCCTCGAGATCTTTCAAGACAACCAGAGCACCCTTCCAATCACTTGCATCGGTCTTTTCCTGCACCTTTGCAAAATCTTTAAAAACGTTCTGACGCAATGAGTAAGATTTTTTAGTCGTGTATTTGGGCTTTTCTTGCTCACCTTCCTGAGCGAACGCACTGCCAGAAGACAGTGCATCCAGACCCAGAGATTGCAGGACAACACTGGAAGCAGCTGGCGCTAACGCCAGTGGTGCCACCATCAGTGATTGTCTGACGAGCTTCAAAACCTTAGCCGTCATCTTCATAGTCTTTCCCATTGTTTACTTGGCAATAGCAAAGGTGATTTTGTTGCGTACACCAGGAACTTCCACCGCTTCGCCGTCAATGACGCGAGGCTTATACTTAAACTTGAGTGCGGCTTTAGTGGCTGCACTGTTAAAGATATTGGGTGGATCCGCATCAACTACAACAGGGTCTTTAACAGAACCGTTGGTCGTTACAGTGAACTCAACAATTACGTAACCTTCGATACCGCGTGACAAAGCTCGGCGTGGATACTGCGGCTGAACTTTTACAATTGGTAGGTACTCACCGTCAGATCCGAATCCACCCACACCTTTAACGTTCAGGTTTGGCTTGACTCGAGGAGCCGACATATTCAGAGCATCAGGGTTAACCTCAGGTTGGTCAAACTCTGGCTCTGGCATATCAGGTGGCGGCTCTTCCGGGTCTTCTGGCTTGTCCGGCTTCTCGGTGTCGTACTTGGTTTCGATTTGACGCTCCGGCATAAAAATGTCGGCCACTTTACGCTCATCCGCTTCTTCAGGAGGCTTATTGTCGGCCGCAATCAATGCGTGCATCAAAAACAGTAGGCCGAAGGTCGTGGCTGCTGCCAACAACCCTGCCAATACTAATCTTGCAACATTCATAGAGCGCTCTATTTCTTCTCAGTAGATACAGAAACATCCATTACACCCGCCTCGCGAGCTGCTTGCGCAACTTTGGTCAAGGTTTCGATATTGGAATCATCGTCCGCCTGGATAACGACAGCACCTTTCGGATTTTCCGCGTGCAGACGTTCGATACTGCCTTTCACAGCACGAATGTCAATACGGGATTTGTCGATCCAGACTTCGTTGTTAGAGCTGACAGCTATGAGAATGTTGGCGTTCTTTTTCAGCATTGCTGTCGTCGCCTCAGGGCGATTAATTTCAATGCCGGCTTCCTTAATAAAGGAAGCAGTCACAATGAAGAAGATCAACATGATAAAAACCACGTCAAGCATCGGCGTTAAGTCGATGGCGTTCTGATCTTCTTCAGCTGCCTTATTTCTTCTGCCCATGATAACTCTCTTAGTAACCGGTTAATGCTTTACTTAAGCCTTAATGGTCCATCGTCAAGTGGTCTTCAAGCAGCTGATTTTCACGCTCTGCAGTACGGGTAATGTAAGTGTTACCAAATACGCCTGATAGTGCCGCAACCATACCCGCCATTGTCGGGATTGTTGCTTTGGAAACACCACCAGCCATGGATTTAGCATCACCACCACCAGTTACTGCCAGTACGTTAAACACTTCGATCATTCCGGTTACGGTACCCAGCAGCCCCAACAGGGGTGCCAGTGCCACCAGAGTGGCAACCATATCCATATTCACGTTAACTTTTTCAGAAACGCGGGAAATCAGTGCATAACGAACTTGATGGGCATTCCAGGATTTGCGCTCTCCGCGAGCTTCCCAGACATCCAGGGCGCCTTGAACATCGTTCTTCAAGGCTCCGTGGAAATACCACACACGTTCAAAAATCAGAGTCCACATGACGAAGGTCAGTGCGGCGATCAACAACAATACATCACCGCCCTGAGCCACAAAGGCCTTAATGGCTGCTAGTGCGTCCATCAATGCCAACATGCGCTATCTCCTACTTACGTTCCGCGTTTTCGGCGATGATACCAGCACTTTGCTCATCCAAAATATGGAGAACACGCTTGGCACGGCCGTTAACTAAGGTGTGCATCAGTACAGTTGGGATGGCAACAACCAGACCCAGAACTGTGGTTACCAGAGCACCGGAGATACCACCCGCCATGGCTTTAGGATCACCCGCACCGAAGATCGTAATCGCCTGGAAGGTGATGATCATACCGGTTACGGTACCCAGCAGACCCAGCAGAGGGGCTACCATAGAGATGATTTTCAACAGGTTCAGACCGGATTCGATCGCTGGACGCTCTTTCAGAGTTGCCTCTTCCAGTTTCAGTTCCAGTGACTCACCATCCAGACCTTTGTTGTCCTCAGCCACTTTCAATACACGACCCAGAGGGTTGTTGGTATTGGCAGTGGTGGATTTCAACTGAGCATTAACTTTGCTGCTGATACCGGCCAGCACGATGAAGCGCCAGATAGCCAGAAGCATTGCGAAAGCACCAACGGCGGTGATGATGTAGCCAACCAGGCCACCCTGATGCCAGCGCTCAACAATCGATGGGCTGTTGATCAGAGCCGACAGGTAAGAACCACCGGTAGGGCCTGTAGGGTCAATACCGACACGGGTAAAGCCGTCGGTAGAAGACTGCAATTCAGACGCAGCAGACAACAGAGAACCCGCTGGCTGACGAGTCAGCTCGGCCATTTTTTCGCCTTGAGGTACGAATTCCAGGTATCTGCCATCAGACAACAGCTGGAAGTTACCAATACGTACCACATCCTGAGTAGCCTGCTCACCGTCCGGCTTAATTACCGTACCGCTGAAGACAACGGTTTTGCCGCCTTCGATGGTTTCACGCTGAATTTCAAACCACAGACGCTCAATCTCTTCGATGGTTGGCAGCTGAGTAGCGCTGTTCATCTTGTCGATCAGAGTATCCAGGAATGCAGCACGACCAGGGTACTGGGCAGAAACAATAGAAGTGCTCAAGTTGTTGCGCAAATCACCCGCAGTAGAGGTGAGGTGACCAAACAATTCTTTCAAAGAACCCAGACGTTCCTGCAGCTGCTTGCGCTTGGCAGTAACATCCAATTCTTGCTGACTGTACTTGGCTTCCAGAGCTTCAGAACGCTTTTCTTCGTTCAGTTTGGTCTGCTTAGCCTGGTTCAGCAGAGATTGTTGCTCACTCTTCTGACGACGAAATTCAGCTTCACGCTTTTTGTGTTCCGCAGATTCTGCAACCTTGCTTTGCTTAACCATGTTAAGCAGCTGTTCCAGAGACTGGGCTTTATCTTGTGCCATTACGACGCCAGAACTTAACAGTCCTGCGGCTGCCACGGCCAGGCAGCGTTTTGCAAAAGTCATTTTCATTGCGCAGCCTCCGGAGCCAGAATCGGCAATCTTAATACATCGATAGATGCTTGTTTCTTGGCAACGCGAATGCCTTTCAGAATGGCACTGCGGTACTCACCAGAGTCCAGCTCAACCCATGCTTTTTGACGCTGATCCCAAGCACCGGACAACTGGGTGTCCTTGGTTTGGTACATCAGGGCAACACGGCCAACACGCAGGATGTTCACTTCACGCTCTTGACCACCAACGGTCAGAGTATCGTCGTAAGTATCGATCTTGCGACCGTACTCAGATTCGATTTTGTAAGCTTCCAGAACCTGACGGAACTTCTCGGCAACCGAGATATCAGCACGCTCCTGATTGTTTCTCAACATTTCCAGACGCTGCTCGCGCTCTTCCTTATGAAAAGGAACATCCAGAGCAACAAATTGCTCCAGGCCATCCAACATCTTCAGGATCAAAGGCTGAACCTGACGCTCCATAACGGTCACGTTTTCGATGGATTCATCCAACTGAGAAATTACTTCCAACTGATTGGCAATTTGCTTTTCCAGTTGTCCGTTGTAAACACGCAACCCTTCGATCTGCTTGTTTACTACCTTGAAATCATTCAGCAGGCTGGAAGTCTGCTCAGCGATCTTGTCGACCTGTTGCTGAGAGGCTTGAGCAATTTTGGTTTTCTGCTCGCCAGTTGCCAGAATGGAATTCAACGTTTGGTCTGCTTGAGCCACGCTACCAATCAGCGCACTCGCAGAAAGCACGGTGGTTAACGCCACGGCTTTTAATCGCTGCTTCTTCATAAATCCCCCAGTGTGGGTGCGTACAATCAACTCATTTGCGACCGGTTAGGCCGCTCTTTTTCATTATTTACTGCTATGAAGCAATAATTTGAAGCTGGCCATTTAATAACAGCAGACTTAAACATTCAATGGTTAATCCGTAACTACCTATCTGTGTGTACATTGGTATCACGAAAGGTAACAACCCGACTTTTATTCACGGGATGATGGGTAACAACCCTTATCGAAAGTAAGCGCTAACCGCCGAAAACAGGAGAGTGAACACTCACTCTCGATCACATTCTTTTATCAGTTCGACAAAGTTAACTATTAGTAACACCGTTCAAACGTCAGAAACGAAAAGGCCACATCGCCCCGCTCTGAATGACCATCTTCCCGTGCCACCTCTCTCCAGCCGTCACCCAGCTCGGGAAAACGGGCATCGCCCTCGTAGTCCCGGTGCACCTGCGTCAGGTACACGCGATCCACCAGCGGCAGGCTGGCAGCGTAGATCTGAGCCCCGCCAATCACCATCACCTCATCCGTCGATTCCTGCTGGCCACGAGCAATCGCCGCCTCCAGACTGCTCACTACCACCGCCCCCTCGGCGTGCCAGTCAGGCTGCCGCGTAATGACGATATTGGTCCGTCCCGGCAAAGGCCGGCCAATGGACTCAAAGGTTTTGCGACCCATGATAATGGGCTTGCCCAGAGTGACCCGCTTGAAGTACTGCAGATCTTCCGGCAGGTGCCAGGGCATTTTGTTGTTGCGGCCGATCACCCGGTTGGAGGCCTGAGCCACAATCAAAGCCAGACGAGGTTGAGACATAATTTTTTCCTGAAAATTTGAACCATTACACACTAAGCCCGAGTCGTCAGCGGCCCATTCAGCGACAGAACAACGCGCTACACCGAGAACGGGTAGGCAATCGGCTCGTGGAACTCGTAGCCGCTCACCTCAAAGTCCTCCAGGGTCACCCAGGTCTCCAGATCTTCCAGGGTTTTAATCGCCGGATTGATGGTCAGTTGCGGCGGCGCAAAGGGCTCGCGCTTGAGCTGCACATCGCGCATCAGCTCCAACTGATCTTCGTAGATGTGGGCGTTAACGATCTTGTGATAGGCCATGCCCGGCTTGTGCCCGGTAATCTGAGCCACCAGTTTCAGCAGGGTAAACACCTGAATCTGGTTGAAATTCAAGCCCAATGGAACATCACAGGAGCGCTGGTAAGAGGTCAGGTGCAGTGTATCCCCCAACAGGGAGAAATTGTGGGTGTGCATACACGGACGCAGGCACCCCATGTGAAACTCACCCGGGTTGTAGAACGACAGGATTTCACCGCGATCGTCAATTCCGCGGGACAGGTCGTCCACCAGCTTGCGCAATTGATCTACGTGCCCCCCGTCCGGCTTTTGCCAGCGGCGACCCTGCACGCCGTACACGCGCCCCATGTCGTCGTCACCGCGGCGGTGCGGGTTGTTCAGCCAGGCGGCATTTTCATTGGCATTGGCGTCCCAGGTTTTGCAGCCGATCCGACGAAAATCCGCGGCATTGTCATAGCCACGCAGATAGCCCAGCAGCTCGGCGATGGCGGCTTTCCAATAGCTTTTGCGAGTGGTAATCAACGGGAACTGGTTGCTGCCGACATCGTGAGTCATGTCCGCATTAATCACCGTCAGGCAGCGTTTGCCGGTGCGTTCATTTTCGACCCAGTGGCCGTCCTGAATAATGCGCCGACACAAATCCAGATACTGTTTCATGAATTCCTCTCTTCTGTCATTCGGTGCTCGCTCTTCACTCTACACGTTTGTGGCCACACAACTTTAGTGCGCGACGAGCCGCTGTACGATGATCCGCAGCCAGCAGCTCACCGGCTTATCAAGCTCACTTTGCACTGGCCTTACGGCCATTGGCGGGACTCTGCGAGGTCGATCGGCCTCGATAGGCCAGAAACAGCAGCACCGCCCCCAGCACAATCATCGGCAAACTGAGTAACTGACCTCGCGTCACCCAGCCAAAGGCGTCAAAGCCAATAAAGCTGTCAGGTTCCCGGAAAAACTCCACCGTAAACCGGAAGCATCCGTACAGGAACAAAAACAGCCCACTGACGGCCATACGCGGTCTCGGCCTGGAGGAGAACCAGACCAGCACCACGAACAACACCAGCCCCTCAAGCGCCGCCTGATACAACTGCGACGGGTGGCGAGCCAACTGCAACGGGTCTTTGGGAAACACCATGGCCCAGGGTACATCGCTGGCTCGGCCCCACAGCTCCTGGCCAATAAAGTTCCCCAATCGGCCCAAGCCCAGGCCGAGCGGAACCAGCGGCGCAATAAAATCGGTAAGGTCAAAAAAGCGAACCTGAATTTTACGCGCATAGAGCGCCATCGCCACCAGCACCCCCAACAGGCCACCGTGGAAGGACATGCCGCCCTCCCACACCCGGAACAGCCAGGCCGGGTCCATCAAAAAACGGTCAAAGTGGTAAAACAGCACGTAACCGCAGCGACCACCGAGCACCACCCCCATCGCCCCATAGACGATCAGGTCTTCCACCTGCGTCGGCTGGCAGGCCGCACCCGGACGGGCGGCTCGACGCATGGCCAGAAACCAGGCACCGGCAAACCCCAGCAGGTACATGATGCCGTACCAGTGCACCTCCAGTGGCCCCACGGTTTTACCAAAGATATCAAATGGCCCCAGAGACAGGGCCACGGAGTCAATAACGGGATAGGTCAGCATAATTCCTGCTTGCGTGTTGTTGTAAACCATCGATCTAGCGAATCGATAAACCAGTCATTCAGGCATGTCGTTTGAAGAGCATGCCGCTGCGACAACGTGGTGGTAAATAAAAAACCGCTCAGGCTCTGCACTCAGGCCTGAGCGGTGGACATCATACCACTGACCAGCAGCTGTGCGGCAATCAGCAGCAGAACGATGGCAAACGCCTTTTGCAATTTAGCGGCTGGCAGTCGGTGAGCCAGTTTGGCCCCCACTCTTGAAGCCGGCGCACTGCACAACACCAACCCCAGGAAGGCGGGCAGATAGACAAAACCCAACGCCCCCTCTGGCAGAGTCTCCTCACCCCACCCCTGAACCACGTATGACACCGCTCCGGACAGCGCAATGGGTAAACCGAGGGCCGCAGAAGTCGCTACCGCACGCGCCATGGCGACCCCACAAAAGCGCAAATACGGCACCGTCATCGAACCACCGCCGACCCCAAACAGGGAGGAAAAGCCACCAATCGCGGCGGCCACCACGCCCAGTTTCACAGGACCCGGCAGGGCGCTGCCTTCGCTGGGCAGGCGTCGCAACATCGTCAGCGCCACTAACATCAGAAAGACGGCAAACGCCAGCTTCAGCTGCTCGCCAGCCAGTTGGGACGCCACCATCGCCCCCAGCCAGGCGCCAAGGACGACCCCCGGCACCAACGGCTTCAGCAGCGACCAGTCAATGGCGCCCCTCTGCCAGTGGGTCCAGCCGGCCACCGACGCCGTAACCACAATACACGCCAGCGACGTGCCCACCGCCAGGTGGACGGTGATCGCCTCGGGAAACGCCAGCGCGCCAAAGGTGTAAATCATGGCTGGCACCATCACCACGCCACCGCCCAGCCCAAACAACCCCGCAATCAAGCCCGCGGCAACCCCCACCACGGCAAACACAATCAATATCGTCAGCATAAATCCCCCAGATCAGCGGGCATTATCCGGACTTGTCGCCACAATGACCAGCCAGAGGGCTTAAGCCCCGATAATAATTAACGCTCTCGATCCGACATCAGCGGCGACATCCGCCGACCGACGAATGAGCAGAAAGCGCCATCTTGTGGCATGCTATGGGTCTGTCCGACAGCTTTAATAGCCTCAACAATAGCCACAACACCCGACCGTCATCCATGTGCCTGATTCTCTTTGCCCTGCGAGCCCACCCCGACTACCCGCTGATCGTGGCCGCCAACCGCGATGAATACTTTCAGCGCCCCACTCTGGCGGCCGACTATTGGCCGGACCAGGCCGACTTGCTGGCCGGGCGCGACCTGCAAGCCGGAGGCACCTGGCTGGGCGTCAATCAGCAAGGGCAATTTGCCGCCGTCACCAATGTGCGCAACGGGCTCGACACGCAGGTTCGACCGGGCTCGCGCGGCGAACTGGTGGCCAACTGTCTGACCCACCCGGACACCCTTGGCCAGCTCCGAAAAATCGCGGCCAAACACGCCCATTACAATGGCTTTAACCTGTTGGCTGGCACCCCAGAGCGACTGTTTTACAGTTCAAACCGCAACCACTCAGTCACCGCAGGCCCTCCTGCAGCCACCACAGAACTGCCAGGCGGTGTTCACGGCTTAAGCAATGGCGGACTGAACAGCCGCTGGCCAAAAGTCGATTCCGGCAAGGCCCTGCTCGCCGACCTTCTGGCCCGCGACTGGAGCCGGCTGGATGAACGCAAAGTCGATCTTCTTGCCCTGCTCGCGGATGACACCCAGGCGCCCACCGAACAGCTTCCGGACACCGGCATTTCCCCGGACAAGGAGGCAATCCTGTCATCGCGTTTTATCGCCTGCCCGGCAGGCGATCCGCACCGTCACCCCATGCCGGATTATGGCACCCGTGCCTCCACACTGGTGTTGTTCCACCGCAGTGGACACATTCACTTTGTGGAGAGAAGCTTCAGCCTGGCGGGCACCCGCTTCCGCCAGGAAGACGAAAACCTGAACCCGGCGAATAACAACCGGAACGACGAACTAACCCAATCGGGTTCACCGCCACCACTCCAACAACAAACCAGAGAATTTGTAATCTCCCCGGCCAGGCACAGAACCGGGCAGCCCAATTAACAACTGTTTGCTACTAGGAGGCGGAGACTTAGATTTATTTTAACTATAGAGGGGGAATTCTTTCCCTTCGGCCCTCAAAAACAGAGGCGTGAACCATACTTGGGGTACGATTCACAATCGGTATTCTGAGTTGTCGATGTATCCCCCTGCAGGTTCAGCTACCCATCGCCCCCAAGGCCCGCCCCCCAGGCGCACCACACTTCGCGTCCGGTTGTTGCGCGCACTGGAAACGCTGGTGGTGGCCAGCAGTGTCCTGCTGATGTCCGGTTACAGCGCCAGCCTATCCACGGACGCCCAGCCGTCCTTAACCCGAGTGGCCATTGCCCTGCCACTGAACCTCGCCTCCCCCTCACCGGCCCCCTCCGACAAGGCTCGTGATCACCTCCGGCGCTGGTTTGCCAATCCCGATGATGAGGCCCTGTTTGACCTGCCCCTCAATCACCAGCAAACACTCCGCAAAATTTACGCCCGAACCGGTTATCGGCTGCTCTGGCAAGAGAACGGGCGTATCTCCGCCGCCGGCAAAGAATTATTACAGCAACTGGCGGAAACCAGCGCCGACCTTATTTATGACTACCCCTATCATCTGGACACTCTGCAGCAGCGCTTACGACTGATCGCCCCCAACGCCAAACACACCGCCGCCCTTGATGTTTTGATGACGGACGCCTTCGTCGCCTATGCGGAAGACCTGTTCACGGGCAGGCTGCTGCCGTCGCACATGGAACAGCGCCTGCCCGCCACCCGCAAAGTCGCGTTTGTCACTCAGGATATTCTGGGGAGTGACGCGCTGGTCCAGGCCAACATCCTCAAGCTGTTCGAACAGGACCACAGCCCCCAGGGATTGCTGTACATTCTGGAAGGTATGGTGCCTGCTCACCCGGAATATGGCCGCCTGCGCCAAGCCCTGGATCACTACCAGCAGCTCGCCCAAAGCGGCGCATGGCAACCAATGCCCGAGGGTCCGGTACTGGAAAAAGGCATGCGCGGGGAGGAGATTGGTCTTCTGCGGCAACGGCTGCAATTCTTCGGGGATGCCACAACCCCTGCCTCACCGAGCCCGCCACTCAGTGTCGATGCAGAGGATAACGGCCAGGAGTTTGATGATGCGCTGGAGGCGAGCCTGAAGCGTTTTCAGGCCCGCCACGGACACACCGCGGACGGCCGGGCAGGGCCGGTGACCCGGCGCCTGCTGAATACGCCGCCCGAATACCGCATCCGCCAGATCGCCCTCAACATGAAACGCTGGCGGGAAATTCCCTGGCAGCTGGGCAGTCGCTACCTGTGGGTTAACCTGACGGACTACCGCTTGCAACTGGTGACAGATGGACAGACCGAGATGGACATGCGGGTGATCATCGGCACCCGGGAGCGCCCCTCGCCCGAACTGCAAAAAACCATCAGTACGGTCGTGCTCAACCCTTCCTGGAGCGTGCCGCGCCTCATCGCGGTGAAAGACATCATTCCGAAAACCCGCCAAAACCCCAACTACCTGAACCAGCAGGGCATCTACGTCTATAAAGACTGGACCAG
Source organism: Pseudomaricurvus hydrocarbonicus (assembly GCF_011602365.1). GTDB lineage: Bacteria > Pseudomonadota > Gammaproteobacteria > Pseudomonadales > Cellvibrionaceae > Pseudomaricurvus > Pseudomaricurvus hydrocarbonicus. The sequence continues at coordinate 141,899 of NZ_JAAONZ010000010.1, forward strand.
CACCACCCCGATTCCCGCCGACAGCATTGACTGGGACAACCTCAATGAGCGCAATTTTCGCTACCGCTTGCTGCAGCAACCAGGCACCCAAAACGCCCTGGGGCGGGTGAAATTTGTCATTCCCAACACTGACGCCATCTACCTGCACGACACCAATGCCCCCCGACTTTTTCAGAAAAACATGCGCAGCCTGAGCTCGGGCTGTGTGCGGGTTGCGCAACCGCTGGAACTGGCTAAACGCCTGCTGAGCGACACCCCGTGGGACAACAAGCGCATTCAACGAACCTTGCGCAGTGGCAAAACTGTTTACGTCACACTGCCAAAGCGGCTGCCGGTCTATTTTTTTTACACCACCGCCTGGGCGGATACAAACCACCGGGTCCAGTTTCGCGATGACATCTACAAAAAAGACCGGCTGCTGAACCTGACCGACAATGTCGCTCGCTCCGCCGCCCAGCCGCGCCCTGATTTTCCAACCGCGCTCTGAGGATCACCGGCCCTCACCCTCGCTTGCCTCCCCCGGCAGCAACCTCGCCCCCGCAAAGTGTTAAGTTAAGTAAATATGCACCGCCAGACAACGATTACAGCGCCAATCTTGACGCCTGTTCTCAAAACCCCGAACCCGCTTTCAGGAGCAAGTATCCTCCAGAAAGGGCGCATAAATTAGTATCCGACCGGCAAAAAAACGCGCTTATTGAGAGCAATACCGCACGGCGCACAGTGACCTGTGTCACACCCAAACCGCTATGGCAAAGCAGTTATATCCCGAGCAGCCCCAAATGACCGTTCGAAATATGTACAATCTGATCACCTGTAGGCATAATTGACGCAACTTAACCCACTTGGTGGGTCGACATCCGCTTTACTAACCAGAAATAGAATGACGATGTACTCAAGACGACTTTTTTTAGGCATGGCAGGCTTTGCCGGATTGGCATTGAACAGCCCCTTCACCCTTGCCGCCGCCCAGCCGAAAGGCACCAAGAATTTGCGATTGCGCAACCTGCACACCAACGAAGCCATCGACTGCACCTACTGGGCCGAAGGTGAATACCAACTCGACGCCCTGGAGGACATTAATCATTGCCTGCGCGACCACCGCAGCGGGCAGGTGACCGTCATTGACCCCCTCTTGCTGGATCAGGTCCACGCCCTGCAAAGCACGTTGCAGCATCGGGGGGAAATTCACATCATCTCGGGCTATCGCTCACCGGAAACCAACGCCAAGCTGCACAGCAAGAGCAACGGTGTGGCCAAAAAGAGCCTGCACATGCAGGGCCGTGCCATTGATTTACGCCTGCCCAAGCACCAACTCAGCCAGGTTCGCCAAGCCGCCCTCGCCATGAAAGCGGGCGGCGTGGGTTATTACCCCAGTGACAACTTCCTCCACCTCGATACCGGCCGGGTGCGCCATTGGGGTTGAGGCACCGGCGCACGCAGTGCGCCACCAGCTCCCTGCAGTTGTAATAAGAGAAGAGAGAAGTAGAAAAGAGAGAAGAGAGCAGGAACTGCGGGGGGAGCGGGCAGGAAGAAGAAAGCAGCTGCGGGAGACGTGAGCAGCTGCGGGATGAAAAAGCGGAGGCAAGGGCCGCGACCGACAAGGTCAACCGCCAGAACAGCGTCAGTCTGGGCTGCAGGGATACCGGCAGCCGCGTCAAGAGCTGGCTTCAGACTCCAGGGAAATGCCCACCAGACGAGTTAAACCGCTCCCCAAACTGCGCTCCAGACAGCGGTTAATGGACGCCTCATCCTCCTGAGCCATCACCTCATCCAGCAGCTGTTCGGCCTGTTCCAGCGAAATACTGCGAATCACTTTTTTGACCTTGGGCAGGTTGGTGGCGTTCATCGACAAGACGTCGTACCCCATGGCCATCAGCAGCACTGCCGCGGCCGGATCACCGGCCAGCTCGCCACAGATACCCACACTGACCCCCTGGCTGTGACCATCGCGGACCACCTGGTGTAACGCTCGCAACACCGCCGGGTGAAATGGCTGATACAGGTCGGCCACCCGGGGATTGTTGCGATCCACCGCCAGCAGGTATTGCGTCAGGTCGTTACTGCCCACAGACAGAAAGTCGGAGCGGGCGGCCAGCTCCCGCGCCTGGTAGACCGCCGCCGGCACCTCGATCATGACCCCGATGGGCGGCAACTCCAGATGGAAACCTTCTTCGAGCAGCTCGTGAAAAGCTCTGTAGATCAGTGTCTTGGCCGCTTCCAGCTCCGACACACTGGAGACCATGGGCAGCATGATGCGCATATTGTGAAGCCCTTCACTGGCCTTCAGCATCGCTCGCACCTGCGCCAAAAAAATCTCCGGATGATCCAGCGTCACCCGAATGCCGCGCCAGCCCAAAAACGGGTTTTCTTCTTCGATGGGAAAATAACTCAGGGATTTATCGCCACCCACATCCAGGGTCCGCATGGTCACTGTGTGGGGGGCAAAGGCTTCCAGCTGCTCGCGATAGATCAACCGCTGCTCCTCCTCACTGGGAAAGCGGTCACGCAGCAAAAACGGGATTTCCGTTCGATACAACCCGACGCCTTCAGCGCCCCGCTCCAGCGAGCGCACCACGTCCGCCATCAGGCCGGTGTTGACCCACAGCGGCACCCGGTGGCGATCCAGAGTCTCGCAGGGCAAATCCCGCAGCGCTTCCAGACCGCGCACCAGCTCCTGCTCTTCGGCACAGATAGCTTCATAATGTTTGCGCAGCGTGGCACTGGGGTCGGTGTACAGCATGCCGCGGTAACCGTCGACAATGATGTCGCGGTCGGAAATCTGGGTGAAGGGCAGATCCACAGCCCCCATCACCGTCGGCACTCCCATGGCGCGGGCAAGAATGGCTACGTGGGAGTTGCTGGACCCCTGCACCGACACCAGGCCCGCCAACCGGTCTTTCGGCACTTCCCCGAGCATCGAGGCGGTCAGCTCTTCCCCCACCAGTACAGCGTGTTCGGGAAACACCCGGCATTGCTGGTTGGATTCCTGCAAATAGGCCAGCACACGCCGACCGAGATCGCGGACATCCGCCGCCCGCTCGCGCAGGTAGGTATCGGTCATACTGCTGAAATTGCGCTCGTGCTCCAGGATGACTTCACTCCAGGCATAAGCGGCACTAACCCCGGCGCGAATGCGCTCGGTCACTTCGCCGCCCAGAGAGGCATCATCCAGCATCGACAGGTAGGCATCAAACAGAGCCCGCTCCTGCGCATTGAGACGTTTTTCCAGCTGCTTGCCGAGACTTTTGATGTCCTGGCGAGCCAACTCCAGACACTGGTGAAAAAACACCAGTTCTTTGTCCACATCCTCACAGGGGTGAAAGGGGACGCCGCGCAAATCCGCCGCCGGCGACATCACCACCACCTTGCCGATGGCCACCCCCGGCGAGCCCGCTACGCCCTTAAAACGCGCTTCCTGGGCATTCTGCCCCATGGCTTTGAGGACACCGGTCGCTTCCGCGTGCGCGATTACCCCCGCCAGCTGTGCCGACATGGTGACCATGAACGCCTCTTCGCCTTCATCAAACCGGCGGCGCTCAACCTGTTGCAGCACCAACACCCCCAGCACCTGCCGCTGATGGATGATCGGCACCCCCAGAAACGAGCTGTAACGCTCTTCTCCGGTGGCTTCGAAATACTGGTATTTGGGGTGCGCCGTTGCCAGCTCCAGATTGATGGGCTCCTCCCGCTGGGCCACATAGCCCACCAGTCCTTCGCCCAGTGCCAGGCTGACGTGGCCCACGGCATTTGCGTTGAGACCGTCGGTGGCCATCAACACATACTGCCCTTTGCCGTCCCGCAAATACGCTGAGCACACCTCCGTGGCCATCACTGCCTTAACCCGCTGCACAATAATGTTCAGGGCAGACGCCAGATCGCGGGCGGCATTTACCTCCTGAACAATACTGCGCAACGAATTCAGCATGGTCTTCATAAAATCAGGAGTCCGTTCATTGGCGTTAGGTTACTCATCAAGGCATGCCCCATCCTACCCCACTTTGCCGCACGGCAGCAGTTTATCAACCGGCGACCCGTTATTGCCCTGCGGTCAATGACCCGACAGTTCCCCATCAACGATCAGCCACGCGGTCGTAACCACGCGCCTCCTCAACCTGGCCCTGGCCCTGGCCCTGGCCGTGGCCGTGGCGAGCCTCCAGCGCGGCGTGCGCCATCGCCAGCTCTTTCATGGCCCGGCGATAAACATCGCGTTTAAAAGACACCACCTGATCGAGCGGGTACCAGTAGGAGACCCAGCGCCAGTGGTCAAATTCAGCGGGGCCGCCATTCACCAGACTGATGGCCGAATCGTCGGACTGCAGCTGTAACAGAAACCATTTTTGCTTTTGCCCGATGCACAGCGGATTGGAGCCGTGACGCAGCAAACGCTGGGGCAACCGATAGCGCAACCAGCCGCGGGTGCGGGCGACGATTTTCACATCCTTTTTTTTGAGCCCCACTTCTTCATAGAGCTCACGAAAGAGAGCCTGCTCGGCATCTTCGCCTTGTTGAATACCGCCCTGAGGAAATTGCCAGGCGTCCTGACCACCGACCCGGCGAGCCCACAGCACCTGACCTTTTTGATTGGCCAGGATAATGCCTACATTGGGTCTGAAACCGTCAGCGTCTATCACTACAACTCTCCCTGGCGCGCATTGGCAATTCTGCTTATTGAACGGCTATTGTTCCACAAACAAACAAGTTTCATCAATGCGGCCAATGACTTACGAGACGAGTTTTACCAAAACAACTGTCGTTATCGCAAAATCAGACCCTTTGAGTCACAAAAACATCACCATTAGTAACACTTACTGAGGAGCTGCTGTATCCTTATGCGCCAATATTCTCTGCTCCGGTCGACAGTCCGTTCCCGCATACCGAGAACTGGACACGCTCAGGCAATGACGCAACGGCAAGAATTGCTTATTTTTAGCGCGAATAAACCGCTGGCGAGCAGCCAGCCATGACCAACCGCAGGCACAAACAAAGAGGACCCTTCGTGAGACTGGCTATTTTCGATCTGGACAACACCTTAATCGCCGGCGACAGCGATCATGGCTGGGGGGAATTTATGGTCTCCGAAGGCATGGTCGACCCCGTGGAGTACAAGCGCAGCAACGATCAGTTTTACGCCGACTACGAGCGCGGCGAAATGGATTTGCAGGCCTACCTCAATTTCTCTCTGGAGCCGCTGACCCATTACAGCCTGGAAGAACTCGCGCAGCTGCACCAAAAATTCATGCGTGAGGTGATCGACCCCATGCGCCTGCCGCAGGCGGAAGCCCTGCTGGCCAAGCACCGCGCGGAGGGTGATTATCTGCTGATCATCACCTCCACCAACGGCTTTATCACCAAGCCCATCGCCGCCTCTCTGGGGGTTGATGACATTCTCGCCACGGACGCCGAAATCATCAACAACCGCTACAGCGGTAAAATGACCGGTACCCCCTGCTTCCAGGAAGGCAAAATTACGCGCCTGCACCAATGGTTGGCGAGCGCCAAAAGCGCCGGCTTTGAGGGCGACCTCAGCGACTGTTATTTCTACAGCGACTCCATCAACGACCTGCCCCTGATGCAGGTTGTAGACAACCCTGTGGCAGTGGACCCGGACGACAACCTGAGACGCCACGCCGAACAGCAGGGCTGGCCAGTGATCAGCCTGAGGGATTGCTGAGAAACGCCTTGGGAGCCCCCACGAAAGCAGGCGACAGCGACCGCGTGTCGCCGCGCCAGACCGCACCTGTTCGGTGGCAGCACGGCCAAGCGACAAGCGCTTGCGCTCAACACGCACACCAACCCCCAGAACCATAAAGACCATTACCGCTCAAGGATATTTCCCGCATGGCCAGATCACGTCCGCGCCTTACTCTTCGACAGCTGAGTGGACCCCTGCTCACCACCTGCTTGCTGAGTGTACTGCTCAGTGGTTGTGACCCGTCCGGGACACCCGAGAACCCGACGCCCACCAACCCAGCGGGCTCCCTGGCGGAGGCGCCCCCCGGCATGGCCATCAGCACCGAACACACCTGGGAGCTGGCCAGAGGACTGCACCGGAAAGCCCGTGAGGAGTCCCTGAAGTTACAGCAGGCCGTCGATCATCTGATTGAGGCTCCAACCGGGGAACACCTCAAGGCCGCTCAGACTCAGTGGTTTAGCACACACCAACAACTGCAAAAGGTCATGCCCTTGCTGACGTTTGGCCGAACTGCCCCCGAGTCGTTCCGGCAGCTGGAGCAAGCCCGCTGGCAACTCGACGCCTGGCCCATTGAGCCCGGCTATCTGGATTATGTGGCCGAATACTCCTTCAGCGGCATCGTCAACGACATCTCCCTGCCCCTCAGCGCCGAAGCGCTGCAGCAACAGCACGGTCTCACCAGCGAGGCGGACATCAGCCTTGGCCTGCATGCCATGGCCTACCTGCTGTGGGGGGAACAGCAACAGCGCCCGATCAGTGACTACCGCGCCCAACCACTGACCGAGGAGCAACGGCAGAACGGCCTCACCGACGCCGACAGACCAGCGGTTCGCCGGGCCACCCTGCTGCGACTGCAAGCCAGCGCACTGGTCGAGGAGATGGAAAGTCTGGGCTATAAGCTGTCACACCCGGCCAGCGCCATCAACACCCTCTACAGCGCACTGCCTCCCAGACAACAGGTCAAGCTGTGGGGTAACAGCATCGTGACACTGCTCAATCAGGAACTGAACCCACAGCTCCTGGCGGACGAACAGTCACCTGCCGATGCGCCTCTGGAAGCTACGCCTCTGGCAGCACCGACCGCGGAAGAACGTACCGCCAGCGAGCAGGCGGTCGCCCAGCAAGAGGCTGGCCCACCGTTCCCGCACAACACCTTCTCCGGGGCAGAGGCCCAATCCCTGATCGCGACCCTCAACGGCCTGGAGAAATTACTGCTGGATCACGACGCCGGAGCCCAACCCCTGGCCTACTGGATGCAGCCGGACAGGGACGTTGAAAGCCTGAAAACAGCCCTGCAGAACTGTCGCAGCGTGCTCATGACGCTGGAGCCGCGCTGGGGAGAAATGACACCGGAAGAGAGCCTGCAATTGCATGAGCGGGCCCGAGCGCTGATCGACTGGTTCCCGGCCGCGACAAGCGGCTCACAGAGCGGCGGCTGAACATCAAGCGCCGCGGGCACCAGGGCTTCACCAGAGCCCGCCAGCCGGAAACCGTCTTCTTTTAGGTAAGTGCACCCGCGTTTTACGGTAAGTACACCCGCGCAAACACCGCTTTCAGGTAATCCGTTTCCGGAATGGCCGGGTGGACCGGATGATCGGCCCCCTGGCCACCCTGGTAAATGATCTGCGCATGGCGGTCGAGATGACGGGCCGCCCCCCGCACAATTTCCACCAGTGCCGTCTTGTCCAGGTGCATGGAGCAGGAGGCGGACACCAGAATACCGTCGCGGGCCAACAGCCGAATGGCCAGCTCATTAATGTGGCGATAGGCCGCCTCACCGGACTTCTGATCTTTCTTGCGCTTGATAAACGCCGGCGGGTCAAGCACCACAATATCAAATTGCTCCCCCTGCTCAATCAGGCCCTTGAGGACCTGTATGGCTTTGCCGTGCAACCCGGTCATGCGCTCATCCACTCCGTTGAGATGGGCGTTCTCTCCCACCCACGCCAGAGCCTGCTCGGAGGCGTCCACACACACCACCTCACTGGCGCCGGCAGCCGCAGCCTGGACGCCCCAACCGCCCACGTAGGAGAACACATCCAGCACTCGTTTGCCGGGGGACAGGCGCTGCAGCATGGCGCGGTTTTCCCGATGATCGTAGAACCAACCGGTTTTTTGACCGTCGGCGATTGGCGCCATGAAGCGCACACCATTTTCAACCAGCTCCACCGCCTCGGGCACATCACCAATGGCCTCGACGTAACTGTCCAGACCTTCAAGGCTGCGCGCAGAGTGATCGTTGCGCAGCAGGATCGCCTCCGGCTTGAGGCATTTCTGCAACGCTTCCACGATAGCGTCCTTCTGGGCTTCCATACCCGCCGTCGCCATTTGCACCACCAAATAGTCACCAAAGCGATCCACCACCAGTCCCGGCAGCAGGTCGCTGTCACCGTAAACCAGGCGATAGTAGGGCTCGCTAAAGCAGGCTTGTCGCAACGCCAGCGCCTGCTTGATGCGGTGGACCAGTAAGGATTTATTCAACGGGTGGGAGACATCGCGATTCACCACCCGCCCGCAAATGAGGCTGCCCGGATTCAGGGTGGCAATGGCAATCTCCTTGCCCTGATGATTACACACCAGCACCTGCTCACCCGCGGTAAAGTTTTTCAGCGGCGTTTTCTCAACATCCACCTCATTGGAGAATATCCACAGGTGTCCGCGCTTTAAGCGGCGATCGGACTGGGATTTAAGCACCAGCTTGGCAAGGGTCGTCTGGTCAGTGGTCATAGTGTTCTCCGGGTCGGGTAAGCTGGGCTTCTGGGACAGATTAGCAATCAATTCAATCGCCGTCAGGGGGTCCTCATCAGCGCGCGCGCATTATAGGTGAAAAGTCACATGGCCGCTTCGGAAATGTCGCCCCTTTCCTGCTAAGCTCATTACGGCTGCAATGTTTTAAGACAGCTGCAATGTTTTAAGACGACTGCAATATTTTAAGACTGCACTGTTTTAAGACTGCACTGTTTGCAAATACGGTGGCCGAACACCTTAGCCAAATGCGTTGGTCGGATGCGCCGGCCCGGATTCTGGCTACACACGATTCTACTTTCACTGACGACCCTGGCTTCACTCACGATAGGATATCCGTTATGCGTCTGCTCCTGCCCCTGCTGCTCGCCACCCTGCTGTCGGCCTGTACACACACCTATTACAAGGAAATGAAGACCTCTGTCGACGAGCTGTCGGCCATGAAAACCTTCATGTGGGAAAACCCCAACACCGACACAGGCAATTCCAACGAAGCCGTTTTTGACCGGGCTTTTGAAAAGAGTTTTACCGCCCAGCTGCACAATAAAGGTTACCGCTCCGTCACCGAGAATCCGGACTTTCTGGTGGACTACCGCATCAGTGTGGTGCCCTCCAGCATCACCCCGACCTCAATCTCCGAGGAACATGGTGGCTGGCGAATCGGAGAAAACGGTGAGCCCGTCTATGAGGGCTGGAATCGCCCCGAAGGCAGGAGCGAACTGATCGAACGCGGGCTGGTCATTCTGACCATCACCCGCACGCTCGACAACGCCATTGTCTGGCAAGCCGGGGCCGCTCGCACGGTGAGCTACGAAGACAGCAAGGGCACGTTTGAAGGCCATGCCTCCAGCTCGGCCAAACGCATTGGCCGTGACCTTCCCAAGGCCAAATAGCGCACACGCCGACAGCCAAAAAAATCGGGGTCCTGCTGGCTTAAGGCTCGGCTGACTTAAGCCATTGCCGACTGAAGCCAGTGTCGACTTAAAACACTGTCGACCTCTGCAACGGCTGTCCCCCGGAACGGCCGGTTCAGGAGTCTCGATGGCCGGCTTGTGCCCTGAGCTGCTCTGATGTGTCCAGCAGGTGCGGCATCAACTGCAAAAAGTGGTGCTCCAGGGCGGCGTAATGTTGCAGGGCCGCATCGCCCGCTGCCACCAAATTGGTTTCAAAGCGAATCCGCTCATCAATGCGCTGCAACACCGGCAAGAACAAGTCCCGATCGCCATACCCTTGAAACAGGTCGTGTTGCGACGCTCGCGCCATAAAGCGGGCTGCAGAAGGCGGCAACCGCTGACTGCGCTGCTCGCACAAGCGGTAGAAGCGCTGACTGAAGGCCTGCAGCGGCTCATCCGAAAAGCGCGCCCAATGCCGCACCAGCAGATGATCAAACAGCACATCCAGTGCGATGCCCCCAACCCGGCGGTAGTCCGACCCCAACAGCGCCAGACACTGCCCATAGTCTTCCCGGCGATCGACGTGGGCGTCCAGCCGACGGTGCAGGCGCACACCCTCCAGCACCCCCAACGCCCAGGGATCCCCCTGGCGATCCAGCAGCTCAGGCTGAGCCCGTTGATCGGGTGATGACGACCTGGAAGCGGCCTCAGGGACTAACGGGGTTAACGGCAAGGGACCTTTGATGAAATCGCCGAGAAACCCGCCCAGCTGCCAGTCGGGATCCGGTCCCGACAGCAGTATGTGAGCGAGGTAGTTCATGGTGGCGAGGTCATGGTGGCGAGGTCATGGTGGCGAGTTCATAGCGGGAAGTTCATAACCGATGGTTCATCACTAACACTTCATGAGCGAGAGCGAATCCCCCAGCTCATCCGCGGGTGCGCAACACCGGAGACTATTGGCAGCAGGTGTATTGCGCATAATAGGCTCGCAGGTAGTCTTCAAAATCGACCTGCGGCTCAGCGTCCAATTCCGCCACACGTTGCAGGGACGCCTCGGCCTCTCGCTGCATGGCCAGCAGCTCATCATCCGACAGCGGACGCTCGATGTACGCCTGGCTGTGTTTCAAAGACTGGTTCATGGCAAAGCGGAAAAACGTTTCGCCATGGGCGTTCATGTCCGCCAGGATCCGGGCCGACGGTGTCAGCTCCGGATGGGTTAATTTGATGCGCTGGGCCTCGACCGCCTCGGAATAACGCCGGCTGTCGTAACTGCGGTCGAGAATGTCCGCCACCCGGGCCATATCATCGAGCAGCGCGTTCCCCCACTGCAGGATGGACAATTCACCGGAGGCACTCAACAGGCGAGTCTTTGGGTCGCGCCCCAGGTTCACCATGCGACGCTGGTTTTCCTGGGCGTTACGGTATTGCACGTTGTCGGTCTCGGGGCTGTCACTCAACAGACAATGCAGCAGAAATACGTCCAGAAATTCAACCTGCTGGAGGTTAATGCCCAGCGGTTCATAGGGGTTGAGATCAATACAGCGCACCTCAATGTACTCGATACCGCGATCGTTCAGAGCACCCAGGGCGGTTTCCCCGGAACGCGCCGTACGCTTCGGCCGGATGGTGCTGTAAAACTCATTCTCGATTTGCAGCAGGCTGGTGTTGAGCTGCTTGTAATTGCCGTGTTCGTCTTTTAGCCCATTGGCCACATAATCGGGGTGAGGCTGCGTGATAGCACCGCACAGTGTGCTCAGGTAACTGTCGAGATTGTTGTAGCACACCACCAGCGAATCCTGGGCGCCGCTTTGGTAACCCAGGTTGCCCATCCGCAGGGAAGTTGCAAAAGGCTTGTGCATGCTGTGCGCATCGCCCTCGACCGGCTGCAGATCGTGCTCGCGGTGTTTGACAAAGCTTCGACAGACCGCCGGTGAAGCCCCAAACAAGTACAGCAATAACCAGAAATTGCGCCGAAAATTGCGAATCAGGTCGAAATAGCGGCGATTCTTATAGGCTTGCAACGACTCATTGTTGTTTTCCCGCGCGTGCCAAAAAGACCAGAAGTCATCGCCTAACGAGAAATTGTAATGAATACCGGCAATGGTTTGCATCGAGCGGCCATAGCGCTCACCCAACCCCAAACGGTAGATGGTCTTCATCTTGCCGGGGTTGGAGCTGCCGTAGCGTCCCACCGGAATCTGCGCATCGTCGTTGAGCATACAGGGCATGCTGGCCACCCACAGGTGTTCATTTTCCAGCTGCTGATAGGTAAAGCGCTGCACCCGGTCGAGATCGTCCAGCATTTGCTGGCTGCTTTCCGTCGGCGGGGTAATGAACTCCAGCAAAGCTTCACTGAAATCCGTCGTGATCGAAGGATGGGTCATGGCAGACCCGAGGGTGCGGGGGTGAGGGGTTTGTGCCAAAGTGCCCTCTGGGGTCACCCGCAAACTCTCTTTTTCCAACCCCTTAAAGATACGCGTGAGCTTTTCATTAGCGGGTTCTGCAAACACCGCCAGACGTTGATTCAATAGTGACAAACCATTTCCCTCATGGGTCGCACAAGAAATTATGCGACGGGGTGGGTCCAATCCAAACTTAAAACAAAGACGCTGACAATTTCTCGTCGGCCTCTGACCCTGCACCTGGTTCGTGGTTGTCCGCTGTTTCCAATTCAGCGTCGTCACCAGCATCCACAGCTGCTTCAAGCTCCACCGCAGTGGCATCTGGCGTCGTTTGCGCTGCCTCATCCCCGGCAACGTCAACCTGTACTTCCGCGCTTGCTGGCTCAGAGTCTTCTACTGCCAACACATCGGCAGAATCATCTGCCACCGCGTCCAGAGTGGTACTTGCTTCCCCTAATGGGGGCATATCTTCATCCTTCAAGAGGGGAACGCCACGATCGTTCAATTCACACTCGAGGACCTTAATACGCAAAGTATAGTCACGACTGTTCACTTCTATCATTTGATTGAGCGCTTCGTCGCGATGTACCGAGCGATAGAGGGTATTGGCTTCACGCCCATCGACCCACTCACCCTGCTTGTTCAACAGGCGTTTGTGCTGATTTTGCAATAGGAACACACTTTTCATGAAAAACTCTTGAACCCCGGTCTTGTTGTCAAAACAGATACGACGACGGTTTGGGCCGAAGGTCATCGGCCACGGCCAAGCTCGGCCAGTATCGCGAGAGACAGGGGGTCAAGTTTACTCGGAAAGGCAATCGGGTTCCAGACACCCCGCTCCTCGCTGCCAGCCGGGTGAGGTCAGGTGACGGGCTGCCGGGAGGTTAGCGCACTTCCCAGGCTTGATGGTACCAGCCCGGGAGGTTCGAGCCCGCTGCAGCGCAAGGCTGGCCGCTGCCAAAGCACCTTGGCTAGCTGGGCTGCGTCAACTCTTCAATGATTTCAGCAATCAGGCGGATGCCCGGCTCAATTTTTTCTTCCGGGATAACCGTGAAGCCCAGACGGAAATACTGTTGGGGCGAATCATCCCCGGTCAGGGCTTTCACCCCCGAAACCTGGGGATCCCCATACACCTCTTCACCAAAGGCAATGTCCCCAAGCTCCAGCAAAAGACCCCGCTCAGCCGCTACCTGGCGCAACTTCCGACAGTCCAATCCCTTCGGGCCTCGCACCCAACAGCTGGTGCCGCCAAACACCGGACGCTGCAAATTGGAGGGGATGTAGCGCTCAATCGCTCGCGTAATCAGCCCCCAGTTGCGCTTATATTTACGCCACAAGCGCTTTAACAGGGCATCATAGTGACCCCGGGATAAAAACAGTGCCGTCATGCGCTGATTGTTCATCGGTGGATGACGCATCATCAGCCGGCGCAAGACCCTCGCTTCCGCAATCAGCGGCTCCGGCGCGACCATGAAGCCAATGCGCAGCCCTGGAGCCAACACCTTCGACAAACTGCTCATGTAAATAACGCGCCCGCAGTTGTCGAGACTCTTCAAGGCCGGCAGCGGGTCATCAATATAATTGGTTTCGATTTCGTAATCGTCTTCAATCACCACCAGGTCATCGTCCTCCGCCAACTGCAGAAGTTTCTTGCGGCGCTCGATCGGCATGGTCACGGAGGTGGGCCACTGATGGCTGGGCGTGGTGTAAACATAGTCACAAGCGCGCAAGGGCTCTGACAACACCAGGCCATAATTGTCTATGGGCAGCGGCACCAGTTCCTCAAATTGCGAGGCAAAGATGTTGCGTGCATCCGGGTAGCCGGGATTTTCCATCCCCATGCGCTTGCCGGACTTGGACAGCAGGGAGGAAATCAAATACAGCGAGTGCTGCGTTCCCACCGTCACCAGAATTTCTTCCGGCTTGGCCCAGATACCGCGGCGCGGCAAGACCCGGGTGCGAATCTGCTCAATCAGGAGCGGATCATCGGTATCCATACAGTCCCCGGTCCAGTCACGCACCGCCAACACGCTGAGCGCCTGCTTGGAACACTCACGCCATTCCGCCAGCGGGAACGTTTTCGGGTCAATCTGACCGGAGAGAAAGGGGTATTCATAGCGCTGCCAATCGGAAGGCTTGTCGATGTTGCGCTGCAGCGAAGGCTGGCTGGCAAAACGCTCAGTCCAGTCCGGTCCCGGAGAAGTCTCAGCCGCGTCAGCAGCGGCTGACGAGTGGCCAGCTTGACCCGCCGTGTCTTCGAGCTTGGCGCGGCCATCCAGAATGGAGGGGTTCACAAAATAGCCACGCCGCTCGCGGGCAATAATATAGCCATCATCCACCAGGTCCTCGTAGGCAAACATCACTGTTTGACGGGACACCGACAGAGCTTGAGATAACTTGCGGCTGGAAGGAATCGGCTTGTCCAGGGGCAGATGGCCATCGAGAATCGCCACCGCCAGGGCTTTGCGAATCTGTTGTTTTAAATTGTCATCGCTGGATTTATCCAGATGAATCAGTTGTTCGAGCACCGTGTTACTCCGCCCCGCTGTCTCTGTAACCTGAAGAACATCCTGTAGCCGTTGAAGTCCCTAAAACCTAGAAGACCGCCTGTAATGTGCCAGCTTTCTGCAATCGGCAGAGACCAAAATGGCACAGCCGGCAGGATAGCCAACCTGTGCCATTTTTCCCACCATCTTTGCGCCCTGTTAACAGCTTAATCGAAACTCAGTCACAGCACCTCAAGCCCGGTGGCGGCGATCCAGAGAGAGGCCCGCGCAGCGGGCGGGACTCCCGCGGTTCACGTGTTGCTGCGAGCTTAGATCACCAGCGTCTTGACGTAACTCATTTCGCGAATGGCGTACTTGATACCCTCGCGACCCACACCGCTCTCCTTGACGCCGCCAAAGGGAAAGTGTTCGGTCCGAAATCCGGGGCCATCGTTGGTCGCCAGAGTGCCTACGTCCAACTCTTCAAACAGGTAACGCATCACCCCGAGGTTCTGGGTAAAGACACCCGCCTGGAGACCATAGGCGGTGTTGTTAATCAGCGGCACAATGTCCTCGACATTGTCAAAGCGGCACAACGGCATCACCGGGCCAAAGGTCTCTTCCACCATCAGGTCGCAATCCACCGCCACGTTTTCCAGAATCGTCGGATACACCAGCGCCCCTTCGTATTGATTGCCGAGTGCCACGGTTGCGCCTTTTTCAATCGCGTCTTCAATACGCTGGCGGATTTCATTGGCGGCCGCCTGATGAATCACCGGTCCGACAAAGGTATCGTCTTCCATGGGATCACCCACTTTTAAGGCGGCGCTCTCCTTGACCAACAGCTCACGGAACTCATCATAAACCTCGGTGTGCACGAACAAACGCTTGGCCGCCGTACAGCGCTGGCCCGCCGTCGCAAAGCGCTGATTGATCGACGCCGCGACCGCCGCCGGCAAATTGCCATCGGGCATCACGATGAGGGGGTCGTTGCCGCCCAGTTCCAACAACAATTTTTTGTATCCGGCCGCGTCGGCAATGGCATTCGCCGCCGCCGTACCCCCGGTGAAGTTCACTGCGCTGATGTCGGCGTGGGTAACCAACGCTGCCATGTCTTTTAACTCAGGCACCGAAAGCTGCAGCACCTCCCTGGGGATGCCGGCCTCGTGACACAAATCCACCAGCAACTGAGACGACGCGGTATTCTGCGGGCCCGGTTTAAACAGAATACTGTTGCCCGCAGCAAAGGCAGGTCCGATTTTATGCAACGCAATATTGATTGGAAAATTGAACGGTGTGATGCACAGAATTGTCCCCAAGGGTCGCCAGCAAACCACCCCGATTTTGCCGCGGGCCGGAGCATAGGCGTCAGAATCGAGGGATTCGCCACTGATCTGCCGCGCCTCTTCCGCGCTGGCAATGGCAGCATTAATCGCGCGGGTCATTTCTACCCGGCTGTCGGAAATGGTTTTACCGGTTTCACGAGTGATCAACTCCGCCAGCTGTTCGGCACGCTCTTCCATCAACTCCGCCAGGCGACGCAAGATTTCAGCGCGCCTGAACGCAGGAATATCCCTCAAGGTACGACGCCCCTGTTTTAACAGCTGAACTTTTTCTTCAACTTTGTGCCAGCTATCGTATTGATACTCACCCAACAGTTCCTGACTATACGGATTCATCACCTGATAGTTTGTCGTCATTACATTACCTCGATCTTCAAAAAAATTACTCTGTGAACAGGCCTTTACCCGCGGCAAGCGCGTACGCACAGCCACCACAAACAACGCCAGTTTCAGTCACAAAAAATCAATCCGTCTGCATTGCGTGCACCATAAAAATGCCCAACGTTGCCTCAACGACTCCCGCCAGACGCATAATCGCAAGCAAACCGGCATGATCAATTCATGCAAGCCTAAGAACAATATACGCGGGCATGTTGCGCCAGTGCGCGACCAGCTACCGCATTGATGTGTTGGGCAACGCGCGCGCTCAGGCGAGGTCTTCGCGCATGACAAAAGCGGCCAACCGCGGCGGGCAACAGTGCCGGCCAAGATGATGCCAGCCAACATGCCCACGATTCGGCAGCCAGCTCCCGCCCGCATAAACAGCTCGGCCATTTCCAGAGATAACAACATGGGGCAGTGACTCCGGGAAGACTGCACTGTAATCAAGAGGCCGACACACCCACAGATCCAGCCCTGTTTTTTTTATCAGTCCAGTTTGCAACTGGTATGACGGGCGGATGACAAGCGGCCATCCCAGAGGGTTTCCAGGCTGCGCCATTCACCTGGCAGTGAATTTGAAGGACCCGTATGGCCAGTCCAGCCCCCAGGGACGCCCCAACCAGGAGCAACCAAAAACATTAGGCACTGGCGCAGTGCAGTTCAACCAAAAACAAACTCTGGTCCGCAAAATACTGTTCAACTGGCCTTATTCGCAGGGTATTCTTCTGGGTAGGGTAAGGCATGGGGGTTTGCAGGATGTTCATATGGCGTTGCACCATTCACCGACGCCGCCGCTGCCCAGTCTAAGAAAATAGGGGAGTTAACAAAACCTATGTTGATACATCGATTATACGCGGGTTTTTTGCCAGGACTGTGTGCGCTTGCCACGCCCAGTTTCGCCAGTGCCACAGCCACCGAGAGCTTCGATCAAAAGGTCGATCGCTGGATAGAGCCCTTCAGCACCGGGTTGTCGAACTTTATTTTTTACAAGGCTGATCTGTTTGGCCACGCCATACCGCTGATCGTGTTGTGGCTGGCGGTGGCGGCCCTGTTCTTCACCCTGTACATGGGTTTTATTAACATTCGGGCGTTTGCGCACGCCATCAGGCTGGTCCGCGGCGATTATCACAACCCCTCCCACCGCGGAGAAATTTCGCACTTTCAGGCGGTGGCCACCGCAGTGTCTGGCACGGTTGGCATCGGTAACATCGGCGGCGTTGCCGTCGCCATCTCCATCGGCGGGCCCGGTGCCGCGTTCTGGCTGATCATTGCCGGATTCCTGTCCATGTCCACCAAGCTGGTGGAGTGCACGCTGGGCGTGAAATATCGCCGCCACAACCCGGACGGCTCCGTCTCCGGTGGCCCCATGTACTACCTGGAAGCGTTTCTCGCCCAGCGCAACAAGCCCCGACTGGGCAAGTTACTGGGTGGTTTTTACGCCCTGGCCCTGGTCATCGGCTGCTTTGGTATCGGCAACATGTTCCAGTCCAACCAGGCCTATGCCCAGTTCGTCAACATTACCGGCAATGAATCCAGCTTTTTTGCCGATAAGGGCTGGCTGTTTGGCCTGTTTCTGGCCGCGATCATCGGCGTGGTCATCCTCGGCGGCATTCGCTCCATCGCCCGGGTTGCCGGCAAGGTGGTCCCGTTTATGGCCGTGTTGTACGTGGTGTCGGCGCTGGTGATCATCGGCCTGAGTGCCGAACACATCCCAACCGCCTTTGGCATGATGTTTCAGGGCGCCTTTACCAGTGAAGGCGCGACCGGCGGCATGATCGGTGCCATGATTGTGGGCTTTCAGCGGGCGCTGTTTTCCAATGAAGCCGGCATTGGCTCCGCCTCCATCGCACACTCAGCGGTGCAGACCGATCAGCCTTCATCCGAAGGCATTGTGTCCCTGCTGGAACCCTTCATTGATACCGTGGTGATCTGCACCCTGACCTCGCTGGTGATCATCACCACCGCCTACCCTTACGGCTTGATGGATTCCGGCCTGGAAGGCATTGCACTGACCTCAGCGGCGTTTGAGCATCACATCAGCTGGTCCCCCTACTTGCTGGCGATTGCAGGCCTGTTGTTTGCCTTCTCCACCGCCATTTCCTGGTCCTACTACGGCCTGAAAGGCTGGACCTACCTGTTTGGGGAAGCCATCTACAGCCAGAACATCTTCAAGACGATCTTCTGCCTGTTCATTGTTCTGGGCTGCATGACCAACCTGACCTCGGTGCTTAACTTTTCCGACGCCATCGTCTTTTTGATCGCGATCCCCAACATTCTCGGCCTGTACCTGTTTGCGCCGGAGGTGAAACGGGAAGTGAACCAGTATCTGGCCAAGGTGAAGAGCGGTGAAATCGCCAGCTTTCGCAACGCGAAGGTGCTCGGCACTGGCGCCGGAAAAACCGCCTAACCGCAGGCAAGGCAGGGCTGCAGCACCACCGCCAGACAGCCCAGAGCCTTAAATAGCTTAAACGTCTTCGAAAACCGCAGTAAAAACCCCAAAAAAGGAGGCTTACAGCCTCCTTTTTTATGTTCTCTTCATCACCTCAGGTTCCGCCGCTGGCCCCAATGATGTCGCCAGCTCAGACCCAGAACCCCGTCACGGCACCTCGCGCGCAGCACCGCGGAAAAGCACAGATCGCCTGCCCCATTGCCCATACATTTCAATATTTCGTGGGTAAACGCAAACGACAGGCACAAAAAAGGAGGCCTTAGCCTCCTTTTTTTAGGTCATCTCAGTAGTCTGAGACTTACAGAGGAACGATGTCCTCGGCCTGTGGGCCTTTTTGACCTTGAGTTACAGTGAACTCTACTTTTTGGCCTTCAGCCAGAGTTTTGAAACCTGAACCCTGAATGGCGCTGAAGTGAGCGAATACGTCTGGACCAGACTCTTGCTCGATGAAACCAAAACCTTTAGATTCGTTGAACCATTTAACCGTACCGGTAGTCTTTGACATTTGTGTAAATCCTAATCTTTCTTCAATAGTAAAAATTGCCCTATAAAAAAGGCGGCTGTGCTGAAGTGTGTTGCTACTTACTTATGAAAACAGGACGAGGTACTCAATACGGACTTCGAAATGGTGTGCATAAATATTCAGTCGCACTTTCAAGCGGCCTCTAGCTTATAAACAAGCTTACGGCCGAGTCAACAGTTATTTTCAATATCTGGCAGATAGATTGTTAATATTCCAATTTAGGCGCTGAAATCAGCCGGCAAGGCTAATTTGCCGCGCCGTCATAACACTCTCGCTTTACTTTTCCTTTCAATCCCGCAAGCGCGATTGCCGGTTTTTGCTCACCCCGCAACCGGGCAGCGGCGATCACTTTATACTTTTGTACTACGCCGTGAAGTTAATGACTACACTGAGTATTAACCCCTGTCATTCTGCCCGAAGAAGCACTTTCACCATGACGCTGACCTACGGCTCCTACTTAAAAGTTGACGAACTTCTGCAGCTGCAGCAGCTGCAATCCGACCCGCCTGAACACGATGAGCTGCTGTTCATCATCATTCACCAAACCTACGAGCTCTGGTTCAAACAGGTACTGCACGAAATGGGCAAGCTGCGCAGCAACCTGAGCGCTGGAGAGACCTGGGGCAGCGCCAAAACCTATCGCCGAATTCTGACCATCTTTAAGACCCTGGTCAGCCAGATCGATATTCTCGAAACCATGACGCCGCTGGAGTTCATCAGCTTCCGAAAATTTCTCGCCAGCTCCAGCGGCTTTCAATCCTGGCAATTTCGCGAAGTGGAAATCCTCTGTGGCATGCACTCACCCGTGGCGATTGAATTGCAGAAAAGTGTGCCCCAGCATTACCAGCGCCTGCTAGAGCGCATGCAAGAGCCGACCCTTTGGTACTGTTTTATTGAATACCTGAACACACGCCAGCATCAATTACCGCTGCCGGTGCCGACTCACAGCGAAGGGCTGATTTACAGTGGCGATGAGCAGCTGCAGGAAAAGCTGGCGGACATCATCCGCAAGGATCCGGAAGCCAGTCTGGTGTCCGAGTTAATGGTGGATTTTGATGAAGGGTTGCAGGAGTGGCGCTATCGTCATGTGAAGATGGTCGAGCGCACCATAGGCTCCAAGCCCGGCTCCGGTGGTTCCCCCGGCGCCAGCTACCTGCGCTCCACCTTGCACCGCAGCATCTTTCCTGACCTGTGGGCGGTGCGCGCGCACCTGTAAGAACATCCATAGCCTCAGCCAGTAACAACGTCACTGTGGAGTCACCCGGGTCTGCCCCCCCGGCCCACGCCATAACCCAATAAAAAGAGGCCCCGGTAACGCAATGCCCACTCCCGCAAAAGACTTCGACACTCTGGCACAGCAACTGGCTCCCCACTACTCCCGGTTTGCTGTCGACCAGCGCCTGCTGTTTACCGGACACTCTCACCAAGCCTGGCCCGATGTGGCGCGGGAAGGACAACTGGAAGCGTTCGACTGTGCTGCTCAGCACGTGGATGAAAAATGGGAAACCGCGCTCACAAAAGCCAATGTATTGCGCAACTATTTAAAAAACTGGTACGACGATGATCGTGGGCAGTATTGCCTGGCGGAAAACACTCACCTGTTATTATGCAGTTGGTTATCCGCCCTGGACCTCAAGCGTAAGCCGCGCATCCTCACCACCGACGGTGAATTCCACTCACTCTATCGCCAGCTGCATCGCTTGCAGGAAATGGGAATCGAGGTCATTCAGGTTGCAAGCCATCCCATCGAATCCTTTGCGGATCGCCTGATCGACCAACTCAACGATCGCACCGCGGCCGTGATGATATCCCGTGTCTATTTTGAAACCTCCCTGATTCAACCGTCACTGCAGGCCATGGCCGCGGCTGCGCAAGCGCACCAGGTCCCCATGCTGATAGACGACTACCACGGCACTCATGTCGCACCGCTGTCGATCCAGCGAGAGCAACTGCAACACTGCTATCTGGTGACAGGGGGTTATAAATATTTACAGTGGGGCGAAGGCAATTGCTTTCTCCGCTACCCGGAGGACTGCCCACTGAAGCCGGTGATGACCGGCTGGTACGCGTCCTTCTCAGACCTGGATCAACCTCGAGGGCCACAACCGGTAGGTTTCAACAGTGACCATCAAAAATTTGCCACCGCCACCTACGACCCCACCTCCCAATTCAGGGCGGCCAGGGTGGTTGAATTTTTTCAACAGCAAGGCCTGACCAAAACCGTGCTGCAACACCATTACCAGACACAGATTCAGTATTTGGCCAACGCCTTCAGCGAATTGAAACTGCCGCGCGCTCACATTGAGCGCGCGCACGCCCAGCCGCTGTCGATGAACGGCGGCTTTTTATCGTTGCGCAGCGCCAAAGCCAACGCTCTCTGTGAGCAATTGAAGTTGCAAGGCGTGCTGACAGATTGCCGCGGAGACTATTTACGGTTTGGTGTTGCCCCCTACATCACTCGAGCGCAAATGGATAAAGCGATGAACATTCTGGCGGCAACGATGAGCCTTGTTGATTTTGCATAAGTGGGCGCTCACTTAATTCGAATTGTCCCGTGAAAGCAGACCGCCACAATTGCGCACAATTTTTATTGGCGCTATGGTAGCCAACTGAAATTTCAGGCGCTCTGAGTGCCGGCGAAACATAGGACGATCCGCCTCACGATGCGGTCATCGGCTCAATGGTGCGGTGGCGCTCATCGCGAAACGGAATCAAGGCGCCACTGAATACCCAGCGGACGAGATCCAGGCTGCCAAGCGGCAAACTTGATGACACAAACGTCAACCCACAATTCCTTGCATGGAGACCGCATGATGAAAGCCGTCGGCTTATATCAATACCTACCGATTGAAAATGAACAGTCCCTGCTCGATGTCATCATAGACAAACCCGAAGCCCCGCAAGGTCACGACCTGCTGGTGGAAATCAAAGCCATCTCCGTCAATCCGGTGGACACCAAAATACGTGCCCCTAAAGAGCAGACCGAAACCGCGCCACGGGTACTCGGCTGGGACGCTGCCGGTGAAGTGGTGGCCACCGGCCCCGATGTCGAACACTACAAAGTGGGGGATCGCGTTTACTACGCCGGCGACATCACCCGCGCCGGCAGCAACAGTGAATTCCAACTGGTCGATGAACGCATTGTCGGCAAGATGCCCAGCAGTCTGGATTTCGCTCAGGCGGCAGCGCTTCCCCTGACCAGCATTACCGCCTGGGAAGCCCTGTTCGATCGAATGGGCATTTCCGCAGAGGGGCTGGATGCCGGCAAATCCTTATTGATCATTGGCGCGGCAGGCGGGGTGGGTTCGATTGCCACCCAACTGGCCAAACAGATCGCCAAGCTGAACGTCATCGCCACCGCGTCACGACCCGACACCGTTGACTGGGTAAAGACCATGGGCGCCGATCAGGTCATCAACCACCGCAATGCCATTGACGAGGAATTAAAAGCGATCAATACGCCGCAGGTGGATTACATTCTCTGCCTCAACGCCACCGACCAGCACTGGAGCGCGATGGCCAACGCCATCGCACCGCAGGGCCACATCTGCTCCATCGTGGAAACCGAGCAACCGGTAAACCTCGGCCTGCTGAAAAGCAAAAGCGCCAGTTTTTCCTGGGAGTTCATGTTCACTCGCGCCATGTTTCAAACGGCGGATATGATCGAACAGCAGACACTGCTCAATAAAGTCGCTGACGGCATTGACCTGGGCATACTGCAAGGCACGATGAAAGAGGTATTGATGCCCATTTCGGCGGAAAACCTGCGCAAGATTCACGCGTTTCTGGAAAGCGGTCACGCGATTGGCAAGGTGGTTTTGGCGGGCTGGGATTAACCCCCCGACCAGCCATCATGATAACAGAGTATAGACAGCCACCATGCCCCGCTCACAACCTCTCGGGCAATTCACAGCGGGCAGCGTGACACCAGTGCTTCAGGCTGGAGGCCTAAGACAGACAGCCACCAACGCTATTGAGCGATGGCGGTCAGGATGTTGTGGGTACTGATCACACCGCAGATAAGACCGTTTTCAGTCACAAAAATCCGGCGAATGCCATGCTGTAACATGATATAGGCGACTTCCTGCAAACCGGCTTTACCGTCGACTTTGATCACGTGCCGGGTCATGACCTGGTTTACCGTACAGTTTTCATCGGCTTTCGACATCATGGTTTGCAAAATATCGTCATCGTAGGTTTGCCCCACATACTCGGCGTAAACCTCTTGCAACAGCTCGCTTTTTTCCTCGCAGGACTTAGTTTCAAACGACAGAATGTCCGTCACTGTCACCACCCCCACCAGACTGTGATCACTGGCAATCACCGGCGCACCACTGATTTTGTTTTTCATAAAGAATCCAGACAAGCGTCTGATCGACCAGCCTTCATAGGCCATCAATACGTGGGGGGTCATGATGTCTTGAGCACAAAGATCGGTTTTCATGGGCCTGTCTCCACAGAATGCCTGTCTGAAAAATCGCCAACGTCTTGACCTAAGCCTACCACCGGCCCGGGGAAATTCAAAAAAATGGAAGATTTTGTGGGTTTAGCGGGAAAGACAGTCGCTCACAAGGGGCGGCCGCCCTTACCAACAAGGATCTACGGTCGACGGCTCACAACCGGTCACAGTAGTCTTCATCGGTGGCCATGGGGCTGAACCACACATAATCCGCCTGCACCGCGCCAGCCTGATCGGTTTGCATGGCGGAATACTGATCCGCCTGCAACTTGTCCGGCGCCACCTCCCTCAGCAACAGCGTGACACTGTGAAGCGAGGTCGGCAAATGTCTTGGGATACCGATATCCTTGCGCGCGTGAACCGCACCGGCAATCATGACGCTTCGCGGCATCCGGGATTGCGCCAACACAAAGCCCATACTGGCGTCTTTGGCCCATTGAATCTCCACCATTGGCTGCAGCTTGTCCTTGTCCATCTTGCCGCAGTGGGATTCAAACACGAGATCCAGTATCGGTAACTGCAGATCCTGCTGCAGTGATGCAATGGAGGCAAAGCGCGGTTGGTCCATGAGCGATGACACACCTTTGCGGTAGATGTTCATCATGGTCGGGCGATCGATATTGCCCGCCCTGAGCAGCCCACCCTGATCAATCACCTGGAGAAACAGCGGGCCATAATCCTCCCAGGACCAGCCTTGTGGTGGCCACTGCAGCTGTGTTTTCAAGGTCTCGAGAGAAAGCTCTGCGGGCAGACTGTTGAGCGCTGAACGCTGCTGGTCATCGAGCATTTCAAACACCACCGCCGTTTCAGCGTCGACCAGGGCAGAAAGCAGTTGGGACTCAAACACATGATGATCCGGGTTATCGTGCTTCTCACCAATCAAGATCACCGGGTAGCGTGTGAGACGAGTGACGAGTTCGGCGAAAGAGAGTTCCCGCCCGGTTTTCTGCTCAACGATTTTTCCCACCAAAGGGTGATCCTGCAGCAGTGGTGATTTCCAGGCGTCCGCGCTGCCCGTGTTCACCCACAACAGGGCCATCATCAGCACGGCCACCGTCGACATCATCGTGTATGTCACATCCGCGAACGGTCTCAAAAATGCCATGGGCCATCGCCTCCTGACTCGGTCAAGGCGTCGACGATTGCATGAACCCGTCTGACGATTCAAGGAAACACCGGGTCTGTTCAAGCCAGCGCCGAGTCAAGCAAGCATCGAGGCCATCACGTAAACCGCATGACACGCTCAACCCACTGCAGCGACAATCGCCTGCCACTCTTGCGCGCGCACCGGTTGTACCGATAAGCGCCCCTGTTTCACCAGCACCATCTCATTCAGTGCCGGCATGGTTTTGATGGTTTGTAACGGCAACACCCGGGCAAATTTTTGCACGAATGCGATGTCGACAGAGATCCAGCGCGGCTTGTCTGGCGACGATTTGGGGTCAAAGTATTTACTGTCGGGATCAAACTGCAGCGGGTCTGGATAGGCGCCGGCAACGACTTCGGCAATGCCGGCCACCCCCACGTTTTTACAGCTGCTGTGGTAGAGCAACACCTGGTCACCCACCGCCACTTCGTCGCGCAATAAATTGCGGGCCTGATAGTTGCGAATACCATCCCAGCGCTCGCGCTGACAAGCCGCCAGATCATCAATACCAAATTCATCCGGCTCGGATTTGAACAGCCAATACTTCACGCTTTCACTCTCCCTAACCTCGCCGAATAAAAAACACGCACCGGCAACCGTTTACAGTCGACCGTTTTTCTTTTTGTTCGCCTGCGCAAACAACGCCGCCATGGTACCTTCGGCAGATTTGCTCTGGCCACCACCGGAGCGACCCGCGCTGGATTTGCGCTCGCCGTTGCCGCCAAAACTGCGCTGGCTGCTGCCCTGGTTCTGGCGACGGGATGGGCGACGTTCACCGGCGACCGAGGTTTGCTCTCCCGGAGTGTCGTCAAGGCGCATGGACATGCCAATGCGTTTGCGCGCCACGTCCACTTCCATCACTTTGACTTTCACAATGTCGCCGGCCTTGACCACTTCGCGCGGGTCTTTAACAAAGGTATTCGACAGCGCGGAGATGTGTACCAAACCATCCTGATGAACCCCCACATCCACAAACGCCCCGAAGGCCGTCACGTTGGTGACCGTACCCTCCAGGATCATGCCCGGTTCCAGATCCGAGAGTTTCTCCACGCCGTCCTGGAAGCGCGCGGTTTTAAACTCCGGACGCGGATCTCGACCGGGCTTGTCCAATTCGCTGATGATGTCGGTAACCGTCGGCACCCCAAATTTTTCATCGGTGTAATCGGCAGCCTTCAAGGCCCGCAGGAACGCAGAATCACCCATGAGGTTGCTGATGGGGCGTGCGTTTTTGGCGGCAATTTTTTCCACCACCGAATAGGATTCAGGGTGCACCGCTGACGCATCCAGGGGGTTTTCACTGCCGGCCACACGCAAGAAACCGGCCGCCTGTTCAAACGTTTTTGCGCCAAAACGCGGCACTTTTTTCAACGCTTCGCGACTGGTGAAGACACCATTTTGATCCCGGAACTCAACGATATTGTTGGCCAGCGTTTGGTTCAATCCGGACACCGCTGCCAGCAGGGGCGCCGAGGCGGTGTTCACTTCTACCCCCACCGCGTTCACACAATCTTCGACCACCGCTTCCAGTGATCGTGCCAGTTGAGTCTGTGACACATCGTGCTGGTACTGACCCACACCGATGGATTTGGGTTCAATCTTAACCAGCTCCGCCAGTGGGTCTTGCAGACGGCGGGCAATGGAAATCGCCCCGCGGATGGTTACATCCAGGTCCGGAAATTCTTTCGCCGCAAATGCTGACGCGGAGTAAACCGACGCTCCCGCTTCGTTCACCATCACTTTCTGCGCCTGGATGTCTTTATGGGCTTTTAACATATCACCGACAAACTTGTCGGTTTCCCTCGAGGCGGTACCGTTGCCGATAGCGATCAAGCCCACATCGTATTTTTTGCAGAAATTCACCAGCACCGCTTCGGCTTCCCGCACTTTGTTTTGCGGTGGTGTCGGGTAGATCGCACAGTGGTCCAGCACCTTGCCGGTGGCATCCACCACCGCCACTTTACAACCGGTACGCAAGCCGGGATCCAAACCAATGGTGGCCTTCTGACCCGCCGGGGCGGCCAGCAGCAAGTCTTTCAGGTTGCTGGCAAACACGTGAATGGCCTCTTCTTCCGCGCGCTCGCGAATCTCACCCAACAGATCGGTTTCCAGATGCGTCAGCAATTTCACCCGCCAGGTCCAGCGCACCACTTCACCCAGCCATTTATCCGCCGCCCGCCCCTGATCGCGGATCTCCCAGAAGTCGGCAATCATGGCTTCACAGGGATGGGCGACGGTGCGGTCTTCAGCATCACCCACCGTCACCGCAATGGACAGGAACCCCTCATTGCGGCCGCGAAACATGGCCAGGGCCCGGTGAGAGGGAATGCTCTTCAAGGGCTCATCGTGCTCAAAATAATCCTGGAACTTGGCCGCTTCAGCCTGCTTGCCATCCATCACCCGGGCCGTAATCGTGCCTTCGGTCTTGAGGAAGTCCCGCAGCCGCCCGAGCAGGTTGGCGTCTTCACTGAAGCGCTCCATCAAGATATATTTGGCGCCGTCCAGGGCGGCCTTGAGGTCGGTGATTTTTTGCGCTTCTTCGCTGTTGTCGTTGAGCTCACCGCCAACAATGTATTTCAGGGCCTCCACCTCGGGGGCCAGCGTCGGGTCCGCTTGCAAGTCATTGGCCAGAGGCTCCAGACCGGCTTCTTTGGCAATCTGACCCTTGGTCCGACGCTTGGGCTTGTAGGGTAAGTACAGATCTTCGAGACGATTTTTGGTCTCGGCGCTGTTGATGTCTGCGGTCAGTTCAGGGGTCAGTTTGCCCTGCTCGTCAATGCTTTTGAGGATCGCGGCACGGCGATCTTCCAGTTCCCGCAAGTAGCGCAGACGCTCTTCGAGGTTGCGCATCTGGGTATCGTCCAGCCCGCCGGTGACCTCTTTCCGATAGCGAGCGATAAACGGTACGGTGGCACCTTCATCCAGCAAACTAACGGCAGCATTGACCTGCTGCTCCTGAGCACCAATTTCTTCGGCAATACGGGCGGAAATACTTTTCATAGATAAAACTCTTAATAGATAAAACTCTTAAAAGACGGGCGAATCTGATGGTTATACGGGCAGTCCTGAAGCGCTGCGGTGAGCGTGTCGCACTGACGGTCAAAAACTGTTTTTCAAATCCGTTAACGGCCCTGTCGGGCACTTAAAATCCCTCTGGCCAAGGTGCCAGCATGTCACCCTTGCAATAATCACTCTCCCGATACCTCATCACTCAGGAGCCAGATAACAAACCGGCAGGCCCCGTGCGTTCTGAGCTCGGGGCTGGTGGGTCATTATGCGTAAATGGTGCGGATGAAAACAGCCTTGTTTTTGCGGCGGTTTTATGGTCGCGCGATAAGATCGGTAAAGGCTGGAGACAGAAGCCTATCGCACTGGCTAAACTGATGAAAAATCACTCATCTGCCGACTTTTGGCGTTTAAAACCTTAAATAAAACAACACAAATGGCAGGCTGTAGAATAATAGCCCTCTGAACCCCCGGTATTTGGTCTCCTCGCACCCCGTTTCAGCAGTTGAAATTGCGAATTATCATGATCAGACTAGGGTGTATGGATCACACTTCAGAGAATTGCCATAAAATACTGCAAGGAACCTGCTGTGACCTGGCGCACGCTCAAGCTTAACCCCAGTCTAAAACCTGTCATCATCCTGATCCTTGGCGGACTCGTCGTGGTGGCTGTGGCGACCCTCAAACCCGCCCCCGAACCCACCCCCGTGCAACCGCCGCCCCCGGTAAAAGTCGCCGTCATTCTCGCCGCGCCTTCAACACAATCCCTGACCGTCAACTCGCAGGGCACCGTCGCCCCCCGGCGGGAAATCGACCTGGTGGCAGAGGTCAGCGGCCGAATCACCCAGGTGGATCCCCATTTTGTCGATGGCGCCTTTGTCAAAGCCCACAAAGCCCTGGTCACCATTGACCCAAGGGATTACAACGTCGCCCTGCTGCGGGCCGAGGCCAAGGTCGCCGATGCCCAACAAGTGCTCGCCACGGAGCGCGGCCGCAACCGGCAGGCCCAGCGGGAGTGGCGGGATCTCGGCAACAAAGAGGCAAACGCGCTGTTTTTGCGCCAACCGCAACTGGCGGCGGCGCAAGCCCTGTTGCAATCGGCACAAGCCGACTATGAGCAAGCCCAACTGAACCTTGAGCGCACTAACGTCAGCGTGCCCTTTGATGGCCGTATCCGCCAAACCCAGGTCGATATGGGGCAATACGTCACCCCCGGCACCCCTATCGCCAGTGTCTATGACACCAGCGTTGCCGTCATACGACTGCCGCTGACCGACCGACAAATAGCGCTGGTCGATTTACCTCTGGGGTTTGACGCCGGTAACACCGGGGCTGCCCCGGATGTAGACTCAGGGGCGGGACCGGGACCGGTGATTACGACCATGAAAAAAACAGCAAACCCGCGCGGTCCGGCCGTTTCCATCAGCGCGATCATCGCGGGCAAACGCTACTTCTGGCAGGGACACATTGCCCGCACCGAAGCCAGCCTCGACACCAGCACCCGCCTTTACTACGCCATCGCCGAAGTGCAGGATCCGTTTAGAGTCACCGGCAATTTTCTCAACAACGACCAGGTGCAGGCCCCCCTCATCGTCGGATTGTTTGTGGAGGCCGAGATTCAGGGGCGTGAACTGGAAAACGTCATTACCATCCCGCACACGGCCTTATTCAAACGCAACCACATCTATACCCTGGATAAGCAGAATCGAGTGCATGACAAGACCGTCACCCTGCTGCATTCCAACGGCAAGCAGGCCTGGATTCGCGGAGACCTCCAGAAAGGCGAGCCCATCGTGGTGGGACGGCAAAGCTTTTTGAGTGAAGGCATCGTGGTCTCACCCCAGATCGAACATAAACAAGTTGCCGGCTCATGAATCGGTTGATCCAGTGGTTCGTTGAAAATCCCATTGCCGCCAACCTGCTCATGGTGGTCATCATCCTGGGCGGTTTAAGCAATCTCGCCAGTCTCAACAAGGAAGTCTTTCCGGGGGTGGAAACCAACCTCATCCGGGTTGACATTCCCTACCCCGGGGCGGGTCCGGTGGAAGTGGAAGAACAAGTGGTGAAGCGGGTGGAAGAAGCCATTGCCGACCTGGAAGGCATCGAAGAAATCACCTCGACTGCCAGGCTCAGCCTCGGCACGGTGCAGGCAGAAGCCATCAATGGCTACGACTCCCAGCGCCTGCTCAACAATATCAAAGCCCGGGTCGACGCCATTTCGACCTTTCCCGCCGACGCGGAAAAACCCATCATCACCGAAGCTCTCTGGCAGCGGGAGATCATGAGCCTGGGCATTTATGGTGATGTCAGCGAAGCGGCCCTCAAACAAGCGAGTGAAAAAATCCGCGATGAAATTGCACTGCTGCCCGGCATTTCCATCGTCAATATTAAAGCCACCCGGCCGGATGAAATGGCCGTGGAAATCTCCGAATACAACCTGCGGCATTACAATCTCAGTTTTGAGCAGGTGGTCAACGCCGTGCGTCAGGCCTCGCTCAACCTGCCCGCCGGCACCATCAAATCTGACACCGGCGATATCCAGCTGCAAACGCGCGGCCAGGCCTATTCCGCCAGCGACTTTGAACGCATTGTGGTGGACAGCCACGAAGACGGCAGCCAGCTCACCATTGGTGACGTCGGCACGGTGACGGACGGCTTTGCGGAAGACAATATCATTGCTCGCCTGAACGGCAAGCCGGCCGTTTTCCTCGAGGTCAAAAGCACCGAAAAACCCGACATCATCAATATAGCCAAGACGGTGAATGACTACCTCGTCCAGGCGAATCAGGAACTGCCTGCGGGCATTGAAATCACGGTTTGGCAGGACTGGTCAAAATTGTTCGAAGGCCGCATGAACCTGCTGCTGAAAAACTCTCTCTCCGGACTGGTACTGGTGTTTGTCATTCTGATGCTGTTCTTGCGCCCGGCGCTGGCCGCCTGGGTGTGCGTGGGCATCGCGATCGCCTTTCTGGGAGCGCTGTGGCTGCTGCCGCTGTTTGGCGTCAGCCTGAACATGATTTCCATGTTTGCGTTTCTGATGGTGCTCGGGATTGTGGTGGACGATGCCATCATTGTCGGCGAAAGCATTTACTCTAAACAGCAAAGCGGGCTTAAAGGACATGCCGCTGCCGCCAGCGGTGCCAAAGCCATCAGCAAGCCGGTCTTTTTTGCCGTCGTCAGCACCATGATTTTCTTTGCGCCACTGCTGGTGATACCGGGCGGTATGGGCGACATGAGTTACGCCATCCCCATCGTCGTCATTCTGGCACTGGCCTTCTCGCTGTTGGAATCCCTGCTGATTCTGCCCTCCCACCTCTCCCACCTGAAACCCGAGCAACCCTCCACCCATGCCTGGAGCAACAGGCTCAGCCAAACCCGGGGGAAATTCGCCCACGGACTCAATGCGTTCGCCGTCAATGTTTACCGCCCCGGTCTTCTCAAAATGCTGCGCAACAACGGCACCACCATCTCGCTGTTTCTGATTGCCTTCGGACTGTCCGCGGCCTTATACGGTGGTGGCTGGATGCACCGAACCTTTATGCCCGTGGTGACGTCCGACTTCATCCGCATTCAGGTCAGCGTACCCGAGGGCAGCCCCTTTAGCACCCAGGCGTTGATTTTGAAACAACTGGAGCAGGGCCTGGAGCAGCTGAAAACAGACCCGCAACTGTTTAACGGAGATGACCATGGGCTGCTCGGAGACATGCAATCCTATGCCTGGCAAAATCAGGCACTGGTGACGGTGACGCTCAACCCGCAAGACAACCAGAAGGTATCCTCCAGTGACATTCTCAATCGCTGGAAAGAATTGGTCGGTCCCATCAACGACGCCGAGCAAATACAAGAAAGCGCCACCATCAATGCCATCAGTGAAGACATCACCTTGCGTTTGACTCTGGGGGCTGATGATCATGAACGCATGTTACAGGCCATACACGATGTCAAAACGGCCCTGTCGACCTACCCCGGTGTGTATGATTTACGCGACTCACTGACCGAAGCCCGCAGTGAAATCGAGATTGACCTCAAGCCCAATGCCGAACTGCTGGGACTGGGCTTGGCCGACATTGCCCGTCAGGTTCGGCAGGGGTTTTACGGGGAAGAAGCGCAACGCATTCCCCGGGGCAAGGAAGACGTCAAAGTGATGGTGCGCTACCCCAAGGCAGAGCGTAACGACGTCGACCAGCTGGGCGAAATGCGGGTACGCACGGCCGATGGCCGGGCCATTCCCCTGGAGACCGTTGCCAACATTCGCTTTGTGCCCGGCTACACTCAAATCGACCGCATTGACCGCAAACGTGCCATCGCCATCACCGCCGAGGTGGCCGAAGGCAAAGGGGAGCCCAACGAAATTGTGGCCAGCCTGCTGAAAAACAACCTGCCGGCCTGGCGCCAACAATACCCGGGGTTCGACCTGACAATCACCGGCGACATGGAAGACGAAAGTCAGTTTTTGGTGTCCACCACCCGCAATTTTGGCTTGGCGATCTTAGTGATTTACGGTTTGATGGCCGTGGCGTTCGGCTCCTATTGGCAACCGGTACTGATCCTGACGGCGATCCCCTTTGGCTTTATGGGGGCCGTGATTGGCCATCTGATCATGGGGCGGGAAGTCAGTATGATGTCAATGTTGGGGTTTTTTGCCTGTGCCGGAGTCGTGGTGAACGACAACCTGGTGCTGCTCGATCGCATCAACCAGTTAAGGCATCAGGGCATGGAAGTTTTCGCCGCCGTGGTACAGGCCGGGCTCGACCGCTTTCGCCCCATCATCCTCACGTCGGTCACCACCTTTATCGGCCTGGTGCCCATCATGGCCGAAACCAGCACACAGGCCCGCTTTTTGATTCCCATGGTGATCTCGCTGTCATTCGGGGTGCTGTTTGCCACCGGTGTCACGCTGATTCTGGTGCCCAGTTTGTATCTGCTGGCTGAGCGCATTAAAGCCCGACTGGCTGGGGAAAAGATCAGTCGGGGACCGCTGGAATTTGAAAAAACCTGACCGGCGGTCTGCTGGGCTAGAGGCTGAACAGTGTGGTCTTTGTGACCGGCCGTCCAGCCTTGCGCGCTCGAACGGTAAATGCCACCTGCGCTTAAAAAACAGACAGGGCCACCTTGATCACCATAAACCACAGCACCACGCTGGCACCCAGATACGCCAGAAAGCGGTGCAATACCCGGTTGTAAGTGCAGTGAACCAGGGAGTGAATCACTCTCAAGATGACAAACGCCCAGGCACCATTCATCAACAGGCCATCGACCTGTCCCAGGGCGTAGGCGGCGATACACACCACGTAAAACACCACCGGCACTTCGAACAGGTTTTTGAAATTATTGGCCGGGGCATTGACGTCATCGGGCACCAGCATCGAAACCTGATTCGGGGTTTTCAGCTGTTCGGCATCAATTTTATTGGCCGTCAGATACGGTATCCGCCGCGCAAATAGCACCAACCAAACCACACCGGTTAAAATCAACATGGCCATGACGGGTTGAAAGATTACAGTTTGAGACACACTCCACTCCTTATGATTGTATTAAGCCCTGCGTTACGGGGTAAAAGAAACGCCCTGTATAGTAGCCAGTCGCAGCAACCAGTAACAGCAACGATTGCGCTATGATACAACCCCAGCGGGCTATGAACGCAATGATCGGGAGGGGGGCACAGGCCACATACCGCCGATAAGGTTGCATGTGAGCACTGCGGGGGAGTCCGGGTAAGTAGAAAAGGGACGCGCTAAATCGACGTAATGAGTGGCTCTCGGGAGAGTGTCCTGATAACTGTGTAAACGTCCCGTGACGCGTCAAAGATGAGCCGTTACCCGCTCACCAAATTCGATAGTAAACCGGTTTAGCGCGGGCTTCCAGTTCCTGATCGGCATAG
>NZ_JAAONZ010000011.1 GCF_011602365.1 Pseudomaricurvus hydrocarbonicus
GGTGCGATAGGTGCCCAGACCGTCAAAATTTTCCAGCGTCAGACCCAGCGGGTCCATGATTTTGTGGCATCCGGCACAGGAGGGTTCGGTGCGGTGAGCTTGCAGCCGCTCCCTGGCGGTGGGCATGCTGGCATTGGATGGGTCCTGCACGATGCTGAAATTCACATTCGCCGGCGGGTCGGGGACATCCTGACACAAGAAAATATCCCGCGCCGCCAGCCCGCGCAATGTGGGCGATGAACGGCCCGGATGGGCGTGCAGGGCCAGAAAAGAAATGTGGCTTTGAATGCCGGCCCGATTGGACTCAACCGGAAACTCGGTTTTTTCCCAGCCATGGCGCGTGGGCACCGGCAACCGGTAGACACCCCCCAAAGCGCGGGTCAGATAGGCTTCACGGGTGGTGAACAGATCTCGGTAGTCTGCATTTTGAGTGATGAGCAGGTCGGTGATGGTGCGCAGCGTTTGCTCCTGGGAATCGGTCACCACCTCCGAGTTGAACGCCGGGTAGATGAGCGGATCTTTGGCCAGGTCAGCAAACAAATCGAACTGCAGCATGTCCTCAAAAAATGCCCGCACGGCCTGCTCGAAATGAGGCGACTGCAACAGGCGATCGACTTGCTGTTCGAGCCCGGCCTCGGTATTCAATTCGCCGGCAGCCGCGGCCCGCAGGAGTTCAGTATCAGGTGTCGAGTTGGTTAAAAAATAACTGAGCCGGGTAGCTTTGGAAAACGCATCCAGCTGCACAACACCGGCCGTCTCGGCTGTCGAACTGTTGATTTCGGTTTGCTGCGGGGGTTCAGTGTGTTCAATACGCAGCAAAAAATCCGGCGCCAGCATCATGCCCGACAAGGCGTATTTGAGGCCCTCGTAAAAACTGCCCAGGTGTTCCTGCCCCGTCCGGGCTGCGCCCACAAACCGAGCCACTTCGTGATCGGTGAGCGGACGGCGAAACAATGGTGGGCCGTACTGTTGCACAAACAAGCTCGCGCATTCGGCATCAAATTGAGATTCGGAGTGTGGGGTGCACGGTACCAGTTGGGAACGTTTTGCTTCGCTGACAACCGCGGTCGCCACACTGCGTGCGGCTGCATCATATTGCTCGATACTGATGGCCGAGATACCCGCTTCACTGCTGCCCACCGCCAGCAAACCTTCTGCACGCAAACCTTTGCCAAAGCGCGCAACCACGGGAATCTCGGTGCCGAAAATATCGGCAACCGTTGCCCGATATTGCGATTCGCTCAATTGCCGCATGACCGTCGGGCCACCCACCGGCTCTGGTTCCTGATTGGCAATATCGCTGCTGTCGCAGCCGGTCAGCCCCAACAATAAACCCGAAGCCAGTCCCAGGCCGCTTTTTTTAACCATCACCCCTGAAAACAACCAATTCCATCTCTGCGCATGGCTTTGTTTAGTAACCATCGTCAGTCTCCGTTTGTTTCAAGGCATCATTCAGGCTTTGGGTTTTCACATCCACCACAAAGGCCGGAATAGCGGTAACGCGATACTGAGTCGATATCGACGTGCATCGTCCGGTGTTCGGATCCGGGTTGCCGTCCGCCAATTGATAGAGGGCGTGATAGGCTCCCGGACAACTGTGACCCAAGACTCGCGCGGCACCATTGGCTGTCCCCAGCCTCAATTTTAATGACGCCAGCTCTCCCTGACTGTCTTTGCCACTGCGATAGCCGTACTGCAGGTCATACATGGTTTCTACCGGGGTATAGCCCGCCAGGTAACCGTCCAGGACACCGTCTTCGGAGAGCGTCATCTGCAATCGCGCATCTTGCAGCTCTCGCTCCAGGCGCAGGCTGTTGACGATACTGTGAAACCTCACGGTTACTGGCTCAGTGATGAGCACACCGTTTTGAATTTTACCGCGCGTGGTGGCCCGGAATCGCGGATCCTGATCCATGGCGTAGGTGGCGTATTGCAGCGGATCTCGACCGGGGCTCAGACGAATGGGGTCGGCGTTGGCGTACAGCCCTACTTCAACCTCGTCATCGTTGCTGAGATCATCCACACCGCTTACGGAAATGAGAATGCCCCAGGCGCCGGTGAGCATTTCGATGCCATAGGTGTTGGAAGCCCCACTGGTTTGAAAGGAACGGCTGCACCCCACCAACCGGTAGAACTGATTATCGACACCGGCTTCACCGTTGATGCCGATAAAGTCTGACTGATGACAGGAATTGGCGTCGTTGCTTGTGCCAACCGGGGTATTCACCCCATCCATATTGATGCCGGGTACAGCCACGTCGCTGCGCTTGACGGTGCGAAAGTGAGGGTCTGGCCCGCCAGCCTCCGGATTCATGCACAGGTTTTGCCCATTGGCCGCCGTGGCGATTTTCCAGCCACCCTGGTCCAGCCGGCTGCCGTAGTCTTTATCCGACTCACCCTGATGACGTTTGGCTTCCGGCGTAAGCTGAAAAATTTCCACCGGGTTTAAGCTCATGCCGTCTGGGCAGGTGTCGGCATCTTTGGCGTCAGGCCCTAAGGCATAACTGATTTTGGACACCACAAACCCGGCCTTGCCTCCCTGTACAAAAGGAGCGTCCACCGCAGCGGTCGCCGGGTGCAAAAACAGTGCGGAGAGTGCCAACACGACGGCATTCAGAGCTGGCCTGACCCTGGTGGTGGGTGTCCTTGCGGTAGACACCTGAAGAGGCGTTTGCGTTTGCGGCCTGATGAATTGTTTTGAAGACATAGCCAATGGGTATCCTGAGGCGATTTTTAATATTATTCTAACTAC
Organism: Pseudomaricurvus hydrocarbonicus; assembly: GCF_011602365.1. Lineage (GTDB taxonomy): Bacteria > Pseudomonadota > Gammaproteobacteria > Pseudomonadales > Cellvibrionaceae > Pseudomaricurvus > Pseudomaricurvus hydrocarbonicus. The sequence goes on from NZ_JAAONZ010000011.1 coordinate 2,753, forward strand.
AGTGTTAGTATTATCCTAACTCCAGTGTTAGTATAAAACAATCAAAAGTTAGACGAGCAGACCGAGCCATGGCCAGAACCCCTACCGTAAGCGACGAACAGATCCTGGAAAGTGCCCGCCAAGTGATGGGCCGACGCGGCCCGGAGGCGTTTACCCTGGCGGAAGTGGCCTCTGAGGTGAAGCTCTCCCGGGCAGCCATCATCCTGCGCTTTAAAAGTACCCAGGCGTTAAAGGTCAGGCTGCTGACTCAGATGGTGGAGCGTTTTGAAGGCTTGCTGACGCATCTGCCACAGACACCCGGCGGCAACAGCTTATTGGCGATTGCGGCTTTTATTGGAAAGCATGCGGGCAGCAAGGAATCCAGTGCGTCATTTTTCAGCACCTACTCCCAAAACATTCAGGATACCGAGTTAGCGGCACTGGAAGTCCGGCGCGGTAAGGCCTTGTCAGATGCTGTCTCAAAAGCGATGCCGCAAACCGTTATCGATCATGACTCGGCGGTGGTGGCATTCAGAGCCCACATGGCCGGATCCATTATGGCGTTCCAGGCCTCCGCAGAAAAAAGCTCACAAGAGTATCTCCTGCAACGGACTCAGGAATGGCTGCGCCTGGCTCGCATTCCTTTTGATGAGACAGAAACAGTCATTAACAATAATAAGTAAACATGTTCGAGGGTTAGCATGAGTTTTATAAAGTCTGGCAGGCGGGTGATAACAGTCTGCTCTTTGGTGTTAGCTGTCGTTGCCAGTTGTCTGTATGTGTTTAAAGCGCCGGCCGCACTGACACCTAATGATCTGGCCCACTACAACGCTACGGTTGAAAAAGGCCGCTATCTGGCTACTGTTGGCAACTGTGCAACCTGCCACACCAGCAACGACGGCGAGCCCTATGCCGGCGGGGTGGAGTTCAAAACACCGTTTGGCAGACTCTTTTCCACCAATATTACAATGGATAAAGAAACCGGCATCGGAGCCTGGTCGTTTAAAGATTTTTACAATGCGTTCAAGCAAGGCATTCGTCCCGACGGCACGCACCTGTACCCGGCTTTCCCGTACACGGCGTTTGCCAAACTCACCGATGAGGATATTGCCTCGTTGTATGTGTACCTGCAGACCATTGCCCCGGTGAACGCGCCGGTCCCCGCCAACGACCTGCAGTTTCCCTACAATCAACGAGCGTTAATGACCTTCTGGAAAGGCCTGTTTCACGATGAAGCGGCCTACAGCTGGAATGCGGAAAATTCCGCCGCCTGGAACCGGGGTGCCTATCTGGTCAAGGGCCTGGGGCATTGCGATGCCTGTCACACCCCAAGAAATCTCCTCGGCGCGGAACAGTCGGATCTGGCGTTAACCGGCGGGGTGTATCTGGATAAGGTGAAAACCGGAGACTATCAGCAATGGTCTGCGGTGAATCTGACACCGGCCAAAACCGGATTGGGCGCCTGGACCAGCGACGATATCGTCACCTACCTCAAAACCGGTCTCAACGATAAAGCGGTACTGCACGGCCCAATGAATGAAGTGGTGATGAATTCAACCAGCCACCTGACCCAGGACGACGCAGAAGCTATTGCCATCTACCTGAAAGGCATCCCCGCCAACAGCCAGCCAAGCGGGCCGCCACCGAGCCCGGAAACCCTGGCCGCCGGTGAAACCATGTACACGGTTCACTGTGGCGCATGTCATTTGCCCACCGGGCTGGGCGACGACATTTTGGGGATTTCACTGGTGGAAAGTGCCATCATCCAGGCCCCCGATCCGTCGTCGCTGCTGAATGTGATTTTGTACGGCCCGCATTTACCGCCGCCGCCCTTTATCGCCGACCGCACGCGGATGAAAATGTTTGGCAAGCGTTTGTCCGACCAGGACATTGCCAGTATTGCCAGTTACCTGCGGGTGAATTTTGGCAATCAGGCCAGTGCTGTCACCGCTGATCAGGTCAGATCTCAACGCTAAAAAGTCAATTCCAAGGAAATGCTTGTGTTATCCAACCGTATGCAATTACTGAGACCGCTGCTGGCGCTGGCCATTCCGATTTTCATCGGTGGCGCTGTGCAGACCAGCTACCACCTGATCAATGCCTTCTGGGTGGGGCGGCTGGGCGCAGAAGCCGTGGCCATTGTGACATTGAGTTTTCCGGTCAATATTTTGATGATCTCGGTGGGCAGTGGTTTATCGTTGGCCGGCACCATTTTAATTTCTCAATATTTTGGCGCCCGCGAATCGGCAAAGGTCGGCCACACGGCGTCACAAACCTTAACCGGCCTGACAATCTTCTCTTTGGCCTTATCCGCAATCGGGTATTTTTTGGCACCAGCGATTGCCCATTTATTGGGCGTTGCCGAGACCGTAATGGCCGATACCGTCACCTACATGCGCATCTCGTTTGCGGGCACGCTGTTTGTGTTCTTAAACCTGGGGTATCAATCCATTTTACGCGGCATCGGAGATTCCAAAGCGCCGTTAAAAATTATTCTGCTCAGTGTGGTGGTCAATGCAGCGCTGGACCCACTGCTGATTTTTGGTTGGGGCCCCATCGAGGCGCAAGGGGTCATCGGTGCCGCGTACGCCACGCTCATTACCCAAATCATTTCCGCAGGCGCCGGCATCCACCTCATGTTGCAGCCCCGTTTTGGCTTAACGGTTACCCTTGACAGGCTAAAGCCTGATTGGTCGGTCATCACCAAACTGCTGCGTTTGGGGCTGCCCGCCTCCGTTGAACAGACGACGCAGGCGTTATCCATGTCCATCATGACACTCCTCGTCGGTCAGTTTGGTCTGGTAGCCCTGGCCGCCTATGGCATGGTGTCGCGTCTGCTGATTTTTCTTATCATTCCCGTACTGAGTGTGTCGATGGCGGTGTCCATCATGGCCGGACAAAGCATTGGCTCAGGTAATGCCAAGCATGCAGTGCGTATAGGCACTTCAGCCAGTATGTTTAACTTTGCTCTGATGCTGCTGGTGGCCATGCTGTTTTTTGTCTTTGCCCGTCCGATCATGCACATCTTTATCCCCTACGATGAAACCTTACTGACGGCAGCCTCAATCGCATTGAAAATGTTCGCCTTGTCGTTCCCGTTTTCCGGGCTGCAAATGGCATTAACGGGTGCATTCCGGGGCGCCAGTGATACCTTTAATACGATGTTGATGACCCTGATGGGGGTTTGGGCGGTGCAGTTGCCACTGGCCTTTGTGTTGTCCCATTACACCGGGATGGGGGAATTGGGCTTATGGCTGTCAGCGCCTCTGGCAGGGTTCATTAACGCGACGGTCGCCTTGGTGTACTTTAAAAGTAAATACTGGCTGAGAAAGACAGCGGTAACAGACTCCCAGCCTTCAGCAGTGCAAACCAGTGCAGCTGCAGGCAGTGAATGATAATTGCCGGTTAGGTTAGCCTCGGCAGAGCCACTCACGCCACAGCCAGCTTTGTGTCAGGAAATGATCAGGGATGATCGGGCAGCGGACACAATATGATGGGTCAACCCATCCAGCAATGACGACGCCGAACGCGTGTATTGCCAGTATAGCGGCACATCCAGGGACAAACCCGGTACCAACTCGATAAGAGAGCCATTGTCTATGCAGTCCGCAATTAACTCTGAGGGGTGAAGTCCCCACCCCATTCCGGTGAGGGTGGCCGTCACAAAGGCCTGAGGTGAAGGTAACCGGTGCCGAGGCAACTCAATGTGTCGACCACAAAACCCTTGAACCCAGCGTGACTGCAATTCGTCTTTCGTATCGAACACAAGACTCGGCGCGTGCGCCAAACTGTCTGCGCCGATACCGTCACCAAAATAGCGTTGTACAAAGCTCGGGCTTGCCGCTGCCAGGTAACGCATCGTCCCCAGAAATTGACTGTTGCAGCCGGTGGCGGGACGCGTCCTGGAAGTGACAGCGGCAAGCACTTTGCCACTGCGCAACCACTCCGAGGTATGGTCCTGATCGTCCACCTTGACATCCATCAACGCGGAGGTTTCGGCACAAAAGTCTGCCAAAGCGGGAACAAACCAGGTAGCGAAACTATCGGCATTAACCGCCACCGGCACAGTCACTTTTTTTGCCCCTTCTGCGGCAAGTGCTGGCAAGGTGGATTGCAGTTCCTGCTCCAGCAGGGATACGCGGTCGATGTGTAGGCACAAGCGCTGCCCGAGTGCCGTGGCGCGGCATGGCGTTTCACGTATCACCAGGGCACAGCCAACACGCTCCTCCAGCTGGCGAACCCGCTGCGAGACAGCCGAAGGCGTCACATTGAGTGAGCGGGCGGCCCTCTCGAAGCTGCCCTCGCGAATCACCGCCGCCAGGGCAGCGAGGGATACGTAATCCAGCATGACATTAGATGTCCCAATATTAATAGGAGGTAAAATATTAGAAATATCAATAAGATAAGGAATCATAAAACAACCAATACCATGGCTTATACCATGATCGATTTTGTTAGTTTTTTGCGACACCCATTTAGAACATATTGAGATAAAACTAACACTAATCTCTGAATAAGCTGCATATACAGTTAATATTTTCCCGTCAGAGGATGAATTACTACAAATTCGCTATATTTTTCAACAGGATAGAATCGTTTAATAAATCCGATACCATTACATCTACCATGATGAACAAGCAAAAATGTAGTTTCCCCCGATATAGACTAAATTTTGATAAAAAGTCAGCATCATAGACACAATCAAATCCGTAAAGTCAAATAAACAGAAAACTTTATAAAAATCAATATGGTAGAGAGTCAAAAAACAGCCAATACCACGATTAATACCATGGCTCCATCGGCTAAGATTTTGCTTCCTCCAACTAGACTTTATTGCGATAACAAAACCTATAATCGCTAAGGAGGTGCATAAACAGTTCAAGCTTCGCGGCCAGATGACATTGAATATTATTTGCAGCAGTTCTGACACCCTACACACCCAGAAAAATAATGAGGTTAGTGATGTCAGAATGCCTAGGCTGGGAGATGTAAAACACCGGATCACAGGGGAAACTCACCGCCCAATACAGGCAGAAAGATACTGACGGTGGATCGACGTGATTCTCCGTTAACGTTCGCAGAATAAGAACCTAAAAGCCAAGGCCGTAGTTAGAAGCGCCACTTTATCCCAGCGGCCAGGGCAAAGAGCCAGGTGGTGTCGGCTGTTTTAATCTTCGTTGGGCAGCATGATGGTGATAACCGGGTTATTGTTGATCCAAAAATCGTTATAGCTTTATTGGTTGTTGTTTTTCATTGTCAGGATGACAATTATACGCAACGTAAGCACATCTGAAAGGTAACCGAAAGTTCATAGGTAATCAGAAATTTTCAACAAAATTATAGACTTACGCTTTATAAAACAACAGCAGGATATCAATAAGATATCGCTCTATCGTCTAATAGTTATAACGGTCGAACGTGTCTACTTCAAAGAGCCTTGAACACCATGGGGGGAAGTTATCAATTTGTAATGATCAAGTAACTCTCGGCGATGTTGTTAATTTCTGCCAATAATCATTATCGGGGCTTCTTCCCAGAGCTTATACTTTGAATTTCGGGGAATACCAAAACATGGGTCACCCTTCGAATAATCTCGTCCCCAAGCGCAACACGGCCTACACGCTCGCAACCATCCAAACTCCCTCCTCAGCCATCCATGGCGGAACAAATCACTTCTTTAGGGAGTTGGCCTTCTATGAAACAGCTGTGAAACTTTAAATATCACAGAAACATTTCAGGATGCTTATTCATCCAAGGCTGGATTTCGCTGAACGTCTGTGCGGCTGCCATCACTCGTGTGTCGGCAAAACGCGGACCAATAATCTGCAGACCGATAGGCAATCCATCAATAAACCCACAAGGCACAGAAATAGCAGGCAAGCCAAGCACATTACAGATGTAGGTGTAGGGTGTGCCCATACGAGTCGCGTAATGTGAATCGGTGTAAGGTTGATCCCACTCACCCTCAGGAACTTTGGGAGCCACCAATCCCATGGTGGGTGTACAAATCAGATCATGCTTGGCAAAAATATTATCAATCCAACGCTGCAGATCAGCGCGTTTTTCCATCGCCGCCATCTGTTGTTCAAAGTTGACTTTCCCCATCTTTGAGAATTGTGTCAGCATGTGTTGGTTGGGTGGTGTTAACTGTTGAAATTGTTCATCCGTAAAATGGCCATGACGATCATAAGCGAAGCGATTCACCGTCATAAACACTTCCCAGGCTTTATCTTCGTCCAGCACAATCGTGGGATTGTCAACACGAGCACCCGCGTCTTCAAACCGGTGAACCGCCTTGGCAACGGCTTGGCTTACTCTGGGATCCACATCCAATTTGGCATGCCCCCAGTCTTTACTCCAGGCAATACGGAGTCCTTTAACACCATCGTGTAAATGACCGAGAAAGTCCGGCGCAGGCCGCTCGATGGCGCTGGGGTCGCGGGGATCCATCCCCGACAAGGCCTGAATAATCAACGCAGAATCACGCACATCGATGGTCATGGGGCCCGCAGAAGCCATTTGGACAGAATGCGGCTCACGAGCGGGGATACGACCGGCGCTGGGCTGGAATCCAACTACGCCATTATACGCCGCGGGGATACGAGTCGAGCCACCGCCATCACTGCCAATCGCGTATGGAGACATCCCCGCGGCCACTGCTGCACCGGAACCGCCACTGGATGCGCCCGTGATGTGATTCGTGTTCCAGGGGTTACGACATTCACCGGCCAGCAGCGTTTTCGTACGGGGAAAGCTGGCAAACTCGGACGTTTGCGATTTTCCCAGAATAACGGCACCGGCTTTACGCAGGCGTTCAACCAGAAGCTCATCGACCTGAGGAATGTTATCTTTAAACACCATACAACCGCGAGTGGTCCGCATACCCTTCGTCATGTAAAGATCTTTAATGGGTATGGGTAGTCCGTGCAACGGACCGAGCGCTTCACCTCTCATGATCGCTTTCTCAGCCATCTGTGCCTCTTTGAGTGTGTATTGCTCATCCACAGTGATATAGGCGTGCAGTAACGGATCCAGCTTCTCGATGCGTTTCAGAAAATGCAGAGCCACTTCAGTGGGTGACAGCTGCTTATTCACCATCATCTCACGCACCTTCCAGCCGGGCATCCAGTTCAGCTCATCATCACTGCTCACCTTAAGCGTACTGGCGAAACCCGGTATCGCGGGCACCATAGCCGCTGATACCACCAGCCCTTTAATAAAGTTGCGACGGGCTACAGGTGTTTGGGCTTCAGGTGTTTGCGGTAAATCTTTTGGCTCTTGTGATTCTTGATGATTCATAAAACTACCCTCACTAATGACCAGCGAAATGGATGTACTGCCTGTCACAGGCTTCAATTCTGGGTGTCGGCCGGAGCATCTGATCTGTTACAGGCCATCACTCTCAGCTCAATACGATACGATACCGTTTCGAATAGTATGTGATAAACTGGTACCAGACAAGCAAAAAGCGCCAGACCAGCTAGTGGGTGTGGTTCTGCATAAACAACATCACAGAGATAACACTGTCCTTATGCCCAGATCCCCACGTCAGCCCTCATTGAATAAAAAACAAAAATCGCCAGTACAGTTTTCCCGGGAGCGACTGGAAGTCCTGATGGACGCTGCCAAAGCGATTTTTTTGGAAAAAGGATTAACTGGCGCCTCCATCGATCAAATATCGGTCTCATCAAGGGTCAGCAAAAGCACCATTTATCGCCACTTTCGCTCCAAGGAACTACTGTTTGAAGCCGTGGCTTTAAAAATTGCGGAACAGCAAGCCCAAGCCATTGCGACGTTTGAACTGGATATCGAGAACCCCGCAGACACCTTACGTCAGTTCGCCCACCACATTTACCGTGTCGACAGTCGCCCTGAATTTCTTGAAACACTGCGTATCAACATTTCAGAAGCCGGACGTTATCCCGCCATGTCCAAGAGCATATGGGGACAGGCTCGACTGGAAGTGCTAAAAGATTTAATAGCGTTTTTTGATCAACTTATTGCAAGAGGAAAAATGCAGCACCCTGACAGTGGCCTCGCAGCCAACACCTTTTACATGCTGGCTCGAGGAAATTTGCGCCCCTTATTGTCAGTGAGCAGCAATCCCGACGATGAACTGAAGAAAGTTGATATAGACATCAATATCTTTTTGAAAGGCTGTGAAATAACTTAAAACGTCATCCACCTAATGTAAATGTTTCTATAAGCAATTTATTTAATTTTATTTAAATAATTGATCACATTGACAATGTCTCGAGGAGCATTTCAAGGTCAGCGATCGCTCTGACCAGTGAGTCAAATTCATCAGCAAGCTGACTCTACCCTACCCGAAGCCTACCAAAGGCGTCGAAGTGTTTATCCCTTGAATGTATCTTTTGAAAGCAATGTCAGTCGTTGTGAAGCAAGTGACTATAGCTTCGGATATGTACACTCCATATAACTAACACTATGATAACTATAATATAATTATTATCTTCAGTATTAAGCATAAATGAACTATTTACTTTAAATTCCTGCCTTTTATCTACAAGACTAACATGGCCCCATAGACTCTTAATCTTAAATAGCTTTAAATAATAACTAACTATGTGTTATTTTTAGTCTGAGTTGAATACTAAAAATCGCGTCGATCTAATAATGATGATAATAGGAACACCAATGACTTACTCGGACAATACTCAAGCAGAATCTGAATTCCGTCTAGATTACGAGGCTGTAAAGAGCTGGCCCTTTCAACCACTCACAGAAACTTATACCCGCGAAGATGTCATTCAGTATGCCCATGGCATTGGTGTCGGTATGCCGGGGCCTCTCGCAGCCGAAGAAGAACACTTTTTGACTAAAACGGATGACCTGAAAGTACTTCCAATGATGGCGGTCGTATTGAATCAGGGCAATATGTGGACCAAAGACCCCAAAACCGGCATTGACTGGACCAAAACCGTCCACGTTGAAGAATCCATTACCATGAACGGGCTGCTGCCCCAAGAAGGTGAGTTAGTAGCAAACTATTGCGTCGAAGAAATCTATGACAAGGGCGCAGGAAAAGGCGCTCTCATGTACGAACGTAAGATTTTAAATCTATTGGGCGGTGCCAAGGATGGCAAACAAATAGCCTGCGTCAAAATCGCTACCTATCTGCGCAACAATGGTGGCTTCGGCGGAAGCGCTACCGGCAGTCCACGTCCGGCATCTATACCCGATGACCGCCCGGCCGATGCCGTAATTGAACTATCAACCCCAACAAGCGCAAACACCACCTACCATTTGGGAGAGGAGTTTCTGGAAGCGGTTAAATCGGAGCTGATGACAGAAAGCAAGCCAATGTTGCGAGGCGTGTGCTCTTTTGGCATTGCAGGTCGCGCGGTATTAAAGCTGACTTGTGACAATGAGCCTGGCCGTCTGCGCCATTTGGGGCTGCGTTATATCTCACCGGTTTTTGCCGATGAAACTCTGCGCACCGAAGTGTGGTTTACCGAACCGGGTAAAGCTGTATTTCGGGTAAGTTGCGTTGAGCGAAACACTCTGGTGATGAACAACGGCGTCGTAGAATTTGAGCAATAAAAGACAAAACCCCTCACCCGAGGGGTTTACATTCAAAAGCCAGATTCTCATCCCACCGCTGATTCAACACCCCTGACATCACAAAATACGTATTAACCTCGGATGTCTACCCGACCATTATCAATAACTGTAACCTTCCGTACAGGCACACTCACACGAAATGCCGCACCTTTTGCATCCATCCAGATATCAGTTCGCAGTGTTTCCCCGGGAAAGCACGGCGCAGTAAAGCGAACATCAACCTCGGTCATGCGTGAAGGATCTCCCTCACACACGGTCTTTATCAGAGCCAGAGCAGCGACGCCCATAGTGCCCAGCCCTTGTAAAATTGGGCGATCGAAACCAGCTTTTTGCGCAATTTCGGGATCGGCATGCAGTGGATTCATATCACCATTCAGACGATACAATAAAGCCATTTGCGGCGAAACCTCCCGCTCAACACTGAGATCCGCGGGTCGATCAGGAATCGCAAAAGGTGCGACCGGCTGATTACCAGAACCTCCCATGCCGCCATCACCCCGACAGAACAACGTCTGCTCCATAGTCACCAACAACTCATCCGTTTCGGCGTCGAAGAGATTGCGCTCAAAAAACACCAACACACCCTTGCCTTCACCCTTGTCGATGACATCGCGAACCCGTCCTCGGCCAATGATTTTACCGGCGACAGGCAAGGATTTATGCAGCTTAACGCGCTGGCCCCCATGCACAATTTCAACCCAGTCAAGACCACTGTTTTGTTCGCGGGGCCAAAATCCAGGATGTGCCAGTACCACGGCCATGGTTGGAATAGCCTGCAGGTTTTTTTCAAACACCAACCCAAGATCACAGGCATCCATCGGATCTGTGCCCGCCCCCAGACTTAACGCATAAAACATGGTGTCTTTTTCGCTATAGGTGCTTGATACATCCGGCACCTCTAATTTCATTAAATCTTCGTAAGTCGTTGCCATGATTAAGTTCCGCTAAATACGACCACCGTAACAGCGCTAATATTGCCTCTCATATCTGGAAGTGAAGAGTGCCACCCACGTGGTTATAATTAGTGCCCGGTAAACACGGGCGCCCGTCGCTCCCTGAAAGCCGCAACGCCCTCGTTGTGATCCTGACTCAGATAAAGTGCAGGCTGATGATCAACCTCAGTGCGCAAAACATCATCGAGAGTCACATCCCCCTTGGCGTAAGCCGCCTTTACCAGAGCTACCGGAATGGGTGCCGCAGCCGCCATTTGCTGCGCCAGAGCGATAGCTTCAGTCTCAGCACTTCCCGCAGCAACCCGCTGATCAACCATGCCCAACTGCTGAGCTTCGTCGATTTTTACCTGACGAGCGGTAAAAAATAATTGTTTGGCCTGAGCCACACCAACACGCTGGGGCAGACTCCACATTAAGCCCATATCCGGAATTAGACCGACCTTATTAAAAACTGCACAAAAACTAGCGGTCTCGCTGGCAACCACGAAATCACTGGCCATCGCCAACGACAATCCCAATCCATAGGCAAATCCTTCTACGGCACAAACCACAGGTTTGGGGCCACCGTTGAGTAAGCGTACGATTCGGTGTGCTCGTTCAATACGCAAACGTGAGCCCAGCATAGGACGATCGGCTTGCATTTCGGAAACATCACCACCCGCACAAAAATGCTCACCGAGACCGGTCAATACAATGGCTCGGCAATCACTAGCACCAAAAGCAGCCTCCAATGCATTAATTAATTCAATGACCATATTGGTAGACATCGCATTGCGATTACCGGGGTTGTCCAGCACCAATACGGTAACTTGATCCTGGTGAGTTATTTGAATGTGTCCCGCCATAGGCACCTGACTCCTGTGAGCATGTATTTATACGCCAGTACTGACCAAATACTTTGGCACGGCTGCACTCTGCCGGAACAAGGTCTGATCAATCCCAAATATTACTTACCCGTAAAGGCAGGTTTGCGACGCTCGCGGAATGCGTCAATCGCTTCCTGATGATCGCTGGTCTGGCCTGCAATATGCTCGTAAGCCATCCCGGCATCCATCATGCTGTGAGCCAATTGCTTTAATGGAATATTCACCACTTGCTTGGTCCAACGTACGGACTGAATCGGCATAGCGAGCAGACGCTCAGTATAAGCATCAACCGCAGCATCCAACTCTTCAGGCGCCACAGCTTTGTGAATCAAGCCCATCTCCTGCGCCTCTTTACCCTTGATGACCTCACCCGTAAACAAGTAGTGTTTAGCTCGAGCGTAACCCATCAGTTGTGGCCAAATCACACTGCCGCCATCACCGGCCATCAATGCTACATTGTTATGCGGATCTCCAAACTTGGCAGTCTCGGTGGAGAAGGTAATGTCAGCCAGAAAGGACAGCGTGGTACCCAGACCAATTGCATCACCGTTTACTTTACAAATAACCGGTTTTTCGCAATCCAATAGTGTAAACACAAAGCGCTTGGCCTCACGGATAGTGCGATGCATCAACTCTGGGTTGTCACGCAGTTTTTGCATATACTCCAGATCGCCACCTGCGGTAAAAGCGCGACCTGCGCCGGTCACTACAATAATTTCACTGTCCAAATCTTCCGCTGCATCAAAAAAAACACGGGATAATTCGCGGTGACCAGCTTCACTGAAGGCATTCAGTTTTTCCGGATTATTTAAAATAATATTGAGAACTTTGCCCTTGCGCTCAAATTTGAAAAACTCGTAACGATCGAAAAAATCTGACATAAAAAATTCTCCGTTAGGGTCGGCTGTGCCGGCTTTTATAAAATTATTTAAGGCTACGCGATTAAACTCAATGATCTAAAATCAGGTTATCTAAAACCAGGCCGTCTACATTCAAACAGTCTCTCCGGTGCCAAGTACCAGCGTTGCCTGACTCGACAGGGTTCCACCGTTAGCATGGGATACCGCCAGCTGGGCGTTCTCTATTTGTCGCTTACCCGCTTGGCCGCGTAATTGCAGACAGTTTTCAACGATGGTAAACAAACCATACATACCCGGATGACAGCATGACAATCCGCCACCATTGGTATTCACCGGCAGCACTCCACCTGGAGCAATTCGGCCGCCAGCCACAAATTCTCCGCCCTCGCCTTTGGCACAAAAGCCGAGGTCCTCTAGAAAAAGAATGGTATTGATGGTGAAAGCATCGTAGACATTGACGACGTTCATATCGCTGGGTTGGTAGCCCGATAGAGCAAACGCACGCTGACCGGACTCTGCCGCCGGAGTCACGGTCAAATCCTGCATCTGGTCAACACTGGAATGCCAGACCGCTGCCGCACCACCCAGCAAATAGACAGGTGTCGTAACCAGATCTTTGGCTCGATCTGCGCGAGTCATCACAATGGCCGCCGCACCGTCAGTAATCAGGCAGCAATCGGTTTTGACCAAGGGGTCAGAGATCATGCGGGCATTCATGCAGTCTTCGATGGTCAGCTCGCCCTTGCCGTACATAAAAGCTTCCGGATTGAGGTTGGCCCAGCCCCTGGCGGCGACCGCCACTTCAGCCAACTGCTCGCGGGTGGTGCCATACTGATGCATGTGCCGGGCAGCTGCTAGCGCATAGGACGATAGCGGGTTCAGCGGTCGATAAGGTTTTTCATAGGGTGACGCCTGGCGCATGGATACCAGGCCACCAGCACCGGTACGCTGATTGCTGCCATAAATGATCAACGCCGTATCAATGTAACCCGCTTCCAGCATGATCGCGGCAGTGATGGCGTGGGAAACAAACGCCGAACCACCCGTGCGATTATTGTCACTGAAACGCGGGCGAATCCCGAGATATTCCGCCGCCGATAAACCCGACAGCGCATCATCACCGGTACAGACAAACAGCGCATCTACGTCTGGTAGCGTCAGGTTAGCATCGGCCAGTGCCAGTTTGGCCGCATTGGCGGCCAAATCCAAAGGACGATAATCCGGAGCCTCTCCCATCCCAAAGGTGGCAGTGCCAACTATAGCCGTTTTACCGCGTGGAAATATTTCCATAACCCATCCTGTTTATTATTGCTGCTGGGACCCGCCGACCCAAATCTGTTTTTAAACTCGCTTAATTACGGGATTTAGGCATACCTAAAGCCTGTTCCGCGACGAGACTGCGCTGCACTTCACTGGTGCCACCGTAAATAGTGGTGCCAATGGACTGGCGATAACCCAACTCCACCTGCCCAAGCCCGCTATGATCCGCAAACACGGTGTCCGGTGCCGCCAAATCCATCAGGTCAAGGGCATCGCGCTGGTAGATTTCGGTGGCAAACATTTTCGCCATAGGGCCCCAATAGCGGCTGTGCACTTTTTCGGACATGGCCCAGATAGCTCGACGGCACAACAGAGTGGAAACCTCCAGATGCACCTTACTTCGAGCCAGTCGTCCGGCGGCATCGCGGTCGTGTAGTAGAGGTTCGCCATCGCGAGTGGTTTGCAGAGCCCAGGCTTCAGCAGCGTTCACCATCGTCACATGGCCGTGGCGATACTGATCGGCTGAACCATGCTCCATCTCCAGAGTACTGGCCATAACCTTAAGCCCCCCATCCACTGGCCCAATGAGGTATTTTTCTGGTAATAGCACTTCGCTGAAATAGACAATATTGGTGCGCTCATCCTGAAGGGTGTGTACAGCATGAACTTCGATGCCGGGTAACGTCATGGGCACCAGAAATACGCTCAACCCGGCGTGCTTGGGCTTATCGGGGCTGGTACGTGCCAACAAAAAACAATAATCGGCGAGGTTCGCGGCGGTGGTGAAAATTTTCTGACCGTTGATCAACCAGTTACCATCAGCTTGTTGCTCTGCTTTGGTTTTTGCCGCAAACAGATCGCAACCGCAGGAAGGCTCAGTAAACCCCATACAAGCCAGTGCTTCACCGCGACCGAAACGACTCAACGCTTCTTCTTTGACTTCGTCGCAGGCGAACATCATGAGAATCTGTGCTACCTGGTTGGTAATCGGTGCCGTCACATGCTCCCAGCCATAGGACTCCATTACGGCCGTCATCGCTGCCAGATCGTAAGCATCACGCTCTAACCCGCCGTACTGTTTGGGCCAATGCGGAAACAACAGGCCATCGCGCGCCAGCTGTTTATTAAACTCGGGGTGGAAACCCGCCACGGAATGATGAGCGTGGGCACGCAATTCTGGCGTTAGATTTTTCTCGAAGTAGGCACGAACTTCTTCACCAAAGACTTCCGCTCGCGCTCCCAGGCTGAAATCCAAATCGATCTGGCCGGCGTCAGGCAGGCTCACCACAACATCAGTCCACAAACGCTGAGCAACCTGTTGCAGTTCCTGTTGGGGATCGCCCAGCGGTAACACCATTGCTTTGGATTTACGGTAGTAAAACTGAATGTCGTATTCCAGCGAGACGCCATAGCCCCCAAACGTGTGAAGGGCACGGCTCATAGCCCGCGCGGCCACTTGTGATGCCCACCAGTAGGCCATGGATACACTGGCGGCAGCATCTTTACAACCCTTCGAAATCGCCCAGGCTGCGCGCCATGCCAGCAGTTGTGCACCCTCAGCCTCAGTAACGGCATCGGCCAGTGGGTGAGAAATCCCCTGAAAACTGCCAATCGCATTACCGAAGGCAAAACGCTCTTTGGAATAGTCCGCGGCCATCTGTAGGCCCTGCCGGGTCAGCCCTGCCAGGCGAGCCGTATTAAGCAACTTCCACTCTTCTATTGCGGCCTGAAACAAGGTGACGGCCTCAGCACCGACCAACAGTGACAAACGCTCACCGCCACATTCCTGAAAATGAATCCGGGCTAACGGATCACTGCCCAAGTTGGCAACCGTTTGGGGCTTTTCAAAACCACTCAAGAGTGCCAGTTCGTCTCCATCAAGAAATAACACAGCATCAGCTATAGTGGCAGCAGGCACAACCTGTAATGGTCGTGTAGCAACATTGTGCAGAGCCAACGTCAGTACTGAACCGCTCAGGCTGCGCTCCAAATGCTCGGCAGCAGCCTCAGAACGCCCGGCTAACCCGAGTAAACGACAGGCAACTATCACCTCAATCACAGGGGCAGAGGCCAGGTAACGCCCTGCCTCTTCAGCTACCAGCAACGCATCCAGAAGACTGCTTTCAAGGCCACCTTCGGTCTCAGGCACCCGTAACATGGGGATACCCGCCGCGCTGACCTGCTCCCAAAGAGCGGCATCAAAGCCGCTGGACTCGGCAGCACGCAAGCGCTCAGAAGTAGATTCAGCGGCAAATAACCGGGCCATGGATTCGCGCAGCATACGCTGCTCGTCGGACAGGTGGAGATTCATGATGCACAGCCATATATGAAGTTTGATCTTCATATTAAACTAACTATTCATCAGTTTTCAACACCTATTAAATAATAACGCTGGAGCCAGGGGAAATGGTCAGTTTTGATGGAGCTAGAAGTATGCTGGACCTGACCTTTTTACTCGATTTTTTGATCGAGAAGATTGTTTTTTTTGCTGCCACCGCCAGCATCCTGTTGCTGGTTAAGCATAGAGTTTACCTGCCAGTCCTGAAGTCAAATCATTCACACAGTGCCTGAGCTTCTATGCAATAATTTAGACTAGCCTCAGTCTGCAATGCCTAACAATCCCATCAGATTCCCACCCATGATTTTCGCTTTATCCGGTTCGGGCATGTTTTCGATATCTTTTAACCATTCCAACGGTTCCGCAAGTCCTTCCGGATGTGGCCAATCACTGCCAAACAAGACATGATCAACACCAATCAGATCCGCCAGTTTGTAAATATCATCTTCAAAGAAAGGGTGAATCCAGACATTTTTTCGAATCGCGTCCAACGGATGTTGCCTGAACATCTGTGGCTGCATTCGATAAACCTGATTCAAACGATCAACCAGAGGATACAGCCAGGCACAGCCACACTCGATATACCCAACCTTCAAGCTCGGGTGGCGATCAAAGACACCGTGGCAAATCAACGATGCCAGATGATGACCAATAGCCAGAAAATTCACATCCATGACCGCTTCCAGCGGGTCATTTTTGTCAAAGGGTAGCCACTCCCCCCCCTGACCAAGCTTATGGCGTGCATAAATATCACTGTAGCCACTGTCGGAAATATGAAAGGTGACGAATATATTATTTTCGGCCAATAGGGAAAATACAGGATCAAACTCCGGCGACCCCATCGAGCGCGAGCCATGGCCGTCCGAGACATAAGTGGGACGAATTAATACGGCACGGACTCCGTTATCAATTAACCATTGAGCCTCTTCCAGTGCTTTGTCAGCATCCATCATGGAGATTACCGGCATCCCAAAGAACTTGCCATCCTCCCCAAAGCCCCACTCTTCTTTAATCCATTGATTCAGAGAGTGCACGACGGCGTGACAAAAGTCCGGCCGATGGGCCATATGTCCTTCAACAACCGAGACCAGAGTAGGAAATACCAGGGTTCCCCTCAGCCCCTGCTCTTCTAACAGCTGCTTGCGTCGATCATTTTTATAAGCGTACTCATCCTTGCGTTTCTCAATCACATTAAACTCCCTGAAGGATTTACCCTCAGGGTTGTTCCCCCGATAATAATCGACATGACAACCTGGCGCTGCCACCACTTCAAATGTGGGGTTAGGAATGTAATTGGATACATGGCCGTCAATGACTAACTTGGTTTTGCCATTGATTTGGGCAAATTGTAATAGTTGTGTATATTCTTTCGGCAAATACTTCAACAGCGCTTCAGGCGGCTCGTAAAAATGGGAATCACAATCAAAGGCTGGAAAATTGAGAGAGTTAGTCATAGTAGTTTGTAGTAAATTAATTGTCGTAGAATAAAAGTCAAAAAGCGCGCACTGCAGTTTGTGTATCGTCTACTACAGTAATGTATTTCCTACAGGCATCGCATACAATTTCAGTATCAGTCTTTCCTGCTGATTGGCATTCCCAACCAGGTTCAGACGCGTTCAATAATCAGCGCGGGAGCCATACCGCCGGCGGTACACATGGTCACCAGACCGCGCTGCAATCCCCGACGCTCCAGCTCATCCACTAAGGTTCCTACCAGTACAGCACCCGTGGCACCAATGGGATGCCCCAAGGCAATGGCACCACCATTCACATTGACCTTGTCGCGGTCCAATTTCAGATCCCGGATACACTTTTCCACTACAACCGCAAATGCCTCGTTAATTTCAAAAAGGTCAATATCAGCAACACTTAAACCTGCCTGCTGTAACACTTTGCGAATGGCCAGGCCCGGCGCATTGAGCATCAAAGTCGGATTATCGCCAGCATTAGCTGCAGCAATAATCCGGGCTCTAGGCTTAAGACCATGTGCACTGGCGTAGTCCGGTGACGACAGCAGTACGGCAGCAGCACCATCCACCACACCCGATGAATTACCGGCATGATGAACATGACGGATTTTCAGATCCGGATATTTCTGTAAGATCAAACTGCGGTAAGTCGTACCCTGATCGTCTAGCGCATGATCGGCCAGCAGTGTAAAAGCTGCGTTGAGTTCAGCCAAACTCTCGCGGCTTGTTTGTGGACGAGGATATTCGTCTTTATCCAGCAGTAACTTACCCTGCTTGTCATAAACCGGAATCAGCGATTGAGTAAAATAGCCATTAGCTACGGCGTGGGCGGTGCGCTGTTGACTTTGGTAAGCCAGCTCATCCAACGCCTCCCGGTCAATGCCTTCCAGCGTCGCAATAGCATCCGCCGACACCCCCTGATGGGATTGCGGGTGTAAGTTACGCAAGACCAGGTTACCGCGATCCACTAATGGTGATTGATCGTTACTGAAACCCGGAAACAAAGACATCATTTCTGTTCCGCCCGCCACCATCAACTGTTCAAATCCAGCCATAATAGAGGCCGCTGCCAGATTCACGGCCGACAAACCAGAACCACAAAAACGATTGATGGTAATCCCCCCGGCTTTCGGGCTATAACCCGCCGCCAATGCAGACATGCGTCCCAAGTCACCGCTCTGGGTACCCATCTGTGAATTGGTTCCCCAGATCACATCATCAATGGCAGCCGTATCCAGTGTATTGCGTTCAGTCAGCGCCTTAAGCACAGTGGCGCCCAATTGCTGCGGATGCAATTCAGCCAAAGCCCCCTTTCCCTGTTTGCCAATGCCACGCGGAGTACGGCAAGCATCTATAATCCAAACATCATTCATAATCAGCCCTTAAAAGGAAAAGTAGCGTTGCAGTACAACCGTTTAAGCCCGAAGTTGGGCATCAGTAATTCTGGGCCACAGATTATGACTGCCCGCCGCAATCACTTCACGACCTAAGGTTTCTGCCCAAAAGTGGTCACTGCCGGCCTCGCCACGCCACTGCCAAAGACGCCGGGTCAATAACTGCAACTCATGCTCTTCGGTCACCCCGATAGCCCCAAAAACCTGATGCGCGGCGCTGGCAGCAGCTGTGGCGGCGACGCTGGCGCGCACCTTAGCAATGGCCGCGCCACTGACGCTATTGCCGACATCCATTTGCTGACAACCAAAAATAACGCCGGCCTGAGCAGCCGCTGATTGCATGGCAAGCTCAGCCACGTGGTGCTGAATGGCCTGAAACTTACCGATAGGACGACCAAACTGTTGACGGGTGTTAGCGTATTCAATGGTCAGTGACAGGATGCGATCCAGAATGCCACTGATAACCGCAGCACGCAGCAACGCCATGCTCGCCAGCAAGTCGGTACTCTCTGCCACCGGCGCGCACTGAGCAACAGCTTGAGCCTGCAAAGTAATCGCCGCCGCCGGAATCCGAGCAAAAGAATCCACCGGCTGGGAGGGCAAATCGGTAGTGCTGACGACGAATAAAAATTTCTGTTTATTGCGAACAGCAACACCCACCAAATGACTGCAATGCGGCAACCAGCTCACCAATCCGTCGCTGCCGCTAACGCAATTGTCCCCATCCAGCGTAAAGGCTACGTGAGAAACGGCTAAAGCGCCTGCTGGAATATCCATACCCGCAGCGGCCAACACCTGACTGGCAAGCAAAGACTCTGCCAGCGGCACCGGAGCCCCATGCCAACCCAAAGTGCGCAGCATAGGCAGACAGTTCTGCCAGCCCAGATCCGCACCAATGTCATTACTTGCCAATGCCAGTGTTACTCCCAATGCTTCAATTTCCTGCCACAACTCAGTTATCGGAGCCCCTTCCTCAATCGCGGTAAGACGTTTGGCGTCCACCGCACGAGCCAGCAGGCGTTGCAATTGATCAGCGAGCATCTCGCCAATAGGTAAATCAGTGGCATCTGTCATTGTTGTTACCTCAAGCCCAAACCGCGGGCAATAATTCCACGCATAATTTCGTTAGTGCCGCCACGCAGTGAAAAGCTTGGCACCGACTGAGTCAGGTAACCCTGCATATGTGACAGCGTATGGTGTGGGTCAATGCTCGGTGAACAATCCAGTAAGCTGCGGACCAGCTCTGGCATATCCTGTTCCAGTTCTGTGCCTAGCAGTTTGGTGACGGCAGCCTCTTGCAACGGGGTTTTACCTTCACCTAATTGATTCAGAATAGACAGAGACATTTCCCGCAGGACGGTGATATCGGTAAACGCCAAACCTACAGCACGAGCAGACAGACGATCCATCGTATTTTCATTAAGAGCATCAATGGCTGCTGGTAATAGCGGGTATGAACTCAAATAACGATCAGGACCACTGCGTTCATAGGCCAGTTCGGCATTCACCTGAGCCCAGCCATTGCCCTCTTCACCCACCAGACTGTCTTCCGGCAGGAGAACATTGTCGAAAACGATTTCGTTAAAATGGGATTCTCCGGTTAAATCACGGATTGGATTAATCTCAATCCCCGGAACCGTTAAATCAATCAAAAACTGTGACAAGCCTTTCTGTTTTTGTTCGGGCGAACCACTGGAACGAAACAGCCCAATCATAAAGTCACATTCGCGTGCATATGTGGTCCAGATTTTACGGCCATTCAGCAGCCAGCCATCGCTGACTTTTTCGGCACGGGCTCGCAGAGAGGCCAAATCAGAACCACTGTCTGGTTCTGACAAACCAATACAGAAGGCGGCTTCGCCTCGGGCAATCCTCGGCAACAACGTCTGCTTTTGCGCCTCATTACCATGGCGCAGTATCAGCGGACCGCTCTGACGATCAGCGACCCAGTGAGCACCGACCGGAGCGCCCGCCGCCAGCATTTCTTCCACCACCACATAGCGCTCAACCACACTGCGCTCGTGCCCTCCGTAAGCTTTGGACCAGGCCATACCAATCCAGCCTCGCTTGCCCACTTCACGACTGAATTCCCGATTGAAACCCGTCCATGAGTGGCCGATGTCCCAACCGGACCAGTGTGAGGACATCTCGGCCAAAAATTCCCGCACCTCCTCACGCAAGCCCTCGGTTTCAGGCGGTACGTGATAACTGGGGAAATGAAAAGGTGAACTCAGCATCAGATGGCTCCCCGATCGTGCAGCTCATGAATTTGGCTGTCATCGTATTGCAGCCACTGGCGCAGCACCTGCTCCGTGTGTTCACCAATCACAGGGGGTGGCTTGCGATAGGTCACTGGTGATTCAGAGAAACGCATAGGGCTGGCCGCACTGCGAATGGTTCCGGTTATCGGGTGTTCCTGAGTCACTATTAATTCACGCGCCTGTACCTGTGGATCGTGGGCAATATCGGCCATTTCATTAATGGAGCCTGCCGATACCGTACCCGCATTCATAATGTCGACCCACTCGGCCTTGCCTTTGCCACGCAGTGCCTCCGTCACGAGGGCACGCAGCAATTCCCGATTGGCAACTCGCGCCCCCATAGTGGCAAAGCGTTCGTCAGTAGCCCATTCTGGAAACCCAAGCACGGTTGACAAGCGAGCAAATTCACGGTCGTTAAACGTCGCAATTAGAATAAAGCCGTCGTCCACCTCAAACACACCATAAGGTGCGGCGCTCGGATGATCGTTTCCCGTGCGCCCCAGGGCAACACCACCGTTAAACCAGGCGGAGAAGGTATTGAGCATGGCGGCCAGTTGCGAATCAAACAAGGAGACATCAATATGCTGTCCCTCACCGGTAGCGTGTCGGTGATTAACGGCGGCCAGCACACCAATAGCGGCATAGAGGCCGGCACAGATATCGGCAATAGGCACGCCCACACGCATGGGGCCATCACCCGCCTCGCCATCCCTATGCCCCGTCACTGACATCAGACCGGCCATGGCCTGTACCAGATAATCATAACCGGAGCGGTTCGCATAAGGACCGGTCTGACCAAAACCGGTCACCGAACAGTAGATCAAACCAGGATTAATTTCTTTTAAAGCTGCGTAGCCCAGACCGTACTTCGCCAAGGTTCCTGTACGATAGTTCTCTAGCAGAATATCCGCCTCCCCCGCCAGGCTCTGAATCAAAGCAGCCCCCTCCGGCTTGGCAAAATCAACCGCGATCGATTCTTTGTTGCGGTTCACCGCCTGAAAATACGTGGACTCACTGGTGTCAGTACCCTGCTCGTCTTTAATCCAGGGTGGACCAACACGGCGACAATCATCGCCTTCACCCAGCCGTTCAATTTTGACAACTTCGGCACCCAGGTCCGCTAAAATCTGACCGGCATAAGGGCCGGCAACCACACGTGTCATATCCAGCACACGCAAACCGGATAATGGGCCTGCATTTGTCATGATTTTCTCCGTTATTCTTTCAGCAGTATGGATAAACAATCTGTTAAGCCGGTAATTTCAACACCGCTTTAGCGATGATATCGCGCTGCACTTCATTAGCTCCGGCAAAAATAGTGACCGGACGCGACATCATTAATTGCCAATGCAAGTCGATCAAGGTATCGCCAATACGCGTATCACCCACAACACCGCCCCATTCAGCCGCCGCCTCGACATTAAATTCGGTGACGCGTTGCAATAACTCTGAGGCATACAATTTGAGCATGGACACTTCCGGCCCTGGCTCTCGTCCGCTGTCAGCAATATCGTCACAAATACGAGCATACAACAGTCGATAGTCGTGCAGATCGGCGCATAACTTAGCGAAACGGTCTCGGGCGCCGCAATCTATATCCAGCTCACGCATAGCCAATAGCTGAGACGAAAGCTCCAACGCCTTGGTAATCAATGCAGGACTGCCAATCCAAATCCGTTCATAACCGAGAAGTGACTTGGCGACCTTCCAGCCCTGATCCAGTTCGCCTACCAGATTTTCTCTGGGAACCCGCACGTTATCAAAGAAAACTTCACAAAATTCATCTTCACCGGCCAGATTTAAAATCGGTCGTACCGTAATGCCGGGAGTCTGCAAATCGATTAACAGAAAACTAATGCCCTGCTGCTTTTTCTCGTATTTACCGGTGCGTACCAAGGTAAAAATATGCGTCGAGTCATTGGCATGGGTGGTCCAGATTTTTTGCCCATTGACCACAAACTCATCACCATCCAAAACCGCTGACGTGCGCAGACTGGCCAAATCGGAACCGGCATTAGGCTCGGAATAGCCCTGACACCAGACATGCTCACAGTTGAGAATTTTAGGCAAATAATGAGCGCGCTGTTCATCAGAGCCCAACAAAATCAAGGTTGGTCCCAGCTGTGATTCACCCAGATCAATAACCCGCGCTACTCCGGCATGTTCCAGCTCTTCGTGATAGATCAACTGCTTGCGAAACGACAGTCCCATGCCACCATATTCCCGTGGCCAAGCAGGTGCTCGCCAGCCACTGTCATTGAGGATTCGCAACCAGTGCACTTGCTGCTCTCCCCGCAGACGACGAAAGGGACGATGAAAATTCTGACGCCATTCAGCAGGAAAGTTTGCAGCCAAAAAGGTACGCAATTCCTGACGGAATTGTTCATCCGTCAGCGCATCACGATTTCCTGCCAGTTCACGGTTGCTCTCTGTCTCCGTAGTTTGACCCGTGCGGTCCATCTCACCGCCGCTGGCACCAGAAGAATTGTCAGTCACAGCCCCAAATTCAGGCTGAATGGTGTGAGCCATAAACTGGCGAAGCAGACCCGTAGGTACACCCAACCAACTGTTGTATTGCATCGCAGCGCGCAAAAACAAGCCGATATCGCACTCTTCGGTGAAACCCATGGCACCATGCAGCTGAACCGCTGTGCGACCAGCCATAGTGGCCACCTCGCCAGCGCGGGCCTTGGCGGCATAGACACTTGCACACGCCGCAGGACGCTCTGTTAAATCCAGTTCCAGCGCCGCAGCCGACCAGGCCGCGTCGGCCAGCTCGACATTAATCCGCATATCAGCACAACGATGCGCCACCGACTGAAATGAACTGAGAGCGCGATCAAACTGACGACGCTGACCCACATAATCACAAGTCGTCTCCAGCGCTCCGCGAGCCAAACCAGCGAGCTGGGCAGCCGCAGCGACCCGCCCCCAGGCCAGCGCTTTTTCCAGCGCAGCATCTGCAACAGCACCTTGCAGCAACGGATAATCTCGCACCGGCGTATTTTTAAAGGTTACTTCGGCATAATGGCCTTGTGCCGTCGCAACACGCTGAACAGTGATACCGTCGGCATTGGCATTGACCGCCACAATGGCGGTGCCCTCTGGTGTAGTAGCTGCCACCAGAAGTACACCATCATCTTCTACCGCACACACAAAACGCTTGCGTCCATGCAGCATGCCAGCGACCTGCCCCCCTTCAGGAAACGCCTCGAAGCGAGTGCCATAGGTGAGGTTATCGGCTTCACTGACCTGCTCCTGCCACGCTAATGCAAAATGCACTGCGCCAGAAACCAATCCTTCTGCTGAATCCGCAGCAACATCACCCGCAGCCCCCAGAATCACGCTGGGCATCAGTGCACCAGCGATATAGGGCTCCGCAAACAAGCGACGGCCAATAATTTCACACAGGGATGCAGCAGCCTTAATGCCCATGCCGGAGCCGCCTTGAGATTCTGGCAGAGCCAAGCCCAGCCAGCCCAACTCAGCAATCTCCTGCCATTGCTGGCGATTGCGCACACGCGGCAAACCGACATGACCTTTTTGTTCATTGATGTCCACTTTCGCTTGCAAGTAGTCACTCGCGCTTTCACGCAGAATTTCGATAATATCGTCACTCATATTGATTACTCACATTGCGATGGTGAAGCCACCGTTAACGGACAATACTTGGCCAGTGATATAAGACGCGCCTTCTGAAAGTAAAAAGCATACTGGCACAGAAACCTCTTGCGGAGTTGACCAACGGCCAAGGGGTATTTGTGCCAAATAAGTGTCAGCGAAACGTTCATCGGTACGAACCGTTTCTGTCATTGCAGTCGCCACAACGCCAAAACACACCGCGTTACTGCGAATGCCGAAACGAGCCCACTCACGCGCGGCGGTCATGGTCATACCAAATACAGCAGATTTAGCCGCGGCATAATTGATTTGTCCCAAGCTGCCGCGACGCCCTGCATCCGAAGAGATATTTACAATGGCGCCAGGGTTTTTGTCTCCACCTTTAGCGCGCTCTAACATATGACGGCCAACCGCTTGAATGAAATTCATAGTGCCGGTCATGTTGACATCAATAACCGATTGCCATTGCTGCTGGGTCATTTTGTCAATCATGGCAGGGCGGGTAATGCCCGCATTGTTAACCAATCCGTGAATCGCCCCAAATCGCTCAACACCTTCAGCAACAGCCCTTTCTGCAAACTCCGGATCTGTAACATTTCCGGCGATGGAAAAAAATTGATCACCCAGCTCTGCGGCCGCATTTTGCAAGGCCTCAGGATTCATATCGATGCCGACAACGCTTGCACCTTGCTCCAGTGCCGTACGGCTAATAGCCATACCAATTCCTTGACCGGCACCGGTCACAAGAATGGTGCGCCCGATTAAAGACATGGGGTTATTCATTGCAGACTCCTGAAATCATTAATTAATATTATTTTGTGAAATTGCAGGCACTGCCACCGCAATGTGCAGTGTCCAATGTGCAATGGATAACGCCTCAAGGCGAAAAGCCTGTTCACTGATTATCGTCACGGCAAGACTTGCATTTTGGTCTGCCGTGACACTGATCTTGGTATTGTTGTAGCGGCAACTACGCAGGATCAAACACAACACAGGGTTCATCGGTGTCAATGCCTGCGATACGGGACTTCACCGGCATGCCGATATAGACCTCTTGCGGCTCTACACCTTCCACTCGGCTCATCATTCGTGGCCCTTCTTCGAGATCAATAAGGGCGACATTATAAGAGTCTTCCTGGTTTCTGCCTCGAATGACCGTCGTGGAATAAACGGACCCGCGACCGCATGCTTCTACCCATTGCAAATCATCGGCGCCGGTACCCGGCGAGATAACCCGAGGATAAAACACATGACGACCAGAGCTCGTGCTGCGTTGAATCATAAAGCGTCCCTGCAGCAAAAAAGCCTTGTAATCGGCATCGGGGTGTATATTTGTCATTTTTTTCATCCGGGTCATTGTCGTGTGAAAATGCAATCACAGGGTTAATAATCTTCGATCGCGCAACACCGTTTACCTGACATCCTTACTGATCAAGACGACAGATTTTCCTTCATTTTCACTCTATTCAGGGTGACAATCGACAGAGCCTGAAATATCGCACTCGAAAAATATTGGGCACTATATTTGAAAAGCATTAACACCATGCGCGACAGGTATATTGTGTGCTCTTGCCTCTTGGCAAGCGTCAAAGTCAGACTCAACACACGCTTGCACAAAAGATGACTATGTGTTAGTTTATGGATCAATAATAACGTTGTCAACAGCGGATAAAATCTATGACCAGTACATCCCCCTACACCTCTTGGAGCGGCACCGAGCAAGACACTATCAATGATTTATTGCGCCGGGCTGTAAACGATAATCCCGAGCGTCCCTTTCTCGATTTCCTGGGTAAAATCTACAGCGTAAGCGATATTGATCGCGAAGCTTGTCAGCTGGCTAACGGACTAAAAGCACAGGGAATCAGCAAGGGCAATACAGTTGCAACCTTGCTTGACAACAGCGCCGAAGCGATTTTTATCTGGCTTGCCATTAACAAACTCGGCGCCGTCAGTGTGCCCATCAACACCGCTTACAAAGGCGAATACCTTCGCCACCAACTCAGCGACAGTGCCGCGACCATCGTAATTGCCGAATCTGATTATGCAGAACGGACAGCTGAAATTGCTGACGGACTATCAGAAATTAAAACGCTGGTTTATCGAGGTGACAAGCCCAACCTGACTGATTTCAAACATCAATTACTTTCCTGGGACGAGCTGCACAGCACTAATACCTCCGACCCCATGATCGAGGTCTCGCCTGGCGATCTGTCCATGCTGATCTACACCGGAGGCACAACAGGCCCCTCCAAAGGCTGCATGGTGAGCCATAATTATGCCTGCAACCTTGCCCAGCTCATCAGCGAAGGCACAGGCCGCAGTAAAGATACCGTCAGCTGGACAGCCCTGCCCTTGTTTCATTTAAATGCCGTGGTCAATGTACTCTGTGACCTTAAAGCCGGCGGCCGAATGGCGCTATACCCACGTTTCTCAGTCTCCAACTTCTGGCCTGAAATTGAACGTACCGGGGCTAATTACACCACGCTGCTCGGCTCCATGTTCCCTATGCTATTAACCGCACCGGAAAACGATGCTGAAAAACGCTGCCGTGGCCAACTGGCCATTGTGGGTGGCGCTCCTTTTCCGACCAAATTACAGGAAGCCTGGAAGGAACGCTTCGGAGCCAAGCACACCGTATGCCCCGGTTTTGGTTTGACCGAGTGCTCACTGGTAACGTCGCTCCCTCTGGAAGCTGAAACCAAACCCGATTGCTCCGGCAAACGCAACAGCAGCTTTGACGTGCGCATCATTGACGACAATGGTAATGAAGTTCCCGATGGCCAGTCTGGCGAGGTGATTGTGCGCCCACTTAAACCACACGTCATGTTTAACGGTTACTGGAAACGTCCGGAAGACACTCTCAAAGTGATGGACAATATGTGGTTCCATACCGGTGACATTGGAAAATTTGATGAGGACGGCTTCTTTTATTTTGTGGATCGCAAAAAAGATTACCTGCGCCGTCGCGGCGAAAACATTTCCAGTTTTGAAGTGGAATCGTCTTTCCGCCGTCACCCGGCAATCGAAGACATTGCCGCTCACGCAGTCTTGTCTGACATGACCGAGGACGATCTGAAAGTCACCATCGTACTGCGTCAGGGTGAAACGATTACGGAAGAGGATTTATGTCGCTGGTCCGCGGATCAGATGCCTTACTTTGCCGTACCCCGCTATATTGAGTTTCGCACCGAATTGCCTCGCAATCCGGTGGGTCGCGTACTTAAATACAAGCTTCGTGATGAAGGTGTGACATCAACTACCTGGGATCGGGAAGTTGCCGACATAAAAATCCAAAAACGCTGATAACGATCACCACCCCGTTGAGTCTGATCAATACAAATCTGATCAATACAATGGGCTCAGTAGATTAATCGTCGTCTCACCAAGCCATCACGAGTATTGCGGTCTGCATAGAGGTGAGACGCCCCTTACATCACAGGTATAGCTACCGGAGAAATGTGTGAGTCACGCAACCGAAGAACAAATCGCCGAACTCAATATGATTCGTGAACAGGCCCAGCGTTTTTTGCAGGATCAGACCCAACCGGAACAACTCAAAGCACTGCTCGATCATCCAGGCAGTTTTGATCAAACGCTTTGGAATACTGCTGTTGAGCTTGGCTGGCCCATGCTGTCAGCCCCTGAAACCGTTGGCGGACTCAACATGGGAATGGCTGGACTCACCACCCTGACCGAACTGCTGGGTAAATACTGTGTCTCCCTGCCACTGATCCCGGCCTATGTGATCATCGAAGCTCTCCGACAAGCTGAAATGGATGAGCAGGCCCAAATACTGGCCGAGAATCTCGCCAGCGGCACATTCAAAGGCTGCCTGGCATTTGCCGAACCAGGCGACGCCGCCATTCCCCGCCAGCCATCGGTTACTTTCAATGATCAAGGCCTAAGTGGTCACAAAGCCATCGCTGCTTTTGCGGCAGTGGCCGATACAGCCCTGCTGCACGCCACAGACAGCCGTACCGGTCAGGTGGTGATGGTTACTGTTGAGCTGGATCAGGCTGGTGTTAATCGCACCATTCAGCCCGGCTTTGACCAGGCTCGCGCCGGTGCCGATCTGGTTTTCAGCAACGCCCGAGCCACCGTCATTCATTGCACTCACCCTACCGCGCTGCTGGATCGCAGTCTGGCCCTGGCGGCGCTGGCCACCGCGTTCGAACAAACAGGCGGGGCTGAACATGCCATGCTGATGGCTCGTGACTACGCACTCGAACGGCAGGTCTTTGGCCAGCCCATTGGTCGATTTCAGGGCATCAAGCACAAGATTGCCGATATGTATTGGCGTATTCAGCTGGCTCGCGGTTGCGCACTGGACGCGCAACAAGCCTTTGCCGCGGGCGCCAGTAACTGGCTCGCTCTGAGTGCCGCCGCCCGCATTGCGGCTACCGATGCCTACGAATTTACCGCCCAGGAAAACATCGAAACCCACGCTGGCATCGGCACCACTTGGGCAGGCATGCCACAGCATTACTATCGTCGTTCACGCGCTCTGGCACTGGAACTGGGCAGTGTCCCCGGCTGGCGTAACACCCTGTTGCAGCAAGCGAATATTGAGCAGCCACTGACGCAAAACGATACCTCTCAGGAAGCCCTGGGCGTCAGTGCCGAACTGCACGAATACCGCCTGCAAGCCCGCGCCTGGTTAGCCGAGAACGCCTCGGCCTTTTCCGGTGATGCCCGCCGTGGCCTCAGCTTTGAAGAAGACCTGGCTCTAGGTCGCCGCTGGCAAGCGCTCAAGCAGTCAGCTGGCTACGCCGCTATTAATCTGCCTGCTAAATGGGGCGGCGGTGGACAAAGTGAATTGCACAAAATCATTTTTGGCGAGGAGGAGTTGCGCTACCAACTGCCGACTGAGTACTTTGTCATCAGTACCGCTCAGATTATGGCAATCTTTCTGCGCTACGCGCCTGACGAAACCCGCGATGAATTAGGGCCACTGGCCATTCGTGGGGATCATATCTGGTGCCAGATGTTCTCCGAACCGGCTGCGGGCTCGGATCTGGCTGCCGTGCGCCTCAAAGCCGTGCGCGAAACCCGCGACGGTATCGAGGGCTGGAAGCTGGATGGCCAGAAACTGTGGACCAGCTGGGCTCAAGTAGCCCACTACGGCTTTGTGGTCGCGCGCACCGATACCAGTGTCGTCAAGCACAAGGGCATTACGACCTTTTTTGTCGACATGAGCACTCCCGGTATTAGCGTGCGTCCGATTCGCCGCATGGCGGGTCACGACGACGTCAATGAAGTCTTCTTCGACGATGTCTTTATTCCTGACAATCAGCGTCTTGGCCCGGAAAACAAGGGTTTTAACGTCGCCATGGAAATGCTGATGGTGGAACGTATTGCCGGGGTTTACGATGAAAGCATTGGCGGCGTGTCTTTGGACAAACTGATTGAACTGGCCCGCGATGCTCGCATCGATGGTGCACCGGCCATGGCTGACGGCCAGGTTCGCGCCGCACTGGCTCAGGGCTTTATCGAGCGTCAGGGGTTGCGCAACATTTATCGCCGCGCCATGGCTGCGATTGAGAATGGCATGGAGCCAGGACCCGAAGGCGCCATTCGCAAGCTGATTTTAGGTCGTGCCCGCCAGCGCCAGGGTGCGCTGGCGCTAGATCTGCTCGGTGCTCAGGGCGCCTATATGGACCCACAGGGTGACTTCCGCACCGACTTTGCGTGGTCGTGGATTGATCCGGCTGGACGCATTGCCGGCGGCACCGATGAAATACTGTTAAGCACCATTGGCGAGCGGGTGCTGGGATTGCCTCAGGACCACCGCCCCGATAAGAATGTGCCCTTTAATCAATTGTAACCCTGAGCTGGGCATTTGGCGGACATTGACAGTCCAGTGAGTAACTTGCAAAAACTCGCTGCTCAACGTCCGCCAGCCCAGCCATTTTTCCTCACTGGCGAATAATCAATATGACCACTAAATACCTCGAAAAAAACGCCATCATCGCAGGTGTTGGCCAATCGCAGGTAGGCCGGCGCCTGGACCGCAGCGGCCTGCAACTGACCGTGGATGCCACCAAAGCCGCACTTGCAGACGCGGGCTTAACCACCGCTGACATCGATGGCGTAGCCAGTTGGCCCGGCAATATGGAAGCCATGCAGCCAGGCTTTTCCCCGGTATCGGTAACCGATATCAAAGAAGCCATGGGGCTGGAACTGAACTGGTACAGTGCAGGCAGTGAGTCCACTCAAATGTCAGCCATTATCAATGCCTGTATGGCGGTGGCCACCGGCCAGGCTCGACACGTCCTGTGCTTTCGCACCATGTGTGAAGCCAGCGCTATCGCCAAGGGTTCACGCTCAAGTCTGGTGGGTGCTGGACGCAACCGCATTGGCGGCTCATTCCAGTGGCAAATTCCGTTCAATGCCTTTTCTGCCACCAACTGGGTCGGGCTGGCAGCCTCGCGTTACATGCAAGAATTTGGCATGACTCGCGAGCAGCTGGCACAAATCACCCTCACTGCCCGCCGCAATGCGCAATTGAATCCGAAAGCAATTTTCACCGATCCATTGAGCTTGGACGATTATCTTCAGGCTCGTATGATCTCCACACCATTGTGTCTGTTTGACTGTGACATTCCGGTCGATGCCTCGACCGCAATCATTATTTCCCACGCGGACACAGCGCCGGATCTGAAGAGCATTCCCGTGCGCTTTGAGGCTATTACCGGCCCCCTCAAAGGCCGCGACAGCTGGGACCAGCAAATCGACCTGACGCGCTTTAATGGCGAACCTGCCGGAACCAATTTGTGGCAGCGCACCGATCTAACACCGGCCGATGTGGATGTCGCTCAACTCTATGACGGTTTCAGTTTCCTCACGGTTTTATGGCTCGAAGCCCTGGGTTTCTGCGGACGTGGCGAAGCCGGTGCCTTTATTGAGGGAGGCCAGCGTATTAGTCGCGATGGTGAGCTGCCACTCAACACCCACGGCGGTCAGTTGTCTGCAGGGCGCACCCACGGCTTTGGGTTCTTCCACGAAGCCGTACTGCAGCTTCGAGGCGAAGCTGGCGAGCGTCAGTTGAGCCAGCAGCCCAAGGTCGCAGCAGTCGCCAATGGCGGCGGCAATATCGCTGGCGCCGCGCTACTGGTCAGAGATTGAGTCACGGAATTAAGGAATAGAGATGATGTCAGACGTCAACGAAACACCTGTTTACAAGCGCGCCCTTCCCGGCCCGCTACCGGAGCTGGATGAACTCAACCGTTTTTTCTGGGTCTCCGGCGAAGATGGCACCCTGCGCTTTCAGCGCTGCGGTGATTGCAACCACTGGCAACATCCGCCCAGTGTGATCTGCCCAAAATGCCTGGGTGAAAATATCGCCCCGCAAGCAGTGTCCGGTCTGGCTACCGTCGGCGCTGTCACCGTGAATCACCAGGCGTGGACGCCCGGCATGACAGAACCCTACGTCATTGCCATTGTCGAACTCGATGAGCAGCCTGGCTTGCACTTGACTACCAACATCGTCGGCATCGATCCCGATAAAGTCGTGATTGGGCAACGGGTAAAGGTGGTTTTCGAACACGTCGACGATGTCTGGCTGCCTTTATTTGTTCCCGTATGAGGCTCAGGCCAGAATGTCTGTGACCTGACTTTACATGCATACGCCACCGCAGGATTATTCATCGCCTCTGGCAAAATCAGCACGATGACTGGCATGGCTATGAATTACCGGAATCAACGCCAAGTCTTTTTCCAACAATCCACGCTGACATTCATTAACCAGCAGCGCCCAAGGCGCTGCAAAGGGTAGCTCAGCCACCAGCCACCATCTAGTCTCTGCCATGGTCGTCGTATTATTTGCGCACAATGAGCGGGCTTTTAAAATTACGCAAATCCGGAGTGTAGTTAGCGAAGTTATAAGCCAGCACAATGCCAGGCTCAGCACCGCAAACCAATGGAATTGCCTGAATCATAGGTACCGCGGTGGCATAGTAAGCCGGCAGGGTATTGTCGCCTGGACGATGCTCCAGATTCTCTTCCACAGAAGCCATCAGTTGGAACTGACCTCGCAGAGATACTGGTTCACCTTCGATCGTGATATTGTAATAATCACCACGATGAAGACCGTCGGGTAAATCGCGCTCATCCACATACCAGATCTCTTCCAGCGTAATGAATTTCTTGCCGTCAACTATGGCATGATACAGAAAATTAACGCCGTTACGCTTGCCTTCTTCCACTGTAAATGGAATCAGCTTGTAGTCTTCACGAGCCACAAAATACCTCTTTTCAGACTCGATGTGATCCAACTTTACACCCATAATGTGGCAGGTTAAAGCCAATGTTTCCGAGTAACCCCGGTCGCCGACATTTTCAATCCATGGCGTTTCTGACATATCAGAACCATAACCCAGCCCACCCATCATATCCGCGCTTTCAATATGACTGTTATCAGATAATTCCTGAACGTGAATATGCTTAATAGTAGTACTGGCTCCAGTCATGGTGGCAATTATGCGCTCATACAACCAGCCCGGATTCACCCCGGTACCGTGCAAACAACTGCCTCCCTTTTTACAAGCCGCCTCCAGCTTGTCGTGTAATGCCTGAGAATGATAAGCCGGATACCACCAACCCGCCGAAGTCACCAGACTTTTACCGGATTCGAGAAGACGGCAGGCAATATTGGTGGCATCAGAATTGAGATCCAATTCGGCACTCATATTGACCGAAAACAACACCACATCCGCTTCTTGAGCGATCATAGCCTCCTGATCTGTGGTCATCTTGATACCGACAGGTTCGACCCCCAGATAATCGCCAACATCCATGCCATTTTTGCTGTCACTGTAAGCAAGCACTCCAACCAGTTCCAGCTCCGGCTTTTTAATCACTTCCTTGAGGCAAGCGTTACCAACAATGCCTGGCCCCCAGACGATAACTTTATAAGGTGCGCGCATATTAAGACCTCTTTTTCTTATTGGATAGGTTCATTAAAAGACGTGAATACACTGAAAATTAGTGCCTTATTGGACAATTAACACCAAAAAGCTCCAGGCATACGAAGGTAAAGACAATGCATGCCCGCTGTTCCTTCGTGTGTTGTTGAAGCGGAAAAGCCACAGCTCTCTTAATGACTAGATTAAACGGTAAACGAGCTGTAGCTTTTGCGGTACTGATAAAACTTGAGGACAGTCGAATTCGCAACATCGAAATGACTGCACATCCCGGGAGCGATCAGACGCAGGAAACATCTGAGAATCTCGCCCCGGAAGCGAACTTGTTTAAAGCCAACAAAATCAGTCTTCTCGAACCACCGCATGAGTTCCGGCCAGCTGCTTAAGAATATCTCCGTAAGTAACTACGCCATCATGCTTGGCCGGCGGAATACCCGCACCCGAAGTGTCGGTATAAGAAAGATCGACATGCTTGGCTTTCTCACGCAGGGCACCTACGGTACAGTCTTCTTTCTTTAGATGCTCAAATGGGTTGAAGTTATAAGCTCTCATGGCATTTTCGTGAGTGATCTTATTGATCTCATCGTCTGAGGCCTCTTTCATACTTTCCCACAGAACCTCTGGTGATTGAGGCCAGGTGGTATCAGAGTGTGGGTAGTCACATTCCCACATCATCGTGTCAACACCAATTTCTTTACGCAACTTCACCGCTACTGGATCATAGATGAAACAGTTAAAGACGTGGTCACTGAAAACCTCACTGGGCTTACGGCCACCAAAATCCTGGTTCGTCCAAATATGTTGCTTATTAACAAAGTCAGCGCGATCTTTAAAATGAGGAATCCAGCCCGACCCACCTTCAGACAGAGAAAAGCGAATGTTCGGGTATTTTCGAAGAATGGCTGAAAAAGTCAGGTCGCTCGCCGTCGCATACAATGAAATTGGCAAATTTGTGATAAAAACATCCACGGGAGATTCTGTTGAGGGAACAGACATGGACGGGTCAGAAATATGCATACAAATATTAACATTGTTATCTGCGCACGCCTTCCAAAGCGGATCCCAAAATTCGTTCTGGAGGCTTGGCATTCCTGTCATATTGGGATTCGGTGGAAATACGATAGCATGACACCCAAGAGCGGATATACGCTTAACTTCTTCTGCCGCTAATTCGGCATCCCACGTTGGCACAATACCCATAGGAATAAAACGACCGGGAGCCGCCTGACACCAATCCAAGATATGCCAGTCGTTCCAGGTTTGCACGATGGCATAAGCGAGATTTTTATCTTTAAGTCTCTCCAGGTTTTGACCACAAACCCCAGGCACCGATGGGAAATTCAGACTTGACAGAACCCCATTGACGTTCATATCGTCAACACGAGCTTTAACATCGTAAGTGCCCGTACGAAGCTGCTCGTAACAGGTAGGCTCCATTCCGTACTCTTCTTTACGGCGACCAACAACCGCATTTAACGCCATATTGGGGAAGGTCATATCCTCTACGGCCCACAGATCTTCACCGCCAGCTCCTTTGACGACTTTAGGCATCCGATCTTTATATTTGGCCGGTGCATGGCGTTCAAATGCATCAGGTGGCTCGACTACGTGGTCGTCCACACTAATCAGAATCATATCTTCCATCTTCATTATTATCATACCTCGTACGGAATTAATTATAAGGACACTTTATCGCCATCCGTTGCGGCTGTTTCAGGCCAAAAAAAACAGGTTTTTAAAAAAAAAGATGACTGATTGTTAGTTTATGGGCAAAATAATAAGTAGTCAAGCAGGGATCGTTGAGAAAGAATCTTCAGAGAAGCCTCTGGCGTAACACCCCATAAAGGGCTGTCACCAACCTAAAATGATGTAATTGGCTAAGCAGGCTAAAACCGAATTAAGGGGTAAACCCTGAAAATTACAGGTTATGGAGGAGAAAAAACCGAGACGACTGCCACTGGTCGAGTAGAAACCTATTCTTCACATCAGCACATCACTTAGGCTGACAAAAGATTGACTGTGGGCCGAAAAAAGATTTGTTGACAAGTAACCGTTAACACAGCCACCAACCTGATAACTGACCATATGCCAAATATCTGGCAAGGAAGATAATAGAGGCGACTGGAAGAGGATATTAACAAAAGAAAGCCAACAACATAGTGAATAGGGTCCAGCACGCCCTTGCTTCAGAAAGAAACGACTCGAATACGGATCTACTCTACTGCAACAAGGGCAACTGAATACCAAGCGTCCAGCATACTAAGACTGATTGTCTCCGCTGCAGCTGAGGGTTCGCGCAATAATACGAGTCATCGCATCCCACATTGCACCAGCACCGACACCGCGATCGATGGACTCCAAGTCGGTAGCGGCCAACCTTTCCATCGCCGCAACCAACACTGAAGCTTCAGCCAGAGCATCATTGCGTGTGAATTTGGATTTCTTGGGGCGTGCTGCGTAAATATGATCGGCGAATCGACTGACCATTCGCACCGACGTTCTCAAACGGATACTCTCAAACTCCAGGTCACCACGATCAGCCTCCAGATTGCGGTAGCGCAGAATTTCCCGATGCTTATCCCAGACAGAAACGTAAGCTGAGACTACCTTCTTGGCGTGCTCGACATCCAGTAAATTAGGATCCCAAGGCTCGTCCAGAACCTCATGAACTTCAGTCATGTCAGCTTCCGCCGCTTCGTTAAGCGCAAGTAGCATACCTCGAACATCCGTAAAATACAGATAGAAGGTGGCAGACGATGACTTGGCTTTTTTGGCAATGGCAACTGCCGTCAACTCCACTGGTGAGTTCGTTTTCAACAATTTCAATGCTGCAGTCATCAAGCGCTGTCGCGTTTCAAGACCTTTACGCCCTAAAGACTGTCCATGATTATTGGTTTTCACCACTCGCACCATAATTGCTGATCTCACTTGAATATCACATTAAGCAGGATTATAACACCAACCAAACTTAAAAATTAACAAATATCATTTATTTATTAGTTTTTTGGAATGTCCATTAGGAATAGTAATGAACAGTAAGCCCAATGAGCTAGATGATAATACTGTTTGCCCACCACAATAACTGATGATATATTAGTTTTATTCCGAGCGCCTCTGCGCGCAAGCAACCCCACCCACTCCCGAGAATAACGAGGAGCACTGCGCAATGAATGTAAAAGAGTTACCTTTTTCAATGAAGCCTGTCGGCTGGTTTCAGGTAGGCTGGAGCAAAGAGATACCAAATGGTGGCGTTAAACCAATGCGCTATTTTGGTGAAGATCTGGTGGCATTTCGCAGTGAAACAGGCGAGCTCAGCATCATGAATGCCCATTGCCATCATCTGGGAGCCCACCTGGGATATGGCGGCAAGGTTGTTGGCAACGAACTCGCCTGCCCCTATCACGGTTGGCGCTGGAATGGAGAAGGCAAAAACACACATATTCCCTATCAAGAACATACCGTCAACAAACGCCTGAAAACCTGGCACAGCTCTGAACAACATGGGTGTATATTCCTCTGGCACGACCCAACCGGCGCAGCACCTCGCTGGAGCCTGCCACATATGTTTGACAGTTTTCGCGATTATCTGGATATGGACGAAGAAGAGTTCTACCCAATCTACCCTCACGGCGCCCGAATCTGGTCTAAAGAAGAAGTTCACCCACAAATTACATTTGAAAACAGTGTCGACTCTATGCACTTCCGTTATGTGCACGACTCTCCGCTTGACCCGGAACTGCTGGAACAGGATTACCATCAAGATGGTTCAGTTTTCCGGACCCTATTTGGTTTTCGCTCAATAAAACACAACAATGAAATCACTATGACTTTCGACACTCGCACCTCAGGGGTCGGAGCTTCATTTAATGTTTTCAAAGGGTCTTACAATTATCGAGTGCTTTTTAGTGCCACTCCAGTAGATGACTCTTGTTCAGACTTGTTTAATACCATTTGGTGGCCGCGCAAGCCCGGCGACCAAGGCGACATGCCTGAAGACATTCAAGCTCGCGTTGACAAAGAAATCCTCACAACAGTCGATGAAGATCTGCTTGTCTGGCGGCATCAAACGTATGTAAACCGCCCATTATTGGCAAAACAAGATGTCAGAGCCTTTAAAGCTCTGCGCAAGTGGCAGGCAGGATTTTATGATTTACCACCCGTAGAATAGCCCCTCCGCACGATTTAAGACAGCCATGAATATAATAAATCTACCTTGGAGTAGCCTCATGCGAAGCCATCTGCCCCTGACCCTCGGGGATACGCTGGAAGATAATGCCAACCGCTTTGGTGACCAGCCTGCCTTCATCATGGACAATCAAATCCTGACTCACGGGCGATTACTACAGCGGGCCAAAAAACTGGCCTCCGCCATTGAGCAACAAGGCCTGCGTCGTCAGGATCGCATCAGCATTCTATCGATGAACTCACTGCCTTTTGCCGAAGTCATGGCCGCTGGCCACTGGAGCGGATTGATTGTATCTACGGTCAACTTTCGTCTGGCGCCACCTGAAATAGCTTATATCATTAATGATAGCTCACCGCAGATTTTGTTCTTTGAATTTCAGTACCTACCCGTCATTGAACAGCTTCGATCACAGCTATCCAGCGTTGAGCGCTATGTGTGTATCGGTGGAAGCACAGACTGGGCCATTGATTACGAAGTTTTTATCGAAACCGGTCAAGATGAAGGGTCATCCTTTCAGGCCAAAGAAGAAGATATTGCCTGCTTAATATACACCAGCGGCACCACGGGAAAACCTAAAGGCTGCATACTCGGACAGCGGGAAATGAGGGTCTCAGCCCAATGCATGTCTGTGGAAACCCGATCTGGCCCCTGCGATAGAATTTTGCTGGTGATGCCATTATTCCATATTGGCGCTTTGGCGATGCAGATGGGCGTCCACTTTCGTGGCGGTTGTGTTGTGCTTCATCGTCAGTTTGACCCAACTGAACTACTCAAGAGCGTCACCAATGACGGCATCACCATACTTCATCTGGCACCGACATTGGTTCAAATGATGCTTGACCACCCTGCCGTAACGGATACTGATTTCTCCAGTTTACACACCCTGGTTTATTCCGCAGCGGCCATGCCACTGCCGCTGCTTAAACGTGGTATGTCCATGCTGGGTAACGTCTTTGTCAACTTATATGGCCAGACTGAAGTGTTCAGTTCTGGACTGCTGCGCGAACAACACAGACCAGAGGGTAGCGAGAAGGAAAAACACTGGCTAACCTCTGTTGGACAACCCTTTCCCAACACCCGAATTCGCATTGTTGATGATAACGGTAGCGACTGCCCAACCGGAACTGCTGGCGAAATTATTGTCCAGTCAGTCGCTATGGCTCGCGGCTACTGGAATAATCACCCCGCCACTTTGGAGACCTTTCGCGACGGCTGGTGCCATTCCGGTGATGTGGGGATTATCGACGAAGATGGCATGTTATACCTGGTCGATCGAAAAAAAGATGTCATTATCTCGGGCGGTGAAAACATCTATTCCCGCGAAGTTGAGGATGCTGTACTCACTCACCCCGCCATTATCGAGTGTGCGGTAATTGGTCAAGCTGATGACAAATGGGGTGAAACGGTATGTGCGGTAGTGGTATTTAAGCCGGGAATGGAAGCGTCTGAAGAAGACATTATCGATCATGTAAAAACTATGATTGCCAGCTATAAAAAGCCTCGCTCTGTGATTTCGGTCACCGACATTCCCAAAATGCCAACGGGTAAAATTGACAAAAAAGTTTTACGGCAACAAATGGGGGGCTAACCGCCACGTCAACAGAGATAAAACGCTATCTTTGACAAAGATCGATCAACCTCCCTGAGCGAGAAAATCAAAATGCGACTCTCTATTCGTTGAAGATACCCCATCCCTTGTGTAACTTTTCTCTATCCTCCACAAAAGTTATAACAAAGGTCTCATAATGGTTTACGACTACATTATCGTCGGAGCAGGATCTGCTGGTTGCGTGTTGGCAGACGCACTGACCCACGACGGAAAGTATCAGGTATTACTGCTTGAAAGCGGCCCTGAAGACAAAAACTTTTTACTCGACATGCCTCGAGGAATTGGAAAAATTCTGCAGCCTGATAGCCGTTATGTTTGGCAGTATCAAATACATAAAGGCTTTCCCCACTTCAACGAAAGCAGCGACTCCAATCAAGAAACCTGGTTAAAAGGCCGGGTTCTAGGCGGGTCGAGCAGCATTAATGGCATGGTGTATGCTCGAGGTTTTCCATCTGATTACGATGAATGGGAAACCCTGGGATGCGAAGGCTGGAATTGGCAGAACTTACTACCGCACTTTATTGCTCACGAACAGCACGAACTCGGCGCCAACCCTGCTCGCGGCGACAAAGGCCCGTTGCGTATCACCACTCACCCAAAGGACGGTAGCGGACTGCCAGTTCGTCAGCTGGGTGATGCGACACTTCAGGCAATGGCAGACACTGGCATTAAAACTACCGAGGATACCAATCTGGATGGTGGTGCGGGCTATCAGCCTCGTACTATTAGCGGCGGAAAACGTTGCAGTGCTGCAACCGCATTCCTGAAGCCAGCGATGCAGCGTAAGAATTTAACCGTGATTCACAGCAGCCAGGCTCAGCGTATCGTATTTGACAAAAAACGAGCTGTTGCTGTAGAAGTTAAACACAAAGGTACCTTAAAGCGCTTAGACTGCCAACGAGATATCATTCTTTCCGCCGGGGCCATTGAGTCTCCTAAATTACTGTTGCTCTCTGGAGTTGGTGATTCCGAGCAATTGCAATCGCTGAACCTTCCTTCGATTCATCATGCACCCGAGGTCGGGCGCAATCTCCAAGAACATTATTTTATCCAAACTCAGTACCGTGTTCGGGATGGCAGTTTAAATTCCGCGTTTCAGGGCCTGGGGTTAATAAAAAGCATACTCCGTTACTTGTTGTTTCGTAATGGCCCAATGAGCCACGCTGCACAGGAAATTATTGCCTATACTTCCAGTCGATCGGAGGCCGAACGCTCTGATTGTCAATTAGGTGTCGGCCTTTATTCCCTGGCTCAAAACAAATACCCTCCGGCTCCTGAAAAACTCCCTGGCATAACCATTGGCGGCTACCCAATGCACCCAACCTCAAGAGGTAGCTTGTCTCTACAGTCAGCCGATCCTGACACAGCGCCGCTGATTGTCGCCAACTTCCTGCAAACGGACAAAGATCAAAAAACTGCCGTCGCCATGCTTCGGAAAATCAGAAATATTTCACAACAACCATCTCTCGCACCTTATATCGAACAAGAACTGAGTCCAGGAAAAAACGTCGAGACTGATGAAGAGTTACTGGATTTCTATCAGAGAAACGGCATGACGGCCTACCATGTGTCAGGCACCTGCCGTATGGGAGGTGATTCTGATTCGGTGGTGGATACACGCACAAACGTTCGCGGAGTGACGGGGTTGCGAGTTGTTGACACCTCAATTTTCCCTCGCCTGCCCTCTGGCAATACCAATGCACCGACGATGGCAGTTGCCCGTCATGCCGCTGGAATGATACTCGAAGACGCACTCAGAAGTTGATAAATCGGCCGCCGATCAGAATACTTTGCATCTGGTCGGCGGCCTATGGTTTACCCTGCGTGATAGCTGATATTTTTAACCTGACAAAAATCCAGAAGTCCGTGACGTCCCAGCTCCCGGCCAAACCCTGAACGCTTATAACCCCCAAACGGAGCTGCCGACAGCATGGTGCCAGCGCCACCATTAATGGCAATATTCCCAGTACGCACTTGCAACGCCATACGGTATGCTTGACCCGTATCTTTGGAAAAAATCATGCCGCCCAGGCCATAATTGGATTCATTCGCCAGGCACAGAGCCTCTTCATCGCTATCGAAACCAATAACCACGCCCACCGGACCAAAAATTTCTTCCTGTGCGATCACTGATTGATTGTCAACATCATCAAATAACGTTGGATTAACATAAAAACCAGTATTTACCCCTGGTGGGCGGTCTCCACCAAAAACCAGCTTGGCGCCAGCGTCAACTCCAGATGCAATATACTGCTCTACCCGCTCCCTTGCCGCCGCACGAATCAGAGGCCCCATGGTGACATCCGCTTGCAGAGGGTTACCCACTTTAATAAATGATGACATTTGCCGCAGTAGTTCTACGTATTGAGCCCTGACATCGTTATGCACCAAATGACGAGTAGTTAAAGCACAGCCCTGTCCCGCCTGAAACGTAAAGCTCATCAAACCAGCTTCTGCTGCTTTCAGTAAATCCGCATCGTTTCGAATGATCAGCGCGGACTTTCCGCCGAGTTCCATGTGCAGTCGCTTGAGAGAAGGTGCTGCCTGAGTCATAATTTTCGAGCCAACGGCATCCGAACCGGTAAAGCTGACAAGATCAACACGTACATCGGTGGTGAGTCGCTCTCCTACCAGCAAGTCACCATTGAGAATATTCAAAACACCTTCGGGCAGCTCACAAGCAACTGCAGCTTCACCCAATATAAACGCCTGTAGTGGCGTGTAAGGGGAAGGCTTTAAAATAACTGTATTGCCCGTTACAAGGGCGTGAAAGACTTTGAC
This sequence comes from Pseudomaricurvus hydrocarbonicus, assembly GCF_011602365.1. Lineage (GTDB taxonomy): Bacteria > Pseudomonadota > Gammaproteobacteria > Pseudomonadales > Cellvibrionaceae > Pseudomaricurvus > Pseudomaricurvus hydrocarbonicus. The sequence continues at coordinate 44,839 of NZ_JAAONZ010000011.1, forward strand.
GACATTCAGGAAAAATGGGAAATTGTAGGCTGTAATTGCCGCCACCACCCCAACGGGCTCATACACCAGCTGCGCGCCCCCCAGAACCGTGGAGCCATCCATCGCAGGCGATACTTCCAATGGCACAGGTTCCGGCACAAGTTGTAACGCATCCTCGAGTAATTGGCTGGCATGCTTCATACTCATATCAAAATGCATAACCGCAGCAACCATTTGTGTTGCACCACATTCAGTGACAATCAACTCAATAATTCGTTCACGCTGTGAAATTAAATAACGGTGAAACCCACGCAAATACTCTATCCGGTGGTGACGAGATAATTTTGACCACTCGCCTTCATCAAACGCCTGACGAGCCGCCTGTAGTGCCAGCTCAGTTTCGCGGTCACCCGCCAGCGGCGCTTCGCAGAGAACCGATTCATCGGCAGGATTAATCACTGTCTGACATTGCAAGTTAGCACTATCCAGCCACTGGCCGTTGATAAATAATTGATTTCGAAGATGATTTTGCATAGTGTATCGACACCTTTTTTATTTATGATTGGATTTCTGCCACCCATTATTGCTGACAAGACTGGAAAGAAAACCACTTTCGGGTCGCATTTTGGGTATTTTGAGTAAGTCGTTTGGGACCGATTCCGATGCTTCAACAAACCCCCCCGCCTCAACCTCGAAAAGTGCCCAAACAAGGCCGCTCTCAACATATGGTCTCTTCGATTTTGGATGCCTGCTTGAGAATACTGACCGAATATGGCGAGGAAGCACTCACCTTACCGCTACTGGAGCATGTTTCCGGAGCGGGAAAGGGTTCTATCTATCAATATTTTCCCAATCTTGACGCGATCGTTGCCGAACTTTATCAACGCGAATGCCACGCAGCCATAGAGGATAGTGCTTTCCGCTTACTCTTCCTCGATAGTCGCCCAGAAGTGACACTTGAGTCATTATTAGAAAAAATGATTAACTGCAGCGTTGCCCTTCATGATCGACTGAAATCTTTACACTTATCGTTCCACACTCGTTATAGCGCGTATTTTGATATTGGTAAAATCTACGGGGAAAACTACGGGCTTATAAACTTTGTGGATGATCACTTTGTGCCTTTAGTGCTAAAGACTCATCCCGATGTCACGGCCGATAGAGCCCGGGAAGCCGTCACCTTCTTGTTACAGGGCATGCAAAGCCAATTCTTTAATGCGCTGGAATTCTATCCGGAGAAGATCTACGAACCCGATTTTCAAAAATATTTAATCAATATCGGCCTGTGGATTCTCGATGAAAGATTGCGATCAATGGAGCCTCAGTACTGAGTATCAACCTGACTCCTATTCAGCTCACGCTACCAATCCAATACCGGGCTCCAGGCACCCGAGCGGATTGACCCACCCTATCATCCCTGCAACGACCCTCCATAAAACCGCCTTTAACGATCGCTTGATGCCTGCCCCGTCACCCTTCTCGCAAATTGTCCATCGCAAACCCACCCCTGCAAACTAGCGGCTTGCCCACCCCAATAACTGATGATATATTAGTTTTACTATCAGGAAAATAACATAACCCATACGCCGCCAGGAAAGCTCACCATGGAGCCAGCCACAAACTTGCTAAAGCAAAAAAGCCATTACACCTTATCTCACAAAGCTCCTGCGTGGATACGGAACAACTTGGCGTGCGCTGGCCTGTCTGGCCAGGTTTTTATAGATGGCGCTTCAATACATTATTTGGGGTGGGAGTGGGACGATCAAAGCCGTCCGGCAATTATTCTGATTCACGGATTTCGCGGTCATGCCCATTGGTGGAGCTTTTTGGCTCCCTTCTTCCTGGATACCTATCGTATCGCGGCCATTGACTTATCAGGCATGGGGGACAGTGACCATCGTGATAGCTATGGCCCCTTTCGGTTCGCAGAAGATATCCTTGCATTTATCGATCATTTTTCGCTAACCGCACCCACCTTAATTGGTCATAGCTTTGGTGGATCACAGGTTTTAAAAGTCTGCGCTCAAGCACCAGAACGAATTGGACATGCCATTATCGTTGACACTTATGTTAATTTTCCCGATAGCGATCAGTTACCGGTTATCGCACCCTTATTGCAGACAAAAAAACATCCTTCAAGGGAACAGGCAATTGATCGTTTCCGACTTGATCCTCCTCAACCTGAAGTATCAGATATATTACTGCACCATATTGCCTACCATTCCGTCAGACACAGTCACGCTGGCTGGCATTGGAAATTTGATCCCGCGCTCACCAACTTCGAAGAAAAGAATGGTCCTGCCCTGCTGGAAAATGTTCAGACAAAAATCGATTATGTCTATGGTGAGCGAAGTATTGTTGCTGGAAATGGCCGGGCTCAGCGCATTTTTCAGCTTCTTCCTAATGCGAATCAGTTAGTGAAATTGGATAACGCTTACCACCATTTAATGCTGGACCACCCCTTAGAGCTTGTCGATACGTTACAAAAATTATTACAGGCGGTGAGAGAGTAATGCTGTTTGAATCGAAAGTTTCGATAACACGTTTTCACATCCATAAATCAACATGACAGGTGCAATGACGCCTGTCTTTAATCACAGACCAAAGAGACCGAAACCATGCCCTTAGAAAGTATGTCCTTATTAGAAAATAAAGTTGCACTCATCACCGGCGCCGGCCAAGGGTTGGGGGCAGCTTACGCACGCTTGCTGGCTGACAATGGCGCAGCAGTTGTGATTAATGATATCGGTAAAAATACCGAGGGTCAGTATCTGGCCGAGGTACTGGCACAGAGCATTCAGGCCACTGGTGGCAAAGCAGTAGCCCATACCGGAGACATATCGACAGCTGAAGGAGGAAAGTCACTCCTGAAAACTGCTCTTGAGTGTTTTGGCAGTGCGGACATTCTAATAAACAATGCCGGAATATTGCGTGACAAAAGCTTTTTAAAATTGACAGAAGAAGACTGGGATTCGGTACTGACTGTTAATCTAAAAGGAATGTTCAATGTTGCGCAACCCGTATTCGCCTGGATGAAAGAAAATGGAGGCGGCGTAATTGTTAATACAGCGTCCACATCCGGGCTAATTGGAAACTTTGGCCAATTAAACTATGCGGCAGCTAAAGCCGGTGTACTGGGCTTGTCAAACGTTATGGCCATTGAAGGCGAAAAATCTGGAATCCGCGTATGGACTCTCGCTCCGGCGGCTACTTCGGCATTAACCGCTCCACTCATGAACGACGAACAGCGCCAGCTGCTTGACCCTAAGCATGTGGCTGAAACCGTTCTTTATATGGTCAGCAATTTGTCAGGCAATCGCACGGGACATTGCCTGTTTGCGTCAGGGCAAAGTATCCGCGAGTTAAAATTTGTTAGCGCTGATGGCATCCGGGGACCTGGCGAAAACCCGGAAATCGACGCACAAAGCATTGCAGCGGCAGAAGACAAAATATTTTTAGATGCTCCAACACTGACAATTATGGATTTTGCAAAGTAGTTTCTTATGACGGATAACAACAGTTCAATCTCAGGGGTCACAAACAGTGGCAAGCGCGTTGATGGCCCGGTTGTGTTTTCTGTAGACAACCACATTGCCCATATTCGCTTTAACAGGCCAGACTGCCTGAACGCACTTAATGTGGATACTGCCAAAGCCCTACTGTCGATTGTCAATGAGATTAAAGACATACCATCGGTCAGGGTAATTGTCCTCAGCGGGGAAGGACGAGCATTTCTCGCTGGTGGCGACCTCTCCTACTTTCAGGCTGCCGGTGAAAATGCAGGTGAAGCTGCACGCACACTGATAGACCCTATTCATGCCGCGATTGCAGCCCTGTCAGAAGCGCCGCAACCTGTTATTGCTTCAATTCACGGAGCTGTTGCAGGCGCAGGAATGAGTTTGGCAATGATCTCAGACCTGGTTATTGCGGCCGATAACACCATCATTAACTCGGCCTATATCCGTGTCGCCAACAATCCCGATTGTTCAGGCACATGGACTCTTCCGCGGTTGGTTGGCATCCATAAAGCCATGGAAATTTTGCTGTTGTCCAATAATATCAATGCTGACGAAGCACTCAGATTAGGCATGGTGAATTGGGTCGTTGCGGTCGATAAACTGCAAACCGAAACCGAAAGTTTGGCACAACAACTGGCGGCATCCGCCCCTCAAGCATTGGCATCGATCAAACGTCTGGTTCGAAAAAGCCTCGATTCCAGCCTGCAATCACAGCTTGATGATGAAGGTGAGAGCTTTGCAAACAACGCAGACACAGACGATTTTAAAGAAGCCTTAAGTGCTTTTTTTGATAAGCGGTCGCCAACGTTTAAAGGTTGTTAGAACGACAGATACCTTACCGATATTATTTTATAGGCTGAATAAGCCTATCTGAAGAGGAAAAATCATGAGTAGTAACGCTCTAATTGCCGGGGTCAACATGGTAAAATTTACCAAGCCCGGAAAAAGTGAAGAATATGATGTTCTCGGAGCCACTGCTGCCAGAAATGCCCTTCTCGATGCAGGCATTCCTTATCAGGATGTCCAGCAGGCATTTGCAGGGTTTGTGTTTGGTGACACCTGCTCGGGTCAGACCGCTCTTTATAATGTAGGACTCACCGGAATCCCAATCATCAATGTCAATAATGCCTGTGCTTCCGGCTCAACAGCACTATTTTTAGCACAGCAAGCTGTTCGCAGTGGTGCCGTTGATGTTGCTCTCGCCGTTGGTTTCGAACAAATGCCCAGTGGTGCTCTTGCCAGTGATACTTCTGATCGAAAGGCCACAACAACCCGTTTGGATGCCGCGGTAGAAAGCATCCAGGGATGGGATAGTAACGTGATGCAAGCTGCGATGTATTTTGGCGGCGCAGGTAAAGAGTATCTCGAAAAATACAACGCCAGTGCCGATCTGTTCGGAAAGATTTCTGTAAAAGCCCGAAAACACGCCGCACAAAACCCCTATTCTTTGTTTACAACGCCGCTAACGCTCGAAGATGTCATGGGTGCACCAAGCATCTACGGTCCTCTAACTCGCTTGATGTGCTGTCCCCCCACGTGTGGTGGCGCAGCCGTGGTTGTCGTGTCTGAAAACTACGCCAAAAAGCGCAATCTAAAAAATACGATTCGTATAGCAGGTATTTCTTTGCAGACCGATGGCCCTGACTCTTTTGAGAGTGGCAGTATGATCAATGCCATCGGTGCCGGAGTAACTCGTCGCACAGCTCAAGCGGCATTTGAGCAAGCCGGAGTTGGCCCGGAAGATGTTAATTTAGTAGAGCTGCATGATTGCTTTTCTACCAATGAGGTCATCAGTTATGAGGCGTTGGGACTGTGCTCTGAAGGTGGTGCTGAAAAATTCGTGGCCGACGGTGATAACACCTTTGGTGGCCGAATAGTGACGAATCCTTCCGGTGGCCTTCTCTCCAAAGGTCATCCGTTGGGTGCCACTGGACTTGCCCAAATTACAGAACTCACCTGGCAACTGCGGGGCACCGCCGGCGATCGCCAGGTACCGAATGCCAGAGTAGCATTACAACACAACATTGGCTTAGGTGGTGCTTGTGTCGTCTCTGTACTGACCCAATAGATTATAAGTCCAGGTGAGTAAACACGATAACAGGGAGTGTATTTTTACTTCCTGTTGCTGATCGAGTGCATTCCATCGAACGCGCAATCGAGTTAGCCTACCTTAAATGAACAGCGGACCTATTTAATACATCAACATTTACTCAGAACAATAAACGGGAGATCCCATGGCTTTCGAATATGAAAAAATAAAAAATTGGCCAATACCGGAAGACATACAAAGCTATTCCGCCAACGACACCATACTTTATGCGTTAGGTATCGCGGCAGGAGCAGGAAATCCAAGTGAAGACCTGCCTTTTATCTACGAAATGAATCTCAAGGCTTTTCCAACAATGGCCGTTGTGCTCGCTACCGGGCCTATGTGGGTAGCAGATCCCGCTACCGGGATTGATCTAACCAAGCTTCTGCATGGCGAGCAATATCTGACCATTCACAAGCCTCTGCCATCTCACGGTCGAGTTCGCGGTGTTAGTTTTGTCGAGGAAATTTATGACAAAGGAGTTGAAAAGGGCTCAGTCATGATGCTGAGCCGAAAGATTTATGATGACGAAAGTAATGAATTACTGGCCACCACAACGTCCGGTGTATTTTTACGCGGTAATGGCGGTTGTGGTGGGCCATCTGAAGGCCAACCCAAACCACATCCTCTGCCAGAGAGAGATCCTGATACATACATAGATTTTATTACTCGTGAAGAACAGGCTGCCATTTACCGCCTTAGTGGTGATTCTAACCCATTGCATATTGACCCCAAGTTTGCTGCCATGGGTGGATTTGACCGCCCTATTTTGCACGGGCTGTGCAGTTTTGGTATTGCGGGTCGAGCTATCCTCAAGGCCGTTTGCAACAATGACCCGAATCGCTTGAAAACCTTGAATTTACGTTTTGCGTCGCCGGTCATGCCTGGAGACACGCTTCGTACGGAAATCTGGGAAGAAGCCCCAGGTCAAGTTGCCTTCAGAGTTAAGGTGTTGGAGACAGATACCGTTGTTCTTACCAATGGACTTGCTGAATTCAGTCTGTGATGCAAGGCATACGTGTATCTCCACTACCTATTACCGAATACAATACCATTCACAAAACTTTAAAAGCCATTTAAAAGTACATGGCTTTATATAAATTCTTTCTTCCGCTTTATCCAAAAAATCAGTTTACACCATCATAAAAAAACCGCCGGAATCGGCGGTTTTTCTTTAGTATACTGACACGATTATATTAAAAATTATATTTTGCAGTCACTCCCCAGTAAGCCTGAGCACCACGGGTAGTCCGACTCTGAACACGGCCCTGACCGGCATAACCATTAGAGGCTGACAGTGAGCTTGCAAAATATTCATCCGTAATATTTTTCCCGAACAACATGACGCTCCAGTACCCAGCCTGATCCTCAATACCCAGGCTCACATCTGTTAAACCATATGACTCTTGCGTCAGTGCTGGATCATAGTCCAGAGTCAAGGAAGTGTCATCTTGCCAGGTGTATGATACTTGAGCAAACAGATTCAACGGAGCCGACTCCAACGGAATATTCATACGAGCCTGGACATTATAAGAAAGTTCTGGAGCAAGTACCATTTGGCTGCCAGAAACATCCTGTACAAACACACCACCATTATCGACGTTACAACCTTGAGATGCCGTCTGCCCGGGGTAACATGGCTGGATTAGATCATCAATTTCAGTATCAAGATAAGACACGCTGGCTGATAACATCAGGATATCAGTGGCAGCCCAGTCTAAACTTCCTTCAATACCTTGTGTCGTCAAAGTACCCGCGTTAAATGTTTCAGTGTTAATACTGCCAGGCACCACACGCGAGGTTTGCAAGTCGACCACTTCCTGCCGAAATACAGCTCCATTCAATTGAACGCTGTTATTAAACAACTGGGACTTCAAGCCGATTTCATAAGCCGTCGTAGTAGATGGATTAACCACTGCATTTGATGCATTCGCGGAACGTCCAATGTTAGCGCCGGCACCCACAAAGCCGCGAGAAGCCGTGGCGTAGAGCTGGGCACTGTCTGAAAAATCCCATGAGAAACCCGCTCGACCACTCCAGTCTGCAGAAGTATCATCCCGCTCAAATTCCGTGGTTGTTAAACCACCGCCAGCTAAAACCGCAGCAACCGAAGGATCGGACAAATCCAAGTAAGTATATTCCACACCGAAATCAATAGCCCCCGGAGTCACAAAAGCCAGCGGCACTTGATAAACCTGATTCCAGTATTTGATATTCATATCTTCCTGAGTCCAGCGCAAACCGGCAAAAATATCAAATGTGTCACTCACATGGAAAGTCACGTCACCAAACGCAGCATAACTATTCCAGGTCGCCGTTGCTTCTTTGGGATCGGCACGATAGACGGCGTTGTTAAACAAGGACGTTGGAGCAATATTATCCGCTACTTCTTCCATGTGACTGTAATAAGCACCGGCAATCCAGTCGAGCTTATCAGTGCTGCCTTCAAAACGTAACTCTTGACTGAAATACTCAATCTCGTTAGCGATCAGCTCATCGTGTGGACGTGTACTAACGTTAGTATCAATCATCGCGACCAACCCCAGCCCATAAGTTTGAGTGGCATTGGCTGGGGTATTATCAACATCAATTGAGGAATAACTAGAGCTGGAACGATAGGCAGTGATGGATTTCAACGTCAGCTCATCACTAAACTCTTTGGTCAGATCAAAGCTAATACCATAGGATTCCATATTCGCTTGTTGGTCATGGTCCTGACTGGTTTTAAAGGGGTCATCAACAACCTCTTGACCGAGAGCCGCATTACCGCCCCCCAACGATCTCAGACGGATGGCACCGATCGTATCGTAGGTCAAACCAGATACTGGATCGACGCCAGAACCAGATTCCACCGCGTCAACGTGTTGTGCACCTTCAGACGAACGTACTTTACGATAGTCGGCGGTTACCAGTAATTCAGTCGAATCATTAAAGTTGATGGCAAGTTTACCCATCACTCCCATGGTTTCTTCGCCACCCAAGTCAGGATTACCATCAATCACGTTTTCAATATAATCATCGCGGTTGGTGTACATTCCAGACAGCCGCAAATAAATCTTGTCACTCAGCGCTGTGTTGTACATCAAACGAGTAGTATATTCCTCATCATCAGAGAGAGACTGCTGCACATACCCTTCGGTCTCGGATGTGGGTGCTGCACGTACGATATTAACCACACCACCGGTAGCATTCCGGCCGTAAAGAGTACCTTGCGGGCCACGCAGTATTTCAATACGTTCAATGTCGCCCAAATCTGCAGAGAACTCACTGATTCGTGACAGAGGAACACCATCCACAACAAAAGAAACACTCGGTTGAATACCGCCTTCTATACCCATGGAACCGATACCACGAATAACAAAATTGTTGGCAAATGGCATCCCGCCTTTCTGGAATACCACCGAAGGCGTAGCAATAGCCAGGTCTTGCGCATTATTGATCGAACGTGCTCTCAAAGCATCTGCTTGAAGAACATCCACAGAAATAGGTACATCTTGTAGACTTTCTGCACGCTTTTGTGCAGTTACAATAACCTCCTCAATCACGGCAGCATGACTCAAACTGGTAAATGCTGCCAGAGCTGCCGCGAGTGCAGTCTTATGAAATATTTTATTAGACGTTTTGTAAAATATGGTATTAACGGGCATAGCTGGAACTCCCTTAATTTTTATTTTTATAAAAACAGAATTTACCCCAGACAACAACTGACTAATCGTCACTTTTAATATTTTGTACGAAAAAACATCGACCCGCAAGATATAATAAACAAATAGTCAGCTTTTAATTAAGAAACAGACTTAATGATCAGAATTGTTATTTAGGTCAGTAGCCACATTACCGCTAGTAACCCATCCTCGGCTCTATCGTGAAGAAATCACACAATATATCCAAGGCATGGAGATCGATACTTTAAGAATAAGCAAAGCATTAAGTTGAAACATCCTAACAAGATATGAAAGCCAAAAAACTTATATAAAAAGCTAGAAACCGCTAATTAATACCGTTTTTCAGATATAAAAGACCGGCAACATAAACCTTATTATCTTTACCCATACATGGACAGTAAACACATTCTATTCCATACACGTATGGTCTTAAAATATTGAAATCCCCCTTTCTCTGGACTGCCAAGATTAAAACTGTAAATCGGCTGAAACAGAAAGAATTGCATCCAAATATATCTGGTGTTAACTTATTAACTGATATACTGCCAGTTAAAATCACTAAGGGCTTAGATTTACATTTAGCACAATCACTACTTACGAGGCATCAAACCTATGGATTACAATGATATTACCTATGAAAAAATCGGGCATGTCCTGCGGGTTTGCCACAACCGCCCTAGCAAAGGCAATGCTCAGTCAACCCGCTTATTAGCAGAATTGGACGATGCCCTCGACCGCGCCAAAAGAGATAATGATGTTCGCGTATTGATTATTGGAGGCGTTGGCAAGCACTTTTCAGCCGGACACGATCTGGTAGATGGGCTTGAATTACGTGGAAACTACACTGTAGAACAGCATTGGGATTGGGAGCAAGAACACTTTCTGGGCAACGCAATGCGTATCTGGGATTTCCCGAAGCCGACTATTGCTCAAGTCAGTGGTGCCTGTATTTCAGGTGGTTTTATGGTTGCCAACTCTTGCGATCTGGTCGTTGCCAGTGACGATGCCTATTTCTCCGATCCGGTTCTACACTCTATGGGCGCTGCTGCCGTTGAAGCCTTGGTACACCCATGGGTTCTCGGACTGCGTAAAGCTAAAGAACTACTGTTTACCGGTGGTCGAATTTCCGCGCAGGAAGGAAAAGAATGGGGCATGGTCAATCATGTGGTCAACCGTGAAGAACTGGAAGACTTCACCCTTAAATTTGCAGAACAGATTGCCAAAGCGCCTCCTCATGCCATGCGTATGCTCAAGCGTTCATTGAATCGTACTGCGGATATCCAGGGGTTCCGCGGCAGCATTAACGCTCATTTTGATACCCACACTGTCAGCTCTTCCACTAAAGAGTTCTGGGATATCGTCAATCAAGGCGCAGCCAGCATGGTTGAAGGCGGCAAAAAATCCAGCTCCTGATTAATGCACATATTCACGGCCCCGCCACTTGAGGGCCGTGAACGTCACGGTAAAAATATGCACGAATGACTCAGTCGCATTGCCATTCAAAAAACGCTTGCGATCTACGCCAGCGCAGTTGATCGGGGCAATATGCCCGAACTGCTCTCAGTTTTTACTGACCATGCTGTTTTTCGACCTTTATCTGACTATCCTACCTGTTTTGGTCATGGGACATCAGCCAATTTTTTACTGACTTCGGTGATCTGATACGGTCATTGCCCGGTATCGATCCCAAAAGCTTCCAGTTAAATCACCATTTGACTACATCCAAAATTGACTTTGAAACATCCACCACAGCCAAAGGTTTCACCCGCTTTATGGTTATGTCTCCCTTTGGGCTTGATCATAGCGGCTACTATACGGATATTTTTGAAACTTTGGATAATGCCGATTGGCAATTGTCGCACCGTCAAATCACGCTCGACTGGAAAGCTCCCGCCTCCCCCTTAAACGCACTCTTCAAGAAAATCTCTGAAACAAACAACACCTACGGGCAGCGCCTGGCAAATCCGGCCATTAACACGACCTATTCCGAATCAGAATGCCCGGCATCTAAATTGACTCTTCTAACAATCCCGTCAATTGTGCCTTAAGATCAGCAGTGCTGAGCTTAAGACTGGTTGTCCGAGGCAGCTTTTTAAGCCAGATAAATTCAACCGGAATTTGGTGGGCGGCCAAATGCTCTCGACAAAAATCTTTCAAAGCTTTGTCAGAAGGTTTTGAACCATCTTTGCTAAGCTGCAATGCTGCCACAGGAACCTGACCTAATCGATCATCGCCAACACCCACGACTCCGGCATCCTCAATGTGGGGATGTTGGCGCAATATTTCTGCAACCACTTCAGGAGCCACTTTAAAGCCGCCCCTAAAGATGGTGTTATCATTTCTACCCTCAAACCACATAAAGCCATCGTCATCAATGTGCACCAGATCCGATGTTCGAATCCAGTTTGGCCCCACTCGTGCCGTCAGTACCTCTAACAATCCACTTTCATTATTCTGTAAGACCACACCGGTATCTCTATCGACCACTCGCAGGTTTATTCCTGGTAACGCACGACCGCAACTGCCTCGCTTGCTGGCTCCAAAGGTGTGTAATTCATCCAGCATCCAAGTCGTAACAACGCCGCAGAATTCACTGGCCCCATAGCTGAGGTTGACCGGAATACCCAACGTATCGGAAAAATAGGCATGAACTTTTGCGTCCAACGGTGCTGCACCGGTCCGAATAACCCTGACAGAGTTTAAGGATTTCCGGTCGATGCCGCGCTTATACAGCATCGCCATAGCGGCCGGAGGAATATCGGCAGTAGCAGGCTGATAACGCGCCATCAGTGTCAGCCAAGCATCCACATCAAATTTTTCCAACAACGCCAGAGATTGACCCATTAAAGCTGGCGGGAGCACCGCATATACTCCACTGATATTGCCCAAGGGCAAAGCGATAATCATAGGCGACGATGCGCCTTCACCTTGCATATTGCGAATACTGCTGACAGCCGCTTCGGCACTGGACTGAAGGTTAGCGAGTGACAGAGGAATTCGTTTGGGCGTGCCGGTTGTACCGCTGCTAAGCGTTTCTACAGCAACTTCCGGTAACCGGGAGCGGTCTGTGGTTAGACCTACACCGGTAAGATCTTCAACCCAGCGGACGCCTTCAGCACTGATACTCAAGGCTGCACTCCCCGCCTCCCTGGCTGCGGCGATGGTGACCGGGTTCCAATCATGGGCATCGGCGATAATCAGCGGATAACGCATCTGACGGATATCAGATGCCATTTTGATAGCGGATTGATAGCCGTAAATCATGGATGCTACCCGACCGTGGATCAACAGGCCCCAGAGACAGGCTACATGATGCGGACGGGTGTGGGCGATTAACCCCACTCGCTCACCCGATACAATACCCAAGACGTCTAGACGCCTCTTCAAAGCATCAACAAAATGGCTGACATAGTTCCAGTTATAGCTCTTGCCTTTAAAGTCAAATGCCATCCCCTGTGGTTGATTCAAAATAGCAGAGGATAGTTTTTCGGCAAGAGTGGAAGCTTGCATATAGATGACCTCGTAAGTTCTTGGAAGCTGTTACAGGGAAATTAACGAATTGGGATTTATTTTTATACTGAACATCAGAGAAATTCACTTGACTTCACAGGCAAACCTGCTAAAAAAAACTAATTTTCTATATTGTGCGCGTCATGCACAGCGGTGCTATAGTCGACGGTCTGCTACTACAACACGCGGGTGCACATGAATTAACTTTGTCATACATAATGACTGCCAGTCAGCATTTTTTTGATCAAAAAAAACGGTGCAGAAAATTATCACGACACCGTTTTTCCTTTCTTCAATTCCGAAGATCTGGGACAGAAGCTTTAACAGGCATCCGCAATCAGCGGTATCGCGGTCCAGCCATGCTCAACATAAGTACGCATATCGGTCAGTGGTATTGTGCGACCATCCGCCAGTTTCATTTCCCCTTCACTGTGTGAATGCAAACCATAGTGCATGGTAGCGCCTGACTTGGTCAGGTAGCTGTAGTAGGTACGGGAAGACGCTTCTATATCCATCTCAATATTACCATTGGGATGCTTCATACTAAAATGCCATTTCACAGGAACACGCAGACGGGTTTGAGGATCGACCCAGTATTCCAGCTCCTCCATTGTGATATCGCTTTGTCCATTTTCCATAAAGCTGATATCTTCACCATCAACGGTAACGTGGCTATAACTCTTGTTCATTTGTGGGTAAGAGTAGATAAAGATGCGGACTCGATCGCTGGCCCACCAGTTCCAATAGTATGTTTCACCACGCAAAACCTGCGCCAGATCAAAAGCAGGCTGGGTGAACTTTTCCTGGCAACCAAAGGACTTGTCTTTTCGAAGAGTATACGTTTTACCTTCATACTTTAGAGTACCTTCAGCGCATAGAGGATGCTCAAAACCGGCGATATTATTTTTAGCCAGGTCGGGATATGGCCCCTTGTGATAGGCTGCATCACCAATGCCGGTCAGCAGAAGATCAAACTCGACCCCCATGTGCTCACCTTTAATTTCCCAGTAAGGCGGGCGACAAATATGCTTGCGATTGCCTAACGTCCAGATAACGGCATCGTCCGTTTTTTCAATAGTAGCACGCGACCAGTCGTCCGTAGCCCAGCTCCGATTACCCACGAACTTGGTATCTTGCATACCCTTCCCATGATGGTCTTTGGGCGTCACCATAAAGGTCGTCTGCCCCTTAAATTCATCATCGACCTGCCAAGGCCCCTCCTTGCCACCACCTACTCGAAAAATACACGACACAAAGGACACTTCATCACCTTCGTCAGTTTCACCCATGATCATGAAACCGTTATTTTCCAGGTAAGGCATGCCTTGCGGCAACAGATCTTTATAACTCAGCTGGTCTTCAAGGTTCACATTAGTTTGCGCGATTTTTTCAATCATCCTGTGAGTGCTCCATCGTATTATTGTTTTCAGAGGTTATTGGATTGGGATAAAACATTGTGCACACCAGTCCACCCAATAAATGACACATTATCAGCTATTAAAATAAAACACCACCCGAGAAAGGTAAATATTGGTAAAAGCTGAGTATACGATAATAGCGCTTGGCTTTAGATAGATTAGAAATAAAAAGAAAATAACTTTACTTTTAGCGCAGTTACCATATGCGTCAATATTAAATTATCGCGGATAAAATACAGAGGCTTACTTCGATTATCTGCTTACATTCACTTTCATCTGCAGAATCAGCTTTGCAACAAGATACTGCGCTCCCGTTCTATATCACCACTCAATGATAGATAACCAATCCATAGCCGCCGGCGAGATTGTAAATATTTCCCACCACCCAGGAACCACCTCTGACAATTCGTTGGCGACCTTAAACCCCAAACGTCGCCAGAGTATATTTTGAGGAAAAACGACCCACTATTGGCAAGCCATTGAGGTTATCAGATATCTGGTTATTGGCAGAATTTCATTGTGGGTAAGGATTCTGCTCTGCCTACCGTTCTGATTGAAAGCCTGCTCGCCCCACTAAATTCACGGGGGAACATACTAAATGGAATATTTTTCGTTACCTTTTTTTAACTGGAGTAAAACGCTATTACTACAAAGACCTTTCAATAGTGACACTATCGTCACTATTATGAAGTCATGCCAAGAACACCCAAACCGAAAAAACAACACACTAATAACGAGGTTTCTATGACTGGTCAGGCTGCACCGTCTCAATCCCCCAAAACCGTTCTTTCTTCTGTACTGACGCTCGACCATGCAACGCCGCTCGCCGTTGCCGCCTCTCTACGTCCTCTGCTACTGGAGCATGCCGATACCGCCGAAGCGGAGGGCAAGATAGCGCCTGCCGTATTTGAGGCGCTACAAGCTACGGGGCTGCTGCAGATGATGTTTCCTAAACGAGCCGGAGGCGTCGGACGCCAGTTAATCACCCACATAGAGACCGTGGCCGAATTAGCCAAAGCCTGCCCCGGTACAGCCTGGGCCTTTGGCCTGCTGTCCAGCGTCTCCGCATCTGCGGCGTCACTGCCACCGGCTACATCAAGTCAGATTTTCAACACAGGCAAAGAACTGGTTTGCAGTGTGGCAGCTCGCACCGGTACGGCCACCCCCAATGAAGAGGGCAATTACGAAGTAACGGGGAGCTGGGGTTATGCCTCGGGCTGTATGCACGCGAACTGGGCCATGAATGGCGTTAATGTACTGGATGCCGATGGCAACGTAGTCGACGCTGGCTTTGCGATAATGCCGCTGCAAGGCGATCCGGCGGTGACCATCAAGAATACTTGGCAAGTAGCTGGCGTCTGTGGCTCCGGCAGCAACACCGTGATCGCGGAAAAAGTGGAGTTACCCGCTACAATGATCCTTCAGTTTTCCAAATTGCGCAGCGGCAAGACGGATGACCCGGCACTGCTGGCGGCGCTGGAACCCCGCGATCTATGGCCGGTGGAACCATTGTTTCCTCTGACGGTACTGGCGCCCATGATCGGCGCCGCTTGTGGATTGCAGGAGAGAGTTAAAGACACCATGGCCAAGCGCAAAGTCATCGGCTGGAAGTACAGCAGCCAAGCTGATGCCAATGTGTTGGTACAGCAGTTTGGCAGCGCCAGTATGGAGCTGGAATCGGCGTGGCTGCACATTCGCCGCGCAGCCAGTATGGTCGACGACGTCTCCCCCACTCGCGCCCTGAGCGGTTTTGAAAAAGCTCGTATGCAAGCCGACTGCGGCTATGCCATGCAACTGGTACGTAAAGCCACCGAAACCCTGATGGATATTGCCGGGCCTTCCAGCTTTGCCACCAGCAATCCCATGCAACGCCTGTGGCGTGATGTGAGTGTCGGCAGCCGCCACAATGCCCTGAATAGCAGCTTGTCGCAGGAGCTTTATGGCCGCGCTATCCTCGGACTCGAATCCAACCTGGAATTGCTGGCAGAGATCAGCGGCACAGCAGAATGAAACACTTCACTTCTTGCTGGCAAGCCACGCATCGGCATGAGTATTTCAAACACACAGTTTAGTATTTCAAGCATACAATATAGGTCACTCAACCATGCCAGATACAAAACCTCAGGTTACTGACGATGCTCGGCAGCGTTCAGCCCAAAGACGTCGCGAAAAAATGCGCCAACGCCTGCTGTTTGCCGCACTGGATGTCTTTCTGATGAGCGAAATCACACGCCCGCCAGTCATAGATGACGTCATCCGCAAAGCAGGTGTCTCTCGCGGCACTTTCTACAAGTACTTCACATCACTGGAAGAGGTACTGCGCGAGCTTGGACAGACCATGGCCGAAGACATGATCAAGACCTATGAACGTGTCTTTATCAAGCTGACCGATCCTGCGGCACGATTGGCAGCAGGTCCACTGTTATCGTTAACCCATGCCGCCATGCAACCACGTCGGGTAGAATTTACCATCCGGGTCGATTATATCGATTACCTATCGCGGGGCACCCGTGCCCGCGAAATTATTACAGACAGCCTTGACGATGCCCGTCAGGCTGGACTGGTACATTTTACGTCGCTTACCGCCATTACCGACATGGTAATTGGCAGCACGCTGGAAGGCGGTCGTCGCCTTATGCACACAAAGAACTTTGATGAGTCGTACATTGATGAACTGGTGCGACTAATACTGTTAGGCTGCGGACTTACAGCTGAGAGTTCTCACTCCGCCATCACTCTCGCCCGTCAAGAATTAGAGGTAAACACCCACCAGCTGCATTGGTGGCAACCCAATTAATCATAAGACCTGTCCAATTTTTCATAAAACCCACAACAAGGAGCGCCGCAATGAGCACAACCGATAATTCCATCGAACATTTTATGCACCGCCAGATTGAATGCTGGAATGCAGGCGACAAGCAAGGTTTCCTACAGTGCTACCGAGACATCGCCAGTACCGGTCTGGATATTGAATATGTGGGCATGGATAAACACGATCCCTGGCTGATGCTGGAAGGTATGTGGCAACAACAGCCCCATATTCGCATCGAAGTAAAAGAGTCTATTATTATCGGCAATGAAGGTGCTGCCCACCACATTAATCATTTGGTGGCGGGAGGTATCAGCACGGAAACCATCGAATTTTACAGTTTACAAGATGGCAAACTCAGCTCTCGAATTTTTATCAAGCCTGCTTAAATGGGCGCCTTTCAGCGTTAATAACCATTGCCCCTGAACAAATGTCTGCGATCAGGTCGCTTGTTCAGGCTGCAACTGTAATGACTCAGACTGCACCGCACGGTATTCCGGCGGTTTACCCAGCGTCAGTAATAATAGCGCCCCCAATAAAGTACCTGCGACACAATAGATCAACATGGAATCGTAACTGCCACTGCGCTGATACAGGATAGCAAACAGTAAAGGTGCCACCGCCGAGGCCACCGTAATCAATCCCTGGTGAAAACCCATCAGGCGGCCGTAGTCCTTCATGCCGAAATAGCGAGCGATCAAGTAAGCGGCAATATCAAATTCGGCCCCGGTACCCACCCCCACCATCGCGACAGCCACAGCCATAATCACCACATCGTTGGTACCACTTAAAAACAACACACACCCAATGGATGGCAATATCAGACTGACTGCCGCCACCGCCGGAGGCCAAACCTGATCCAAAAAAAAGCCAACCAGCAATCGTCCAATAATTAATGCCATGCCGAAAAAGCTGAAAATAAATCCGGCTTCGGCAGCACTTAATCCCCGATCACGCAGGATTGGCATGGTATTGGTGACCATCCCAATCACCGCCGATACCACCAGGCACATGGCCAGATTACACGTCCAGAAGCGCCGGGTAACGAAGCCCTCTCTGAATGGCAAACCCAACAAGGCCAACTGACTGCGAGTATCCCGCTGCACAGGTGATTGTGACACTGAATGGTGACTTGAATTAACGTGTGCTTGCGGTAATTTAAACCAGAGCCATACCAAGGGAATAATCAACAGATTCATTGCCGCCAGCAATACAAATGCTGCCTGCCAGTGATAGTGCTCCATCACCATAGCCATCAGGCCCGGTACTATCGCCGCGGTAATACCGGTACCCGATAACGCAATAGCCAGCGCCAAGCCGCGGTGTTCGACAAACCATAAATTCACCAACTGGGTCCAGGTAATGGCCAGCGCTCCCATACCAATAATGGGCAACAGACCAAAAGCGATATACAGACTCCATACCGAACCCCCAAGCCAATGGGCACAAGCGAGGTACCCCAACGCCATCAACAGTAACGAAGCTATAGTGACCTTTTTGATACCAAAACTGAGATTTAGCCAGCCTACCGCCTGTAGACCTATCACCGCACCACCATACAGAAATGAGATGGCGACCTGCTGACTGCCACGATCCCAGCCAAAAGCCGTCTCCAGCGGAATAATGAACGCGCCAAACCCGTAAAGCAGCACGGCATTAATACTGATGGCCACGCCCAGCAACGACAACAACAATACCTGCCAACCTTCGATAAATTCTGTCCACCGCATCGGTCTCTCACTTCTTTTCGAGTTTTGCTTTTATGTTTCTTTACTTGCTAACTGTGCGTCTGCATTCACTATACGTACGTTGAAATGCACACAGAAATAAGCTGCTAGGTTTCGCTGTCGGCTAGTGCTCGCGCCGCCACATAGCCAAAGGTCAAACTCAAGGTGTTGTTAGCACCATTGCCTGGTGCCTTACCTCGCCAAAGGGAATTCATATCCAGACCAATGGCCTGTAAACCAGGAATGGGGTTGTCATTGGCATCCAGCACCCGGGCCTTGGCATCAACACGCAGCCCTACGGTAGTGGTGGAGTCACCTGGAAAGATGGTAACGGCATAAAAGGGTGGCGTCAGTATGGGTCCCAGGCAAGGATTGGGGGTATGACTGACATCGCCCATGGACACATCCGCAGGAAAACTGCCACGACCAAAATCGGTGTCCTCACCCCGGGCCGCCATGGTATTGAACTGCCCAATCGTACACACCAAAGCATCGGGATCTATGCCTAATTGCCGGGCCAGATCATCCAGTGTTTCCGCATGAGCGAGATAACCCTGTTCGAGCATGTTGTTGAGACCAATGCCGCCGGGGCGCACCAGTCCCAGCCCATACTTCTTAATAAAGTTATGATCACATAGCAAATAGGCCGGAACTGAACCCGTGCGATGCATAGGCTCCACCAGATTAGTGGCAGATTCGTTACCAAAGCGCTGGCCCTGCTGGTTGACAGCAATACAACCGGGTTTGCCTCGATCGAGAAATAAATGCGGAAACTTGCGCAAACTGCCATCGGGCTGCGGCAGTAAAGAAACCACGACCCAACCGGCATTACTGATATTATCGCCATCAAAGCGACCACCCTGGTCAAGCCCCGCCTGAATGCCATCGCCGGTATTACCCTCAGGCACCAGCGAGACATGTTGATCCGCAAACGGAATATAGTCGCGACGCATTTCTTCGTTGGCCGAAAAGCCTCCAGTGGCCATGATGACTCCGCGACGAGCACGTACCGTCAGTAACTCACCTCCATGATCAATAATCACGCCACGAACAACACCGCCCTCTATGAGTAACTGCCGCATAGGGGCGTTATTCCAGAGGTTCACACCGGCATCAACACAACTTTTACACAAGCGTGCAGCCAGCGCATTGCCCATCGTCAGGCGGGTACTGCGACCATAACGCAGTTTGTCGACACCAAAGCGCAGCAACAGTTTGAGTAAATACCAGAAAGATTTGAGCGACTTACGGGCATTGGCGATGTGAGGCATATCACCCAGCCCCACCATAAAACCACCGGGCGCGTTAAATTCCTGCAGCGGTGGCCGCAAACGGGCAAAGTGCTCGCCGAGCACCAAACCATTAAATTCCTGCGGCGACAACAACCGACCGCTGGGCGTGAAGCCCGCAACCTCTGGATGCCAGTCAGCGAAACCTTCCTGCAAGGTGAAGTCCACCGCCGTATTGGCCCGTAAAAAATCCACCATGGCTGGCGCCTGCTCCAGAAAAGCGTCCACCAGATCAGTACGCACCGAATCACCAATACTATCGCAAATATATTGACGGGCCAGCGCCTTGTCGTCTGCTATTCCCTGAGCCTTAGCCAAACTATTGCCGGGTACCCAGATCCCCCCTCCAGACCAGGCGGTAGTGCCGCCAAAGTACTCTGTCTTTTCAGTCAACAAGACGTCCATACCGTGCAATGCTGCAACGCAAGCTGCTGTCATACCTGCCCCGCCAGAGCCAATAACAACTACGTCTGTTTCTAGTGTTTCCGTTATGGGAGAGGTCGCTATTGTCATGTAAAACCTGCTATTGGCTTTTTATTGTTGGCGGTCTGAAGAGTGCCTTTGCAACGTTGCAGAGTTGCAGAGTTGTCAGTCACTTGTGTAGATAACTTTTCGTGTATAACTGTTTTTATATCACTACAGATATATAGCTATAGATATATTACTACAGGACCTTACCACGTCTGTGCGCTTAACACGGGGTTCGATAAGCAAGACTATTTGTCCCTCTGTCAAACAAATTACCTTGTGATAGGCTACCTCACCTTTCACCATGGGAAAAACTTTTCCGAGCAAACAAAAAATAATGGTAACGCACTCGACTGGTGACTCAGTCGCCTCCAGTAAAAAGCCATAAAATAAGTGCTTGGCCGCAACAAAACCATCAACACCCATAACATCAATAATAACCTCAGTAAGGATCTGTCTATGCAAACATCTATGAAAAAGCCATACAAAATCATTGTCTGGGGTCCCGGCCGAATGGGGTCAATTTGCATTTGGGAGATGGCGCAATCAGACGCCTTTGAACTGGTGGGTGTACGAGCCTATAGCAAGAAAAAACACGGCATGGATGCCGGTGAGTTAATTGGTATTGAGCCATTAGGCGTTAAGGTCAGTACCAATATCGAAGAACTGTTGGCGATCGAGTGTGACTGTGTGGTGTACACCGCTCACGATGAAGGCACCTATCACACCGATGACGAGATCTTGCAGATTTTGGCCGCCGGAAAAAATATTGTGACCCCTCTACCCTACCAGAATGCGCATCTGTTCCGGGAACCTGAATTTATCGCCAAACTGGAAGCGGCCTGCGAACAAGGCCAATCCGTTTTTTATGCTGGCGGCATTGATCCGGATCTGATTCCCAATCGAGTGTTGTTGGCGCTGACCGGCGGTTGTGCTGATGTCAAATCCATCCGCCTGCAAGAGAACTGGGATTGCAGCGAAGCCGCTCCTGGCCCGCTGCAATATATCGGTTTTGGCCAAAAGCCCGAGGACGCGGAGAAAATAGAGGTCTCCAAAACCATGGCGGCCAACTTCACCAAATCCATTGTCCATACCGCGGCCAAAGTACTCGGTGTTACTTATGATCGGGTCGTAGAAAGTCACGATTATATTGTCGCCAAAGAAGATATCCACAAGCCCTTTTTAATTAAAGCCGGAACCGTTGGCAGAATCACTCACCGCATGCAAGGCTTTGTGGACAGCATAGGCCCAGAACCTCTGTTTACCATTGAATATCACTGGCTAGTTGGTGACACCATGCTGCCGGAAGGAGTACATCCCGGACAGTACTATGTGGCCACTATTGAAGGGCGCCCATCGCTGAAAATGACCCTGGATTTCTCAGTGTCCAATCATTCGGATGAGCAGTTTTTCAAAATGGGTAATATGGAGGTGGAGCCCAGTTATGTCGCCACGATTATTCCCTGTGTGCAGGCAATTCCCCACGTGGTGAATGCCAAGCCAGGGCTGTTGCCGTCCTTCGATCCGAGCCTTAACTGGAAACAGGACCTGCGCGATAGCGTGAAAAACTGAACAGATAGAAACTACTGACGTGGGCTGTGCCATGCGAATGCACAGCCCAACAGATTTAAATCAACAGGCTGTCGATTTAACTGATGGCAATAATATTGGGGTCTGTATTCTCACGCAGGGACTCATCGCGATTACGCACCGTATCGGCCAGCCGGTACACTGGCTCTTTGAGCATGGCTTTCAATTCATCGCTGGCGTTTATACGTTCCAGCGCTTCATTAAAACATAACAACCACTGATCACGCTCAGCAGGGCCAATAGGAAACGGGGCGTGCGGCTCAGTCAAACAAACAGTGCCGGTTTTGTCATGATAGCGCGGCGGGCCACCCATCCAGCCGGTCAGGTAGTCGGTTAGCTTCCCCTTAACATCTACCAGGCTGCGTGAATGCATGGCGCGGATATGCGCCGCTTCTGGCAGTTCATCCATCACATCATAAAACGTTTCCGCCAGTTGACGAATGCCTTCTTCGCCCAGAAGTTGATAAGGAGTTTCAAAATTCATGACCAGGATACCTCATCGGTTTACACTGTATGTTTAACATCGAACCCCATATTGGCCAAATAGCCATAGTTTCAAACAGAGGGCACATCAGCGATTTCAGCAATACGCTGATATCAGGCTCATTACTTTACCATACACGTTCTACTTGATGTACTCTCCCAGCTACCAGTCCTACGGCCTCCTCCCGGCCATATGCCCAAGCTCCTACCGCTCTGCTGGACTACATTGCCAACTACACTCTGCCAACTACGGGCACCAGCGCCCCCGTTACAGCACTGGCTTGAACAGAGCTTAAGAACAGGATGACATTGGCCAGTTCCGCGGGGGTAACCCACGTACTGTAATCGGCATCAGGCATATCTTTACGGTTGATCGGGGTATCAATAATGCTCGGCAAAACGGCATTGACGCGAACTTTACCCTTGTATTCGTCCGCCAGCGATTCCGTCAGTTTTGCAACACCCGCCTTAGAGGCTGTGTAGGCTGCCACACCAGTTTCGCACTTGTAAATACTATTCGCACTGATGTTTACAATACTGGCCTGATTGCCAGCGCTCAGGAATGGCAATGCCGACTGACAGGAGATCACCGCAGTGCGAACGTTGATGCTGAACATTTTTTCCCAACTGTCGATATTACTGCCGTCAAACATTTCCCAGACAAAACCACCAACAATATTAATCAATCCATCAAATCCGCCGAAACTGTCAGCAGCCTTTTGAAAGGCTTGTTGAGCGGCATCAGGCTGGGTCAGATCCACACCGCCCAGCTGCACCAGATTTTCCTGATCAAAAGCGCTGTCAGCCGGAGCATAATCCATGGCGATCACTTTGGCACCCTGTTCCAGAGCACTGCTTACTACTCCGCGGCCCAGCGCACCAAAAGCCCCGGTAATAACGATACGACGCCCATTCATACTCATATATTATCTCTCTTATATGTGTGTTACTGAATATAAAAACAAAAAATTGAATTCTGCTTAAAACATTATCCTAGTAACGTTAAAAATTCACTACGAGTAGCCTGATTAGAACGAAACTCCCCAAGCATGGCAGAAGTCTTCATAGAAGAGTTCTGCTTTTCCACGCCTCGCATCATCATGCAGAAATGGCGAGCTTCAATGATGACACCCACACCATGAGCATTGGTGAGTTTCATGATAGCCTCGGCAACTTCCGTCGTGAGATTTTCCTGAATTTGCAGACGCCGCGCAAACATATCCACAATGCGTGCAATTTTTGAAAGACCAATTACCTGACCAGAAGGCAAATACGCTACGTGGCACTTTCCCACAAACGGCAATACATGGTGCTCACACAATGAATAAAGCTCAATGTCTTTGACAATAACCATCTCGTTGCTATCTGAAGGGAACAGCGCGCCATTAACCACTTCCTCAAGGGACTGGTCATAACCTCGCGTAATAAAATCAAATGCCTTGGCAGCGCGTTTTGGGGTATCCAGCAAACCCGGGCGGCTTAAATCATCACGGCTGCCAATAATTTCGGCATATGCTTGTTTCAGCGTAGTCATTACATTTCCTCTCCCAATTTATATTTATTCAACCACCAGCACCTGCGTCATGCCGCCGGTAATATACACGTGGGTAGTTGATTCACGATATAAATCGCACAGTTCCACAGCGGTCGTCAAGATGCTCTATCTCGTGAATCAGATTTCCGATAGGACGTCCATAATTGCTCACGTTTTTCAGCCGCAACCAGCATATTGCCTTCTTTCACATGCCCGTAACCACGAATTGTTTGAGGCAACTGCGCCAATGCCAGAGCTGACGGGTAATTATCCACTGACAGCGTTGCACTAAACTCTTCAACCATAGCCAGGTAATCTTCAATCAGGGCTCGCTCCTGACGACGCTCATCGGTTTTCCCAAAGATATCGAAAGCCGTGCCCCGTAAGAATTTAAAACGTGCCAACACCGAGAATACCGGCAACATCCAGGCGCCGAATTGACGCTTGATCAGATGCCCTTGAGCATCTTTCTTCGACAACAGAGGCGGTGCCATATGGAAATTGAGGGTGTAATCTTTCCCCAACTCACCGGCAAATTGTTGCTTGAGTAAATCCTTGAATTCACTGGAAGCATGTAGACGAGCCACTTCGTACTCATCCTTGTAGGCCATCAGTTTTTGCAGGTTTTTAGCCACGGCCAGCGTCAATTCCATACCACGCTTTACACCCAGCCCCTGCTCGACCGTCGCTATTTTTTCTACGGCCTGGCTGAAACGTTGAGCATAGGCAGCATCCTGATAAGCGCTCAGCAGAGACACACCACGCTGAGTCACCGAAGTGACCGTATCCGGCTCAATAATTGTTACCGCACGGGTGTCTTTATCGATGATAGGCAGTAACTTGCTATCGTGAGCGGCAACCCGACCCCATTCGAAAGCCTGGATATTCTTAGGCACGGCCACCCCATTAAGTTCAATTGCGCGGATCAGCGCGGCATAACTCAATGGAATCCAGCCTTTTTGCCAGGCATACCCCAACAGCAGAGGGTTCGCAAAAATACTATCCCCCATGACCTTACTGGCAATCGCGGTGGCGTCGATATAATCGCACGCATCACTCAACGCGCGCTCAATGTTAGTCTCGGCAGCATCTTTGGGAAACTTCCAATCCGGATCGGACAGAAATTCCGCCGCTGGCGTCAATGCCGTATTCACAACCCCTTTGGTCAGTCCCACCTGCACCCGGGACAGGGCATCGGCAGAAGCTGTTACTATTTCGTCACAGCCAATCAGCACACTGGCCTCGGCAGTGGCAATGCGCGTGGCGTGAATCTGACAAGGCGTTGCTGCAATCTGCACGTGGCTCATGACGGCCCCACCCTTTTGTGCCAAACCGGTCTGATCCAGCACAGTAATGCCTTTACCTTCCAGGTGCGCCGCCATGCCCAGTAATGCACCTATCGTAACAACGCCGGTGCCGCCAATGCCCGCAACCACAATACCGCAGGTGGCATTAATACCGTAATTTTCCAAAGCCGGCACTTGTGGCTGTGGCAGAGATACAAACAGATCGGTGGCAGCCGTCGCTTTCTCCGGCTTGCGCAATTCGCCCCCTTCCACAGTCACAAAACTCGGGCAAAAACCTTTAACGCAGGAGAAATCCTTATTGCAGCTGTTTTGATTGATTTGACGCTTGGTGCCCAGCTCGGTTTCCAGCGGTTCCACCGACACACAGCCAGAGGCCTGTGAGCAATCACCACAGCCTTCACACACGGCTGGGTTGATAATAGCGCGCTTGTCAGGGTCAACCATGAGACCACGTTTGCGACGGCGACGCTTCTCCGTGGCGCAGGTTTGATCATAAACAATCACCGACACGCCATCCTGTTCACGCAAGCGCAATTGGATAGCTTCCAGCTCATCTCTATGATAAACCTTGGCATTGACACGAATATCCGTTTCGTATTTTTCCGGCTCATCAGTAACCACCAGTACCTCGGCAGCCCCTTCAGCGCGCACCTGATCGACAATCTGGGGGACCGTCAAAACGCCATCCACCGGCTGTCCTCCCGTCATGGCGACGGCGTCGTTAAAAAGAACCTTGTAAGTGATATTCGCGCTGGCGGCAATGGCTGCGCGAATAGCCAAAATACCCGAATGGAAATAAGTACCGTCACCGAGGTTAACAAATACGTGCTTGTCGTCAGTAAAGTGCATTTGGCCGAGCCAACTCACACCCTCGCCACCCATTTGAGTAAAGGTTTCGGTGCTGCGATCCATCCACATGGCCATGTAGTGACAGCCAATACCGGCCAATGCCCGCGAGCCTTCCGGCACCTTGGTGGAAGTGTTGTGAGGACAGCCTGAACAGAACCAGGGCTTGCGTTCAATGGGCATGCCCGCTTGAGTCGCAGCCTGCTCCTTACTCTCAATCACTTCAATGCGCGCCAAAATACGACGACGCACACTGTCTTCCAGGTCCATGCGTGTCAATCGCGAAGCAATGGCCTTGGCAATGATGGCAGGCGACAGTTCGTAGCGGGCTGGCAACAACCAGTTACCGCGCGGCTGAGACCATTCTCCACCGGCGTTATCGCGCTCATCGAATTTACCGTACACCCGTGGGCGGACGTCATCACGCCAGTTATAAAGCTCTTCCTTCAGTGCGTATTCAAGAATCTGACGTTTCTCTTCCACCACCAGGATCTCTTCCAGACCTTCAGCAAAAGCGCGGGAATCACGAGCATCCAATGGCCACACACAGCCCACTTTCATGATACGAATACCCAGGTTGCGACAGGTTTCGTCATCCAGTCCCAAGTCCACCAACGCCTGACGCACATCCAGGTATGCCTTACCTGCGGCCATAATCCCAAAGCGGGCTTTGGGTGAGTCCAGTACCACTTGGTTCAGTTTATTGGCTCGAATGTATTCCAGTGCCGCATACCACTTGTAATTGAGCATGCGTTGTTCTTGCTCCAGTGGAGTGTCGGGCCAGCGGATATTCAGGCCACCCTCTGGCATCTCAAATTCGTCCGGTAATACTATCCGCACCCGATCCGGGTCGACCTCTACCGATGCTGAAGATTCCACCACATCGGTGACACATTTCATCCCCGCCCACAAACCCGAGTAGCGACTCATCGCCCAGCCATGCAGGCCGTAATCCAGATACTCCTGCACATTAGAGGGATAGAGCACGGGGATGCCACAGGCGATCATAATGTGCTCAGACTGATGCGCAATAGACGATGACTTGGCCGCGTGGTCATCACCAGCCAACATTAAGACACCGCCCAGAGGCGAGGTTCCAGCAGAGTTGGCATGTTTGAGGACATCGGCAGAACGATCCACTCCAGGTCCCTTGCCATACCACATACCAAACACGCCATCGTAACGGGCGTTGTTATAAAGATTAGTTTGTTGCGTCCCCCATACAGCTGTCGCGGCCAAGTCCTCGTTCATACCTGGCTGAAACATCACATTCTTGGCAGCCAATTCTTTTTTGGCCGCCCACAGGGCCATATCAACACCGCCCAAGGGTGAGCCGCGATAACCCGACACATAACCGGCAGTATTAAACCCGGCACGCAAATCGCGGGTTTTCTGCATCATTGGCAATCGTACAAGCGCCTGGGTACCACTGGTGTAGATTTGACCTGAGTCTAAACTGAATTTGTCTTCAAGAGTGACGTCGCGCAAACTTGTTTGATCTGGAGAGCTAACAACTGAATTCATAGTGCAACTTTTCCCGGCCACCATCGCACGGTGATATTGACCATCGGCGATTAAAAGCGGCTCTGCTTTTATAGATATGAGGGTTAAAACAGCGTAGATTATTAAAATATTGAACAGATATTAGAAAAGTATTCACATATCGTAAATTCAAATATTTATATTGGTGATATTCAAAAAACAAATACCTCAAGTGAAACTCAAACAATCCAGAGGCATGTGCCCCCAAGAGATCAACTCAACACTCACTTTATTTACGACTCCGTCGACACCAACGCTTGTCGCGTCAGCGCATAGGGTTTTTGTCCGCTCCAGGTTAACCACACACCCAACAGCGACACAGGTAGCGCGGTCAGTGCAATAGACCACGGCAAGGCATTGTCATCATGAAAAACATAATCGGTCACCAAGGCTACCAGTGTCGGCCCCAGGCCAATACCGAGCAGACCACCCAGCAATAGATAAACAGCGATAACCTGCCCACGCATACGGTTAGGCGTCACCTCCTGAATCGCAGCTGGTGCCGCAGTTTGAGCAATCGACAAACCCAGAATGGCCACAAACAAGAACGCCAGCGACAAGGTCGGAGTCGGCATAAGAGCCCAAAGGGAAACCGTCGGAAACAGTAATAGCTGTCCCAGTAAAGTGACTCGAAAACGCGCGGACGGATACCCTTTCGCCACCCAGCGGTCACTGAGAAAACCACTAATCAGCCCAGCCAAAACTCCAGCAACGGCGATCAGGCTCCCCAATAGAATGCCCGAATGCGAGATATGCAATTCAAACTTGCGAGTAAACAGGACCGGCGCCCAGGCCAGACTGCCATAACCAATAATAGCCAGTATGGCCGGATACACTAATAATCGTGAGAAAGTCGCCGTCTGTGTGCATATAAACTGGTACACATCGTGGATACTGGGTTGCGCCTCCGTGCGGCTGATATCAGCTTGTTCCTGTCTGACGGGCTCTCGAACAGTGAATAGTACCACCGACATCAACAAGCCCGGCGCCCCGGCAACAAGAAACATCCAACGCCAGGCATCCAGATGCCCCACACCCGGCAACAACATGCCCCCTGCCGGGATTATGGATAATAGCCAGCCCCCAATCACCAATGAGGCACCGGAGCCAATCGCAATGGAAATATAATACACACCCAAAGCCCGGCCTCGTCGCGCCGGAGCCACATAATCTGCAATCAAGGAGTAAGCTGCTGGTGCCAATACCGCTTCACCGACACCAACACCCATACGAGCCGCAAACAACAACCAGTAGTTCGTCGCCAGCCCAGCCAAAAACGTCATCAAGCTCCAAAAAATTAGCCCGTAAAAAATTAAATTGCGTCGACTCTTGCGATCCACCAGTCGCCCAAGCGGTAATCCTGCCAGGGTATAAACAAAAGCAAACGCATAGCCCTGCAGAAAACTGAACTGGGTATCACTGATAGCAAATTCAGCCCGAATGGGCTCCACCAACAAGGTCGGCAACTGACGATCCAGTTGAGACAATATGGTGACCAAAAACAGTATGAACACCACATACCAGGCATAGCGTTCATTGGGGTAATTCGGCTGAATTAACTTAGTCTCAGTCGACAGTGACATATCAGATATGGATATACTCATAACCTTCAAAATCATTCAATTTTTATAAAATACTAAACATCTACAAATACGTGTTCCACACACAAAACTTGATTGCCCGACATTTGATCAAAGAGGGCTCGTCGTTTGTCCATCTAAGTTACAACAAAATCGCGACGAGCCAACCACAGAGCCAATATTGAGGCCAATCCCAGAGCCTCACCCCAGAAGAACGGAGCAATGACGCCGACAATACTGAATTAAATCCCGTTTTTACAAACAGTTGCAGCGATGACCCCAATCCCCGCCGATGTAGATGGTTCACTTTCAGGTTTTACAGAAAGCACGCTATGTCGTGGTGGCTAACGTTCCTGTTATCGAACAGTCAGTCTGAAGAAAATACAGGGTTTCGTTATTTATCCATCCCCAACAAAGCACTGATATCTTGCCCAGGATCTGCATCAGCCAAATAACTGTAATCTCCGGCTTGTTGACGTTCCCACAGCTTTCTCATTAAAAATCGGTAACGTACACCTGGCGCATCAAACCGGGAGTTTTGATCTGCCCGATCATCAGAATTCATATAACAGGGGTTTTGTGGACGAACTACAAAATTATCCTGCGGACCTACCACATAAGCCATGCGTGGCATTAATTGGCGAAAAGGTGTTGGGGCAGCCCCAAGACTGAAAGTTTGATCAACCCGTGAACGAAATGGACCGCTTGGTACAAAGGTTTGCATATTGGGAATATCAAAGCCGGGACGAAAGCGTGGGTAGGAAATACAAACATTACTGCGCAGATGTACGTGCAACGTTGATCGAAATTCCTGATATTTCGCTCTGACCCCGCCTAACCAGCGCATAACGGGTGATACAGGCTTACCGACCACATGACGAACCCGAGTCAGGGTTTCAGAGGTATATTCAAAACTGATCTCGTCAGACTCAGCCTCACCTTCACCGCCGATCACTTCACCATGCAAAAAGTCTGCGTGGGTTAAATCCAGCAAGTTTTCTACGGACAGAGATGAATTGCCATCAAAACGCACTGAGGTGCGCATGTAATTAGGAATACCAACCCCATCTTTCGGCAAGAAGGGTATGTGCGGTAACAGAGTTACGTCTTTATTGTCAGGGTTTCCATACCAGACCCACACATACCCGTATTGTTCGACGGTTGGGTAAATTCCAGTGCCACAGGTAAACGCACTCTTAGGTGTTGCGGCTGACTTCAGGGCTTCCGGAAGACACTCAGCCGCCAAGGCTTTAGCGCCTTCACGCCAGACGTAAACGGGCTGCGCATGCAGTGCCCGACGAACGGGTTTGGCGCCCACATGGGTAGAGTGGGCAATGGGAAACCATGTATCGTGCAAGTCAAAAACCATAGGCGTCCAATTGTCTTTTTGGCGTTGAGTTCTTGCAATATTTCCGGCTTTGGCCAGACTGACTACTTCACTCATATTCGACTCTCTTCCGTAGCAGTAGGGGGAGTGGAACAGACTCTTTTAGGCTCTTTTTTCTTATGCACGTCGACTTTTAGCGAATCGTTTTTCAACAAATGGACCGAGGGTCCCGGCAACAAATCGGCAAGTGCAGAGCCATCAATTTTATCATTTAACTGCAATGGACAATGACCTCCAGAAATCCGCCAACGAACAAACCAGGGAGCAATGGCAGCATAATTCTTCAACCAAGAGCAACGCCAGTTAATTTGCACAGTGTTGCGTTTACCAGCAACCACGGCAAGCAGAATATTTACCAGAGGCCGCTCACCAACATCCAGCAATTGTACTCGTGCGGAAGATTGATCTTGGTAAACTTCTGTGCGCATCACTAAGGTAGACACCCCCCATTTGCGTTCATGGGGCTTGGCTTTATGACTCCAAATGGCTGTGCGATCCAGTTGCAATTCATGCGTTTTACGCATCACATCGCCCAGAAAAAAATCCGTGATACAGACCCCGCCCAGCGATAACAATAGGTGTGGCCCATCCAGCAGAGCACGCAAATAAGTATCCACACTGCAGCTGATCACTGCGCGACCGCTCTGCTGCTGAGCACCAGCCAAATCAGGATTCATAATGAGTAGATCAGGAGGTGTTAATTTTACTGACACATCCCGCTCAGTGCTCGACGATGCTGTTAAAAGATAGACAAAACCATTCTTTTCATACGGGATAAAAGCATCGGCACGCAGCTTCGGAGAAAGCCTTTCGCTGGCGGCCAAATTGGGGATTTTAACACACTGTCCGCCGTGTCCCTCAAAGGTCCAGCCATGATAGGCACAACGCAAATTACCGTCGATAATCTTACCCAAGGATAATGGCACTCGACGGTGGGGACAGCGATCTTCCAGTACACAAATACGGGAAGATTTATCGCGAAATAAAACCAGCCCCTGATCTCCCACTGAAACCCCTAAGGGCTTATCAGCAGTTACATGATCACTGATCGCAACAGGAACCCACATAAGGATATCCCTTTTATCTTTATTCTTATGAAGAAGAGCGGACATTCACGATACTGACGAATGTCCGAGTAATTTCCGACTTTTCAAACAACCCAAACATGAAATATTCTGATTTAATCTGAAATCAGCGTTTTTTCACCTGAATATCGGTATCTTCCAAATCCCAAGTGTTGGCTGTCTTACCTTCGTCACGCAATAAATATTTAAGAATCCGGCCTTGCGGATTCTTGGGGAATTCCTGTCGGAATTCAATATAACGTGGTAATGCGTAGTAAGGCACTACATCCGTGGCCCAATGAAATAATTCCTCTGCGCTTAGAGTACTGCCGGGGTGCAGGATAGCGGTAACTTTCACATCATCCTCACCTTTATCGGAGGGCACCGCATGAACAGCAACCTCAGCAATCGCCTCGTGCTGAGTAAAAGCTGATTCCATTTCAAAACTGGAGATATTTTCTCCTCGGCGACGCAGATAATCTTTCTTACGGTCGACAAAATAGAAAAACCCATCTTCGTCAAATTTTCCAATATCACCGGTATGAAACCACATATTGCGCATTAACTTGAGAGTTTCCTCCGGACGCCGCCAGTAACCCATAAACATGACATCCGGGTGAGAGGGTCGTACGACCACTTCGCCCGGGGTATTTGCCGGCAGTTCACGATCAAGATCATCAACGATGCGTACATCGTACTCCGGAATGCGTTTACCCGAAGAACCCGGAGCAGCGTATTCACCGCCTGGTAAAGATGTCACCACACAGGCTTCTGTTAACCCGTAACCATTACCGCCCACCTGCTTGGAACCAAAACGCTCGCGCCAGACTTTTTTAGCCTCTTCTGTAAACGGATTCCCGCGCACGGTGTGAATCTGACCAAAACACTTTTTCATAGCTGGGTTATCTTCAGCCTGCGCCAACAACCATCCCATACCACCTAGAATAGAAGCAATAGTTGCCCCGGAGCGTTCGACTTCCGGCCAGAAATTAGAAACAGAAAAACGAGGAATAATTGCCACTCGGGCACCCACCAAAATATTAGAGATTACACCGACACAAATAGCATTCATATGGAACAAAGGTAGTGGCGTGATGGTAACGTCATGAGCGGTAGCAGGACCCGCACGCAACTGCTGCCGGGCAAGACTGCACATAAAGTTATAACTGAGCATGCAGCCTTTTGAGGGGCCAGTGGTTCCAGAAGTATAAATAATACAGGCGAGGTCAGCCGGATCTGGCTTCGTGGTAATAGGTGTCACGTCATTGCCGCGGTAAGCTTCCAGTGGCTCAACAGATAGTGTTGAATTCAGACCAGCAGACGCGTCCCCACGGTGCAACACCAGCTGTACATCTTTTAATTCTTCGGAAATTTGGTTAATTCGCTCTAAATACTCGGCCTCGCAAATTACAATTTTCGCAGCAGCATCAACAATCTGGTGCTCCAAAAACTTTCCCCTCAGGGCCGTATTAATTGGAACACTCACTGCACACAATTTATTGACTGCCAGCCAGACCACAATTGCATCAATATTATTATCGAGCATGCTGACGACAGTGTGACCGGTACAGACTCCCTGCTTAGCCAACTCATGGGCCATAGACGTCGACAGGTGGTCTACTTGAGCGTAGGTATAAAGCTCCCCGCCAAAATCCAGTAAAACACGTTGTGGGTGGGCTGCAACTGCACGATCCAAAGCCGCGATAACGGTATCTCGTTCACCAAGGGACCAGCTTTGCGGGTTCCCCTGACCTTTGAATTGCTGTTGCTGTAATTGGTTTGCCAAAGCGGTCATGTCAGGATTCTCATTATTCTTGGAGAAAAAAGAACGGCGGGCCGCAAAATATTCAGGTCGACGCCGTACAATCAGCCTCAAATTTAAACACTATTTATATATGTGTCAAACAATTGAGTTCGTATGAGTAAAAAGCAAGCTGCCAACTGCTTTACCCCCTGTCAAACGACCCGTATTGGTATCTAACGTCAATTACCGTACTTTAGCGGCTGTATGCAGGGCACTTTCGGACCGGCGAACTTGAAGACCCGCGGCCCTCAATTAGACATCGACAATTTATAAAGCTGAGGAATAAACAATGGTGACCATTAAATTTATTGAGCATAACGGTACTGAGCATACAATTAGCGCCGAGACCGAACAATCTGTTATGCAGGCAGCATTAAGTGCCAATATCCCCGGTATTGATGCCGACTGCGGTGGTGCTTGTGCTTGTGCCACTTGCCACACGTATATCGATGCCCCTTGGGCTTCAAAATTCAGCCCTCCCGAAGTTCTGGAACAAGACCTTTTAGAGTGTGCCCTGGAGGTGACTTCCAGCAGCCGTTTGTCATGCCAGTTGCATCTGACAGAAGAGCTGGACGGGTTGGTGGTACACCTTCCAGCGTCTCAATAATTTCATACTTAAAAGCCATATGAACTTAATAATTTATAATGTAGATCGAATATTTTTATAAAGCATATTAAATCACTTTAATACTCAATTCACAGACAATAAGAATTAAGGAATTGCCCTATGATGACGGGAAAATTAACCGGAAAAGTCGCTGTAGTTACTGGTGCAGGAGGCGGATTAGGCGCCGAATCGGCACGCGTTATGGCATCCCATGGCGCCAGTGTTGTGATTGCAGACATTAATAAGGCCGCAGCCGAAAGCGTTGCCGCATCTATTGTTGAGCAGGGCCAGAAAGCCTTTGCCATCGAAACCGACGTTTCTTCAGAGGACTCTGTGAAACAGATGGTTGCCAGTGTGGTCGAGCACTTTGGTCGTATTGATGTGCTGCATAATAATGCCGCGATTTTGAGTGCTGAACAACGTCAAGGAGACCTCGACGTTATTAATATGGACGTAGATGCCTGGGATAGAGCGATGGCGGTGAACCTGCGCGGCGCCATGCTCTGCAGCAAACACTGCATACCCGAGATGATCAAATTACAGCGTGGCTCAGTGATCAATGCGACATCAGGTCTAGGAACCATGGGTGATTTGACTCTGTCTGCTTATGCAGCGTCTAAAGCTGCCCTGATCATGTTGGCCAAATCCATCGCGGCTCAATACGGAAAACAGGGAGTACGTGCCAATGCGCTTTTGATTGGTCTGGCGCCCGCCGAAAATGCTCACGGCTCTATGCCTGCTCGCCTGCTCGATATTATTCGTGAAAACCACCTGACACCGGAATTGGGCACACCACGCCAGATTGCCGACGCCGTGGCGTTTTTAGCCAGCGATGAATCCTCCTTTGTCACGGGATCAACATTGAGTGTAGACGGCGGCTTCTGTAGCCATACGCCTTCATTGGCCGCAACTCGTGAGCTTTTTGCTGAACTGGGTTCCAACAAAATGTAATTGGTAAAAGTTTGTTCTGGACCACTCAAATAATCAAAAAAAACGGCTCTAAATGCGCCGTTTTTATTTACAAAATAATTAAAGCTCGCTTAATTAGCTGCCGTAAAGCTCTGAAGACTAGCAGCCACGAAAACTCGGTTCGCGTTTTTCTTTAAAAGCCGAAGCAGCTTCCTTAGCGTCTTCAGAGATTTTCAGAAGCGCAAACAAGTCCAGCTCCAGCTCCATGCCTTTCTTCAATTCCAGATCAGCACTGGCACGCACAGCCCGTTTAACATATCGGGTGGCTACAGGCGGACGCTTGCCAATCAACTGAGCTAAAGCCGCAACCTCATCCAGATGACTTGCAGCAGATTCAGCTACCCGAGTGACCAGTCCCAGAGCTTTTCCCTCTTCTACCTTGATGCGCTCACCGGTTAACATCATATCCATTGCTTTGGCATAACCAACCACTCTTGGCAGGCGCTGGGTACCACCGCCACCGGGAATCAGGCCCAGAGCAGTTTCCGGAAGACTCATGACAATATCCGGAGCAGCGAAGCGAATATCACAGGCCAGGGCCAGCTCCATCCCCCCGCCCATGCAATAGCCGTGAATGGCTGCGATTACCGGCTTGTTGATCGTATCCAGTGTTTCAATCCAGCGATTGGCATCCATACGCTGACGAATTTCAATGGCGGTTTCCTGAGGCCGCTGTTCTTTAATATCCGCTCCGGCACAAAAACCACGCGGACCGTCACCGCGAATCACAATGGTCCGAATGACCGGATCACTGTCCAGCAAGCGCAAAGCTTGTGGCACGCCAACGCGAATGTCGTCATTAATGGCGTTAATTTGCTCAGCCCGGGTCAAGACCACCCAACCCACTTGCTGGTCTTTTTCCACAGTGACGGCGGCATTTAAAACCTGAACGTCCTTATCCACTTCAGGCCTCCTCAAACTCGAACAACTGACCACGCAACTCTGCAGGATCAACCCGGATTAGAGCGCGGCCATCAACGGCCTCAGAAGAGTCTACCCAAGTGTACTTGACGCCACGAGTTTCCAAATCAGCGGCTTTTGCTGAGAGGCTATTCACAGAAATACGAATGTAATAGAGACCGGGTCCCCAGTTATTGAGATACAAACCCGCGTCGCTATCCCAGCGTGTCGGCTGAATAAGATCAAGATTGGCGCTGGACACTGCCCGAAATGGCATACGTGCCCTACGGTAACCCTCTCCGTTGAGCTGCTCAACACTTTCCGGCTCCCAGTCCAGATTAGTGGACAGACGCCATAGCACATCATCCAAATCCCGCACCAGAAAGCCCCGAGCAGTTACCCGCACCATATCTTCAGGCTGGGGATCACGAGGCAAGGTGGGTTCAGCAGCAAAAACTTCTGGCGGCATTTGCAGCGGCTCGGTACCCATCACTTCTATACACAGACCACCATCTACTTCAGGTGTATAACTGGGGTCCTCAGGCAAGGTGCCTAGCCACAAGCGATCAAAAGGCATTTCCGGAGTACGCTGAGCCATACGGAACGGCAGTTTGCGGCGCATCAATGTATCAATGAAAGCACTTAACTTTTCCTGTGGCAATGTAATCACTACCGCGTGAGTCATCATAGGACGATGATGTCCTTGATAGTCTTTCAGACTTTCGAGAAAGTCATGAAACATGGGGTCACCCGGATTAGGTGCGTCCAGGTGCCACTGAGGCTCAATTCGGGTTGGCGATACGGCTAAAGATTTATGAACCCGCAAAAAGTGGGCAATATACGGGTGATTATCAAAGGCCTGGCGCCATTTTTCATGCTTGTGGATACCCAATTTCTGGTGCAGCAATTCTGCCATACCGTCAGGATCTTCCATCATCATATCGGCGCTCATCAACAAGTCGAACATCTCTTTCTCCACTCATGCTATGTGGCTTCACGACAAAGCCATCATGTAATATTTTATCGATACGAGCCTAAGCTATCGTTTGACACCTCGGCAGGCTTACCGAGATTTCACGCTCTCCGAAAAGTCTCGTTTTAAAGTTGGATAATAAGCGATCTGACCCTGCATACCTCCAGCAATATCAATAGAAGCTGCACTGATAAAGCTGGCGTATTCACTCGCTAAAAATAACGCCATGCCAGCAACATCTTCGGGTTTTCCAAAGCGGCCGATAGGCACCGGCTTTAACGCCATTGCGTCAAATTCTTCACGCGTAACACCAGGCCCCATTTCTTTGTAATGACGATCCCACTGGCCGGTATCAACCCAGCCCATATTCAGACTGTTCACTAGAATATTGTCTTTTGCCAGGTTCATTCCCAACGATTTGCTTAGAGCATGGCAGGAAGCCCGGTTAACGACTGAAGGAATTCCTTCCGGGGTTGGGAATACTCCAGCTAACGCATTAATCTCAATAATGCGCCCCCAGCGCTGCGCACGCATATGCGGCACAACTGCCTTGGTAAAACGGAAATGGCCCATTTGTAAAATATTGGCGTGTTCCAGAATATCTTCAGGTGAAAGCGTATCCAGATTGCCGCCCTTACCTTGACCGGCATTATTCACCAGTACATCAACACCACCCCAGCGCTCTGCAACTTCTGCAACAAACGCATTAACGGCTTCAGTATCGGTGACATCGACAGGTCGAGCGATAACCTCACTGGCCTTAAGAGCGAGCTCTTCACCTGCCTCGGAAACTGCCGATTGAGTGCGGGCACAAATGGCCACGCGTGCACCTTCGGCAGCAAAAGCCATTGCAATGGCTTTACCAATACCACGTGAGGCACCGGTTACGATGACGCGTTTGTTACTCAAATCAATATGCATATTTCACCTTTTATTATGGTTCGTAAGGGAATCTGTCAAAATCTGTACTCGATGTTAAACTTGCCTCAAAGACGTTCGATTAAGGTTGCCGTTCCCATGCCGCCTGCACAGCATATTGCCTGCAGGGCGTAACGCCCTTCGCGTCGCTCCAGTTCATTGAGTAGCGAAGTCATGATACGCGCGCCACTGGCGCCAAGAGGATGGCCCAAAGCGATAGCACCACCGTTCACATTGAGCTTGTCGTCACCAACCTCTAGCT
Source organism: Pseudomaricurvus hydrocarbonicus (assembly GCF_011602365.1). GTDB lineage: Bacteria > Pseudomonadota > Gammaproteobacteria > Pseudomonadales > Cellvibrionaceae > Pseudomaricurvus > Pseudomaricurvus hydrocarbonicus. The sequence goes on from NZ_JAAONZ010000011.1 coordinate 83,077, forward strand.
CTTTGGCCCAGCCCATTGGCACAGGTGCAAAGGCTTCGTTGACTTCAAACAGGTCAATATCGTCAACCGATAAACCGGTTTTTTCCAACACCTTGCGAGTGGCTGCAATAGGCCCGGTCAACATTAAAGTCGGATCCGAGCCTACCGTTAAAAACTGCACCAGACGTGCACGCGGCTTAAGCTGATACTTTATACAGGCCTCTTCAGAAGCCAGTAATAGCACCGCCGCCCCGTCGGAAATCTGAGAAGAATTTCCAGCCGTCAAACGGCCGTCCTCCCGAAAACTGCTTTGCAATGTGGCAAGCTTTTCTACATTACTGCCTGCGCGAATGGTTTCGTCTTCTGACAACTGTTCCGGTACGTCGTCGAGATTATTTTTCTCTTGTAAGTCCCAGACTGGAATCGGAACAATTTCGCTCTTGAAATACCCTTCTGCTGCAGCTCGTGCAGCACGCTGATGACTTTTCACTGCAAACTCATCCAGCTCGGTCCGGGTCAACTGCCATTTGTCCACCAACCGTTCTGCAGCTTCCCCTTGGCTAGTCAACTCAAAGCGGTCTTCAATCATCCAACCAAAGGCTTCACCATGTATATCGCGATTCCCTCCCATGCGCACACGGCTCATATTCTCTGCGCCACCGGCAACCACCAAATCAGCAGATCCGGCAGCAATTAAACCGGCACCGACGTGTACAGCCACTTCTCCAGATCCGCATTTGCGGTCGATGGTCAAACCGGGTATCGATTCTGGCCAACCGGCACTCAGCAGCGCCGTTCGGGCAATATTCGCCGATTGCTCACCCACCTGAGTTACACAACCAAAAATCACATCATCAATGTGTTCAGCAGAGACACCGGTCCGGTCCAGCAACGCATTCAGAACATAAGCTCCCAAATGATCTGCTCGCACATTAGCGAGGCTGCCCCGGTAGCGCCCAACCGGTGTCCGCACTGCATCTACGATATAAACATCACTCACAGGTTGCTACCTTTAAGCCCTGACCCTGGCACTTTTTGCCCGTCTTCATCGTACTTATAAACACCGTGGCCGGTTTTACGACCATAACGACCTGCCGCCACCATTTTGATGATTAATGGGCATGGACGGAACTTTTCACCCAGAGTTGAGTGCAAGTATTTTAATACTGACAAGCGGGTATCCCAGCCCGTCAAATCACCGAGTTCCAACGGACCCATAGGATGATTAAAGCCCATACGCAAAGCGGTATCGATATCTTCGGCGCTGGCAGTTCCTTCCTGAAGCATCCACATGGCTTCGTTACCCAGCATCGCCGACATGCGACTCGTGGTTAGCCCCGGAGATTCATTAACCAGAATCGAGGTCTTATTAAGCGCTTTACACCATTCACGGGTAATTGCAATCGTGTCTTCATCTGTCGCCAGCCCCAAAACCAGTTCTACCAGCTTCATTTTATGGACGGGATTAAAGAAGTGCATACCAATTACACGCTCAGGGTTCTCCAAAACACTGGCTATTTCAGTCACACTCAGAGCCGAGGTGTTTGTCGCGATAATCGCGTCTGTACTCAGCACAGATTCTGCTACTTTTACAACCGCTTGTTTAACCGATAAGTTTTCTGAAACGGTTTCAACCAATAAACAAGTATTGTCAGGAATTTCTTCAACTGAGGTTTCAGTATGAAGACGAGACTTAGCAGCACTTGCATCCCCCTCGGTGATTTTACCAAGTTTGACACCACCATCAAAAATCGCATGGATATTTGCAATAGCTTTTTCTAAAGCCTGGGAATTTGTGTCTACAACGGTTGTAACAAAGCCACTACTGGCAAAGGCATGAGCAATGCCCGTCCCCATTAATCCTGAACCAACAACCACCACATGACTACTTTTACTAATCATTATTATTAATCCTTTGGTTAACCTGTGACTATTTTTTCACCGACACGATTAGACAAACTACCAATACCTTCGATACTGGCTACCACGATTTCACCAGGATTTAAAAATTTTCCGGTTCCCTGTCCCACTCCGTCTGGTGAGCCGGTAAACATAATGTCACCAGCGCTGAAACTGGAACGTGCCTCAACAAAATTCAACAATTGGCCAACATCCCAAGTCATATCCGCTGTGGTTCCATTCTGGCGAATATCGCCGTCAACGCTGAGCTTTAGTTGTAACTTCGGGCTGCCCTCGGGAAACTCGTCACGCGTCACAATCCAGGGGCCAACACCAGTGGTTTTGTCCTGGCTTTTAGCGGCAAACAGATCCATGCCAACCCCTTTTGGGCCGCTGCGCTGTAAATCACGGGCGCTGACATCGTTGCCAACGGTATAGCCGAGAACACTATCCAAAGGATTCGAGGGGTCAACAGGGGTTAAACCCAGCGCTACCACCAGCTCTACCTCATGATCCAGTTCATCGGTAAGAGGTGGGTAGCGAATAGGGTCATTGGCACCGATTAGAGCTCCATAAGCTTTCAGAAAAGCGATAGGCTGTGATGGTGCCGCAAGCCCAAAATCTGCGGCCAAATGCTTGGCATAGTTTGCACCAGCCACAACAACCCGGTTGATTGCCTCTACCGGAGGTAACAATCTCACTTCAGACAGTGTCAAAGTTTCACCTGTTAACGGCAACTCAGCCTGTCCAGACGCTGCGTTACCCGAATTGATCGCACAGGTCAGAGCCGGCCCCCACTGACTAAAATCACCAGCAATAGGAGCCACAGTCTGAGCCGAAATGTCTAGTAACGCCCAGAAACTATTTTGGGCGTATTCACATCTGGCCAGTTTCATAATTACGCGCCCTTCTTTTCCGTACCCGGTCCACCAATTTTACTTGGATCGATTTTCAGAAGATCACAGGCATTTTTCCAACGAATCTTGTCAAGGTCTTCAGCAGATAAACGCAAGCCTTCTGTCAAGTCGTGACGAACCGCATCACTACCACCAAAGTTGGAACCATAAAGAACCCGATCAGCACCGATGATATCAACCATAGCCTGACGCATCGGAACTTCATGTAACTCAACATCAAAGTAAAAGTTTGGCAGGTACTCAAGGAAAGGCTTCTTATTGTGAAAGGTATCCAGGTTTGGATTGGTTTGGGCCAAGCGACCCAACTGGTACGGCACAAAACCACCGCCATGAGTGATATACACTTTTAGTTTCGGGAAGCGGTCAAATACCCCCCCGTTGATCATGTACCACAGGCATTTAGTTTCATCGTAATTCATGCCAACGATAGCCGTTGTTTCATAACGATCTGTGTTGGCTTTATCACCCCAGGTCACTGACTGGTTATAACCGTGCACAAACATCGGCAAATCCAGATCGCACAGCGCCGCCCAAACCGGGTCCATCTCTGGCGAATCAAATTCCAACCCGCCAAAATTGGAACCACCCGCAACCAGCCCTTTAGCGCCCAACTGAGTACAGGCACGACGAATCTCTTTGGCAGCTTCCTCAGGCACATTCAGGGGGGCATGAGCCCAAAACATCAGGCGGTCAGGTGCACCCGCACAGTACTCAGCGAGTACGTCATTCACTTTTCTCGCAAATGGCACGCCAAATTCCGGCTCGGCCCAGTACATATAGCAGTGACTTGGAACCGACACGACCTGCAGGTTCTGGCCAGCGGCGTCCATACCCGCTACACGAGTCATGGGGTCACGCCACTTCTCCATGTATTCCTGCACATCCAGGGTTTTCCCTTCAGCATGGGCTTTACGCAGAGCGGCTTTACGTTCAGGCGCACCAAGTGTCAATACCCAGTCACCAACACGCAATTTGATATCGCCGTCATTCTGTAATTCAAAGGCAGGCCCCCAGTAGGGATGCTGATTGTAATAATCCGGATGAGGGGCATGAGCATGGAGATCGATAAGCATTAGAAATTCCTCTAGTAGAGTAGGCCGACCTGTAATCACTATTGATAACTACTGACCGAAAGCGCAACACAACATTTGTTATTTTGTTTTGACAGGCCAGCAATTGCCCATCAACGTTAATGAACCACAGGCCTTAATATAAACAGTTTTACAATTTGTGTCTAACTTGTTTTTGAGGTAGCAGTAAACCCCGTGTCAAACACAATTAGCTAAAGCTCTTGTAAAGAAATCAAATTCGGTTTAGACAACGCATTTGTTTAGACTTTATTACTCTCTAACCGGGACGTCCGCCGGCCTCGAGTTATAGCCTGGTAAATGCAAGCCGCCGTCCACATGCAGGGTTTCACCGGTCACATACCGCGATAACTCGCTGGCCAAAAACACAACAGCGGGACCGATGTCTTCTTCCGGATCACCGCAACGCCCAAGTGGTCGCATCGCCGCAGAGCGCTCCGCGAACCCCGGATTTTCAGCTGCCAACTTGTGAAACGTGGCTCCCATAGCGGTTGGCGCAATAGCATTGACAGTGATATTGAAACGCCCCCACTCCGACGCTGCACTGCGGGTCAATCCAACAATACCGGCCTTGGCCGTGTTGTAATCAGCATGCAGCCAAGCACCTATATCCACATCGATTGAGAAGAAATTGATAATTTTACCGCCCCCCCGCTGGCGCATGTGCGGCAGCGCAGCACGCATGGCCCACCAACTGGCACGGATTGTCGAGGTCAAAGTCTGGTCGAGCATGTCGTCAGTTTTGTCTTCTAGCCGTACATTAGGTGTCGGCACGAAAGCGTTATTCACAAGAATGTCCAAACCGCCAAAATGGCTAACCGCTGCATCGATGGCAGCCAGTACAGAGTTTTTTTGGAGGATGTCTGTGTGGACAAATAAGCCTTTACCCCCCAGAGCCTCCAACTCACTGGCGGTCTGCTGACCAGAAGCCACATCAATCTCGGCAATGACAACGCAAGCGCCTTCGCGGGCAAATCGGCGAGCAACACCACGACCAATGCCGCCACCGCCACCGGTAATCAGTGCGACCTTATTGCTTAAAAGCCCCATACCAACCTCACTTCTTGTATTTATTGGACATTTTTTGTATTACTGTATTTATTAGATAGACAATAGACGGATAACCTACATGCCCTTTTTCAGACGCGTAATCAATATTATGGTCCATGGTGACACGGATTCAGGTGAGGTAAGAGCCGCACTTGAAGATGACTACCACCACTTCCGGGTACGCTTGAACCTGCACAACCAGCGAATCACTGAAGCACACGCCGAAGCCTTGCGTACACCTTATACGCTGTGCAAGGACTCAGTTGCTGAGATTACTAAAATTTGCCAGACGCCCATCTTACAAACGGCTCATGACATTACTCGGGCTACCGATGCCCGATTGCAATGCACCCATCAATTAGACCTCGCAGGTCTGGCTCTCGCGACGGCCGCCCGCGGCCTTAAATCCCAACACTACGCTGCAGAAGTGCCCAGACACAAGTTGGGGTTTACTCAGCCTCGACTCTGGCGCAATGGCACAGAGATTTTACACTGGGATGTTCAGGACAATATTATTAAGAGTCCCGCCCCCTTTTGTGAAAGACCTTTGGGCCAAGGCATGTCCTCCTGGGCTATTGCCAATCTGGACAGTGAAACGGCCGAAGCGGCAATGGTTTTACGTCGTTGTACCTTGATTTCTCTCGGCAGACTTCGCAATCTCGATCTTGAAACCCACGCTCATGACTGGGGACGCTGTTATGTTCAACAGCCAGAACGAGCTTTTGACGCCAAACGAGTGATCGGCTCGACACTGGATTTTAGCGAACGCGAAACAGACCTTTGCGCCACCGACCAAGAATGGTTACACCAATCCACAATCTAGTATAAAAAGCACTGCCACATAGTGGCAGTGCTATACGATCAAAGAAAAATGGCCAGATTAGGTGTGCCCAGCAAAACCTGATCGAGAATGACTTCCCGATTCGCCAGCTTAAAACTATCGCCACTCACACGCAGCAAATCTCGGCGCTCACACGGTATCAGATCAAAATGATCGTCATCGAAACGATTACGAGTGATCAACAGATAGCTGACTACGCAAAGCTCATCAGGCTTCGTGGTAGCGTATACCTGAACGTTACTCACAAAGCGACGCACCCTGGATGCTGGATCTTCAGCCCAGGCACTCTCACCGCTTAAGCGCATTACTCGACCCATTATTGAACGATAATCATCGTACATGTGCCGCATACTGTGAATAACGGAAGACTCTTGCTCCTTTACCAGGCGAGTTTGACGCAAAGGTACTGAATATTTCAGATCTTCAGCCAGGGTATCGCCCCACTCTTTAAAGCGCAGGTTATCCAGTAACTGCGCTTCGCTGTAATAAAACCCCAATACCAGGTTGTACAGCTCGCTTCCTATCCCCACTGGGGAACTACATTGATCAAAAAAATTTACGTTCTCTGACGAGGTCATGATTAACTCCTGTGATTTTTATTCGGCTAAGCGGATGTGTTACTGTTCAGCCGTCATCAATTCATACCAATACAACCACCAGTGCCACTGAGTGTCATCTTTGGTAAAGCCTTCGTTGACAATGCCCGGACCGGGCCAGCCATCAGGCTTGTCTGTTTCGTAAATCGCCTGATACTTCAAGGTACTGTGGCGACCCTGCGCCCCCTTGGCAGTCAACGTCATATGCGGCCAAGTGTCAGAGTCATCCTGCTCAACCATGCCCGAGGTACCAAACAGCTGTATCGTTTGCATCACCATTTTTTCCCGCAGTTCAGGCGGGGTATCTTTCTCTACAAAAATCCAGTTGGTAAATTCCAGTTTATCCGGCCCTTTTGGAACATAGGTGTGTAAGGTCATTGAACCCACCACTGAGCCATCCGCCTGAGGAATATACACAAAACCAAACAGCACGTTAGGGAACATACCACCGACTTGTGGAGGCATCCACGCCATAACTTGCAGCTGCTCTGGCGACAAATTTTTCTTAAGCTGCTCCACCATTTCTGGGTTCATGCCAGGAGGCGGCAATACCTTCAGTTTTTCTTCAGTGCTCAACTCGTCAGGGTTTTTGCCGGTAAGGCGACGAATTTTTCGCCCCAAATCAATACAGCGCAAGGCGTGACCGTGAGGAGAGCTCACTTCGGCACCAAACATTTCCGGAGTCAGATCACCGCCTTCACCTTCTTCTTCACCTTTCTTGTAGTTTCCCACTTCTCCCAGCCAGCGGTGTAAAGTCAAAGTATGGAAACCGTCAGCTGCCGATTGCTCACCAGCAGCTTTCCAGTTGGCGCGAATGATAAAACGCTGCGGTGGGCCCGCAACTTCCATACCCTTGTCGGAACGGCAAAAAAGCATGTCATAGTACCACTTGGCATCGCCTAAAAATTCATCAAAGGATGGTCCGTCAATATTCCAGGTAGCGAAAATTAAGCCGCCGTAAAGAGTGACACGAGCCTGCTGCAATCCCAGGTCTTCCTTATCACGAATGGTTCCATGCATGCACTGATCAGCAACGGGTGATGCTAAGAACTGGCCATTAGGACGGAATGCCCAGCCATGATAAATACACTTGTGAACTTTGGCATTACCTGCATCGTGAGTAGTAATTTTCATACCCCGGTGCGGACATACGTTCAGCGATACATATATCTCCCCTTTATGGCGCGAGACGATAACAGAATCTTCTCCCATGAAGCGCTGTACAAAATCACCCTCATTTGGAATCTCTGATTCATGGCCAAGCATCAACCAGGTCTTACCAAAAATTCGTTGTTGCTCCAGATCATAGAGCTGCTGATCTGATAAAGTACGCAATTTTACTTCCCGCATCTCGATATCAATCAGATCACTGATGGAAGTACCATCAGCTAATAGATTATGTGACTTAGGTTTCATACCTTTACTCCTAGTGTGGCTAGTGAAAATTGCTCTGTAATCAATCTGCCAATTGATCAAACAGAAGAAACATCAATCACACAACAATAATTCACTACTTTTTATAAGGGCCAAAATTACGGCTTCACAATTCGAGTTTTCAAAACTCCAATCTGTTCAATTTCAAGTTCAACGACATCGTTAGGTTTCAGGTAACGTAATTGTTCCAGACCACAGCCGTTGCCAACCGTGCCCGATCCCAAAACTTCACCGACGTGTAGGGTTTCCTCACGAGAGATGTGCGCGATAACATCTTCAAACTTCCAGAACATATCGCGTGTATTACCTCTTCCCCACTCTTCGCCATTAACTCTGGCAATCATGGTCAGATTGTAAGGATCTTCAATTTCATCCAGGGTCACCAGACAGGGTCCCATGACATTACCGGTATCAAAATCCTTACCTTTAGCCGGCCCGAGTCGACCCGGCATTTCCCTGCCCTGCTCGTCACGAGCCGTCATATCATTAAAAATAGTAAATCCGGCGATATAATCACGAGCATTCTCGCGAGAAATATTTTTCCCTCGCCTGCCGATGTAGCAGGCAAATTCCAACTCAAAATCCATTGCTTTGCTGAAAGACGGCCAAATCACATCCTCATCGGTACCAATAACCGCAAACCGATTGCATTTGTAATAAATAGGTTGGCGCCTGAATGTTTCGATGACAAGATCATCATCAGTGGTATCGATGTTTTTCAGCGCCTCTTCCGGATTCGGCTCGCGAGCAACTCGGGCTCGCCTTGCGGCAGCGTAACACTGCTGAAGATGCAACTCGAAACAGGAACAATCACGCATTTGCGGAGGTGGTTGAATTGGTGCCAACAGGCGCACCTGATCGCGTCTAACGACAGCAGCCGCAGGGGCGACAGCGATCAACTCACGGGCAGCAGTCAACCCGTCAAGGCCAGATTCCAGCAAAGATTGAACACTCTGAAAGGCAGGTTTTTCGGTATGAAAAACCTCCCGGCTGGCCAGCTGAAAATCAACGATGGCTTCATCTTGCTCAATAAAAGCACCTGACCGGCACTCACCCTGTTGATTCTGATAACTGACTAATCGCACGACAACTCTCCTTCACGGACTCATTTTTTTGGGTCTGTCACCAGAACCTATGAATACACTTAAATACGCCTAGTGACTTTACTTCGAGTCCATCTATTTATACTTTTATTAGTGGAAAATCGTAAACAGAATTGGGTATTCTGTCTACAAAATGGCTAGGAAGATTATTTACCCCCAGTCAAATACACTCCTAAACAATAAGAATTTGCTATGAGCCGTAAACTACCTGCACTGACCCAAGATAGCCGCTCCTTCTGGCAAGGGGGAGCCAAAGGTCAGCTTCTGATCCATTTTTGCACCCAGTGTCAGCGCTATTTTCATCCTCCTGGCCCAATTTGCCCTACTTGCGGTAATGACGGCGTCGGCCCAAAGGCAGTTTCCGGACGCGGCACAATTGCGACGTTTACGATTAACCATCAACAATGGAACCCAAACCTCAAGGTTCCTTACATTGTTGCCATGATTGAGCTGGAAGAGCAGCTAGGGCTGCGGCTTGTCAGCAACATTACCGGCACAGCACCCAGCGACATTCGTATCGGACAAAGTGTTCAAGTGCGTTTTGAAGCCATCGAAGATGTATGGATTCCATTATTTGAGGTACGCCAAGATGTTTGATCGCATTCTCGAAAAAGACGTCGCTATAAGCGGTATTGGCATGTCCGAGGTAGGCCGCCCATCACCTTTGTCGGCGATGAAACTCACTACGGACGCTTGCCTGCAGGCAATTGCCGACGCAGGCTTGAGCAAAGACGATATTGACGGTGTCGCCTGCTGGCCCGGAGACAACAACAATGGCGATGCCTTTTCTCCGGTTGGGCCCAATGCCCTGATTTCGACACTGGGACTTAAAGTCAACTGGTTTGGCGGTGGTTACGAAGGCCCTGGACCACTGGCTGGCATTATCAACGGCGCAATGGCCATTGCAGCCGGCTTTTGCAACCACGTATTGGTGTTCAGGACTATTACCGAATCCACCAAGCGCCAGACCGATAAAACCGCCTCGGCGTTAAACAACAAGACCATTGGCCGCGATACCAGCTTTTTCTGGCAGTGGTATACACCCTTCGATGTTATGTCCGCTATTAACCTCGCAGCCATGTACGCCCAACGGCATATGTTTGAGTATGGCACCAAAGAAGAACAACTGGCGCAGATTGCACTTACCTGCCGAGCGAACGCTCAAGTTAATCCCAATGCTGTATTTCGCACGCCGCTGAGCATGGATGAATACATGTCATCACGCATGATTTCCTCGCCACTGCGATTATTTGACTGCGATGTACACTGTGACGCGTCAACCGCGATTATTCTGTCCCGCAGTGATCTGGCAAAAGATGGGCCCAATCAGCCTATCCGCATTGAGGCTATAGGCTCAGCTCTTCACCAACCCTGGAGCTGGGATCAGATCAACCTCACCGGTATGGCCGCGATAGATGCGGCCAAAATGATGTGGGCGCGTACCGATTACAAACCGTCTGATGTTGGCAACGCTCAGCTCTACGACGGTTTTTCGATTTTCACCTTGATTTGGCTTGAAGCTTTAGGTCTATGCCCGCCTGGCGAGGCGGGTAATTTTATTGAAGGCGGCCAGCGCATAGCCCGGGACGGCGAACTCCCCATCAACACCAATGGCGGGCAATTATCCGGTGGCCGCACCCACGGACTGGGCTATGTTCACGAGGCCTGTACACAGCTGTGGGGACGCGCTGGTGAACGCCAGATCAACCCCCACCAAGTCGCCGTTGCGGCCTCTGGTGGGGGCCCCTTGGCCGGCAGCCTGCTCTTGGTTAAAGATTAATCGGCAATCCCCCATCAACAAGAGAATAATATGATGTCAGATTCTGCTTCCTCCCCTGTACGAATGGCTGATTTTCAGGACAAGTACGGCCCATGGGCTGTTATTATCGGCGCATCTCATGGCACCGGCGCTGAAAGTGCACGCCAGCTGGCGGCTCAGGGCCTTAATTGTGCACTGGTGGCCCGCAGCGCGCCCGCGCTGCTGGCCCTAAAAAAAGAACTGAAAACCCGGTATCGGGTTGAAGCGCGGGTTATCACCGCTGACTTATCTACAGAGGCGGGAGTCCATCACGTGCAAGACAGCCTGGTCGATCTCGACTTGGGACTGATGGTCTTTAATGCCGGCGCTCCGGCTTATCCCAGTAAGTTTTTGAACGCCCCTTTGCAAACCTGGCAAGACTTGCTGAATTTGGGCGCCAATGCACTAATGACGCTGACTTACAGCATCGGTCAACAACTTCGTGAACGCGGTAAAGGTGGTATTTTATTAATGGGTTCACACGCAGGGCTCGGCGGTAATAAAAAGTTTGCCATGTATACCGCAACTAAAGGCTTTATGCTGAATTTCGGCGAGTCTCTCTGGATGGAGTTAAAAGATCAGGGCATAGACGTACTGAACTTTCTAATACAAGTGGTAGACACCCCAACCCTTCGTAAAGAAATGCAGCGCGCAGGGATTGAAGGTTGTGACAGTGACACTATTCCCGGTGTTTACCCTGCCGAAGCTATTGTCAAACTGGCTCTGCGTGAACTGCCCAATGGTCCGACTTTTATTCACCCGGAGGACGAAGAACAGGGAGCTGGCACAGGCAAAGCCCGAGGTTCTGCTGTGAAAGAACGCTGGGAACATACTGCCCCGTTTGTCGGAGAAGATTAACCGTTAACCTTATTGACACGAACCCTGTCAGAACAAATACCCGTGGGGTATGTCACAGGCATTTGTTATATCCGGGTACTGTTGTATCTGACTGCGGTCACCGTTGTTTTTTAACACGATTGAAGCTCCGCAGTAGATACTCACACTTGCCAACATTCAATCCAGAACATCGGCATGAATATGCATTGCCAAGCCCCCAAAACCAATGTCAATGAAGGCCTGAATACGGCGCTCCGGCTGAGCTGAAAAGTACTGCGATAAAACCGCCTCTGAAACCAGATGGCGGCTTTTTCAATAAGATCAACGGTCTATATTTAAGTTGTACCGTGCTTCTTTTCCCCACAAGCGAGGTGCTCCATAGACTAGAGAGTCGAAACCCAAACTGCGACTACTAATGCAAGATGAAAGAGCATATCCCTTGTCAAACACGTTATTGACATAGAAAGCCAGATCAAAATCACTTCTTGCAACATTATATAAATTTGCGCGTAAATTGGTCAAAGAATATGCCGGTATATAGGCACCTCCCTTATCGGCATCTGCCGTGTCGCAATAATTAGCATTTAGTGATAACTCTTCCACGACACTATCTTGCTTAACCACTGCGGAGAATACCTGGAACCGCCTGTTGCAGTTCGGTCGTACTACTGATGGTGGCTTCACGCAACGCATCCGAATCAAACGCAGTGACGGTTACAGGAACCGACTGAATACTCTCTTCTACAAGGCGGGCATTTACGATAATTTCCTCAAGAACAAATGTTCCCGGGTTTGAAGAATTAGAAGCTAAAGAGTCAGCAGCTACAGATATAGTAGTAACAGCAGCGATACTGCTCACCAGCCACCGCTTTGCAAACGAGCCAGTTAACATTGATTTTGACATGAGCACTACCCTATTTACAGTTGTTACGTTTTAGCTCAAAGAGTTATTTCGCCTGTCTATTTTTTAGTGTCTCGCTTGACCCCAGGTAAAACCCTAACCATCCACCGCACCTTCAAATCAGTAACTATGCTGTTAAACTGCTCCTCACAATTTGGTAGCACGGTTGTCAGCGCGGAGACCATCCCGCCCCTTCAGTGAAAGAGAAAAGTACTAGACCTGAACAACCTCTCCAAGAGTAGCTGACACCCATTTATAGTGACACTTTTCTTAAATGTGTGTAATATAAATAAACTAAATCAACAATAATGTAAAAAATTACTCACCTCCTTTTGCTAGAGGTTCAACACATGAGTTCAACCACTGTTATGTCTAAAAAAACCTATAAAGTTGAAGTTGATATTCCAAGCTGCTGCGGATATGGCCTTTGTGCGGCTATTTGTCCACAAATTTACAAGTTGGATTCAAACGGCATTGTTTTTCTGGAGTCCGATATCGTTCCTGACGACCTTATTGAAGAAGCTATTGAGGGCGCAGAATCATGCCCAGCCCAAGTAATCACTGTTACCGCTATTGAAGCCTAATCGTCAGAATATTGACTATCACAGGCCTTGGGCTCGGTAAGTAACGACTAAGACTTGGTATCTCATTAGGGATTACTCAAGAATGATAAATCTTAAAGGTAAAATTGCATTAATCACTGGTACAGGTGGTGGTTTGGGGCGTGAAGCGGCACTACGTTTTGCCGAGCAAGGCGCCACCGTGATTGGCTGCGATATTAACAATGAAGCACAAGAGCAAACTCGAAAGTTAATGGAAGCACATGGATATGAGCTCCATGGCTCTGGAAATATCGACCTTAGCGATCCTTCTCAAGCCAAAGCATGGGTGACAACCGCCGCTTCTCAATTTGGTCAAGTTCATATTTTATTTAATAACGCATCTGCAGCTCGTTTTGCCCCCATCGAAGATCTCAGTGTCGAAGATTGGTATTTCACCACACGCAATGAACTAGACCTGGTGTTCTTTACAACCAAATTTGCCTGGCCTCACCTTAAGGGCGACGGTGTTGTCATCAACATGGGGTCAACAGCAGCCTGGTGTGGCTCTACCACCGCCGGAAAAACCGCACACTCCGCCACCAAAGGGGCTGTGGTAGCGCTCACTCGACAATTGGCTGCGGAAGGTGCCGGTGTAGGAATAAGAGCCGTCAGTATCAGTCCTGGATTTATTAAAACTCCCGGCACAGCCAGCTTTATTGACAACCCCCAAATAAAACAAAAACTGCTGGACGGTGTACTTCTCAATCGACCTGGAGAACCAGAAGACATTATTGGAATGGCTTTATTTTTAGCCTCCGATGCAGGCTCATTTATTACCGGTTCGGATATTGTGATTGATGGCGGCATGCTTGCCACTTGAATTCACCCCCTATCAAACTAAGCGCGTAAAAAATAACAGTGGAGTTAGGTTTATGAATATCATTGGTATCGGCTATCTAGGGTTTGAAAGCAGTAAAATCGAGGAATGGAGAGATTACGGCACAAAAGTCATGGGATTTCAGCTAGGTGATAGCCCCGCCACTGACACCGAATCTCTTTACTTCAAGATGGACGATCGCCGTCACCGAATTGCCATCCACCCTGGCACTATTGATCGTATCAGTTACATTGGCTGGGAGGCCAGAAATCGTCTGGATTTTATTGCGGCGGTCGAAACCTTTAAAAAGAATGATATCGAAATAACCGTTGGTGATGAAGAATTGTGTGAAAAACGCGGCGTAAAAGAACTCATCCGCTTTCGCGACCCCGTTGGTTATCAGCACGAGCTGTTTTATGCCCAAAAATGGACGCCGCGTTCATTTTATCCGGGCCGCCCTCACGGCGGGTTTATTTGCGATGATAGAGGCACAGGGCATGTGGTATTAATGATGCCAGAACCCTCCCCCGAACTTGAAAACTTTCTCGTCAACATAATGGGTTTTGTTTGGTATGGCTGGGGTGCCGGTAAAGGACGAACAGGATTCTGGCGCTCAAAGCTTAACCACCAAACCAGCCACGACATCGCTTATGGAGTCGCTCCGGGAAAAATGGGGATTCAGCATGTGGGCCTATTTGTCCAGTCAGTCCGTGATGTTGGTGAAACCTATGACATTGTACGTCAAAGAGAATTACCCTTGATGATGACACTGGGACAGCACACTCAAGACCCTCACATGTCATTCTACCATTTTAATCCATCGGGCTTTGCCTTTGAAACCATCACAGAGCTCGAGCCTTGGCAAGGCGATCCCTTTGAATTGAACCCCGAAAAAATGAGTACTTGGGGACATGAGATTGTCGGACCTATTGTAGGCCCCAGCGTACAATCACCAGGCTCTCTTTACCCTGAATTTTTCAAGACGACTTGATAATTTATTTCTTATAATTACCCTCCTGTCAGGCAGACTGTAAATATGTCTGCCTGACAGGAAGATAGATCTCGAATTGACGGTGCCCACTTGAGCCTGCAAAATATTTCCCTAAGACAATTACGTTATTTTGCAGCAGCAGCAGAATCTGGTCGCCTGTCATTGGCAGCAAACCAGGTACACGTATCACAATCCACTATTACAACCGCGATTCTACAGCTTGAGTCCACATTAAAAACCACCTTGTTTCAACGCCAACCTCATGGTGTTAGCCTCACCGCCGAAGGATCCCGCTTTTATCAGCGCATACGCCATGTCTTGGATAGCCTTGAAGATGCCGTCAGTGAACCCGATATTGTATCCAAAGACTTAACGGGGACTGTTCGAATAGCTGCATCATACACACTCTTAGGGTATTTCTTACCCTCCTTACTAGGCCGATTTCGAGCCCGTCACCCCAATGTGATTATCGACCTACTGGATATGAATCGTGAAGATATCGAAAACGGTGTCCGTACAGGAATCATTGATGTAGGCGTTGTTCTACTATCCAACATGCCTAATCGCCAAGAATTTGATCACGCATTGCTGGTACGCTCTACCCGTCAGTTGTGGACATCAGCGGCTCACCCATTACTTGAAAAGGGTAGCACCACTCTGGCCAACATCAGTCAGTATCCTTATATTCAAATTACGGTTGATGAGGGTGAGGATTCAACCGAACGTTACTGGCGCTCGAACAATCTTCAGCCCGACATTGCTTTTCGCACCAGTTCAATGGAGGCATTACGAGGCCTGATTGCACATGGATTTGGTGTCACAATCTTATCGGACATGGTATATCGACACTGGTCTTTGGAAGGCAAACGCATTGAAGCTATACCAGTACTGGATCCGCTACCACCAATGGAAGTAGGTCTCATCTGGCAGTCCCAGGATAAAAACAGCCATGCCTCTAATATATTTCGCGAATTTCTGATCAGTGCCTGTCGCAGCCAGCAAGATGGTAATCCTGCATAAACTTGAATGACTTGAACACACAAGCTATGTAACCATTACACTTATGTGTTCTTATCATCAATTAAAAATCAATCCCACACTACAGGTAAAGTATGAGGCCCACGCAACTGCGCGCCTTTAATCACTGGCTTGGGTTGCTCAGGGTCAAAACGAATATTCGGGAATAGATCCAGCACAGCATTCAAAGCAACAGAGAGTTCGGTTTTGGCGATAAACTGGCCAATACACATATGCGATCCAAAGCCAAATCCGAAAGACGGTTTGGACTTTCGGTCAATATCAAACTGATCTGCATTTTCAAAAGCAGCTTCATCCCGGTTGGCCGAAGACACAATACACTGAACCATAGCCCCGCAGGGAATATTAACTCCGGACAATTCCACGTCACGAGAGGCTTGGCGAACTTTGAAGGTCGCAACTGGCTCGTAACGAACAGTTTCGTCAATGGCCGCACTCACAAGGGAACGGTCATCACGAACCCGTTTTAACAATTCCGGCCGCTCCAGTAATAGCACCATTAAGCTGCCAAATGTACGAGTTGTTGTCTCAGCAGCCGCAGGTAATAAAGAGCGAACAAACGTCGCAATTTCGTGATCATCAAGTGACCGCCCTTCAAATTCGGCATGGATTAACCGACTAATCAGATCGTTTCCTTTTCCACCTTCAGAACGTACTTTAACAACACCCTCTTTTACTGCGTGGTACAAGGATTCTGCAGCTTTCATTGCTGCCACTCTTGCTTCGTGGGCCTTGTCAGGATTTATCTGTGGGCCAGCTAATATCGCCAATGCCCAGGCTGCATACTGTCTGATTTTTTCAGGCTCATTATCAGGAAATCCAATCAACGCATATATCAAACGAATAGGAAAATACAAACCAAAATCCATCAGGTCTGCTTTTTTATTGCGGATCAATGGCTCCAAAAACTCCTTCCTGACAATCGGATCCATTTTGGTATTACGCCAGGAATTAACGACTTTGGGCATAAAAATCGGCTGCAACAAGGCCCGCATTTTTTTATGTTGCTCTCCATCCATCCCAGTCAAAATTAAGCCATCAAAAAACGCACCCAATCCTTCAGCAATAAAACCACTGGTAAAACATTCCGCATCGCGCATGACAGTCAGGACATCTTTATAATTGAAAACGGTAAATGTTTTCCGGCTTGCATCATGCCCTGCAATATTAGGAACGCCTAACTTACTCATAAAATCTTCTTCAATAATAGGAGAGGATTTACGCATGGTCTTATAAATATCATACAAATCGACATCACTACCACTGTAGTGCCCTGCAACATCAGCGAATGCTGATTCCAGGTTCTTATTGCTTTCTTCTTTCATGATTATAGCTCCAAAGATTATTTTTTATCGCAATATAATAGCGAACCACTCAGTTGACCGACGCCGTTTTATGTTGAGGTTCAGCCACTTGATAACTAAAGTAACGAGACTGCCATGCCGCCATAAACAAAGCTGCTGACATTACCCAAAACATCGTAGCAGCCCCACTGAGACCGCCAACGACGCCGTACAAAAGAGGCAGCACAGTCAAGGATGTTTGATTCAGCATCGAGCGCAAAGCCAGCACTTCTCCCTGTCGGTGTGGCGGCGCACTTTCATGCAAAAATGTCATGATAATAGGAGTCACCACACCCAGCACACAACCAAAAATAGCCGCGCCAATCATCAACATCCACACTGATGGCAAGAACGGGTATAACGAAAATATCCCTCCCACTATGCTTAATGATCCGATCAGTAAATAACGTTTAGGCAAATATTGACTAACAAAGGGTAAAATCAACCGAACCAGTAATGTCGCGCTGGAATAAGCTGCAAATACAGCCCCAATAGCAGTAGCACTAAAGTGGCGCTCGTGCCCCAATATTGGTAAAGCAAAGCCATGGGCATCCCAACTTGCTACAACAACCAAGTTAATCAGCAATATTCGTCGCAACGGTAAGTCACGCAGTAATTCAAGCGACGATTCAGGTACCGTTTTTGTGCCCTTGATGGGATGAGCTATTGCTTCACGGGGGACAAATGCTGCACATAAGATCGACATCACGGGAAATGCAGCCAGCGACAGAAATGCAGCCCTAAATCCCCAGTGATCTATAATACTCCCGGCTAATAGCGGACCCAGCAACCCTCCCAAAGCCGGTGCCAACGCCACCCAACTGAAAACACGGACTCGCTCGGCACTTGAAGATGTCAGACGACTGGCCGTACGCTGAATCGCGATCATGCCGAAACCGGAACCGGCTCCACAGAAAGAAGCGGCTATGATCATAGCCCATAAATCTTGGGATAAAACCAATAACAAAGTCCCTGTCAGAGCCATTGTAGCGGAAAGAAAAGAAGGCAGATGATAACCAAGGCGGTCTGTCATTCGACCAAATTTGAGTGCAAGTATCGCAGGTAGGATGGCGAAGCTGGCAACGACAAAACCCAGGCTCAATTTGGAGTAGTTTTCGCTTAGCGCCAGCAGTGGGATACCTACTCGCATTCCCGACATACAAGCATGTAGCCCCAACTGGCAACTCACCAAGGCCAACATGGTAACAGCCAAATGGCGTGACACCTTTGAATCAGACATCACTATGAATAACCAGTTTGCGAAAAATCACAATTAACGAAATGACACGAACCCTTGCGCCTGCACTGATTCTTATTCATAGGCCTCCTGAACATAGGTCATACGCCCTCCAGCCAACATCAAGGCACAATACATATTCAACTCTACAATTTCAGCCGTAGAAAAATGATTCTGAAGCTGAATGTAACTCACATCATCAATAGCCATATAATCCCCTGCAAACTTGCCAGCAAAGTCTAACGCAGCGCTTTCTCGTGTTGTAAATCGTGCATCATCCGTTGACAGACAGGCAATGTCTTCCTCGCTTATAGTCTCAGACTTGCGTGCCAGTTGGCACGCTTGACACTGGGTCACAGAGGCTATTTTGAGGCGTATTAATTCCCGCTCACGCTCCGACAACAAGGCGTGGTCATGAAATGTTTGTAGGGTTGCCAGCCACGCCTGAGCCAAGGGGGGGCGATGTGCCCATACCTGCACAGGCACCGGGGTACTCAATACACCAGAGTTCCGGGCATGGGCAATCCCGGCTCCTAAAGCTAAAGGTAAATCTTCGATATTAACGGGAGTAATTCTGGGCATATTTGTATGCTATTAATCAGGATTGCGAAGGCTGTTTAATAAAATAACGTACATGCACAGAACCATCAGCGTCAAAACGATAATGCTCTATGGTTTCAATTGCCATATTAGTACCTTTTATATTATTGCGATTGTGCGCAACAGCCTCTTTCCCCACCACAATCAAAGCTACTTCTTCAATGGTAATTTTAGGTTGTTGTTGGGCCCACATGCCGTCCAATATTGTCCAGCCATCGCCCGAAGGTGTTCCCACATATTCAATCGTCAACACTTCTGGCGCGATACTTTTATAGGCGGCAAAAAAACCATCTTTATCTCCGCTGTTCCAGCAATGAACCTGTGTATGCATAAAATGCTCTATGCTTGTCTGGTCAGTGTTGGTCATCTGACATACCCCTTTTGAGTAGTATGATAATCTGCTTTAAGCAGTCTTAAAGGTCTGCTCCGCGAACATTTCGAGCACTGCCATTGCGGCGATCCGACTCACCCCAAGCAATCCAGTGATCCGGCTCCCGAGTGTCGCCAACTTTACGCCAGCGCCCCTCTTGTTGAGCAGTGATGGGGAATCCTCCTACAAAATCGACCATATCTCCACGGGGGTCAGATAAAAATTCCCAAGTCTCTTTACCATCCAGAATAATGTGGGCTTTTTCCAGAAAATAACTACCGGGTTTGTGGACGGCTTCACCTTCAATATCTGTGGTGCAATAAAGCTCACCTTCACTATTTTGGAAAATGCCGTACCCTAAATTGTCATGGCCCAACATAAAGGAGCCAATATCCCAGCTACCGTCTTTGTAAACAGTGGCAAAAGTCCACCAAAGAACATGCATCTTATTTTCGACGACGATGTCTTTGGAATAGTGAATAGCTCCACCTTCTGGAAGCCAGACCTGATCCAGACATATGACACCTTTAACAGGGCGCCCGTTTAATGACCCACAAACGTCATAGAGCTGCGACACATAAAAAGTTCCCCACTCTTCGCCTGGGATATAGAATTGCGTTCCGTTGCCCAGCAAGCTACCCGTCAAGTCCAACAAGCCTTCTTCACGCCAGGTAAATGAGTCTCCAGATGCAGAAAGGTCCCAAGGCTGACCTTCTTCGCCGTCCAGGCTTGACCAGTGTACGGCATCACCATCCATCCAGCTCTCGGGAAACATGGTCGTCGCTCTGGGCTCCATATTGTCAGAATCAAAGCGTAAAGTTTCACCATCAACACGAGTAGAGAGAAATAAAAACTTGGTAGGGTTTGGTGTACTTCCAGGAGAATTGAGCGCCCGCGCCAATGAATACATGTGCCCTTCATCGTCTCGCAAAGTCCCAAAGGGCATATGCTTGGTAAACTTCAGACCGTAGTGATCACGCATGTCAGCAATTTTTTCACCACTGACTTTTTGAGGAGCAACCAATGTTTGAAACTTAAAGTCTCCCCGACTGGGTATTTCTGTAAAAGTAGGCATAACCATATCCTGATTTATTATTTTAACGAACAGATGAATTCAATACTGAAGCATTAACCGCTACTGCAACAGGCACTAGCGGTTTTCCGTACTTAACGTAACATTAATCCCAGATTACATGGACTTCATGGGCTTCACGCAACTGAGCACCCTGAATGTGTGGTACTGGCATTTCAGGGTCGAGGCGAATGTTAGGAAACAGATCCAAAATCGCATTGATCGCATTATTGAGTTCCAGCTTCGCGACAAATTGACCTATACACATGTGCGGACCGAAGCCAAATCCGAAAGAAGGTTTCTGACGACGATCAAGGTCGAATTCATCCGGATTCTCAAAAACATCTTCATCGCGATTGGCTGAAGTCACCATGCATTGAATAAATGAACCCTTGGGTATTTTAACGCCATAAAACTCAACATCTTTTGCCACTTCACGCACTTTGAAAGTAGCGATAGGCTCAAAACGAATAGATTCATCAATCATTTTCGGCACTAGTGAACGGTCGTTACGCACTCGGTCCAACAAGCCTGGAATAGTAAACATTAATGTCAGTACCACACTCAGAGTACGAGTAGTTGTTTCACCGGCTGCTGGCAACAACATGCGACAGAACGTCACTACTTCATGATCATTAAGGGTGCGCCCTTCATGTTCACAGCGCAGTAAACGGCCGATCAGATCTTCGCCCTCGCTACCTGCTTCACGGCGTGCCACGACAATCTCCATGATTGAATCATAAAGTGCCTTGCCAGCTTCCATACCAGTTTTCATGGCGTCATCGGCTTTACTGGGATCAAGCTGGTTAGCACCAACCATGGCCAGGGACCATGCGGCGTAGCTACGGAATTTTTCTGGATCATCCTCCGGAAAGCCCATCAGCGCATACATGATACGGATTGGGAAGCTCAGGCCAAACTCCATCAAGTTGGCTTTTTTTTGCGGCACCATAGGTGCCAAATAATGATTGCGAATGATGTCGTCCATCCGATCGCACCATTTATTAACCGTGGCTGGCATAAAGGCAGGTTGCAGCAGTTGGCGTACGCTTTTATGTTCTTCTCCATCCATCGCTAAGACAGTCAGGCCACCGTCAAACGCCTTACCAAAACCTTTGGCAATGAATCCGCTAGTATAGGTACCTGCATCTCGCAATACCGTCATCACATCCTGATAACGAAACAGCGCAAAGTTCCTGGTGGCGCTTTGGTCAGAGACGTCCGCATTTGTGGGAACCCCAAACTGGCGTATGAAATCCCCCTCGAAAATTGGTGATTTTTCACGCATTTTTTGGCAAGCCTCATGGATATCAATGCCCGTGCCTTTATACAAGTCTGAAACTGCTGAATAAGCTGTTTCCAGCTTCATATCTTTAACGTTGGATTCGGACATGCTTTTTACCTATACTTTTATATTATGAACTTTGAAAGTTTGAGAACAATCTTTACAGATATCCGGTCAGTCGCTATCTGTTGAACAAATCGTTCAAGTACTAGACTGGACTTTGCTCAGCTCTTGTTCGGACCGAACCGACTCCGGAGCTGACTCAAAGTCACTGAATAGGTCTCAGTGTAAAGAAAGTCCCTGGTTTGTGCTGGTTTAGAGTTTGACCTCCTGTCTAACCACGGGGCTGGTAAGTATTAGCCTAAAACAATAACTATGATGAGTTGTATCAGTATGAATAAATCGCGTAACAATGGTAAAGCAGCCACAATCCGCCAAATAATCAAAGCCGCCCGACGAGAGTTTTCCGAACACGGGTTGGATAAAACTAACGTGCAAAAAATTGCTGAACGTGCCGGTGTGACCAAACAGCTGGTTTACCACTATTATCAAAGCAAGGAACAACTATTTGCTTGTGTACTTGATGAATCGTCTGATGATGCCATGACAGCTCTAACAGGATTAGAGCTGGATCATATCCGTCCAACCGAAGCATTACGCTTAATGCTATCCCACATGTTTGACCTTTATCAGGACGATCCAGAGTTGGCCTCGCTGGCCACCGAAGGTATTCGTTTTCACGATAGTCACACAACGCCAAGAAACCGTTTTGTGGACCTGGGGCCAGTCTTAACGAAAAAAATGCGCAGTATTATTGAACGAGGTATAGCCAGTGGCGAATTCACCACCGACCTGAATCCCGACTTGGTATTCACAACAGCCTCGCTAATGGTGTCCGGTGCATTCACCAACCGCTACGTTATCGAGACATTAGGCGGGTTAGATACCCGCCAATCCAACAATATGAATATCTGGCGTAAGCATACTGAAGACATGATACTTGCCGCCATTACCAACAAGGTCAACGTAGATATCGCTTGACCCTACCCGCCGCTATACGCCCTGGCATACCATTCACGCCACCGCCAGGGTGTGTTCCAGCCCCTCCCAAAAACAGCCCCGCAACTGGTAAAGTGTCACCGCCTAAACCCGCAGCCGGCCGCATACCCGATGACCGAGTAGTGCTGGTATCAATATGCACGACACAACCATTGTGGACATTCAGGCGAGCCTCCCAGTCCCGGGCAACTTCCATTTGACGACCAATTTCAAAATCCTTCAGCCCTCCCATGTACTCTGCAGCCCAGTCAATAACCTGTTGTCCCACCTGGTCACGCACATTATCCCAACCTTCATTATGGTCCACAGGCATGGCAACCGGGTAAAGATAGGCTACATCCTGACCAATGGGAGCCTGCCCTGGGTCTGCCGCAGAAGGCACACACATCCACAAATAAGGCATTTTGGATACTTCACCGCGCGCAGCGCATTTAAAGTTATCCAGAACCGCCTCAGTAGTCCCTATTAGCAAAACACACTTACGCAAACTCAAACCATCTGGTCGCATTGATTCAATTCGACGATAATTGACCTGGTCATTCAAAGCCAAGTCCACCTTAATGGGGGAACCTCCATGAGCATTTGCAGGAGCCATCGCCACCCGCGTCAGTGTGGTTCGATCCAGCTCACCTTCAGTGACCATTTCCAATGCCTGTTTGGGGTGAATTGATGCCACCACGGCCTTAACCTGAATAACTCTGCCATCCTTTAAACGAACAGCTGAAACTTGTCTGTTGCTGGAGACGATTTCTGCAACAGGTGCATTGAGGATAACTTCACCACCCAGCTGCTGAAGCCTGGCAGAAAGCGCATCAGAAATAGTTTGCATGCCACCAATGGCACGACCAACCCCGTACTTATGCAGAAAGCCCAGTAATGCAAAATAAACACCTGTAGCTTCATTGGTGATTGGGCCCGCGGCCCCTAACAAACAGCAAAGTGCAGACTGTACTATTGGGTGCTCAAACCGCTCCATGATAGAGGTATAAGCTGGACTACCAATCAACGCCATGATCTCTGGTTTGATACGGAAGTTTTTTATCAGTGTTTTCAGTGCGTTGAGCTTCGCTCCAAAATTTAGCTGGGAAGGATCAACCCTCATCATGGGCACAGCCATATCGATGAAAGCATAAATAACTTTCATCAGCTTAAGAAACTCATCGGCGTCATGCTGTGAATAGCGAGCGATTTCACGAGCGGTATCTTCTGGGTCGCGGAAAATCACTAACGAATTACCATCGGGGTGGCAATAAACATAACCTGGACTAAGTTCTTCCTGACGAAAACCAAGACTGTGGAGATCCAGCTCGTCCGGTACCAGAGGGTGTACTCGCAACGACATTAGATCAAGTGAACATGGGTGGATTGTGTGGTTGGGAGCTTCTTCAATCAAGGGGCCTGAAACACACATACCACCTACGCTATCAAGTGCTTCGATAACAACGACCTTCTTGCCGGCTTTCGCCAGATAACAAGCAGCTGTCAATCCATTATGTCCGCCGCCAACGACAGCGACATCGTATTCAGAAACTGATGACATGTTACTGGTCCTGATAATTATTATTAAGATAATGTGAATCAGAATTTAAACACGTTTGGAGAACAGTCGCTGCAGAGAGGTTTTACCTATGGTAAAACAGACCATTTATGAACTTTTACAAGACCTAATCTCTGGATTTAACCAGCGCCATTAGCAGTCGGCGGATTCGACTGGGCAGAGCCTTCCGAGCCTGTTTCGTGGATGGCACCAGCTGCTCGCTCAGGATATAGCGAATCAGCAGCTCACAAACCAGTTCACGGTCAATTTTAATGTTCGCACGTTCGTCCCATGCATCAAAGACAATAGCCAATTCATTTTGAAATCGAGACACCGAGTCGTGAAAAATACGATGAAGCCATCCGATGGCGTAATCAGGTGCGACCATTAACAGCTTGCGAGCCTGTCCAACCTGGAGGTAGTTATCCATATAGCGAATCAACGCATCAAAGCGATCATCTGGATCTTTGTAGGGATCCAGCGCCTCAAACAAAGACTCATGAAAGCGATCGCGCTTATGCCTTGAGAAGGCCTCTAGTAACTCATCCTGTGATGAGAAATAACGATAGAATGTACCGCGAGAAATACCAGCCTGATTACAGACATCCAAGATCGAGACGCGCTCAACTCCCGACTCCAGAATCACGACCTCGGCAGCTGCCAAAATTGTCTGTATTGTATGTTCCGAGCGTTTATTACGACGTCTGACAGGTGTAGTGATCAAAGTTGCTCCAGTCACCGCAAATTTGCTCCTAAATGATGGCCAAAATTGAATTCCCACTATACCAGAACCTCAGTTTTCATCAAAAGGTTATGAACAGGTATCATATTATTGTATAAATAAGTACTGTAATTGGACCATTACAGGCGTTTTTATGACGCCTAAATCACCTTTTCTCACACAGCCCAGACACTGATACTTACAGGAATAAGCTTTGTCGCCAATTAATCTGTGCGTCAATGTCTTACAAGCTGCAAATTCCGTCAACTCTGAGCTGAATAGCACAAATAACAAAGACCTTGTGTCTGTTTGGATTTTGGAAAGGGTTTTTATTACTTTATCCTCGTATTGAAATAAAAAAGGCCTCGAAAACCAATAGTTCCCGAGGCCCAAAAACTTAAAATTTTAGTTTTCTAGAAGTCCATTTGAAGCTTGATACCCACACGACGCTTATAGTCATACTCAACATTATGAGCTAACAACACCCCGAAATCTGATCCCTGGGTCGAGTACCCAGACTCATAGAACGTATCAAACGCGTTTTTAACAAATAGCTGCAATGAATACATTCCATCTTTTGACTCCACACCAAGAGCTAAGTCAGCCAAACCATAGGAGTCCTGAATAGTTTTGGGGTCATTATTGGTATTGTATTGAACTTCATCTTGCCAATGATATGCCCCCTGTAGGTATGCATTAAATGGCAAGCTCTGCAGGGCAATGTCATAACGAGCAAACAAATTAACGGCAAGGTCTGGGCTGAACGGCATGTCTTTACCAGACAGATCTTGTTGTCCTCCTACACAGCCTTGTGCAGCAGTTTGGCCAGGGTAACATTCTGCCCCGTCAAATGACTTAAAGGTAGCATCAATCGTAGCCAAATTTGCACTCAGAAAGAAATTATCCGTGGCCTGAAATGCAAGCTCGATTTCCAAGCCCTGTGTTTCCAAACTACCTGCGTTAGCCAAATAAAACTGCGGCGGTAGTTGGTTATCACTTAATGAAGCCTGAAAGTCTTCAAACTCGGTATAAAATACGTTGGCATTAAGACGTAACGCACCATCCATCCACTCGGACTTCAAACCCAGTTCGTAGTTAGTTGGGATTTCAGGCGCAACAATTGGTTCTGCTGAAGTATAACCAGAAGGCAGTGTATTGGCACCTGGCCCCTTATAACCTCTGGCAACGGAAGCATACACCATACTATCCGGAGTAAAATTATGCTCACCGATGATGCGCCATGAGACTGACTGATCATCTACCGTTGTAGATCTTTCTGGGTTTGGGAAACTTGCAGAGCCTACTAGATTGGTAACCGATTGATTCAGGGTAACCTCTTCGTCGTTATACCGTAATCCAAGTGATAAGCGCGTAATATCACTGATATTCCATGTTGCCTGCCCAAATAGTGCCACGCTTTTACTCTCAACCGCAGAGTCGGCACTAAAACCTGAAGTGGTACTCAGTCCGGTAACCAAAGGGGTAAAGAGTTGATTTTGAGACCTTTCCAACTTGTTTTTATAAAAATACAATCCAGCAACATAGCTTACCGTTTCTTGTGACGATGTAGTCCAGCGAAGCTCCTGTGTTATTTGATTAACATCATCATAGGCTGAATTATCAGCAAGCACTGCTACGGGCAGCCCAGTTGCCGTAATGTTTGAATAAGTCTGTGTATCTGTAAAAGAGGTAATGGATGTCAATGTGTTTTCACCAATGTCATAATTGACTTCGGCGATATAAACATCAACATCGGCAGTGTTCGGAGATCCTGTACCGGTCTCATTAATCTTTGTATTTTCTTTACCTGAAGGAATCACTGAAGCAAACGGACCCACAACTTCAATAGCAGGACGATAACAACAGCTGTAATCACGCTCATTGTGCCTGTAATTCAGCAATACACTTAATTTATCGGTTGGTTCAAGAAGTAATTTAGCATTTGCCCCCCATTCGTTTCGATCATTGTAATCACCGGACACATCAGGATTTACATTTTCAACAATACCATCACGCTTGTTTTCGTATAGAGAAATTCGGCCTTTTACAGTATCAGCCAAACTACCTGATACATAGGCTGAATATTTTTGTTCATTTTCTTCTGCAAAGCTAGCCAAAAATCCATAAGTTAACTCATTTGAAGGCATTGAAGTGACAACATTCAACAAACCTGCAGATGCATTTTTTCCAAACAGCATGCCTTGTGGACCACGCAAGACTTCAACACGATCAACGTCACTAAAGTCCAAGAAACTAGCCACCAAACCACTGGCAACCACGCCATCTATAACCGTACCAACGGATTGTTCAACACCTTTACTAAATGTTGATGTTCCAACGCCACGTATTTGTACAGCTCTTTCTGAATCGCCACTGCCAGCTTGGACTGTAAAACCTGCGACTGATTTCGACAATTCTGAAACTTCATTTCGGTTTAATGCAGTTAATTGATCACCTGATACAGCCATTACCGAAATAGGGACATCTTGTAAGCTTTGCTCACGCTTTTGTGCCGTCACGATAATTTCTTCGAGTATAGCTGCTGTTGAATACATCGGCATAGTCAACGTAACTGCCGCAATGGCAGAAGCTATTGGTTTAACACGGCTTTTTGTTGATCTTGAGATAGGCTGCATCATTAGGCTCTCCAACTATTATTATTTAGGAAATTGAATTTACACTATGATTTATCATTTCGCTTTTAAGTTGTTTTACTCGAGTTAAAATGGAAAATCGTAGTCATTTTAAATTCAACTTATAGATGTAAAATTAATGGTTATTTTATAATTACACGCTTAACTTTTAAAAAAGTTAGAAATATTAATCTATCAATATACAAACATGTACAGTATTAATAATCCTGAATTAGTACTTATACTGCACATGTCATCTCGAATTTATTTCATTATTTTTCAATAAAAAACTGCCGTTATTTCCAAAAATATCGGTAAATAATCATTAAAGTGTTTTAGAAATTATGTGTTTCATAATCTCAGACGTGCCGCCATATATCCTTGCAACTCGCGCATCAACCCAGGCACGACTGACACGATACTCGCTCATAAAACCATAACCACCATGAAGTTGGACAAATTCATCAAGCAACTTACCCTGCATTTCAGACCCCACCAGCTTAGCCATGGCCGCTTCGTCAGAACTTAACTGCCCCGCCATCACTTTCTCCAGGCATGAGTCAACAAACGCACGCAACATGGCCAATTGGGATTTAGCTTCAGCCAATTTGAATTTGGTATTTTGAAAATCGAATACCGTTTGTCCAAAAATTTGACGCTCTTTTACATAATCTATGGTTTCTTCCATCATGGACTCAATCGACTGCGCAGCACGTATCGCAATAATTAGTCGTTCCCAGGCTAGCTGGTGACCGAGATAACCAAAACCCTCACCTTCCTCGCCCAGCCGGTTATTGACAGGCACACGTACTTCATCAAAGAATAGTTCTGCCGTGTCCTGCCCTTTAAGACCAATTTTGTCCAGTAATTTGCCTTTCGCAAATCCTGGCCTATCGGTTTCCACACATATTAATGTCAACTTTTTATCGGATGGGTCCAGCTTACCACCCGTCACAACCAAATCGGCATTACCACCATTTGTTATGAATGTTTTCTGACCAGAAATAATATACTCTTCACCCTCGCGGCGGAACTGGGTACGCATGGATCGCAAATCGCTGCCGATACTCGGCTCGCTCAAACCGAGAACGCCAATAATTTCGCCAGACACCATGCCTGGAAGCCATTTCTTTTTCTGCTCCTCACTCCCGTACGCCACAATGTAGTTGGCGACAATTTCCGAATGTGTGGTAAAACCTACCGCGGTGGCATTGACTCTGGCGAGCTCTTCAATCATGACTGCGGAATGGCCATAATCTCCACCCGGACCACCGTATTCTTCAGAGATACTGCTACAGAGAAGCCCAGCAGATCCGGCTTTAAGCCAAACTTCTTTTGGAACTATGCCGTTTTTTTCCCATTCATCAAGATATGGGGTGATTTCTCGACTTATGAAGCGACGGGCTTGATCACGAAACATTTCGTGGTCATCTCGGAAAACTTTTCTCATAAATCCTCCAATGCTAATTCAGTGATATCTGACTTATTTGTTATTGTAGGCCGGCTTGCGTTTCTGCAGAAAAGCTGACACCGCCTCTGAGTGATCTTCTGTATGATGTGCTATCGACTGATACGCGGCCGACATTTCCAGCAATGAATCCAGACGCATGTGCTGGCCTTCTCGCAATAGACGTTTCGTTAAGCGTAAGGAGTGGGCAGGGTTTGAAGCTATTCGCTGAGCAAGATCATATGCGGTTTGTTGCAGCTCAACTTCTGGAACCACTTCTGTTACCAGCCCCCATTCCAGTGCTTTCTCTGCGTCAATCATGTCACCGGTCAATGCCATGATGCTCGCTTTCGGCATGCCAATAACTCGAGGTAGTAACCAGGCACCACCATCTCCAGGAACGATACCCAGCTTAACAAAGCTCTCGGCAAATTTTGCCTTTTGTGACGCAATACGGATATCACACATACACGTAAGATCAAGACCAGCTCCAATCGCGTGACCATTGATTGCCGCGATAATTGGCACATCCAGATTGTAAAGAGCCGTGGGAATTCGCTGGATGCCATTGCGATAGCTCTCACGCAATTCATAGGGACTACCACCAAATATGCCGCTGCGAGAAGCCATATCCTTAATGTTACCCCCAGCACAGAAAGATGCTCCGGCCCCGGTGAGAATCACAACTTTAACGGAGTAATCCGTTCGTAATTCATTGCTAAGTGCAACAAGTTCTTCAAATTGTTCAGTATCGGTAAGCGCATTCCGAGTATCAGGATCGTTCAACGTAACCTTTAGAATTGCGCCGTCACGCTCTTGCATTAGAAATGGACTCATACGTTAAGGTCCCCTGAAGTAATTGTGGGCCAAAGCGCTTCTGAGCCCATCTCGCATATTGATTTCCCGAGAAGCTTTGACCAGTATGTCGCTGAACCATATTCACTGCGCCAGGACCATAGCCTACGGGTCAATGGGTGCAAGCTATATTCTTGGGTAAAACCAATAGCACCATGCACAGCATGAGCAGTTGAAGCTCCAACACTGGCGGCATCGGATGTACATATCTTGGCCGCCATCAACTGTAATGTCGGGAATGCAGAGCCAGACTCTTCAAAAGCGGCCTGAACTGAAACTCTCGCGGCCGCCACATTCTCAGCAACTACAGCCAGTTGGTGTTGGACAACCTGAAATTTTGTAATTGGCTTCCCGAATTGCACCCGCTCATTTCCGTATTCTGCCGAAACTCTTAGCAGCTCTTCTAAAGCACCGATTATCTGGGCCGACCGGAGCATAGCTCCGCCTTTCAGAAGAACTTGACTGTCAAGATTAGATGGCAGTGCGCTGCTATCTATCGGTAAATAATTCTCGAAGATAAAATCATCACGGGATTCACCAGCTAAGTTAGTAGATAATGAACTGGATGCCGCGGAATTTGGCTCAAGAACAACAACAACAGGGGATTCGGAGCCTACGACGGTGACCAGCTTATCCACATAACGTCCCCAAGGCACCTGCCGTACGCTACCTGAAAGGAGCTTGCCGTCCCACTGTAAACTATTCTCAGCAGCAAAAGACACTGCACAATTCAAACCTTGCAGCCCGCAGGCCCCCAGGAGCCAATTCGAAAGAATTGACTCAGGTAAGGGTAAAGGTAAGCAAAATCGGCCACACAACTCAATGACACCATTCAGCTCCTCCCACCCAAGTCCTGTACCGCCAGACTCTTCTGGAGCTGCCGCCAAACTAAATCCTGACGATTGCAATAAGTCCCACAGAGGCTCCATCCAGCCCTGCTCTTCGCTAGCTTTCACCAAATCCAATGTCACCTGATCAGCAAGCAATTTTTCCAACGTCGATTCGAAGATTTCTTTCATGCGTAAAACCAGCCTTGTTTATCTTTCTTCATATAAAGCTACAAGCACTCAGCGCAGGCCAAGACCACGAGCTATAATTCCGCGCAAAATCTCTCTGGTTCCACCGCGTAACGAAAAAGAGGGGGCTTGTTGTGTCAAATAAGCCAGAACTTTGCTGTAGTCGTTACCACCCTGGGTAGAGGGTAAGGTTTCCAGTATCGACTGAGCAATTTCTGGTATTTCTTGTTCAAAGCCCACACCAAAATCTTTAACACACGATGCAGACCAGGCAGGGTTGGCTCCAGCATTGAGCTGTCTCGTTACCGACAAAGACATATTTCGTAATGTAAGCAGACGAGCAGTCAGCCGGCCTATTTCCTTCGCTTGATAAGCGTCGGGATATTGACCGACTTCATCAATCATGACTTTCAATAACGCCATTGAGCTCAGGAAACGTTCTGGGCCACTGCGCTCAAAGGCCAGCTCAGCGGTAACCTGATGCCAACCTTGACCCTCAGATCCCGCTAGGGCCTCGTCAGGCAACTCAACATTATCAAAGAATACTTCATTAAAGTGCTCCGCCCCGGTTAGATCTTTAATAGGGCGAACCTCAACACCAGGTAACGAAAGATCGATGATGAACTGAGACATTCCGCCATGGCGACTTTCAGACTCACTGGTTCTAACCAAAGCAATCATATAATGTGAATGGTGCGCATTGGTGGTCCAAACCTTTTGTCCATTTAACACCCACTTGTCACCAACTTTTTTGGCGTTGGAACGTATCGATGCCAAGTCAGACCCTGAATTTGGTTCACTCATGCCGATGCAAAAATAACTTTCACCGCGACATATTGCAGGGAGATAGGACTCTTTCTGCTCTTCTGTTCCATAGCGCAAGATCAAAGGGCCACTTTGGCGATCCGCAAACCAGTGCGCAGACACCGGAGCACCCGCTGCAAGCAACTCTTCAATAACCACATATCGAGAAAATGCATCGGCATCAGAACCACCGTACTTTTTCGGCAGAGCCATGCCAATCCAGCCTCGCGCACCAAGCTTTTGGCTAAATTTAGCGTCGAAGCCCATCCATGAATCCGCTCGCACAAGTGCTGAGCAGTGTTTTAATTCTTCTTTAAGAAAAGCTCGAACCTCTGACCGCAACCTCTCGGCTGCAGGGGGAACTCGACAATAACTAAATTCGTTTATGGACATTTATAAAATCTCACCCATCGCCAATACCGGACATTCAAATATCGGTTGTTATAAAATTATACGACGACGCTGCCGCCACACTCATTTGCAATAGTTAATTCTATTCGCATTTGCAGATGTGGCCGTCATTATGAAACCGCCGCCGTCCTCTGTTTACCGAGGGTGGGCGGTGTTTCATTGATGGATTAAAGGGCAGTATTGGC
Organism: Pseudomaricurvus hydrocarbonicus; assembly: GCF_011602365.1. Classification (GTDB taxonomy): domain Bacteria; phylum Pseudomonadota; class Gammaproteobacteria; order Pseudomonadales; family Cellvibrionaceae; genus Pseudomaricurvus; species Pseudomaricurvus hydrocarbonicus. Next base: position 115,543 of record NZ_JAAONZ010000011.1, read on the forward strand.
ATCAGCCTCTGAAAACATTCGATTAATATCTCCAGATGTGACCGGCTTACTGGGATCTCTCTTAGGTGCAGCGCCACCCATGCCCAATGCTGGTGATGTATCAACGTGTTCTGCCAATTTCCGCAGCGCTCCAACTGTGCAGTTTTCTCGCCCAAGAATTGAGAAAGGATCGTAAGAATACTCTCTCATCACATTCAAGTGGGTAATTTTATTGATTTGTTCGTCGGTTAAGCCCTGACACTGAGACCAGAAGGTTTCAGCCGACTCAGGCCATGTGCAATCTGAATGTGGATAATCAGTTTCGAAAGCGACCATATCCTCACCGATTGCATCAAGATTTTTCAGACCAAATTCATCTTCAATAAAGCACGACATGATATGCTTACGGAAAACGTCACTGGGCTTCAATCCGTTGAAATTACTGTTGGTCCATGCGTGATGGTGACGGTGGGTAAAATCGGCACGCTCAAGCAGATAAGGAATCCAACCTATGCCACTTTCGGACAACGTCATACGAAGATCAGGATATTTCTTCCACATGGGGGCCCACAACCAATCCGCCGCCGAGTTTGAGATAGACATGGGCATCGACGTAATCCATGCGTCAATAGGTGACAAATCTGATGCGTGCTCTGGCTTAACGCCCGTGCCGATATGACAGCAAATCATGACCTTATTATCGGAACAAGCCTTCCAGAACGGTTCCCAGTGGGGATCATGGATTGATGGATAGCCATGTAACGCTGGATTGTCGGAGAATGAAACTGCATGCACCCCTTGGCGTGCCATACGAACCACCTCATCGGCCGCTGCCTTCCCATCCCACCACGGGATCAACATCAATGGAATAAAGCGTCCGGGGGCTGCGTTACTCCAGTCGTGCAGATGCCAGTCATTGTAAGCCTGGATAGCCGCCAGACTGAGTTTTTTATCCTTACTCATCTGGAAACGTTGACCTGCGAAGCCCGGGAAAGTAGGAAAGCACACTGAACCGAGCACACCATTGGCATTCATATCATCTACACGAGCTTTAACGTCCCATGTACCCTGGCGCATTTGCTCATAACCAAGTGGCTCCATCCCATACTCTTCTTTAGGTCGGCCTACCACTGAGTTTAATCCCATATATCCAGTAGCTTCACCGTCAAAAACCCAAACATCTCTGCCTTTAAGGTTTTCAACTTTAGGCTGATGCCCTTTGTATTTTTCTGGCATGTGTCTATCAAAAGCGCCGCGAGGCTCGATAACATGATCATCGACACTAACAAGAATAACGTCTTCAAGTTTCATTTCTTTTTCTCCCTTATTGGAATCAGAGCTTACGTTAAAGGCTTTTTTTATGGTTTCATCTAATAAAATATCTATTAACTCAACCGATAAACCCTTTTTATAAACTAATCAAATACGGTACTTACTGTGTGAAATTATCGCGACCACTTCTATCTGAACAAATATCTACTGAAGCTTATCGCACTATTACGTGTTGAATTTAGCGTAAGAACTTTAAGAACTTATTAATTGAGTTCGACAGAGACTATTTTGCCAGCCTTAAACCTCTGCCATGTATATTATCTGGCCGCCTGTCTTCACACCGCTAATCCACAGCGAATACAAAGTGAATAAGTCTTCGACCTTATTTACTATTGGCTTATTTTATACATATTATTAATATCTGTTCAACTTAATATTTGAGATGTACTTTACTGGCGATCAAACGAAAGCGCTTTTGCCCTTGTTTGAAGTAAGTGAGTGCCCTAGGTCCCGCCTTAATCAGCCCCTTGCAATTGGCAGATACAGCGGATTACCTACTTTGATGTGCCCCGATTCAGGACTATCAGGGGTTTAAACTGTTGATGGCTCCCCTGAGTAAGATCACATTGCAGCTCTCTGTACCAGGCTTTATGCAATTTATGGATAAGTGACTGATTATTCGCACACTTGAAATGATTAATATGAGATGGCGATATAGTGTCTAAAGCTAACCTGATGAAATATGTAGATAATTTATACTTCCAGAGAGAAATATTCGAATAAAACGCCAGCAAGTATCAATACAACTTCCCTGAAGGATTGATTTGATAAGGCCAAGTTTAATTGATGCAGCAGAAAACACCCTTCGGTTCAAATAAACCTTTCCGGACATTTACCCGTTTGGGAGGCGCAAACTGGCTACTTACTGTATACGACCTGATATTTGGACCGCGTCGACCTCAAAAACATTACAATCAACGAAATCGCCACATCACAGCAAAAGTAATGAATCATTCGGGCAATGAATTCAGCCTAGCCATGCTGCTTAGCCTCGTGGCACCTCCTTTGCGGCGAGTGCAAACGCAGCTGACTGGAATATCACAAACTGACGTTCAAAGGCAAATTGGCCCGATACCCTTAGTTTTAACGGTCAATAGGGAAAGCTTACCTACAAAGCCCCCCGTACTCACAGTTCAATGCGTAGAACAGGTCTATACGGGTGCTAAAGACATGAGTCGACTAAATCAACTCTGACAAAGGAATTGCTAATCTATAAAACCAACAGCAATAACAATGTAGTTATAGCGCTTTCTTCCCGGTCAGAAACACAATAGCGTTGCCTACACAGACACATGGATTTGGCTGGAATCTTTGACTCATCGACAAATCTTAGTTTTCAGGAATTTCTTTCACTATTTTCCCGCTTTACATAAGATAGCCCTGTAACTATTACACCAATCTACTGTGAGGCTTTAATTATGATGGGTACAGAGGGTGATGCATGTCCTTTTGAATTTAATTTTGAACCGGATACGTTTAAAGTGGGTGACACTATAAGTTACCGGGTACCTTCTCTGGGGGACTTCCCTTTTGTCGGAGAAATTAAAGCTGTTCACAATGACCACATTGAGATTATCAACCCTAGTGAACCCGACCAACTTCTTAGAGCAACTCGTGAAAGCCGACCTGTTGTTTCCGACCAAGATGCGTTGTAAATTCTCTCCAACACTACTCAATTAGCGTCAACCAGTGACTGCCAATCAAACCTGCTGTAAGTCGCTGCTTGCCTTTATCATCGTCCCGTAAAATCAGTGGCTGATCTCTGTAAAATTCCAACATTTGTCCTAAAGACAAATAACTAACATCTATGAAGCCGGCATTTAACTCTATACTGCTCGAACCAACACGTTTACTGCAGCACTGAGACCTATCCTTGGTCACTATATTTATAATAATAGAGGCGAAAAACCATGAGCAAAATCAATCAGTTCGGTGATTACCCAATCATTGATGATGCCAGTCATTTCCAGCGTGTCCCAGTTGAGGACAATGCAGAACACTTTCAGGACCATGCAGGTCTGTTCCTTTGGGGCACAGCTGGGGATGTCGATCTATTTTTTGGTGCAACCATGTACCATGTAGGCGGTCGCAAGTGGGGGTTTGACGATGGAGCACTTAACCAGAGCTTTTTATTAATTACCCCCAACGGTCGTGATGGCCGTACAATGACCAACGACACGTTTGTTTCAAATCGTATGGATCCCATGTGTCGCTTCGATTTTAAAGAAACCGTCGAAGATGACAAAGTAACCTGGCAGGCAGGCAACCGGATAATCACTTTCAGTGCGCCTACTTGGACGGTAACAGGCGAGCATTTTGGTATCGACCTTGACATCACCTTCACTGCAGAAGGCAAGCCGGCCCCCTATCATGGCGACTGGGCAGGCTTAGTGGACCGCAAAGTGGCAGGCAACGAGGTTCTCTGTCACGGAGAAGGCACCTGTACTTACGAAGGTAAAACCTACCGCCTGGAAAATGGCTTTGGCGTAAGGGAACGAACGTTCCTCGGCCGCAATTTTGATGTACCGTCACTTCTCGGGCTCGGTAAGGGCTATTTATGGAGTTGGACTTTCGCACCGGAAATCAAAGTGTTTTATTTTGAACAGGGGGGATCTGGACACCACGCCGGACGGGTTTTTCTCAAAGAGGGATTGATTGATTTCAGCGGTGAACAGACCACAGTAGAAGTACTTGAAAGCTGGACAGATCCTCTTACCCATGAGAACCGTGCCACTCGCATGATTGTCTCGATGAAGTCTGAAAAGGGGGAGTTGGAACTGGAAATCAACACTTGGCGCCGCATGATTTTTGGCTTTCACCTACTGGAAGCCTACACCACTCACACAGGTAAAGCTGGGCGTGCCAGTGGCAAATTTACCTATCCAGATGGTAGAGTCTTGAATATTAATGACGAAGTGGCGTACATGGAACATGGATTTCCCACGCCCAGTATCGCCGCCTGATAACCCCTGTAACCAAGGTGTTTGGAAATTTATACACTAGGCATCTTGGTAACCGAAAACATCGTGTATGTCCAAACACTGCTGTATGGGTAGTGTCTAGCTCGTTCAGAGGTACTATGAGTTCTAGGATGATCAAAACAAGTTGCTGGTATTAATCATATACGCCAACGCTACGCAATGATATACAACGGTCAGGTATCAAGGGTGATGATGCCGATTATATCCCAGGAGTTTATAAAGCCCTAGACATCATGCAATTAGCCCTGCAGGAGCTACCCAATGGGCCGACGTTTGTGCACCCTGAAGATGACGAGACAAACGCTGACATAGGAGCTATACGTCGTGATGATCTGGTAGATCGTTGGAGCCATACAGCACTATATGTGGGAGAGGATTAAAACGAAACGTCGGTCTTGCTCCACAATTAAGTAAGAGCAAGACCTGTTTCAGGCCAAAATGTCGTCCTCAATATGAATGGCCGAACGGCCGATACCTATTTCAGAGCACACCTGAATTTTCCGGGTTAATTGGTTGTGAAAGTATTGTATCAGCTCTTGATCGTGTTCAGCTCCCGCCTGCTGAACAAACTCTTCGAGTTTTTGTTGCAACTCTGGCATTGACTCACATTTTCCGACGAAGGATACAGCTTCAGTCAGAGCCAATTCATCGAGTTGGTCTGCATACTGATCCATGATCTGAGCATAATCGAGTAATCGCAGAACGCATTCCTTACTCGCCTGTTGAAGCTCGTTATGGGTCTCAAAGCTTGCAGCCATATCGTCAATCATACTATGCAGTGATTGATTTCGTTTATTAGGCTCCAACAGCTTTGCAGGTGTTTGCAGTGTCACCCCTACATTTTTTGCCAGAGCATTCAGCAAAGTACGGCGTAAAGCCAAATCCCATTCCAGATAAACATCATGCGGGTCCCCAGGCTTAGGGTTTTGAATCGCTCCAGCAAATTGCATACAAGCCACCGTTGAAAATACCGCATGATGATAACGGACCACCGCCTCTTCTACTGGCACACCGCTTACTTCGGCATAATAATCACACAAAACTGAAATCGCTTCGCCGGTGGGTTCGTAGGAATGGCGCATGGCCATAGTCGCCAGATCTGTCATCGGGTCACCAATCATGGCAAACTCAAGATCATAGACCGCTTTGATCTCTCCCTGATCAAAAAGGAACTGACCGGCATCAAAAGCAATAAATGAGGGTTTTGTACGATGCTGGGGAACATTATCACAGAGCCAACGCATGGCAAATTCAATCAGAGGCTCAGGCGCTACTTTGTTTTTTTGATACAACGGCAGGTAAGCCTTAATCCCCGCCTGCGCAATTTCTTCAGCGCCCTGCGGTAAATCGATACCGATCTCAGTGAACTTCTCGACAGGTAAGTTGTGCATCGCCACTAAGGCATCAATATACTGACGTGCAACATCTCTCCTTTCCTCGTCCGTGGCGGCAGAAGCTACATCCCGTGTACCTGGAACGGACTCCATAATAATCGCCACCGGATCATCACACATACCGTAAATACGCGGCGCCGGAATACCATTTTCTCCCAGAACCGACAGAATATCTGCTTCCCGTTTTAATTCTGGAAAGGGTACCACATCGCTTTCACGGTCCCCTCGTACATACAATTTTAGGGTTTCACCCCGGCATATCACATCGACAAACCAAGACGGCCGCCAACGGACTTGGCGTTCCATCGCCGTTACAGTTCCCCCCACGAGGGTCTCAATACAATTGCGTATTTTTATTTCTGTTTCATCCAACAGCTCTAACTTCGCCATAAGTGGGTGATCCCCTCAAAGCCAATAAAAAAGCCGCCTGTAGGTGAAAAACCGGGCGGCTTAAAATTCAAGATATTAACTCATCATCAGAAGCTGTAACGAGCTTCCAGCCCCCAAATACGCGGGGGTCCATAGATGAAAGCATCCAATCCCAGAGGTTGACTACTGATCGAACTGGAGAGTGCATACTCCTCGTCGGTCACATTGTTAACGAACAGCGCCAGATCAACACCAGTACCCCTAATACCATAGAGGTCAGCCCGGAGGTTTGTCAGGGAGTAGCCAGGTAATTTTGAGCCGGCTTTTTGGGCCTCTGATGTATCGTAGTAATTGGCATTCAATACCAGTTCCGAGGCAATATCACCAAGAGGTATGGAGTACTTAATGTTTGCCTGGAGCACAGTATTACAGAAATTTAAGAACGGAATAGCACTGGGAATTTTGTCTTCGATAAATGCATTCGATTGAGCATAAACCTTATCAATATCGGCATCTTGGATAGTCGCATTGAGGCGGATACTCAGGTTCTCTGTTACCAGAGCCATGAATTCCAAATCAACACCATCGACACTGGTATCACCTACGTTCAGAACGATGGCTCCACCAGTGGGGTCATTCAATGCATTACAGTCACCGTCGGGATCGAGGCCTGCTACTGCTGTACCCGTTGGTGAAGTACACGCTCTACTGGTAGTCACGCCACCTGCCAAGTCACCCTGAGCATTTGTGTACTCGCCATAAAAATACGAAATGTTGGTTCGTACTGGAATACCAGCAATATTCCAGTCGGCCTTCAGACCTAACTCGATATCATCAACTTCTTCCGGCTCAAAGGTTTGGTGCTGTGCAAGTTCACCACTGAAAATAGGTCCATTAGCGCCACCGGCCCGGTAACCATGACGAATCACCCCGTAAGTGAAAATATTGTCGGTTACATGCCAATTCAACCCTACAGACCAAGTGGTGGCATTGGATTTTTGATTAACTTCCGCCGAATTTACGATAACGCTGGTATCGTTATTTTTACAGGCGGATTCATTAAAAAAGGTGGGGTCGGAGCCCAGCCAGGCAGGGACTGCATCAGAGCCCAAACAGAGATTGAAATCATCTTCAGTGTAACGAATTCCGGCTTCCATTGACAAAGTATCCGTCAGCGCGAACTCACCATGCACAAAGACAGCTTTAGATTCTTCGGTTAGAAAAAAGTGCTGCGCACCACCATTGGTATAGCCTGTCTCAAAACCAGGAATCAGGGTATGATACTGGGTCTGTGCGACAGTGGTGGCGTTGATTTGACCCACACCATCCGGCTCTGACTTCAGATAAAAAGCACCGACAATCCAGTTAAGTTTGTCATCAAACGAGATCCCTCGTAACTGCAATTCATTACTTAATTGTTTGGTCCGATCAATGAGTCGAGCTTTAACAATCGATGTCTGTGAATCCACAAAAGCCGGACCAAATGCACTAGATAATCCCGCCTCAACCACTGGACTTGTGTAGGTACCCAAACCATCAATATTTGGTGCGTAGTCCAAGTCGGTAGTTTGATAGCCAAACAGGTTCATCAAGGTAAGATTGTCGTTAAACGTATACTCGGTACGGTTAACAATGACTTTGCGTTCGTTCTTTTCGTGCTGGTCAAAGGCTGAGTCGTTATATCTTGGTCCAAGATCTTTTAATCGCATCACGTCATTTTTAACTTGGTCAGCGATACCCAGCTGGTTCAAAGCGGATGGTTCATATGTTGCTACCGGGTGAACTCCGAACCCGTCGTTATCACTTTTGGAGTAGTCGTAAATAAAGGTGTTGGTTAGATTACCGAATTCTGCCAACAGCGAGAAACGGAAGGCCTCGGTATCCACTGCATCCAGGTCATCTCCCACACCAATATTTTTGGTGTAGCCATCACGTAAATTTTTGTCTGCTGCGATTCGCATAGCCAGCTTATCTTCCAACAAAGGTATATTCAGTGCGCCCTGAATTCGACGTGCATTATAACGTCCCAGGGTGACGCCACCATATCCGCCCAATTCGTAACTTGGAGCGTTAGGTGAGTACAAAATAGCACCGCCAGTGGTATTACGACCAAACAGGGTACCTTGTGGACCTTTGAGAACCTGAATATTGGACATATCAACTTGCGGCACTGCACTGCCCCAGGCGGGTTGAGGCACTTCGGCAAAATAACTGACCACCGCCGGCGAGGTGGTACCAATCAATCCTTTCGATTGACCACGAATAACATACAGTGGGTTCTGAGGTCCGCCACTGCCAGCCAGGAAGACACCTGTTACGGCCTGTTGTAAATCGGTTGTTGAAGTGATATTTGCTTCACGCAGGGCATCATTGTCAAGTACAGCAACTGTAACGGGAACTGATTGAGTACTTTCTTCTACTCGGCGGGCGTTGACAATAATTTCTTCCAGGACCAACGTTTCTCTGCTGCCCTCTGCCGCGTATGACTGCGAAGAAATAGCCGCAATACTACTGCTAAGAATACAGAGACCAAATGAAGCAGCTCTTTTTTGTATAGACATTTTCTCTTTCCTCTTTGCTTTTTTATATTAAGGAGAGTGATAAGCATTTAATTATTATTTGACACAACGAAATGTCTTTTCCATATCTGTTCCGCTCTCTGCAGCTAGACCTTCCACTCGAGGCATGACTTCTAACCCACTGAAAATGATCATTTTTTAGGTCTACGCCTGAACTCCCTGCCCTTCTATGCTACTACCAGCCGCTTATCAAAAAGAGCGAAATAGCAGTGGATTGAAGCGCGAACAGCACTTGAACAGATACTTTATAGTGACACATTTACAAAATGTGTGTAAATAAAATAAAGGTCTAATAAATTTAATGCTCATCTATAATTCTAATATCAGGCCTTCTTATCGGCTTCCAAACCAATAATTGACCCTAATGGTGGCAAATTTCCTGAGGTGTCCAGCCTCTTAGAAGCATCACTTAATTCAAGACTTCAGACCTACATTGATGGTGTTCTTAGCTCTATTGCTTTGCGAGTATGAACTTGCGAGGGGCGAGACTTACCGGAGATGAGAACCAAACTATTCTGGAGATGGCTTAACTCCCTGATAGCTTTTACATTTTAGGACATGGGGATTCTCATCATAAACCTGGAAGCCTCTGCGACGCTTGAGTTGGATGCTTAAAATCCTGCAAAAAGTTTACGACAGCTTACCTACCACACTTACCGTGTCGACAGTCGAGCTGAATTTTTAAGCACTTGATATCAACATTTCAGAAACTGGACGCCATTCCACGCACAAGAGCAAGTGGGGTCAGATTCGGCTCAGATTAATGAATGAATTGACAGCATGTTTGGAGACAACTTTTGTATGCACCACCCTGACCTCGGGCTCTCGGATTACAACTTTTATAGGCGGACCCAGGAAACTTCTTTGCTGAGTATTTTCAATAATAAATCATTTCATTAAATATATTGAACAACTTGTAAGCAAAGGGATTTTATTAGTTTATTATTTATTCCAGCTACTTTCGTGCACATTTCCGGTAAGTGTGTGGCGTCACACCTGTCCACTTTTTAAATTCTCGAATAAAAGTGCTCGCTTCTGAAAAACCGGTATGAGATGAGATCTTCTCGATGGAATCGCTGGACTGAACCAAGCATCGTATGGCTATATCCCTACGCAGCTGATTTTTAAGATCCATATAACCAATACCCTCCCTTCCAGATATCGACAGAGTTTTTTGGGATGGATTGCAAGCATTTCAGAAACTTCCACCAGCGTTGGTAATTCCTCTAGGTTTTACGCAAAATAGTTTGGACTTTGGTCGTCCAACTTTGCTGATAATAATCATTGATGAGGATATTCAGGAGTGGTTGTTTCAAAAATTACCCCAAGCCTACCGGGATCTGGGTAATGGGCATATCCATTAGCGCGCGATCTAAAAAAATAGTGCATTCTGCTTGCTCAAAAAGTTTGGCCACTACTTACCCCAGAGAGTGAATATAATACTGCCATGCAGTAAAAAAATGGACCAAGGAAAGCTTGAGCTATCCCTATCCCACTAATTTTAACCAAGGCAATAACATCCGATTGCGAAAGCATAGCTCATTTGATGGCAAGATGGGTCAAACCGACACTTTGTTAATCTTTCCTTGGCCCGGGACCAATGAGGCCGTCCAAGTGATAAAGACCAAAGTGTGCAGATTCTATCAGGGCAAGAGAAACTTATTTCTCAATAACAGTCCGGATATATGGCAGCAATCCACTGTTTACCGTCAAAATAACTCGCCTTGCAAACCCGGATGGGTTCATGTGTGGGCAAGGCGCCGAAGTATCAGCAACTTTAATCTTCATGAGGCATTAAAATCGTGACCACCGGTTCCCCGTCATCACCAGGGCCCACGATCAACTTTAACGTCACTTCCTGAGGCTCCAGTGTACTTCCGTCACTGGGCACCCGATACAGCGTAAAGGTCATACGATCTTTGGGAACGGCTGCACGACGGATCACAAAAACCGCCATGAACAACACGTCCCACAATCGACCGTCTTCATCCTGACATACCTGGCTGCGGTTACGCTGTTCGTCCCAAGACACGCAGTCTCGCCACACCGAATGCGTCAGTGCCACCGGCCATTGCAATCCGGCTTCCCGGGCCATGGTCGTGACGTCGATTAAAACCCCGTCAGCGATGGCCTCGGCTCGGCTGTAACTTGACACCAATGGACCAAACACGGCTTCTAACGAACGGCTTTTGGTTTTCTTCATAACAGAACTCCCTACAGGAATGACCCCGTTAGGGAGTTCTGCCCCAGTGAGCCTTAGAACTCCCCAATGGGTTGATTGAGTGAACAGGGTTTAATACGGAATGCATTTATTCAGCCGAAAACCGTTGTTGTTACGGGCTCCGCCGCCCTCGTCACTACCCCGCTTCGCTTGCCAGTGACGAGGGCAACACCCGAAAGGCTTCGCCTCGCGGCACCCAACTCTACTCTCGCACCAGGTGGTTCCAGTGGAACCACCTGGTGACACTGGAACCACGTCGACAGGCACAGCATTTTAGGCAGTGTCTAGCGTCGAGATTTAGAACCATTCATATTCAGTTGGTTGTAACCAGTCTTTGCATAACATACAGGCACAACCGAAGCTTGGATGTCTTGATCTAGTGGACACTGCGAGAACAGTGTGGTGTGTTAAACGCATGCTGTAACAGGGAGTTCATTCTCACCCCCTCGGTACTAGTCCGATAAATTCTTACCAAACTATTAGACGACAATTAACCTGACCGGTCGGCGACAACCATCTTGGCCGGTTGATCTGATAAGGTCCGGCACTGATTCTACAAGGAGAAATCAGTGTCCGGTAAGCGCATTACAGATCAACAAATCAGGTTATATATGACTGAACGAAAACAAGGCCGGACACAGATCGCCGCAGCCGCCAAAGCCAGCATCTCAGAGCGTACCGCACGTCGTATTGAGACTGGACAACTCACCACCGAGCCCGCGCCTAAGCGTCATTGGCGTACCCGCAAAGACCCTTTGGCCGATGTCTGGGACTGTGAACTGGTGCCCATGCTTGAGGACAACCCTGAACTCCTGCCAATGACGCTCTTTGAGTACCTTTGCGACAATTACCCCGGACAGTATGACAACAGTATCCTGCGCACTTTGCAGCGTCGAATCAAAAGCTGGAAGGCCAAGCATGGCCCGGCCAAAGAGGTTATGTTCCGCCAAACCAAAGAGCCTGGGCGCTTAGGTCTCTCGGATTTTACCCAACTGAAGGGCATCACCATCACGCTGTTGGGGCAGGTCTTCTGTCACCTTCTGTACCATTATCGTCTGACGTTCAGCGGCTGGTGTTACGTCAAAGTGATTTGTGGGGGCGAGAGCTTTACCGCGCTCTCCACCGGACTCCAGAATGCCCTGTGGCGCAGCGGCGGGGTGCCGCTTGAACACCGTACGGACAGCCTGAGTGCTGCCTTCAACAACTTGGCAGAGAAAGAACAGCTCACGGAGCGCTACCAAGATCTCTGCCGGCATTACCACCTTAAACCCACCCGCAACAATCCGGGGCAAAGCCATGAAAACGGAGCCATCGAATCTCCACACGGCCATTTAAAGCGCCGTATCAGACAAGCACTGCTGCTGCGAGGCAGCTACGATTTTGCGTCCCTGGAGGATTATCAAGGCTTTATTGATGGAGTGGTGAGCAAGATTAACCGGCAGAACCGCTCTCGCTTTGAGCAGGAACGCCCGTATCTACAACCGCTACCCAAACGCCGTACACAGGACTATGCCGAGCACCGGGTGCTGATCAGCCGCAGCAGCACCTTCGACCTCCGGCGCGTGACTTACACCGTACCCTCACGCTTTATCAGCGAGCGGCTCTATGTTCAGCTTTATGATGAGCGCCTGGAACTGTTTCACGGTCACGAGAAAGTGCTGGTCTTGCCCAGGGCCTATGCCTCTAAAACTCAGCGTGCACGACAGGTTGATTATCGTCACGTCATCGACTCGCTCGTCAAGAAACCTCAGGCGTTCCGTCACTCGCAGTTGCGTGATGATCTTCTCCCCGGCCCGGATTACCATCGGATCTGGAGGCATATCGATGAGACCTTGCCACCGCATAAAGCCTGTCGTTACATTGTCCGACTGCTACATCTGGCAGCCACTGAGCAGTGCGAGTCTGCTTTGGGGCGTTATGTGCTCAAACACATCGACCGCGGGGAGCTCCCCAGCGAGCTGCAATGCCGTAAGCACTTCAGCGGTGACGCCACCGTCGTGCCGCTGATCGTGACGAAGCAACACGCTTTGGGTGATTACGACCAGCTGCTTAATCGCTCACAGGAGGTGCATCATGGCTAATATTGCATCCCTGCCGGTGTTGCTGAAGGAGTTGAAACTGGCCAGCTTTTCTAAGCACTGGGAAGACTTGGCGCAGAAGGCGCTGGATGAGCAGTGGCTCTCCCAGACTTATCTAGCGGCCTTGTGTGAGCAAGAGGCCGCCGAACGTTATCAGAAGCGCCTGCACCGCTTCACCCGTGAGGCGCAGTTACCACCGGGAAAACACCTGAGCCAGTTTGACTTTACCGCGGTCAGCAACATCAACAAAAACCAGATCACGGCGCTGACCCAGCAACGTCAATGGGTCAAGCAGGCAGAAAACCTCCTGTTGTTCGGTGCCAGTGGTGTTGGTAAAACCCACTTGGCCTGCGGCCTTGGTTACGCCCTGATCGATCAGGCGATACGGGTAAAATTCACCAGTGCCACCGCTATCGTGCAAAGTCTACAGCAGGCCCGAGAAGGTCTCTCCTTGGCAGAGGCACTTACCCGCTTGGATAAGTATGCCGTACTGATCGTGGACGACATTGGCTATGTAAAAAAGAGCAGTCAAGAGACTCAGGTGTTGTTCGAGCTGATCGCCCATCGGTATGAGACCGGCAGTTTAATTATCACCTCGAATCAGCCCTTCAGTGCCTGGGATCAAATCTTTGACGACAACATGATGACAGTCGCCGCCATCGATCGGTTGGTGCATCACGCTACCATCCTTGAGGTGAAAGGTGAGAGTTATCGCAAGAAGGTATCCATGAAAAGGAGGGAGCACATCGAGAATTAACGTCAATTAAACAAAATCAACCGGTCAGGATAATTGACGCGAACCGGTCAAACTAATTGACGTCGGATACCAAACCCATTTATCCATTTGCTAAACATTCTTTTTTGTTAAAAGCTTTTGCTCGGTGCTACTGTTGATTACACGCTCTTACTTCAGGGCCTTCTAACCAGAAAATATGGAGAGCACCAATGGAAACGGCACACACAGTTCGACCCCGCACAACCCTCATTAATCGCAAAGCTCTTTTGAAGATAGTTCCTTTATCGGATCGATCGATTTACAACATGGAAAAACGTGGAGACTTTCCAAAACGCATTGTACTCACCAGCCGAAATGTCGCCTGGGACTTAAACGAAGTGGAAGAGTGGATTGAAGCCAGAAAAGCATCAACCGATAAGGCCTATCGTCCTGGTAAGGAATTCTGATCGCGCCCTATGGTCCATTCATCAATCATATCTGCCCAGTCCTGCAACATGGCAGTTCTTTGCTCACGATACTCGGCTTTATTATATACCGCTCGAACACCTCGTTGTTCATGAGCAAGACTTTTCTCTATCCAATCGGTGTTGTACCCTGCTTCGTGTAAATGCGTACTTGCAGTACGGCGCAGGTCGTGAGGGCAAAATTTTTCAATAGATTTTCCATCTATTTGAGCCTGATCGTAGACTCGTTTTAATAGTATGTTTAATGTACTAGATGCCATTGATTTGCCTGAACTATTACGAGAGGGGAATATATATTCAGAATCCATCGACCATGAATACAAAGTTTCAAAAAGTTCCAATGCTTGGCGGGAAAGATATACAACGTGATCTCGCCTCAACTTCATCCGCTCTTTCGGTATGATCCATCTTGCTTTCTTAAGGTCGATTTCAGACCAAGTAGCTTGGATTAACTCAGATTTTCTGACCATGGTCAGAAGTAACAATTTTAAAGCAGCTCTATATTGAGACGATGTATTAACTCGATCCAGGTATCGATACATTAACGCTATTTCTTTAGGTACCAACACTCGGTCTCGAGGCACTAAACGAACAATACTTGAGGGTCTTAGATTTGCAACCGGATTAGTTATGTTTTGACCACATTCAATAGCCCACTTGTAAACCAGGTTAACAATATCACGAGTTACAAGTGCTGACGCGGGGACGCCACTGTTAACGATCCTATTAAATAATGCGCGAAAGTCTTCATGCATGATCTCAGACAACTGTAACTTACCGATCGATGATTTTAGCTTGCTTTCATACATAATAATTCTATGTTTACGAGTTGACTCAGCCATTATATGTTTAGCCAACCATGCTTCAGCCCATTCACTAAATGTACTTATATCATTCTTTCTAGTCTTGTTACGGTGTTTTTCTCTGGCGGGTGACATCCCCTCAGCAATCTTCCTTTTGGCTTCACCCAGATGATCTCTGGCTTCAGCCAAAGAGATTCCACCATTGCCATATCGTCCAATGGTTAACGTCTCTTGACGCCCATTGATGGAATAGTTATATCTGAATGATATCGTGCCTTTTGGAGTGACAGCCACATACAGACCATCTCTATCCTTGACCTTGTAGAGTTTTTCTTTTGGTTTTAAATGTCTAAGCTTGGTATCTGTCAACATGATTTCATCCCCCATTGATAATTCAGGCTGATAATAAATTTGAGAATGTCTAAAGCCAGTACATTCTCACTACGTCCATTTAAATCAATCTGTATCGGATAAACTCAATTAGAACTGTCTAATTCTGCAGACAAATACTCAGCCCTTTTTAAATTTTCTCCAGTCAAAAAATCAGACACCAAGACTTGTAACCGCTAAGTAAAGTCATATTGAATACGATACAAACTAAGTTGAAAATACCATTATAAATACCATTGAAAACTCTTGCTTGTGCGATTCTATAGATACCAGGGCTTGCCAGAAATAAAATTAAAAACCTATAAATAACAGTGACTTATTTAACCTTATTGCCTAAGTATTCCTACCTTTACAAATCAATAAATATTAGATGTCCTAATGTTGATTAAGATTCTATAGTTTGCCTATTTCACATCGGGCTGGCAATCTGCGCGCATCATTCCAGTGTCCGAGATTTTTTATGTTGTTTTCCGTTTTTGCCCAGGGACTCATGCTCAGCTTTGGCCTTATCGTTACCATTGGAGCTCAGAACGCATTTGTCCTGCGCCAGGGGCTGCGCCGTGAGCATGTGGGAAGCGTCGTGGTATTTTGTGCCCTTGCCGATGCGGTGCTGATCGCTGTGGGTGTCATGGGCGTAGCCCAGCTCCTGGGGGAAAACCCGATCTTAACCCGGACACTGGCGCTGGCGGGCGCCACCTTCCTGGCCTTTTACGGTTGGCGTGCTCTACAGCGCGCTCGCGCGATGAACCAGCTGCAGGCGACTGAGGGTGAAGAGCGTCTCAGCCGGGGCGCGGTGGTCGCTCAGGCTGCCGTCTTTACCCTGCTCAACCCCCATGTGTACCTGGACTCGATACTGTTATTGGGCAGCATCGGCGCCCAACACGCCATGCCAATGCGCGGTTTTTTTGTCATTGGCGCAAGTACGGCCAGTGCATTGTGGTTTGGGCTATTGGGGTTTGGTGCCCGTCGCTTGGCCCCCTGGCTGTCTAACCCGCGTGTATGGCCCATTCTCGATACCGTGATCGGCCTCACCATGTGGCTCCTGGCGGCCTTATTGATCCATAATGTTATCCGCAGTTTGTGAGAATTTAATATGTACGTCCCAACTTATTTCCAGCTCAAAGAACGCGACGCTGTCTTCGAGTTGATCAAGTCTAACCCCCTTGGCACCTGGGTTTGCTGTGGCAATGACGGACTCATTGCCAATCACATACCCTTTTACCTCGACCCACACAAGGGCCCCTTCGGCACACTGATGGGGCACGTTGCCCGAACCAATTCGGTCTGGCAGGAACTGACCGACACCAGCTCGATTGTCAGTTTTCAGGGACCGCAAGCCTATATCTCCCCGCGCTGGTACTCCGGTAAACAGGAACATGGCAAAGTTGTTCCTACCTGGAATTATGCGGTGGCTCACGCCCACGGTGTCGCCAGGGTCATTGACGATCGCACCTGGATGCGAGACATGCTCAACCGACTAACCAACGCCAATGAAGCAGACCAGCCGACGCCCTGGCAAGTCAGTGATGCTCCCGAAAACTACATTGAGCAGTTGATGCGTGCCATTGTCGGTATCGAAATCCCCATCGACCGGTTAGAGGGCAATCTTAAGGCCAGCCAAAATAAATCTTTTCAGGATCAGAAAAATATCGCCGAAGGATTACAACAGCAATCGCGCCGAACAGACAATGAAATGGCTGCTCTGATGCAATCATCGGCTCTAAAGAACACGGCTGAGTAATCAATTTTCACCAAGTCGTACAGCAAAGGGCAAACAATAAAGTTCATCCTCCAGGAGACAGCAGTAGAAAGTATAAAAAAGCCAGCTTTGCAGCTGGCTAAACACCGTACATAAACATGCACAACAATCAATTGACTCCAAAGTTGTAACGAACATTCACTCCGATCTCACGCTGGGCGTTTACCTGAGTGCTGTAATAGCCCGAATCCCCCAGATAATTGGCCAAGGTTCCCCCTGCCCCGTACTGCAGGTCTTCCAACGTGGTGACGGTTTGTTCATCCAGTGCATTTTTTGCGAACAGTTGAATGTCCCAACGCCCTTCAATATCACGCACCCCGACAAACAGGTTAAGCAGACCATAATTGTCGATTTGTGTGCGCAAATGCTTGTTGTCATTTTCAGGGTAATAGGAATACATCCCGCGGATATAGCCCTCCATGGTGTCATTAAACCCGGTGACATATTCAGTCCTGATTGTCGCAGTCCAGTCCGGTGTACTGCTGGCAGAGGCTCCCGTATCACACACAGCGACCTGGTAACTGGCATTCAGGCTCGCCGGCAGAAAATCGGGTTGCCCATCAAGATTGCCATCGTTACAAGGCACGGGATCTTTTAACTCGCTGTTACTCCAGCTGAACACACCCGACACCACCCAATTCGGTAAAATCTGGAAGCTGGCATCAAGGTCAATTCCCTGAACAACAGCATCGGCATTGGAGGTAAAACGAAAAGCCTCAACCCCATTGGTTCCAAAATATTGCGTCGACGGTGAATAATACAAATAATTTTCGAAACTCTGGTAATAATACGCCGCATTAATACGACCGCGCCCACCCATAAAATCAAGTTTTAAACCGGCCTCATAGGAAATTGAGGTTTCATTTTCCCTGGCACCCACCAGCTTTTCCATATTCGTATCCGGGTTGGGCAGGGGATTAATCCCCAGCGTATCCATTGGCGCTGGGCGGAAAGCCGTGCCCACATTGAGGTAAGACATAAAGGCATCATTAAAGCGATGGGATAGCGAAAGGTTCCAGATCAGTTCATCACTGTCCTGCTCCAGATCATTCAGCAATAATCCCGCCGCCTCGGTTCTGCTCCAACTGCGGCTGTGAATCTGCCGGATCCCTGCAGACACCTCGGTATCCACGGCTGGATACAGAGTCAGATTGGCAAATGCCGAAATCTCTTCCGCACCATTTGGACGGTGGATTGAATTTGTCCAAATATACGCGCCTGTGTCTGGATTCGGGTTAGCAAATGCCAAAAACGAACTAAAGTCAGCACTCAATATGGTATTGGAATCCAGGTCGACCACAACGTCCTGGCTTTGATAAAACACACCGAAGGTATAATCAATAAAATCTTTATAAGGCTCTTCAAGGCTTATGCGGAGCTCATGACTGTCCTGCTTGCGGGAAATATCCAATTGTTGAAACCACTCATCCTGCTGTATTGCCTGACTGCCCAGAAACGGAAAAGAGCCACCAGCTGATGAATAGATATAATTAATCTCATCACTGGGCGCATTCGAGTCAGTCTTATAATCACTGAGAGAACCCACATATGACAGCACATGACCACCGACCAGCCAATTGAGATTCAAAGTCGTCGCTTCATTGACATTTTTAATCTTGGAAGGAGTGGCCGCCAAGCCCTGCCGATCCTTGGCCTGAATCACACCAAAGTCATGGTGAGGCAACCTTGTTGCATCATTGAAACCGGAGAATTGCGTGAATGACAGCAGGTCTTTTGAGATGCGCTGAAACATCAGTTTACCATCGAGATTTTCAAGCGGCTCAAACCCCAGGGTTGCCCGAAAGCCTTTAATGTCTGAGTCTGGATCGGCATCATTAAACAAGCTGTTCACCTGATTGACTTCGTTTTCGTCAAGAACAGCCGCCAATCGAAGTCCCGCTTTACCTTCTATCAGAGGAATATTGATTGCACCCTGATAATTCGAAGCCCCTTGATCAGTGGCCGTGCCGTTAAGATAGCCTTCAAACTCATTCAGATTTACATCCCGGGTTGTGACGGTGATGGCGCCAGACGGAGCAGAGCGGCCTCGCAGGGTACCCTGCGGACCCCTGAGAACTTCCACCTGACTGACATCAAACACCTGGGTGAAAATATGATTTGATTCAACCGGTGCATCATTCAGATAGAACTCCACAGTGGGCGAGACATTCGATTCCACCGTAAAGTTTACACCGCGCATACTGGCCGACGTCGTATAGCCATTCGACCCACTTTCAAGACTGATGCCCGGAACAACACTTTCCATATCCTCAAAGTTGAGAATATTCAGATCCTGAAAAGTATCCGCACTGACAGCATTGACGGTTTGCGGTACATCCTGAAGGCTTTCAAACTTACGCCGAGCCGTAACCACCACCTCTTCCAACACCATTGAGTACTGGCTGCCAGCATCACGCTGAGGGCCGGGTTCTTCCGCAGCAACCACGGTAAAAGCGGGAAGCACAAACGCCAGGCCCAAACTTTGTAAAACACATTGATAAATAGAATTTCGCGTTATGACATTTTGATTCGCTTTGCGAACAGATTTGAAAATCTGACATCTCTCGGTTTTTAAGCCCATCATTCAATTCTCTTATTAATTATTATCTGAAGAAGTCGAAACCTGTAAACCCTTCTGTATTTTTAATTTTTCTGAATACCTCCATACACATCAACTGCTCATGTCACCCTCCCCATCCTCACAATATGTGGGTCGATTCTGGACGGTTTAACCGGCACCGTGACTATCGTGGTAATTTAAAAGCGATGACCGAATCTCCCAGTTCCGGAGCCCACATGCTGTGTCCGCCTGCCGCTACCACTACGTATTGTTCACCTGCGTATTCATAGGTGATCGGTGTTGAGTTAGCCGAAGCCGGCAGCTCTTGCGACCAAAGTGTTTTTCCGGTTTTGAGGTCGAACGCTCTGAATTTAAAATCCGATGCAAATCCCAGAAAGACAATGCCGCCTGCCGTCACCAGTGGCGCACCGCCGCCCGGAGTGCCCAATTCCAGAGGAATTGGTACCGGGGCCAGTTTTTCAATGCTGCCGAGCGGAACTTCCCAAAGAATTTCTTTTTTCACCAGATCAACTGCTGTCAATTTGGACCAGGGCGGTGCGGAACAGGGAGCCCCCAGTGGCGACAAGAACGGTTTGATTGTGGTTACATAGGCGCTGCCGCTATTGCTGAAAGTAAAACCCGCAGATAAGTCCGCATGTCCCTTACTGGTATCCTGAGCTGCTGTAACCGCCTCCCGCTTCTGATGCGTGACAATCAAAGGGACGGTATTGGCGGGTACGACCATGATGTTACTTTGTGGATCGTAAGCACCGCCGCCCCAGTTGGGACCACCGGAAGGTGCTGGTTGATAGATGGTGCCCTTCTCACTGGGGGGCGTATAAATGGGTCCGGTCACGAGTTTCTCCGCTTCACGGCGACACAACCATTCATCAATCGGGGTAAAGCCCCAGGCATCATCCGGTGTAAAGCCCTGTGCCGATACCGCGGGCATACCCACGGGAAATGGCTGGGTGGGCGACAGTTGCTCCCCGGCTACTGCGCCGCCTTGCGGAACCGGTCTTTCTTCAACAGGCACTAAAGGTTCGCCAGTTTGGCGATTGAAAATAAAAATCAAACCCTGTTTGGTATTTTGAACCAGTGCCGGAACCAACTTGCCGTTGTGCGGGTAATCAATCAGCATGCCTGCGGTCGGAATGTCGTAATCCCAGACATCGTGATGCACCAATTGGAAATGCCAAACCACCTTCCCCGTGCGGCCTTGCAGAGCCACTACCGAATCGGTGTAGAGATTATCGCCAGGGCGTTCACCCCCATAAAAATCAATCGAAGGACTGGTGGTTGGCAGATACACCAAATCCAGGGTTTCATCCACCACCATCCCCGACCATACATTGCCGCCGCCATTCAGCGGCGCGCCGTCTTGCCAGGTTGCCAAGGCTGGATTTTCCGGACTGCGCGGAAGCGGATCAAATGACCACAGCGGCTTACCGTTACGGGCATCAAAGGCCAACACTCTGCCGCTGGGCGCATCCAGCCGCTGGTTATCCATCACACTGGATCCCACCACCACCACATCATTGACAATGGCCGGTCGCGACAAGGCAGACACCTCTCCGGGAATCAACATGGGTTTACTCGCTTCCATCTGGACCACACCCTGTTCGCCAAAACCGTCACAGGGCTTGCCACTAACAGCGTCAAGCGCGATCAAACGGTAGTCCGACGTCCCTAAAAACAGACGGGTGTTGCACTGTTGAGCAGGCTCTGCCTGCTCGTCCGTCCAAACCGACACACCTCTGCACTTGTTGGTCGTGCTTGGCGGACTTTTGGGATCGTAGACCCAGCGTTGGTTACCGGTTGCCGGATCCAGCGCCATCACCTTGCGAGTTACACTGCAGACAATCAGGTTGTCTCCCACCAGCACTGGTGTATCCTGAAATGCGGTCAGGCCGGGATCGGCGGGGATATCCCCGGTGTGGTATTCCCACGCTATTTCCAGGTCAGACACATTGGCGGTCGAAATCTGTTTAAGGTTTGAATATTTTGCCCCGTAATTTCGTTCTTGCGTATCCGCATGAACAACCACAGACGGCATTCCTGCAAGTACCATTAGCAGCAAGACGAAGGCTCTGTGTATCTTATGCATGGATTTCTGGACTCATTTATTGTGGTAACCAACCCCATTCACCAAGCTGTGCTAACACCGCATCAACTTTTTCTAAACGGGGGTCCTGTAGATCGGGTTTGCCATCGAATCGATACCGGGTTACTGCTGAACGCACGCAAAAATACAGGCGCTCATCCAGCAAGCCACCGCAAGCTTTAATGACCTTCCAATTGCAGATACAGGTTATCCAACCCTCGAATAATGAAAGAAGGTTCAAACTGGTATTGACGGGCACCCGGCTCGCCATGCTTTTCGGTAGAAATTTTGATCGAGGAGGTATGATCAAAGAAACAATTCAGAATGGTGGTCACTTCAGCCCTGGCCAGCGGTGCACCAGCACAGGTGTGGGACCCACGTCCAAAGGCGATATGTTCGCGGATGCCCGGGCGCTTGAGTTTAAATTCACTGGCGTCATCTCCCCAGCGGCGCGGATCGCGATTGGCGGCAGCCAGCGCTACGATGACTTGTTTACCTGCCGGGATTTTAACCTCACCGACCATCGTATCCCGACGCGCTACACGATGAGTGGCTTTGGACGAACCTTCGAGTCTGAGCACTTCCTCAATCATCCAGGGAATTAGTTTGCGGTCTTCACGCAGCTGTTGTTGTAGGCCCGGCACGTCCACGATGTAACGCATGGCATTTCCCAACAACTTGGCGCTGGTATCCTGGCCTGCCGCAAACATAAACACTGCCAGCTTCACGAGTTCCAGAATGTCCGGCGTGGCCCCGTCCGGGTATTGGGTCGTGATCAGTTCCGACAACAAATCGCTGCCCGGGTTGGCAGCCCGCTCTTCGAGATAGCGGTAAAAGAAACCTCCCATAAACTCCAGCGTGGACATGTCAGTGGGGCTGTCGGGGTTTTCAATACTGCCCACAGTCTGCCCCTGTGCAATGTGTTCTTCAAATAAGGCTCGATCCGCCGGTGGTACGCCCAACAAATCAGCAATGACCATGGTCACATAGGGTGTCGCAATCTGATTGACCAGTTCACAACCGCCCTGCTCAACCACGCCTCTGACCATTTCGTCAGCGTATGACTGCATGAACACCTCATTGGCTTTCAGGCGCGACGGTGTAAACATACGACTGATCAAGGACCGAACGTTGGTGTGACGGAGGTCATCAAACGTCACCACCAGATCACCGCCAACGTATTTGTCCCGATTGGCCTCAAGCGCCTGATTAATATCATCGCCCTGCGGCTCAAACGGCAGAGGGAATGCAGAGCTGGCCAGCGAGTTGAGTGATGAAAAG
The DNA here is from genome assembly GCF_011602365.1 of Pseudomaricurvus hydrocarbonicus. Classification (GTDB taxonomy): domain Bacteria; phylum Pseudomonadota; class Gammaproteobacteria; order Pseudomonadales; family Cellvibrionaceae; genus Pseudomaricurvus; species Pseudomaricurvus hydrocarbonicus. The sequence goes on from NZ_JAAONZ010000011.1 coordinate 138,573, forward strand.
TCGGTGGGATTACGCAAGATCTCCACACACTCCTGAAACCCGCTCACCAGCAGGCAATCATGAGTTTCCAACTGACAAATTGGCCCACGTGGGCGCATCTCTTCGAAATACTGATAGGGATCCATCAGCACGGTAGGGTCTGTAAAATAATCTCGCTCTTTAGGCTGGGTCATGATTTTTTCACTCGCTATATTTATTATCAAATGGAGATCCGGGGGTTACCACAACTTGCGGAGACTACTCTTCGGGTGCGATTTGCGTCTGCATACCGTCCATCGCGGCCGTCAGCCGCACCTGACACGCTAAACGGGAGTTTTCCCGATAGGATTCAGAAACTTCCAGCAGAGCAACTTCATCTTCGGTTTTGGGGGGCAATTTATCGAGATATGCATCCTCGATGTACACGTGACAGGTCGCGCAAGAGCACACGCCCCCACACAATGCCAGTAAATCCGCCACACCGGCGTCGGTGATTGCCTGCATCAAGGTGTTACCGGAATTGATTTCAATGGTCTGCTTGTGTGCCTGCCGGTCTGTGACATAAACATTGGCCATATGTGCATACTCCTGAATGAGTGGTTGTTATTCACCAAATTCCTGCTACGAGTGAAGAGCTCCTGCTGTGACTGACGCGGACCCTAGTCTTACTCTCAGGATTGAGGCAAGATGCTCGTTGACCAAACACCTCACTCTTATTGATACATCAAGTATCATTTATACTAATGATACATAAAGGATCATTAGCGGGCAACCATATTTATTTGAGCGAAGGATTTTTATTATTTACTATTAAATAACAATAACTTACGAAATAAAACAAAAACAGATACCAATAATTTTTAACGAGACACTATGAATCATAAAGTAACCCCCGAGACTCAGCTCCCCAAAAAAAGAGCGACCCGTACCCGGGATGCCTTGTGCAAGGCTCTGTTATCACTGCTGGAAGAAAAGGCACTGGAGCAGATCACGGTGAAGGAGATCACTGCCGAGGCCAATGTAGGCTACGCCACTTTTTTTCGTCGCTACCCGGATAAAGAGTCGCTGCTGCACGACCTGGCGGCTTCGGAGATTCGCAAGTTACTGGCGATGACCCTGCCCATTTTCTACACCGAAGACACACTCGCCTCCACACAAACTCTGTGCGCGTACGTCTGGGAAAATAAAGCAATATGGCGGGCGCTGTTGACCGGTGGCGCCGCGGCCACTTTGAAAGAGGAATACCTGCAACAGGCGCTGGCACTGGCTGAAGAAACTTCAAGTCCAAAAGCCTGGCTACCGGATGAACTGGCCGTAACCTTTGCCGTTACAGCCGCGATAGAGATTTTGTCCTGGTGGTTAAAGCAAAGCTCACCACCCAGCGTAAAAGAAATGGCTTATATTGTTAATCGATTAGCAATATCGCCCATCTATCTGCCAACATAATTGCGGTGCCGGTGAATGAAACTCCTGTCAAGAGCGATAACTCTTTTCTAATCAGTCTATAAAAATGGATTGATAGGCAGTCGCGCCGTGAAACGGCTTAACGTACCCCGGCGACTTCTTCGATAGGCACCTTTGGATCGACGCGATGTTGATAATGCCGATCAAGGTAATCGGTTCCCAGGCGCATGAAAGAGGCCTCGGTAACCCTCCTTATGTGTTCCGGCCTGCTGTTAAGCACATTCAGTCCTTGTTCGGCATCAAGGCCGAATTTCGTGGCAATGACCACCTGATCCCAAACCGGTTGCAACGCCTCACCGACCATTTTTTCGTTGCTGTAGGGGCCGTAAATCTCGTCCGTGTCGAAGAACGTAACACCACGATCAACGACTGCATGTAACAGTGAGGTGCCCTCATTCTTAGTTACCGTACCTGCGTAGCCGAAATCCAGCCCCATACAGTCAAACCCAACGCCGAAACATCTAACCCGTTGTTTCCCAATCCACGTTTTTTCATTAGTACACCTTCGTTTTAATTCAAAGATAACCAAGTGCAATTTATGGGTAATTAACCAAAACGCGTCATCCACTTATTTATTTCGCCATGGCAGGAGCCTCGACATCGGAATACACCTGTACCGCATCCGGCAAGCGCTGCCCACGAATCTCGATACTCGCAATGGCATCACTCAATTCTGTAAATTCGGCAGGCGTGAAGTGAACCTCACCGGCACCAATATTCTGAAGCAGGTGGTCTTTGTTGGTGGTTCCCGGAATCGGCACGATCCAGGGCTGTTTCGCCATCAGCCAGGCCAGTGCGATTTGGGCTGGAGCCGCGCGCTTACGATCAGCCCAGTCTGTTACCAGATCCACCAATGCGACGTTCTGCTGCAGGTTCTCCGGCGAAAAACGGGACTCGGTACTGCGAAAATCACCGGGTGCGAAGGTTGTTTTGGCATCAATCCATCCCGTCAAAAATTGCACGCCAAGAGGGCTCCAGGGGACAAAGCCAATACCGAGTTCCTCGCAGGTCGGAATTACTTCCTGCTCGGGTCCACGCCACAGCATGGAATACTCACTTTGAACGGCTGACACGGGCAGTACAGCATGTGCACGCCTTAGAGTTTTCAGCCCCATTTCAGAGAGTCCCCAGTGCAAAACCTTGCCCTGATCTATGAGGTCTTTTACCGCACCCGCCACATCCTCAATGGGCACCTCGGGATCTACCCGGTGTTGGTAAAGAAGATCGATCCGGTCGGTATTGAGACGTTTGAGCATTCCTTCGACAACACGTTTAATATGCGCCGGTCGACTATTCAAACCCGGACGACGTTCGCCGGTTTCGGGATCAATGTTCCAGCCGAACTTGGTCGCGATCACCACCTGGTCTCGGAAAGGCGCCACACCTTCACCGAGGATGCGCTCCACTTCCCATGGGCCATAAGCTTCCGCAGCATCGAAGAAAGTCACACCTTGATCAAACGCTGTCCGGATCACACTGATCATTTCTGGCCTGTACGGAGTAGTCCCGGTATAGGTTCGACTCATGTTCTGCACACCAAGACCAATGCTCGACACTTCAAGCGCGCCCAGTTTCCTGCCTTTTAGAGAAAAGGACCTGTTGGGATTGCCCTGCTGACCCTGGCCACTCTCCGCATTTACATGAGCAGGCAGGAGTGAAGCGGCAGCAACACCAGCCCCGGCCATCAGAAATTTGCGACGATCGATAGCTGCGGGATGGGGCCTCGGATGATTCGTTGGCTCTTTCAAGAGAGTTGTCTCCTCGACTGTTGTCTTATTCAAGCTGACCAGAAAAAACTCGGCTACCGTGCGTGTGAACAAATGTCGTGAATTTCCCCAACACCTGATCCACGCACTTGGGCACCCAGTCAGTTTCACTATGGGTGGTGCCATCCATCAAAACGTTTTCGCTAGACTTCCAGCGTCCTGGAGGTCAACCACTCCACCATGGCCGGATCGCGATGGGAAAAGAAAGCACTGGTGGCGACATCCAGCGCGATAATCCGGTTCATGTCAGTGACCGACAGTTCAAAATCCAGCACATTCAGATTTTCCTGCATGCGCTCCTTGCGCACGGTTTTCGCCAGTGCCACCACGCCGCGCTGTACCACCCAGCGCAGCACCACCTGCCCAACCGTTTTGCCGTACTGCTGAGCGATGTCCGTAAGTACGGGGTGGCTGAACAACTCATTACGCCCTTCCGCAAAGGGCGCCCAAGCTTCAGGCTGAATACCATGGGCGTGCATCCAGGGAACGGCATGCAACTGCTGATTAAAGGGATTCACTTCCACTTGGTTGACGGCAGGCTTGATACGATTAAAGGCCATCAGGTCCGCCAGCCGGTCCGGGTGAAAATTGCTGACTCCAATAGCTCGCACCTTGCCGGCATCCAGCAGTTCCTCCATCGCGCGCCAGGCGCCGTGCACATCACCGTAGGGTTGATGGATCAGGTACAAATCCAGGTAATCGGTCTGCAAGCGATTCAGAGAGCGCTCGAACTGAGCCTTCGCCCCGTCGTAGTTGCTGTCCTGTAACCACAATTTAGTGGTGACAAACATCTCATTTCGAGGCACTCCAGACGCTCTCAGGGCGCTACCCACTTCGGCTTCATTTTGATAAGAAGCCGCCGTGTCGATATGGCGGTAACCGGCATCAATGGCGTCTATGACAGCTTGCTCACACGCCTTGGGATCGGTGATCTGAAACACACCGAAGCCCAATGTCGGTATCTCGACACCGTTGTTCAGGGTAAGGTTTTTCAATTTCTGCCTCCTGTTGTCCAAGTTCTGAGACCTACTGTAGCCCCATTGGGTGCTGTTGATTAGATACCTGATTTCGCTTACATTAATGAAAAATACTCATCAATATGCTATGGCGCACAGGAAAACATAGTAGTTTTGACACCATTAATGTGCCAACTGGTATGAAGATTAAGTTGTTTGTTATAGGCAGGAGCATCCATGTCTGAGAGTTTGAATGACCTGCGTGCCTTCACGTTGGTTGCTGAAGCGGGCAGCTTTACCAAAGCCGCCGGCCAAATGGGCGTCTCTCAATCTGCCCTGAGTCACACCATCAAAGCACTCGAAAAGCGTATTGGTATCAAGTTACTGAATCGTACCACCCGAAGCGTATCCACGACCCAGGCCGGAGAACAGCTACTAAACGACATTGCCCCGCTGATTTCCGGGATCGAACAAAAGCTCAGCGCACTGAATGAGTTTCGAAGCTCTCCCCGAGGCACTTTGCGGATTAACGGCACCGAACATGTCATTCACTCTATCCTGTGGGACAAGCTCAGCCGCTTCGCCCATGATTACCCCGACATCCATTTAGAGATCACCACCGACTACACATTGACCGATATCGTAAAAGACCGTTACGACATCGGCATTCGCCTCGGACATGCTGTCGACAAAGATATGATTGCGGTCAGGATCACACCCGACATGCAAATGATGGTTGTTGCTTCACCGGAATACGTACATACCTATGGGAACCCGAACATACCATCAGATCTGGATCATCATCGCTGTCTGGCTCTACGGTTGCCAACCCATGAAAATCTCATGAACTGGGAACTGCAGAAATCTGGCGATGGGTTTCAAAAAGCAGAAATAGTCAATATCCACCCCCGGCCCGTCATGATATTCAGTCATGCGCACTTATTGGTGAAGGCTGCTGTCGACGGATTGGGACTTGCCTGGGTCCCGGCATTGATGGTGAAAAGCGAACTGCAAAGCGGAAAACTGGTTAGTCTGCTGGATGAATGGGTTACGACTTACGATGGTTATTACCTGTATTACCCCAATCGCCGCCAATCGTCACCCTTGTTTCGATTATTGGTAGATGCACTCAGGCTGAAATAGGACAGTTGGGTACTATACTATTAGGCATCCCCAAAAATGTGACCGGGTGGCGATAGCCGATGCCTACAAAGTTTGGGGCCAGACCTATGAGAACCCTGAATATGTCGCCCGCTTGCACGAAGTCCTGGAGCCGGAAGAGTAAGCCAAAATGAGGGCTATACGCGAGGAGACACATCCTCCAACACAGACCCGTGATGACCCCGGAGCGCTGCCTCTCCGATTTGATTTATTAGGCAGTCTCATAAGCCTTATGAATTAATAGACATTAACAACCCATTGATACTATGTACAATTGCAGGCTAGCCGATTGCTATTCACTTTACAGGCCGCGCGAGGATTCAAGATGACCGTCATTTCCGTCAATGGAGAAAAACGCGAGGTAAAAGCTTCGCCCGAGGTACCCCTTTTGTATGTACTGCGCGGGGAGCTGGACGTGATGACCCCCAAGTTTGGGTGCGGCCTCGCCCAATGCGGTGCCTGCTCGGTATTGGTTGATGGCGAGGAGGTCCGGGCCTGTATTACCCCCATCGCCGCACTCGACGGCAAGGAAATCACGACCGTTGAAGGTCTGCCCGCACGCTGGCAACAGCAGCGCAACCTGGCTGACGATGCAGAACGCCTGCATCCGGTGCAACAGGCCTGGATCGACAAGCAGGTGCCACAATGCGGTATCTGTCAGTTTGGCATGATGATCAAAACGACCGAGCTGCTGGAAAGCAACCCCACCCCCAACGACGCGGCCATTGTCGACGCCCTGACGACCTCTGGTCCCTCGCCGCATCTGTGCCGCTGTGGCTCCTACGCTGCTATTAAGGAAGGCATTCATCACGCGGCTGACTTGATGGCCGCTTCCGGGGGTGACAAATCATGAACAAAAAAGCCGAAGAGCAAGACACCACGGCTACCGAAACCCTAAACATTCATGGCGCCAGCCTTAGCCGCCGCAGCTTTCTCGGTGTCAGTGGCAGTCTGTTGGTATCACTGGCCCTCAAACCAAACCTCGGTTTTGCCAACAGCGCCGTCACCAATTCGCTGGACGCCGCGGCGCCGAACAGCTGGGTAGAAATTCATGCCGACAACACAGTGGTCATTCGCACCGGCAAATGTGATTTTGGCCAAAGCTCCATCTACACCGCCTATCGACAAATCGTCGCAGAAGAACTGGGTATACCGGTGGATGCCATTACCACGGTCATTTCCGGCGATACCGACCGTACCCCGGACGGTGGTGGCACCTTTGGTTTACTGCGCACCAATGTCCTGAACCTGCGCAAGGTTGCCGCCTATACCCGCGAAGCGGTGCTCAAGCTGGCGGCGCAGCGCTTCGGTGTGTCACCAGATAGTATCAGCATCAAAGACGGTATCCTCAGTGCGGGTAGCAAGCGCGCCAGCTACGGCGAGATTGTTGCCAAACAGGCGCTGACGCTGGAGATTCCGGTGGAAGGCGAATTGACCAGCTTCCGCGGGCTTACCGTGGCCGGCAACCCGCCATTAAAAGACCCGGCCGATTACACCGTGATTGGCACGCCGGTCAAAAACCCGATTGTGCGCCCCAAAGTCTCGGGTGAGTTAACCTGGGTGGGCGATGTCAAACTGCCGGGGATGTTGCACGCCCGGGTCATCCATCCGGCGACGCTGGGCTCTACCCTGGTGAAAGCGGGCAATGTCGATAAAAGCCGGTTTCCCAACGCCCAGGTTGTTGCCATCAACAACCTCGTGGCCGTGGTCTCGCCGGACGAATGGGAAGCCGTGCAGGCGGCAAATGCTGTGGCGGCAGTCACCCAATGGAGCGACTGGGCTGGGCTGCCGGGCTCAGCGCAGCTGCAAGAGCACCTGCGCAGCCAGGTGGACTGGAACGAGGTGCCTGGAACCGCTGGCCGCTTCAACAGCGGCGACGCCGCGGTTCAAGCTTCCCGCACACACGCCGCCAGCTATTTTGTCCCCTACCACAAGCATGCGCCCATCGGACCGACGGTGTCCTTGGCGGAAGTTACCAATGGCACCATTACCGTCCATACCCACAGCCAGAACCCGCAATTTTTGCGCATGGCGATTGCCAAAATGCTGGGCGAAAGTGAAGCTGCGGTAGTCATTCGCACTTACCCCGGGCCGGGTCATTTCGGCCGCTCCAACGGCGGTAATGCCGGCTCGGAAGATGAAGCGGTTTTGTTGGCCCGCAAACTGAACAAACCGGTGCGGGTGCAGTGGATGCGTCACGACGACATGCAGTGGTCGACCCAGTCTTCCGCCATGTTGTCTGACATTCGCATTGACCTGAATGACAGCGGCAAGATTCTCCGTTACGAGGCCACCCACTTTGGCCCCCCCATGCAGGACGACCGACCGATCGGGGCATTGCTGGCAAACTTGCCGACCATCTCGTCGCCGTCGCCGAACAACCCGTCGCCGGTACACCGGGCCGAAATGTATGTTGCCGACAGCTGGGTCTACGCCGGTATCGCCAATGTGGCCGAAACCGGCCATGGCACCTACCAGCTGGGGGAGCGGGAATCGCCACTGAAGGTAGGTCTGCGCGACCACTCAATGCGTACACCGATCCAGTTTCAGCAGAACTTTCCCCGTGAATCGGCCATCACCGAAGCGGCGGCACTGGCGGGCACCGATGCACTGGAATTCCGTCTGCAGCACGCGACGGATCCCCGCTTTCAGGCTTTGTTAACCCGACTGCAGAAAGAGTCGCAATGGCAAACCCGACCTTCACCTGCAAAGGAGGATGAGTCAGCTACGGTCTTACGCGGCCGCGGGGTATCGATTATGTTCCGCGACAACGGCTACTGGGCCTGTGCCGCCACGATCGCGGTCACACCGGCAACCGGCGTCGTGAAAGTGGAGCAGATTACCCTCGTGGCCGACCCGGGCATCGTGGTGAATCCACTACAGCTCAAACGTCAGGCTGAAGCGGGCTGTCTGATGGGGGTTTCACAGGCACTGCATGAAGAGGTGGCCTTCGATCAGAGCCGGGTCACCAGCAGCGACTGGTACTCCTACCCGATATTGACGATGGCCGAGGTACCCAAACTGAATGTGGTAATAGCCCCGTTCCAGGGCGCAAAAATTTACGGCCAGGGCTCGGAAAGCGCCAACGCGCTGGTGCCCTCTGCCATCGCCGGTGCCTTTTTTGATGCTACAGGCAAGCCGGCGCGCCGGTTACCGCTGCGTCCCGATTACATAAAGACACTCTTGCTGTAATGCCAAATGATGCAGTTGGCTAGAGTGGGCGCACTACCAATACCGGGGCCGTTCTGCGGCTCCGGTGTGTCACCTTGCGACGGGCGTGAGCCCAGCATCCGAGATGAGCTATCTCATAGTCTTTGCACGAAGATTCATAACCTTGATAGCCATCGACCAACAACGCAGAAACTTCAGCTGTCAGTAGGCTGGTCGGAACGCTGCGATTGCGAGTGGGCTCGTAGCGGAAGAACAGTGCGGGAGGATGGATTGGCGCTTACGCTTCAACCAACCACATTCCTGCTCATGCGGCTTATGAGCGTTACCGTAAAGAGTTGCTGGAGATGGGGTTTGATATTTATGAAGCAAGACCTGATACCACTCAGGTAGTTAAAGGCCTCGATCAAACTTCAACGCTGCACACCAAGCTTATCGTCATTGATTCCCGCTACTCCTTCATCGGCTCCCTGAATCTGGATCCTCGCTCGATTGTGATCAATACCGAATTAGGGATACTTGTTGATTCGCCGGAACTTGCGAACGCCTTGCTGGATGATCCTATTTCGATATTTGGTAAAGTCGTCTATAAGTTACACCTAAATGATGATGAAAAAGTAGAATGGCATGGCATCAATGAAGAAGGCCCCGTCGTCTATCACAACGAACCTCACACCAACTGGTGGCGGTGACTCGTATCGCGCCTCTACAGGTTACTGCCTGAGAGTCAGTTGTGAATATTTAAGAGTCCGACTTTCTTGTTACAAAGCAGAGTTTCAATACCAACAGTGAATTTGTTTCATAAGGCAGTGTTTATTACTTATTTTCACTCTGACAAGAATGCACAAGTGCCAAAACCATTGACCCAAAAAATCTCAATTTGATTTTCTTACCCCAACTGGCAATGCACTTCGCGTAAAAACCGTTGTTTCTCCTATACTCCTTTACTAGCCGCGTGGTCTTCGCGGCAATCGCGTTGCAAAAGGAGTGCCTCCCGTATGCCTGCTCTGTCAAAGTTGCTCTCGTGCGCCATCCTGATTGGGTTGAGCGTCTCCCTGCCTGCTCTTGCTGATGACAGCGAGCGTATCCAACAACTGGAACAACGACTCGAAGAGCAGCGCGCCATCATGGAACGACAACAGCAAATGCTGGAAACCCTGCGCACAGAAGTAGAACGGTTGAAAGGCGAACCACTCACGATATCGACCCCACCCTCATCCGACCCTTCTGCAGGACCAAAACCGGCGACCATTGCCTCGCCACCCGATCAAACCGCCGCCAACCAAACTTCGCAGGATACCATTATCTACGCCAGCGAAAAAAAGGGGGCTCTGCAACTTTATGGGCATCTGCAACTGGACGTCATTCACGACTTTAATCGTGTCGACCCGGATTATGCCGCCACACTCCGACCTTCCGCCATCCCCACGGTCGACGGCAGTTTTGGGCAGGATGGCGAAACCCGGCTCAGCGTCAAACAAACACAGTTAGGTCTGAAAGGGTCGCTGTTCACGCCAGTGGGCGAGGTAAACAGCTGGTTTGAATTTGACATGTTCGGCACGGGCAGTGACACCGGCCAAACCACATTCAATTTGCGTCACGCCTGGGTCGAAATAGGCAGGCTGGGGTTCGGGCAAACGAGCTCGACCTTTATGGACATCAGTATTTTCCCCAACACCATTGACTGGTGGGGCCCGGCGGGCATGGTGTTCAACCGCAACCCTCAAGTGCGCTATACCTGGACAGGAAAGAGTAGCGGGTCCGGCACCCTCAACGGTGGTGGTAACGAGCTGGCCATTGCGCTGGAACAACCCAACGCCAGTTTCAACACCGGCATCTTTGGCGAGCTATCGCCGGTCATTGATGAACGCGCCAGTACCCGCACCGAGTATCCAGATCTCACCGCCCACTGGCGTAGCGTGCACGATTGGGGACATCTGCAACTCGCCGGCGTGTTGCGCAAGCTGGAATTTGAAACCATCTGCCCCGGTGATCCGGCCAGCTGCCTGTCCAACAACCGCCCAAAAGATGACGAGACTGGCTGGGGTGTAAACTTCACCGGTGTCCTTAACACCTTTGGACACGATCAATTAAAGTTTGGTGTGGTGTACGGTGAAGGCATTGCCAGTTTCATGAACGATGGCGGCGTTAACCTGGCACCCGAAGACAATGCCATTGAAGCGGTACCCATACTGGGGACCACCCTCTACTATGACCGCTACTGGTCACCCCGCTGGAGTTCATCCCTTGGCGTCTCCGTCAACGATGCCGACGTGCGCAATCAGCAGGCCGACAGCGAATTCGACCGCGGCAGCTACGCCAGTGTCAATTTACTCTATACCCCCTACCCGGACTTTATCATCGGTCTGGAAGCCCTGTACGGTGAACATAAAGATGTGGGCGGGCGTACCGGCGAAGACTTCCGCACACAACTGACCTTCAAGCACAAATTTTCCACCGGCTTTTGAGCGGTTCGCAAGCAAGAATTTCGCTAATAAGAGAGTCGCTCATTTTCCAGTACCAGCACGCCCGCTCCGGTGTTTGAGATGGGTACATGGTAGTGCTTATGAATCAGTTTGGCATCGTCGGCCAGGGCGCCACGCATGACCAGCCACATAATGGTTTCAATGCCCTCAGTCCCGGCTTGCGCCATGATTTCTGCGTTGGAAAACTGGGTCATCCACTCCGGCTCACTGATGATACGCTCCATACATTCCAGATCAAAATCCACATTGATCAGCCCCGCACGCTCACCTTGTAATTGATGAGACATGCCCCCGGTGCCCAGAATTACCACCCGCAAATCCTCCGGGTAGGATTCAATTGCCTTGCCCAAAGCCTGCCCCAGTTTCAAACAACGGGCAGCAGACGGCACTGGGTGTTGTACGGTGTTCACTGCCAGCGGAATGGTTTTGATCGGCCACGAGTCACCACTGCCCTCTTCTCTGTTGCCATAAAGGGCTCGAATAGGATTCACAAAACCGTGGTCGACTTTCATTTCCTGACAGGTGCAGATATCAAACTCCTGCTCAACCAATGACTCGGCCAGATGCCAGGAGAATTCAGCGTCTCCCGTAAACGGGGCCACCGGTTTCAGTCCCCAGCCTTCGTCGGCATTTTCGTAAACATCCGCGCAACCCAGGGCAAAGGTCGGTACCTTATCGAGAAAGAAATTGAGGCCGTGGTCGTTGTAGACCACAATCAGCACATCCGGTTTGACCGCATCCAGCCAGGCTTTGGCGGGTTCATAACCGTCAAAAAATCGCTTCCAATAAGGTTCTTGTGTTTTCCCTTCGGCGATGGCGTTACCCACGGCCGGAATGTGCGAACTGGTAATCCCACCTAAAATGCTAGCCATGCCAATACCCCTCCTTCTCGCTCAGTTTTTGTTGCAGGTCAGATCCATGGGATAACAAGTTGTCTTTAAAGATTTCGGTGCTGATCCCCTGAAACGCGGCGCCTGCATCCTGCACCGAAACACCTCTGGGAATCGCCATCTTCGCCATGTAGTAGATGTTGGCGCCCAAGCGCAACATCCTGAGAAAATCGTTTTCAAGCACTGCTGTTTTGTAATCCCCACTGACACCAAATTGATCACAATACGCGGCCGGATCCTGCTCAAATGACTCCCTGTTTCGCTCCTCATTAAAGGAATACAACAACTTATTCAGTTCATAAGATGGGTGTGCACGCCGGCCATCGAAAACATAAGTTCCCGGAATGTCGTCGTACTCGTGTGATCGCCAGACCATCGCAAGAACCTCTCCGCAATTAGAATCATAAGTAGAAGTTGTATATTACTAGTATTAATTGCGGTTAAAATGGCTTTTTATAGGTATACTATTGTACAAATCGAAGATTCTAAGAAATTACGCATGTCGCTAAAAACCACAACCTCCGAGGTTCCCTCAACAGACTTCTATGGCGAGTCGACGCTCTGGCCGGTAACGGATCTGGTCTACAGTGAGCAACTCAGTCTGCGCAGTGCCCTCTACGATTGGCAGATCAAACCCCATAAGCACCAGGATTTGATGCAAATTTTTTACGTAGAATCCGGCAGCGGGAGTGCCCAGGTGGATGACCGCTCACTGCAGATTGCCAGCGGTGATTTACTCGTGGTGCCCGATCAGTGCGTGCACACATTTCGGTGGGCAGAAAACTCAAGCGGCTATGTGCTGTTTATCGCACGACCGTTAATCACGAAACTCGATAGCGTGATTGGTCCCCTGCCTTGGTGCCATGGCAATGCCAACTGTTTTCCACTGGGTGACGATCAGAGTTTCATAATAACCCTGCTAACCGCGCTGCACCGTGAGTGTGAAGGCAACCAGCCCGACCGGGAAATCAGCCTGGAGAATCAGGCACTGTCACTGTTCATCTGGCTCAAGCGACAGCATTGTCAAAGTACCAGCGAGAACCAACGGCACAAGCATAAAAGTCAACATAAGCTGGACAAGTTCATCCACTTGCTGGAAGAACATCACTGTCAGCAGCACAGTGTCAATTGGTACGCCAAATCCATTGGGGTCTCCGCACCGCACCTGAACAGCTTGTGCAAACACTATCGCCAGCAAACCGCATTGGGGCTGATTCATCAACGTTTGTTATCGGAGGCCCAACGGCAGTTAATTTACACCAACAAAACCGCAGCAGAAATAGCCGACATGCTGGGCTTTGCCGATGCTGCGTATTTCAGTCGTTTCTTCAAACGTCTTAGCGGAGTAGCACCCAAGACATTTCGGCACCAGGACACCAGATCACCTTAGCGAGCGCCTCCATTGAACGAGGAGCCTGCTGACAGCAGACACTTTTTTTGCCCGGCGGTTTCAACCCATACTATTCTTGGAGAAGCGTTTGGATGTCATTGTAGACCGTGTCCACATGCAGGAATCCGGCGTTATAGATATTGCGAATGTTGCGGTCACGATCAATCAAATACACCCTTAATATGTGTGACATGCTACCCGAATAGCTGCCGTCGTCCTGATATACCTTTTGCCGCCACTGATCATACCCCTGCAGCAGCGGTGCCAGATCGGCTTCGGAATCGGTTGTCAAAAACAACCAGTCAAACTCCGGGTGACGAAAATGATGAGCGTAGGTTTTCATGATTTTCGGGGTGTCATACTGAGGATCAAAACTCAGGCTGATTAAACGCACCTGATCGCGTAATGACGGTGTTTTCAACAATCTTGCCTGAACCTGTTTCATCACATAGCTGGCCAGAGGACAACCATTCATATCGGGACACTGAGTGTAAATAAAGCCCATCAACACAACACGTCCGTCAAACAGCTCATGCAAGTGATGGGATTGGCCGGCTGTATCGCGAACGGTTCCATCCACAGCGGTGCCAAGCGGCGGCAGATGGTAAGTGCCTATTTCCGGAGGTTGATAATCCAGTGTGCCATAACCCGGGGCCAGTACCTGAGCCCCGGCATGGCTTGCAATCAGCAGGGAGATTGCCAACAGAGTCAATGCTTTCATCGGCTGGCGGCTTTCACTCCGTGCAAGGCATACGCACCAAATCGCATTTGATGAGGTGCGCCGAGGCCTTCGGCGATGAAATCTATCGCGAACGTGGGCGTCAGCGATTGACCATCAAAATTATAACCCTTGAAATATTGCAGATCTGGCCCGACGGGAGCCTGTTTATCCCATTTGGACAACAGCGACGAGGTGTAATAAACCCGTTTCCCGTCCCAACTTTGCGACACCATGTTCACCTGTTCGCCGATTTTCTTTTCGTAGATCTGTCGTGCGTTGAAGGGATCACTGACATCAAACAGCCGGGTCATACCGTCATTCCAGGTATTCACCCAAAGGCGTGTGTCGTCTTTTGAGATGGAAATATCAACGGGCAGTGGGATCTTGGAGGCATCACCAATATCACCTACCGCCTTGGCTTGCCAGTCGCCCTCTTTATCTTCATAAACCAGCCAGACTTTCGACGTCAGCGCCGTGCTGGTGAAACAATAGTCGTGATTTTTATCCCAGGCACAGCGAATTTCCAGTGGAGCCCCGGGTACATCCAGCACTTTTTTCGGTTGTTTGGCGTGTAAGTCCCACACCACCATGGTATTGCCAAAAGCCTTCATGGCTTCTTCATCACCCATGACACTTCCCAGTTCCCGCATGTAGTTTTTGAAACCGGTAAACGAAGAGGTCAACATCAGATTTTTTCGAGGCAACACCCGTAAATCGTAACCGTAGCCATCGGCAAACTGCCCGGATTTTTTCGCTCCCTGAAGATCGCTGTCTGTCGGCATCCAGTAGGTAGCGACGTATTGACCCCCATTGGTGTATTCAACCAAAGCAGTGCGACCGCTGCCATCTTCGCTGTTCGACAGACCGGTAAGAATGATACGGCCCGGTAAGGCATAGTTAGTGTGCGGGCCGACAACGCCACCACTTTTTTCGACAAAATCCTCAATGGTCTTGTGCAATCTGGGCTTGGCGGGATCGGTATAGACATCAAAAATAAAAATTTTGCTGGTGTCCAAACCCGACGCCCACAAAAAGCGACGGTCATCGGTAAACCCTGTATGGTGTGCCTCGTTACGTCCACCCACAGACAGCGAGGCCACCACTCGGCCATAGTGGTCAGACTCCGGGTTCACATCAACCGTGACCAGTTTGTCCTGCTCATCACCCACACCGGGTACGCCCAACGTCCAAATGTAGACAAAGTCTTCTTGTCCTTCAATCTTGGCCATGTAGGGAGACATACAGGTTTCATCAGCCCAGGACACTACCGAGGCCATCAGGAAAAAACAAAATGAAATTATTAGAGTTGTTTTCATGACAAAAATCTCCTAACCGAACGGAGTGATTAACCCTTATAGATTAGACGATTGGCCGCTCGCTGCCACTTTGATCTCTGGGCCGTGCATACTTTGCCACCTGGGCGCAGACACAGGCGCGCCTATGACACATTCGATAGAACGGATTAATGACAATTCTGCTAGCCTTAATAAGCTGAGCTTGCGAGCTGGGGTCGTTTAGTCGTTTTTTTGAACGTCTGGCCGGTGTGGCGCCGACGGCGTTTTGGCACCAGTAAGTTAGGTCTCAAGAAATCCGGACACTTGAAGTGGAGACTGATCCTTGCACGCCTTAGAGGCCACTGTGAACCTTATCGCTAAAAAACCTGATATCAGCCAGTGTCACCTTGCAGATACTCTATTGAAGTACAACCCATTTCCTTGATATGAATGTTCGCTATAAAAAAACCCGCTGCCATTCAATGGCAGCGGGCAAAAGCAAAGTCATGCAAGCTCCAAACTATGTATACTCCAAACTATGCATACTCCAAACTGCAATACATTAAAAACGGTAAGTAAAATCCACCCCCATACGACGCGGTAAGCCAACTGTGTAATAATCGTACCCAAACCCCGTTTGTAAATTGATCGCGTAGCTGGGTTCATCATTGTCTTCCAGGTTTTTCACCCAGAACGCAAGGCTAAGTGCGTCGTCGGCAGAGTCCCAGGTCAGCTTGACATTCGACATCCAGCTCCCCTCACTTTTGATACCCGCGTAGTTAAGATCGTCGTTATAGGCAGAAAACCACTGCTCGGCGGTATAAACAGTATCGGCACTGATGCGAAATATACCCGCCTCGGTGTCTGCGACAACGTAATCCATCGCGAGGTTAAAATTTACATCGGGGGCATTGAACAATTCATTGCCATCGAGCTCAATCAGCCCACCATTCTGAGTGTCAGACAGTGTCAGCGATTTGAATTCCGTGTTCAGGTAGCCCAACCCGGCGTTGAGGCTTAAATTCTGGGTCAGTCGAGCAATCAACTCCAGCTCCAGGCCCTGGATCGAGGATTTATCACCATTCTGCAAAAATTGTTGAATGCCTATCACATTCACAAATTGCTGATCGGTGTAGTCGTAATAAAATGCTGAGCCGTTTAGCTGAATTGACCCGTCGCGCAACTGCGTTTTGAATCCAACTTCGTAGGCATCCACAAATTCCGGTTTTGCGACACCGACCTCGTTAGCGGCAAACTGTGCTCCACCATTGAACGCACTGCTGCGGTAGCCACGGCTGTAACTGGCATAGAGCAGAGTATCTTCGTCAAGCGCGTAATCCAGGCCCAACTTGCCCGTCAATTCGCTGTCATCAAACTCTGCATTGTCAGGATTAAAACTGCCAGGCGCAATCAAGTCTACAACGGGATTGCGATCGTAATCGGCTAACTGTGTGTGCAAATCCTTACCATTACCCTCGTCTTTGGTGTAACGAACACCTGCGGTCAATGTCAAACTTTCAGTCAAATCATAGGTGGTGTGTAAATACACAGCGATGGAGTCTCGCTCCTGGGTATAGCGCTGTATTGTTGTGAGGCCTGAACCGGAGACCGGATTTGTCATAAGGGTGTTGGCCGGATCAAACGGGATGCCAAAATCTTCAGTAACATGATACATCTCATAGATGTTTTCAATGTCCATGGTGTCAGTGGCATAGTATATTCCCGCAATAAAATTAAAGGGGCTGTCATAATCGCTGGTGATTCTTAAGTCCTGAGCGAACTGGCTCACCTCTGCACCCCAATCAATCTCTAGCAGTTGCCATGGCGCGCCATCGGTATCGGCTTCATTCAAGCCTTCGCCCGTTAGGTAAGCCGTGATTGAGGTCAGGGTATACTTGTCCAAATCCCAGTTGAGGGTAAGCGTAGCGCTTTCAAAATCAGTACGGTAGGCTCCGGATTTATTGTGGCTACCTTCCCAGGCGTCCCAGCCATCTTGACGTGGTCGCTGCCCGATCAATGCCCCCACAGCGTCGGTGTTGCCCACGCCCGGAACAGATATCCGCCCTTGCGAGATGACCGCGGTAGTCTGACCATCACTCTCTCCGGCGGCATATCGCAGCGTTGCGTTCAATCGCTCACTCTCATACAGCAAGGTCACCCGACCCGCCCACGTATCAATAGAGGACAGATCATCTCCTCCGGGAAAATGATTGTCGTGATAGCCGTCGGTTTTGGTGTAGGTATAGGCCGCACGCAGGCCCAATTTGTCGTCTATCAGCTCGGTTTCGGCGGCACCGTTGACATGCTCGCGACCATTATCGCCCATAGTTAGGGTTATATTTCCGCGGTTACCTTCCAGTGCGGGGGCGCGGGTGATGAAGTTGATGGCGCCCCCGGTGGTATTTTTGCCATACAATGTGCCCTGAGGCCCACGCAGAACCTCTACCCGCTCCAGATCAAACAGCGCCATGCCCTGCAGAAAATTCGCCCCGACATAAGCTTCATCCACATACACTCCGACCGGTGAAGCTTGATTGGTGTTGTAGTCGGACATACTTTGTCCGCGAATGGAAAAAATAGGCTGCGTTTCTCCGAAAGGTGAGGATACCTGTAGATTCGGGACTCCGGAAGCAATGTCATTGGCCGTTTCCATCTTCATGTTCTCCATACCTTCGGCGGTGAAGGCACTGATGGCGACCGGAATATCCTGAACACTTTCACTGCGCTTTTGAGCGGTGACGACAATCTCTTCCAGTTGAAAGTTGGCGGCTTCCACATTGAGCGCGGCGACGGTCAGCATGATGGCCTGAGTCAGGCGGGATTGGGCTATTATATTCATCTTACTCTCCTCGTTATTCATTTTTATGTTTGTTAAATTATCAGTATTCTGTGTTCAGGGGGATGTGCGAGAGCACCCAATATTTGTGCATTCACGACAATCTTATGATTCGACATGTCTCCCTGATATACCTGTTATTTTTCACCCCTCTGGCGTCGGGCCTACAATTTCCATCTCCGGATGCAGTGCTACCGAATAGGAAAAAAGGTGATTCAGTTGATGAGAAAACATATCAACCTCCGCAAAAAATGTGTCAGAGCAGTTCAGGGTTTACCAACAGGCTGCCACCCTTGAGCGCCAGGACTTCGTTACAGCCATCGGCAATCAGACCCGCCCGGGCATCGCGCAGCAGTTTTTCCATGGGATACTCCTTGGTCAGACCGTTGCCACCAAACATTTGCAAAGCGTCGCTAGCCACTTCAAACGCGAGTTGGGTTGCAGTGACTTTAGCGGCGGCAGAACCCTGCAGGGCTGGTCGGGCCACCGTGGCATTAAACTCCATGACCCGCCGCACCAATGCCCGAGCAGACTCCACTTTGCGAAACATGTGAAACAGACGGTAACGCACAAGTTGGTGTTGGATGATGGGGACCCCACCCTGTTTGCGTTCGTGAGCATAGGCCAGAGCGTGTTCATAAGCAGCGCGCGCCACGCCGACAAACATCAGGCCAACGTGCGGATTGGCTTCTGCCAGCATGCGATATGCCAGCTCTTCATAGTCGTCTGGGCCAGCCAGTAAATGCGAGAGGGGCACTTCGACGTTATCAAAATAGAGTTCACCCTGGTTCAGACATCGCAAACCCAGCTTATCCAATGGCTTGCCACGACTGACGCCGGGCAAATCCAACGGCA
Organism: Pseudomaricurvus hydrocarbonicus; assembly: GCF_011602365.1. Classification (GTDB taxonomy): domain Bacteria; phylum Pseudomonadota; class Gammaproteobacteria; order Pseudomonadales; family Cellvibrionaceae; genus Pseudomaricurvus; species Pseudomaricurvus hydrocarbonicus. The sequence continues at coordinate 157,519 of NZ_JAAONZ010000011.1, forward strand.
CTATGACCGCAATACCAGGTTGGGTTGCGCCGTCTACTTCGGCATGACAGAACAAGGCGCACACTTCTGCCGTCATTGCACCAGAGACCCAGGCTGATTTTTGTCCGTTAATAATGACCTTGTCACCTTCGATGCGAGCGACACAATTTGGTCGGCCGTAACGGCTGTTCTTTTCCTGTAGCGCGCTATTGGCATCCAGCATATCACTGCCGTGATCCGGTTCGGTGATGGCCCAGCAGCCACGCTTGCCTTCACAGAATTCGACCATGGCCGTATTGCCGGCGAGCATGGAGTACATCACCGGAAAATGGTTAACCAGGATCGCGCCTCCCAGCCCGGCGTCACCCCAGGACAACTCTTCAGAGGCTATCGTCAACAAACGTACCCGCTCCAACGGTTCCAGTTCTGCCATGGCCGTCAGACTTAATCCAAGATCTTGTGCCTGTTCCAGCACATCCCACAATGGTGAATCCGCCGCGACCATCTCTTCGGCAGAGAGTCTGTCCAGTGCAATCCCGGCCGGGCGCAGGACTTCAGCGGCAAAACGGTGAGTCGTTTGTTGAATAGCCTGTTCCATTTCGTTCAACGGAGGCTCAAGACCACTTAAAGGGAGTTCTATATATTTATTCATCGTCTTTCTCCACTATTTTTCGTTTCAGGCAGGATTCATTGCAGAGCCTTGACGGCGCAGCAGGGTTTTATCTTCAATGACGGAATCAGCATCGGGGTTGAAGGCATCCAATAAAAAACGTTCCTGAGGTTTTTCCGAGGCAGTCTTGGGGATATTGCTGACAATATGCAGGTAGCGCGGGACCGAATTTTTTTCGAGGGACTGCCGACATTGTTCGAAAACCTGCTCTGCATCGAAACTGCATACGTCCGCAGGGACGATGGCGGCAACAACATCCTTTTCACCCGGGGCACCATTTTGAATCGGTATTCCGTAGACAAAGACGTCGTATACGCTGTTCATCTCTGACAATACTTTTTCGACAAAGGCGGTGTTGATAAAATCGCCATTGCGTCGAATTCCCCCCCCCATGCGATAATGAAAGTACAGCCAGCCAGCGTCATCAACATGACCGATATCGCCCATACGCAACCAGCCAGCATGGGTTTTCTTGGCTGACGCTTCAGGGTTCTTGAAGTACTGCACGACTGGCGTGCTGCCATCGGCATGGCGAAAACAGATTTCTCCTGCTTCGCCCGCAGCGCACTCATTACCTTGCTCATCGAAGATTTTTAAATCCAAAATTGCAGGGGCCTTGCCGCAACTGCCAACAGGTCCTACGCCTGCGGGGTTGAACGTCAATCCGCCTTCGGCTGCACCATAAAATTCAAACAACTCAACATCAAAACGCCGGCCAAAATCCTCCCAAATTGCCGCGGGCATTCCGGCGCTGAGGATGATGCGTACCGGATTGTCACTGTCATCGGATCTTGGCGGTTGTGCGTAGAGAGCGGTTGTCATTCCGCCCAAAAGATTAAACCAGGTACAGCCGTAATGACGGCTTATGTCCCACAGACGAGATTTGGTAAACTTGCGACTAATCACGCAACGAAGCCCCAAGGCCAATGAGCAGCCCAAAGTAATCAGCTGCGCATTGGCATGAGTCAGGGACAGCCCGGTGTAAGGCCGGTCGTCTGCGTTTAACCCCAGTACGGTTGCGATCACTTCGGCCGTGGCAAAGCGACGGTGGGGTGCCAAAATCGCTTTGGGATCGCCCGTGGTGCCGGAGGTGTACAACATCTGCATGGGCGCATCGGGATCTGTGCTCTCGATGGGTAATGGTTGGGTAGGCAGTGCACTCGACAGTATCTTTTCAATGCCCGCCTCAGTCTGCTCACCCATAGGCAGAATCCAGCAGTCATTGCGTCCGGCCCAAACCGTCTCGACGTTGGCACGCGCATAGTCGGCCACTACCGCCCCCTTGCATTCGGCGTAATCAAGCATGTATTTCAGCTTTTCGCCCTGTGTGCGTGGGTCGATGGGTACAAAAATCGTTCCCAGTATGGAGGACGCGACCATCAGATCGACAAACTCCGGATGGTTAGCCATGACCAGCGCAAAACTGTCGCCTTTTTGCATGCCCTGTGCTTGCAACCACGCAGCCAGACGCTGACCGTTATCCCACAGCTGTTGGTAGGAGCGCGTTTCCTCATCAAAATTGCCCTTGCTGTCGATATCGACAAATGTCAGTACATCCAAATTGGGACACCGATCTACCCAATCCGTAATGCGGTTTGCGAGTATGGTTAATTCAGACATGTTTACGCCTCCCGAGCCAAGATGCTAACCACCATCGCGGCGGCATCCAGACTGATCATACCGCCCCCATTTTGAGCCAAACCAAGGCGGGCACCCTCCACCTGGCGCGCACCACAACGGCCTTGCAGTTGTTCCGTCAGCTCGACTATCTGTGCAATACCGGATGCACCGATGGGATGACCTTTACGCAGCAAACCACCCGATACATTCACCGGCACGCTGCCGCCAAGACGGGTAGTTCCCTCGTCAATTAAACGCCCGCCTTCACCTTTTTCGCACAGGCCCAGGTATTCATAGGTGAAGATTTCAGACGGTGCAGACGCATCGTGAAGCTCCACCAAACTTAAGTCCTGGGGACCGACACCGGCGTATTCGTAAGCCATATTGGCAGCGTAACTGGCGACATCCGTCGTCATATCCCAACCCGATACCAAAGCGGATGAGAGCACCTTGACCGGTTTTGACAGAGCCAGTTGTCTGGCTTTACGCTCACTCACCAGCACGACAGCAGCGGCTCCGTCGCCAATTGGTGAACACATGGGCAGCGTCAGGGGATATACAATTTCACGGCACGCCAGGACTTCTTCCACACTCATGGCGACTTGAAATTGGGCGTTTGAGTTGAGGCTACCGTGAAATGCATTCTTGGCGGTGACACCGGCAAATTGTGCCTGGGTGGTGCCATGGTTTTTCATATGGGCGATGGCCATCAGAGAGTAGATGTCCATAAACACCGAACGGGTCTTGCCGGCATGCTCCGTGTCTACCGCCACGCCCGCCCTGTCTGCCAGCGCCTGTAGAGCTCCCAGCATGCCGCTTGACTGCTCGGTATCAACTGCACCGTCAAAGGCTGCGAAACTGCGTGCCTTGTCCTGGTGGTACAGTTTTTCGAAACCACAGACCAGGACCACATCGTACAGACCGGCTGTCACCATGGCGCAAGCTTGATTGAACGCGGTAGAGGACGTCGCACAAGCATTTTCAACGTTAACGACGGGAATTTTGCCGATACCCAGTTCGCGCAGGGCCACCTGGCCAGAAATCATTTCTTGCCCCTGAACCACACCGGCAGCGCCATTACCCATATAGGCGGCCTCAAGATCGTCAACCCCAAGCCCGGCATCCGCCAACGCCTTGGTGATCGCCTGACCCGCCAGCCCTTTCAACGACACATCCAGATGCTTGCCAAAGCGGGTCATTCCGACTCCGGCGACATAGGTATTCATTTTCATGACACTGACTCCTTACGCCGGTGAATTGCTGTAACCCAACTCATGGAACACTTCCAGTAATTCCCGGTGTCCGAAAGCAACCGCCGCAGACTGAAATCCCGATTTTTTCAGTTGACCATTGAGGATACGCTCGGCTGCTTCGGCACAGATTTCACCGGTAAAACAGTAGGGTGTGGTCAGACTCAGGCAAAAGGTTGTATTACCCTGTGGACCCTGACCGTAGCAGACGACCATCGAACGTCCGGTGTCAGGGGTATCCGGCTCGGGCTCTCCCACCGCCATGGATTCACCGATTTCGTTGGTCAAGTCTTCACGTTGTTGTTGAGTCAAGCCCTTCGCACGTTCGTTAAAATCCTGAATAATCTTGGTAACATTGTCGACAATGTCGTCACCGAACGCTGTCAGTACCTTGCAGTTGCGCACGCGGGGATCTGTTTTAAACCACACCGGTTCACACGCACCGCCCCAGGGTAAAGCGCGATAGGGGTTCATGCGATGAGGAACGACGACGTCGTAGCTGCGATCATTTGGCCAGGCTGCGTATTCGTTCTGTTGCAGAAAAAATTGACTATCGGCGTTGCCCTGCATACGCAGAAATGACTTGGTTGAAGCTTCAGAGGGCAATGCATTATCGATTTGATACACCAGTTCAAGACTGTCGATGCCGTTCGTCTCCAGCACAACTTCGGCGGTCAAGGCACCGGCTGCCCACATATAGGAACAAGCGGGGCTCAAGAGCAAATTTTTGTCCGCGAATGCCTGGCCGTACTCAGCCTGGATGGCTCGCGTCCAGTCCTGCTCTCCGGTTGTGTCCAGATAGTGACAGCGGGCTTGCAGGCAGGCCTCGACAATCGGCCAGGCTACTTGCATAAACGGGCCTGCCACGTTGATGACAACGTCAACTTTTTCAAACAGCGGCTTTAGCTCTTCAACGTTGTTGCTGGCTGCCACCAACTCCACATCGACCGGGCCGTGGTGACGTTTTTTTACGACGTCCAGGGCCGCTTCCAGTCGCGACAAGGTGCGACCGGACATATAGAACGGCAGGCCACGTCGAGCCAAACATTCAGCGACCAACTTGCCAGTGTAGCCACTGGCGCCATAGATCAGGATTTTACGTTCTTGAGACATGTAGCACTCTCCCCTTGTGATATCGACTTCTCGTTATGGAGCTTTTTATGATTACTGAGAGCCACTATAGGGAGATTCGGTCTGCTCGCTAATGCTCAAGCAAGACAAAAATTTGCGAATTTACGACAACTGGAGATACAATGAAAAAAACAATAATTCGAAGTGACCCACGCTATGCACATAGAGAGCAATCACGGCAGTCCACAGTCACTACGCCATCTGGTTCAGGGCCTGTTGCCCCTCATAAACTGGATGGAAACACAAGGCATTGATAAAGCACCGATTCTAAAGCACGCCGGTATTCCATTAGACGCCCTCTCTCAACCGGATTATTCCATCACTCCCAGCCAGGAAATTTGTTTCACCTGTGAGGCCTATCGTGCAGCCAATCAGCCCGACCTGGGTTTGCTGATTGGCCCGACCTATCATCTGTCCAATTACGGAATGCTTGGACTGGCAGCCATGACCAGTCGTGATGTGTTTGAGTGCTATCAGGTTATTCTCGAGAATATTCTTCTCACCTGGACATTTTTTAGATGCAGTATTTATACGGAGGGTGATCTGGCGTATTTACAAATGGAGCCTATTCGCGACCTGGGTGCGTCACTGCAGTATATGATTGAGCGTGACCTCAGTGCTGGCAGACAGATAGCCAGCGAAGCATTAGATCAGATACTCCCAGTGGTCAGCGTTGAGTTTCAGCACCCACCAACCGGCCATGCCGATAAATACATAGAAGTTTTTGGGTGTGAGGCAAAATTTAATGCCAAACACAATCGTATCGGGTTTGAAAAATACTGGTTGGAACAACCTTTACCCAAAGCCGATGCGATTACCTCCAGTGTCTTTACCTCTCAATGTCAAGAGATTGCAAAGTCACTGAGGGCTAAACACAGTTTTGCCGAGCATATTCGTTATCACCTGCTCAACAGTAATTTTGATACGCCTTCCCTTGACGCTGTAGCCAGAGTATTTAATACAACCCCGCGGACAATTCAACGAAAACTGGCGTCCGAGTCCGTGAGTTATCAGGAACTCCTTGATGATGTCCGTGAAAGTGTATCCACCGAGTATTTGTTGTCTTCTGATTTAACGATTGAAGAGATCTCGGAAAGGATTGGATACAATGACGCCGCTGCATTTAGCAATGCATTTAAACGCTGGACTGGAGTTTCGCCGACGCAATACAGAAAACGAACTCCTTAATAGGTTAGGCAATTGTCCGCTGTCTGCCACTTCTGCCATAGCGCTGTCAAACGCCTCACTATCTGCGCCGCGACAATGGCCAGGCACGCCCAAATTGGCTTAAGTGAATTAAAATCATTGCCATTAATCCATCAGCTGCCTGACCAGCTCGCCAAGCTTTCTGGTTTGCCAAACGTTGAGCATTCTGGTCATCATATGCAGCTGAATGCGTGCATTCTCATGCTGTTGAAAACTTTCATCCTGATAACTCTGTACAGGTTCCAGATCGGATATCTCCCGCGTTATGGCCACCGGAGCGCTCATGAAGTAACTCACACCGGTAACCGCCAGACTCAAGAGGATATGTCGCCGGATCTCATTCACATTCAACAATGGGCCACCACACGCTGAATATTCATCGACAAAGACCTGCAAAATCTCGTCGAGGTGATGATCCCAGATGGGGGGTTCAGCACCACTGATGACTCCCTGAATCGCTTGGGCAATACTTATTTGCCCGACCATTGCCCAATCCATCAGGCCACACTGCAAGATCCCTTCTGCATCGCGCCAAAACCAGCAGTTATCAATATTGGCATTCCAATGGCAAAGGGCTATGAAATCCGGATTGCTGTGCAATATTTCCTTAATATGTTTTTCAGCCGCTATCACAAACGGTATATCACTGAGAAATTGCTGATGAAAGTCCCTGGCGCGTATATTGTCAGGGAACAATTGCGGGTGACGATTAATAAATTCAAACATCCGGACAGCACGTTGTATTAGTTTTTCTTCAGGCTGGCGTATTGATAGCATCGCCGAGGACTGTTTCGGGTTATACCGAAAATGTTCATCAAACACCGCAGGCAATCCACCCAGCCTGTGGGTAGCAGCCAGTTTCGCCTGCGCCCTGATGATGGTTTTATAGTGCTCCAGCGGTTGAGGGACAGAGTAGTCCATGCATTTGGGATACAGTGGCTCCAGACCTTTACAGCCAAAAAGAATACGCTCGCTAATAAGCAGTCCGGTACCCGTTTCAGCTTCTACGTCGGCAAACAGGCACGCAGGTACAGTGACCGGAAAATCGATATTACGGGTAAAGGCTGCAAATTTCGCTTCTGACACCATCATAAAACGCGCGCTATCACGCAATTCATCTTCAAAATTTCGGGAAAATTTTATGAACAATTCACCGGGAAAATTGGGCTCAGGCGACGCAAAAGCCACGTTCAAAACCAACTTACTGCCAGTACCACCCCCAAAAAATTCTTCTTTGTGCAAAATCTTGGTGACACGGTTGTCTGGCGATAGCGCCCCTGATGCGTGAAAAATTTTGGTCAGAAAGTTGGCCCCACCAGAGAGTAAAGCCTCGGCATCGGCCGGGATATCAAGTCCGAAGAGGTCGCCTTTTACCCAGCGCGTTTCCATTGGTGCAGCTCTCCCACTGTTGTTTGTATTTATCAGGTCGCGGTCAACATTTTTGTTGAGCAACGATCAAATCGAGGGTTTACTGAACAACCCGGAGAAAATTTGACTCAGCAATTGCAGGCAACCCTCTCCCAGCCGGGATATATCTCTGACCATAATCCAATATACTGGCTAATGATGTAATCTCAAGGCGTTCTGGCAATAAACCCGGACTCGGCATGAAAAATGGCTGCCCGACTGATGAATCGAACCGAACAAACCGACAGAAAAATGAAAGTAACAGCCAAAAGTGACATCCATAAGGTGTTTAGCTGTGTCTGGTTTGCCTAATGCCCTTGCCGAAGTATGGCCACAGTTAATTGCTTACTTAGTACGTAACAATTTTTCTATTTTAGCGCTGTAATACTCTATCTCTGCTTCGTTCAGAGTGATTCCGAATGCCTGAGTTAGTACATTATACACTGCCTTTGAAACCGGCACCTTGGTGATGTTCAAGACCGCCAGTATATCCATAGCTTCATACTTATAGCCCTCTAACTCTAAAGTAGACTCAGCCGCTTCACCGAGTGGATTCCACTCACGTAATATCCCTGCGATGGAACTAACAAGTTCTTCTTTCATGATCCTCAACTGAAATCTAATTTTACGGTTAATGACGGTGGATAAACGACGAAATCCTTGTTGTTTTATGCGTCTAGTTTTGTTGATCGATTACAGCAATTTATCATCTTCAAGATCTTTAAAAACAAGCTCATGAAGACATCGATCAAACTTCTGACCGTTTTCATCAACAATTGAAATGAGGCCAAGATCAGCCAGAGGCGTCGCACCATCGAACTCACACAAAAAGGTATGAATGAGCCGCTGCAGCTCTTCCCAAACAACTGCATCCAGGTGTTTCTTTTCTTCTTCCGGCAAAAAATCAATGTCAGCCAGTATTCTCTGTCTGGCTTCGCGAATCGTTCCCACTAAATTCTTCAAAAAAATCTCTTGAAGCGGTTTCATAGGCATTTTTCCCGCCTGACAGTGCCTTCATGACACATATTCCCAAATCATTATCCGTGCAAAACCGGATACCCCTTTGTATTCATACCTCATGACTTTTTGACCAGGTTAACGTAGCCAGAATGATGAATATCAATAGATATAAACATTTATCCCCTACACTCATGGCTCGATGGGGTTGGCACAGCCAGATATAAATAACATTGCGCAAGCTGAAGTGGGTGTGTGTATTCCTGCGAATCCCTGGAGCCTCACTGATCAAAAGCTTGTCTGATCCCAAAGCTGAAACCTGCGCTTTACCGCCGCACTACCAGTGCCCGTTCAAACACCCATCTGATATGACAATTCGTAAGGGAAAAAAGAATAAATAAGCATAAGGGGTCCCTGTCTCCTCCATCATCCTGATGGCATTTCGTTGAAACAAGTGCCAAACATAACGTCAATTGACAGAGAATTCAACAGTTTCGTGCATTTTCCAATAAATCAATTTCGATGGGACAGGCCGCTCGAAGGGCCTTAAATATGAAGGAGGTATATGAGGAAGATATGCAAAAAATGAGCATTAAATCCTAGGGTATCCGATGGCGGAATCGAAGATATCTTGATCACCCTGGATCCCCAGTGACACATCATACGCCCAAGGGCATCCAATGAAGGTTTATTCCTGTATTGGGTTCTGGACGAAAAAAGTAGCCACCCAAATCCAAGAGGGTTTTTCAGTATTTACCGTATTGCCACTTGCTGAACCATTATACTTAACAGAATTTTGCTGCAGAAACATAAAAACTGATCATTTGAAGGCACACCCCGGCGTTTTACCTGACTTTTTCAACATCATCGCCAATGGGCAAAAACCGGTAAATGAAGCCTGCAACATGTTGGCCCCCACAAACGCAGTAAACCAAAGCCAATACACAGAATGCAGTTGACTTAAAACCAAGCTGATGAGAATAAAGCTGCCGGCAATGGCAAAAACCAGACGATCAACGTTCATCATTACCTCCTGTCGGGACAAAAGTGATTAAGGTCACGTCCCTGGAGACACATCAATATTGATAGTATAGATCAGATAAAATTTGAGTTTTTTTATACCCATAGGGCACAAGTGAATTGCCTGAATGAACCCATTGCTCGATTCGCCAATACCGAAAGCAGTGACTTCCCTTTACTCCTCAAGCCACCCCTGCCTTTTGAACAACCTATCCATTCATCCTGCCAAACAGGCTGCGTCGGTTCAATTTGTAAAGGAGTGCCTGTAAAGGAGTGCCTGTCCCTTGTAAAGGAGTGCCTGTCCTTCATTTTTGCCCGAGCAACCCCATCGACTCAATCGCTGGACAGACTGCGCCCGGGAACCCGGGCATAACGTGCGCAGCATCAACGGTCTAAGTGAAGACCTGGAGAATCTTGAGCTGGGTGAATTCGGTCGCTTCCAACAGCACTTTCAGCAAGAGTTAGACAAGCTTCAAAGATTAATCATCTGCGGATCAGGCCATCATGACTTTTGCATCTTCCGGCTTGCAGATTTTTCTCGATGCAAAGATGCCTAACAATCCCAAAAGCAAAATGGATAGCGTCATTGGCTCAGGCACATCTGACAAGGGTGCTTCTCGGGATACCACTGACAAAGGAATACCGAATGGCCTACCCCAGCAAGTAAACTCAGGACTACAAGTGCCAGTTGAATCATCTAAACAATAATCCAGGGCCATAAAATTGGAACCGATATCCAAATAATAATGACCCTCGGAACTCAAATCTCCCTTGGCGAGAACCAGAGAAAAACTGGTAATGCTTACCACACCCTGCTCATTGATCTGAGCATCAATATAACCGCTCTGGAAGTCACTCATACTGACATTAAGATGTTCCGTAGGAGTAGGAGAAAGGATAGCTGAAGAGGACAGGCACTACCTGAGAACGAAAACCAACACTTAAGTCTGAAACACACCCCAATATCATGAGAGTGTCCTGATAACTGTGTAAACGTCCCGTGACGCGTCAAAGATGAGCCGTTACCCGCTCACCAAATTCGATAGTAAACCGGTTTAGCGCGGGCTTCCAGTTCCTGATCGGCATAGTC
>NZ_JAAONZ010000012.1 GCF_011602365.1 Pseudomaricurvus hydrocarbonicus
CGGCAGCGGAGGTCGCCTTCTGATCGGGCAGTACCTCGGCATAACTCCAGCGACTGTAATCATCGACGCAAACGTGCACATATTCCCAGCCGGCGCGCTTAGACTGTTGCGAGCGATTTCCGGTTACCCTATGGCCCGGCTGGTCAAAGCGAGCCACGCGCTTGATGTCCAGGTGGATTAAACCGCCCACTGCATCGTACTCATAGCGTACCACTGGCTCACGCTTATATAACAAATGCCCACAAACCCGACGGCTAATAACCGATACCGTAGAACGAGGCAGATTTAAGGTTTCTGCGACACGCCGCTGTTCCCAGCCCCCTAAAACTAAGGCCTTGACCGCATTCTCTTGCCAGCGCGGAGTCTGCCTGGGTGAGGTCTTGGGGCGGCTATTTCCCATTTTTAAGGCCGCCTCGCCACCCGCTTTGTAACGTCGAAGCCATCTGTAAATCAGCGAAGCCGATACCTGGTGACATTCAGACAATTGGGCGACGGAAATGCCGCGTTCTAGGTGTCCTTTAACAATTACCGCTCGACTATGAGGGCAAGATTTAGCATTCTTGTGCAAGGTTGTTCACTCACTCTTGATGGAACTTGGATTCGACACCCAACAGCTTCCTATACAAGCGGTGTGTGAACAACCTCTCTGAACTCTACAACTAGAACCTAGAACGTTAAATATAAGACCCTTTAAATCGTCTCAGGATGTGTATCGATGCTGAACGCTATTATTATGGATTACACCGAAATTCCCGAGGATGCCAGCTGGTTGCGGCAACAACCTTATCCGGTGATTGCCTATGGCAAGCAGGCCATCACAGCCAATGCGGATGTCATTGTGCCGGACCTGGCGGCGGCACAGAAACTGGAGAAGAACATACAGTCAGCGCCTGTTGCCGCCATGACTTTGGTGCAGGTACTGCGCAGTACCGAATTGCTGCCGCCGGAACTGGGGCTGGATGTGGAGTCTCTGGCCTATTCAACCTTGCAGTCGGGCGAGGAGTTTGCGGCCTGGCTGAAAACGCGCGGTGATGAGATATTGTTGCCGGAACCAGAGGGACCCGCGCTGTTGCTCAGTCGCACAGGCGGCAAAGTCGACGCGGTGATGAACCGTCCGCAATTGCGCAATTCGGTGACGGTTGAAATGCGGGATGCCTGGGTGGAAGCGCTGGAATTGCTCGATGCGGATGACAGCATTACGGAATTTACCCTGCGTGGGCTGGGTCCTTGTTTTAGCACTGGGGGTGAGCTGGCTGAATTTGGCACGGCTCCCGACCCTGCGACGGCTCACTGGGTGCGCTCAGTGCGAAGCCCGGCAAGGTTAATGGCAAAATTGAGTGCCAGGATCACTTGCCATGTTCACGGTGCCTGCATTGGTTCGGGCATCGAGCTGCCCGCCTTTGCGTCACAAGTTGTGGCCCACCATAAAACCTATTTTCAGTTGCCGGAATTAAAGCTGGGCCTCATTCCGGGGGCGGGCGGAACGGTCAGTATTGCCCGGCGCATTGGTCGGCAGAGAACCGCCTTGCTGGTGTTGAGTGGCCGACGTATTAATGCCAGGACGGCTTTGGAGTGGGGGTTGATTGATGCCCTTGAGGACTGATGGCGAGACCGCTGAGTCATTGTGTGGGCTTTACCCGCCGCAGGCTATGGCAAAGTTTTGACTCTATTCAACAGTGGTGTACAATAGATGCTCATTCAGTGAGTGGTATAGGGAGCCTTGGGCAATGTCCACCAAAGATTTAGAAAAAGCCTATCTAAGCATTATTGCCAAAGTTGATGAACCCGATCGCCCCGGCTTGTTGGATACCCCCAAGCGGGCGGCCAAGGCGTTTGAGTTTTTAACCAATGGATACCAGAAGACCCCCGAAGAAGTGGTAAACGGGGCGTTATTCCCTTCCGACAACAGTGAAATGGTGGTGGTTCGCGATGTTGAACTGTATTCCATGTGTGAACATCATTTGCTGCCTTTTATTGGTAAATGCCATGTCGCCTATCTGCCCTCAGGCAAGGTGATTGGCCTGTCCAAGATTGCCAGAATTGTGGATGTTTTTGCGCGTCGGCTGCAAATTCAGGAAAACCTGACCACCCAGATTGCCAATGCCATTCAGGAATTGACTGACGCCGATGGCGTGGCGGTGATCATTGAGGCAAAACACCTTTGCATGATGATGCGAGGCGTTGAGAAGCAGAATTCGATGATGCAAACCTCGGCGATGCTGGGGGCCTTTCGCAACAACATTGCCACGCGCAATGAATTCTTGTCGCTGTTGTCGGTACGGTCCAGTTAATTACGTCTATGCCTGTAAGGACCGATTCGATCCAGGAAAACACGTTTAGTCGTTGGGCTTGTACCAAAACCAGTTGGGTAACAGCTCTGACACCTGACGGTCGCTGATCATGGACGGTCGGCCCGCCCCCGATCGTGTTTGCCGGCCCATAACTTCCGCAGGCAGGGACACGGAAGGGGGTTTTGAGGAGGGGATGTCTGGGAAAAAAATGGGGTTTTTGGCATAGCAGACTCCTCGTGCAGAGCCCCCGTCGGCATCCAGATAACGGTACTGGCATTTAAGGTGAGTAATGGGTTTGCTGGGTCGATAGGCGACCGGGGTGTCCAGGGGCACGGAGGCCAGGTTATGGCGGACCCGTTCAATGTCGGGGATGCGATACTCGGGTAATTTATCCGCCAGCTTTTCCAGCGCGACCAGGGCATCTCCCAGTTTTTTTCGGCGGCTGTTGGCGGTGGTGTTGTAATGCCAGCTCAGGCGGGTAGGTGGGCCGGAGAGCCAGATATTGGCGCGCTCCGCCATTTGCAGGTTGAGCAGAGGTTCTTTGGCTCTTTTCAGGACAGCGCGGTTTAATTGAGCCGCAGCATAAGCATTTGACTGTTTTCTGGCCAGGGCTTCATGCCATTGCTGGAGCGCCTTTTTGGCACGGTTGACGGATTCCAGCAGGGGGAGCACTTCCATCGGTATGGCCAGAAACATAAACCGTGGACGTGGGTCTTTGCCGATATCTTCCAGGCCTCGATAACGCATCTCACCAATATGCTGACTGATTGCTTGTCTGGCCTGATCTCCGGTTAATGCCGTATCGTTGCCCTCCTGGTAAAAAACATCGCCTGTGGTGTGTTCTACGGAGGTCCTGAGCTGGTCGGTAAGAGGCAACAGTTGATTGAGTAATTGAAGACATTCTGCAGAGAGGTGATCGATCATGGCGGCAGCTTTGGATTAACGGGTCTATTTGGAATTTACTATGCCTTTCTGCTTGGAGCAATCAGATTGATAGAATATTTAAAAATACTTGACCCGTTAATCGTCGATCTTTACACAATATTTGTCTGGGAATGAAGTCAAAATGTGCGCACAGGGCTTGTCTTAATCAACACTGTTGTTTATATTTGATAGCAGAGAGATAAAAAGCCAAGAGTTGCTTGGACACATTTAATAAGAACGTATTGTGGGAGTGTAGAAGTGCAAAGCACAGCAGTCACATTAGATACAGAAAATGTAAAGCAGAAGCATGCTATCCAAAGCCAGGATATTGAAACCAGTTTTCTTGGGGAGTGCTCTATTGCCGATGGCACAAGAGGTGATGTCACAGTTGATGCTAAGGCTATCGGCCCTTGTTCAATAATACGCGTCAAATCCAAAAAGCTACTGTCTTTTAATCGATCCTGGCACCATATCCGCAATGATGCAACCGATGTGGTGGTTTTATGGTTCATCAAGAGGGGCAGTTTGCGGATTTATCATGGCGGTAAAGTCAGCACGCCCAGGGCTGGGGAATTTGCCATCACGAAATCCATGACCCCATACTCAATTGAGCGACGGGTGGATAGTCAATCGGTCCATGAAGCATTGAATGTGATGATCCCATCGCATATTTTCAGACAATTTATACCCGCAGATGTGTCAACAGGTTTTACGGCTTCGACCGACAGCAGGGCGTTCTCAATTATCGAAAATATACTTTCCGGCCTTTTTGCGGACAGTGACGGGTTTTCAGAGAAGACAGAGAGTCTGTTGTTGGAAAGCGCCTTGTCGGCGTTGTCTGATACCATTCAGGAACAAAAAGGGTTGTCACCGGAAAAAGAAAGTGTGTCAGAAAAAAGAATCAAGACCGCGTTGCACTTCATCGATTTACACCTGTCTGATCCAAAATTAAGCAATGTGCGTGTCGCAGAAGCGTGTGGGATTTCTCCCCGGTATTTGTCCTTTCTATTAAACAAGCAAGGTTTATCGTTCGCGGATTATGTGAAAGCGAAAAGGCTGGAAGTGGCCAGTAAGTGGCTGGCGACCAGTCACCCCAATGAAATCACGATTGCTGAAATTGCGTTCCGGGTAGGGTTTAAAAGTCCCGCACATTTTAGTCGTATCTTTAAGCAAACCTTTGAAAAAGGGCCGCGTGAATTTCGATCAGAATCGCAGGCAATTAAACTGTATTCATCCAGCAAAGAGTATGCGGCGTCTTCCCCAGCAATGGGTGTGTAAAAAAAATTAAGACTGCTGTCAGGATAAATACATAACAGCAGTTAAGGTATGACATCAGATAAGTACCAAACAAAAAAACCGGTCATCAGCATGACCGGTTTTTTTGAGTGGATGTTTTGTTAGTTAAAAATGGTAACGCACGTTGAGCCCAAACTCGCGGGGCGCAGTCATGCTGATTCGGCGGTATGACGAAACCCCGGTCCCACCGACTGTGGCAAACGTCGAAAAGTCGACAATTGACTGGTAGCCAATGGTGGTGGGGGTGGCTTCTCTGAGCAGTACGCGTTCAGTGTCAGCGATGTTCTTGCCGTACAGCATTACTTCCCATTTGCCTTCCGGATCGCGTAAGCCGGTGTAGAAATTGATGGTGCTGTAGTTGCCGACGTCATCCAGCGGGTTTGATGGATCATTTCTCGAATCGCCGTACATGGTCACCAGGCCGCGAACATAAGCTTCGACATCGCCGATGGCAAAGCTGTATTCCGACTGCAAAGTACCCGTAAACAGCGGTGCGTAATTAGCCCGGTAATTGGTTTGGCAGGCCGCCAGGTTGTCACCGCCGGTGGCGGTCCTGATGTCGGCAATGCTGGGGATGCTACCTCCGGTGTCCGGTGTACCATCGGCGGGGTCATAGTCATTGCAGGGGATAGTGCCATCGTCAATTTTACCCTCTGACCAGCTTAATAGTGCATTGACGTTCCAATGGGACGTGATCTGATAGGTGGTTTCCAGTTCAACGCCTTGCACTTCCACCGGTACGGCCGCAACAAAATTGAATTGGTCCACGTTCTCAGCCATGGTGCGGCCATCGGTGGTCACGTAATAGACCCCATCCCCACCGGCCCGATAGGGGTAGTTATCAAACTCCTGGTAATAAGCGGTGGCATTGACGCGCAGACGGTTGTCCAGCCAGGACGATTTAATGCCAAATTCAATAGAATCGGAGGTCTCCGGCTCCAGCTCTAGAAAACTTCTCTCGCGTGCGGACGGTGCCACATTGAAGTCACCGACGGTATTGATACCAGGCCGCCAGGAACTGCCGTAGCTGACGTAGCCCATGATATCTTCACTGAAATTATGTTTGAGCGATATGGCATAGATCGTATCATCCCAATCGCTGTCCACATCCGATATCGTGTTGCCGCTCACGACAACTGAAGAGGTATTTTCAAATTCGATATAGCGTGCGCCAGCTGAGAGTTCGGTGGCTTCACCCAGCTGGAAAGTCAGGTTACCAAAGATGGACTTTTCGGTAGACTCCCCGTCTGAGACGATGTCCGTATCAGCAATAGTGGCAAAAGTCGCCGGGTTGGCAAAAAATGCAAAGACAGGCGTTTGGTTGATGAGATCAGTAATCGATTCATTCTCTTGGTAGAACGCGCCTACGATGTAGTCCATGGTGCCAAACAGAGACTCGGTGGAAGACAGACGAATTTCGTGACTGCTGCCTTTGGTGTTGGTCTCAATCTCTTGACCCAGTGTGTCCAGATCATCCGGGTAGCTGCTGTCGAAAAAATTACCGGTATCATCGGGCTGTTTGCGGTTGATTTTCTGATCCGTCCAGGAGCCGGCATAATTGAACTGTTGATTGGCGAATTCCCACTGAAATTCAAGCCCCGCCCGTTCCAGCTCCTGACGGGAGAATTCGGCAATGTCCGTTACCGCTTTGCGATCACTGGAGTCCAGTGGCGTAGGACTGGCCGGCAGGGCGGGGTTTTCAAGGTTGGCAGATTCCATCTGCAATAAGGTTGTGCGTTCCGGTACGATTTTCTGGTACATGGCATTGATCGAGATTGAATCTGTGGGCTCGAAACGCAGTGACCCGCGCCAGCCATCACCCTGGTTTTCGGAAGAGTCATTGCTGTTGATGCTTTCCAGGTCGGCACCGTCGTTTTTCTCGTAAAAACCGGCAAAGCGTATGGCCAGCATGTCTTTAATAATAGGGATGTTGACCGCTCCGCGTGCATTTTGACCATCGATGTCAGTAGCGGTTAAATCAATGTAACCACCAAATTCATTCAGGTCAGGCCGCTGAGCCGTGATGGTGATGGAGCCGGAAGGGGAAGCTCGTCCGCGCAACGTTCCCTGTGGGCCTCGCAAAACTTCAATCTGGCCCACATCAAATAGCGCCTGCATGGCCGATAGCGAAACTATCGGTGCATCGTTTAAATAAAACTCCACCGTCGGATTAAAACCACTGGCAAACGTATCAAAACGTACCCCGCGCACGGATGCGTTAGGGGCAATGGAGTCTTCCTGCAGGGTCAATCCCGCGACGACGGAAGAGAGATCTTCAAATTTTCGTATATTTAATTCATCCAGGGCTTCAGCGGTGACCACGTTGACGGTTAATGGGACATCCTGAATGCTCTCATCGCGACGCCGGGCCGTTACCACAATTTCTTCCAGTACCAGCGACTCTTCTTGCGAAGTGGATGACTGGGCGTTGACATCGATAGCACCTAATAACACAGCGGGTGTGATGGCGACCACGCCAACCCAGTTTAAGCGAGCCTTATTTGCCAGAGCGATAGCCTGGCTGATGAAGGTTTTTTGTGTCTTATACTGCATCTGCTAATCCTCATTATAATATTTATTTTTGGTTAGAATGCATGGCTCAATGCCACGGTTGAACGGCTGGTAAGGCCTCCTTAGTATTAAGAAATGTTATTTATCGAGTTCAGTTTAGACAGAATACGGGAACTCAACAAGACATAACCACAGATTTTACTTGCCATTTTTGCTCAACAATGCTGTTTAATTTTATGTGTGCAATAAGTCGGTCCAGATGCCTTTTTTAAGAGCTTGCTCGATACCTTGGGGAATCCTTTAATGTCGTCAGGCCACGGCAATATCCCCTGATTTAATAGGTTAATGGGTATGTAAGTGCATGCTATTCGAAGGCGGTGGTCTTTCTGCTCCTGGCTCAGTGGGCGAGGCCACGTTGAAGGCGGGAGGTGGCAGTCATTGATGACTCTTAAAGTACACCGTGGCTACGCAGACATGGCTAGTCCGGGTCAGGGGCTGGCAGACACTAAGCCGAGTTCTTCCATAATCTGGGGCAACACACCAACTGCGGGAGCTTAACAGACCTCGCCCCATGCCAGCCCCATGATGTTCACGCCAGATTTTTTATGACGTATTGAACCGGTTGCCCCAGAAGAGTAATCCGCTTTTGTGGATTCAGCCCTATGGACTGGATATTTTCAACGGGTGAGGCAGTGCCGGTATCCTTTAACCCGCTCCACCCAGGATTCCGAATGAATGGGTGCGCAGCAAGTGAATTGAGTTCAGTCAACAACGACTTGGAATGCAGGTAAATTGCCTGATTCAATCCGCGTTGTTCGGGCAAGGCCTGTGGGCATTTTGAACGCAGGTGTTGCAGTTCAATTTGTTGGGGAGGACCAAAGTTGCTGTGATGTATCCGGCCTTCCATGACAGAGTTCATGCTCTACCATAAAGTTGCTCAAGTACATGCGAAGGCTAGGCGCAATTTCTCCCAATCCACATAGCTTCTATATACCGCTCGAGCGTCTATGCTAATAAGACGCTCATCGTTTAGGTGTGACTTTCCTGTTGGGGCTTCAGCGGTTCCGATATTTCCTAAGCGAACATAATTCCCATCGTCAGAGGTGAATTAATGTCGATATCAGGCCATCGCCGTAAATGTTTGTTAAAGGGTTTGAAACAACACATTTGTTCAAGCAATGTAGTTGGTTTACATTGCGCACGGAATAATAACAAAATGAGAAAGCCATCATGAAAAATCAATACCGCTACCTTGGGCGGACACAACTGAAGACATGGAGCGTGATGCTAATGTTGCTATTGGGGCTTCAGCAGTCTGTGTTCGCGGCCCCATCGCAAGAGACTGTGAAATCTGATCAGGAGGACCCTTTGTTTCAGCACCCCTACATTGATTTGGATGAGTGGCGGGACTCTCCTGTTCGCCATCGTTATGTACATGGTGGTTTTAAAGGGACGGACACCCGTTTCTCTTTTTACCTGCCCCCGAAAGAGCAATACGAAGGTCGTTTTTTCCATTACATCACGCCGGTACCCGACAGTGAAACCTTGTCACAAGGCGCGACTGGCGAAGAGGATAAAATCGGTTTTTCCATAGACAGCGGGGCGTACTTTGTTGAGACCAACGGTGGCGGCGCGGCGGCCACTGCAGGACCCGGCCGGCAGGCGGATCCTACTATCGGTGCCTACCGGGCCAACGCCGCAGCCGCGCAGTTTTCGCGCGAAGTAGCATTAAAAATGTACGGTGGTAAAAGGCCGTACGGGTATGCTTTTGGGGGCAGTGGTGGCGCCTACCGTACCATCGGTGGTATGGAGAATACCGAGGGTGTTTGGGATGGTGCCGTACCTTTTGTACTCGGTTCACCCATGGCTTTGCCGAATGTGTTTACAGCCCGTGCATACGCGATGCGTGTTCTCGGGGACAAGTTGGCTGACGTCGCCGATGCGGTCGATGCTGGTGGTAGCCAAAACCCTTATGCGACCCTAAATGAAGAACAGAAAGCGGCGCTGGAAGAAACCACCCGAATGGGATTCCCACTGCAAGCCTGGTACGGCTATGACACGCTGGGGCTACATGCCTTTGCCGTCATCTTTCCGGCAGTGGTGGCGATGGACCCGGGCTATTTTACAGATTTCTGGACCAAGCCGGGTTACGAAGGTTATGAGCCTACAGAGTCACTTAAGAGTGCCCGTATTCAGTACCCGACCAGCATCAAAAAGCTCATTATGGCGGACCAGGCACAAGCGATGGGCTTGGAAATTTCCCGTTTTGCAGGGCAGCCCAAGGGCCGTGCCGATGATGCCTGGAAAGCCATGCAAGGCAACACCGAGGGACAGTTGCCGGTGGCCATTCAGTTGACCAGTTTTCCTAAGCAAAATACGTTGGCCGCTGATCTGCTGATTCAATCCGGCGCGGCCAAGGGTGGCAAACTGCCCATGACCCGACGTCAGGGAGACGTAATCATCCTTGGACCGGAAAGTGCTGCTGTTGTGGCCAAGCTGGCGGAAGGCGACAAAGTACAAGTGGATAATTCCAATTTCCTGGCGGTACAAACTTACCACCGTCATCAGGTGCCGGGAACAGAGTATCAGGTTTGGGATCAGTTCCGTGGCGAAGATGGCAAGCCCTTGTACCCCCAGCGTCCTTTTTTACTGGGGCCCATATTTGCTAAAGGCGCGTCCGGTACTGTCCAAACCGGGGCGTTCAACGGCAAAATGATTTTGCTGGAGAACCTGTACGATACTGAAGCTTTTCCCTGGCAGGGTGCCTGGTATTACGATCGGGTAAAAGAGCATCTGGGTGAGCAAACGGATGAGAATTTCCGTCTCTGGTTTACCGATCACACTAATCATGGGGATTTTACTCGTCAAACTCACCCAACACATACCGTCAGTTATCTGGGCGCATTACAGCAAGCCTTACGGGATGTGAGCGCCTGGGTAGAAAAGGGAATCGCACCAGCACCTACCAGCTCTTACAGCATTATCGATGGTCAGGTGGTTTTGCCGGAGACGGCAGTTGATCGTAATGGTATTCAGCCGGTTGTCCATGTAAGGGCCAACGACCAGACCCGGGCAGAGGTGTCCGTGAACGAAGTCGTAACCCTGAGTGGCACGATAGAGGTTTCCCCGACTACTGGTCGCATTGTGACTGCCGAATGGGATTTTGACGGTGCGGGAACCTACCCGTTGAAAATGGATCTGTCCGATGCGAAACACGGCAACAATCAGGTGATTGTGACCACCACCTATCGTTTCGATAAGCAAGGCACCTATTTTCCGGTACTGCGAATAGCGTCTCAGCGTCAGGGGGATGCCGCAACGCCGTTTGCTCGGGTTCAAAATTTAGGCAGGGTGCGAGTGGTGGTGAAGTGAAACCTTGCTGTGGTGGTGAAGTGAAACCTTGCTGGGGGTTATCGTCAACCTGGCAGTCGCAGTCGCCAATTTTGGCGGCTGTCAATGCAAGGCTAATTTTTAAAAAAGTCTATAAATATTAATAGGTTAACGATTTTTTAGACCGCCGGCACTGGGTTGACAGAAGGCTCACAATGGACTTGCGAAAACATTGTAGCAATATGCTACAATGTGATCAGGTTCAACACGATGAGGTCATTCACATGGCTAAAGCCGCTTCTCCCGTCAGACTCGAAAGTACCCTCATGGATGCCGCCAAGGTAGCGGGTAAGGCACTCCATCGCAGCGCTTCAGAACAAGTTGAGTATTGGGCCGATCTTGGCCGAAAAGTCTCAAAAGTCATTGATCCCGAAACCCTGTTGGAAATCAACGCCGGCCTGGTGAAGATTTCTCTGGAAAAAGTTGTGCCGATTGGCCTGGACCCCGATGCGGTGTTTTCCTCATTAGATCAGGCCCGGGCATCCGGAGCCTTGGGGGCTGCCATTGCCAGCAACTCGATCCAGTATCAGGCGTCTGCCACCCATCCGGGATTGTTAGAGCAAGTACACCCGGATGGCCATATCCTGCTAGGACAATTTCAGCAGGGGCGGTTTGTGCCGCAGGATATCGTTTGAAACACTGTGAGGCAGGTGCCCTGAGAGAGTCGCGGTCCTGTGACGTTCGGTGTTAAATGAAACAACTGTGGATGCTCGTCGGCGGTAACGGCGCAGGCAAAAGTACTTTCTACCAACAAGTGCTAAAGCCTCTCGGTATGCCGTTTATCAATGCAGACCTGATCGCCAAAGAGCTGTATCCGGACAATCCGGAAGCGAACAGTTACCAGGCGGCCAAACTGGCAGAGCAACTGCGCTATGCACAGCTGGAAGAGGGTAACAGCTTTTGTTTTGAAACTGTCTTCTCTCACCCATCCAAAATTGATTTCGTGGCTCACGCCAAGGCGCTCGCTTACCAGATCATCCTGGTGGTTATTCATGTCCAAACGGTTAACCTGAACCAGGCACGGGTGGCGCAACGGGTCGTTGAGGGCGGGCACCACGTACCGGACGACAAGGTGGCGTCTCGAATACCCCGAATGCTGGAGAATGTGAAGGCGGCCATCCCTTTGTGTGACCAGGTCCGGGTGCTCGATAACTCGCGTATTGACTCGCCTTTCCAGCCCGTGTTGACCATTAAAATGGGGTTAAGAACCGAACACCTGACCCCCTTGCCGGACTGGGCTCAAGCTCTTTGATCCTGATTTGCAGTCATCGGCTGCGCTTGTGTGTGCAGAAACCTTCTTTGCCAAGAGCCCTTATTACCCGGGACTGAAGCCCCCCCGAAACGCCTCTCCAGAGCGAAAGCCCCGCTGCGTATTGTGTGACTATTGACTATGCTTATACTCGACATCCTATCACGTGGTGTCGTCCTCACTGCTTTGAGGGAAAGCTTTGCCATGATTCATGCTCTCAGCCCCCACCGACTATATCGCCGCTGTGATCCACAGGCCTTGTCGTTTACCTCCACCGCAGAACTGGAGCCTTTAACGACGCCCCTCGGGCAGGCCCGGGCACTGGAGGCAATGGAGTTCGGTGTCGAAATCAACCGAGAGGGCTTTAACCTGTTTGTATTGGGTACCCCCGGCCTCGGCAAGCTGCAGCTGGTGAAACAGATTTTGGCCAAGCAAGGCCAGTCACGTACCCCCCTTCATGATTGGTGTTATGTCTATAATTTTGACGATCCCCAGCGACCGCGTTTACTGCAGTTACCCGTGTCCATGGGACAGACACTCTGCTCAGACATGAAACAGCTGGTGGAAGATCTGCTGACTGCCATTCCGGCCGCTTTTCAGAGTGATGAGTATCAGCGGCGGCGGGAAGAGATTACCGCTAAGTTTCAGCAGCACCTGGAAGAAACGCTGCACGATCTTGGTGAAGAGGCGCGACAAAACAGGATTGCCATGATGCGTACCCCGACGGGTTATACGTTGGCGCCGATGGTTGACGACAAAGTGATCTCCGCTGAGGAATTTGAGCAGCTGCCCAAAGATGAGCAGAAAAAAATCGAGGGCAATATCGAGGCCATTCAAAAGAAACTACAGGCGAATATACGCGCCGCCCCCTTGGCTCGGCGCGATATGAGCCGGGCGGTAAAAAAACTGAATCAGGAAATCACTCAGTTTACCGTGGAACAGTTCATCGCGGGTATGGAGCAGCAGTATCAGGACCAGACCAATGTGATGGAATATCTGTCAGCGGTTAAAAAAGATGCCATCGAAAACGCCGAGGAATTTTTGCCCAACGGTGAACCCGATGAACTGGAAGATGTCGATTCTGCCGAAGGGCGGGCACTGGGCTTCCACCGTTATCGGGTGAATGTGATCGTGGATAATACCGGCAAAGATCGTGCGCCGGTGATTTTCGAGGATAATCCCAGCTACCAGAATCTGGTCGGTCGCATTGAGCACGTCTCTCACATGGGCACGCTGGTCACCGATTTCACCCTCATCAAGGCGGGGGCATTGCACCGTGCTAACGGTGGTTATCTGATTCTCGATGCGAGTAAAACCCTGACTCACATGTACGCCTGGGAGGGGCTCAAGCGCTCACTGCAATCGCATCAGGTGAATATATCTTCACTGGAAGAAGTTCTCAGCCTTGTCAGTTCGCTGTCACTGGAGCCGGAACCCATGCCGGTTGATGTGAAAGTGATTTTGACCGGCGAACCGATGCTGTATTACTTGCTAAAACGCTATGACAACGAGTTCGATCAGTTGTTTAAAGTGGCTGCCGACTTCGCTCACAGAACGGACCGCTCCGATGAAAACAGCCTGTTGTACGCACGGCTGATCGCGGCCTTACAACAGCGAAAGCAACTGCGTCCGCTCAATCGGGACGCGGTCGCGAGGGTCATAGAAGCGGCTTCGCGGCATGCCGATGACAGCAACAAGTTAAGCCTGCATGTAGACTATATTGACGATCTTCTGAATGAAGCCGATTATCGCGCCAGCAAAGCCGATTGCGAACAGATTACTCTGGAGCATATTGAGCAAACTCTGGAGAAACGAAACTTTCGACTTGATCGCATGCGAGAGGCGTACCACGAGCAGATCATACGTGGTATCAGTATGATTGAAACCACGGGCAAGGTGGAGGCTCAGGTCAATGGGCTGACGGTGATGGCTGTGGCGGATCAGGCGTTTGGCAGCCCTTCGCGCATCACGGCGACAGCACGTTTGGGGCATGGGCGCGTGATGGACATTGAGCGTGAAGTGAAGCTTGGGGGGGAGATACATTCCAAGGGCGTGATGATACTCAGTGCGTATATGGCCAACCGGTTCGCTCAGGACAAGCCGCTACCGCTGTCGGCGACGCTGGTGTTTGAGCAGTCTTACGGTGGCGTGGAAGGCGACAGTGCCACTGCCGCCGAGTTGTGCACCTTACTGTCCGCAATTGCCCACATCCCTTTAAAGCAGTCTCTGGCGGTGACCGGTTCCATGAATCAGCACGGCCAAATACAGGCCATTGGCGGTGTTAATGAGAAAATTGAGGGCTTCTATGATATCTGCGAGGCTCGTGGGTTGACCGGTGATCAGGGGGTAATCATTCCCGCCAGTAATCAAGTACACCTGATGCTGCGAAAAGATATTCGTGAGGCGGTGGCCGCCGAACGGTTCCACATCTACACCGCCGATCATGTGGACGACGTGATGAGTGCGCTGGCCGACTTGCCAATGGGTGAAGCTAATGAGCAGGGCGATTACCCGGCCGATAGTGTGAATGGTAAAATTTTGGCACGCATCGACGAGTTGCAATCACTGCATGCACGCTATCGTAAATCCGGTGCTGGGGAGCGTGACAATGACGGAGCAAAAGCTGATGACTGAATCGCTGGATCGCCCCGTCAGTAGCAGGATCATAATCACGGTTAACAGTGACAGCTTATCGGAGGCCACCATTGAATACGCTGTGACGATCGCCGCCCGCTTGAATCGTCCTCTGCTGGGGGTTTTCGTTGAAGATACCGATTTACTGAACAGCGCCGCTCTGCCTTTTACGCGGGAAATTTGCCTGTTTACCGGGCAGTGTCGCGAGCTCGATACCAGCAGTGTGTTGCTGGCGTTTCAGCAAAACCTGATCAGGTTCCGACAGCGCCTGTCAACCATGGCCGAACGTTTGTCGGTCCCCTGGAGTGTGAGTTCAATGCGCGGCCGTCGCAGGGATTTTCATTTCGAAAGTCTGTCAGCATCTGATTACTGTATTTATGACAGTGGCAAACGCTTCCGTTGGCCTGCGCGTTCGGCTGCGGCGATGAAGCGCTGGTTGATCATTGATAGCGGCGACGACACTTTTTACCAAGCCCTTAAAAATCTGTTACTGCCCCTGGAAGGACAAACACTGCATATGATACTGGTGGATAACGGGGAGTCACAGCTCCGTCCCGATCTCAAAAGCCTGTGTCCAGTCGGCTCCCAGATTTCCCATATACCCTATGCCCAGTTGACCAGCACCCTGCAGCATGCGGGAGACTCATTGGATTTTGTGGTTGTATCACGAGGGCACTGGCGTTCGGAATTGGTGCCCTTGTTGTCCCAACTGAAGTGCCCTTTGATTGTTTTGGGGTAACTCTTTCCCCGATGCACTGGATGAAGTGTTATCAGTTGGTCTTTGTCGGGAATGTCGCTCTTGAACCGTCTGACATTCGACACATAATGACCTGATACCTGACGGTGTATCTAGAGGGTTAAAACGACTCAATGAAGTTTTCATTGTGCAGGTGTAATGACCAGCGGCTTCTGATATTCTGGTGTCGATAGGTTAGAGCCGCTGAGTTCAAGGACATCTATCTAATCGTATCGGGATGGTGGCCAGATATCCGGTTAACCAAGGTACACATTGACCTCAATCCATAACAGAATCCAAAGCTCCCATTAACATGAATGTTCAACGTCCCATCATCGCCATCTGCGGTGTGCCTGGCTCAGGTAAAAGTACCGTTACTCGATCACTCAGTCTCAAGTTACAGGCTGTGGTTGTAGATATGGATGACTACCAAACCTTTACCGAACAGAATGTGCACGAGTTGGCTCTGCAATCGGATCATGAACGATTTTATGATCAGTTTTCGGTACCTGAGTTGGGCGATACGCTGGCCGCATTAAAACGCGGTGAGACAGTAGCTTTGCCGGGACGATCTGAGCCCTGTAAAGCTGACGGTCCGATCCTGTTTGAAACGCATTTTGGTCGTGCCCACCGCGAAACCGGTCGTCACATTGATGTTATGGTGTGGCTGGATTGTTCGCTGGATTTGGCTTTGGCCCGAAAGCTTCACGATTTCTTTAATGACTTCTTAAAAGGTGACCCGGCACATCATCGTCAACAGTTGCAATGGGTCAATGGTTATTTGCAGAATTACCAGAATGATGTCAAAAGTTTATTGGAAGTCCAGCAACATAGGGTTGCCCGGGATGCTGATATAAGATTGAACAGTGATCGACCGTTAGAGGAATTGGTCGGAAGTCTCACCGACATGCTCCAAACTCAATATCTCCGTCAACCATCCCATGCCTGATACTCACGCTATTTCCGATTCCACCGTTACTCTGGGGGCAGAGGCCGACTATGAGTGTGTCGACCTATTTTTACGTGATTTTATACTGGTACAGGCTATTAAAGGCGGAATGGAGACCGGTTTACTGCAAAAGTTGAATCGAACCCCGGCAACCTGTTCTTCATTATTATCGGATAGCGGGTTTGATGCGAAGGGGCTGGAATTCCTGCTGTTGACCCTCAGTCATTACAACGTGGTGGTAAAAAACCGAGCTGAGCAATATGAACTCAGTCCCGAATTTTCAAAAGCGTTTTACTTTAAGGAATACCTGCAAGCAAAAATTGAATTTTCCAATTTCCTCGCACCAGATCTCATGCAAAACACCACAGATTTTCTGCACAGTGAAGCGCAGTTTATGCAGAGCTCACGTCTGTTTGAATTGTTTGATTATCACCGGGCCCTGAAAGTCACGCCGGAAAATGTGCAATTCACCCGACGCTGGGTACGACTTACCACAGCACTGACCCGGCATGAAGCCGGGGTATGTCTGGCGCATCACGATTTTTCCGAATGCTTGAGAATCATGGATATTGGTGGTAACAGCGGTGAATTCGCCAGGCAGATAGCAGAGCAATACCCGCAGTTATTCGCAACGGTCGTGGATTTGCCGGTCGTATGTGACATTGGCCGTGAACACACGGCCAAAACCGCCGTGGCGCAACGGCTCGAATTTTATTCGGCGAATGCTTTGCAGGACCCTCTACCAGGTCAGCAATGCCTGATCAGCTTTAAATCTGTCTTGCACGACTGGCCGACTGAGGCCTGTGAGCGATTTTTGCAACAAGCGTATAAATCGTTGAAGAACACCGGTGAGCTATTGATTTTCGAACGTAGTGCAATCGATCTGACGCAAACGCCAGTGACATTTGGCTTGTTACCAACCGCTCTTTTTTATCGCTCCTACCGCACACCGGAGGAATACATTCCCATGTTGCAGCAATGCGGCTTTCGCCAGATTACGATCAAGCGCCTCCCATTGGAGACGGGGTTTCATATGATCACCGCTCGCAAGTCATGAACGATTAACCCTGAAAATGCCATGAACCCTCTTGACCGGAGTTAGACGTAATGCGCCCAGAGCCTTTAATAAAAGCCGTGATCCCGACTCTCTTAGCTTTACTTTTGACCGGGTGCCTTGGCATGCCAAAAACGGTTGTACCTGTAGAAAACTTCGAGTTAGATCGCTACTTGGGTAAATGGTACGAAATAGCGAGATTGGATCATTCTTTTGAGCGTGGTCTGGAAAAGGTCACCGCCGAGTATTCGCTGCGCGATGATGGCGGCGTTGCCGTGATCAATCGAGGGTATTCAGTTAAGGATAAGGAGTGGCAACAGGCTGAAGGTAGGGCTTACTTTGTCGACGATACCAACCTGGGGTATTTAAAAGTTTCTTTCTTTGGCCCCTTTTATGGCTCATACGTGGTGTTTGAGCTTGACCGGGAAAACTACCAATATGCGTTTGTCTCTGGTCCCAATACCTCGTATTTGTGGCTGCTGGCCAGAGCCCCACAGCCCGACCCGGGTACCATACAAAAATTTAGACGTTTAGCAGGCAAACATGGGTTTGATATCGAAAAACTGATTTATGTGAATCATGATATCAGTCAATGATCCGCCGACTAAACATGGCCAGACAGGAACTGCACTGTTTGGCCATGATTGGCAAGCGAGAGCTTTAGCGGTGGGTCGCGAGGCGCTTGAGATCAAAAATATGCGACTCGTTGATCTCCGAGATGTTCTTCACGCCAAGCAGTGCCATGGAACGTTCCAGCTCGGTTTTTAAGATGGTCAGGCTGCGCTCGACACCCGCTTGTCCTCCGGCGGCCAAACCAAACAGATAACCGCGGCCAATGGAGCAGGCATCCGCGCCTTGAGCCAGGGCTTTAAGAATATGATTACCGCGACGAATCCCCCCGTCGACGATCAATTCCAGCTGGTCGCCAATGGCGTCGCGCATAGGGGCGACACAGTCCACCGGCGCCGGTGAGCTTTCCAGCTGGCGGCCGCCGTGATTGGAAATCATAATGGCGGTAGCGCCGATCTCCAGGGCACGCTTTGCGTCCTGCGGCGATTGAATGCCTTTAATCACCAGCGGGCCATCCCACTGTTCTGCCAGCCAGGCGGCATCTTCCCAGGTGACACTGCGGTCAAACTGGCTGTTGATGTAATCGATCAAGCCCATAGACCCACCGCCCAGAGCATCCACGCGGTGTGCGACATTGGCCAGTTTAAAATCCGGATCCAGCATCATGTTGAACCACCACTCCACACTGCTGGCGTAGCTGAAAAAGTTACTGACGGTGGTGATTTTGGGCGGCATGGTCATACCATTGACTAGATCGCGTTCGCGATTGCCGGCCACCATGGTGTCGACGGTCAAACACAATGCATGGTACTTGCTGTCTTTACAGCGCTGTACAAATTCTTTGGTGAGTTCCCGGTCTTTGAGAATGTAGATCTGAAACATGCGCGACCCCTCAGAGGTGTTCGCGATATCTTCCAGGCTGGTGGTTGCCAGTGTCGAGAGGCTGTACAGGGTGCCGAACTTGTGTGCAGCGCGACAGGCGGCGGGCTCTTTTTCATGGTTAAAAAGCCGTGACATACCCGTGGGCGATAAAAAAAACGGCAGGTCCATATCGCAACCCAACACGCGATTGCTCAGGTCAATGGAGGACACATCTTTCAGGTATTGCGGCATCAGTTGATAGTCATCGAATGCGGCGGTATTACGTTTCAGTGTCCATTCGTCATCGGAGCCGCCATCAATGTAGTGGAACATGGGGGCGGGTAATTTATATTTAGCCAAACGACGAATGTCGTAGAGGTTATTGCATTTACTGAGTTTCGACATGGAGAAATAAGCTTTTAGTTTGTTAAGAGTATGAGGGGAGGTCGAGACCATCGCGTATTGAGTAAAATTAACCGATCATCGAGCGCCATTGCGCTTTGTAGGCCGGCAATCCTGGAATGGAGATGGCTTTGATGTGGGTCAGCGCGATGTTGGCGTTATCGGTGTCAGGCATCGTCAGCATATACGTGCCAGCGACAGTACCGGCGCTGTCGGTGGAGGTATACACAACCTGTTCGGGGCGCAAGCTCGCTAACAGGGCGCACAGGTGTGGATTTTTCACGTATGAACCTTCCAGCACGATACTGCCCTGTGCTTGCACCAGTTCCAGTTGCACATCGATCATCAGGGCGAGGTACAGGCTCGCCAACGCCGAAGCCGGTGAATGCGGTGGTTGAATACCCTGAATACGGCCCTGGGCCTCGGGAAACGGACCGGTTCCGGCCACCCAGGACGGTGTGCAATAGCAGCCACTGGCCACCAGCGTCTGGACGTTTTCCAGGGTATAAGGCTGTGCGATATCACCCTCCAGAGCGTCGCACAGGTTTTCCATTTCACGCCCCGCCATAAAGCGCGAGCAAATGACGGGCGCACCGGTAGCGTCCACGTTAATCAACATATCCCTCGCGTCCTCGAGCGTGGGAAGCGCGGTCTCATTGACCGTTCGATGCTGGTTTTTCATGGCAATGCACCAGGTCCCGGTGGACAACACGGTAAACGGCTGACTTTTTAACAGGGTTTTGTAACGGTAATAGCTGGCGTTGCTGTCATGGATACCCACGAACACCTGACAGAGTTCCGACAGGCCGGTCTGGGCCTGAATATCCGGATGTATTTGACCGATAACGTCGTAGGCATTTTTGAGCGGCGGGAATAAATCTTGCCACGCCAACGTCTCAACCAAACTGGAAAAACATTTTTGTCGGGGGTTCCAGAGATCGGTATGGCAACCCAGTGACGTCACTTCCGAGCAGCGTTGTTGTGTAAAGCGCCAGGCCCAATACTGAGGGTAGGTGAGAATGTCGGTGGCTTTGGCAAAAGCCTCGGGGTAACGCTGCTGTTGCCAGAACAGCTGTTTACCCAGGTTCAGGCCTGCAGGGAGGAGAGGTGAACCGGTTTCGTCAAAGGCGGGACGTACCTTGTCATACGCTGGTGCGCTGCCATCCAGGCCGTCAAATTCATAGTCGAGTACGGGCAGCACCAGACCGTTGCCCTCGCTGTGGCGATCGATCAGGGCCGCCGTGGCGCCGTGGGTGGTGATCGCCAGTGCGGTAATTTGGAGACCCCGATGTTCGGTGGTCCACTCTCGCAGGGTGGTGACTAACCAATCCCAGATGGCATCCACGTCGAAATGTGGGTAAAGGCCTGAAGTGGTCACCTGATTGGATTTCACCCTGGATTGCAGGGTGTTTTCCAAATCGTTTTTCAGGTAGAGCTTGATATGGGTTTTACCGATATCAAGTATGACGGTGTGTTTCATGGTGTCAGCTTTTCTTTGTCTTCAGGTAAGTATCACTTAGATTTGTCTGCTCGCCGGGATTACTCTCGCGCTGGATCACCCACAGAGTGGCGCTGATGAAATAGATTACCGTGGGGATCAGTAACCAGTTCTTAAATTGTTCCAGATCACCTTCACGAAAAACGTAGATCATGATCCCAACACAAGCCAGCAACGAGACAACCGCGGCCGAGCTGGCCATGGAAATCGATGACGTTGACTTTGCTGCTGCACGCTCAAGAGCGGCAGAGGCGAGAAAACGAGCCTCTGCTTCCCGGCGTTGAACTTCTGCCGATTCCAGTTGTTCGGAAGCCGCGCCATAGTCTCTACCGGCACCAAAAGCGATGGCCAGTGAAATGTACAGACCGGTGGCGATGAACCAGCTGGGGATCAGTAAGAAGTACAAATGAACACCGGCGTACTGATTCAGCAACCAGGCGCACGCCAGGCTGCCGACCCAGGCGAGCAGTGCGGGTACATTCAGGCTTTGCTGTTGGTAGAACGACCAATAACGGGTGAGGTTGAGGGGTTTAAACAGCCAGTGTTCAGTGACAATAATGGCACCGACTGGTGCTAAGATCAGACCCATCAAGCCGACAAAGTCCATCAGCCGGGAGAAGACAAACGGGAAGCAGGCAATGATGGTGGTAATGATACCGGCCAACGCTGTGACGGTAACGCGACTCCATTTCGGGTTCAGCGATTGAAAGGCCAGGCCGGCACGATAAATCGTCGGGTTGGAAGTGGTCCAGCCGGCAATGATGACGGCGATAATGCCGCTTATGCCCAGAGCCTGATAGGCCACGGCTCCGGCATCCAGTTGGGTAATGGAGGTTTGCATCATCAATGCAGCCCCCGCCCCCATGATGCCGGCACACACCCAGGCCAGATAATGACCAATGAACATGCCCAGGCCTGAAAAGAAACCGTAACTGGTTTTGCGAGCAAAGCGCAGCACAGTCATATCCGAAAGTCCGCCGTGCATGGCCAGGTTGCAGATCCAGGCAAATGCGGCAACGTGCCAGAAACCAATCTCACTGTCCGACTCGATCCAGATGAAATTATTGGCAATGTCCATGAACGAGGTGGCGCCTGAGCTGGCCCCGGCCTGTTGCAGTTGCGGGTACATCGCCAGCGCGCCGGCCACAAACATCAGAATCATCCAGGGCGCGCAGACTTCGGCAAACTGGGCCACCCGTTTAAAGCCCTTGGTGGCAATGGTGACCACGACAGCACCGACGACTAACGCCACGATGACAAACCCAACAGACGTCGGATACCAGTGCACCTGCGCCGGAATATTAAAGAGGATACGAACCGCCGACGCTGATACGGTGATCATGGCACCGGCTAGAATACAGAACAGAACACCGTTGGCGAGACTGTAGAGTTTGACGAGGTTGCCGCCACAGATTCGATTCAAATAGGCATAAAGCGTGAGGCGGGTATTGGTGGCAATGGGTGCACAAATAAGCCCCCAGGACAGCACCGCGAGCAGGTTGCCCAGCAACAGTCCCCACAAAATATCACTGGTGCCAACACCCCAGGCCACGAACATGGCACCAATGACAAACTCGGTGCCGGCCACGTGCTCACCGGCGTAGCTGGCGGCAAAGTGTCTGGCGGGTTGCAGGCGGGAAGGCGCGACAGGCGCCATTTCAAATTCATTGGTATCAGACATACCATCTCCTCCAAGCAGGCTGCAATACTTCGGGAAACCAGCGATGAAGCGCCTGTCGCCACCTGTCTACAGCTTAATTAGGTTTTTATTTATTCCGTAAAGATTATCGCTATGTGATTGGAAATGCAAAATATATATTGATCATGAGCGATATTTTCTGTTTATAATGATCAAAACCGATCATAATAAGTCATAAAGTGGCGTTATTATCTTTGTTTATGTGACGGACCTGAAGTCTGTCATTTCATCTTAGTGAGAGAGACTACCATGACCTCAAAGCTGGAAAACCTCTGGTGTGATTCCACCGCCAAAGGGCTGACAGAGCCCGAGCTGCTACAATATCGATCCAATTTATTAGGCTCAGACTTACGCATCACCAACTATGGCGGTGGCAACACGTCTGCCAAGTTAACCATGCCGGATCCCCTGACCGGGGCTGATGTGCCGGTGTTGTGGGTGAAAGGTTCCGGCGGTGACCTCGGTTCCATTGATTTGTCCGGTTTCTCGACACTCTATCAAGACAAACTGGATCAATTGAAATCTTTGTATCGTGGCCTGGAACACGAAGACGAGATGGTGGCCTACCTGCCTCACTGCACCTTTAACCTCAACAGTCGCGCCGCCAGCATTGATACCCCACTGCACGCGTACATCCCGCAACAGCATGTGGATCACATGCACCCGGATGCCGTGATTGCGATTGCCTGCACCAAAGACAGTCGCGCCCTGACGGAAGAAATTTTTGCCGGTGATCTGGGCTGGTTGCCGTGGCAGCGCCCCGGTTACGATCTGGGCCTGAAACTCGAAAATCTGTGTAAAGAACGCCCGGACATTAAAGGCATTATTCTCGAAGGCCACGGTCTGTTTACCTGGGGCAGCACTTCCAAAGAGTGTTACCTCAATACCATTGACGTCATCCAAACCGCCGCCGACTGGCTGGCTGCGAAAAATACCTCCGTGCCTTTTGGTGGCCCGGCGTTTGAACAGCCCCTGAGCGCTGCCGAGCAAACAGCCGTTGCCGCCAAATTGATGCCGTTGATCCGCGGTAAAATTACCCAGGACCAACCCAAGCTCGGTCATTTTAATCAGTCGCCCGAAGTGCTGGAGTTCGTTAATTCCAAAGACCTGAAGCCACTCGCTGCGCTGGGTACCTCCTGCCCCGATCACTTTCTGCGCACCAAGATTTGTCCTTTAGTTGTGGACTTTGATCCCGCCGTTGCCGATGTCAATGCCGAACTGGAGCGCTGTGTCGCCGGACTGGATGACCAGCTCTCTGCCTATCGTGCCGCGTATGGCGAATATTACGACCGTTGCAAGCGAGACAACAGCCCGGCCATGCGCGACGCCAATGCCATTGTGTATCTGGTGCCTGGGGTGGGGATGATGACCTTTGCCAAAGATAAGGCGACGGCGCGCATTGCCGGTGAATTCTATGTCAACGCCATCAATGTGATGCGCGAAGCGAACGGCGTCAGTGAGTACATCGGTCTCGATGAGCAGGAAGCCTTCGACATTGAATATTGGTTACTGGAAGAAGCCAAACTGCAGCGCATGCCAAAACCAAAGTCTTTGGCGGGTAAAGTTGCCTTTATTACCGGTGGTGCTGGTGGTATAGGTAAGGCCACCGCCCGACGCTTGCTGGGCGAGGGAGCCTGCGTGATGCTGGCTGATATTGATGCTGAGTCCCTGGGCGGCGCCAGCGAAGAATTGTCGACAGCGTTCGGCAAGGACGCGGTGCGTACGGTGATGTGTGACGTGACCGACGAGCAGAGTGTCATGGATTCCATGAGTGCCTCGGCGGTGGCGTTCGGTGGTATCGACATTGTGGTCTCGAATGCCGGTATTGCCAGTTCTGCACCACTGGATGAAACCTCGCTGGAACTGTGGAACAAGAACATGAGCATTCTGTCGACGGGTTATTTCCTGGTCAGCCGCGAAGCCTTTAAAGTCCTGAAAGCTCAAAATACCGGTGGCTCCTTGGTCTTTATCGCCAGTAAAAACGGGCTGGTGGCCTCGCCCAATGCTTCCGCTTATTGCACCGCCAAAGCGGCTGAAATTCAACTGGCGCGCGCTGTGGCTCTGGAAGGCGCACCACTGGGTATTCGCTGCAACGTGGTCAACCCGGATGCAGTGTTGCGCGGTTCGAAAATCTGGAGCGGAAAATGGCGCGAAGAGCGCGCTGCTGCCTACAATATGGATCAACAGGAGCTGGAAGAGCACTACCGCAATCGCAGCATGTTGAAGCGCAACGTCTTTCCGGAAGATATTGCCGAAGGGGTCTATTTCTTTGCCTCGGAAGAAACGTCCGCAAAATCTACCGGTAATATTCTTAATGTCGATGCTGGCCATGCGCCGTCGTTCACACGTTAAAGGTTAAATATAATGAAAAATCAACGTATCAGCTCAGAGTTAATCAGCGAAAACAACGAAGCCGCGCTCAAGCATTTGCAGGAAGACTACGATCACCTGTCGACAGTATTGAGCCGCCAAAATATTGATATCGAAGCGGTTACCACCCAGGCGCAGGCATTTGAGATTGCCGTGCCTTCCTGGGGCGTGGGTACCGGCGGCACCCGTTTTGCCCGTTTCCCGGGCATCGGCGAGCCGAGAAATGTGTTTGAAAAACTGGAAGATTGTGCGGTCATCAATCAGTTGTCGCAGTGTACCGGCAGTGTCTCGCCGCATTTTCCCTGGGACAAAGTGGACGATTTCACAGAGTTGAAAGCCTTTTCCGACAGCTATGGTCTGCAGTGGGACTCCATCAATTCCAACACCTTTCAGGATCAGGCCGATCAAGCCCTGTCGTACAAGTACGGCAGTCTCACCAACACCGATGCCGCGACGCGTGAGCAGGCCATTGCCCACAATCTGGAATGCATCGAATGGGGCAAACAACTCGGCTCCAACCGCCTGACAGTGTGGGTAGGTGACGGCTCCAACCATCCTGGCCAGCAGCATTTTCAGCACTCTTTCGAGCGTTACCTGGACAGCATGAAAACCATCTACAGTGCGATTCCTGACGATTGGGAGCTGCACATTGAGCACAAGATGTTTGAGCCGGCGTTCTACTCCACCGTGGTGCAGGACTGGGGCAGCAACATTCTCGCAGCCATGGAGCTGGGTGACAAAGCCAAATCCCTGGTAGATCTGGGGCATCATGCGCCTAATGTGAACATTGAAATGATTGTTTCCCGCTTGATTCAGTTCAAAAAGCTGGGTGGATTTCATTTTAACGACAGTAAATACGGGGACGACGATCTGGACAGTGGTTCGATCCACCCCTACCAGCAGTTCCTGATTTTCAATGAACTGGTGGATGCCGAGGCTCGCGGGCAGGAGGGCTTTAACCCTTCCTACATGCTCGATCAGTCACACAATGTCACTGACCCGATTGAAAGCCTGATCAACTCCGCCATTGAAGTGCAGCGCTCTTATATCAAGGCGTTGATTGTTGACCGGGCCGCCTTGAGCGATTGCCAGGAGCGCAACGATGCCCTCATGGCCAGCAACACGCTAAAGCAGGCGTTTAATCTGGACGTATCTCCTATCCTGGCCATGGCGCGTTATCGTCAGGGTGGGGCGATCAACCCGCTGCAGACCTACCGTCAGTCCCAGTATCGGGCGCAGGTGGCCGAAGTCCGTCCGTCCGTGGCCGGATCCGGTTCAGGCATTGTCTAAGCCTGGGGCAACCGCTTATTGATTACCGGCGGCAGCCGTAAACACGCTAGCTGGCCCATGCCCGTATTGTTCTTGTCTCTGCATCTGGCAGATTTGTGCGCCGTTTTACGGCGCTTTTTTTATTCTTTCAGTTTCGATCAATTTCAATCATAATAGGCTTGTCATGATCGTAACAGATCACCAAAGAATAAAACCGGATATGAACTGGACATTAGAGAGGCGAAGGTGCTCGAGAAAGAAAGGCAACAATTGATTTTGGACATGTTAACTGAGCAAAACTTTGCCAGTGTGCGCACGCTGTCGGATCAGTTAAACAGCTCCGAAGCCACCATTCGCCGGGATTTAGCCAAGTTGGAAGACGTTGGCCGCTTGAAGCGGATTCGCGGTGGCGCCCAGGTGTTGGAAATGGAGAAACAAACCCGAAGACCATCACTGCAAGGCACCGCTTTTTTGGCGGCGAAAGAGAAACAGGCCTCAGTGAAACGCAGGATTGCGGAAAAGGCCGTCGAATTATGTGTGGACGGCGAGTCGATCATTGTCAATGGGGGTTCCTCTACCTACATGATGGGTGAATTTTTAGCACAGCGTCGAGTCAGTGTGTTGACCAATTCATACTACCTTGCCCGGGACCTGATCGATAACAGCGATATTCAGGTCACCCTGCCAGGTGGAGAGGTTTACCGCAAGCAGGGCATCATTCTCAGTGCCTTTGATAACGACACCATTCAGAACTACCACGGCAGCAAAATGTTCATGGGCACACCGGGCATCGGTGATTATGGTGTGATGGAGTCGGACCCTTTACTGATTCGGGCTGAGCAAAAGCTCATGAAACAAGCCGATCAATTAATCATTCTGGCGGACAGCTCCAAAATTGGTGTTCGCAGTAATTTTATTTTTGAACCTCTGGAAAACGTCGACATTCTGATTACCGATACTCATGCCGAAGATCGTTATATTCAACTGTTTGAGCAGCACGGGATTAACGTCATTATGGTCGAACGTGAAAACAGCCTCGACAAACACTAATTGACTGACAATACCATCGTTAAAAATTTACTGGGATAACGTATTAGCTATATGCCCAGAAAATAATAAAAATGAGAAAAACAAACTTAATACGATTCGCAAGACTACTTTAACTGTGCCAACACGGCTCGCATCAAAGCAGCATCAACGTCTGATTGGATGTTGGTGAGGTTGGGCACTTTTTAAAAACATCGTCTAAGAAAAAACCATAGGGTCAGGTTATAGAGTAAGAAAAATATACTATTTTAATTACCCTTCCCCGACCTATAGCATGACACTTATTTTGGCAGGACTTGACTGTCCTCAGTTCAGCGACGAACAATTTTATATTTGGACACTGTCGTGACAGTGCTGCCAGAAAGGACAACAGACTCAGAGTAAGTTATTGCATAGTGATCCGGCTGCATCAACCAAACGGCGATTTAGCGTTCACTGAAAAAACTTAATTGTGCGACCATTAATAAATACAAGGTTGAAATTATTTATGTCAAACAGTAAAAAAATAACATTTCCCTTCCAACTGTCCAGGTTGGCAAAAAGCATGGCTTTGGCTTCGGTTTCAAGCGTTTTGCTGGTGACCATGGGGTGTGTCAACGCTGAGTCACAGTCGAATAACGAATTACAAAGTGGTTTTACGACCCCGCCCAATGCTTCCAAACCGCTGGTTTGGTGGCACTGGATGAATGGCAATGTCACAAAAACAGGTATCAAACAGGATTTGCAGTGGATGGATGCCGTTGGTATTGGCGGCGTCCAGAATTTTGACGCTCAACTGAACACCCCGCAGATCGTTGATCAACGAATCGAGTATATGACGCCCGCCTGGCAGGAATTATTCAACTTTGCCCTGGACGAAGCCAGTAAGTACAACTTTGAGTTTGGTATTGCCGCTTCACCGGGCTGGAGTGAAACAGGGGGGCCGTGGGTCGAGCCACAAGACGGTATGAAAAAACTGGTCTGGAACGAACTTACCGTTGCGGCCGGTAGCACCTCGTCGATTGTCCTGCCTCCTGCAACCAATACCACAGGACCCTTCCAGGACATGCCATTGCAGCCTGAAGCTTTCGGCGGAGCTCCGAAAGCCCAGGAAGATCACCCTCATTACTATGAGGACATCGCCGTCATTGCCTACCCGATAGTTGAGTCTGATACCATCGACATCGCCAGTGTCTATTCCGCCACGGGCGAGAAAGTGGATGCCCGTCAGTTGTTTGACAACAGCTACAGCGATTCACTTACCTTAACCGCCGAAGGTGAGAGCCCTTACTGGTTGCAGTTTAACTTTGCCGAAGCTAAAACCGTGCGCGCTGTGTCGGTTTCCATGCCGCCGGTCTCAATGTTCATGCCGTCGCAACTGCAACCGGTTTTACAGGCCAGTGAAGACGGTAAAAGCTTTCACACAGTGACAAGCTTTGAACTCAGTTCCAGCCCCCAATACACCTTGTCGTTTCCTGAAGTAAAAGCAAAAGCCTTCCGGTTGGTGTTTGAGAAAGCCGAGAACACCGGTTTTGAACTGCCGTCGTCGGCGGCACCGGGCGCTGTGGATCCTTTCGCAGGCTTGGCCGATATGTTTTCTTCGCAGGCGATGAAGGTAGTGGTGACCGAAATCAAGTTTCACTCCGAGCCCCGGGTGCATCGAGCTGAAGAAAAGGCCGGCTTCGCGCTCAACGAAGACTATTACGCACTGCGTCAGTCCAATGACATTGCGGGTGTCGAACCGACTAACATTATTGACCTGACCGACAAGCTGGCCAGCGATGGTACCTTGAATTGGCAACCGCCACAGGGCAGCTGGCGGATTATCCGTCTGGGTTATTCTCTGACCGGCAAAGAAAATCACCCCGCCACGCCGGAAGCCACAGGGCTGGAGGTGGATAAGTTTGATGCCGATGCAGTCAGACGTTACATCAATACCTATCTGGATAAATACCTGGCTGCCGTGGGCGCGGATAAAATGGGGGCTGAGGGGATTCAGGCGGTACTCAATGACAGTATCGAAGTGGGGCCGTCTAACTGGACCTCGGCCATGGCGGTCGAATTTGAAAAACGTCGGGGCTACGCTCTCGCCCCCTGGCTGCCGGCACTGACCGGTGTGGTGGTTGACAATAGCAAGGCCACCGATGCCTTTCTTTACGACTACCGCAAAACCCTGTCCGAGCTGATGGCCGAAAATCATTATGCGGTGATTACCGAGGAACTGCACAAACGCGGTTTGAAACATTATTCCGAAGCCCTTGAAAATGGTCGGCCAACCCTGGGCGATGGCATCGCCATGCGCAAACATGCGGACATTCCCATGGCGGCCATGTGGTCCTTCGACACGGAAAATAATGTCGGTCCCAAACCCCAGTACTGGTCAGACATTCGTGAGGCCGCCTCGGTGGCGCACATTTACGGACAAAATCTGGTGGCTGCCGAATCATTAACGTCTGCCCAGTCTCCCTGGGCGTTTGCGCCGAAAGATTTGCAACCGATGATGGATATGGAATTCGCCCTGGGCGTGAACCGTCCCATTATCCATACTTCCGTGCATCAACCCCTTACTGAGAAAGCGCCAGGCTTGAGCTTGTTTGTCTTTGGGCAGTACTTCAATCGGTTAGAAACCTGGGCGCCCTACGCGAAACTGTGGGTGACTTATATCGCACGCAATTCCTATATGCTGCGCCAGGGACAGTTCGCTGCCGATGTCGCCTATTTTTACGGTGAAGAAGCTCCGTTAACGGCCTTATACAACGATAAACCGCCTGCGGACGTCCCTACTGAAAATGGTTTCGACTACATCAATGCCGATGTCATTTTGAACGAATTAAAAAATGATGGGAAAGAATTGGTGACATCAGGCGGGGCCCGTTACAAGGTCATTTACCTCGGAGGCAGCTCCAGCTACATGACGCTTGCGGTATTGAAAAGGCTGCAACAGCTGGTTGAAAATGGTGCGCAAGTGATTGGTCAAAAACCTCTGGGCTCCCCCGCCCTGGCGGATGACCCGGCTGAATTCCAGGCCCTGGCTAACCGTTTATGGAATGGTAAGACTGGCAAGGGCAAGGTTATCGATACTGATAATATCCAGATGGGTCTGGACCAGCTGAATATTGCTGCGGACTATTCCTACACCAAACCGGCTGCGGACACTACGGTGATGTTTGTGCATCGACAACTGAGCGAGGGCGATATCTATTTTTACACGAATCGCAAGAATCGTCAGGAACCACTGGAGCTGAGTTTTCGGGTTACTGGTAAACGGCCCATGCGCTGGGACGCCAACACCGGCCTGAGTACGCCAGTAAGTTACCGCGTAGAAGGTGAGCGCACCATCATTCCAAGAACCCTAACCCCCTATGAGTCGGGTTACATTGTGTTTCTGGACGATACTTCCGAACTTACGGCTGATATTGCTCAACCCCGTGCCGAGACCCTGATGACGGTTGATGGCAGTTGGAAAACCACCTTTCAAGCGGATCGGGGTGTTTCCGCCGGTACGTTTATGCTAACGGAAGGCAACTGGGCAGAGAATTCGAACGAGGGGATAAAATACTTCTCGGGAACCGCTCAATACCAAAAATCGCTGGAGGTGAAAGCAGACTGGTTGCAGCAGGATGGGGAGATTGTTCTGGATCTGGGGAGCGTTGGTGACCTGGCGGAGGTGATCGTCAACGGCCAATCTGCCGGAATTGCCTGGAAGGCGCCCTATACAGTGAATGTTAAAACGTTATTGAAAAGCGGCAACAACCAGATTGAGGTTAAGGTTACCAACCTGTGGGTTAATCGCCTGATTGGTGATCAGCAGGAAGGTGTAAAAGACAAAATTACGTATACGAGTATACCGACCTATCACGCAGATGCACCGTTACGAACTTCGGGCTTGATTGGTCCGGTGAAATTGCTGCAAGTGAAGTAGAATATCTCTCTTTTTAATAAGGCACTGTTAGTGCCTTACTTTTTCACACATTTAAAACTGTATATTTTTAATATCTGAAGAGATGGTAGAAAGCTAACATGAGTAACATTGAATTATACGGATCGCCGGGTAGTTGTTCTAAAGTCGCGATGATTCTGTTGGAACAGGCAGGAGCTGACTACACCCTGCATACGGTGCATTTAGGTTCCGGTGCCCACAAAACCAAAGAGTACAAAAGCCTAAACCCCAAAGGCAAAGTGCCGGCTCTGGTGGTGGACGGCATTACCTTGACAGAAAATCCGGTAATCATCAGTTACATTGTGAGCCAGTTTCCCAAGGCAAACTTGATGCCTGCCGTGAAGACTGAGCTTGAAAAACTGCAGCAATGGTCAGACCTGTGCTTTTGCTCATCGAATCTTCACCCGGTAGTGACGCGCATTGCCAAACCGGAGTTCTTTGCAGACCAGGCGTGCCTGGATTCGGTGAAACAAAAAGGCATCGAAGCCATGGATGCGGGTTTTTCCCTGATCGAAGACCGGTTGGGAGAAAATGACTGGTGGTATGGAAACACCTGGAGTGCAATGGATGTCTATATTTACTGGGTTTATACCCGTGTGCAGCGCTGTGATTTTGATTTTAGCCGCTACCCTCAGTATGTGAATCTCGCCCAACGTATGGAAGAAATTCCTGCGGTACAACGGGCAATTGTTAAAGAAGAGAGTATGTTGGGTTGATCGTAGTATAGAAAAAATCCCGTGTGTGGTTGAAATTATCCACACACGGGCTTTTTTGTGTTTAACCTGTAACTTGAATTAAGCTTGGGGTATTACCTAAACAGCGGTCATTCCTGAAGTGTTGCCATTAATGCCAGTGGTGTCACGGCAATAGCGACCAGCGCACTGTAAATGGTTTTCAGGATAACGGTCGCTGTTAAGGATATCGGCCCATTCAGGAAAAAGGACAATACCAAGGTCGCTATACTGCTGCCGATAAACATCGCGCAAAAGGCCAGGGTCAATGCACGAACGATGACGTTTTTAGGCAGTTTGATAGTGCGTGTTTCCAGCGGCTCAATTTTATTGGCTTGCAAGTTTTTACGGGTTATCAGGCTGGGCATTAAAACTCCCATAAAGGCAATCATAAAAGACTGAGGCAGGAAGTCGATCCCCAAGCCTTTCGTGCCCCACAAGCTAATCGCGTCCTGCTGTCCAAACACCAACCAGACAAAAAAGACGCCGATAGCACAGGAAATGATGACACTGATTAAGGTATGTTGAACAAGGTATTGAATTTGAGTTGGAGTCATGGTGAAGGAGTTTTCCGGTTATAGACAGACGTCATGGACGAAAGCAAGAATTTCGTCCGCAAGGCGCGTATCAGACGTGCCCAGATGCATCGCCATGGAGTAATGGTTATGACCAGTCAGCAAGTTCGCGCGAGGCAGTGCCTGATGGCGCTCCAATCGCTCCTGTAACAGTCCGGTAAATTCGGCCTGAAAACGGGGCGGATCGAACTCGGCACAACAGACAAACAGCGGTAGCGTTGTAGCGCTGATCACATCACGGGGTTTACGTTCCTCGTAGTCCGACTGATCACCGTAATACAGGGTATCCCGCTCATCGAGTGGGGTATAACCGTAAAGTCCTGACAGTAATACCAGGCCGCGGACATCACCCGTATTGGGGTGCAGTTTTAAATAGGTGCTGAGATGCACCGCACCGGCTGAAGTGCCCACCAGTACTAACTTGTCTGCATCACCGCCGTAATTCGAAATGTTGTGTTTCAACCAGCTAACCGCTGAGGCCACATCTTCACCGCCGGCTGGCCACGTGTATTCCGGTGCCAGTCGGTAGTTGATCACCACACCAATCACGCCGTTGGCCGCGCACAACCGGCCCACATTACTGTTGTGCCAATGTTGATCAGAGCCTTTGTCGCCCTTTAAAAAACCGCCGCCATGCACGAATAACACGACTGGTAGAAGTTTATCGTCACTATCCTTTGGAGTATAAATATCCAGGGTATGCCGCTCGTGATCACCGTAGGCAATGTTGCTTGCGTGAGCGGGGGTGCTGCGCACCAATGCCTGCTGTTCGTTGTCGAACAGTTGCTGCAGGGTTTCAATCACGCTGGGGCCCAGTGTTGATCCCAAAGCGACAATGTCACGCCGAAGTTCCGGGGATTGCATATGACTGACTCGCTGTTGTTATAGTAATGTTGAAGAAAGAATATTGTAAAAACTGTCGCTGATCAGCGTGGTTAAAGAGAGCAGTTAAAAATGCCACTAAACATAACACCTAAAGATAGTGGCTGAAAGCTGGAATGAGCCACCGGGCAGACAGATATTAACGGAGAGAAACTATCTGGCCCGCCCTGTGGCCTATCCAAAACGTTTGCGAGCGGCCTTAAGCGGGCTCGTCTTCGATAATGTTCGTCAGGGTACCGACCGGGCCGATGTCCACTTCAATTTTATCGCCTGGCTTCATCCACACGGGTGGGGTGCGTTTCGCACCGACACCACCGGGAGTGCCACTGACAATGACATCACCAGGTTGTAACGGCGTGAAGGCCGAGATATACGCAATGATCTGGGCAACCGGAAAGATCATATCCTTGATCGGTTGTTGCTGCATGATTTCACCGTTCAGGCGAGTGGTGACATTCACCTCGCTCAGGTCTCCCGCTTCATCCGGGGTGATCATGTAAGGGCCGAAAGGTCCGGTCGTCGGAAAGTTTTTTCCTGGCGTAAACTGACGAGTGTGCCATTGCCAGTCGCGTACAGAGGCATCGTTAAAACAGGCATAGCCAGCAACATGATCCAAGGCGTCTTGCTGGGAAATTGCACGTCCACCCTGACCGATGATGACGGCCAGTTCACCTTCATAATCCAGGTCAGTGGAAACTTTAGGGCGCAGTATGGGCTGCCCGTCGGCAATCAGCGTGTCGGCAAAACGGGTAAAAATAGACGGGTTATCGACTTTATCGCGTCCAGTTTCCTGGCGATGGCTTTCGTAATTGTGGCCCACGCAGAAGATTTTGGCAGGATTGGGAATCACGGGTAACAAGGTGACATCGCTCAGTGAGTAGCTGTCGCCATCCGATAATTCTCTCAGCGTCTTTGAGGCAATAGCCGATTTGAGATCAGTCGGAGCATTGTCGCCAGCAGACAGGTCATAGACCGTAGCATCCTCTAAACGCCCAAAAGCGGCTTGCCCATCGGGGCGTACAAAACTTACGTATTTCATGATCAGTAAATCCTTAAAAAATTTGATTAAGACAGCGGCTGGGCTTCCCAGTCGCGATAAAATGTAAACTGTTCTTCCGCTTCACGCAGTCCGTCAAAATCTTTGTCTGACATGCCCCATTGATCAATACGGTTTTCAGGCCAGGTCCAATCCTCGGGAGCACCTACCTGATAATCATCGGGGACTTTGTTGACGGCGGTGGAGAATTCAACGACGGCGCCAAAGGGCGCTATAAAATAGGCGTAAACATTGTCACCAGGGCCGTGTCGGCCCGGTCCCCAAGCCGGAACCATACTGTGATCGCGCAGGCGACCAATGCCTCTCATCACCGCATCAAGGTCCTCCATCTCAAAGGCAATGTGGTTGAGTGAGCAAAACCCTGCGCGTGCAAACGCGGTGCTGTGGTGGGATTCATTACAGCGCACGAACACCATGCCTTTGGTGCGGTCTGAAACTTTGAAGTTGAGAACTTCTTCCACCAGGTTACCGGTCACTTCCGCATCTTCGGCATTAAACACAACATGGGTTAATTTAACCGGCAGGTCTTTGCCTTCAATCGGTTCGACTTCTTCGGTGCCAACTAAAAATCGCAAGATTTGGCCTTCCGACAGTTCCACCAAAATCCCTTCGCCGCCACCCAGGTCAGTCGATGTCACCGGGCAGGCCGCCAATCCTTTTGCCGTGATGTTTTCCTTGATGGGCGCCAGCTCGT
Source organism: Pseudomaricurvus hydrocarbonicus (assembly GCF_011602365.1). GTDB lineage: Bacteria > Pseudomonadota > Gammaproteobacteria > Pseudomonadales > Cellvibrionaceae > Pseudomaricurvus > Pseudomaricurvus hydrocarbonicus. The sequence continues at coordinate 34,609 of NZ_JAAONZ010000012.1, forward strand.
CTTCGCTGCAGACAAAGGTGACGCTGCGCACATAAGACTTGTCACCTTGTTCCAGGGCGACCAGGTAGGGAAAGCTGCCGGAACCTCGCAGGTAGTAGGTGTTTTTCTGAGTTTCGGCGAGAGCCGCGCCCCAGATATCGGTGAGGAAACTTGCGGCTTGCTGCGCGTGTGGCAGGACCAATTCAATACTGCGTAATTTCATTATTCTACTCCGTGGTTCAGGTCAGCGGCGGTAATACCGGCCAGGGCACAGGCTTCATCCATATCAGCGGTGTCACCACTGATACCAACCGCGCCTAAGATCCGGCCCTCTGTATCTTTAATCAGAACACCACCGGCGGACAATGCCAGGTTAAGTCCATCGATGGTGGTCAGGCTGCCAAAGAAAACCGGGTTGTTACTGGCACGCTGGGCAATGATGCGGGTGTTCATGCCCATACCGACTGCGCCACTGGCCTTGGCCTTGGCAATGTCATAGCGGTAGAGACTGGTGTGGTCTTCACGCTGGAAAGCCACCGGATGGCCTCCGGCGTCCAACACCATGACCGCCATGGGATTGGCATTGTGTTTTCTGGCAGCGGCCAGCGCACCGTCAATGATTTTATTGGCCTGATCCAGGGTCAATATCATGAGAACCTCTTTAAAAACTAATTCAGTTGAAGTGCCAGCGTAGTAATTAACGTCGCGACGTCAGTGTCAGCCGTTCCATAGACATAAAAGTCAGGGCGAATGAATACCGCCTGGGCTTGTTTGTTGGCAAGCCATGACAAAATTTCACCTTTGTCTTCGAGCGTTGAAGCATCAACGACAGTGACGTCGAGCAGCGGTAATGTGTCATTGATGACCTGTTGCGCTTCGACCAACATATTGTGATTTGCAACAAACAGGCGCCATTGCCCTTTCACCTGATCATCCAGTAACGATTGGCCTTCTGACGTGGCCACAAAAGGCTGGATAAAGCGTTCACCAGCGGCGGCTGTCCCGGCGGCGACAATGCCACAACTCACGGGAGGAATCAGGTCGGCTGCCGATTGTGGCATCGTCTGTTTTTTGGCTTTTTCACGAATTTCTGTATCACGTGCGGCCGCGGCGTCTTTATCCAGTACACAGATGTAGCGGCCTGCGTCTACCGCGGCTGAAATGACCGCTCGTACATGAGGGTCACGCTCGGGCTGGTAAGTATCCAGCAGTGCCTCACTGGCGGCGCCCTGGCAGATACTGCTCATCTTCCAGGCGAGGTTGGCGACGTCACGTAAGCCATGGCACATACCCTGTCCGAAAAAGGGCGGGGTTTGGTGTGCAGCATCGCCAGCCAGAAAGACATTGCCGTCTTTCCACTGCTCTGCAATCAAACCGTGGAAGCGGTAGGTGGCCGCCCGCACGATGTCATGGGTGACCCCTTCCAGCCAGGGGCCGATTAACTTGGCCACATTTTCGGGCTTCATCATTTCCTGATCGTCTTCACCCGGCAGCAGCATCAACTCCCAGCGGCGGTGATTACCACGGCCTGGAACAACGGTGGCGGGGCGGTTAGGGTCACACATCATCACCGACAGTTGTTGCAGGTTGGCCTCAGCGGGCACACCGGTTAAGGCCGGGAAGGTCACCTCACCGTCCACTTCGACGTCAACCACCAACCAGGGCTCTTCAAACTGCAGGTCATCCAGGTTAATACCCAGAGATTTACGTACTTTACTGCTGGCCCCATCGCAAGCAATGACCCAACGTGCGGTTTCTTCATAGTCGCCGGATGGACCTGAAAGTGTCAGGGTAACCTGATTGTCAGCTTGCGTCAGAGACAAGAATTCCGTTCCCAATCTCAGATCCACATTGGCGTAAGCCGACAACCCATCGCGCAAATGGTCTTCCAGTTCTGGCTGATAAAAGAAATAATCGTTGGACCAGCCAAACGGACGCGGTTTGCCGACGGTGCCCATATAGCGGATCACACCGTGATCTGCGCCGATGTGTAAATGACCTTCAGTATCGCGCATGTCATCTTTCACCCGATCAATCACATTGGCAGATTGAAACAGGCGCATCATCTCGTGGTCCAAGTGCACGGCCCTCGGCAAGGGGTAGGGGTTGGCTTCTTTTTCCAATACCAGCACCTTGAGTCCGTTTTTACCCAGTAAATTTGCCGCCAGCGCACCCACCGGCCCGCAACCAATAATTGCTACATCAAACATGTGCTGTGCCTCGAATCAGTGGTGGTTTGCGTTGACTAAACCAGCGGAGGCTTTATAGAGATCACCGCCTTTCATAATCATCTTCAGGTTATTTTTATCCTGAAGAATGCGCACATCCCGAGTAGGGTCACCATCAACCAATAGCAGGTCAGCCAGGTAGTTTGTTTTGATTAAGCCCAATTCGTCACTCATGCCCATTAATTGGCCACCGAGTTCGGTGGCCGCGTGCAGAACTTCTTCCGGTGTGTATCCGAAGTGACGTACCCAAAGCTCCAGATCCCAGGCGTTGCGGCCATTGGGATTAAAAGGGAAACCATAGTCGCCGCCGGGCAACAGTCGTAGACCCCGCGCGCGCAGCTTGGGGACCAACGCCTTTTGAGCTTCCAGGACCAGCGCAGCGTCCTCTTTCATGTGGGACATATCCATGTGCGGCGGTGGATTGGCATCCAGCGTGGCCTGGACAATACCAATGGTCGGAGCAATAAAAATATCGTCTTTGCGGGAAGCCAATAAGTCGATGGCTTCATCGTCGGCGTAGGTGCAGTGGTACAGAATACGGAATCCGCTTTTGACACCGATTTTTACGGCTTCAGCGGCGTGGGCGTGGCCCGTCAACCAGACATCGGACTCGCGTGCCTGTTCGCCGGCGGCCATTAATTCTTCATCGCTGTAGAGCAGTTCATGGGAGGCACCGGGTTTCAGGGCGCTTTCCCCTGAAATCAGAAATTTCACCGCCTTTGCGCCCATCTCTGCACATTCTTTTACAAACGCTTTCATACCTTCTGGGCCGTGCTGATGGTCTTCAACCTTGCCCGGATCCAGCTCACTGTCGTTGGGGGGTTCACGCTCGACCGACGAGGGGATCAGCCGCGGGCCGGGCATACCGCCGGAGACAATGTGTTCATTGAGGGAAATTTCGAGCTTTTTGCTCAAGGCACCGGCTGAATACGCGCTGGTAAAGCCGTGGTCCAGAAGAATACGGGCATTGCGAGCGGCTGTGAGTGCCAACTCTTCGGGTGGCAGGTACATGCCGGGCACAAATTTTTCCACGGAGGTTGGCCAGGTCAGGTGGGCGTGTGCTTCGCAAAGTCCTGGCATCAGGGTCATGCCCTGGGCATCAATCACCTGGTCATCGGATTGTGGGGTAATGGGCAGCTCTGAAACCTCGGTAATCCGTTCGCCACTGATGCAGACCGAGCCAGCAAATGAAGCTGCCCCAGTGCCGTCAAAGATCCTGGCGTTGTTGATTATTGTGCGCATTGAAAGTTCTCTCTATTGCGATGAATTATGCCTCTATTCTGACCGCAAGAACCATTAGATCAAATATTATATTTTCTACTATGTATAGTTTTAAGCTATATATTGGATTGCTCTTTGGCGTGCTCAAGAAAGGTCTTGATCAGTTGATTGAGTTCACGCTCTTTCAGCCACAGAAACCCTACTTGCCGCTGAAAGGTCACTTCTCGGATGCGCACTTCCCGTAGCGTGCCGGCCTGCAGTTCTGGCATCACCACTTCACGCGGTAAGATGGTGATGTAATCCGTTTGACGGACGATGGCTTTGGTGGTCAACAGGGAATCCGAGCGGATGACATTGTGGGGAATGGGGGCCTGAGCACTGATGAATAAAGCATCCACCTGACGTCTGAAGCCTCCAATGGCGTCGGGCAAGACCCATTTGGAGTGCTCGACATCCGCCAGTGACAGCTCATTGGGCAGTTGGTCGTTCATTTTACCCACGATGATGGAAAAGGAATCGCTGAAGATCGGCATTTCCTTCATGTCGTTCGGACTTTCTTTCATGCCGGTGGTGACGACCGCCAGGTCAATCTCGTAGTTGCGCAACATCTTGTGCAGCTCGGGTTCAGGGCGCTCCAGCAGCCGTATTTCCAGGGTGGGAAAGTTGTTGGTAAAGGAACTCAGTACCTTGGGCACCAGGCTGGCCAGAGCCCCCGGGGTACCCCCTACCACCAGTGGCCCGGCGATGTCCTGGCCCAACAATTGAATTTCCCGGTAAGCGGTATCCATCAGGTTCTCGATGGCCATGGCCCGACGCTGCAGGGCTTCTCCGGCCGGTGTGAGCTCAATGCCTTTGCGAAAACGTTCAAACAGCTTGGTGCCTAAAGCCCGCTCAAGCTGGCTGATGGCAACGGATACAGAGGGTTGTGACAGGTGCTCGGCATGAGCGGCACCACTGATGGTGCCTTCACGGCAGACGGCCAAGAAAAGCCTCAGGCCTCTGGGATCGATGCGCATGCGGATCTCCTGCTTGTAATAGTGTTTTATAAGTATAGGCAGGAGCTATGCTAACAGAAAAAAATATTATTTTAAATTTATGCATCAGGTTGATAACGTGGGCGCCAGAAATTGTTAAACAACCCACATAATAACAACCAGTAATTCGACAACGGATACTGACAGGAGAGAGAGATGACCCATCACTCCATTTCATGCGATACCCAATTTGCGCCTGCGCGCGTTATTGTCTGTTGTTTGGCTTCGACCATCACCAGGACAACCCTTTAATCACATCCTTCTTCAGGATGGCTCAGTGATAACAACGGTGCGGCTCAGGCAGCGCTATCGTTGCGTAAATTTTTCAGACAATAAAAATGCGTCCCTTGAGGGCGTAAGCAAACTCAAAGGTAGATCTTATGAAAATGAAAAAGCTTGCTCTAATCATTGCTGGTGTTGCCGGCACTCAAATGTCCCCGTTAATGAGTGTAGCCAATGCCCAGGATAGTGCGTCCAGTGCCTATTCGTTGGAAGAGGTGGTGGTGACGGCAACTCGTCGTGCCGAGCGTTTACAGGATGTGCCCTTGGCCGTAAACGCGGTATCAGGCGATCAGCTTAAGAAAACTGCATTTAAAGATATTACGGACATCGCTTACACTTTCAGCGGTGTGCAGTACGGGGAATCGCCCAATGATGATGGTTTCCGGGTGCGGGGTATTGGCACCATGGGTGGATTTAGCAGTGCTTCAGAAGCACCTGTGGGTGTGGTTGTTGATAACGTGGTTGTCGGCTTTGGCAATCCCATGGCCAGTCTCGGTGATATCGAACGTGTCGAAGTCCTCAAGGGCCCCCAGGGCACACAATTTGGTAAGAACGCCTCTTCCGGTGTGGTGAACGTCACCACCAAGCGACCAAACACCGATGCCCTTGCCGGCAGTTTGTACGCTTCCTACGCATCACTGAACGAGCACGATATCAACGGTTTGGTGAATGTCCCTCTGAGCGACACTGTAGCCATGAGCGTCTATGCTTTCAGCCGTGAACACGATGGCTTCATTGATAATGTGGTTCGTGATGAAGAGTGGGGCGGTCGTGAAAACTACGGTACGCGGGTCAAACTGGCGGCCGAACCCACGGATACGCTCAGCCTTTATCTGATAGCCGATTATTCGAAAGAAAAAGTCACCGGCCCGGGCCAGACCTGGACATTGAATAAGCTGACCGATGCGCAAACGGCCCCGTTCGGTCAGTTTGGGTCGCCTTTTGTCGACTTGAGCGGCATTGATGTGGGCAGTGATAACGACAAATCCATTGAAGATGGTGAAGGTGGTGCCGAAACGGAGAACTACGGCCTGTCGTTCCAGGCGGATATGGATCTGGGTGAATACACACTGTCTTCGATTACCGCCTGGCGTGAATACAACGAAGGTGAGTTTCAATACTCCATCGATGGTGCCCCCTACAGTAAATTCAAGGCTCGCGAGACCGGCCAAATCAAAAGACTCTACTCTCAAGAGTTGCGCTTAACGTCGCCGTCCGGAAATGCGTTTGAATATGTCGCGGGTGTGTACCTGAGTCGACAACAGACCGGACTCGGCAATAAGGCATCTGCGACCCTGGCGCCCGCACAGCCATACAGTGGCGCACCGATTATATCCATCACCAATGGCAACAGCGCCACCACCACCACCAGTGACAGTGCCGCGTTATTTATCGACGGTAAGTTTCACCTCAGCGACAATGTCAGCCTGCTGGGTGGTTTGCGTTTAACCCGGGATGACGTGGAAGCTGAAACCTACACCACCGTGGACAATGGTTTTGCCACCGACGTGATGGTGCCTTACAGCCCGCGCCCCTATCAGCAGGCGGAGACCACGGAGACCGATATATCTGGTCGCTTTGGCTTTGAATATCAAGCCGCTGAAGACGTGCTGGTGTACGCCACTTACGCACGAGGCTACCTGGGTCCAACCATTACCTTTTCCGGCCAGACCGGTGCGCAATCCAACGTCGCACCACAAACTGTGGACGATATTACCATCGGTGTGAAAAGTCAGTTTTTGGATCGCCGCCTGACCCTGAACGGCAATATCTTTTACGACGAATTTACCGATCTGCAGACTTCGGTGTTTGATGGCTTTGAGTTTATCACCCAAAACGCTGGCGGTGCGGAGACCAAGGGTATCGAGTTGGAGGCGACGTTTATGGCAACGCCGCACCTGACCTTAAACGCGTCATACACCTATTCAGATGCTGAATTTACCGATTATGTCACTGATTGCCCGAAATCGATTGTGGCGGCCGGCAATGAAGTAACGCAGTGTGCAGCGCCCGGTTCAACCGCCAGCACTCACCTGTATCAAGCGGATGGGGAATCTCTGCCCGGTGCTCCCAAGCACTCGGCGGTGCTGGGTTTTGTGTACGATAACGAGCTGACCAACAGTCTGCTGATCGACCTCGCCGGTAACGCGTCCTACCGCAGCGAGACACAGAACAGCGTCGGTGATGAAAACACCATTCAGGAAGGCTACACCATCGTCAACTTGTCAGCGGGTATCAGCAGCACTGAAGACACCTGGCGGGTGGGGCTGTTTGTCCGCAACCTGTTTGATAAAGATTACAACTCCGCCATTATCGGCTTGCCCTTTGCCGATGCCGGCGCTTACGTCAACTGGCGTGTCCGCAATGCGGAGCGCACTGTGGGAGCTGAAGTCAGCTACAACTTCTGATTGCTCTCCCTTATGGCCCGCATATCTGCGGGCCTTTTTTATGCAGCGTTGAATAATCGCTAAGGATCGCACATGAGTTACCGTCATATTTTGGTCATAGGATTTAGTGTCTTGCTGTCGGTCTCGACTCAAGCACAGCCCAGATTTGAACTCCACAGCATAGATCGCCCCGCCCAACCGGATGCCATTCCTCTTTATCCAGATGCAGACATTCCATCCAGTGAAGATCGTGAACAATGGGGTAATCTGATCGGCCAGATCAATCCTCAGGTTCGGGTGGAAGCCCGCATCGTCCGTAACGTGACAGTGCCGACCATCACGCCGGTGTTGCCCGACCCGGCAACAGCTACGGGCACGGCGGTCGTCGTGGCCCCTGGTGGTGCGTTTCAGTCGCTGTCCATGGACCATGAAGGTTTTGCCATCGCCCAACGTTTGGCCGAACAAGGCGTCACGGCATTTGTGTTGAAGTACCGTTTAAACGTTACGCCGCGTGATGATCACAAATATATGCAGCATATCGGTAAAATCATGTCCGATATTCCCCAGGGCCAGGAAAAGACCCACGTATTCGAGCCCAAAGCGCCACAGGATGCCCTGCAGGCGATTAAGTTGATTCGCCAAAACGCCAGTCAGTGGAACATTGATCCTGAGAAGGTCGGTATCATCGGCTTTTCCGCCGGGGCCATGACCGCCATGCATGCCGTGCTGGACGGACAGAGTGATACCTGGCCGGCGTTTGTGGGTTACATTTATGGTCCAATGCTCAGTGTAGAGGTACCCGCGAAGGCCCCTCCATTATTTGCCGCACTGGCACTGGATGACTTACTGTTTGGTCATCAGGGCTTTGGTCTTGTCAACGCCTGGCAGCAAGCAAAGCGTCCGGTGGAGTTGCACGCCTATGAACGAGGCGATCACGGTTTTGGCGCCGGTATGCCGGGCACCACCACCACCGGTGTGATCGATCAATTCGTGGCATGGCTCAAGATGCATCAATTCTGAGTCACATAGCCGAATCAGTTGAACCGAAAAATGGGGTAAACCACAAATGAAACGTCGAGACTTTTTAGTCGCCGGTGCTGCCTTAACCGGTGCGAGTGCCATGAATGCCGTAGGCATGGTTTCTAAAACCGAAGCGAAATTTCCCAAGGGCTTTTTATGGGGAACTGCCACGTCGGGTCATCAAACCGAGGGTAATAATACCGCCAGTGACCTTTGGTTTCTGGAAAATGTTAAGCCTACGGTATTTGCCGAGCCTTCCGGTGATGCCTGTAACAGTTTTGCACTGTGGGAAACCGATTTACAACTGGTTAAAGATATGGGGCTCAACAGTTATCGTTTCTCGCTGGAATGGGCGCGTATTGAACCGGAGCCCGGTTTGTTTTCCATTGCCATGCTGGATTATTACAAGCAGCGGATTCAGCGCTGTAAGGCGATGGGAATTATCCCGCAGGTCACCTTCTGCCATTTTGTTGCCCCCCGCTGGTTTTCCGAGCAGGCGGGTTGGTTGAATCCTGCGGCACCGGAACTGTTTGCCCGCTATGTGAAGCGTGCAGCGGAACATTTGAGCGAGGACATTGGTTATGCCATCACCCTCAATGAACCAAATCTGACGGCGTTGTTAAACTGGGATGGCGGATTACCCAAATTTGTCCTCGACAAACAGAGAGCGACTCTCAAGGCCGCCGCCGAAAAAGCCGGTGTGAAAACGTTCACCAGCGCCAATGTGATGAATTATGAAGATTACCCTCTGGCTCAGGAACACATGCTGAAGGGGCATCGGTTGGCGTTTAACGCCATTAAAGCGGTGCGTTCCGATTTGCCGGTAGGTGTGAGCCTGGCCATCAATGATGATCAAGTGGTGGGTAATGACAGCCGTCATCGGGACAAGAAACGTGAAACCCTTTATGGTCCGTGGTTGGAGACTGCAAAACAGGATGACTTTCTCGGTGTTCAGAACTATGAGCGCTCGCGTATTGACGCTAACGGAGAGCTGCCGCCACCCAAGGATGCGGTGATGGGGTTAATGGGTAAAGAGGTTTATCCGGCATCCTTGGCCAATGCGGTGGAGTACGCCCATTCTGTCTGTCAAAAGCCGGTACTGGTAACCGAACATGGGGTCTCCGCGGACGACGATGAAATTCGAAGCTGGCTGATCCCGCAAGCGTTAAAAGCTCTGCAAGAGAAAGTCGCCGCAGGCGTTCCTGTTTTGGGCTATACCCACTGGACCTTGCTGGATAATTTCGAATGGGTATTCGGCTACGGCCCTAAGTTTGGTTTGCACAGCGTGGATCGACAAACGTTTAAGCGCACACCCAAACAAAGTGCCCAGGTACTGGGTAACATTGCGCGTCGCAATGCGGTGTAAGGTGGCTATGTTGAAGCTAACAATTCGTGCTGCATTGATCGCAAGTCTGTGTATTACCGGTTTGGTATCTGCGGGAACACAGGCTTCGATAAATTGCCCTCTGGCTAATCAGCCGTTTTCGCTGGACATGCCCCTGAGTGATGCATTCAGGAATGAAACGGCAAAGCAGCTGATTCACCAGTACGCGCCTAATCTCGGACACGGTTTGACGGCCAGCTTTGGGGGAGGGGACCTGCCTGAATCTTTTGCCAATATTATGTCGCCGCGCTTGTTGTTGAGTTTTGAGGGTATATCACTGGAGCCCAAACAGTTGGCCGCCCTTGAACGTCAGCTGCAAGAGATTCCCGTGACGCAAGTGGATCGTACTCAACGCTGTCAACGTTATGATAACGACCGGCCCACGTTGCCGGAAGATCTCAGTGGCACTGCCGTGCTTGTGTTTCAAAAGATTACCGGTTTTCGCGATGAACCTTCGGTGCAGGCGGCAGCCACCGCCTTGCGTACACTGGCCAAAAGGCATGGCTGGAAAATCGTGTTCAGCGAGCAGGGGGGTGTGTTTAATCCGCAAGATCTGGCGCGTTTCGATACCTTGATCTGGAATAACGTCAGTGGTGATGCGCTGACACTGGAACAGCGTCAGGCTTTTAAAGATTACCTCAGTCATGGTGGTGGCTTTGTCGGCATTCACGGTTCCGGGGGCGACCCGGTGTATTTTTGGGACTGGTACGCCGATGATGTGATCGGTGCGCGCTTTATCGGCCACCCCGCGGATCCTCAATTTCAGATGGCTACCGTCAAGGTAGAAAATCACCACCCGGTATTGTCTGCGGGATTGCCTGATAACTGGTCTATGAACGAAGAGTGGTATTCGTTTAGAGCCTCACAGAAAAAGACCGAAACCTCGGTTGTCGCCGATAAATATGTCGTCGCCAGCCTCGACGAATCCACCTATTCCCCCAAAGGGTTCGGCGGACAGGACTTAAGTATGGGTGATCATCCCATTGCCTGGGCTCAGTGTCTGGCAAAAGGGCGAGTGTTTTATACCGCGATTGGTCACCTTGCGGAAAATTACACCGAGCCTAACAGCGCCCGCTTACTGGAAAACGGCATTCTTTGGTCTCTCAATCAGGATCAGACCTCCTGCCAGCAAAGCCTGCAGATCGATCAATAGTATCGGCCCAAACAACAGCGAGACTCACCATGAACAGTACTGACCGCCACAACCGCCGGTTACTGCTTAAACGAACGGCTATGGCACTGGGTGTGGTGGCGTTAAGCCCAGGGGTGTTGGCCGCCGCCACGACAGAATTACCTACTGGCCCGGTAGACACTGTCTTTACGTCCGATCAGGCCGAACTGATTCAGGTGCTGGCGGAGTTGATCATCCCCACCACCGCAACGCCTGGTGCCATAGGTGCAGGTGTGCCGGAGTTTATCGGCCGACTGGTGGCGACAACCTTTAACGACGTTCATCAACAAACGTTTCTGGACGGGTTAACGGCCATGAATCAAGCCACACTCAAAAAATTCAAAACGAACTTAGTGGCTGCTGACGACCGGCAGCGAAGCCATATCATGGATTGGCTTGAAGACAGTACGTTTGCCCAAAGCAGCGAAAGTCCAGAATTTCAAGCTTACAAAGAACTGAAAGAGTTAACGGTATTTGGCTATTACACGTCCGAAATTGGCGCCACCCAGGAGCTGCAATACGCCCCCGTACCGGGTGCTTATCGGGGCAACTTACCGCTCAAAGAGGTCGGTAAAACCTGGGCCACGGCCAATTTATTTTAACCTGTCAGTAACGGGACTTAATGTATGTCAGATGCAGTTTTCGATGTCATTGTGGTCGGCTCGGGTATCTCCGGCGGCTGGGCAGCAAAAGAATTTTGTGAAAAAGGTTTAAAGACTCTGGTCATTGAGCGGGGGCGAAATTACAAACATCGCGAGGATTATAAAAACGACTTCGCGCGTCCCTGGGATCTACCCGGGCGCGGGTATTTGAACGAGGATGTGATTGCCAACGATTACCCGATTCAAGTGAAGTCCCGGGTGCTGGATGAATACAACCACGAACGCTTCGTCAATGATCGTGAACAACCCTATATCCAGCAGCAACCGTTCGACTGGATCCGAGGCAATCAAACCGGCGGTCGTTCATTACTGTGGGGACGCCAAACCTACCGCATGTCTGACTTCAACTTTGAAGAGAATCAGCGCGACGGATTTGGCACGGATTGGCCCATCCGCTACGCCGACCTCGAATCCTGGTACGATTATGTGGAAGAATTTGTTGGCGTCAGCGGCAACCGCGACGGCATTCCTCATTTACCGGATGGCAACTTTTTGCCACCCATGGAAATGAACTGCCTGGAACAGCAGGTATCGGCCAAAATCAGCGAAACCTTTCCGGGACGCAAAATGATTATTGGTCGGGCCGCGCACTTGACCCAGCCGAAAAAAATACACGAGGAATTGGGCCGCGGCAAATGCATGTACCGCAACCAATGCGCTCGGGGCTGCTCGTTTGGGGCCTATTTTAGCAGTCAAAGTGCTACATTGCCGGCGGCTGAACGCACCGGCAACCTGACCTTGTTGAACGATGCGGTTGTTCAACGGTTGGTGTTTGATAAGCAGCAGGGAAGAGTGTCTGGTGTTGAGATTGTGGATCGGGTGACCCTGGAAAAACGCACGTATAAAGCCAAAGTCGTTTTTATGTGCGCCTCCACCCTCGGTACAACGCAGATTCTGCTCAACTCCACCTCAGACACCTTCCCCGATGGTCTGGGGAATAGCAGTGGCACATTGGGTCACTATTTGATGGATCACAATATTGGTGGTGGGGCAATGGGCATCTTTCACGGACTGAAAGACCGTTATTATTCGGGCCGTCGTCCCAGTGGCATTTATGTGCCGCGGTTTCAAAACCTGGATGGTGACAAACGCTCCTATTTACGGGGCTTTGGGTATCAGGGCGGTGCTTCTCGTGATGATTGGAAGGCACAAGCCAATGACGCCGGTTATGGCGCCGAACTGAAGCAGAAGTTGCAGTCACCCGGTGCCTGGAAAATGGTGTTGATGGGATTTGGAGAAATGCTGCCCCGCTATGAGAACGCAGTGTCGCTCGATAAACAGCAAACAGACCGCTGGGGCATGCCGCTGTTAAAAGTCAATACCAGTTGGGGCGACAACGAACACCAGATGACCGAGGATATGATTACGTCAGCCGTGGAAATGCTGTCCGCCAGCGGCCTGGACAATATCGTGCCGATCAAAACCGGTAACACCCCTGGCACGGGCATTCATGAGATGGGGACTGCGCGCATGGGCCGGGACCCTAAAACCTCGGTGCTGAACGCCCACAATCAGATGCACGATGTCCCCAATGTATTTGTCACGGATGGTTCGGCCATGGCGTCCGGTGGGTGTCAGAATCCGTCATTAACCTATATGGCGCTGACGGCAAGAGCGGTAGATTATGCCGTTAAAGAGATGAAAACCAGCCGAATTTGATCATTTGCTGTTGCTCTGTCACGAGTTTGTGACAGAGCGACGCCAGACTGCAGAACACCCTGCGCAGCCAGTATTTAATGGATGGCAGAGGTGTATGTTTTACAACATTTTTCTGTGACGTATGGCTGGGCAAGGGCGTCTTCGACCTATCAAAACACCTCCTCAATTCATACGGCATTAACTGCGCAGACGGCCACGTTTGCCACTAATGTCTACCAGCATGCAGGACTCAACATGAAAACAATCCATGCGTTTAATTGGTCGAGAATCCGGGTATTCCTGATGTTGATCTCAGGTGCCATGCTAGCCACACCTTCATTGGCCGAGCAGAACAGCAGTATTCGCCTGAATCCTTCACAGCCGGGTCATACCATTAATCGTGATATCTTTGGCCAGTTTGCCGAACATATCGGTGAGGGTATTTATGGCGGGATTTGGGTTGGCGAAGACTCCAAAATCCCCAATGTAAAGGGTATCCGTGCCGATGTAGTGAAAGCGCTGCGGGCCATCAAGGTGCCTGTGGTGCGTTGGCCCGGTGGTTGTTACGCCGATCAATATCACTGGCGTGAGGGTGTGGGTCCGCAGAGCTCGCGCGTTGATCGCATCAATCCCTGGGGCAATGTGATTGAACCCAATCACTTTGGTACCGATGAGTTCATGGAATTTGTACAGCAAATCGGCAGTGAAGCGTATATCAACCTCAACCTGGGTTCCGGTACGGTGCAGGAAGCTGCTGACTGGCTGGAATATATGACGACAGACCTGCCCACAACTCTGGCAAAACAACGTGCAGCCAATGGTCATACAGCACCCTACCGTGTGAAATACATCGGCTTTGGCAACGAAGCCTGGGGCTGTGGTGGGGCGATGACCGCGGATGAATATTTTGCACGCCTTAAGGCCTATAGTGTGTTTGCCCTGAACCACAATCCTCAACAGCGTTTTGCGGGTATCGATCTGCTGTTTGATCGCGATGCTCACAATCCGCATGCCATGCAGCGCATCGCTGCTGGCCCCAACGACACTGACACTGCGTTTACCGAGGCTCTGATGAAAAAATGGGCCGCAGCGCCTGGTTACCTGCCGCTGTTTGATGCCATGTCGCTGCATCATTACACCATGACGCGCGGCCCCATGTCAGATGCCTCACAGGATTTTGATGAATCAGACTACGCTACCTTCGCGCAACTAGCTTTGAACATGGACCGTGTCATTACCCTGCATACGGAGATCATGGACACATACGACCCGCAGAAAAAAGTTGCCTTGGTGGTGGACGAGTGGGGTAACTGGCTAAAACCCGATATCGCCGAAAACCCCAAATTTCTGAAACAACAGAATAGCCTGCGCGACGCCATTACCGCGTCGCTGACACTGAATGTTTTCGCCCGTCACGCCGATCGGGTGCGCATGAGCAATATTGCGCAAATGGTCAATGTGATTCAGTCCATGATACTCACCGATGGCGAGAAAATGTTGCTGACACCGACATACCATATTTACCACATGTACGTGCCTTTCCAGGATGCGACGTTGATACCGATCAGTATTGATAGCGGAAGATACCGCATGGACGATATCAACCTGCCTCAGATCGATGCCATTGCTGCCCGGGACGCGAACGGAAAACTCTGGCTGGCGCTGACCAACATCGATCCAGTCGATAGTGCTGACATTACCCTGCAGTTAGAGGGGATGGTGGTCAAGTCTGCTAAGGGCGAAGTGTTGACAGCCCCCCGGGTCGACACGGTCAATCGCTTTGATGAGCCAGCGGCGGTGGTTCCCAAGCCAGTTAAGTTTACCGCCAAAAATTCCAGGTTGTTGTTGTCACTACCGCCGAAATCAGTGACGGTTGTAGAGTTAAAGGGTTAGCGGGCCGTTGATGAAGCGCTGTAACGTGAATGTGTTGAACCGTGTTGAGCCAATGTTACACAGTAGAAACAGGTAGCGCAAAGTTACCTGTTAAGCGGAATAAATTGCATAAGATAATGTTATTGATGCTGTTGGCAGTGTCGTAGCTGATGACTTGCACTAATAAGGAATAGAGTAACAACATAACCAGGAAACATCCTACTAGGCAAAATCCTTTGAGCGGATATTCAGCGCCGCAATACCCGCCAGCACCAACGGCACGGCAAACACTACAAAAGTGGTGGCCAGACCTGCGCCGGACTGCAACAGGTAGCCACCGACCATCGGGCCTAATACCGCACCCGCACGACCGGCACCGACCGCCCAGCCGATGCCGGTGGTACGAATTTCAGTGGGGTAGAGGCGGGCGGCGGTTGGCCAGAAGCCATTAAAGCCGCCGTTGAGGGTGATGCCGATAATGAACGCGGTGAGCAGAATAAAAAATACGCTCATCTGTGTTGTGCCAAAAATGATCAGGGTAATGGCCGCGAGTGTGAAGAACGCAAAAATCATGCGTTGCAAGCCGAAGCGTGCGGAGATCCAGCCCAGAAAAATACTGCCGACGAAGGAGCCCAGGTTGTAGGCGGTTCCGGCGTAGATGCCTTTTTCCAGGGGCAGGCCTGCATCGACGGCAATCTTCGGGATCCAGCTGATGACAAAATAGAGGGTGAAAAACCCCAGGAACACACCGGTCCACAACATGATGGTGGAAAATTGCCGGGTGCCCTGAAAGAGCGCTTTGACACTGGTTTTGTGGTGTGCGTCGTCGGGCTTTTCCGGCAAGCTTTGAAGCACAGGCGCTTTCATGCGGGACAAGGTTTTATTGATGGCGGTGAAGGCACCTTTGGGTTGTCTTTTCGCCAGGAACTCCAGGGACTCGGGCATCAGGAAGTACACCAGCGGCAGCATGATGGCAGTCATCGCAGCTGCGACAATGAACATTGGCTGCCAGCCGTGATCCGGCATGATGGCGGCGGAGGTAAATCCGGTGAGGACCGCTCCGATGGGAAAGCCCGCCTGTACCAGGGACACGCAGAAATTGCGGTGTTTTTCCGAGGAATATTCCGATGCCATTGAGGCCATGCTGGCCAGAATTGCCCCTACCCCCAGACCGGTATAGATGCGGGCTGCTGCCAGCTGAATGACGGACTGAGACAAACCGGATAACAACATGCCACTGGCGATGATAAAAATGGCGATCATGATCATCCTGCGCCGGCCAATAACGTCGGCATAGGGTGCGATTGCCAGGCAGCCAAACGTCATACCCACCAGAGCCGCACTGAAGACGACCCCAAGCGCGGCGGGTTGAATTGACCAGTCCTGGGCCAGCACCGGGGCGGCGTAGGACATCAGCACCACGTCCATACCATCCAGCATGTTCAGTACAAAGCAAATCAATACCACGAGGATTTGCAGGCCGGACATGCGGTTATCGTCCACCAATGTGCGTATGCGTTGAATGCAGTCCTGATAGTTGGAGGTACTGGTACTACAGTTATCACTCTTGGCAGGGAGCAGCGTTTCATCTGGGGCGGTGGCAGAGGCAGTGATGGACATGTTCTATCCTGAGTTCTTAAGTTATTTATTAGTATATAGACAGCCAATTCTTGGAACGTTGACCACTATTTATTCGTATATTGACCTTCGATGCTTGGCAACCATGTTCCGGATGTTGGACTCCCGGGTGTTGGGTCAGACAGATCAACAGCTTCATGGTAACGAGATCGACCACAGACACTCAATTACTCTATCGTGCTCATCCTATAACATTGCATTATGGGCCCATGAGCCTCCAAATCGACCGGCTGGGCTTACCAGCTGGAGATGAATCTCAAGGCCGAGATAGGACTAAGGTGGGCAACAGCAGACGATATGAGTCCTGAGGTTCACGTTACTCTAAAGAGCGAATCTCCGTTTTGGCCAAATCGTAGAATTTACGCACGTTGTTGGACAGGGATATCCCGTTATGACGAATAAAATACAAGCGTTGCTTGCTGTTTTTGATGGGGATGGTCTTAAGGTTGGGAAAACGTTGAGGCATCGCTGTGTATTCGAAGGCCACGGTGACCCCTAACCCCTGTTCGACCATCGCGCAGGCATCATCCGCATAGCGCACCATGACCGAGATGTTGGGTTCGCGCTCAATGTCTTCAAAGGCTTTGTTCAAGTGTGACCCCAGCAGGGTTTCAGCGTAGTAGGTAACCATGTCGTAAGCCACCATATCGGCAATGGTCATGGTTTTCTTTTTGGCCAGCGGGTGATCAAAGGGGACAACCGCCACCATGCCGATGTTGATGGATGGCTCTGCCATGAGCAGAGGATGATCCGGGTTGTACAGAGCCAGCGCAAAATCGACCCTGCGCTGTGTAATGTATTCAGCAATGTCTTCATTGGGCAGGGTTTCCAGTTTGATACTGGAGCCGGGCATTTGAGCCCTGACCCTGGCAATCAGCCAGGGCAGGACATAGCTGGCCAGACTTGGCGGGCAGGCAATTTGAAATTTGAGGTCTTCCGGGCGCGTGATGCGGTTGATGGTGATGTCGAGATCTTCAATGCGCTTGTAAATGGGCTCGAGTTCTTTAAACAGCTCTTCGCCTTCCGGTGTGGGGATTAACCGGCCTTTGTGGCGCTCAAACAGGGCGATACCCAGTTTGTATTCCATGTATTTCAATAAACGGCTAATACCAGGCTGGGAAACGTGCAGTAATTCGGCCGCACCACTGATGGTTTTAGCAATCATGATTGCACGAAAAACTTCCAACTGTCTGAAATTTAACAGCATCTACGAACCTTTTATTGTATTTGGTCACTTTGGGTATGCTATCAGTTATTCAGGTCCTGTCACTTTTTTTCCAAAATCAGTCGTCATTGAGCTCAGTGATAACCCGGTGTTATAGGTGATGGCACAGAAGATATTGTACAAGCAGATGGTGGTTGGAATTAAATGGCGTCAAGACTTCGTGTTCACAGACGTTAAGTCAATAGCGTAGCCGCTATTCACAATATCGATAAATTCAAGCGTTTAGGGTAGTTCAATGTCTCTAAAAATGGCTCTCATGGGGTCTGGAATCGCACGCTCACGTATGCCGCGTCTGCAACATTATCTAAGTGCATTGTCGGGCATTGCCATCGATTACGGCTTGCTGGATGGAGAAAACGTGACAGGTTTTGATCCGGTGAAAAGAGTTCAGCAGGCGAAATCGGAAGGGTTTTACGGTCTCAATGTGACCCATCCGTACAAACAGAAAATAGTTGATCTTGTCAGCGGCCCGATTGTCCACGGGCATGAGGCCATTGGCTCCTACAATACTCTCAAGTTCGAGAACGATGAGATTCTGGGTGCAAACACCGACTTCAGTGGCTTCATTTCCGGTTATACATTTCGCCGGGGCGACCGTGCTCCCGGACAGGTATTGATTTGTGGTGCCGGCGGAGTTGGACGAGCGATCGCGTTTGCACTGTCTGAATTGGGGGCAAGTCATATCGCCATATTCGATGTCGTTCCCGGTCAAGCCGAATCACTGCGTGAGGCCTTACGTGAACGCGGTACCGAGTCTGAGGTGGTGTTATCAGACCAGTTAGAAGCGGTCATGCAACAAGTTGATGGTTTAGTCAACTGTACGGCGCTGGGCATGTACAGCCATCCCGGTTCAGCGTTTCCACTGTCAGCGATAGGCGCACAGCGCTGGGCGTTTGATGCTGTCTACACGCCATTGGAAACCGAATTTATGAAGCGCTGTAAAGCCGCTGGTATGCAGTGTCTTTCGGGGTTTGACCTGTGGATTTTCCAGGGTATCGATGCTTTTCAGCTGTTTACGGGGATTGAGGTCGAAGCCAATAACGAACTGATTTCCACCGCCTTAACGTGGCTGGATTAAGCGGACAGATCCTTGTGTTGGCGCTGATTTTATTCGGATTTTTTTCAAGCCGGCTGGACTGGAAATGGCCAGGGTTGAGATAGGACGCTAAAGGTGTTTATGCCATGAAATATTTAAACTGGACCTGTTCTGACCCGGAGAGTGAGACCTGATGAAGAGATCCATTGCATCTGTATGCTTGTCTGGGGACTTGCGTCAAAAACTGGAAGCGGCTGCCTATGCGGGTTTTGATGGCATTGAAATCTTTGAAAATGATTTGATGTTGTTTGATGAGTCGCCGGCGGTGGTGAGACGCATGTCGGAAGATTTGGGTTTGAGGATCATTGCGCTGCAACCGTTTCGCGACTTTGAGTGCATGCCTTCGGACAAGATGCAGAAGAACTTTGATCGGGCCGAACGAAAGTTCGATTTGATGGAAGAACTGCATACGGACACCCTGTTGATTTGCAGTAACGTGTCACCGCAGTGTATCGACAGTCTCGATCGGGCGGTGGAAGAGTTCTCAGAACTGGCCGAGCGTGCTCAAAAACGCCACTACAAACTGGGTTATGAGGCATTGGCGTGGGGCCGCAATATCAAGGATTATGAAGACGCCTGGCAGTTGGTGAACCGAGTTGATCACAAGAATTTAGGCATTATCCTCGACAGCTTCCATATCTATGCCCGCAGTAAGAATTTGAGTGTGATTCGCGATATTCCCGGTGATCGTATTGCTCTGGTGCAGGTTGCCGATGCACCGTGGCTCGATATGGACGTGCTGCAATGGAGCCGCCATTTCCGCTGCTTCCCGGGTCAGGGTGATCTGCCCATGGTCGACTTCATGACTGAAGTCACCAATACCGGCTATGAAGGCTATTTTTCCCATGAAATATTCAATGATGAATTTCGATCCTCTCCGTGTCGCCCTACGGCAATAGACGGCATGCGATCGATGCTGTGGCTGGAAGAAGAGGTCGCCAGAGCGGTGCCGGATCTCAGTTCAAAGACGCCGAAAGCTTTAGATTATTTGCCACCTGAACCCAGCGTGAAAAGCGTTGAGTTTATCGAATTTGCTGCCGAAGGCCAGTCCAGAGAGGAACTGCTGGATCTGTTGACCAAATTGGGGTTCACCAACACCCACCGTCATCGCAGCAAGGATGTCAGCCTTTTCCGCCAGGGCGATGTCAGTATTGTGGTCAATGAAGAACCCGACAGCTTTGCTCAGAACTACTATTTAATGCATGGAGTCTCGGTGTGTGCGGTTGCCTATCTGGCGGATGATGCTGAGGGTATGGCTGAACGTTCAGAGCACTTTGGCTACCGAAAATTTGAAGGGGATATTGAACACGGAGAGATGAACATTCCCGGCGCCAAAGGTGTCGGTGGCGAATTGGTTTACTTTGTCCAGCGAGACGCGGATGGCAGTCGTTTCTTTGATGTCGATTTTGTGGCAGTTCAGCCCTCTGACGCTGCTGTATCACTGAGCCCAAAAAGTGATCCAAGCCTGTTGGTGGATCATATTACCAGCGGTGTGTCTGAGTCGGAGTTTCTGTCCACCTCGCTGTTCTACAAAGTGCTGTTCGGGTTGTCCATTGATCAACCACAGGATCTTATTGATCCTTATGGCATTGTGGTGAGTCGGACCGCAACCAACCGGAATAAAACCATCCGTTTGCCATTTAACATGTCCCGGAGTTGGGGCGCTTCAACTGAGCGTTTTCGTGAGGTGCAAAAGGGTTCCGGGGTTCAGCACATTGCCTTCGCGTGTGATGACATTTTGACGTTTGCAGAGGGTATAGATTTAAACATTGTGTTGCCTGTTCCAGATAACTATTACGATGATCTGATCGCCCGCTTTGACTTTGACGACGGATTTGTCGAACAGTTACGAGCATACAATATTCTGTACGATAAAAGTGAAACGGGCTATTTTCTGCATTTTTACACCCGTACCGTAAATGGCATGTTTTTTGAGGTTGTTCAGCGTCAAAAGTACAGCAACTATGGTGAAGTCAACGCGCAGGTGCGCATGGCGGCGCAGGCAAGAATGCGCAGGGCTCTGTAACTATGGTGGCTGGAAAAGGTTTTCAGTGAGTACAAAAGAGGCATAATAACTTAGATTACAATTTGGATTTGTTGTCGAATCAGAGAAACTAAACCAAACATCGCCAGTTTCAATTTGGCACTGATGGTGTTTGTTTGAGATAATAGTATGCTTCACATACTATGTGCTGGTTCTGAAGTGATAGAAAGCTAAGCGGCAATTTGGTTGGAGCCTGCCATTGAGTCTGAAAATAATTTATCTATTTATCCGGTCAGTGTTTATGCACTGACCGGATAAATCAACAATAAAAAACACTACATAACGAAAGAAAGAAGGAGAGGCATCGTGAATAACACTGTACCCAAAGATTTGAATTTTCGTCGGATATTGTTGTCGTCCGCCATCAGTATGGCCGTCTGTGCGCCCATCGTGTCAGCTGAGATGTTGGAAGAGGTCGTGGTAACCGCGGAGCGACGGGCGGCCAATGTACAGGATATTCCCATTGCGATGACGGCGATGACGTCAGATCAATTGGAGAAAAAAGCCGTGACTCAGTTGGAAGATCTTCAATACGCCGCACCGAGTCTGTCAATAACGGATGCCGCGATCACTCAATCGGTCAATATCCGTGGTATCGGACTGGCCAGTGGTGATCCGAACGCCAGCAACGGTGTTGGGACTTATATCGACGGCCTGTTTCAGCCGCCGATTGTAGGGTCCATGAGCTTCTACGATTTAAACGATGTGCAGGTCCTCAGGGGGCCGCAGGGTACCTTCTCGGGCGCCAATTCAACCGGCGGCGCGATTATGATTAACTCCAAGCGCCCAGAGCTCGGTGAAGCTCTTAATGGCTATATCCAAGCGGGTGTCGGCAATTTCTCAGCGGTCAATGCCGAAGGTGCCATTGGTGTGCCCTTAACGGAGACACTGGCTCTGCGCGCTGCGTTTAAAATGGTTGATCGGGACAGCTATTACGATGATATCGGTTCAGCCGATACCGATGCTGGCAGCCTGGACGAAAGCCGTGCGCGTTTGGGGTTGTTGTGGCAGCCGAGTGATCAATTTGATTTGTACGTGAAGTACGAAACCTCAGATAAAGATACCGGTGGCTATGCCAGTCGCCCCATTGAAGGTACCGATTTTGCCTTTGGGCGTACCGATGATATCCGCGATATCAGTTACAACACCGACACCCAGCATGAAGAGAGTGACGATACCTTTTTGATCGATACCCAATATGTACTGGCCAACGGTGTGGCCTTTAAACTGTTGGCAGGCAAACAGGAAAAGGCCATCGACGTGGTCTGGGATTTTGATTCAACCGATATTCTGAGCCTGGTACAGACACAAAACATTGAAGAAGATCAGGACAGTTACGAATTCAATATCATTTCGCCAAGTGATGCTGGTTTGCAGTGGGTTGCCGGCTATTACTATCAGAAAAATGATATTGCGGTGGATATTCAGACCCCCGGCCCTCGCATTTTACTGGGGATTGAAAAAGAAACAAAAGGTCTGTTTGGTCAACTGGGCTACAACGTCACCGAAGATCTCCAGGTAGAATTCGGACTGCGAAAAGCCTGGTACGAAGCCTCGGGCCTGGAGGGCAGCGGCGGCTATTTTGGCCCCGTAGAAAATGGGCCGGCCTTTCCCATTGGTGGCGATTATAAAGACGACGACGTGTTGGGTAAACTGTCGGTCAACTGGACGTTTGATGAGGACAATCTGGTTTATGCCTCCATGGCCAAGGGCTATAAGCCCGGCGGTTATAACAACACCAATGCCGAAGACAACTTTGAGCCTGAGAATGTCTGGGCGTATGAGTTAGGTTGGAAGTCGACCATGATGGACGGCGCGGTCCGAACCACCATGGCGTTATTTTACAACGACTACGAAGAGTTCCAGTTCGACAATATTGATACCACCTCTGGAAATTCCGGTATTCTCAACGTCGGTGAGGCGACCATCAAAGGCGCAGAGTTCTCCATTGAGGGACAATTCGGGGGGCTGCGTCTGGATGCCAGCTTGTCCTATGTCGACTCTGAATTGACCCCGGTGGGTGGCATTGTCAATGAGCGGATCTTGCCACCGGATGCCACCGGTCTGCCGCAGTGTGCGGGCGGTTCGACACCTCCGGCCTGTTTTGATTACTCCCCGTATCTGGTGAGTTCCTCCGGCGGGGATAATCTTTATTCTCCCGGTTTGAGCTATACCCTGGGCATTGAATATGAGTTTGAGATTTTCGATGGTGCACTACTGACTCCGCGTTTGAACTACGGTTGGGTAGATGAGCAGTGGGCAAACCTGTTGTACGATGACAGCACCGATTTACTGGAGTCGCGTGGCTTGTTGTCGGCCTTGATTACTCTGGAAAAAGACGATTGGAAAGTCCAGGCTTATGGCCGTAACCTGACCGATGAAGAGTATATTTCCGGTCAGTATAATGCGCTGAATGTTGAGTATTTTGGCGCTCCCCGGACCGTGGGTGTGAATGTCACCTACAATTTCTAAAGTCTGAAAGCAGGGAATACAGTAGGTATTTGATAAGCCGGTACCCTTCGCCAAAGCGAGGTGCCGGCTTGTTTGTATGCAGATGAATATTTGTCGTGCAATTTGTTACATAGGAACTAGATTGATGATGAAAAAACTTGTTTTGGGGATGCCAGTCTTAAAAACGGGAATTTGGCTTGGCGCTTTTTTTCTCAGTCCGATGGGCTTGGCGTCGCAGAGTGATTTTGCCGATGCATGCCGGAACCTGAAGTCGTTGACGCTTGAGGGCTACGATATTGAGGTTACCGAAGCTGCCTATATCGATCGGTCAGAAAAAATGTCTGAAGCCCCCACTCAGTCGGTGGCTCCTAAAGGTTTCAAGCCCTATTGCAGTCTCAAGGGGTATTTTGAAAAGCGGGTGGGTGTGAATGATAAACCCTACGCGATTGGTTTTGGCCTGGCGTTACCAGAGAGCTGGAATGGACGCTTCCTGTTTCAGGGCGGGGGTGGCTTGAATGGTTTAATTCGCGAGCCTCTGGGGGCGCTTGCAGCGGGTGAGACCCCCGCATTATTTCAGGGTTTTGCGGTTGCCAGTACCGACAGTGGGCATCAAAGTGACAGTCTGTTTAATGTTGAGTTTTTTGAGGATCAGCAATCGCTGTTGAACTTTTATGATCGTGCGGTGGTAAAAACCACTGAGCTGGCGAAAAAAATTGTCGCGAACCACTACGGTCAACCTTCCCTGTACAACTATTTTGTCGGGTGTTCTACCGGTGGTCGTGAAGCGATGTCCATGTCGCAACGCTACCCCAATGTCTTTGATGGTATTGTTGCCGGTGCTCCGGCCATGCGCACCAACTACTCGGAAGTGGCGGATTTATGGTCCGCCGTGACCTTGCAGGCTCTGGTGGATGACCAGCAGCCTGAGCCATTCAGTGTGGCACAACAGAGCTTAATTGTTGATGGTCTGTTAAAGGCGTGTGACGCACGAGATGGTATCCGGGACGGGATGGTTGCAGATGTGGTGGGGTGTGACTTTAGCCCCGCTGCGTTGCAGTGTTCCGCTGAAACTGAAGGGGGAACATGTCTGACCGCAGCGCAGGTCAAGGCGTTGGATAAGGCCTTTGCCGGCCCACGGGACATCGACGGCCGCAATCTTTATCCGGGTTTTTTCTGGGACACCGGTGTCGCAGCGAAAGCAGAGCATGGGATTCCGGGGTTACTGCAGGGGGTTGCCGGCCCATTGGGTAAAAGCCGCATGGGGCCGCCGTTTGATCTGCAACGGGAAATTGCGATCGCCAGGGATTTTCCTTTGGCACCGGGCAATGCAACCTCCACCCAGCTCAGCACGTTTGCTCACGTGGGCGGTAAATTGATGTTCTTTCACGGCGCCAGCGATCCATGGTTTTCCGCCCAAGATACGTTGCAATACTATCAGCGTTTGGCCAAACGCAACGGCGGTCTTGAGCGCGTACAGCAGTGGTCACGGTTGTACCTGGTACCAGGCATGGGCCATTGCCATGGTGGCGAGAGTACGCTGGACCAATTTGATATGCTCAACCCCATGGTGAACTGGGTTGAACAGGGCAAGGCGCCGGAAGCCGTTGAAGCCACAGGCAAAGCATTCCCGGGACGTAGTCGTTCGCTGTGTCCTTATCCCGCCTACGGCCATTATCTGGGACGTGGTGACAGCGAAGAAGCTGTCAATTTTGACTGTAAGCGGTGACAACGAAGGTTCACCGTTGTGGCGTTCTGCTATTGACGGGTCCATACACTGATCGGCCCCTGGGTTGATCGGGCGACAAGGCCATCGAGTAACCGAGCGACCAGGGATCGCTCGGGGATCGCTGGCAACAAACTTACTGACGACTCTCGGCGTCAATGTCGTCCAGCTTATCGAGCTTGCGGATGGTGGGAAATAAATAACAGCCACCCACGGCAACGATCAATGCCATTAGCCCCCCCAGGGCGACAGTTGCCACCGGTGACAGAATCGTCGCCACGCTACCGGCGCGAAAATCCCCCATTTTGTTGGAGGTGGCAATAAAGATGGAATTAACCGCACTGACCCTGCCGCGCAGGTCATCCGGTGTCGCTATTTGAATCAGTGTCGAGCGAATGTTAACACTCACCATATCGGCCGCACCGTATACCCAGAGGGCGACCAGACTGAGCCAGAAAACCGTGGAATAGGCAAACAGGACAATCGATAAGGCAAACACCACCAGCGCGATAAAGAGGCTTGGGCCTGTGTTGCGCATCGGTATTTTGGCCATCACCAAGCCCACCATCACCGCCCCAAGAGCTGGCATGCCCCTTAACACCCCTAGTGCATCAGGCCCAACATGGAGAATATCCAGGGCGTAGATGGGCAGCAACGCCATCACGCTTCCTGCGAGAACCGCAAACATATCCAGACTGATGCTGCCCAGCACGATGGGGTTATTCTTAATAAATTGTATTCCTCCCAGCAGCTGAGCCAAGCCCCGTGCTGTGGGTTGGACGTGGCTGATTGCCGGCAACGTTAAAAAAAGAACAGTACCAGTGAACCCCAGGCCTCCGAGAACCCAATAGGTGTCTTTGTCTATCCACGCCAGCAACAGCCCGGCGATGAAAGGTCCGCTGGTGGAGGCCACGTTCCACACGGTTGAGGTGATGGCGACGGCTTGTGCCAGGGCTTCTCTGCTGACAATGTTGGGTAATATGGCTTGTTGGGCAGGCCCGAAAAAAGCCCGGCTACAGCCGTGAATGAACAGCAGCGTGAAAATGGTGTACTTATCGAAGTCTTGCGTGTGCATGGCGCTGGCGAGAAACAACAGGATCAGCGTTTCCAAAAGCGCGCAGATAACCAGAATCCTCTTGCGTGAAAAATGATCCACCACCCAACCGGTCACCATAAACAACAACAGCATGGGTATAATCTGCACCAGACCCACCATGGCCAGGTCAAATGGGTTGCCGGTGAGTTTGTAGAGGTGCCAGCCGATGGCAACACTGAGCATCGTGTTGGTGAGGCTCATACAGGCACGAGCCATGAGGTAGGGTATGAGAACAGAATAATTCATGGGATTTTTAGCCGACTGGATCAAAAGTGTACCTGCTTTACAGGTGTGACAGGTTTTGTCGGGGAAACTGGTTGACTGGGCGGAGAGTGTTTGTTGTCCCGATAAGTATCTCCAGGTTTGCTAGTGACCATCAGCTGGAATGTCAGCTGATGGTCATACAACTAAACCCCGGGTGTTTTGACGCTACAGGTTTTTAAATCTCTGATGTTAGGCTTTCTGGTTGCGCAGATGATCCACGCTCCATTCGCCCGCACCGGAGAACACGAAATACAAAAAGACAAAGGAGAACAATGCGGCCAGTTCACCGCCGTTGGCCAGAGGCCAGAAGTTTTGCGGCGCGTGGACCATGAAATAGGCAACGGCCATTAACCCGGATAGAAGAAACGCCACTGGGCGGGTGAATAAACCAATGAGAATCAAAAAGCCACCGGCCAGCTCCAGGACGCCGGCGACGCCAGACAGGGAAAAAAGATCAAATTCATACCGTTGAGCGACTGGGTAGCCCCAGATTTTTTGGGCACCATGCTGCATAAACATAAAGGCGGTAATGATGCGCAGTACACTGAGCACCCGGGGGCGCCATTGAGTTAAAACGTTATCCATCTCTATCTCCGTTGATTTTCGAATTAAGTGTTTTTATCTGGTCACTACATTGATATTCGCTACAAACCATTGTGGACCGTCTTTAGCTTTCTGCGGCGATCACGGTGCTGATCAGGTTGCCGCACGAACAGGGACCGTCGGAATGTCGCGATTCGAGAATGTGAGTTTATAGGGAACAGCAATAGAAGCTTCGCCATTAATCGTCGCTATTATAGAGGTAAGAGGGCTGGCCACCTAGTATCTGTAAACTTTTTGCATGCATCTTCAAGTAAAACCCATTGGGTTAAAGAGCGCCATTCATGCATAATTATTGTCGCTGAGTTGAGTTCGATTTCTCATCCCCAGCTATTACCGCTCTCTGGTAAAACTGCACAGGAATCAATGATTTCTGCACTTGGGCTGAGCCATCTTCATGCAAGTGGCTCAGCCGCCTTTTCTTTTTTTGCCAACATCTTCAGTTTGTTGTCTGAACCTCCTGCCGAAGAAAAGATTATTCATACCCGCTAAAGCAAACCCCATGAGTGCTCAAAGCCTCAAGCCTTTATAATTAAAGACAGCAATTAACGACAACCCAAGCCATCTATCACCCGGAGAATCACGAGCGTCCTATGACTCAACTATCGGTGCCCTTCATGCAGTTCCGCGGCGGCAGCTCGAAAGGACTGTATTTCCTCGCGTCAGATTTGCCAGCGGACCCGGCTGAACGCAACCAGTGGCTGTTGTCGGCAGTCGGGCGAGATGCGAGACAAATTGATGGTCTGGGTGGCGGCGATCCGCTGACCAGTAAGGTTGGCATTATCGCCCTCTCATCCCGTGACGATGCCGATATCGATTACCTGTTTGTGCAGGTAGTGGTCGGCGAAAACCGGGTCGATACGACGCCGAACTGCGGCAACATTCTGGCCGGAGTCGGCCCATTTGCGGTAGAGACGGGCTTGATGGCGGTGCAGGGCCCAGAAACTCGCGTCCGCGTTCACATGCTCAATAGCGGTAAGTTGTGCGAGCTGGTGCTGCAAACGCCCAACGGCGCTATGAATTATGACGGCGACACCCGTATTGATGGCGTACCGGGTACATCGGCTCCGGTCATTTGCAACTACATGGATGTGGCGGGGTCGGCTTGTGGATCCCTGTTGCCCACCGGTAATGTACTCGATGTAGTGGATGGTATTGAGGTCACCTGTGTGGATAACGGCATGCCCGTGGTGGTCCTTCGGGCTGAAGATATGGGCATTGTGGGTGATGAATCGCCTGCCGAACTCAACGCCAACGAAGTGCTGAAAGCCAGATTGCAATCCATTCGTTTGCAGTTGGGGCCCATGATGAACCTGGGTGATGTGGATGGCGCGGCTGTTCCTAAGATGTGTTTGATCTCTGAGCCTCAGCGCGGTGGTGTTATCAATACCCGCACGTTTATACCCTACCAGTGCCATGCCGCCATTGGTGTGCTGGGTGCGGTGTCTGCAGCAACGGCCTGCATTCTGCCTGGATCCGTTGCCGAGGGCATTGCCCAGGTGGATTTGACGACCCTCGGCATCGACAATCCTTTGCAGCTCTCTGTTGAGCACCCTTCGGGGGAATTTTCCGTGAGCCTGGCTGTGGACAACAATGGAGAACGTCCTGACGTTCGCAAAGCGGGTTTGTTGCGTACCGCACGCTTGTTAAGTCGCGGTGAAGTATTTATCTCCGAGCGCCTGATCAACCAGGGCTCTTAGTCAATCAAAAGCAAAATGTGTTGAACATATTTTGAGAATAACAAAACTGAATAGAAGGAAATGGCGATGAAAACCGTAGCTATAAAAAACATAGAAAGAGCCGATCCTGCCACAGCCGGCAACCTGGGTGATCTGGGTGTCGCCACAGTGCACGAAGCACAAGGCCGGGTAGGGCTGTTGAAGCCTTACATGCGCCCCATTTATCCGGGTGCCCGTATCGGTGGAAATGCAGTCACCATTATGGCGCAGCCTGGTGACAACTGGATGCTGCACGTGGCCATTGAATTGTGCCAGCCTGGTGATGTGTTGGTGGTGGCCTGCACCACGGACAACACCGATGGTATGTTCGGTGACCTGCTGGCAACCTCAGCCAAGGCTCGTGGCGTGAAGGGGCTGATTATTGATGCGGGCTGTCGCGATGTGCGCGATTTACAGGAGATGGATTTTCCGGTCTGGTCCCGCGCGATTTCTGCCAAGGGCACGGTTAAAAACACCCTGGGCGCGGTCAATGTCCCCATCGTTTGTGCAGGGCAGTTAATTTACCCGGGCGATGTGGTGGTTGCCGATGATGACGGCGTTGTGGTGATTGAGCGCAAGCAGGCCGACTCCGTACTGGAAGCCGGGCGTGCCCGTGAAGCACTGGAAGAAGAGAAACGTCAGAAGCTGGCCTCAGGGGTGCTGGGCATTGACTTGTACAATATGCGCCCGCGCCTGGAAGAGTTTGGCTTTAAATATGTGGAGACGCTCGAAGATCTGGATTCCCTTTGAGTGTTTGCTTGAGTTCGATAGCAGCGAACGACGTTTGAGAGCGTGTCGGTGATTATTGAGCGGTTGCGGTGGGCTGCTGTCGGAACTCTTTTGGTGAGACGCTGGCTAGGCGTTTAAAAAATCGGGTGAAATACGCGGGTTCACTGAAACCCAGGCTGTCAGAAACCTGGCTGATCGTCATGGAGGTGTAAATAAGGTTGCGTTTTGCTTCCAGCAGCAGACGATCATGAATCAGTTGCAGTGCTGTGCGCTGGGCAAAGCGCCGGCACAATGAGTTGAGGTGCGCTGCGGTAATCCCGAGGCGGTGCGCATAGGTTTCGATTGGGGTGTGGTTGCGAAATTCCCGCTCCAGCAGGCGTGAAAACTTGGTAAAGTGCTGGCTGCCTCGATCCGGGGTGGGCGATGTTTTTTCAGCGAGAGCCAATGCCTGGCGACTTAACACAATAATCAGGGCATTCACGGTTGCCTCGATCAACGATTCCCGGCCAGGTTCATGGCCACTGTATTCACGGTTCAATGTCACAAACAGTGTATCCAGAAAAGCTTTGTCCTCGCTGGCGTTGTAGCAGTGAGATTGACTCAGCATCGATTGATGGTCTCCCAACAGGTCAGCGAGTTGTTTTAACAGGGGCGGGGCCAGCGTCAGAACATACCCTTCAATGTCCTCGGAAAAACGAAAGCCGTGCACACACATTGGCGCTGCCAGCAGGATGCAGGGTGTTTGCAGTAGCTGCTCGGTACCATCAAGGCTGGCCACGGCGGTGCCGGTCTGGCAATAGAGTAGATGAGCAAGGTCTGTGTGGCGGTGAGGCTTGATTTCCCAGTGATGCAGGCGGCTGCGTTCGGCAATCGTCTCACAGTGAATCAAGTCCGGTGTCACCCAGTTGCCTTCTTCGCCGTAAAGCTTGAAGAACGGGATGTCTGCGTCATGAGTGCTCATTTGGTTCACCCTGATAAATCCATGAAAAGTCCAATTTTATCATTGTAATGTGCCTTCTAACAGCCCGACAGTCCGTGGAAAATGCAACCTTAATAAAAAATGACTGCATTAGGCCAAGTCGGCTTTGCGAAGGAGAAAGAGTTATGAAAACCAAGGTTGCCATTATTGGAGCGGGCCCATCAGGCTTGTTATTAGGACAGTTGTTGCACAAACGGGGCATCGATAATGTGATCGTGGAGCGCCAGTCGGCTGAGTATGTTCTGGGGCGAATTCGTGCCGGTGTGCTGGAGCAGGGCTTTGTCGATTTAATGCATGAGGCCGGCGTGGCGGGGCGCATGGACGCGGAAGGGCACGTTCACGAGGGTTTTGAAATTGTGGTGGGCGAGCGTCGGGAGCGCATTAACCTCAAGGAGCTCACGGGTGGTGATACCGTGATGGTCTATGGGCAAACAGAAGTCACGCGGGACCTGATGGAAGAGCGTCAGTCTAACGGTGCACCTATCTATTACGAGTCCAGTCATGTTCAGTTGCACGATCTGAAAACAGAATCTCCCTACGTCACCTTTGAACACAACGGCGAGAATATAAAGCTGGAGTGTGATTATGTGGCCGGCTGTGATGGGTTCCACGGTGTTTCGCGTAAAAGTATTCCTGCTGATGTCCTGAAGGAGTATGAGAGAGTCTATCCTTTTGGTTGGCTGGGGATGTTGTCCGATACTCCGCCGGTTGCCGATGAATTAATTTATGCCAAACATGAGCGAGGTTTTGCCTTGTGCAGTCAGCGTTCCGCCACACGCAGTCGTTATTATGTGCAAGTGCCGCTGACGGACAAAGTGGAAGACTGGTCCGACGAACGCTTCTGGGAAGAGTTAAAGTCGCGCTTGCCGAAAGATGTCGCCAATGATTTGGTGACAGGGCCGTCACTGGAAAAAAGTATCGCACCGCTGCGCAGTTTTGTCGCGGAGCCGATGCAATACGGGCGCCTGTTTTTGGCGGGAGACTCCGCTCACATCGTACCTCCAACGGGGGCAAAAGGGTTGAATCTTGCCGCGAGTGATATACATACCTTGTATTCGTTGCTGCAAAAGGTCTATCACGAAGGACGTACCGACCTGATTGACAAGTATTCTGAAACTTGTCTCCGTCGTATCTGGAAGGCCGAGCGTTTTTCCTGGTGGATGACCACCATGCTGCACAAATTTGACGGTGATGACATTGAGCGAAAATTGATTGACGCTGAGCTTGATTACACGCTCGGCAGTGCAGCGGGTCTAACAACCATTGCTGAAAATTATGTGGGACTGCCTTATGAAAATCTTGAGTGATTTGATGTTCATCAATTCACTCCAGGCATCAATTGTTTATTGATGCCTAAGTGCAAAATAAAACGAGTAAATGGCTAAGATCGGTACACTTAGTCTAGAGAAATCTGCCATAATGCGGGCAATAATGAACTTGCAGGGCTGCGCGCCATGTGCAGCCTTTTTCTGTGGAGAATAATAACGCATGGCTGGACCTATCCCCAATATCGATGATAAATCAGCAATTTCTGGCGGTACCTTAGAGGGCTCTCGGCAAAACACTTCCGGTTACGGCTTTGCCATGGGCATATTGACCATGTTGTTTTTTATGTGGGGTTTTATTACCTGCATGAACGACATTTTGATACCTCACCTGAAAGAAGTCTTCTCGCTCAGCTTTACCCAGGCCATGTTGATTCAATTTTGCTTCTTTGGGGCGTATTTTCTGGTGTCTCTGCCTGCGGGCAAGCTGGTTAAAAGGATTGGTTATCAGCGCGGCATTGTTGTTGGTTTGCTGGTCGCCGCTTTCGGTTGTTTTTTGTTTGTGTCGGCCGCTGATTTTCAGGTGTATGCGCTGTTTTTGATGGCACTGTTTGTGCTGGCATCAGGCATCACCATCCTTCAGGTTTCGGCTAACCCTTTCGTCACTGAGCTGGGCGAGCCAGCCAAGGCTTCCAGTCGTCTGAATCTGACCCAGGCTTTCAATTCTCTGGGTACCACATTGGCGCCCATGTTTGGCAGCGTACTGATTTTATCCGCAGTGGCTCAAACGGGCACTACATCTTTGCCCGAGGTGTCAGGCGCTGAGGCGGTAGAATTGCCTTACACCATTCTGGGCGGCATTCTGGTGTTGTTGGCCATTCTGTTTTGGTTTATCAAGCTGCCTTATATTCATTTGTCGGGGCCGTCGGCCAGTTCCGACAAATTGTCATTGTGGAATGAGCCTCGCTTACTGTTGGGGGCGCTGGCCATTTTTACCTATGTAGGTGCCGAGGTCAGCATCGGCAGCGTGTTGGTTAATTTCATTTCTGGCGAATTGGGCATGGGCTTTAGTGAAAGCCAGGCGGCCTGGTATGTCAGTTTTTATTGGGGTGGGGCCATGGTGGGGCGCTTCATTGGTGCTTACCTGATGCGTTTTGTCGATCCGGCCCGTCTGTTGATGATGAATGGTCTGTTGGCTGTGGTTTTACTCGGCCTGACCACCTTGGCGGACGGTTCGGTCGCCATGTGGGCTGTGTTGTTGGTGGGTCTGTGTAATTCTATTATGTTCCCCACCATTTTCAGCCTGGCGCTGGAAGGCTTGGGTGAGCACAAAAGCCAGGGCGCCGGCATTCTCTGCCTGGCCATCGTGGGCGGTGCCATTGTGCCTCTGCTGCACGGGGTTCTGGCCGATTCCATCGGTTTGCGCCTGGCGTTCCTGTTGCCTTGTTTGTGCTACCTGTACATTACCTTCTTTGGTGTCAGCGCCCGACGAAAGGCGCAATAATTTTTTCTAGTTTCTAGTTTCTAGTTTCTAGTTTCTAGTTTTGCCCTGGCGCCTTTTTTGAGCCAGGGCTTGCGGCGCCGCAGTCGGTGTGTCTTCTGGAATGAAGTTGCTATTGTTTCGGCATTTCCTGCGCCACTTGTCGCAACTGTTCCAGAAATAATTGAGCGGCCGGAGACAGGTGGCTGTGAACCCTCATGGTGACACCGATGGGTCTGTAGGTGTGATTCAGTGCAATCGGTAGTGCAGTGAGTACACCATAAAGTTTATCGAAGTAAATCTGATGTTCTGACAGCAGCGCCACACTGTCACTTTCCAGCAGCAATCCTCTGACCGTTGACAGTGAGCTGGTTTCAATGGTGTGCTCTGGTCGGGGCAGGTGATCTTGGCTAAGTTCGCGATCAAACAGTAAGCGAGCAGGCGTATTGCGAGCCGGTAAAATCCAGCGGTAGTGCTGCAAATCCCCAAGGGTAACCTTTTCCTGTTTCGTTAACGGGTGCCCGGTCCTGACAATGACGGCCAGTCGATCTTCAAACAACGTTTCGGTAACCAGTTCTTTTTCGTCCCCCAGAGGGCGGGTGGCACCCACAATAAAGTCCAGATCGCCGGAGCGCAGAGCCACTTCCAGTTGCGCATAGCGGCCTTCCGTGGTGGATACTTCCAGCTGTGGGTGTGATTTGAGGACACGGTTCATGGCTCGTGGGATCAGCACTGTCCGGGTATAAGGCAGGGTACCCACCGCCACTGTGCCGTAGGTCACGCCATCGAGACTGGCAATGTCATCAATGCCATGGCGCAGGTGGGCAAACGCCAATTTGAGGTGTCGGGCCAGTTGCAGGCAAAAAGGGCTGCAGTGAATACCGTTGGTATCGCGCTCAAACAACGACAGCTCCAGCAGGTCTTCCAGTTCCCGTACGGCGCCGGAAATGGCCGCCCGGGTAACCCCCAGATGCTGGGCGGCTATCTTGGTATCACGGTGATCGTATAAGGCAATAAAAGAGGCCAGCCGTTTGTAGCTGATGCTCATGGAAAAAACTGACAGCTTGCTGGCGTCTTTTACGTCGACTTTGATGTTTTGGTAGCTGGCGCCAGCAGCCCGAAATTCCGCTTCAGCCAATTCAACCCAGTGGGCCAGTTTTTCTCCACAGAGGGTGGGCTTCATCCCTGCCGGGGAGCGTTCAAACAGGGGTATCTCAAACTGAGTTTCCAGCTCGCCAATCGCTTTGGTAATGGCGGTCTGCGAGCGGTTGAGTTCTTTCGCGGCTCTGGTCAGGTTTTTGTGTCTGGCGACGTAGGCGAGTGCCTTAAGGTGGCGCAGGCTGATGTGGGGAACACCTTGCGTTTGAGGGATGTTCAAAAGCTTTTCTCATTGTCGATGGCGATCGGGGTTAGCCCTAAGAATAGCGCTAAAGATAGCTAGCGTACACACTTTGGCGCTATTTATACCGAATGTTAGTGAATTATACATTCGTTTGGGGCTGTACCAAACAGAGTGTGCTTTGGGGGTGGTGTGAACTTTTTTCATGGAAAGTAAACGCTATCCCATTAGCCCTGTGAATGCCCCGGGGGTTAGTCTTTACAGTGAGAGAGACAAGTACAGACAGAGCAAGAAGTACAGATAGAGCAAGCTGGTGGCGTGAGACGTGTCAGTTTGCAGTCGCAGTCTTGCTTGAAAGACGTTAAAGAAGCCGGTCTCGGTGAGAGGAAGTGTCTGCAATGGCTAACATCCAAAAAATTTGCCTGCTTGGTTTTGGAGAGGTCGGTCAAGCTTTGGCCGCGGACCTGTTGGCTCAGGGGCCTTTCCTTGAACTCTGTGCATTCGATAAGCAATTTTTGGTCGCTGACAGTCCTGCGGCCCAGGCACTTCAAGCCCATTCTGGCGTTAAAGCGGCTCTTTGGGCTGATCAAGCGGCTCAGGGCTGCCAGCTGGTTATATCGGCTGTGACGGCTGCACAGGCGTTGGCTGCAGCAGAGAGCGTGTTGCCAGGACTTGAAGCAGGGGCTTTCTTTCTGGAGCTTAATTCGGTGTCACCGGGCACAAAACAAGCGGTTGCCGACAAGGTGGCCGCCGCTGGAGGACGATTTGTTGAAGCCTCCATTATGTCCCCTATAGAGCCCAAGCGTCTGCAAGCTCCTATTTTGCTGGGGGGAGCCCATGCGCGTGAATTCTTACCACTTGGGTTGCAGTTGGGCTTTGCCGGTATGCAATTTTGTTCGGACGCTTTGGGCCAGGCTGCTGCAACTAAAATGTGCCGCAGCGTCATGATCAAGGGTATGGAGGCGCTACTGACCGAATCCCTGCTGTCTGCCCGCCATTACGGTGTCGAACAAACCGTACTGGAATCCCTGAACAATCTGTTTCCACTGCCGAACTGGCCAGAACACGCCCGCTATATGATTTCTCGCAGTTTGGAGCACGGAGTTCGTCGTGCAGAAGAAATGCGTGAAGTGTGTCTTACGGTGTCCGAGGCCGGTATTGACCCTCTGATGAGTCAGGGGTGTGTTGAACGCCAGGCGTGGGCCGCACAATTTAAAGACGCCTTACAACAAGACGATCTGAATCCGATGCTGGATGCGATCATCCATCAAAACCAATCTCAGGAGTGAACCCATGATTATCGATTGCCATGGTCATTATACGACGGCTCCGGCCCCACATCAGGAGTTCCGCGAAGCGCAATTGGCGGCGTTTGAAGGGGGGCAGCCCTTGCCCTCGCCGCCGGTCATTAGCGACGATGAAATTCGCGAAAGTGTCGAAAACAATCAGTTGCGGCTATTGCGTGAACGCGGTGCCGATATGACCATCTTTTCCCCGCGCGCATCGGCCATGGCGCATCATGTTGGCAACGAGGCGGTTTCGGCACAATGGACGCGTGCCTGTAATGATCTGATCAAACGCGTTGTGGACTTGTACCCGGAAATCTTTATCGGGGTCTGCCAGCTGCCACAATCCCCGGGTGTCTCCATTGCCAATTCCATTGCTGAACTGGAGCGCTGCGTGAACGAGCTGGGTTTTGTCGGCTGTAACCTGAATCCGGACCCCTCCGGTGGTCACTGGACCTCTGCGCCACTGACGGATAAAAGCTGGTATCCGTTCTATGAAAAAATGGTTGAGCTCAATGTACCCGCTATGATTCATGTGTCCGGTTCCTGCAACCACAACTTTCACGCGACCGGCGCGCATTACATCAACGCCGATACCACCGCGTTTATGCAGTTTATCCAGGGGGATCTGTTTAAAGACTTCCCGGACCTGCGTTTCATCATCCCGCACGGCGGTGGTGCGGTGCCTTATCACTGGGGACGCTACCGCGGTCTGGCCGATATGATGAACCGTCCACCGTTGGTGGAGCACGTGATGAAGAATGTATACTTTGACACCTGCGTTTATCATCAGCCCGGTATTGATCTGCTGTTTAAGGTGATCGACATTGACAATATTTTGTTTGGTTCCGAAATGGTCGGCGCAGTAAGGGGTATTGACCCGGAAACCGGGCAGTATTTTGATGATACCAAACGCTACCTGGAAGCCCTGAATTTGTCAGAGGAAGATCGCTATAAAGTATTTGAAGGCAATGCCCGCCGTGTTTACCCACGTCTGGATGAATCCCTGAAAGCGCGAGGCTTATGATCGTGACGGAAACAACAAAATTTACCATGGATGCCGACTGGTTGCCGTTTCATCCGGCACCGGTAAAACCCACTTATCAACCGCCTGCGGGGGCTGTAGATGCGCACTGCCATGTGTTTGGGCCAGGCGATCAATTTCCATTTGCCCCGCAGCGCAAGTACACCCCTTGTGATGCCTCCAAGGATCAGTTGTGGGCGTTGCGAGACCATTTGGGCTTTAGCCGCAATGTGATTGTGCAGGCCACCTGCCACGGTGCGGATAACCGTGCGTTGGTCGATGCGCTGGAACATTCCGAG
Source organism: Pseudomaricurvus hydrocarbonicus (assembly GCF_011602365.1). Lineage (GTDB taxonomy): Bacteria > Pseudomonadota > Gammaproteobacteria > Pseudomonadales > Cellvibrionaceae > Pseudomaricurvus > Pseudomaricurvus hydrocarbonicus. Next base: position 71,743 of record NZ_JAAONZ010000012.1, read on the forward strand.
GGTCGCGCGCGCGGCGTGGCCACCGTCACCGCAGACATCACCAGTGACGAGCTGGCCAAGCTGCATGCCGCAGGGGTTCGCGGTGTGCGCTTCAACTTTGTCAAACGTCTGGTGGATGCCTTACCGTTTGATTCACTGGGGACCATTGCTGAAAAAATCAAGCCGCTGGGCTGGCACATTGTGATTTACTTTGAATCGCAGGAGCTGCCTGAGCTGTACGATTTTTTTACCTCCCTCCCAACCACCGTGGTTGTGGATCATATGGGACGCCCGGATGTCAGCAAGCCGGTGGACGGCGAAGAGTTCAACCTGTTTGTGAAACTGATGCAGGAAAACCCGAATTTCTGGTCCAAGGTCAGTTGCCCGGAGCGGCTGTCTTTAACAGGGCCTTCCACTTATGACGATGTGGTGCCGTTTGCCCGCCGTATTGTGGAAAACTTCCCTGACCGGGTTTTGTGGGGCACGGATTGGCCACACCCCAACATGAAGAGCCACATGCCGGACGACGGTGAGTTGGTCAATATGATTCCACGCATTGCAGTCACTGAAGAGCTGCAACGCAAACTGCTGGTGGACAATCCGATGCGCCTTTACTGGCCAGAAGAGTGGCAAGCCGCTGGCAACAACACGGGAGAGAAGTAATGTCTCTGGACAAGCCTTATACCAATATACCCGGCACCACTATTTTCGACGCGGATATGGCACGTATCGGTTATCACTTAAACCAGTTTTGCATGTCCTTGATGAAAGCTGAAAATCGCGAGCGCTTTAAAGCCGACGAAAGAGCCTACCTGAATGAATGGCCGATGACCGAAGAGCAGAAACTGGCCGTCCTGGACCGGGATTACAATCGCATGATGGATCAGGGTGGTAATATTTATTTTCTGGCTAAAATCTTTTCCAGTGATGGATTGAGTTTTCAGCATGCGGCCGCCACCATGACGGGCATGAGCCAGGAAGAATACGCACAGATGATGCTGAATGGTGGACGTTCACCGCAAGGCAATCGTTATCTTGGCGAAGAGAAGGGGAAATAAGAACATGGCTAAAATTACTGCAGGTGTTGCCACCTCTCATGTTCCGGCCATTGGTGCCGCCATTGATTTGGGGAAAACTCAGGAGCCGTATTGGGCTCCGCTGTTTGAAGGTTACGAGTTTGCCAAACAGTGGATCGCGGAAGAAAAGCCGGACGTCATTTTGTTGGTCTATAACGATCATGCCTCGGCCTTCAGTATGGACTTTGTGCCAACCTTTGCGATCGGCTGTGCGGAAAAATTTGAACCTGCCGATGAAGGCTGGGGGCCACGTCCGGTGCCTACGGTGGAAGGTCATCCCCGATTGGCTTCACACCTCGCCCAATCGGTGATACAACAGGATTTTGATCTCACCATCGTCAACAAAATGGATGTGGATCATGGCTTAACCGTGCCGTTGTCGCTGATGTTTGGCCAGCCAGACGCCTGGCCTTGTAAAGTCATTCCGATTGCGGTCAACGTGGTGTTGTTCCCGCCACCGTCAGGGCGCCGTTGCTACGAATTGGGTAAAGCCCTGCGCAAAGCCGTCGACAGCTTTGATGAAGACCTGAATGTACAGATCTGGGGCACGGGTGGCATGAGCCACCAGTTGCAGGGACCGCGTGCAGGTTTGATCAATCAGGAATTTGATAAAGAATTTCTGGAAAAGATTGTCAACAATCCCGAGGAGTTGTCTCGGAAACCGCACATCGACTATGTGCGTGAAGCCGGATCTGAAGGCATTGAATTGGTCATGTGGCTGATCATGCGGGGTGCGTTGAATCCTGAAGTGATTGAGAAAAAACGCTTCTATCACGTGCCCGCGTCAAATACCGCGGTAGGTCATTTGGTTTTAGAAAATAAAGAGTAAATTTGTTACTGGAAGTCAAAGATTAATCAAAGATTCCTAAGCCATAGCCGGTGATTGCTCATCCGGCCTTGGCAACCCAAAGAAAACTAGGGAGAAAAGAATGAAAGTTGCATTAGCAGGCCCTGGCGCCTTCGGTATCAAGCATCTGGACGCCATTGAAAAAATCGACGGCGTCGAAGTGGTGTCGCTGATTGGACGTGACCTGGAAAAAACCAAAAAAGTAGCGGAAAAGTATCATATCGGCCACACCTCCACCGAGCTGGCAGACGCACTGGCATTGCCGGAAGTGGACGCGGTGATTTTGTGTACACCGACACAAATGCACGCTGCCCAGTCGATAGAGTGTATGCGAGCCGGCAAGCACGTGGAAGTGGAGATTCCACTGGCAGACAGCTGGGAAGAGGCTGAAGAAGTGCTCAAGGTACAAAAAGAAACCGGCAAAGTGTGCATGGTCGGTCACACCCGTCGATTCAACCCGTCACATCAGTACGTGAACAAAAAGATACGGGCTGGAGAGCTGAACATTCAACAGATGGATGTGCAAACCTATTTCTTCCGTCGCACCAATACCAATGCTCTGGGTGAGGCTCGCAGCTGGACCGATCATCTGCTGTGGCACCACGCCGCTCACACGGTCGATCTGTTTCGCTATCAGGCCGGTGCTGAAATCGTCTCCGCCAATGCACTGGAAGGACCAAAGCACCCGGAGCTGGGCATTGCCATGGACATGTCCATTCAAATGAAAGCGGCCAATGGCGCAATCTGTACCCTGTCCCTGTCCTTCAACAATGACGGCCCGCTGGGTACTTTTTTCCGTTACATCTGTGACAACGGCACCTACATTGCCCGCTATGACGATCTGGTGAATGGTAAAGAAGAGCCGATCGATGTTTCCAAGGTGGATGTGTCCATGAACGGTATTGAACTGCAGGACCGTGAGTTCTTTGCCGCCATTGCCGAAGGGCGTGAGCCTAATTCCAGCGTGGCACAGGTACTGCCTTGTTATAAAGTACTGCACGACCTGGAACAGCAACTGAACGCCGCTCAATAATTTGTGTCAACGCTAACCGCCACCGGAGAATTCGCTATGCAAACCCGTCGTATCGGCAACGCCGAAGTGCCCGCCATCGGTCTTGGGTGTATGAACCTGAGTCACGCCTACGGCACACCACCCGATACCGAGACTGCGACGGCATTACTGCATAAAGCGTTTGATCTGGGCGTTCGCCATTTTGACACGGCGGCACTTTACGGTTTCGGTGCCAATGAAACTTTGGTGGGTGAGGCGATAAAACCTTTCCGCCAGCAGGTTCATCTGGCCAGCAAGTGTGCGATGACCGGTGTTGAGGGGGTTCGCGTCATTGACGGTCGCCCTGAAACCTTGACCCGGACTCTGGATGAAGCGCTGACGCGCTTGCAGACCGATCACATTGATCTGTATTACCTGCACCGCTGGGATAAAAACGTGCCCATTGAAGACAGTGTGGGGGCTTTGTCCCGAGCGGTAGAGGACGGTAAAATTGGCGCGATTGGATTGTCTGAAGTCTCTGCCGCTACCTTGCGTAAAGCGCATGCGGTTCACCCCATTGCTGCGGTCCAGACCGAGTACTCCCTCTGGACCCGCAATGCGGAGATCGCTGTGCTGCAAGCCTGTAAAGAGCTGGACACGAGCTTTGTGGCCTTCTCGCCGGTCGCCCGCGGTTTTTTGACCGGTGCGGTCACTGACCCGGCTGCGTTCGCGGCCAAAGACATCCGCCGCAATATGCCGCGTTTTCAGGAACCGCACTTTAGCAGCAACCAACGTTGGCTGAATGAGTTTGCCGACCTGGCCAAAACAGAGAATTGCAGCATGGCGCAGTTGTCGCTGGCCTGGCTGTTATCGCGCGATGATCATGTCTTGCCGATTCCGGGTACCACCTCGATCGCACACCTGGAAGACAATCTGGCGGCCGCTGAGATCACGCTCTCAGCCGAGGTGATTGGCAAACTGGATGAGTTGATCAACCAGACTACGGTGAGTGGTCCACGCTACCCTGAGGCCACCCAGGCCGAGATTGATACGGAAGAATTTGCCTGAGCAAAACATGGCTTCGATAGCGGACGTCGTCGAAGCCATACCCTGCGTTGAATGCGGCTCCACTTTCCACTCTTTTGTCCGGCGCTACTTCCCCGTTTTATTTTCCGAATCCTGACCAATGACCCGGATGCTGTTGTCCGGGGCCTGGCTGAACAAATCCGCGTAGCGCAAAGTCGCGTTGGCGTGTTCGCGCATGATGGCTTCTGCGCGTGCGCCCTGGCCACAATCGATGGCATCAAAAGCGGCGTGGTGCTGCATATGGGCAAAGTTAAAGCGCCGGTATTCCTGATCCAGATGATTGCGGTCTATGGCCAGAGCATTAACAGACGCAAACGGTAAATGTTCATTGCGGCTCAAGGCGGAAACGATGGCGGGATTTTTACTGGCCTCGAGGATGAGGGTGTGAAAGCGTTGATTGAGGGAGTGATACTCCTCCAGGTCCAGTTCTGTAATGGAGCCTGTTGCGAACAGGGCGTCGCCCTGCGCCAGACATTCGCGCAGTCCCTGGCGTTGTTCGTCAGACAAACCGTTCTCGGCAGCTTGCCGGGCGGCCAGACCTTCCAATACCCCACGCACTTCGACGGCACCACTGATCTCTTCGGCGGACACCTCGCGCACCCGATAGCCACGACGTTCGAGCTTTTCCAGCAGGCCTTCCTGTTCCAGGGCCCTGAAGGCAATCCTGACCGGGGTGCGTGATACGCCCAGGCGCTCAGCCGTGGGAATTTCCGCCACGCGCTCGCCGGCCTGCAGCTCGCCGGAAGCAATCATTTGTCGGAGGGTGCTGAGCACATGTTGGCCGGGTTTTGTCATGGGGTGTTATTTTGAAATCCTGTGTCTCGAATGATGTCTGCATAAGTTGATATTTCCGACATCATAGCAGAATGGATCCAATTTGACGTCTTATCCCATTTGGCTATGCCCGATTCTTGGGCCGTTAAAGGCTCTAAACTGCCTCAGAGACCAAGGCTATTGTCGAATCACTGGGAAATGGGGTTCACTGGGAAGAGGAGTTGTGGCTAATGTGTATGCGTTATGCGCGGATCAAGCAGCCATTATGGCAACGGTTACGTGAAATACACGGTCACTATCAGGGTTGAAACTTAGCTCGTAGAGTTGAAACTCAGCTCGCTGAAAGGGTGCCTGCCACGAGGTGGCTCAGTCGAATGACTGAGCCACCTTGGTCAAGACTGGCTTACGCTTTGTTCATGTAATCGTTGAGTACTTCATGGAAACGCTGCACACGACGTTCTTGATGGGCCATGTTAAATCCCTGGAAGCCGGAGGATGACAGTCCTTCTTGCTGCATTTTGGCTATGCTGAGGTCTTCATCGGCGGTGCGCCCCAGAGACTTTTCCCCATACAGAAACTGGTCATGTTCGCAATCCTTGACTGGGAGATCCGGTCCACCCGCAGGGGACGGTGTGGTTTTCACTCCCTTGACGGGATGCACCATCCACCAGTGGTCAAACAAGCAGCGCTGAGGATCACCGGAGGGATGTGGTCGAGGCCGTAAAAGCTGGACGCCATCGGGGCCAACCGACAAGACGGTATTGGGGAAAATATTGTAAATAACATAGTCCGTGAACTGATAACTGGCGTAGTTTTCGTAGTGCTTATAGCCCTTTAATTCACCCAGCTCGCGCTTTGCGTTTTGCAGGGCGTGGCGAATCCGGCCATGATTTTCTTTGCCGTAGTAATCATCCGGGTCGAGGTTCCACTGGCGCATAATGACTGCCAAATGGTCTGCTACTTCGTCACCTTCCTGCAGTACAGAAGGATTGTGGGAGGGAAACCATCCGCGGTTGTGACCTTCCGCTAAGGTATCAAACTGGCAGGCCTCGTGATTGGCCTCAATATAGGGAATCAGACCGGGGTGTAATACCTGTACGTGGTAGGCTTCATTGAAATTATCGGTAATGATTTTCCAGTTACAGGGGCTATCGGCAGTCATATTCAGAACACGAACGGTATCCTGAATGTTGTAAGAGGCCAGGTCGGTGGTGACGACTTCGCCGAGAAACTCCTCCAGAGAGCAGGCATCCGGGTCCATATTTACCCAGATAAACCCGAATAGGTCGCGGCATTGTATTTCTTTAAGACCCACTCTGCCACAGGGACTCCCCTGTGGATAATCGTCTTCGTTAGGGACGTGAACCGTGTTGCCTTGACGATCAAACTGCCAGCCGTGGTATGGGCAGGTGAAATGGTTAATGAAAGATTCGCCTTCCTCGGAAATGCGAGTTCCCCGGTGGGGGCAAGAGTTGTAGAAGGCTCTTAATTGATTGTCATCGCCTCGAACACAGATTATCGACTCGCTGCCGAGGTTGGTGGTGACATACTCTCCGGGTTCCTCTATATGGTAGGAGAGCCCGGCAACGTTCCAGGTTTTTGACCAGACATTTTGCCATTCTTGTTTGGCGTATTCTGTGTCGGTGTAGCGTTCGGCACAAATAGAATCGCCGCGCAAGGTTGCTTCTGGTAACTTAATCGGTTGGTCCAGGTCGGATGTCAGAGCATAGGCACTGGTGGTTATCGTCATGGCAGAAAACCTCTCTTCAATATACTTATTGTATTTATAGGGGTTGGAAACTTAGTTTAGTCAAACGTATAAAAATAAACAATATTAATTGTTTTTTTTGGCTGAATTTCCGACCTTGACTGATGAAGTGGTCAAATGGGCTGTTATTCGCCGTGAATGGGCATAAACGTGCGCTGTTTGAATAGCCACTGGCCGTCTATTTTTACCAGCTTGTCATCATATTGTCCGCGTGGGCGTAATTCGGTGCCGTCCTGAGTCACCGCGACTTCTGCGGTATAGCTACGGGCGGTGGCGGTATTACCGGTTACCTGAATCGAACCCGGTGAGATGGCCATGAAGACAAACGGAAACAGTTCCATACCTTGCATCCAGCCTTCAATAATATTGCTTTTTCCTTTAACCGCTTCCATACCCGGGACTACGGGAAGGTTCCACTCAGATTCTTCTGCCCAGGTTGATCCCCAGGTATGGGCATTGCGTTGATTGACCCCATCGGCGTAGGTGTCCATCAGTTCACGGATCATTAACCGATCTTCAAAGTTGCCAGAAAAAGACATAACTTGCTCCTCGTGTGTTAGACATTCAATGAATAACATTGAATGTTTATTATTGTTACTTAAGTCAGGGTTCGAAAACTATACCGTATCAACAAACATTAAAACAATCATGTTTGTATTTATTGTTGTGTGGCTATAGAATATGCAACCAAACATGGGTTGTAACCTGCGATGAAAGGTAAGTTTATGCATTATAAGAATAAACAGTTTTATCTTAAGAAACGTCCACAAGGAATTGCTGATTTAGACAGCGTGCCCTTAAAAGAATCTGATATCACCCAAATTGAAGACGGCCAACTATTGATTGAAAATCATTACTTTTCAATTGATCCGGCGATTCGGGGGTGGATGCGCGATGAGCCCAGTTATATGCCGCCTATTGAGTTGGGCGAGGTCATTCGCAGTTCGACTGTGGGAACGGTGATCGAAAGCCGCCATCCGGAATATTCCGTGGGGGATGTGGTGTATGGCATCAATGGCTGGGAAACCCACAGCGTGTCAAATGGCTATTTCCTGACTAAGATACCTGACAACAACCGTTACCCCCTGTCGTATTATCTGAGTGTGATGGGCGCGGTGGGCTTGACTGCCTATTTTGGTATCACCGATCGCTCGGGCCTGAAACCAGGGGAGACCCTGTTGATGAGTGCCGCAGCCGGAGCTGTTGGGTCACTGGGGGGGCAAATAGCCAAATTGATGGGATGTCGTGTCGTGGGTATCGCCGGTAGCGAAGAAAAATGCGCCAGAATTAAGGCGTTGGGTTTTGATGATGTGATTAATTACAAAACCACAGATGATATGACTGCGGCCATTGCCAAAGCCTGTCCAGAAGGCGTTGATGTGTATTTTGATAATGTCGGTGGCGAAATTCTGGATGCCGCCCTGATGAATTTGAAGTCTCACGGACGCGTACTGTTTTGCGGTTCTATCTCGTCGTATAACGCGACGGAGCCGGTTCCAGGACCTTATAATTGGTGGCAGATCCTCGCTCGAAGCGCTGAAATTCGCGGTTTTTTGGTCAGTGATTATTTTTCACAGTTTGCCAGCGCGGCCGAAACTCTGGGACAGTGGTTGGATGATGGCAAGATAGAATTTAACGAAGAGATTGTCGAAGGTTTCGAAAATTGTTTGTTAGCGTTTAACCGCTTATTTGATGGTAGCAACCAAGGTAAGTTACTGATAAAAATCTAGCGCCCGGCAGTAACGGGTCATTGAATCCTAGTTATGTTGTAACCTGCTTAGGCGCTGTTTATCAGCGCCTTTTTTGTGTTTCTATACTTTGCGCTGACGGTATGAGAGGTTGATTTGCAATCTCTTTAGACAGCCAGTTAGACCGCGACCTGCAGCATACCCGCGTCAGAAACCTGCAGGGGATAGGTGTTGAGAGGGACGTTCGTCAGCTGTCCCATGGGTTTACCGGTTTCCAGGTTAAACCTCACACCATGCAGAGGGCAGGAGATGAAGCAATTGCGAATTCTACCGCCTTCCAGTTCCGCACGCTGATGCGTGCACATGTTGTCTACGGCGTAGTACTCTCCTCCGGCGTTGCAAATTAAGATATTTTTGCCGTCAATAAGCAGGGCCTTACTGCTGTTATGTTCCAGCTCGTGAGCTGGAAATGCGTCGTGATAGCGGGTCATAATATTCACTTCTTTTCTACGGTAGTCACTTCGTAGAACCACGGAGCCGATGTGGACTCGCGGTTCTACTCATGGCGAGATGAGGGTTCAAAACCGTGAACTCAGTCTCGATTACGCTTTCAAATATTTGTCTATGGTTTGGTGCAGGTGACGAATGCGACTCTCCTGATAAGTGGCGAGGCTCACAGTGCCTTTTTTGGAGGCGAGCATACCGCGCTGCACCGCGGGCATATTGCTGTCATCCTGATCAAACACCGGACCCAGTGCGCCCAGCTCCTCAGCGCAACTGAACGGCAGATTCGGATCGAGTTTGTTGACCGGCACGGCCGCGGGCTTCTCGCTTCCTTTGGGGTATCGCATCAACAGCATAATATCAAAAATGCAAGAGTTATGATCGTCGCCATTGGGCAAAAAACGATAGACAATGTTGCCATGATAGCCAACCCAGATTTGAAAATTGGGGAAGGCACTGTACAAAATAGCGTCTTCGAGTTCGGCCATGGTGGCTTGCGAAAGGTCTTCACCGCAAGCATCCTCAAACAGCCCACGATTGGTGTCGGCCACGTATTTTCTGGCGCTGACTCCGGCGGGAAGAATCTGGCCATCCGAGGAATTCAGGGCCATACGGCCAGACAATTCGAGAATGTCACGCATCACATCCTCTTCAGAAACCCCGGATAGATGCGGGCTGGGGACGCCCATGGGGGTTACGGATCTACTGATATTATCCCCAAAGGTGTCGTATTGAGAGTTGGCATCGCCCGTGAAGGTCATGATTTGACTGTGGGTAGCCACAGTGTGGAATGACTCCATAAACGCTTCAGCGCCTACTTTCCAATTGCACTTAACGACACGTTGCACATGAATGCCTTTGTAGTAATCGTGCAGTGGGTAGCGGCTGAAGTGATCGGGCAATGGCGCCAGGTATTCCTCCAGCGGTTGTGCGTGTTCATCGAAGTTAATAAACACAAAACCGCCCCAGGTGCCGACTTTGACCTGGGGGAGTTTCATGTCTTTTTCGTCAAGATGGCGGAAATCCCATTTACAGGGAATGCCTTTAAAGTCGCCGTCCAGATCCCAGGTGGCACCGTGAAAAGGGCATTTGAATTCTTTGACGTGCCCGTCCTCATCGCGCAGCAGACGTCCGCGATGGAGGCAAGAGTTAATGAAGCCTTTAATTTCGTTTTCACTGGAGCGGGTAATAATGACAGACTCATTGATCACTTCATACACATGGTGATCGCCAACTTCTGGAATGTCTTCTTCGCGGCAAGCCATTTGCCAGGCTTTAGGCCAGAGCTTTTTCGCTTCCAGATCGTGGTATTCACGAGAGACCCAGCGTGCAACGTCAAGGTCCTCGTCGCCCATGTGATCGCAGGAATTTTCGCGCAAATATAGGGGTACTTCGACCTCTTCGAGATCCAGTAAATCCTGAAAAGAGGTCCCTTGGCAGCGGACGTTATCACCTTGTTGACGAGCTTTATCGGTAGTGGTCATGGAGCTGACTCCTTAGTTATTATTTGGGGACTTACACGGTTAATATATTGACGCCACTGATGCCAGGAGCACCATAAACATGGGTGTAACCGACTTTGGGCGAGCCTGGCACCTGACGGTTACCCCCTTCACCACGCAGTTGTACACAAATTTCATGCACCTGGCGCAGGCCAGAGGCGCCCACCGGTTCACCGTTGGCCAGACAGCCGCCATCGGTATTGACCGGCATGGCACCATCGATGCGGGTGGCGCCATCGCGCAATAATTGTTCCTGTTCACCGTGCTCACAAAAACCGTTTTCGGCCATGTGAATGACTTCGGTACCGCTGTCGGTATCTTGCAGCTGCAAAACGTCTACCTCTTGCGGGCCGATACCTGCCAGTTCAAAGGCGGCTTTGGAAGCGGTGACTGTGGGGGCGTCGGCGACCTGCATGGGCTGCGACGGGCTGAATACTTCGAAGCTGCCATAGTGCCGGGTGCGCACGGCTGCGGCTTTGAGGAGAACGGGTTTTCGGGTATAGCGCCGGGCGATATCGGCGTTACAGAGAATCAGTGCTGCGCCACCTTCAGCCGGGCTGCAGAACATATACTTACGCAGTGGATCGCTGACCATTTGGGAGTTGGCGATTTGCTCGTAAGAAAGGGCTTCTCGACGCCAGGCGGTTGAGGTCAGTGAGCCGTTATAAAAAGCTTTCTCGGCGACCCGAATCAGGGCATCGTTGGTAATTCCATGATCGTGCATATAGCGCTGGGTCTTCATGGCAAAAAATTGAGTGGTTAACATCATGCCACTTTCACCATACCAATTATCCAGACCCCAGTCTGACGGTTTGGGGTTAAAGGCGCCGCGGGGGTGTTTATCAAAGCCAACCACAACCCCCATGTCGTATTCACCGGATTTTATTGCGGTGTAAGCTGCGTGCAACGAGCTGCCGCCGGTGGCACAGCCGTTCCAGATGTTAGTGAATTGCAGTCCTGTAAGGCCCAATTCATTGACCAGGGCATCGGCGTTGCCGCCATCCTGGCTGCCGCCGTAAGCAAATTGCATGTCTTTCCATTGCAATCCGGCATCGGCGAGTGCGGCGCGCACAGCGTTGGCGCCCTGTTGCTGCCCGGTCAACTCGGGAGAGCGACCGAAGGGGTGCAAACCGATTCCAATAATGGCCACGTCCATGGGTTACTCCTCTACAGGTTTAAAGCTGAACATCATAATTTGGTTACCGTCGGCATCAGTGCGCAGCGGTTCAACCACCAGGTCCAGAGGCATGCCGATGGTCAGTGGGGCAGCCGGGTTCAGTTGTATGCGACCTTCAACACGCACCCCGCCCGGCATTTCTACATAGCCTACCCCATAGGGGGTGAAGGATTCCGCTGTCTCATCGGTGGCGTAGGGGGGTTTGGGCATAAAGCTTTGAATGGTCCAGGTCCAAAGCTTGCCGCGGTGGCCAAGCGATACAATTTGGGTATCGCGCTGGCCACAACAGCGACAGTCCGGTTGGGACGGAAAGCTGGCTTCGCCGCAGTGCTGACACCGACTGCCGAGTAATTCCGGGTGGTCGGACGGCCAGCTGAACAGGCCTTCCTGGATTGCAATTTGAGAAGTCATATCCGTCCTCAGTGATGAATGGCTATGTTCAGCGAGTCGAGCACGGACTCGTGCATAGACTCGGAGAGAGTGGGGTGTGGAAATATGGTGTGGGCAAGCTCCTGCTCGGTGGCCTCCAGTTGCTGGGCAATGCAGAAGCCCTGGATTTGCTCGGTCACTTCCGCGCCAATCATGTGGGCACCGAGCAGTTCACCGCTGTGGGCATCAAACACGGTTTTGACAAAGCCGCTGGCTTCGTCAATGGCCAGTGCTTTGCCGTTGCCTGACAGGTTAAAGCGGCCAATCCGGACATCGAGGCCATTATCCCGGGCCGCCTTTTCGGTGAGACCGACACTGGCAATTTGCGGTCGGCAATAGGTGCAGCCGGGAACCCGGTTTTTTTGCAGAGGTTTTACCGCGCCCAGACCGGCAATTTTTTCGACACAGATCACCGCTTCGTGGCTGGCTTTGTGGGCGAGCCAGGGCGGCCCGGACACATCGCCAATGGCATAGAGCCCGACCACATTGGTTTTACTGAATTCATCGGTGCTAATAAAACCACGCTGGGTATGAACGCCGAGTGTTTCCAAGCCGAGTTGCTCAATGTTGCCGCTGATGCCCACCGCCACAATCACGCGGTCGAACGCTTGCGTGTGGTTGCCACTGTGGTCGGTGAGGGTAGCCGTCACCTCGTCGTCACTGAGCTGGATTGCTTGCACGGTTGTGGCCGTGTGCACAGCAATACCGCGCTGACGAAAACTTTTTTCCAGTTGAGTCGACACTTCCTGATCTTCAACCGGGACGATGCGCGAAGCGGCTTCGATTAACGTGACCTGACTGCCCAAATCATTATAGAGACTGGCAAATTCCACACCGATGGCGCCAGCGCCTATGACCAGTAATCGTTGGGGGAGTTTGGTTGGGGTCATCGCTTCGCGTGCGCCCCAGATCTTATCGCCATCAACGTGAATGTCTGGCAGGTCGCGAGCGTGGGCACCGGTGGCCAGAATAATGTGGTCGGCTTTATAGCGGCTGCATTCTGTGCCGTTGTTGATCTCCAGGGTAAAGGTATCGACCAGTCTGGCTTCACCCGCCAGGACCGTGATGTTGTGTTTTTTCATCAGGAACTCTATGCCCTGGCTGAGCCGTTTAGCGGTATTGCGGCTGTGGCCCACCAGTTTGGCAAGGTCGAGAGTCGGTGTGCCTATGTCGAACCCAAAGTGGGCAGCGTGTTTCAGGCTTTGGGCCATATCAGCGCCACGCAGCAGGGCTTTGGTAGGAATACAACCCCAGTTTAAACACACGCCACCCAGGTCAGACTTTTCGACCAGCGCGGTTTTAAAGCCAAGTTGCGCAGCGCGTATGGCTGCCACATAGCCGCCCGGACCACCACCGACTACCATCAAATCAAAATTGCTCATAACAGCACGTCCTCTCAGCCCAGTATGGTCGCGGGTTGTTCGAGCAATCCCTTGAGACAGCTCATAAATTCGGCTGCCAGAGCGCCATCAATAACCCGGTGATCACTGGATAGCGACAGAGACATCATGGTGGCAACCGTCAGCTCTCCGTTGCGGACTACCGCGCAGGGCTCGCCAGTGCCGACAGCCAGGATGGCTGCCTGCGGAGGATTAATGATGGCATCGAAGCTTTTGACGCCAAACATGCCCAGGTTCGATACACAAAAGGTTCCGCCCTGAAATTCTTCCGCTGACAGCCGGCCAATTTTGGCGCGTGTGGCCAGATCGCGAATCTCGTTCGACAGCGCGACCAGGCCTTTGGTCTCTGACGCTTTCACAATGGGGGTGATCAAACCTTCATCAATAGCCACCGCCACGGAAATGTCGGCATGCTGAAAACGGGTGATGTTTTCGCCATCAAACTGAATGTTCATGGAGGGAATTTTTTGCAGCGCGCTGGCACAGGCTTTAACGATAAAGTCGTTGACGGAAACTTTCGCCTGTCGGTTGCTAGCGTTAATGAGTTTGCGTGTGGCCAACAGATTATCAATACAGACATCGGTATTGACCCTGAAATGAGGCGCTGTTTGCTTGGACTCCTGCAGGCGACGGGCAATGGTTTTGCGCATGCCCGACATGGCTATGATCTCGGTTTGCAGTTCGGCAGGGGGCTCGATGTGGCTCTGCCCGGTAGTTGACGGAACCGGGGTCTGTTGGCGTGCGGCCTGAGCTTCCACATCCGCTTTACAGACGCGACCGCGATCGCCACTGGCGCGGCAATCCAGCAGATTGACCTTCAGATCTTTGGCTAATCTGCGCGCCACAGCGGTGGCTTTGACCTGACTGTCATCCGCCGCCGGGCGCGGCCGCTCGGCGGAGTCGCTCTGGCCGATTAACTGGCCGCCGGCGGCCAGCACAGCCTGCTCCAGATCGGCTTTGGTGACGCGATTGTGACGACCCGTGCCGTTCAAGTTGTTGAGGTTGACACCATAGTCTTTGGCCAGCCGACGGGCGACTACGGTAGCGCCTACCGAGCTGTCATCCTCTCCTAGAGCTAGACTGCCCAGTGAGGTTGTGGGTGTTGATGCAGCGGTGAGCGTCGGGGAAGAGGGCGCTAGCGGTTTGGCCTCCGCGTCTTGACGGGCAACCGGTGCGAGTTCCTGGGCAGCACTCTCTGTCGCATGGTTACTTGTGTCGTTGCTGCGGCTGGCAATGAAGACCTGAATGTCCTCTTCGCTGACATCGTTGGAAGCAATGACTCCCAGCAGTGCGCCGACATTGAGGGTATCGCCAGGGTTGGCAGTAATCGCTCGCAGGTTACCCGCATGTGACGCGGTAATAGTGTTGATGATTTTGCTTGTTTCCACATCGAGCAAATCGGCACCTTCGATGACCGGGTCGCCGATATTTAAATGCCAGACACTGATAACACCTTCTGACATTTCCATGCCCCACTTGGGCATGTTAATCGCTGTAATTACCGACATATTAAGCCCCCAGTACGTCTCTGACAGCGTTGACAATACGATCAACGCTGGGCACATAGGCATCTTCCAGTACCGGAGAAAACGGCACGGGTGCATGAGGTGCGGTGACTTTGCGAATCGGTGCACGCAAACTGGAAAACCCTTTTTCAGCCACGATACTGGAAATATCGGCGGCCAGACTGCAGCGCTCGTGGGCTTCATCTACGATAACCAGCCGCCCGGTCACTTCTACACTTTCCAGAATGGATTCTTCATCCAGTGGCGAGACCGTTCGTGGGTCGATTACGTCACAGCTGATGCCTTCTTTAGCCAGCAAGTCGGCGGCTTCGATGGCGCGAGTGACCATATTGGAAATGGCCACGATCGTCACATCGGTGCCCTGCCGCGGGAAGGCGGCTTCGCCGAAGGGGATGGTATAGGGCTCATCCGGCACTTCGCACTTCAGGTCATACATGATTTTATGTTCGAGAAAGAGAACCGGATCGTCGTCACGGATGGCCTGAATTAATAAGCCCTTGGCATCGTAAGCGTTGCTCGGCATCACTACCTTGAGTCCCGGAATGTGCGTGACCACTGGGTGTAGCATGTTTGAGTGCTGAGCTCCGGCACGCCAGCCGGCCCCGACGGTTCCCCGGATCACCATGGGGGTGCGGGCTTTGCCGCCGAACATATAGCGGAACTTTGCCGCCTGATTAAAAATCTGGTCAAAGCAAACACCGATAAAATCGAAAAACATTAATTCAGCTACCGGTCGCAGACCATTGTTGGCAGCACCGGCAGCGGCGCCAATGATGGCCGACTCACTGATGGGGGTGTCAATAACCCGCTCGCGACCAAACTCGGGCATAAGACCTTTGGTCACGCCAAAGACGCCGCCGTAGGCATCGTCCTGGCCGGCGCAGCCTGCACCGCCGGAAACTTCTTCGCCCAGGATGATGACCGTGGGATCACGGCGCATTTCCTGACGCAGGGCATCATTGATTGCCTCCCGGTAAGTTTTGAGAGAACTGGTGCCTGATGTAGGTGTAGTGGTCATGCGTAGTTCCTAATTATTTTTGTATTCAGTGCTTTTTTAGTGAGAGCTTTTTAATAAGAGCAGTAAACGTCAGCCATCAAATCTATGGCCGGATCAGGGTCGGGGGCGTTCAGGCCTTCTTGCACGGCAGAGGCAATGAGTAGCTCGACCTCCTCGTCGATGGCGTCCATGTCGGGGGCCTGGAGCCAGGATTCTGCGAGAACCCGGTTGCGGAAAAGAGTCAGACAGTCCCTATTTACCTTGGCATCGGCAATTTCGTTTTTGCCGCGGTAGAGTTGTGGATCACCAATAAAGTGACCATCAAAACGTACGGTTTCGGCTTCGATGGAGGAGGGTCCCTCGCCTTGGCGTGCTCGCTGAATGGCTCGTTGACAGGCTTCATAGGTGGCAAAGAAGTCGGTGCCGTCGACATACTCAGAAGGCATGCCGAAGGCGCCGTTGCGCTCGGCCAGACTGTCACAGCCCAGGGCGTAATTTGCGCTGGTGCCCTCGCCATAACCATTATTTTCAAAGATAAAAACATGGGGGAGCTTGAGAACAGCAGCGAAGTTAAGGGCTTCCAATACGGTGCCCTGGTTGGCGCTGCCATCTCCACTGAAGGACATGGCGATATCTTTGGTGCCGCGCGTCTTGGCGCCTAGTGCTGCGCCGTTGCACAGGGGCGGGCCACCACCGACGATGGCGTTGGCACCAATCATGCCTTTGTCAAAGTCGGCAATATGCATGGAACCGCCTTTACCTTTACACAGGCCGGTGGCCTTACCCATGATCTCTTTCATCATGCCGATTACATCGCAGCCCTTGGCGATACAGTGGCCGTGGCCGCGGTGAGTACTGCCGATGATGTCCTTATAGGTAAGGTCAATACAGGCAGCAACAGCAATCGCTTCCTGACCGTTTGACGCGTGTACAAAACCGGGGATATTGCCCCCTTCAAACTCTTTAATGCACCGCTCTTCAAATATGCGGATGGTTTTCATTGTGCGATAAACACGCAATAGGAATTCGGGTTGATATGGCATTGAGCGGCCCCTTTATTACTGATTATTGATAGGCAGAACTTAGTTTACAGTAAAGCACAAAAAAAACAATACCGATTGTTTTGTATGGTTAAGTTTGTCTTTTATGTATATACAAACAGGTGTCGGTTATTGTAAATTGTTGTAATCTTGGAGCTGTGAATACACGGAAAATCACTAAAGAGTAGGAAAATGGCGCAAACATCATCGAACACACAAGCTCGGCCCACTCGTCGAGACGCTGGCTGGCAAGCTGAAAAAAGCGCAATGACGCGCACGGCAATCTTGGATGCCGCTATCCACTGTTTTATAGAGTTGGGGTATGCCAACACGACCACGGCACTGATTGCGAATCAGGCAGGGGTGTCACGGGGGGCGATGATGCACCACTTTCCCTCTCGCATGTCGGTGATGAAGGCGGTGATCATGTATCTGCATGAATTGCGCTTGAAAGAGTATCAGGAGCTGATGGCGGATATTGATACGCCGGAGGCCCAATTGACTCATAAAGACATTCGCAATTCGGTTGAGATGGCCTGGAATTACGTCAATATGCCGTCGTTTATTGCGTATCAGGAGTTGTTGGCGGCCTCGCGTACCGACCCTGAATTGAAAGCGGTTATGGAACCGGTGGAAAAAGATTTTGAGAAGCAGTTTCTGCAGATGGTAAAGTCAGTGTTTCCTCATTGGCAGCGATTGCCGGCGCTGGAGCCGGCTCATGATCTGGTGCAGTTTTTAATGAAGGGTATGGCGTTGAGTCACATGTCCAGTCGCCGCAATGCCAGAGCGCAAAAGGTGATTGACTATCTCGCCCTGATTTTGATGGAAATTTACGATGAATCCAGTCTGGCCGATGAGGCCACGACGAGCAAAGCGAAATAAATGAAAGGCGGAGGTTCGAGTGTATCCCAGGTGTCGATCAAAGACAGCAGTCGGACTGCGGGCACCAAGGATATAATACTGGATGCCGCCGAAGCGTCATTTGTTGAACGGGGTTATTTTGGAACCTCGTTGCGTGATATAACCTCGCGAGCGGGCCTGCAAGTTGCGCTGAGCTACTATCATTTTGGCAGTAAAGAAAATCTGTTCAGGGCGGTGGTGGAGCGGCGTGCCGAGGAAAACGCCCGAGGGCTCGAAGTCGCACTGCAACAGGAGCTGGTGACTGAAGTGTGCGCCGCCGATAAACTCCAGGCGATTCTGCAGGCTTTTCTGTATCCGGTTGTTGAGCGCTCACTCAATGGCGATCCCGGCTGGAAAAATTACATCCGCCTGATGGCTCAACTCGCGCATGTGCCACAGCATGAAACATACATACAGCCCGTGGCCAGTCGTTACGATGCGGTTGTGGCAAAATTCATAGTCAGTTTGCAGCAGTTATTTCCCCAGATGGCGGAAGAGGATGTGCACTGGGCATTTTATTTTTATCAGGCAGCGATTACACACGTACTGGCTGAGTCAGGATTGATCGACCGCCAGTCAAATGGATTGTGCAGAGCCGCAGATCTAAATCGTATCGTTGATAAAATGAGCCGTTTTTTTACGGCTGGCTTCCTCAGTCTTTGCCCGCCGGCGGGCGCGTCCACAGAATAGTCAGTCCACACGAAAGGTTGGAAGGGAGGTGGACTTTCGGGCTGACGAGGACGTGCCACCGCGGTCATAAACAGCGAGTTTTCTGTGTTGCCGTGTGGACTTCTCTCGATACTTGCCACTTATGTACAATCAACAATCTGGGGTGATTGGTCAGAAGGCGGGACGGATGGGGTTATTGCCATCCCACTCACTGGCTTCACGCTGTATTCGCTGAAAAAATTCAGCCTGGGAACTCGACGCTTCTATCAATTCGATCATGCAGCCCAGAGTTGCACTGGTATCGAGGTAACAGAAACGTTTACCGCCGACACTACCGCTGAACGCAACCTTGGTGCCGGTCTTGGTGTAGCTGGCGAGATCTACGTCATAATCATCACAGTAAAGGGCCATATGGTGAAAGCCCTCTTGGCCTTTAGGGATGGTGTCGCGATAAGCTGAAGGCGCATCGTTGAGTTGACACACCAGTTCGATCTGAATGTCGCCCGCTTGAGCCAGTGCAAATTCAGCTTCAACTTGTGTGGGCATGCCGCGATAGAGTTGTTCTTCAATGGTGACGCCTTGCACGTGAAAAAAAGGGCCGATGCCTGCGGTGCGAGTCCAGAACCGCATGGCTTGTTGCAGATCGTTTACGACCCAGCTGTTTTGCATAAATGTGCGAGTGGGGAACGGGGGCGAGCTCATGCTTCATCCTCCTTGACGATGGCGTCCATACCGTGCAACGGGGTAAATGTTTTTCTGGCAAACAGCCAGTGATCTCCGCGTTTAACAAATTCGTCGTGGTATAAGCCGGTAACAACGCCGGATCTGCCGGCCGTACTCTCCACCAGTTCTGAGGTCCAGAGACGACCTTTGGCGTGCGAACCGTTAATTTCCAGGGATCCCAGGTAGCCCGAGAAGTTGTGAAATGGGTAGTTGGCAATTTGTAATTCCCATACATCGGCAATGGCATCGCGACCGATGACCGGGTCCAGCCAGGGAAGGTGCCAGATACCTTCCATGTCCCAAGTGTTGGCAAAATCGATTTTATTGCGCCGTGACACGGCATCACCGTAGGTGGCAACCAACTCCTGTATCAGTATGCGGTCTTCCAGGGGCCCATAAAACGCCATAAGTACACCTCTTTTTATTATCAGTTATTAAACAAAACAATCATGACTGTTTAGTCGTTTGACTAAATATTCAGACAGATTGGAAAGCCTGTCAATCCCTTTCTTTCGATCAAAATGGCTTTCACCATTAAAAACAAATAGTCGTGACTGTTTTATTTATTAAAAATGATGTATGGTAAAAAAAATAAAAATTAAAAGAGGAATCACCCTATGCTGAATCATGGCCGTTTATCGAATAAAGTCGCATTAATTACTGGTGTGGCTTCAGATCCCAGTCTGGGCAGAGCCATTGCCTATCGTTTTGCTGAGGAGGGCGCGCGTTTGGTTGTCAGTGATATTGATGCCCGAGGCCTTGAGGATTGTGTCAGGCAGTTACAAGGTATGGGGGCCGAAGTGACCTCACTGCTGCAAGACGTTACCCTGGAAGGCGATTGGCAAAAAGCCATTGAACACACCGAAACTGCTTTTGGGCAACTGGATATTTTGATCAATAATGCCGGCATTGCCGTGTTGCGGCCATTACAAGACCTCTCTCTGGCTGATTTTGAAAAACAAATGACGGTGAACATGACCAGCGTTTATCTGGGCTGTCGCTTCGGCTTACAGGCTATGAAGAAGGGCGGTGGAGGCTCGATCGTGAATATGTCTTCCATTGCCGGAATTGTGGGTATCCCCGGTGTTTCTGCGTATGCGGCGAGTAAAGGCGGAGTCAGAGCCTTCACGAAAAACGTTGCCATGGAAGGAGCTCCGGACAATGTGCGTTGTAACTCCATTCATCCGGGAACTATCGCAACCAACATCATGCTGGATTCACAGCGCGACAACCCTGAGCAACACGAGCTGCTGATTAATGCCATCCCGTTGAAGCGTCTGGGCCGGCCGGTCGAGGTGGCTAACTGTGCACTGTTTTTAGCCAGTGAAGAATCGGCTTACATAACCGGAGCTGAGTTGGTTATCGATGGCGGTGTGATCGCAAAATAATACGAAAAAGGCACATGACTGGTGTTGTTGCGAAACGAGGTATGTCGCCGAAAAAAAATTATTTCGGACTGCTTATTCAGTCGATCCAATTTAATTTTCGACTGACGTGTTAGCGAATGTCTTATTCAACACGGTGTGCGAAACAAGAGGTATTTTCCATGGGTAAGCTAGAAGGTAAAGTGGCATCAATTATTGGTGCGGCCGGTAAAGACAATATGGGGCAGGTGATCGCGCGCCGTTTTGCTGCTGAGGGAGCAAAAGTTGTGGTATCGGGTCGTCATGAAGAACCATTGCATCAATTGGCACAAGAGATTGATGGCGATTGGGTGTTGTGTGATTTGACCCGTAAATCTTCGGTAGAAAGTATGATTGATACCGTCACGCAGCGGTATGGTCGCGTGGATATTGCGGTGAATTGTACCGGTTGGGGGTTGCTGGTACCTTTTACTGAAAATACCGAGGAAGAACTGGATCGTATGGTGGACCTGCAATTCAAGGGGCCGTTCTTTTGGCTGCAGAAATTGATTTCCACTATGGAAAGCGGCGGCGGTTCAATCATACAGATTTCTTCAGCCACTGCTAAAATCATGTTGGATGACCATGCGGCTTATATGGGTACGAAAGCCGGAACAGATCATTTAATTCGCTGTGTGGCGAATCAGTATGGCGAAAACGGTATTCGCGCTAACAGTATTTCACCGGGTATTACTGAAACCCCTATGACATCGGAAGCCATGAAAAGTCCGGCACTGGAGGAGACCTTCCGTAAATGCTATCCGCTCGGGCGGGTAGGGACCAGTGATGATATTGCCGCCGCTGCGGTTTTTCTGGCATCAGATGAATGTTTTATGACCGGCCAGAATTTGCAGGTTAATGGGGGGTTGACGTTACGCCGCAACCCTTTGGGCACGGAAATATACGATGCGATGGTGGCGGCGGGTGAGGTGTCTGTCTAGTTTGATATTGCACTCACAGGGCTTTTAGCAAAGTACAGTGGAGAGAAAATGAAATTAAAAAATAAGAATGTTTTGTTTACCGGTGCTGCTGGTGACATCGGCCGAGCAACCGTGAAGCGATTTTTAGCTGAAGGCGCACGTGTAATGATGGCGGACTGGGATGAGAAGGCGTTATCCGAGTTTGCAAACACGTTATCGGGTGAGGTGGGTTACATTCAGGTCGATGTATCTCGGATGGAAGATAATCAAAAGATGGTTGAGGCCACGGTTGAGCGATTCGGCGGAATTGATGTCTTTGTTGCCAACGCCGGAATTGAAGGCAAGGTCTCTCCCATTGATGAATGCTCGTTGGAGGAGTTTAACCGGGTTCTATCGGTCAATGTCAGTGGTGTTTGGGCAGGCTTGAAAGCGGTAAAGGCGGTTATGAAAGAACGGGGCGGGAGCATTGTGATTACCTCCTCGGGAGCGGGGGTAATGGGGAGCCCGAATATGATGCCATATAACAGCAGCAAGCATGCCGTTATTGGTTTGATGCGGTGTGCCGCCAAAGAGTTTGCGCCCTTCAATATCCGGGTCAATACCGTGAATCCCGGTCCACTGGATTCGCGCATGATGCGATCTATCGAAGACGGTTATGCTCCAGGATCCAGTGGTGAGTTTAAACAAGCACTTGAGCAGATGACTCCGATGGGACGTTATGGTCGAGCCGATGAGATCAGTGGCATGATGCTGTTTTTGGCTAGTGAGGATGCCAGTTATTGTACGGGTGGCGTGTACATGGTTGACGGTGGAAACTCCTGCTGATCTGGACGCTCGCCAATTTTAAAATACCACAAAAATAAATAACAGTGGATGAGAGAAATGTTTGATTTTACGAATAAAACCGTTTTGATTACGGGTGCCGGAGCCGGACTGGGTCTGTCATGTGCGGAAGCATTTGCTCGTGCAGGTGCCAGAGTTGCCTTGGTCGATATCTCTGAACCATCAGTAGCCGAGGCAGCACAATCCTTGTCAGTATTTGGCGGTGAAGTCTTGGCGCTCAATGGTGATGTCAGTAAAGCCGATGATGTAAAAAATATTCTTCAGCAGGTGGTGCAACAGTGGGGTTCATTGGATATTGCGGTGAATAACGCCGGCATCTCCTCTGCCTTAAAGCCCTTGGCTGAAACCACGGAAGAAGATTACGATCGGGTGATGGCGGTGAATGTCAAGGGCGTGTGGTTGTGTATGCGAGCCGAGCTGCAACAGATGCTCAAGCAAAACAGTGGCACTATCGTCAACATGGCATCTGCCTTGTCACATCGAGTATTTCCCAACGCGTCCTTTTATGTAACCAGTAAATTTGCGGTGGCGGGGTTGACCCGAACCGCCGCGTTGGAATATGCCGAAACGCCGATTCGCATAAACGCGGTGTGTCCGGGCAATGTGGCGACACCGCTGGTAAAAAGTACCGTCGAAGATTTGAATACTTTGGCTTCCTTGCATTCGATGAAGCGTTTAGGGACACCAGAGGAAGTGGCGAATGCAGTAATGTTCCTGGCATCCGATTTATCCAGTTTTAATACTGGAACACTTTTACCCGTTGACGGTGGCTGGACAGCACAATAAATAAGGTGAGTTATGACATTTGAACATAAAGTAGCCCTGGTTACCGGCGGTGCTGAAGGCATCGGTGCCGGTATTGTCGAACGTTTGAGCAAAAAGGGAGCCAAGGTTTATATCGGCGATATTAATGAAGATAAATCCCTCACTCTGGCACGACTATTCAAAAATGTAGAATTTTTATCTCTGGATGTGTGCGAAGAAAGCCAATGGCAGGCAGCAATCGAGACGATAGAGCGTAAATCCGGTCAGTTGGATATTTTGATACAGAGTGCGGGAATCTCTCGGCCCGGCAGTATCGAAGAAGTGGACCTTGACGAGTGGCGAGATCACATGCGAGTTCATGGTGAAGGCGCTTTTCTGGGGTGTAAATATGCAGTTGCCAGCATGAAAAAGTCTGGCGGCGGGGCTATTGTCAATATTTCATCTGTAGAGAGCATTCGCCCTGGCCCGCTGTTTACCTGTTATGGTGCTGCCAAGGCCGCTCAAGATGCAGTGACCAAAACCGTGGCTCTGCACTGTGGAGAAATGGGTTACAACATTCGCTGTAATTCTCTGCACCCTGCGGCTACCTACACTCCGCTGTTAGAGCAATATTTGGCCAGTGCTGAGGATCCTGAGGCGCTGGAAAAGGTGTATGCCGGTATGCAGCCGCTCAATCGTATCGCGACGGTCGATGAAGTGGCTCGGTGCTGCCTGTTTTTAGCGTCTGAGGATGCGAGTTTTATCACCGGCCATCAGATGTATGTGGATGGTGGTGTGTTGGCGAAGCCTTATCCGTCGGGTCAAGGTGCCTAACAGTACCTATTGAGTCGAGTCAAAAATCTTGGGCAATAATTAGAGCTGATTATGACGTTTCCAGTATTAAAAAATAAAGTGGCCATTGTTACCGGTGGCGCCATGGGTATGGGGCAGGCTACCGCAGAATTGTTCGCAGAGGCGGGCGCGAGTGTGATGGTGGCAGACCTTAATGAAACATTAGGTCAACAGGTTGTCGACAGCATCAATGCCAGCGGGGGTACTGCCGCATTTTGCCGGGTAGATATCTCACAGGCTCGTGAGGTGGAGGTGATGGTTGCAACGACGGTAGAGGCATTTGGTCGACTTGATGTTGCCATCAACAACGCCGCCATGGCGCCTGATGACAAACCTGTGGCAGAGTTTGACGAGTCGGTTTGGGACAAGGTTATGGCTGTTGATTTAAAGGGGACAGCACTGTGTATGAAGTATGAAATTGCACAATTGATGGCCCAGGGCAATGGCGGTTCTATTGTGAATATATCCTCGGTAAGTGGATTTCGTCCGCAGCCAAATAACATTGCCTATGTCGCCGCAAAACATGGTGTTGTGGGTATGACAAAAGTGGCAGCACTGGAATATGGTGGCAATAATATACGAGTGAATACCGTTGCACCGGGAGCCATTGATACCCCTATGCTTCGTACCACCATGACTGACGTGGGGGTTGACCCCGATGAATTTGCATCACAATTAAGTCTGTTAAACCGATTTGGTCAGGCAAGAGAGATTGCACAGGCGAGTTTATGGTTAGCGTCGGATTTATCTTCCTATCTAACGGGGACGACCATACACGCTGATGCAGGTTACACCAGTCGCTAATAAGGGCGCTGGTGGAGGCTTAGGGAGTGAAGACTTGGTGAAGGTACTGTCGGTGATGATTTAGCCAGCACTTGGTAGTGTCAAATTTGTAGTTTTGAGTAGATTTCGGCAAGTTTCTGCGGCCTGTTGGGCCGCGAGATTGGCAGGCAGTTGATCCAGCTGAGCCGAAAAAATCTCTGGGCCAATATCGGTGAGCTGTTGCCGTTGGAGTAGGGCCAGTAGCCTGAGCAATGGGAGTTCTCCCTTGCCGGGAAGCTCCCTCAGCTGTAGACATTCTTCGAACAGATCCTCAACAACCGGTCGCAATGCAGCATCCGCAAGCTGTACCGTCTTAATGACGTTAGTCGGAAGCTTTGCCAGCAGCTGCCAGTCCGGATTTCCGCGAAAAAAATGCCAGCAATCGAACAAGATTCCCGCATTGGAGGGTTGGTATGGCTGATAAATGTTCCAGGCGGTGGCCAAATCCGGTATTCCCCACATCGGCAAGAATTCCAGATCAACCTGAATCTCCAACGTTTTGGCCTTGTCGCAGAAGAGTGCGAAATGGTCAGACAACACCTCCATGGGAAACTGGTCAGGACTAAATGTTCCGGTTGCGCAAATGCGTTTTAACCCCAGACTCTCGCAAATCGCCAGACATTCGTCAGCACTGGCCGCAAACACCTGCTTGGCGGCTGCGGGTAAATCCGAATTGTACTTAACCGGAGCCCACCCGCTAAAACCATCATAGTGCCCCAGCTGTACGCCATAGTCAGCCGCCAGAGCGCGTATGTCTCGTGGGCGCTTACCTGTCGCAGTCAAATGCCGGTAAGTTGGTAATCCTATCGGCAAATGACTGAAGCCGTGTCGGGCGGCGGCGGCCAGCTGTTGTTCAAAGGTGTGATTGCGAACACAGGCAGGCCAGAGGCTAAAATTCAGGGTTGAATTGCGCATTGTATCGTCTCAGTCCCACAGGCGCTCAGGTGCGTCAGGGCTTATGATTTCCTGGAGTTCGAATACGTTACCGTCCGGGTCTCTGCCGTAGGTGGCTTTCACACTGCCGAAATCCTGTGGCGGTACATGGAAATGTATGCCTGCGTCTTTTAGCCGCTGATATTCTGTCTCGATATCGATGACGTCAAAGCATATATGAGTGAGCCCGGGAGTGTTGACGCTAGGAAGTTCTGTCGAGGGTGTTGATAAGGGTTTCACAAACTCGAACAGCTCGATACACAGATTGTCTCCACGCAGCATAATTTGTTGAGCGGCGCTGTCTTTAAGGTCCAGTACAGCATTAATGGCTTGAGTGCCCTCCGGCCAGCTGGTATCTGATACTTGTCGAAAGCCCAGTAGATCCTGGTAAAAACTCAAAGCGCGTTTCAAATTCGGTGTAGATATCGCAATGTGATGAGCACCTCTGATCATGACATTTCTCCGTTCAGGTATTTGTCGAGAGTCTGGTGCAGTTGGCGGATACGAATTTCCTGATAATTACCCAGTGTTTCTCCGGGTTTTAAGCTGGCTTTAAAGCCGCGCTGCTGACTTTCCAGATTGCCGGTATCCTGATCGTAAATGGTGGCCAGACCGGGATCGAAGCCTGGAATTTCATGGAAAGATTGTTGCAAATCCAGTTCAAAGGGTTCGGCCGGGTCGGGTACTTTACCGGAGTCCGGCAGAGGTTGCAGATACAGTAAATCAAAGATGGTTTGATCGGGGTTGCAACCGTCGGGACGAAAACGATAGACCATGGGGAACAGCAGGGAAGGAAAGAAACAGGTATTGGGAAACAAACAATATTCAATGGCGTCGATGGTTTCACTGACGCTCAAATCCGAAAAGTCTCGATTATAAGCTTGGCCCAGGCTTGACTTAAGATGCTCGGCAAAGACTTTGCGTGCTGATTCGCCCGGTGGAACCGTTAAGCCATGTTGCTGATTGTGGGTACCTTCAACTACGGCTTCGGCAAACAGGGCATCGAGAATGGCCTGTTGCTCTGGCTGAGACTTGAGATGAGGGCTGGGGTAACCGACCAAATGCACAAAGCGGGATACATGGTCTCCGTAAATATCGTACTGTGTATTGGCATCGCCAACCGTTGTTACCCCTTGGGGATGAGTTTCCAGAACATGATAGGATTCCAGGAACGCTTCCAGACACGCCTTCCAGTTGGCAGGCAGTTTTTTCCGCACATACATGGCGGTGAATTTCTGATCGAGCTTCCAGTTTTTGAAATGTTCAGGTAAAACCCCAAGCTGATCTGACAGGGGTGAGGCTTCTGAATCGAAGTTGATAAAAACAAACCCATTCCAGCATTCAACCTTTACTTGTGGCAGCGAAAATTTATCATCTTCCACATGGGGAAAGTCCCACTTGCAGGGTACATCTTCCAGTTTACCATCCAATGACCAAGTGAAGCCGTGAAATGGGCAGCGTAAGTTTTTACTTCGGCCGCAACTTTCTGATGGTTTGAGCTGAGTGCCGCGATGCAAGCAGGCGTTGGCAAACGCTTTGATTGCTCCCGATTCGGTACGCACGATAATCACTGATTTGTCTACAATGTCATAGACGACGTAGTCGCCGGTATCGGGGATTTCTTCTTCTCGGCACGCCCACTGCCAGGTCTTCAGCCACATGGACTCGGTCTCTTTCTGGAAGAAGGCAGGGTCAGTGTAGCGCTGGAAAGCAATGTCGGAATCTCCCAGAAATTCATAGGATTCTTCCACCAGATGCGCTGGTACACGGTCTTTATCGGCCAAGATAACATCTTTTGTTGAAGGCCCGGGGCAGCGTTGAGTTCCGGGTTGCTGGCAGTCTTGTGGCTTGCTTGATGTTGACATGAATACATATCCTCCGCTGTTATTATTTTGCGGTGAGCCGCGAGAATCGGTTTATTTTTTTGAGGAAGGTCTATATTCTATCAATCGCGATATAAAAACAAGCAATATTGTTTATTTTAAAAGGATGGTAAGGTAAGCATCAAATTTAGCCCTATAAAAATAATCAGAGACACCAGAGGACATCTCCATGAACGCTATCTCAGCCTCAAAAAATAAATCAAATCAACAGGTTAAAAGTATTAATAGATTTCATAAAGCCGCGTTGATCCCCTCTTTGCTGGCTTGTTGCTACGCCACCGAAAGCTTGGCACAGAGCCAGAGACAGGCCATTGAAGAAGTTGTTGTCACTGCACAAAAGCGTGAAGAGAGCTTGCAGGACACACCGATCGCGGTAACGGCGCTCACCGGCAATATGCTTGAGCGACAGTTTGCCCTTGATTTAAAAGACATCAGTGGCTCCGTACCGAGTCTGGTGGTTACCAGTGTGGTCAATTCAGGAATGACAGCAGCAATCAGTATCCGTGGCATCGGCGTACAGGAAGCCGACGGTTTTATTGATCCTTCCGTGGGCGTGGTGGTCGACGGTGTGTATCAGGGAAGTAATACAACTGCGTTGCTGGATCTGTTTGACGTTGAGCAGATAGAAATCCTGCGCGGACCCCAAGGTACTCTTTTTGGTGCCAATACTATTGGCGGTGTGGTCAATGTCACGACGGCAAAACCCGATTCCGAATTTGGCGGAAAAGTCAAAGTCAGTGCGGGAAACTGGGGTCGACGAGATACAGCAATTTCGCTTACAGGTCCATTAATAGAGGACAAGCTTCTGGCAAAAATAGCCATCATGCAAAAAAAGTTCGATGGTTTCTACGAAAATGTCATTGATGGCTCAGATATGGGATCTCAGGATGTACTGTCTGGACGGGGCTATCTGTCGTATGTTGGTGCGGAATCATTTGATGCCACGCTGCAGTTTGAATACGGTAAAGGACGGAATGATTCACCGGTGGTGATGAATTATGCCGATCCTGGTATGGCTTTTTATGTGCCAGGTTATTCGAAAACGCTGGGTGATTCAGAGGATTTTAACTCGGCTACTCAGGTTAAAGACGCTTCCGATTATGATATCAGTGGAACTACTCTGACGATGAACTGGGAGTTGGATGCTGCCACGATTACGTCTATCAGTAACTATCGTGAATTTGAACTGGATGAATGGACGGATCAGGATGGCTCGCCACAGAGTTTGTTAGACACTCGCCGTATTACCAATAACCGGCAGATATCGCAGGAATTGAGAGCGAATATTGCGATTTCTGATCGATTTGATTTGACCGCTGGCGCGTATTATTTCTTTCAGAATTGGGCACTGAACTCGTACAGTGATTTGACGGCATTTGACGTTTTTCTGCCGGGCTATGAAGCCCTGATGTTTCCAGAGCAGGACGATGAATCTTACTCGGTATTTGCCCAGGGGTATTATGATCTGACCGGCAGTGTTCGCTTGCAGGCGGGTTTGCGTTATACCTATCAGGAAAAAGAAATGACGATACTGAATCAGACCGCTTCGTTTGGCAACGTGTTGGCAGAGACCCCTGCAAGTGGCAAGGATCACTGGGAAAATCTCGGCTGGCGCATTGGTTTTGACTGGCAGGTCGACGATGGTGCAATGGTATACGGGTATCAGGCACGAGGGTTTAAGTCGGGAGGGTTTAATGGGCGCATCAACTTCCCGGAAGATATTGGCCCCTATGATCCGGAAATTGTGGATACCTGGGAAGTGGGCGCAAAGACCGATTGGTTCGACGGTACACTGCGGATAAACGCAGCCTTGTTTTATAACGACTATCAGGACATGCAAGTGGATCAGTTGCGCTATGTCGGCGCAGATGTGGTAACGCGAGTGGAAAACGCTGCAGGCGCAGTGATTCAGGGTGTGGAACTGGAAGTGACAGCAGTGCCAGTCGCCGGACTGACGCTAAATGCCAGCCTGAGTTACATGGACGCTGAATACGATGATTTCTATTTTGATGTGGACGCCAATCCCGCCAATGGACAGGAAGATGCATCGGGTCTCGAACTGCGTAATGCTCCACAGATGCAAGGATCATTGGGCATTGCTTATGATATGGATTTTGGGCCTGGGTTCAGCACTTTCAATTTGGTGGCAAGTTACAGCGACGAGCGTCAGACGGATACCCGTAACCATCCAGTGGGGAGCATTGAGGCGATGTGGATATATAACGCCAGTTTGCGTTGGACCGACAGCTCAGAGACCTGGAGTATCGCTTTACAAGGAAAAAATCTGAGTGATGAAAAATACATTGCTTCAGGTTTTCACGCTCCAGGGGTCATGAATTTTGTGGCTTACGGCGATCGCCGCACCGTTGCCGCCGAAGTGGCGTATAACTTTTAACTCCTCACCACACAGATAACGACCAGGGACGGTCTGAATACGCAGGTAATACTATGATAAATACGCTGGAAAGCTTGATTGCCAAGCAATCTCTGCATGAATTAAACAGCGCCTACGCGAGAGCCGTAGATCGGTTGGATTATGAGCTGATGCTGTCCATTTGGGCGCCGGCGGCAGAGGTTGACGTCGGTGTTTTTAAAGGCACGGCAACAGAATACAGCCAGCTGATTACACAACCAAACCCCGCCTTGAAGAAAAGCTCGCACTTGATCGGAAATGAATGGTTTCAGCTTTGCGAGGAGGGTGCGGTGGGAGAAAGTTATGTGTACGCAGCTTCCTTGATGGTGGTTGAAACGGAGCTTGCAGCAATGTTGGTGGGTGGCCGTTATCTCGATCATTACACCCAAGTAAGCGGTGACTGGAAAATTTACCGGCGAACCTTTGTCCTTGACTGGCAGAGGGAGCAGTCCGTCAACACGGATAAAGATGCGGCATTTGAGACAATGTTTGAGCATAAGGGCACCACGGGGCCCGCTGATCTGGTTTTCAGTTTGTGGTCCTAGGTGTTTAGAGATAAACGTAAACCGGTTGCGCTGAGCCCGCAATTTATTTACCATAAAAAAATCATAGTGGATTGTTTTTTGTGGAGAATGTTAACGGGTCGGTGCAATTAATTCAGCCGCGTGACCGTGCGAGGCTCTCAAGACACTCAGTAGCCCAAACTGCTGTACATAGAAAGCATCGATTTACGACGTAGATAGACATCAATTTTTAAAAATAGATGAATAAGCCATTAGCGCCAGGCTCACAGTAACGGTAGAAGCCAGGTCGTTATGTGGGAACCCCTTCCTTTGATACGGTAGACAATGAATACATGGAAAACTTAATGAATCGACAATGGGTGTTAAACAAACGTCCGCTAAAAGCTGTTGAAGAGGATACATTCAGTTTGCGTTCCAAATCTTTGGACCCGTTAAAGGACGGGGAATTTCGGATAGAAGTACAGTATTTATCGGTGGATCCAGCTCAGCGTGGGTGGCTCAATGATGTACCAAGTTACGTTCCTCCGGTGCAAATAGGCGAGGTCATGCGTGCCTCGGGCGTGGGTAAGGTGATTGAATCCAGGCACCCCGATTTTGTCTGTGGTGATGCGGTCGAGGGGGGATTGGGCTGGCAGGAATACGCCACCTGCAACGGCGCAGAAGTTTTTCCGGTACGCAAAATTACCAGCAATCATCCGCTTTCTTACTCTTTGCATGTTTTTGGTTTAACAGGCTTAACGGCTTATTTCGGTATGCTCAGAGTTGGTGAAGTGAAGGCGGGAGATGTGGTTGTCATTTCCGGGGCCGCTGGCGCGACGGGATCGATTGCAGGGCAGCTGGCCAAGCTACAGGGCGCGGAAGTTATTGGTATCGCTGGCGGGCGAGAAAAATGCGACTGGTTGATCGATACCCTCGGGTTTGACGCTGCCATCGATTATAAGCAGGAGTCTGTGTCTGAGCGATTGGCTGAGCTGTGTGGGAACCGTATCGATTTGTTTTTTGACAATGTTGGCGGTCCGATTTTGGACGAGGTACTGCTCAATCTGAAGCAAGGCGGTCGCATTGTGATTTGTGGTGGTATCTCCAGTGGTTATGGCGTGGGGGACTTGCCTCCAGGCCCCAAAAATTACATGCAGCTTGTTATCCGTCGCGCGTCCATGAAAGGGTTTCTTGTGTTGGATTTCGACAGCGAATTTCCACAGGCCCAACAGCAGTTGATGAACTTGGTGGATGAAGGGTCACTTAAGGTATGCGAGGCTCTGGCAGAGGGCATAGAGGCTTGCCCCACAGCTCTGCGAGGATTATTTACGGGAAATAATCTGGGTAAGCAACTCATACAGATTCGTCACCCATCGTCAACCATAATGTCATAGGAATACACGATGCCTACTCCAGCAACTATTGAATCTGTCGCCGGGTTTTTAAGCTTGGCGCAATTGGCAGAAATCAAGGCTCGCAATTGCCCCACTAAACCTGCGATATTCCTTGAACATGAATCGCCCATTACGTTCGGGGCTGTCTTTAATGAAGCACTGCATCTGGCTGCCAGTTTGCATCGACTGGGGTTACGTCAGGGTGATGTAGTCAGTTTTCAACTGCCAAACTGGAGAGAAACGGCGGTCATAGATATTGCTTGCTGTTGGTTGGGTTTGGTGATTAACCCTATTATCCCTATTTATCGCGAACGTGAAGTCGGTCATATTCTGTCAGACTGTGGCGCTAAAGCCGTATTTATTCTTGATCAGTACCGTAACTTTGATCATCTCCATATGATTGAAGGGCTCAGAAGCCAGCTTCCAGAGCTGGAGCATATTATTCTTGTCCGGTCTGAGCAATCTGTTGACGGTGTTCTGCATTATCAATCTTTGCTTGAAACCTCTGAATTGCCGCCGTCGAAGGTTGAAGTGCAACCGGATGATACTAAATTGATTATGTATACCTCGGGCACAACCGGGCGGGCAAAGGCTGTACACCATTCTCATCGCTCTCTGGCCTGTGCCATCCTGAATGGTGTAGAAGGGTGGTCTCTCGATGCCGAAGATGTCATGTTGATGCCATCCCCTGTGACGCACATTACCGGCTATGCAAACGGGATAGAGTTGCCGTTTTTTAGCGATGCCAAATCTGCTCTTATGGAGCGTTGGAATGTTGAGGATGCGTTAACCTATATTGACCGTGTTAAGGCGACTGTGTGTGTCAGTGCAACTCCATTTTTGCAGGAATTGGTGGAGGCTGCAGAGAATAAACAGTTAAAGTTGCCGAGTCTCAGAGCATTTGCCTGTGGTGGTGCATCTGTCCCACCGACGTTAATTACCCGCACCGCAGAAGTCTTGGAAAACTGCCAGGCTTTTCGGGTTTATGGCTGTACAGAAGCACCATTGGTGTCAGTAGGTTTTATTGAGAAAGATGAGTTAAACCTGGCGGCCAATACCGATGGACGTATCTTAAACTGGGAGGTCCTTGTAATTGATGATCAGGGCAGGGTGTTGGATCCGGGTCAAGATGGGGAGATTGTTGTACGCGGCCCGGCGATGATGAAAGGCTACGGCGAAGCCGAACAAACTCGCTTGGCGGTCGATGATCAGGGCTATTTTCACACTGGTGACATTGGCCACACCACCGCTGAGGGGGCTATTGTTATCACCGACCGTAAAAAAGACATCATCATACGCGGTGGTGAAAATTTATCGGCGAGAGAAATCGAAGATGTTCTGCACACACATCCTTTGATCGTAGAAGCCGCTGTAGTTGCCATGCCGCATGAAAGATTGGGGGAAGGTGTGTGCGCGGTGTTGGTCACTCGCGATGGTAGCCAACCCTCATTGGCAGAACTGCAATTGTTTCTTGAAGAATCCAAGCTGGCCAAACAAAAATGGCCAGAAAAGCTGGAGTACCTGACGCAGATGCCGAAAACGGCGTCGGGAAAAATTAAAAAAGACATTCTTCGAAAAAAGATTGTCCCCAGTTGATGTAATGATCACGGCTATTCCAATGTCTATGGTTTTTTGAGCATGAGTGTCATTGATTACCAGAGCCAGACGCGTCTGTTGCTGTCGGTTAAAGGTCATCCCTATGATCGCGATGCTTTCTTTGATTTGTTCGAGGGTATGCCAGCCGTCAGTTATACGACAGTTGAGCAACCGGCGAGCCAGGCATTTTTTGCCCCTGAACTGGCCAAGCAGTATCAGCTGCATGTGCTTTATGATATGCCCGGGCTTGATTTCAGTTCACAACCTCCTGGTCTGATGGACCCGCCCGCACACTTTAAGCAGAATTTTCTCGATCTGCTAGAGGAGGGGCATGGTTTCTTGTTTCTTCACCACGCCATTGCCAGCTGGCCTACCTGGTCCGAATATGCCGAAATTGTGGGTGGCCGCTTTTTGTATCGGCCCGGAAATGTGCGTGGCAACCCCTGTCTGGATTCAGGTTATCGCCATGATGTGACCTACACTGCAAAAGTACAGCCTTGGTTGCCTATCACCCAAGGTGTGCCTGAATGTTTTTCCATTACCGATGAACTTTACCTGTATGAGGTATTTGAGGCCGATGTGGAACCATTGGTGAGGGGGGATTACCCGCCGCATTGGCAACATTTTTATTCAGCGGCGAATGCCGGGGTTGGTCAAATGTACAGTAATGATAACTGGCTGCACCCAAGGGGTTCTGAGCTGTTGGGGTGGGTAAAACATTATAAAAACAGTCCTATTGTCTACCTGCAGATGGGTGATGGTTCCAGTGCTTACGGTAATCCTCATTACCAGCGCTTGCTTTATAACGCCGTATCCTGGCTCGCCAGCGACGCCGCCCTGGACTGGGCCAGAAACCGCAATTTAGGGTAAAACCCCCGATGCTTGATTGCTTTACTGAGTCTCAGTGTTTACAATACAAAACAAACAGTATAGATTGTTTTATAGAGTCACCAGTGTTTTTTGTTAGATAACTGTGACATAAGCTAGTCGTACAGGACAGACAGATGATACCGGGAAGCAGAAATGAGTGATATTGAGTTTCGTGAAGAAGTCCGCGCTTTCATACGAGAGGCGCTGACCACAGACATTCAACGTGCTGGTGAATTAATGACCAGCGTGTTTGCTAATTTTGACGCCACCATGACCTGGCATCGACGACTCAACGAAAAAGGCTGGGTGGCACCCGATTGGCCGGAGGAATACGGTGGCACCGGGTGGAGTTTGAATCAGCGCTATATTTTTCAGGAGGAGTGCAAGCTTGCCAACGCACCGTCGCTGCTGGCGATGGGTATTCAGATGCTTGGGCCTATGCTGATTCACTACGGTACTGAGGAGCAAAAAGCGTATTACTTACCGCGCATCTTATCGGGTGAAGATGTTTGGTGTCAGGGCTATTCGGAACCTGGTGCGGGTTCTGATCTGGCTTCTTTGAAAACCAGTGCTGTGCGCGATGGAGATGATTATCTCATCAACGGTTCCAAGATATGGACCAGTTATGCCCAGTTCGCGAATAAGATCTTTTGTCTAGTTCGCACTTCCAAAGAGGGCAAGCCACAAGCGGGTATCAGTTTTATTCTTGTGGATATGGACGCGGAAGGCATTCAGGTCGACCCCATTGTTGGGCTGGATGGTGTCATCGAACAATGTCAGGTATTTTTTGACAATGTGCGTGTCTCTGTCAGTCAGTTGGTCGGTAAAGAAAATGAAGGTTGGGAGGTGGCTAAATACCTATTGGAATTTGAGCGTGGCGGTCACAACTTTACCATTGATCATAAAAAACAAATGGCCAAAATTTGTAAGCAAGCTGTATCTGAGTATGACAGTGAAGGCAGGCTGTGGGCACAAAACCCGGTATTTAATAACCGTTTTGCAGACGTGGCTGTCGATGCTCTGGCATTGGAGTATACCGAGTTAAGAATCAAAGGCGCGCTGAATGCAGGTGGCAACCCCGGAGCTTTATCTTCACTGTGCAAAGTAATGGGAACTGAAATTGGTCAGCGGTTTAACGAATTAAGCATGGATATCCTTGGTGTACAGGCCTTACCGAAACAGCTTGAAGCACTGGAACCTGACTTCCAAGGCGAGATAGTAGGGCCTGATTATGCGCTAACCACTATGCCGGAATATATTAATAATCGAGCTTCTACCATTTATGGTGGTTCGGCTGAAATTCAGCGCGACATTATTGCCAAGCGTGTGTTGGGGCTCTGAGGAAATTAGCACTATGTATATTGAATTCTCTGATGAGCAGCGGATGTTGAAAGACAGTGCTGAAAAATATTTACAGGACAATTATGACTTTGACGGACGTCAGGTGGTAGTGAATTCTGAAGCACCTTTCTCTATGCAACACTGGTCCATGTTTGCGAATTTAGGCTGGTTGGCCATGACTTTCGAAGAGGAGGTTGGTGGTTTTGGTGGCGGCGCGCTAGAAACCATGTTGTTGAGTGAGCAATTGGGAACAAATCTGGTTGTTGAGCCCTATGTGGAGACCATTGTATTAGGTGGGCAACTGATTGCGCGAGGTGGCAGTGAGAATGTGACATCTCAATGCCTGGACTCCGTAATGGCTGGCGAGTACCAGCTGGCGTTTGCGTGGGCAGAAAAACACCATGCTCACGCTATGCAGGATATAGCCCTAATCGCGAAGCTAAAGCCACAGGAGAACCCGTCTGTAATTCAGCTCAATGGCCATAAGACCGTTGTACTCAACGGGGCCGCTGCTGATGGAATCATTGTACTTGCACGAACGGCGGGCAATGTGGGTGAAATGGATGGCCTCAGTCTGGTCTTCGTCCCTGTCAACACGAAGGGCTGCGAACGAAGGTCTTACAAAACTCACGATGGTCGCAATGCCGCAGAATTTACCTTTAACCAGGTTCAAGTACCCGCAGATCACATTATCGGTAAAGTCGGTCAGGCGCAGGCGTTACTGAAACCGGTGATGCAGCAGGTATTGCTGTCGCTCTGTGCTGAAGCCGTTGGTGCTATGTCTTCATTGTTGACCGCCACCGTAGATTACACCAAACAGCGTCAGCAGTTTGGACGCTCTATCGCACAGTTTCAGGTTTTACGACACCGTATGGCTGACATGTTTATGGAACTGGAACTCTCCCGTTCTCTGATGCTAGCCGCTGCCTGGAAGCTGGATCAGGGCAGCGATGATGCCGAACGGTGTTTGTCCGCACTGAAGGCAAAGATCGCCAAGGCCGGGAAATTTGTGTCCCATAATGCCATTCAGTTACATGGTGGTATCGCAACAACCGACGAATTGAATGTCGGACACTTTTTTAAACGTATTGCCGCAATTAACAGTCAATTTGGCACAAGAGATGATCATTTGTCGCGTTTTTCGGCGTCATTTCAATATTGAGCATTAAAGGATAACGTTATGGATCTTAAATTAAAAAATAAAGTGATATTAATTACCGGTGGATCTAAAGGAATCGGCCTTGCACTGGGTAAGTATCTGGCTAATGAAGGAGCCAAAGTCAGTATTTGCGCCCGCAACGAAGCAGAAGTTGCAGCCGCTGTTGAACAAATTAAAGCGCTGGGTACAGACGCTTATGGAGCGGCCGTAGACGTTACCGATCAGGAGTCTATCAGCCAATGGGTGTCTGACTCGGCCAGAACCTTGGGCGGTATTGACGGATACATTGCCAATGTCAGTGCGGGTGGGGCGGATGTGGAAGAGTCGGGTTGGCGCAGGAATTTTGAAACTGACATCCTCGCAACCTGGAAAATTGTCGAAACCCTTTTGCCTTATTTGGAAAAATCTGAAATTCCGTCCATCGTGAACATCTCTTCAACGGCGGCGTTGGAAGCCTTTGCGGGAGCTGTACCTTTTGGTGCAATGAAAGCAGCGATGCTGAATTATTTCGGCAATCTGGCAAATGTTTTGGCGCCTCAGCATATTCGTGTGAATAGCGTTAGCCCGGGTCCAGTATTTATCAAAGATGGCGCCTGGGATCAAATCAAACAAGCCATGCCTGAGGTATACGAATCAACGGTCGCAGCCATTCCCATGGGGCGCATGGCGACCGCAGAAGAAGTTTGCGCACAGGTGGCGCTGTTGCTAAGTCCCGTCTCTAGCTTTACCACCGGAACGAATGTTGTGATCGATGGTGGCTTCACCAAGCGTATTCAATACTGATCTAGTGACTGAGGTAGAGTGATGAAAAAAGATTTTCTTGATTTGACAGGTAAGATTGCTTTTGTAACTGGAGCCTCCAGTGGCTTAGGCGCACATTTTGCCGAGGTGCTTTCTTCACGCGGTGCAAAAGTGATTTGCACCGCACGTCGTCTGGATCTGTTACAGGCGCTGGCTGAAAAAATTCGAACGAAGGGCGGCAACGCCATCGCGGTTGTTATGGACGTTACCTGCCGGGATTCAGTGAAGCAAGCTCTTGATCAGGCAGAAGCTGCCTACGGCGTCCCTGATATCGTTGTGTGCAATGCAGGCGCCACTGGCGGACAGCCTTTTCTGGAGATGGAAGAGGCTGTTTGGGATCATGTACTAGCCGTGAATGTGAAGGGTGTATTCAATGTCGGTCAGGAAGTTGCCCAAAGATTAGTGCAAGCCAAAAAAACTGGCAGCATCATTAACATCTCTTCCATTTGTGGCACTCGTACATTCCCTGGATTAGCACACTATGCCGCTTCCAAGGCAGCTGTGGATCAATTGACACGAACAATGGCTCAGGAATTGGTTGCACAAGGTGTGCGTGTGAATGCTATAGCCCCAGGGTACTTTTTGACGGACCTGACCGCTGACTATTATGAAACAGAGGCCGGTAAGAAGGACGTGGCTGGATTGCCGCTAGGACGCCTGGGAAAATTGCATGAGCTGGATGGTCAACTACTGTTACTCGCGAGTGATGTATCCAGTTATATGAATGGGGGTATCTACACGGTTGATGCCGGCCACTCTGTTCGACTGGGCTGAGCTAAATTTTATTAACAAGCTTTGCACTTACAGCGGCTTCGGCCGCTTTTTTTATATTATTTAATAGGCGTTTTTTGCCATGTGTACGGTTATGGTTTGAGGCGAGAACAACATCATGCACAGATCAGAATTTGCTAAGATGGACTGTCACTGTACATCGTAAGATGAGGATGAGGATGAGGATGAGGATGAGGATGTCAGCGTCCTTGCTAATCAGTGAGTAACGGTAAGTGAGATTAAAAACCCATTTCCTCAGGTGTTGGGATACGGCGGAGTGTTTGACCTCCGGATATATCCAGAATTTGGCCAGTAATAAAGGCTTCATCAGAGGCCAGCCACAATGCAGCATTGGCAATATCGTCAGCTGTAGGCAGACGATTGAGTGGGATTTCCCGCAGAAAAGCCTGCTCTATGGTCGGTACCTTGAGATAGTCTGCGGTCATCGCTGTTGGGGTAAAGCCCGGCGCCAATGAATTAACGCGTATATTCTGGGCGCCATATTCACCTGCGGCGATGCGCACCACCTGATCAGCTCCGGCTTTGCTACCCCCATAGGCTCCCAGGCCGGGTGGGCTAATGATACTGGCCTGGGATGAGGTGGTCACAATGGAGCCGCCAGCCTTCATCTGAGCAGCCATTTGCTTAATAAATAAGGTTGCACCGATAAAGTGAACGTTGCTGGTTTGCTGCAGCATCTCCTCAGTGGTCTCTGCGATTGGGGCAGAGGCGTCTATTCCGGCAAAGTTGATGGCGATATCAAGTTTGCCAAACTCGTCGAGGGCTTTACTGGCGAGCTGTTGCAGTTGTGATTCTACGGTAATGTCACAAACTACAGCTGCAGCGCCTAATGGGGCTGCCACTGACTGAACCTTGTCAAGCTGGCGACCGGCTAACACCAGTTTGGCGCCTTCGGCGTGAAACCGGCGGGCTGTGGTTGCAGCCATACTGCGCTCATCCGATACACCAAGAATAACAGCAACTTTACCTTCTAATCTGCCTGGCATAAGTGTCTCCTATATTGTTTATTGTGGCATTTTTATGTTTGGTAACTGCTTTGTTCTGCAGAGTTGCGAGCTTCTCGGGCAAGGTCATCGAAGGGTTCGATAGCCCATTGAATTCCCCGGCGCAGCAAGGTGTAAAAGACCGGTAGATCCCAGGCGCAGCGATCAATACTGGGCCAGTAATCCAGCAGTGGTTGCATGTCATAGTGATGACGACAGTGACCAAGAGTTAGATAGAGGACTTCGCCTTTACCTACCGAGTGGGTATAAAAGACCGGATGGCGTGCGTGTTCCCAGTCATCTTCCTGAAAACCTTCGGCCTTACCCCCGTATTCCGCATCCAGCAGAACATTGAGCTCGCCATAGGTCTTCATCAAATAGAGCTCATCGGTGGTTTCGAAAGGCTCAATATCCTTGACCAGCGGGTGCTCTGGATTGGCAACGGATACCGTATAAGGCGCGATGGGCGGGTGCGAGCGAAACATGGATCCCAGAGTCTCGACAAATAATGGAGCCCAATCCGGTGTCCCGTAGACGCCATCGGACATCAGTCGAATGATGGAATTTGTTCCATGCAAGGCATACCAGCGCCCCCCGTTTTCGACCCATTGATACAGCGCTTCCTGAGCTTTAAGAGAGGGAACAATATTGCAGGTGTAGGAGATAATTAAGTCCGCTTCGACAATCGCGTCAAGGTTTTCATAATCTTCGAAAATCCTGACACGGATACGATCATCCTCTGCCAATAGTTTGAGTAATTCCAGCCGGGCAAAGTCAATGTCGTGCCAATCGCCTGCAGCGATCAGTACGGCATTGATGCGCCCTGCGGTGTATTTTGATTCGGCCATATAAATACCTGTTGGATTACGGTGCTTTATGAAAATAGTTGGCTGTTTGGAATCTACAGTTTGGGTTCTGGTAAGCCAGGATCATCAGCCAGGCAGTAATCTACCCATTTATGGAAAAATTGATTGCCGCGCTCATTGCGGCCAAAAGTCACATGGGTGTGAGCGTTG
The DNA here is from genome assembly GCF_011602365.1 of Pseudomaricurvus hydrocarbonicus. Classification (GTDB taxonomy): domain Bacteria; phylum Pseudomonadota; class Gammaproteobacteria; order Pseudomonadales; family Cellvibrionaceae; genus Pseudomaricurvus; species Pseudomaricurvus hydrocarbonicus. The sequence continues at coordinate 112,087 of NZ_JAAONZ010000012.1, forward strand.
GATTCAACACCTTTCTGGATTTTTAGACCCATAAAGTAGTCTTCTTCATCCACGACATCACGCAACCACTCCATCATGTTTTCATTGGCCTGCTGCTGCTCTTCGTTCTGAGGTGCTTCAGGGTGGATGAAGTAAAGATGGGTCGTGTTTTCCGCCGGCGTTGGCCCGGGAATGATCTGGGCAATTTGGGTAATTTCTGGTGCAACAAATATGGACACATTGGGAAACAGCAGACGGATAAAATCGTAGCCATCGTTTTCATGTTTCCAGTAATCGGACTTGTCGACGTTTTTAAGTTTATCAATACTTCTCTGTGGAAATCCTAACAAAATATGCGGTCCGTAATTCTCAAACTGCATAATGTTGGAATAGGTTCTGGGAGTGACGGTCTTGGGGTGAGCGGTAGCAAAATGGTAACCCTCCAGATAACCGTCATAAGCGATTTTCCAGTTTGCTCCATAAATTGTTCGTTTGCCGCAGTAGTGCCAGTGCTCAAAACCCAGCCTGGCGATATCCTTGATCATGCCACCCAGATATTCTTCAAAATTTACCGTTGTATCACCATTGAGCACGGTAAAAATCATACCGCCATGTTCGTAAGAGGGCAGTTGAGGAAGCCCGTTGCAGTCTTTATCTACTTCACCAAACTTAGCCGGTTCCGAAACCGCCAGCAGACTGCCGTCGTTGCGAAATGACCAGCCGTGATAGGAGCAGGTAAAGCGAGAGCGCTTGCCGGATTCTTCCGTGACCACTTGCATGGCCCGGTGAGGGCAGACATTGAGCATTACGCGGACACTGCCATCGGCCAGACGGGTTATCAACAGCGGCTTATCGAGAAACTGGAGTGTTTTATAGCAGCCGGGTTCTGGCAGTTCATTACTCATTGCGACAAAAACGGGTCGGTTCTTGAAAATGAGGTCCATTTCCTGCTGCCAGATCTGTGGATCGGTATAGGCGCTGCTGGGAACAGACAGGGTATCTTCGGCCATATCGGTTGTTTTATTGTCGACATGGTCGATCATCTTTTCGACCATGTCGTTATAGAGTGATTGTGTGGTCATGGGTCTTTCCTCAATAGCTCGCAGTTAAGCGTCCAGCACCAGTGGACCACTGGCGCTGATCTCGTATTTCATCAGTTCCATATTGGTGATACTCAAATCAGCACTGAGAGCCAAAAATGTCTGAATATGGGGGGTACTCAAATGCGCCATTAAATCTTCTTCGGCTTCCCATTCTTCAAAAATACAGACGATATTGGGGGCGGTGATATCCAGCGCTATGGAATAGCGAATGCATCCTTTTTCGGCTAGGGTTGGAACAACAACCTGGCGTGCTCCGGTGATATAGCGGTCCACATCTTTCGGGTCTAGTGTGATTCTGGCTGAGATAATAATCATGATTTTTCTCCATAATTCAGGGCGTAACCGTGACTGAGGTCGTGGTTTGATTCAAGCCGTTGTATGACTCAGGTGGTAGCCTGACGCAGGCCTTCAAACATTAGGGCGTAGGCGCCGGATAGAAATGCGCGAGCTTCTTGTTCCCGGCCAGGTTCAGTTTGGAATTCAGAGTGATAGCTCAGGCGGGAGCCATGCTCAGAAAGTTGAGATAGGGTTCCTGTTGCCTGATAGCGTGTTAACCCAGCAGGTCGTTTGCCAACAATTGCCAGGGTATAGGTGTAGGACCGGGGATCAATACTGATGAGTTGTTCGCTTACGGCGTCATCAAATCCTTCATTATAAATATGACGAATCATGCCGATGCCCTGACCCTCAATATCCACTCGTTCAATATTGACAATCTGACCCTTTGGCCACCAGCGCTCAATATTGCCAAAGTCCTGTAGCAGATCCCAGATCTGATCCCTCTGCGCTGAAAAATCATGATGTACATCAATGGCTTGCATATTTGACTACTTATTTTGATTGTTATTATCAGGCCAGCGTGTGTGACCTCTCTCTGTTGATATTATCGACCGCAAAACACCAGCCAGGTGTGTAAATCTGGCTTCAGCAATACGTCAATATAAGCATAAAACTAATCAACACCAAAATAAAAGTCAAGCGTGATTGATTTTATTTTGAATGGGTTATATCCTGATTTTATTCGTAGGTTCTTCTCAGTGAAGAGTATCGAGCTCAAAACAAAAATAAAATAGGTTTTTTATGACCCAATTACACAATCGTCAATTGTATCTCCATCAGCGCCCAGTGGGTGTGCCAACTGAAGAAGACATCCGAATGCGGACGGTCCTCGTCCCCGATTTGCAGGAGGGGGAAGTTCTCATTGAGAATCATTATCTGTCATTGGATCCGGCCATCAGAGACTGGATGAGTGACAATGACAGCTATTTGGAACCGATACCTTTAGGTGGATGTATTCGCAGCACCACTTTGGGCAAGGTACTCAAAAGTAATCATTCCGCGTTTTCTGAAGGAGATTATGTTCAGGGGCTGGCGGTAAATGGTTGGGAAGAATTGACAGTAAATCATGGCGATCTTCTCACCCAAGTACCAAACGACGGAAATTACTCACCTCGTAATTACTTAAGTATTTTTAGTGGTGCCATGGGGCTGACGCCCTATTTTGGTCTGTTGGAGTTGGGTCAACCCGTCGAAGGCGATACTGTGTTAATGAGTGCCGCAGCGGGTGCCGTCGGTTCCATTGCTGGTCAGATCGCGAAAATAAAAGGTTGTCGAGTGGTGGGGCTGACAGGCAATGCCGAAAAGGCGAGTTGGCTAACCGATACCCTGGGGTTTGATGCGGCAATTAACTACAAAACGTGCGATAACCTTGCGGATGAAATTGCACGGGTGTGTCCTGAGCGTGTTGATATTTTTTATGACAACGTCGGCGGCGACATGCTGGATGCCGCTTTATTGAATCTCAATGATCATGCCCGCGTTGTCTTTTGCGGGGCTATTTCAACCTATAACTCCAGTGGTTCGGTACCCGGCCCCTACAACTACTGGCAGATCCTGGCGCGCAGTGCCACAGTAAAAGGTTTGTTGACCACCAACTATGTGGATCGATTTGACGATGCAATTGCAGAGATAAAAACCTGGCTTGAGCAGGGAAAACTAATATTTAATGAAGACATTGTCGAAGGACTGGAAAATACGGTGGAGGCCTATTCACGATTGTTTAGCGGAGCCAATAAAGGAAAATTACTGGTCAAGCTTGCGGCGGCTGACTGCTGATCCAGAAAATTTTCCTTATTAATTCTGCGAGTTGCGACTCACTGGTGAGTCGTTTTTATGATATCTAAAATCCATTGTCGATTTTCTTGGAGACAGAGATAAGAAAAAACGCAGAAGGAGAGAAAGTGGTAATGACAAAAAAACATTAAATATTTTATGCCCACATAAAACGTATATGCAGTTTTCTATTCTGTCGGAAAAAATGAATATCAGAGATCGATAGCTAAACCGACATAGCTATCACATAACAATAAATAAAGAGGGTAATTCCATGTCCGTAGTTAATTTACATAAGCAATCCCTATCAGGTGTTATCGGCCTTCTGTGCGTGGCAGGTACTTCTGCACTCACGTTTCCGGCCTTCGCCGAAGGCGGTTTGTCCATTGAAGAAGTGGTTGTCACGGCCCGTAAGCGTGCGGAAAGTATTCAGGATGTACCACTTGCGGTCAGCGCTATTGCAGGTGATGATGTGAAAAATGCTTTTACATTAGACACAACCTCACTGGCACAGTTTGCTCCCAACGTCGTGATGGATACTATTGAGGCCGGAACTCCCTCGGGCGGTGGGTTTTCCATTCGCGGAATCAGTTATCAGGATGTGGAAAAAGCTTTTGACCCCACCGTATTGGTTGCGGTCGATGGTGTGCCCTTGGCTACGGGGACCGGCCAGGTATTTAATCTGTTAGATATCGAACGCATTGAGGTCTTGCGGGGTCCTCAGGGCACCCTGTTTGGCAAGAACGTTGTTGGTGGATTAATTAATATCCATCGGACAAAGCCCAAGTTAGACGAGAGCAGCGGTAAAATCCGCGGGCGTGTTGGCGAATACGGGAAAAAAGACCTGGAGCTTCTTTACAATTATGGTGAAGAAGACTGGGCTGTTAAATTGACAGCTTCATCGCTGAATCAGGATAAAGGGTTTACCAAAAACTCCGTCTCGGGTGACCTGGGTAAAAAAGATACGACTCGCGCAGGTATTCACTGGCTAATGGCGCTCAATGATTCCGTCACCTTGGACGCTCAATATAATTATTCAAATATGGAAGGTTATGCGGCGGCCATAATGCCTACGGCAACCGATACGAGTGACGTGTTTTGTGGTGCTTATCAGGCTTACGGTTATGTCTGTGGTGGTGAATTTGGCGATGTGGTCCGTCCAGCGGGAGAGAAGTCTGATCGCCGTCGCAGCTATTCCGATTATCGGGGCGCTGTAGGACTTGAAAGTCATCAAGCAATCTGGCAAGTGGAAGCGGAACTCACTGACAGCTTAAGCCTGACTTACATTGGTGGCTGGCTGACGGCCGACGACGAATACCAGGCCGATATGGACGGAATCGACGCGGTGCTTTATCACGTTGATCGCTGGGGGGATTACTCTCAAGTTACTCACGAGCTGCGGTTTAGTCACGATGCGGGAGGCAGCCTTCTTTGGCAAGCTGGAGTGTTCACTGCGACTGCTGATGCAACCTCCAATCAATTGAGCCAGGTGTTTACCCCAGTCTGGTCGCCTCGTGAAGCAACCGAGACTGCGTCGGAATCACACTCGATATTCTTTGAAGGCGACTACAGCCTATTGGACGAGAAGCTGACATTAACGGCCGGTACCCGTTTTATCACGGAAACCAAGCGCATGGACCGGGACGTCTATGATCCCGCCACTGGGGCTTATTTAGTAGGCCCCAATGCCGGTGGTGAGCGTACGGATAATGACTGGATCTATCGTTGGGGCGCGCGCTACCAGTTTGCCGATGAATTGATGGTCTACTTTACCAATTCAACCGGTTTCCGCAGTGGAGGATTTTCGCCCAGAGCATCCACAGAAGCCTCATTGTCCTCTGGATTTGCACCCGAAACCTTGACCAACTGGGAGGCAGGGATTAAGTCCACGTGGTTTGATGGACGTTTGAAACTGAACGCCACACTTTTCCATATGGTGTATGAAGACATGCAGATTGAAGTGTCGCTGCCTGCGCCAAATGTTGCCACCGGCAATGAAATCGCGATTCGCAATGTTGGTGAAGCCGAATTCAGCGGGGTTGAACTGGAATTTGACGTGTTGCTCAGTGAGTGGTGGCGTGTCTCGGGTAATGCGGGTTGGCTGGACGCAAAGTACTCCAATTTTAACGCAGATATCTATGGGGATGGCATTGTAGCCGATGAGAGCAATCTTGAAATTCGTCGGGCACCGGAGCTGACCTATTCCCTCCAGAATGTGTTCGACTGGAGCGTGGGTGATGGTTTGATGAGCTGGCGGACAAGTTATTCATGGCGTGATGGCTATGCTTCGACTCTGACCAATCACCCGGGCACAGAAATTGAATCTTTTGGCTTACTGGATACTTCACTTACCTACGAGCTTGATCAGTGGCGTATATCCCTGTTTGGCCGCAACCTTACTGACGAAGACAGCTATACCCACGATTATGCGGTGTCGCCCAACCGTCCAACAGCGGGTACAGAGAACCCAGGTTCCCTGTGGAAGTTTGCCACAGTGCGCTCGCCCCGGGAGTGGGGTTTAGAGGTTACCTACACTTTTTAAATTCGGGTTAAATTTTACGGAATGGTAGATCTGCGTGTGCTGTTTTCCAATGGAGCAGCACCCTGGTAGGGCTGAGAAATTATGAAAAATAAAAATGATGTGTCCATTGGACGTCGAACGTTGTTAACAGGCACAACCGTGTTGGGCGCGACAGCCATGTTGGGTGTCGCAAACCAACCGGTACAAGCAGGGGTTGAAGAACCCTCTTGGGAGGGTGAATTCGATGTTATTTGTGTGGGCAGTGGGGCTGCAGCATTGACTGCGGCGGTGACTGCTACCAGCGGTGGTGCCCAGGTTCTGGTGTTGGAAAAGGCTCCGGTTACCGGCGGTACGACCGCTAAATCGGGAGGGGTGTTCTGGATTCCGAATCATTATGGTTTAAAAGCACAAGGAATTAACGATCGTCGAGAAGACTGTATCCGCTACATGTGCCGATATGCATTTTCGTCTTTATACGATGCCGATGCCGAGCATTATGGCTTGCACGTGCTCGATTTTGACAAGATTGCAGCTTTTTACGATCATGGTTCTGACATGGTGGATTTTATTCGCAAAAGTGGAGCATTACATGTCCGCCAGTGGCGCATGTGGGATCGCAATGTCGAAGCACCTGATTATCTGGAGCATGTGGCTGAAAATAAAGTGCCGATGGGACGACCGCTGGCTTCAGCGACAGCCAGCGGTGACTATGCGCATGGCTATGGGTTGGTGGAACAAATGGAAAACTGGTTGACGGATCACCGCGTGCCCGTCTTGACAGAGCACGCGGTAACGGCTTTGATCACCCGTGATGACGCCATTATCGGTGTTCAGGTGGATGAAGGTGGTAAGCTTAAACTTTACCGCGCACGTCGTGGTGTCATTTTTGGCAGTGGTGGTTTCGCTCACAATGTGGAAATGCTGGATGCCAATCAAGTGGTACCTGTGTATGGATCCTGTGCCCAGCAAAGTGCCACTGGAGACCTGGTCTCCATTGCTGGAGGCGTTGGGGCAAAAATCGGCAATCTGAATGGTGGCTGGCGTACTCAGGTGGTTCTGGAGCAAGCGTTAAAGAATCGTGCCATAGCAACCGGTATGTTTGTGCCGCCGGGCGATTCAATGATTCTCGTGAATCGGTACGGCAAGCGAGTGGTGAATGAACATCGAAATTACAATGATCGCACCCAAATTCATTTGGCCTATGACCCCGTGAATGCGGAGTATCCTAATCAATTGTTGATGATGATCTATGATCGCCGAACGGCTGAACTGGTTGGGGCTGACAATGGCTTGCCACCGGTTAACGCTCAGGCAGAACATGTGATCAGCGCGGACACCCTGTCGGATCTGGCGATTAAAATTCAACAAAGGTTGGCAAAATACCACCAGAAAACCGGTCATTACACCCTCGATCATGAATTTTCCGAAACCTTGCTACGGACTGTCGAGCGTTTCAATCAGTTTTCCCGTTCGGGCAAAGATGAAGATTTTCAACGCGGTGATCATGCCTATGATCGAGAGTGGCACCTGGTGTGGGGCAATTTCCAATACAATGATGAGCATAAGGAGAACCCTTATCCCAATGTAACCCTGCACCCACTGTCAGACAAAGGGCCGTATCACGCGATTATTCTGGCCCCCGGGGTGCTGGATACCAATGGTGGGCCAATTACTAATGCCAAAGCGCAAATTCTGGATCGCCATGACAAGCCTATTGCGGGGTTGTATGGTGCGGGTAACTGTATCTCGAGCCCAACGCGCAACGCTTATGTTGGGGCGGGTGGAACGATTGGTCCGGCAATGACCTATGGTTATATCGCCGGAACTGAGGTTCTTAATGAACCGGTACGGTAGGAGTGTCTATGCACAAAATTCGAATCACAACGCTGGCTGGATTCTGTTTCCTGGTGGCGGCATCGGTTCAAGGGAGGGCGGATAATCTGCCCTCGTTCTCCGCTCACGTGGTGCCGATTCTCAAGCGTCGCTGTGCCACTTGTCATATTACCGGGCAGGAGCCCGGCATGATGTCGCTGGTGCCGAATAAAGCCTATCAATCATTGGTTGGTGTAAAGTCTGTCGAATCGGAGTTACTGCGGGTCAAGGCGGCTTCGCCGGATGAAAGCTATCTTCTGCATAAGATTCTGGGGTCGCAACTCTCTGCTGGCGGTAACGGTGAACGAATGCCATTTATGGCACCGCCTTTATCGGCAGCGCAAATTGATACCATACGCTCCTGGATTGAGTCGGGGGCGCCTGATAATTAACATTTTCTTTTTGATAATTAGTATTTCACATATATTAATTGCTGGGGTTAAGGGGGTTTTAAATGTTTAAAATGCTGACGTTCCTGAAAAAGCGTGATGATCTGACGATGGAAGAATTTAAACATTATTATGAAAGCGTTCATGCTCAAATTGGCAAACAAGTGTTACAACCGGAAGTGCGGCGATACTTTCGCCGCTACCTGACGCCGTTTGATGATGCTCTGGCCAGCCGGGCGAATGGGTTGGATTATGACGTCGTGACTGAAATCTGGTTTGATGGTAAAGCGGATTTTGAGGTGGTGATGGCACGCCTGTCGCAGCCTGACATTCAGCGCCTGATTGTTGAGGATGAGGAGCAGCTCTTTGACCGAAGCCGCAATCAGGTGATGCTGGTGGACGAGGTAGAAACTGAGTTCGCGGGTGCATCGGCTAACGTTTAATCCTCTCAATAATCCTCTCAATAATCCTCTCAATAATCCTCTCAATGTATGAAGATATTTCACGGCCACGGTTGTGCTGCTTCTAGGCTTACCGAGTCAGCTGTTCTGTATCTTCTCCGCGTTCAGCCAGTTTCCCCACACCAGATATTTACCTCGAGATAGAACGCTCGCTAAGCCAAGATGTGTCTGCATGGCTACTCGTCGACTGAACGTGCGAAGATCTGTGTGGGTTCGTCGTTAGCCACATCGCCTTATCACCGGTCACGACACACATACGGTGGTGGTGTGGATCGGTCAGCGCGTATTGCGGATAGAAGAGCTATGTGGGGGGCTTTGAAGGGAAAGGGGTAAAGCGGAGAAAAAATACTGGTTGGCCATGTCTTGCATGGCCAACCAGTAAAAGGGGTGAAGAGTGTTTATTGAAATTTGTAGGTTAACTGCACTGCCACAGTACGGGGCAGTGAGGTAAACCCCATTTGATCGGCAAAGGCGCCACCGGCGCCCGGAGTACTGGGACCATCCACAACACCGGAGACGATAAACTCATTGGTGAGGTTTTTACCCAGTAATTGCAGTTGCCACTTTTGATCCTGGCCGGCTAAATATACGCTGGCATCGACGGTGGTATAGCTGTCACGCATGGCGTGGGGGTTGGCGAACGCGGAGGCGTTGTAGCTGTCGGAATACACGCTGTCTACCGCGATACCGTATTCCCAGCCATTGCTCAGGAAACCATCATAGCTTATGCCCAATGAGGCCGACCATTCTGGTGCCATCGCGGTTGGTTCGCCGCTGATGTCCTGGCCTGGCGTGCCATTGGTGCCTGGCACCACATCGGTACAGCCCTGAGACGCACTCTGACCTGCCCAGCAGGGGGCAACAAAGTCATCGTACTCCGCTTTGTTATAGGCCAGCGTGGTTCGTATAGACAGCCCCGGAACCGCATAAGGTGCATATTCAAGATCCATCTCAACGCCCGTGGTGTTGGCAGAACCGGCGTTCAGGGTAATGAATGCAAACGTTGGCGAGTTAAAGAAATCGACCTGTAAATCATCGTAGTCGTAGTTGTATACGGTAAAGTTCATACGCAGTTGATTGTCGAGCAACGTCGTTTTAATCCCTGCTTCAAAACCTTGAGCCGTTTCAGGATCGAAAGTAAAGTCGGATTCGGATCCTCCCATAAAATCCGCTGAGTAAATGCCACTGTTGGAAAACCCACCCGATTTATACGCCGTCTTGTAAGACACATAGCCCATCACGTTTTCATTGATTTGCCAGCTGAGTGTGGCTTCGGGTGACCATTCCTCAAAACTCTGATCACCAATAGCCACTTCATTGGTACGCCAGATGCCTCCAAGTCCCGGGTTGTTGTAAGGGTGTACAAACTCGGATTCTTTAGTTTCATCTGTGTAACGTGCACCAATACTTAATTCCAAATCCTCAGTGAAATCATAGTTGACCTGAAAAAAAGGCGAGATTGTCTTACCATCCGTAAAACTGGATTTTTGACTGGCAACATGAACCAGATCCGGTGAGGGGGCTGCGCTGTTCATGAGTCCAGCCGTGGCCACCCACTGATCAAATTGACGCTCGGTTTCCTGATACAGAATGCCGAGCATAAAGTTGAATGGGCCACTAAACTCGGAGGTCAGGCGAAGCTCTTCCGAAAAAGCTTCCCAGGTGTTTTTTTCAGTAGCAAAAGTTGCGGTGGGAATGGACTGAAAATCACCGGACAATCCAAATGTGTTTTTATTGTCCTGATAGTTAGTTACCGAGGTCAGCGTATAATTTTCGAAGTTGTATTCAATGTTGGCGGTTAACGCGTAGGATTCGTATTCGTTAAACAGCTCACCATTGCTGCGGGCATAAGGTAAGCTATTTGCCAGGACTGAAGGCATGTAATTTTGTGTGATGACAAAGTCATCACCACATCGGACATTTGGGTTAATGCCACCTACACCGCCGGGACAGTTAAAATGGGTGTAGTTCCAGGATGAGTTGTTGACTTCGGTTTTGGTGCTGGAGGCAGAAAATGTCATGGCCAGATTTTCACCCGGATCCACGGTGATCGTCAATCGGGCGAGGGTTTCTTCCTCGCCTGGGGCGTCGCGATTATCCGCTGGAGATACATCTTCAGTTACGTTCCCTGTGGCGACGTCATAGGCTGCGTAAGGTTGTACGGTCGATTGATTTTCAAAATAACCACCGTCCATATCACTGTGACGAACCGCCAAACGCGCGCCAACAGTTTCCGACAAGGGGCCAGAAATAATACCTTCTACGCGCGTCTGTTCGGATTCGAATTCATAGCCCGCTCGGGCGGTGGCTTCAAATTCTTCGGTAGGCTTGGCGGTGGTGAGCGATATTACGCCGGCGGTCGCATTTTTACCGAAAAATAACGATTGTGGGCCTTTCAATAGTTCAATCTGTGCGAGATCGAACATGCCTTCGTTCAACACGCGGCCTTGTCCGAAGTATACGCCATCCAGAATGACGGCAACGGACTGCTCAATGCCAATACTGGTGGAGCTGGAGCCAATACCTCTTAGAGTCATTTGAGCACCTGAGCCATTGGAGGAGCGCCCCACAAAAAACTGTGGTGACAAAGAGGCTATTTTTTCAAGGCTGGTCACATCAAATTTCTCAATGCGTTCCTGAGAAATGGCGCTCACGGTCAAGGGCGCATCTTGAAGGGTTTCTTCCCGCTTTCGGGCAGTGACGACAATTTCTTCCAGACCACCTCGAGCGGTGTAATCCGAGGTTTGGGCGAGTGTGGGTAAGCTTAGGCTTGAGCCTAAAATAACAGCAATGTGTGTTGACAACAGTTTTTTACGCATGGGATCCCTCTGAATATAATCATTATAAGTATTAGAGTCACTGCGCTAATAACAGAGCGAGTGAGTATTTTATGGTATGAGGTGGTACCTTGATTGCACCATACCACTTTCTTTCTATAAAACAAGCATAATTGTTTTTAATATATGGTGGCGGTGAGTTTAAGCTCCGCATTGAGCCGCTAGCCGGACGTGGTTCAGCAGAGTTTGACCAGGCTTTTTCCCAAATTGTTGCCTGTGAGCATCTGGCAAAATGCCTCAGCGGTGCTGGCAAGTCCGTGTGTTATATTCACTGGCGCGTGCAGTTGTTCAGCAGTTATCCAGTGACCAAGCACCTCCATGGCAGCTGAGTATTCTTCGACATAATCCGAAAACATAAAGCCCTCGGCTTTAGCTCGTTTAGTCACAAGTTCCCATAGATGGTGTATGCCAATGTGCTGTCCAGTTAAATCATATTGGGAGATGGCCCCGCACAAAATGATACGGGCATTGAGGGCAATATGTTTAAGGGTTGTATCAAGCATATGGCCTCCTACATTATCGAAATATATATCAACGCCATTCGGCGCCATCTCCGCAAGAGCTTGATCCAGGCCCGGTGAAGCCTTGTAGTTGATCACATGGTCATAGCCGAGTTCCGATTGCAGCCATTGACACTTCTCTTCCGAGCTGCTGATGCCAATGGTGCGGCAACCCAAAATTTTGCCTATTTGTCCAACCAGGCTGCCGACTCCTCCCGCTGCAGCGCTGACGAGCAAGGTATCGCCTGGCTTGGGTTGACCGATATTCATCAAACCGAAATAGGCGGTCATCCCCGAAGGACCCAAGGCGCTGAGGTAGTGTTCGGGACCAAAATTTTCATTGGGCTGGATGATAGTCATCAGGTCGCTGCCATCAGCGATACTGTGAGTTTCCCAGGCTGTTCGTCCTACTACTAGTGATCCGATGGGGTAATCAGAGTGCAGAGATTCGGTAACCTCTCCCAACACAATGCTTTGGACTGGGGTGTCGAGGGGCATTTCAGACAAATAGTTGTCCGATGCGCCCGCATTCATCCACTGCCGGAAACCGGCATCCAGAGACAGGAAAAGGTTTCGAATGAGAAACTGCCCCTCCTTTAAAGCGGGTAAGTCGGTTGCTTTCAGGGAGAAATGCTCAGGTTGTAACACACCGTTCGGGCGTCGAGCCAAAACTACTTGTTGTACGGTTGTCATAGGGATATCGCCATTATTGTGTTTATTTTTATAGTGCAGCTTGGGGTCAGGTTGCGACTTTGATCGCAATTTTATGGTTGCCAAGCAGCCGGTTTTACAACAATATAAAACAGTCTAGATTGTTTGTGAATATTTTTGTGCATATTTATTGTCGGTAAGACAGAAGTTGAGATTTTAAGCACTATGTTCTAGCGCGAGTAAACACTCTAGGACGTCACTGATAACACACTGATATAACTATAAAAGGAATAAGCATGTCTCGTTTAAATAATAAAGTAGCACTCATTACCGGAGCAGCCTCCAATCCTGGGTTAGGGCGTGCGATAGCACTCACTTTTGCACGGGAAGGGGCCAAACTTGTGATCAGTGACGTTAACGCAGAAGGGTTAGCCAGCTGCTATGAAGAAGTTAAAGCTTTGGGCGGGGAGGTACTTCAGCTGCATCAGGACGTGACCTCTGAGTCGGGTTGGGAAGAAGCGATTTCGGCGGCCGAGGCGGAGTATGGCCAACTGGACATTCTGGTGAATAATGCAGGCATTGCGGTGCTCAGAAACACCGACGAAATGACATTGGAAGATTTTGAACGGCAAATGAGAGTAAATATGACCAGTGTCTTTTTGGGCTGCAAACACGGTGTAAAAGCCATGCGCAGAGCAGGAGGGGGTTCGATCATCAATTTGTCTTCAGTCGCCGGGCTGGTGGGGATACCGGGGACGGGTGCCTACGGGGCCAGCAAAGGCGGCGTACGCTTGTTGTCCAAAACGGTTGCTTTGGAAAATGCGCGTCAGAATATCCGCTGCAATTCGATTCATCCGGGGGTCATTTGGACCAATATCCAGCAAGACGCTATTCGGGATAACCCCGGTCAATACGAAATTATTAACGACTCTATTCCGATGGGACGTATGGGGCAACCCGAAGATGTGGCAAATTGTGCATTGTTTCTTGCTTCGGATGAATCCAGTTACGTCTCAGGGGTGGAGCTGACAGTCGACGGATGTTTAACGGCCCAGTAAAAGTGATTGAAGACATTATTAACGATGTTTAATCCGTGAGAGCAACCCATTATCAACGATGCGTTGAGCAGAGCGCCGTGTGTGTCGATTGGGTTGTTTTCAAGTATCAGAACGTGATTGTAAAAATTATAAATAGAGTGAGAGGTGTTTATGGAAGATATGAAAAAACTTGTACATGAGCGCGATATTAAAAACGTATTAATTGAATACGCAACCGCACTGGATTCAAAAATTTACGAGCGTTTGGAAAACGTTTTTTTACCAGACTCGTTGGCTGTATATTATGGTGTAGGTGAGTGTCAGGGGTTGGCAGAAATTACAGCGTTGGTATCAGGAGTTTTGTCTCAGTGTGGTCAAACCCAGCACTTATTGAGTAATTATCAAATTCAAGTGGAAGGGCAGATCGCGTGGGCCAAGTGTTATCTTCAAGCCATACATGTGGGCAAAGGAGACTATGAAGGTGAGTTGATGACCGTATGGGGTGAATACAGTGATGAACTGAAATTGACTGATCAAGGTTGGCGTATTGCCCGGCGAGAATTAGAAACTTTACACTCTCAAGGGGATATCGGCCTGACTTGATTGCTGTGACAATGGCAAGTAGGAAAAAGGTTTTAATGTGCGATTGATTATTTTCTTTGCGTAGACTCAGAGTGCTTTAGCAGAGGTTTGGGGCCGTCGACAACCACTTGATACAATAATTATCAAAGTCGTCGAAAGTGTAGACGCTTTTCTGAAATCCTCTTCTAAATGTAAAAGATTGATACAGATTTTATATTTGGTGGTGAGGTGTGATTTCGATACGGTCCCGTAAAAATAATAAACATTCTTGCTGCATCTATAGCAGTGAATCACCTGGCAATCATAACTGTCTGTCAGTAATAGCGGTGAAAGTGATTTTCACGGTTATTGATCTTCAGAGGCATCTAATATGGCAAATGCAATGACGCAGCGCTTTTCAATTTTTCAAATAACTGTCGTGATCATTATGGGGATTATCGCAGGCTGTATTACCTCAATCCAACCTCTCCTGCTGGGCGGCCTGCTTGAGCATCATCAACTCAGTGCCACACAGCTCGGGCACGCGGCAGCTGCCGAAACGCTAGGCTCTGTGGTGGTATTGACACTGGCGGCAATATTTTTCAAACCTACCGGTTTAAGATCTAAGGTGGTGATTGCCCTGTTGATTGCAATGATTGTCAATAGTTGCACTGGCATGGTCAGTGGGGCTGGCATCATTGCGTTGAGGTTTCTCAATGGGGCGTGCTCGGGAATACTTTTTTGGGTGTTATTGGGCATGATGGCACGGGCTGCAGTGCCAAGTAGACTTTTTGCTATTTATGTTACTTTCCAGGCGGTTGTTTCTTTTGCGTTTGCCTTACTCATCCGAAAATGGTTGCTACCCGTTCACGGGCCCGCTGCAGGGTATGTGCTATTTGCTGCAGCCGACTTACTGCTGCTGTTCGCGGTAGTGGCGATGCCCTTGGTGTATCAGCAAAGCACTCAATCACCTACCTCATGGCCCCCACTGAAGGGCATGATGGGGTTGGCGTCAGTTGGATTTTTGCTGGCGGCGGTTATGGGGTTTTGGGTTTATGTCTTACCGTTGGGCCAATATTTGGGGCACCCGAGTGAAGTTGTCGAGAGCGCTGTGAATATGGCCATTGGAGTGCAAATATTTGCTGGTATCTGCGCGGTGGTGTTGGCGAACAAACTGCAGCCCATCTCTACCTGTATTGGCGGGGCATTGATTATTATCGTCGCCATTGCAGTATTTATCAATATGACAGGTTGGGTAACCGTCTACGGTTCTCTCATGCTGTTTGCTTTTGTTTGGATGTTCATACCCTCATTTCAGTTGCCACTGCTGTTAGAGTTGGACCCTTCATTACGCAGCGCTATCTTCATTGGTACTGCACAACAGGCGGGGGTCGTCATGGGACCCACACTCTCTTCCCAGATCATTAAGGTATCAACATTGAATGTGATTGCGCAAGCTGCCATTCTGTGTGCAGTGATTTCCATAGTTCTGGTCATATTGGCGCGCGCGTTAACCGCTCCAGCGAAAGTTTCTGTGAGATGAGATTTCGTTTGAGGCATGGAGTGTACAGAGGCCCAGCTAGGGTCGCTGTCGCTTTGCCTTACCTAAAGCTGACGAGATTCATTTGATGTTCAATGTTTTTATTATGCTTTCACATCCCTGTGAGTGACATTTTTAGAACGGTATTCCTTGGGGCTAAAGCAAAAGCCCGTCGTTTTGTCAGGCCTAATCCGTTCAAGCGCTGTGCAAAAATGAACCTCTTACTGATTGGGTTCCTCCACAAACTCAATCAAATTTCCTGCGCAATCGCGAAGAAAACAGCCTTTGCCAAATGCCTCTCGCACCACGAAGGCGACATCGGCGCCTTTCGCTTCCACTGCTAGCAGGAACTCTTCCAGATCGTCGACCTGAAAGGCCACGTGCTTGTTGCCGTGGGTCTGCAGATCGCTGATCGGCATGCGTCGCTCATCAGGCAGGGGATTGGCCTGGGTGGTTTCGAAGATTTCAAAGCGCAAAGGCCCCTTGCGTACCATCGCCACACGGGCGTTGGCCGGGGGGATTTCAAATCGCCGCTCGACGTCAAAGCCGAGCACGTCATGGTACCACTGGAGCGCCTGCTCCAGATCCGGTACGTTGACGGCGCCATGGTGAAAACGAAAGTCCATCAGCCCATTTCCTTAAAGGTTTGTGCACACCAGTCGGCAATGTAGTCGCGCATACCGGTACCGTTGTCAGCACCACAGTGCTCAATTTCAAAATCGGCTTTGGTGAAAATCCGTTTGTGTCGTTTCACACAGTTAACCGCCTGGTCAAAAGAGCGATCGGCATTGCTGACGGGAATTTGTCGGTCGCCTGCACCGTGGGTGATGAGGAACGGCATTTTCATTTTTTCGATCTGGCCGTCGAGCGTCACATTGGGCATGTAAGCCATGAAGTCTTCCATGTTGTCTTTGCCCCACACCCACATGACGTGATCCCAGTAGTGAGGCACTGGGTTTTCACCTTCATTTTTCATGCGTTCTTCCTGCCGCTGCCCCCAAAGATGGTTGGCCCCCATAACGGCACACAGGGCAAAGCGTGGCTCATTGGCGGCAGCGCGGGGGGCATAGTATCCACCCAGTGACAAGCCGAACATGCCTATTTTGTTTTCATCAACATCGGCACGTGATGCCAGGTATTCGTAGGCTGGAGTGGCCCAGCGCTCGGTATCGTAGATGGCGGGCAGTCCGCGTTTTCGCAAGGCTTCACCGGTGCCCGGTTGATCGACAAACAGGGTGTAGATGCCGCGTTCCAGATTCGACTGGCCGTGACCAGCCATATTCACCTGTTCTTTCATCGAATCGAGTCCGTTGCAGGACACCAGCGCGGGGCGCTTGATGCCACTGCCGTCGTGTACGAAGATGGCTGGGTAGCTGCTGCCTTCGTAGGGGATGTCTACAAAGTCGACGTGCAGGCCGCGCAGTTCAACGTGTTTGCGGTAAAGCTCCAGACCTTTGTCATAGGCTTCCCAGCGCGGGGCGTAGTCGCGTGATTGCATCCGTTCCGCTGACAGGTAATAGCCGGAGGCGCGACCGTATTTGGTCCCGGCTGAAAGCAGGTAGCCGGCGTCTTCATCGGCTTTGGCATTGGCTTCAACCTGCTTGGCAACCGCAATCCAGCTGTCAAACAACAGCGCCGTACCCGCGTCTTCACCCTTGGCGGCGGCTTCGATAATGGGGCGGCAGGCTTCGTCAATTTCACCGTGATTACCGCCGCACACCAGTGCGAGGTTGACTTGCAGGTTCCATACGTAATTGCCTGGGAAAGGTTCAAACATGTTGTACTCCTAATTTTTCTTACCCGGTCGACCAGCACCGTCTCAGCGGCCGTCCAGTTCAGTTTCAGTCAATGTTCGGCTTATAGCCTCAAGAATAGCCTCAGTCCGCTGTCCAGCCGCCATCGATGACCATGCTGGTACCGGTCATTAAGGCGGAGGCGTCGGATGCCAGAAAAACGAAGGCGCCCATCAGGTCTTCTACCTGACCGAGGCGACCTAATTTGATTTTGTTGAGTACGCTGTCGAGAAACGCTTTATTTTCGAAAAAGGGTTTGGTCAGCGGGGTTTCGATAAACGTGGGGGCGATGGTATTACTGCGAATGCCTGCGCTCGCCAAATCCAGAGCCATGGCTTTATTGAGGCCTTCGAGGCCCCATTTGGAAGCACAGTAAAGGGATCGCTCGGGACCACCCACATGTCCCATTTGCGAGCCGATGTGTATCAGTGAACCGCGGATCTGTTCAGTGATCATGCGCTGTGCCGCGGCCTGGGCAACAAAAAATGCGCTTTTCAGGTTCAGATTCATCACCGCATCGTAATCGTCTTCGGTAACGTCCTGCATCGGTTTGGGACGATTGGTGCCGGCGTTGTTGATCAAAATATGGAAGGCAGGACGCTGCATAAAAAACTGCCGTACTGCGTCCAGATCCGAAACGTCCAGAATCGCGGCCTCTGCCTTGCCATTTCCATCGCGTCCATCATCAGCATTGCAGATGGCGTAAGTGGCAGCGTTAATTTCCTGCGCGCTGCGGGACACCAGCGTCACCTCGGCCCCGGCTTGTGCCAGAGCCGCTGCAGCGGCTAAGCCAATACCGCGCCCCGCGCCAGTGACCAGAGCGCGTTTGCCGTCGAGACGGAAGCTGGGGGTGGCAGGAAGTTGGGGTGTCACCGTAATCTGTTCAGCCATCGGCCCGGGTCCTGTCAGTGGGTTCTGCGGTACCGGCGTAAGGCACATCCCGGCCGCCATAGCGACGCACGCGAATATTGGCCTGTTCACCGTGGCCGGCAAAGCCTTCGAGTCCGCATAAACGGGAACAGTATTCCCCGACCAGGGCCGAGGCGTCATCCGTCAACACTTTTTGGTAGGTGCAGGTTTTAATGAACTTGCCGACCCACAGACCGCCGGTGTAGCGTGCCGCTTTTTTGGTCGGCAGTGTGTGGTTGGTGCCAATGGTTTTATCCCCGTACGCCACGTTGGTGCGTGGACCCAGGAACAGGGCTCCGTAGTTGGTCATGTTGTCGAGGAAATAATCGGGATCTTTGGTCATGACCTGAACATGCTCTGAGGCAATGTCGTCAGCAATTTTTACCATTTCTTCGTAGCTTTCCGCCACGATAACTTCACCAAACGTTTCCCAGGCCTGACGGGCGTGCTGAGCGGTAGGTAATACTTCCAGCAGGTGTTCGATTTCAGCCATGGTTTCACGGGCCAGTGTTTCTGAATTGGTTAGCAGGATGCCCGGGCTGTCCGGTCCGTGTTCCACTTGCCCCAGAATGTCCGTAGCACACAATTCAGCGTCCACACTCTCATCTGCGATGACCAGTGTCTCAGTCGGTCCGGCAAACAGGTCGATGCCAACGCGGCCGTACAGTTGACGTTTGGCTTCAGCTACAAAGGCGTTGCCGGGGCCCACCAGAATGTCCACCGGGTTAATGCTGTCAGTACCCAGTGCCATTGCTCCCACCGCCTGAATGCCACCCAGCGCGTAAATGGCATCGGCACCGGCCAACGCCTGCGCGGCCACAATGGCGGGCGCCGGTTTACCCTGGAAAGGTGGTGCACAGGTGATAATCCGAGGTACGCCAGCCACTTTGGCAGTAATCACGGACATGTGTGCAGAGGCCAGTAATGGGTACTTGCCTCCGGGCACATAGCAGCCAGCGGAATTCAGTGGCAAATTCTTATGGCCCAGAATCACGCCAGGCAGGGTTTCCACTTCCACATCTTTCATTGAGTCGCGTTGAATCTGGGCAAAGTTTCGCACCTGGGTTTGCGCAAACTCAATGTCTTTCAACGCTTGTGGCGTCAAGCTGTCAATGCAATCCTGAATTTCAGTGAGTGAAAGCTGATAATCTTCACGGTCCCAATTGTCAAACTTGATGGAGAGGTCGCGGACAGCGGCGTCACCCCGTTGTTCGATGTCGGCCAGAGTCGACTCAACAATGTCTCTTACTTTACGATCGGCGTCTGCTTTGACTTCTACGGCGGCGCCTTTTTTTAACCAAATGGCCATGAGTGATTAACCTCGACTTGATGTTTCAATGTTATTTTGCTGGTTGATTATTATTCAATTGTTGAGCTTTCTCTGCGTCAGAGAAAAATTAAAATGCGTCAATTGCGCATTCGTAATGTTCGACTTGTGGGGGTGTGGCAAAAAAAGGACTGGCCAGCTGGCGCCACATCTGGAATGCATCGGAATTGCGAAACGTCACCATATGGTCGTCGACGGAATCCCAGCCCACCACCAAATGATATCGGCTTCTGTTTTCGATGCAGCGCTGCAGTTTTAAGCTGCGGCAGCCTTTGGCTTCGCGAAACTGCTCGCTGGCTTTTTTAACCGCGGATTCAAACGCGTGTTCCGATCCCGGGGTGATATCAATTTCTGCAATTTCATAAATCATTGGGCAGATTCCAAATGCTTATTGGATGGGTGATTAAATATTGTCTAGCCACTAGCCGGCTTGTTATACGTTCTACAGCGACCCTAACTTTGCATAGCTTCGGAAAAATGGTCAAGACAATCGCTATCCGTTGTTTGGAAGCCAGCTATCCATAATTGCGATAGCAAAACACCCTCCGTATTCTGGATGCCTCCACAGGGCTCCATTACTATGCTTTTCATGATCTGGGTTTTCCACAAGTCAGAATGTCGTGCGCTTATGGTGAAAACAGTAAGCGCAATAAATACAAACAGAGAGCTAGGGGAGTGGTTGCGATGAAGGTGGTGATTACCGGTGCCGGTGGTTTTGTTGGGTGTGCACTGGCACAGCGGTTGATGGCGGATGACACACTGCAGCTGGTGTTGGTAGATACACAGTTGTCTCAGTTTGAAGGACTGTCGGACGAAAAACTCAGTGCGGGGGTTCGACTGGTGAAAGGTCAGCTGCAGGACCCAGCGGTCAGGCACGAAGCGCTGAAAGACGGAGCCGACGTGCTGTTCCATTTGGCGGCGGTACCCGGCGGTGCGGCGGAAGCGAACCCGGAGTTGTCCAAGCAGGTCAATTTAGATGCCACTCTGGCGTTGTTTGAAGAGGCGGCCGAGGTCGGGAACAAGCCGCGAGTCGTCTTTACCAGCACGATAGCGGTGTTGGGCGCGCCGTTACCGGAAGTTGTTACTGATGACTGTCGCATTCAGCCGGCGATGATTTATGGCACCCATAAGGCCATGGTGGAATTGGCGTTGGCGGATATGTCCCGCCGCAGTGTGGTGGACTCGGTGGCCGTACGCCTGCCGGGCATTGTGGCTCGCCCTCTGGCCCCCAGCGGACTTAAATCAGCCTTTATGAGTAATCTGTTTCATGCCCTTAAAGCTGGCGATGGTTTTATCAGCCCGGTGTCGTCAAAAGCGACATTGTGGCTCATGTCCGTCAATCAATGTGTGACCAACCTGATGCACGCGGCGCAGCTGGACAGCGGCTTAATGCCTGCCTCCCGGGTCGTCACTTTGCCCGCGTTGCGCTGTACCATGGGTGAACTGTCGCAGGCGGCCGCGGCGCAGTTGAAGGTCTCGCCAGGGTTGGTCAGTTATGAGCCGGATGCGGATCTCGAAGAGCACTTCGGCTCACATCCTGCGTTGCAAACTCCGGCTGCCGAACGTGCCGGTTTTGCACATGATGGCTCAGTGGCGCAGTTGGTGTGTGAAGCTGTCGCCGGCCTGGCGTAGGCTCCACTGCTTCCGGGGCCCGCGCCGTTGCCGGGCCCATTCCGCTAACCCTTTGTCGACGCCAGACTTCCGCCTCAGCCGGGCCAATCTTTCCCTGCTCTGACCCTATCCAGGCTCATCTTCACTCCCCAGAAAACGGTTGATTCACCAAACTCTTACTCTAGTGTCCATTGTAAATTCGTCAGGCCTATAGTCGCTATCGATAAGGACGATTTGTGCTCGTAACCACTCGTCATTACTCTGGTGTGAAGTTAAAAAAGCCGCTGCTGGCCCCGATCTTGGCTGGAAATAACGATTTTGCTATACCGCCAACACATCAACGAAAAACGAACAGAAGAGAACCGAACAATGAGCAAATTGCCTTCCGTCAGACGCATTGTTACTGGGCACAATGCCCAGGGTAAGGCCGTATTTATAAACGATGCGGCGTTTGAAACCCAGTTGATTCCCAGTGGCGACGCAGAGTTTACCCTGCTCTGGACCGCTCCGGATCTGCCGGTAGACAATAACGATCCTGTGGATGGCCGTGAGCGCGAAGCGGGCTTGACCCTGAACGGTGGCTCTGTGATGCGAGTCGTGGATATGTTGCCTGGCGAGTCATCTCCCATGCATCGAACCAACAGTCTGGATTACGGCATTGTGTTGAGCGGTGAGTTAGAACTGGAGCTGGACGATGGAGAGAAAACTTTGTTGCATGCGGGTGACATTGTCGTCCAACGTGGCACTATGCATCTGTGGCGTAACCCAAGCGCTACCGAACGCTGCCGTATTGTCTTTATTTTGACCGAGGCAACGGCGGTTGAAGTCGACGGTAAGCCTTTACCTGAGCTGCATCCCTAGGGATCACGGTTAAAAAGTAAAATAGAATAGAACATTAAATAGAATAAAACGCTCAACAGCATTCGCAAGCATCAGGAAAATTATAACTATGTCTGATTATGATATCGTCGCCATGGGCGCCGGCCACAACGGCCTCACCACAGCTGGCTACCTGGCCAAGGCCGGCAAGAAGGTCTTGCTACTTGAACGCAATGGTTACGCCGGAGGTGGTGCAGCAACCCAACAAATTTTATCCCCCGGTTACCATCACGACCTGCACTCCAGTGTACACATCATGATTCAAGCCAACCCGTTGATCACCAATGACGAGTTGGATCTGTTCAGTAAGCATGGCATGAAGTACAAATATTCCGATGTGCCGCACGCTACCATTTTTAATGACCAATCGGTGTTGATCACATACAAGGACCTGGATAAAACCTGTGAGGGGATTGCGCGCTATTCTCAGCGGGATGCGGAATCTTATCGCCGTTTTGTGCAGCTGGGGCAGACCATGTTGCCTATGGTGATGCCGGGGATGTACAAGCCGCAACCGCCACTCGGTCAGCTGGTGGCCATGCTGGACAGCAGTGAGGAAGGACGGGTGATGCTGGATTTGATGCAGCGCAGCAGTCTTGACATCATTCGTCAGTGGTTTGAAAACGATAAGGTACAGATGCACATCGCCCGGGCTGTGTCAGAAAATCTGCAGCTGCCGGACGAGCTGGGAACGGGTATGGGCACTGTTATGTTCACAGCATTGATGCACACCTACGGGGTGTCACAGCCCTATGGTGGCAGCGGTAAATTGTCGGAATCCATGGTGCGCAGTATCGAAGCCAATGGCGGTGAGCTGCGCTATAACGCCGAGGTCAAACGGATCATTGTCAGTGGCGGTAAAGCGGTGGGTGTCGAGATGGCCGACGGTGAAAAAATTATGGCCAGGGACGCTGTGATCGGCTCCATGCACCCTCACAAGCTGCGCCAGTTTGTGGACGGGGTAGCGGAACCCGTTTTGCAGCGGGCGGAAAAAGCCTCGCTGGCCGCGTTCAGTCTGTTTGTTTCCCACTATGATCTGCGTGAACCCATCCAGTTTTGCACTGCCGATAAGGATGTGGAACAGGCGATCATGCTCACACTGTGCCAGCACGAAAGCATGGCTGAGCTACAGACTGACTTCGATGCCTTGAAGCGCGGTGAACTCACTAAACGTATGATGTTTGCGGGCAACGATGAGTCGAAGTCCGATCCCAGTCGTGTGCCTGCCGGCGCGGGTATGTGGCATAGCACCGGCTTTGCGCCCTATGACCTGGCGGAAGGCGGTAACTCCCGCTGGGACGAATTCCGTGAGGAGTATGGTCAGATTCGGCAGGAACAGCAATCGCGCTTTGTGTCCAACCTCAACAGCGACAATATTATCGCTCACAAGTTTTACACGCCACTCGATCTTGAACGCAATTCACCCAACTCTATGGTGAAAGGTGACGTACACGGGGTGGCACCGTATTTTTACCAGAGCGTTGGCAATCGTCCAACAGCAGACCTGGGACAGTTTCGAGTGCCCGGTATTGAAGGCCTTTATCTGGTGGGGCCTTCCATGCCACCCGCTGGTGGTGTGGTCGGTGCTGGACGCGCGGCAGCCATGGTCATGTTTGAAGATCTGGGTATGGATTTCAATCGCACCTTTGGTGTCATTGAAGATTCAGTAAACAAGACACGCGCTCGTACTAAAGCCCCGAAGGACGGTGCGATGCGCCTGTTTGATGAGCAGGACGAGGAACTGATGGCTGTTGACCATATTGACGTCACGGAAGATGAGTTGGTTATCAAGGGCAAGACGTTTGGCACCATGCCTCTCGTTGCTCGCCTGGGACCCGGTGATTTACGCCGTGCGATTAAACTGGGTTTGAGTCCGAAAAAGCTCTGGGTATTGTTGACCATGTTGTTCCGTAAAGATTGATCTGCGCAGACTGATCTGCAACAACTGACGTTGAGACGCTAATAAGGATAAAACCATGTCACTTCAGAATAACGGGTCGTTTATACCGCACGGGTCGAGTGAAAAAACTCCGGGTAATCTACAGGGTGTGGTGCTGATCCTGCCGATCACTCTGACGGTCATGGGCGCCGTATTGTTAGCGCCCATTGTTCCACAGTTGATGCTGGCGTTTGGTGATACACCCAATGCCCATTATCTGGTGCCCATGCTGTTGTCGTTACCGGCACTGTGCATCGCACTGGGGGCGCCCTTTGCGGGCTGGCTCGCTGATCGGGTGGGCAGGCGTAAACTGTTGATTGGCGCGATGCTAGTTTATGGTTTTTGCGGCATATCACCCATTTTTCTCGATTCTTACTGGGCCATTTTTACCTCCCGCTTGGGCGTCGGTTTGTGCGAAGCGGTTGTCATCACCTGTTCCACCACGTTAATCGGCGATTACTTCAGTGGCGACCAGCGGGATAAATGGCTGGGTAGCCAGGCGGCATTGGCGTCACTGACCGCCATGTGTCTGTTTCCTCTGGCGGGGTATCTGGGCAGTGTGTATGGCTGGCGGGGTCCGTTTGCCATCTATGGCCTCAGCCTTGTGATGCTGGTCGGGGTGTTGCTTTTCACCTGGGACGTGTGTCCGGAGCTGGCAGAGAAGGGCGATCGCAATACCCCTGTCTCTAAAGAGCAAGACCAATTGCCCTGGCTGCACATGCTCAAGGTGTGCGCTTATACGCTGATCGGGGGTATTTTCTTCTACATTTTACAATTTCAGATGAGTTCCGCCCTGGGGAGCTTTGATATCTCCAATTCAGCGGTGACAGGCTGGTTATTGGCGTTTGCCAGTATCGGTGTACCCGCCGGTGCAATTTTCTACCGTTACGCCCATCACCATTTCAGTATCCGCAACTTGATTGCCATTGAATTTGGCATCCTGGCGCTAGGCTTTGTCAGTATGACCCACGCACCCAGTTATCAGTGGTTTGTGGTCGCCGGTTTCCTGAATCAGTTTGGGGCGGGGATGTTGCTGCCCACCCTGTTGACCTGGGCGGTGGCACCATTGAATTTCTCGGTCCGCGGTCGCGGTACGGGTATTTGGCAATCCACTTTTGCCCTGGGGCAGTTTGCAACAACACTGATCTTTGCCTGGGTGGTCTCAATGGTCGGCAGCGAGAATTACCTTGCCAGCTTCCAGGTTTTCGGTGTTGTAGCACTGCTGGTGTGTGTTTCCTCTGTTGTTCTACTGCCGAATATCCAGGCGGGTAATGGCAATGGTTTGACCCATCACACACATTAGAATAGTTAAGTTAGACATTCGGCAAGGAGGACAGTCTGTCATAGCGGGATCCTGGAATCCCGATAGACGACACCCGAATTGAGTGAACCTTTCGGAGTTTGAGTATGAAAAAAATAAATTTTAAAACGTGGATTGTATTGAGTTTCATGATGCCGGCCATGTTGTGGGCGTCACTGTGTTTGGCAGAGGATATCAAGAAGAACAACAAAGAGCACAATCAGTCGAGTACAAAGCCAAACATTTTGTTCATCATGGTGGATGATATGGGGTATGCAGATCTCGGCGTGACCGGATCCCGCAATACCCAGACCCTGTACCTGGATCGATTGGCCAAAGAAGGTGTGTTGCTAACCAATGGCTATGCCAACTCAGCCATCTGTTCTCCTACCCGCACCGCACTGCTTTCCGGCAAGTACCAGTACCGTTATGCTCTGGGTCTGGAGGAGCCTGTAGGCCCGGGTGCGCCTGAGGATATTGGCTTGCCGCTCGACACTCCGACCATCGCCTCAGAGTTTAAAGAGCGTGGCTACGAGACCATCCTGATTGGCAAGTGGCATTTAGGCGATCCACCGATTCACGGTCCCTTGCAGCACGGCTACGACCATTTTTTTGGTATGCCCAAGGGTGCCGCTGACTATTTTCGGCATCGTGTTGAACTGACGAAAAAAGTACCGGGTGATGGCCTCTATGCCGATAACGACCCTGTGCAGCGAGAGGGTTATCTGACCGACCTGTTTGCCGATGAAGCCATTAATTACATCGAAAAGTCTTCGGCTGAAAAGCCCTTCATGATCAGTCTGCATTTCAACGCGCCGCACTGGCCCTGGGAAGGTCCATTTGATGAGGCGGTGTCCAAATCCCTGTCGTCGATTTTTCACAGCGATGGCGGCTCTATTGATATCTATGCAGAAATGATGTCGCGCATGGACAGCAGTGTTGGACGAATTTTGGCGGCGCTAAAAGCCAAGGGGATTGATGACAATACCATCGTGGTGTTTACCAGTGACAATGGCGCTGAACGCTATTCGGATACCTGGCCTTACTCGGGCAATAAGGGTGAGCTGCTGGAGGGGGGAATTCGCACGCCCATTATCATCCGCTGGCCGGGTCACATTAAAGCCAACAGCCTCTCTGATCAGGTGATGGTGTCCATGGATTTTCTGCCCACGCTGGTCGCGGCCACCGGCACGCCCGTCGAGGAGGATAAATACGATGGAATCAATTTGCTGGAGGTCTTAACGGGCAAGGCGCCGCAGCGCAACAGAACCCTGTTCTGGCGTTTCAATAAAGGCGATCAGGCGGCAGTGCGGCAGGGCGATTGGAAATATTTTCGAGCCGATGGTCAGGAGTGGCTTTTTAATGTGACCGAATACCCTCGCGAACGCGCCCAGCTGAAGGACAAATACCCTGAAAAATTTCGTGAACTCAAAGCGCTGTGGGCGCAATGGAATCAGGGCATGTTGCCCTACCGTAAAAATGGTTATTCCGACCGCTTAAAAGATACCCTGCCTTAGGCGGGGCGTCATCAGGGTCAAAACGCTTGATCCCGCAGCGAGGCTAGTACTGGAGTCCTGGTTGACCTCAGACAGCATCGCTGCGGCCTGTGTATACCGGCTGTTCCAGCTCGCTGCGCCAGTGCGTGACACTGTCAATATCTTGTCCTTCCGATACGCGGCCCCCTAGTTGGGCAATCCTCCCTTTATGCACTCCTCTCTTGCCTGTACCGCCAGAACTGCCTGAACTCTCTGTAGCGATTCCATAGTAATTTCTGGCGATCTTGTTATATTGGTGGCAAGAGTAACCTGCTGATTTTTAAGGTGAATAACAGATTTTTCTGGATTTGGCCCACGGCTGTTATGCCGTTGTAGACATTCGGGGCCTATCCTGCGTACCAGGAACACCCTATGAAATTTATCCACACGTCCGATTGGCACATCGGTCGCCAGTTTCACAATGTGTCATTACTGGAGGATCAGCGTCACGTGCTTGATCAGTTATTGGCCTATATGACTGAAGAGGCCGTCGATGCGCTGGTCATTGCCGGTGACATTTACGATCGCTCGATTCCACCGGCAGCGGCGGTTGAACTGCTGGACGATCTGCTCACGAGAATCTGTATGGAGATGCAGATACCGGTCATCCTGATTCCGGGTAACCACGACAGTGCCCAGCGATTGCGTTTTGGTTCCCGGCAACTGGGTCAGTCAGGCCTGCACATTCTGGGGGATCTGAACAAGGTGAAGGAGCCGGTGGTGATCCGCCATGCCGATGGCGACGTTGCTTTCTATGGCATGCCCTATAACGACCCCGAAACGGTACGCAATCTTTTTGACGAGCCGGTGTCCACCTACGACGAAGCGCACTCCTTCCTGGTGCAACAGATCCTGTCCTGCACTTCCAGCGAAATGAGTAATGTGCTGGCGAGTCATTGCTTTATTGATGGGGCAGAGGAGTCGGAATCCGAGCGCCCCCTGTCGATTGGAGGATCGGATCGGGTCAGTTATCAGCCTTGTGTTCCTTTCGATTATGTCGCTTTGGGTCATCTGCACAGCCCTCAATACAAGGGCAAAGAACACATCCGCTATAGTGGTTCATTACTGAAGTACAGCTTTTCAGAGCAGCACCAAAATAAGGGCGTGACACTGGTAGACCTGAATCGTAACGGGTTGCAGTCGGTAACACACTTGCCCTTGTCACCTTTACGAAATATGCGTGTGCTTGAGGGAGAGCTGACCACACTGCTTGAGCAGGGCAAGACGGACCCGCACAATGAAGATTATCTGTTGGTTCGCTTGACCGATCGTCACGCGATTCTTGACCCGATGAGTAAATTGCGCGCGGTCTACCCCAATGTGCTGCAGTTGGAAAAGCCGGGCATGTTGGCAACCGGTGAGCAACAGATGAGCCGTGACAAGCTCAAACGCAATGAATTGGATATGTTTTGCGATTTCTTTGTACAGGTTTCCGGGCAGGAATTAACCGCAGACCAACTAGCGGCGATTCAGCAAACCATAGCGGAGATTCATCAGCAGGAGCAGAATTCATGAAGCCGTTAACGCTGACGCTGCAAGCCTTTGGTCCCTTTGCCGGTCGTGAAGTGATCGACTTCACCCGGCTGGGCAGCAATCCCCTGTTTTTGATCAATGGCCCCACAGGTGCCGGCAAAAGCTCCATTCTGGATGCCATTTGTTTCGCACTCTATGGTCAAACCACGGGAGCCGAGCGAGAAGCCGCCGAGATGCGTTGTGATCACGCGGAAACGTCGGTACTCACAGAAGTGTGTCTGGAATTTTCGCTGGGTGATAAATGTTACCGGATTCGTCGTGTACCACCTCAATTCAGAGCTAAAAAAAGTGGTGAGGGTACCACCAAACACAATCCGGAAGCCCAGTTGTGGGAACTTGCCCCCAGCTCTGAAGACACGGAAGACGGTAGTAATGAAGGCCGTTTACTGGTGTCCAAAAATGTCACGGAGGCGACAGATTACATCAAGGAAATAATGGGGCTGGATGTCGAACAGTTCCGTCAGGTCATGGTGTTGCCACAAGGTAAATTTCGTGAGCTGTTGATGGCCGACTCCAAAGAGCGAGAAAAGATTTTTGGGCAGTTATTCCAGACCAACATCTATCGGCGCATTGAGGATCGTCTGAAAGCGCAGGCAGCGGGTATCAGACAAGCGGTGGAAAATCATCGTAATGAAATCAAAGGCATTTTACAAACGGCCGAGGTCAGTAGTGAGCAGGACGTGGCGGCGGAAGCAAAGACGCTAAAACCGCTGTTGCTTAAGGCAACAGAAAATAAAGACGCCGCCGATCAAAAGTTGAAAGCCTCGATCGCCGAAAAAAATCAGGGGCTGGCACTGACAAAGCGTTTTAGTGAGTTGGCCGCCAAGTGTCGGGGATTGAGTGACATCGAGGCCATGGCCCCGGAGGTTGAACAAAAACAGAAGCTTCTACAGCGAGCGATGCTGGCCCAAAAAATTCATCATCATTTTGAGCTGCAGCTTGCGCAGACCGATCAGCTGCAACGGCTGCAGCAGCAGGTAACGCTGAGCAAAGCGCAATTAGTGCAAGCAAACACCGACTATACCTTGGCGGCGGAGGAATATTCCCGAGCAAAGTCAGCACTGGATGAGCTGGATGAATTGAAACAACAGCACAGTGACCTGCAGCGTTATCAAGGACAACTGACCCAGTTGTCAGAGGCAAACACCGTCCAGCAGAGCCGTCAGCGTGCCGTCGATGCCAGCCGCCGGCAATACGAAGCCAGACAGCAAGCGTATCAAGGTTTACAGCGGGAGCAGGAAACTGCTCAGCAAACAGCTCAGGCGTTAGCCCTGGAATTGGAAATTCTCCCAAGCCAGCAAGCGAAACTGGAAAGTTTGACTCATAAGTTCCAGTTGAGAAAACAGCTGGAGACATTAAGGCAAGCGGCGGCCGAGATATCGGTTCAGGTCCGGACTGCACAGACGGCCTTTGAGCAGCAAACGGTTGAATGTGAGCAGTTACAGTTAACCGCAACTAAAACCGAATACCTCTGGCACAGCGGACAGGCTGCTCTGCTGGCTAAAGGGTTGCAACAGGGAGAACCGTGTCCGGTGTGTGGCAGTATTGAGCATCCTCATCCGGCCACCCAGTCTGGCGATAATGAGTTGGTCTCTAAACAGCAGGTCGATGCCATACGTCAGCAGCAACAGCAGGCAACCCGGCGTTTGGAAGAATGTAAGGAGGCAGTCTCTCAAGCCAATAACCTTAAGGCTATGAACACCAGAGAAGGTATGCAGTTGAAGGCCATGATTGCCGAATATGCGGATATCGCCGTAGAACAGATGGCCGAAGAGCTGGCTGCCATGGAAATTCAGGTGCAACAGTTGCTGGCGAGGCAGGTGGAACAACATCGACTCAATCGCCGGGTCACCGAGATCCAGCAGGAGCTGACGAATACTTTCGAGTCTTTGACAGAACTGGAAGCCACCGTCAAACAAGACAGTCATAGCTTGATGCAGGTGTCTGCACAGGTTGAGCAATTGCAGCAGCAGATCCCCGAATCGTATCGACAAGCGGGATTTTTGGCGCAGGCACTGAAACGCCTGGCTGAGAGCATTGAAAAGATTACCCGGGCGGCGACAGTCGCCGAGCAACGTCAATCCGAGCAAAAATCAATTGCCGATAAAGCGGATTCCGCCCTGGTGGCTTTAACGAAACAGTGGGATGACGCGCAGGTGAAGACACAGCAGGTGCTTCAAACCTGGGAGTCTGCGCTGCAGGCCAGTGAATTCGCCGATGTGACTGCGTTTAAAGAAGCTTTACTGGAGGACGCCGCCCAACAGCAGTTGAAAACCGACATTGATCGCTATAACACGGAAACCAGCAATACCAGGGCCGTGATTGAACAGATGAAAACAGAACTGGCGGAGCAAAAAGCGCCGGACATGGAGTATCTGGAGGCGGCTGTAAATACCGCTGCTGCTCTGTTTGAGGAGGCCGATAAGACATGGCAAAAACTGGCGGAACGCAACAATCTGTTGAAATCTGTACAGGATAAACTGCAGAAAGCGCATGAGAAAAACGCCTTATTGGAAAAACAATATGCGGTTATGGGCACCTTGAGCGACGTCGCCAACGGCCAGACCGGAGACAAGATCAGCCTTAATCGTTTTGTCCTCAGTGTATTGCTCGATGATGTATTGATTCAGGCATCCCAGCGCCTGCATCTCATGAGTAAAGGACGCTATTGCCTGGTGCGTAAAGAAGACCGGGCCAAGGGCAATAAAGCCTCAGGTCTGGAACTGGAAGTCGAAGACGGCAATACCGGCAAGACGCGGTCTGTGGCGACCTTATCCGGTGGTGAATCTTTTATGGCGGCACTGTCTTTAGCTTTGGGGTTGTCGGACGTGGTGCAATCCTATGCCGGCGGGATCAAACTGGACGCCCTGTTCATTGATGAGGGCTTTGGCAGTCTGGACAGCGAGTCGCTGGATGCAGCCATCAGGGTACTCATTGATTTACAGCAAACGGGTCGGATGATTGGGGTGATTTCCCATGTCAGTGAACTGAAAGAGCAAATGGCCTTGCGTCTGGATGTAATGAGCGGTCAGTCGGGCAGTCATATTGCGATGAAAGTGGCGTAAGCTATGACTTGGAAGGTCGTGTTAACGCTGGCGTAATAAAGCAGATCAGAGACCGTGTGTAAGAAAGAGTACCGAAGAAGGAATGTGATTGAAAAAAAGCCCCACCAGTACTGGTGGGGCTAAAGTCAGTCGCATCACAATTTGCGAGACTTAAGGTGTGACCTAGAAGTTGTAACCAAAACGCAGACCGTAGGTCAGTGGTGCGCCGTACTGGGTCATGGCCAGGCCAATCGGAGAGGCCTGGGTGGATGAGATGCGGCGTTCGTCTTCGAGGTTGCGAGCATAGGCGCTCAGGAACCAGTCACCGCTTTGGGGCTCGAAGGTGATGTCCAGATCGGTGGTGGTATAAGATTCGATTTTTTCGTGTTCAAGATTCCAGAAGCCACTCACCTGATCGTCTACCCAGCGGGAATTCAGGGCGATGATGAGATTGTAATCACTCACTGGAATGGTTTGAGTCACTCCTAAGATCAGAGTCAGCTCGGGTGAGAAGACGGATTCATTTCCCGAACAATCGAAGTCCAACATCGGTGCGCCGTCTGCCGTTGTGCCTATGACAGTACTCGGGCAATTGATGTTGTCGCGGGGAGGGGCGGCTTGAAAGTGTAAATCATCATAACTGGCTTTCAGGTACTGGGCCTTGGCGGTGACCAAGGTGTTTTCTGCCGCCGCCCATTTCAGATCAATGTCGATGCCTTTGCTGGTTGCCGAACCGACGTTGTCAGTGAGATTTTCCAGCACACCATCTGAGATGGTGAAGTAGCTGATCTGCTGATCCTTGTAATCCCAGTAAAAGGCTTCGATGTTCAGTTGCAGAGCGCCATCGAGGAAACGGTTCTTAGAACCCAGAGTAATGGCATCCAGATATTCCGGATCGTAGGTGGGTGCTGCTGCGAGCTGGAAACCGCCGCTGCGATATCCGGTTTCGTAGCTCAGGTAGACCATTGAGTCTTCCATTAGATCCCATTCAAATGCCACCCGGTAGGTGGTTTTGCTTTTTTGGTAGCTGTCGTCGGTCGTGTTATTCACATGCAATACAGTCCCGACGCCAGTGGTCAACGGAATGACGGTGACACCACCACCAACGTCGACAAACGCGGCTGCCCAGCCGTTGTCTGTCAGGAAGGCATCAGCTTGAGCTACGTTGTCGAGAGTGGGATAAATGGGCAAATTGCCCGGCGTCGCACAACCTGCAGCAAAAGAATCCGGCGGTGTAATCAGGTCACCACCTGGGCCACCGCAGAAGGTAATGTAATTATCAATTTTCCCCTGCATGGTTTTTTTGTCGTCGGTATAACGTACACCGGTAACCAGTCGGGTGTTTTCGGTCAGGTGCCAGGTGGCTTGTCCAAAGGTCGCCCAAGACTCGGAATCCTGTTTAAACTCCTGCATTGGCAATACGAATTCCTGGTTAAAGGTGTTGTCGCCTTCAATGGTCTCGTCGATGTAATAGGCTCCGACAATGTATTCAAATGCACCTTCAGTTTCACCGGCAAAGCGAATTTCCAGGGATTTCTGTTCATCCGTTTCCTGGAACCAGCCGCTGTTGAAGCCTGGTACGCCGAATTTGGAGTCCTGTTCGACTTTGCGCCAGGCAGGAACGATGGTCAGGTCTCCGGCCTTGAAGGCGTAGGTGATCTCGGCATTGATGCCTTTGTACTGATTGTCGACGTACCAGTCGTCCTGAATGTCCGTCAGGAAACCAAAACCAGGGGCGCCCAAAACGGTGTTGCGATAGGCATTCCCCGCCGCTGTGTTCATGCCCTCATCAATATCCAGACCGGAAGGAACCAGTGAGTAGTCACCCAGCCCGTTTTTAGAATACACACCAGTGTAGGTGGTGCCAGCACCCACGCCACCCACGTCGGTGTAATCGGCGCCGATACGCACGGTCAGGTCGTCATTCACCTGAGAGAGGAACTGGGCGCGAATGCCGTAATTGTCGGTATCCCCTGTACCGTCGTCGTTATAGCCGTCTCGCTTTTGTTTGTTAGCGGACAGGCGCAATGCGTTGTTGTCACCGATGGGGATGTTGACCGCTCCCTGCACCTGAACACTGTCGATATTGCCTACCGTGGCGTTGAAAAAGCCGCTCTGTTCACCCAACACCGGTTTGGCGGGCAGTATGTTAACCGCACCACCGGTGGCGTTGCGGCCGTACAAAGTCCCTTGCGGGCCTTTGAGCACTTCAACTCGCTCAAGATCGTAAAACACGGAACTGGAGGCGCCCGAGGCGCGGCCAAGGAACACACCGTCGTAGCTCATGGCGATGGCGGGATCAATATACGCGCTGCTGGTGCGGTTACCGACGCCGCGCATATAAAGCGCAGAAGCACCGCCACCGCCATTGGTGATTTGCAGAGCCGGTACGACTTTGCTCAGTTCATAGGCGTTGGTCACACCACTTTTCATTAACCCTTCACCGGTGACAGCATCAATGGCAATGGCAGCATCCTGCAGGGATTCCGCACGCCTTTGTGCGGTGACGACAACCTCTTCCAGTTCAACGGCAGCGTGTAGATCGACGCTGATCTGGGCAGTACTAATTGCGGCAATAGCTGCAGTTATTAACTTTCTGTTCATTAGCTGAACCTCTCCATTCAATATTATTATGTCAAGCCTCTATGAATGCTGGCTGCAGAAAAGACTATCAAGTCTTGTAAAGAGTCGATAATCGTTAGTGTGAATACAATGGATTTGATTGGCCGATAGTCTTCAACGCGGGAGTGTCAGAACAGCGCTAGGGCATTATCTGTGAATATCGAAATGGACACCGTCGTTGGTTGAAGGTGTTATCAGCCCTGCCGATACCGAGCATCAGTACAATCGATTTGTATGCAGAGCTCACCCACCTCTAGGATAGAACTATGGATACCGCTACCTGTTTGCACACGATAACAGATGGCCGTTCCCTTTGTTAAATAAGAAAAAGGTAGTGACTAACCATGAAAATAATAGGTCCAGATTCTTTGGTGTTTGGCGTAGATGACGTGGCCAGTTGTAATCAGTATCTCACCGATTATGGCTTGATTCCGAAAGAGGTATCCGCTGAGGGCGGGCGTTTTGAAGCCCTTGATGGGACCAATATTGAAATTCGTCATAAAGAGGATACTTCTCTTCCCGCACCTCTGCCGACGGGCTCGACGCTGCGCAAAACCGTCTACGGTGTGGCGGACGAGGGAGTTCTGGAGCAAATCGCTGCGGAACTGGGCAAGGATCGCGAGGTAATTCGTCACGCCGATGGCTCCATTGAGGCATTGGACGACATGGGGTTTGCACTGGGCTTTCAGGTGACGATTCGTCGCCCGCTCAGCCTGCCGGATGAAATTGTCAATGCGCCGGGTGCGAAGGCCAATCGTGGCATCAATGTGATTGGTGCTGATGAGGACGCTGACATCGTGCCGCGGACCCTCTCACACGTGGTGTACTTTGTTCCGGATCAGAAAAAGGCAGAAGCTTTTTATGTGGAGCGGTTGGGGTTCCGGGTCGCTGATCGTTTTACCAATCTGGGGCCTTTTTTACGCCCTCAAGGCACACTGGATCACCACACCCTGTTCCTGGTGCACACTCCACCGGAAATGCAGGGCGTGGAGCACTTTACCTTCCACCTTGGCAACCCCAGCGAGCTGTTGCAGGCGGGTAAGCGTTTTGTCGACAAGGGTTATGAGAGTTTCTGGGGACCTGGTCGACACGTCTACGGTTCCAATTGGTTCTGGTACTTCAACAGCCCTATGGGGGTGCATGTGGAATACGATGCCGACATGGATCTGCACGATGACAGTTGGGAGCCCCGGGCGGTGGAGTCCTCGGCCGATGTGTCGCAAATTTTTAATTTCACTTTGGCCAAGAAGTGGATGCCCGGTGGTGATCCCCATTAAGTCACTCCATTAAGCCTCTCTAAAAAATGCCGACAGGCGCTACCGAGCGTTTGTTGAGCCTGACGGAATAGTGGTGGAAGTTTGATGGAGAAGATCTGGCTGTGTGGCTGGGCGGATATTGAGGATGGTGATTGTCGCGGTTTTGATCCTTTTGATGAGGGGCGCGACCGCTTGTTTGTGGTACGCCAGGGCAACCGGGCTTTTGCCTGGCGTAACGCCTGCCCTCACCGCGGCTACGAGGGCTCGACCATGGCCTGGCGCAAACACGCTTATCTCAACGCCGGGCGCAACCGCATTGTCTGCTCATCTCACGGCGCGCAGTTTGACATTGAAACCGGTGAGTGTCTTGCGGGCCCTTGCCCGGGGCAGGCACTGGAACCCGCCACAGTACACAGAGATGAATTCAGCCAGCTTTACTGGTTAACAAATCGAATGCAGGAGAAATAATATGTCCTTGCCGGCACAAAAAGTATTAATCATCGGCGGTGGCTTTTCCGGAATGTCTGCGGCTATCCAACTGCGAAAGCTGGGTGTGGATGTGGATGTGGTAGAAATTGACGAAAACTGGCGTACCGATGGCGCTGGCATCACGGTCAGCGGTCCCTCCCTTAGGGCCATTGAGGCGATTGGCCTGTTGCCTGAGTTTCGCGAGCAGGGTGCCATGATGGATGGCATTGAGCAGTATACTTCCGACGGTACACTGTTTAGCCAAATCAAAACACCGAAAGTACCGGGCACCGAAATCTCTGGTGGCGGCGGTATCATGCGGCCAGTGCTGGCGAAAATTCTGGCGCAGGCCACCCGTGATTCTGGTGCCAATGTTAAACTGGGCGTCACTTTTAAAAACATTGAAGACTGCGGCAATGAGGTGTTGGTCGAGTTTACGGACGGCTCCAGTCAAGCTTACGATCTGGTGGTCGGTGCCGATGGTGTTTTTTCTTCTGTCAGAAAGGCTGTGTTTCCCGGCGCGCCGACCCCGCAATACTCCGGTCAAGGCGTGTGGCGTGCGGTGATACCGCGTTTCGGCGCAGAGCGGTCAATGATGTATTTTGGCAAGCAAGGCAAGGTGGGTTTCACCCCGGTCTCTGAAAATGAAATGTATCTCTATTACACGGAAAAACGCTCTGAAAAGAAACGTATTCCGGACGACGAATTACTGCCCCACCTGAAGGGACTGCTCGATGAATACACCGCACCGATTCTGGTAAAAATTCGCGAGTACCTGAACGAATCCAGCCAGATTCTGTATCGTCCACTGGAAGGAATGATGATGCCCAGGCCCTGGTACAGCGGCCGGGTGCTGCTGATCGGTGATTGCGTTCATGCGACCACTCCGCATCTCGCGTCAGGTGCTGGCATGGGGCACGAAGATGCGGTGGTGCTGGGGGAAGAGTTTGCCAAAGGTGGGGATTTGCACGATGTGCTGGAGCGTTACCAAAATCGTCGTTGGGAGCGCTGCCGCATGATTGTGGCCAACTCAGGAAGGTTGGGTGAAATTGAGATGACGGGCGGTTCGAAAGAAGAGCACTCGCAAATTATGGCATTGTCACTGGCAGCACTGTTGGCGCCAATCTGAGGATGGGGTTGCAGAAACATAAGATGAGTGAGTCTAATGACAAAGCCTATTTCGCCTCCTGAGGGCGACTTGTTTGACCTGTCCGGGCAGGTTGCTCTGGTGACAGGAGCGGCGGGTGGTCTGGGGCGGGAAATCGCCCAAACCCTGGCACACTACGGTGCCGAGGTGGTGGTGTCTGATCTCAGTGCCGCTGGCACGGAGCAGTTAGCAGAAGCCCTGAACGAGGGTGGTTACAGTGCGTTGCCGTTGATTGCGGATCTTGCTGATGCTGCGTCGGTCATAGCGTTGGCTGAACAAGCTTTGGCGTGGCGTGGGCGTGTTAATACACTGGTCTGCTGTGGTGGTATGGAGGGGTACGTGGGATCCCTGTTGGATGTGTCGGATCAAGACTGGCAAACCCTGATGACCGTAAACTTGCAGTCGGCGCAACGGTTGAGTGCGGCCCTGGCGCCGAATATGCGAAAGCGGGGGGGCGGCAGCATCGTGTTCATTGCCAGTATTGCCGGTTTGCGTGGCAACCGGTCAATAGGCCTGTATGGCATCGCCAAGGCGGGTTTGGCGCAATTGGCCAGAAACCTGGCGGTTGAGTTGGGGCCAGACGGAATTCGTGTCAATGCATTGGCTCCGGGATTGATTGATACGCCGCTGTCAAAGCACTTGCAGGCCGATGAGGCTTTTATGCTGCACCGCATGGCCATGACTCCGTTAAGGCGTGTGGGTAAGCCATCAGAAATTGCAGGGGTTGTGACCATGCTGGCCGGTCGCGCCGGTGGTTTTATGACCGGACAGACTCTGGTGGTGGATGGCGGCACCGTGATAACCGATGGTTCCTGATGACAGCCAGTCAATCTTTGAATATATTAGTGCTCTAACAATAATGAATGCCACAGCTCTGCTGTGAGCAGACTGTATCGGGAATCAGAGAGATGCGTCTTAATCGATTGGATTTAAATTTACTGGTGACACTGGACGCGTTATTGAGCGAACGCAGTATTACTCGTGCTGCCGAGCGCATACATTTGAGCCAACCGGCGACCAGTGGTGCACTGGCGCGCCTGCGGGAATTTTTTGAAGATGATTTGCTGGTGCGAGTGGGTACGCAGATGATGCCAACGCCCTTGGGCGAGAGTCTGGCGGCCCCTGTACACAACATCCTTATGCAGATACAGACGACGGTAGAACGCCGGCTGGAATTTAATGCTGAAGAATCAGACCGCTGTTTCCGTTTTTTACTCAGTGACTATACTGCCACCACGTTTATGTCAAAAGTGGTAAGGCGACTGGATGAACTGGCTCCAAACATGCAGTTGGAGTTTTTTGCACCGACCAATAACCCCTGGGAAAAACTCGAGCAGGGTGATGTGGATTTTCTCATCATGCCCGAGCAGGTGTTATCGAAAGATCACCCCAAACTAAAACTGTTTGATGACGATTTTGTTTGCATTGGCAGCCTCGATAACCCGGCGTTGGACAAGCCGTTGACGTTGAAGACCTTTCTCGAATTGGGGCATGTGTCGGTGCGCTTTGGTTCGCATCGCACTCGCAGTCAGGATCAAATGCTTCTGCAGGATAAGCAGGGGGTTGAACCCCGGGTAGAAATCGTCGCTTCGACTTTCAGCGCTATCCCGCAGTACATTGCCGGGACCAAGCGAATCGCCACCGTGTACCGCCATCTGGCGGAAGAATGGGTGAATTTTTTACCTCTCAAAATGGTTCCGGTGCCGG
Source organism: Pseudomaricurvus hydrocarbonicus (assembly GCF_011602365.1). GTDB lineage: Bacteria > Pseudomonadota > Gammaproteobacteria > Pseudomonadales > Cellvibrionaceae > Pseudomaricurvus > Pseudomaricurvus hydrocarbonicus. Next base: position 150,720 of record NZ_JAAONZ010000012.1, read on the forward strand.
TGGAATTGCCCAAAATTCCGTGGGGATTGCAGTGGCACAAATACCGCGATCTGGACCCGGGTGTACACTGGCTGCGCGAACAAATCATCGCCGTGGCCCATGAACACGCCAATCCGGCCTGAACTTTCCAATGTTCAAATGATGTTTCATGTTCAAGCCATGTCTTTTATTCAAACTGTTTAGAGATTGGGAATACGTGTGAAAAAAGCCGCCGTTGCGCACATCCCCGAAGCGGGGCAAGTGACGCTGAAATCGACGTTAGTGGAAGCGCCAGGGCCCGGGCAGGTGTTGTTGCAGGCGCTATTCAGCAGCCTCAGTCCAGGCACCGAGCGCGCGTTGATGGCCGGCCATATACTGCCGCTGCCGCAGAATCTGGGTTACAGTCTGGTTGCCAGGGTGATTGACATCGGCGAGGGCGTCGAACACCTCCAGCAAGGGGATACGGTGGTTGCCACGGCCGCTCACGCAGAATTTCAAGTCATCGATGCGCGTACGCTCACCCCGGTGCCTGTTGGAACTGATCTTGAGCAGTCGGCGTTTTTTAATCTGGCACACACCGCAATGTACGCCATAAGGCGCAGCGGCCTGCAGTTAGGAGAACCCTGTGTGGTGTTGGGCCAGGGCCTGGTGGGGGCCATTACCGCGCAGCTTGCGCGTTTGGCGGGAGCGGTGCCGGTAATTGTGACCGATATCGACGACACCCGCCTGGCAGCCAGCCGGGCAATGGGTGTGCAGCACGCCATCAACCCATTACACGATCCTGACGGAGTCAAAGAGGCCTTGAAGGCGGAAGGACTCGACGGTGTGGCCGTGGTGTTTGAAGCGACGGGCGCGCGCGCGCCGTTGGAGCAGGCGCTGGATCTGGTCGCGGAACGCGGGCGAGTGGTTATTATGTCGCAGAGTGGCGACGGCCAATTGCCCAAATTCGCCGATAAATTGATGTTCAAGGGCGTTTCCCTGATTGGCGGCTATATCAACTCCAAGCCTTTTGCCCTCTATCGCTCGGATCTGCAAATTACCGAGAGCTGGCCACCGGTGATGCGAACCGGGTTGCAGCGCTATGGTCACAGCGATTGCTGGACCAGCGATGAGGATATTCGGGTGTTCCTGCGGTTGGTGAAAAGTGGCAGGCTGGATCTGCGCCCACTCATCTCACATCGTTTACACTGGCAACAACTGCCTGACGCTTACCAAATGGTGTGGGACCGGGATCCGGCGTTGCTGGGCGGGTTGATTCACTGGCAGGACTGATCGCGCACGCTCACCTTTCCTGTTAGGTTTGAAACCTTAATTCGGCAGGCAAAAATCTCATTCCAGTTCTGCCTGGAGCTGTTTTAAATTGCCTCTAGCAACTGCCCTGAAGACCGTTTAGCGCGGTCTTTTTGGCATTGATTTCCATCCACTTCAAGTGCCCATCAGCACAGCTTTCAATCTCCTTGCTGCGCATGGCTAAGCACTATCCGCCGGATCAATAAACGCAATCCATGAAAACAAGTTCAGCTGGGTTTCGTGACTGGCTAGACTGCCATCAACAGTATCATTCATTGATGGGCGAGGAATAACAATGTCGAAAAGCCATGCCGGACGTGTAGCCGTAATCACCGGGGCAGCAGGGGCCTTGGGGCGAGAATTTGCCCTGGCGCTGGCCGCTCAGGGATGTGATGTTGCGATTGCGGATATTAGCGCAGCAGATCACGTCGTTGCAGAAATTGAAGCGCTGGGACAGCGGGGTTACAGCGAAGTGTGTGACCTGTCTGATCCCGGCCAAATAGAAAGTTTTGTCTCCGCTACCCTGGACAAGTTTGGCCGTTGCGATATTTTGGTGAACAATGCCGCCTATATGCCAGTCATTCCCTTTGCGGAATTGGGTCTGGATCAGTTGCGACGCTTTCAGGCGATCAATGTCGAGGCAGCTTTCTTGCTCGCCAAGTTACTGACGCCGGGCATGGCTGAGCGAGGCTATGGCCGCATCGTGCAAATTGCCTCCAGTACCACGGGTACCCCCATGCCGGGTTTCCTCGCCTACATCACCACCAAAATGGCGGGGATTGGCTTAACCCGATCGCTGGCGGCTGAATTTGGTGGTCGCGGTATTCTCTGCAACGCCCTGTCACCGGGATTAACCCTGACGCCTGAATCCAGAAAAAATCTGCCAGCGGAATTGTTTGAATCGGTTTGCGAACGTCAGCTGATTAAACGCAATGAACTCCCCTCGGACTTGGTGGGGGCACTTCTCTTTTTAACCTCTGAAGGTTGTGGCTTTGTCTCGGGACAAACCATCAACTGCGACGGCGGCGTACAATTTTAGGAGCAAAGCATATGAAGTTAGCAACATTGAATAATGGTACGCGCGATGGTCGCTTACTGGTGGTTTCCAGGGATCTGACCCAAGCGGTGTATGCCAGTACGATCGTCGACACGATGATAGAAGCTCTGGAAAATTGGGAAACGGTTCAAGAGCCCCTGCAGCATCGTTATGAACACCTCAATGAAGGCATGCTCAAAGATGCTTTCGCCTTTGATCCGGCCAAAGTGATGGCACCGTTGCCGCGCTGCTACCAATTTGTTGACGCCTCTGCGTTTCTTAATCATGGCAACATCATGGAGGAGGCTTTTGATCTGGATGTGAAAAAGGACAAGGGCATTCCGGTTCTGGTGCAGCGTCAAAGCGATGATTTTCTTGGCCCCCGGGAAGACTACCCGTTTCCCTGCGAAGAGGATAACGGCGACTTTGAAGGTGAATTTGCCGTGGTGGTGGATGACATGCCGATGGGAATTTCTGCCAAGGAGGCGGAAAAACACATCAAACTGGTGATGATCCTCAACGATATGAGCATGCGCACCCACCTGTTCCGCGAACTGGGCATGGGATTTGGTTTTATCAACGCCAAACCGGCAACCGTATTTGGTCCGGTGGCGGTGACACCTGATGAGCTGGGGGATTCCTGGCGTGATGGGCGCATTCATCTGGACATGCAGGTGAAACGCAATGGCGAATGGTTTGGCAACCCCAACGGCGGTGGTATGGACTTCAGTTTCGGTCAAGTTCTTAGCCATTTGGCCTACAACCGCAACCTCAAAGCTGGTGCCATTATTGGTTCGGGAACGGTATCCAGTACAGACTGGAAAACGGTTGGCTCTGCCTGTTTGGCTGAGCGTCGTGCGCTGGACAAAATAGAATTTGGCGAATTTCGCACCGACTTTCTGCACTTCGGGGAAAGCTTAAGTTTCGAGGTGTTCGGTGAGGACGGGCAATCCGTTTTCGGGGCGATAGAACACAAGATGGTTAAAGCGCAATGATGTGAAAAAAGAGACCACTGAGTGGTCTCTTTTGCGTTAAGGCTTAACCTCTGCATTCCTTCTCTTTCTCTTTATCTCTCTTCCTGGTGCCAAGAGCGCCTCAAAATTGGTAGTGAATCCTGGCGTGTCAGCGGCGCAGGTAGCGGCATGTGTAACCTGTAAACCCCGTCGGCAACGGCATACATGGCACCGCCTTGTGGGTGCCAGCCGTCACCGAGGAGGTAGTGAAGATCGCTCACGGGTTACCCGAGGAATGCCTGGCCGCCATCAATACTCAACCCGTTGGGGTTATCACTTGCCTTCATTGTAGTCTCATTATCGTTGTAGACACTGATTTCAGTTCTATTCTGTCAAGCAACTCGTCATTCGACCTACTGCATAGAAGGGGGATAGGTAAGCCCTTTCCGCTTGTGGCGTGTCGTCCATATGAGCGACGAAACCAGAGTCATAGTTGTATAGATTAGGACTATTGTGCCTGCCCGAATCTGATCCCCTGCTCGACGGGTACACACGGCTTGCAGCTGTCTTTATTCGCCCGAAGAATAATAAGGATCACTATGGAAAACTTGTCTATGTCTTGTGGGGCAATCATCAATCTACGGATGCACTGAATTATCAACTGTTGAATGAGCTGGGGCCGTAGATTCAATCTCTGAAGGGGGTTCACACGGTGCAGTTCAACTTGATCGATCAGTATGTGCAAAACATTGTGCAGCGTGCCCTGACAACGAGTGCTCCGTTTTTTCACGGCATTGTGGAGGAGTGTTTTCCTCTGGAAGCGCTAAAGGATCCGATAGTTTTTTTGATGCGCAGGGGGATAAGGCCCGCTTCAATGACAACTTGCAAGCGATGACGATAGCTGCAATCGCTTTTTGGATCAGAATCAACTCGACATTATCTACACCAGCCAATACATCATTATGCAGTAGGGAGAGATTTTATGACGCTAGAAAAAAACTTATTGGGTAAAACAGCGCTGATCACAGGCGCCGGACAGGGTGTGGGACAGGGCATTGCCTTTGCTCTGGCCGAGCGCGGTGCCAAGGTGGCTGTGGTGGGCCGGACCTTGTCAAAATGTGAAAGTACTTGTGAGGCAATCCGTGAGCGCTTTGGGGGTGATGCCATTGCCGTGCAATGCGATGTTGCGTCTCGGGAAGATCTTGAGCGGGCGGTCACCACCACAGTTGAAGCGTTTGGTGGTATTCAGATACTGGTGAACAATGCAGTGAGCACGGCCCTGGGACCGCTGTTAAGTCTTAGCTCCGATAAGGTTTTGAAGGCCTATCAGGTGGGACCAATGGCTACTCTCAACTTGATGCAACTCTGCTATCCCTATCTCAAGGCAGAAGGCGGTTCGATCATTAATTTGGCCAGCACAGCGGCCAAACGCTGGGATATGAGCAATTACGGTGTCTATGCGGCCGAGAAAGAAGGGGTTCGTGCCCTGACGCGGGCTGCTGCCAGCGAGTGGGGTGCTGATAACATTCGTGCGAATGTGATTTTGCCACACGCCACATCGCCTGCGTTAAAAGGTTGGATTGAAAATAACCCCGCCGAGGCGGAAGCTTTTATTGCCAGCATTCCCATGCGTCGTATTGGCGATTGTGAACAGGATATTGGCAAGTTTGTGGCGCTGCTGTGCTCACCGGAAGCCAGTTACGTCAGCGGTCAGAGTATTGCTGTGGATGGGGGGCAGGCCTACATGGGCTAGCGGTGGTTCGAACAAAAAGGGCGGCATGAAGCCGCCCTTTTTTTATAGCAGAAAGGTACTGATTTTATAGCAGGAAAGGCACTAAAGACTTGCGGTCACTGGGGTAGTTGTCAAATTTTTTCTGATACCAGCGATGGGTTTCCAGAGCGCGGGGCAACAGGTTGGCGACAGTAACGGCGAAAATAAACACGCCGGCCAGAGACCAGGTGAAAATGGCAAAGCCCAACCACGACAGCATTTCGCCCAGGTAACTGGGGCTGGATACCAACCGGTAGCCACCGCCGTAGGGGATGCGATAGCGGGGTTGTTCGGAGTTGTCTGACGCCGAGTTTGGTTTGGGGCGCAGGCTTCGTAAAACCGCATCGGAATGCACGTTCAGGGTGAAGCCAATCAGGTAGATGGCAAAGCCAATCACAAAGCGGGGGTCGGTCAACCAGTCGGGCGTCAGAAATGGCGCCAGTTCACTGATAAACCAGGCACTGAAGTAACCGTGTAAGCCGGTCGCTACCCAGCCAAACAGCACCACGCTCAGGCTGAAAGAGGCCTTGGTGCCCCGGTGTACTCGCATCAGCATGGGGTTGATAAAACCCCGGTTGGCGTAGTGACACATCCAAATGCCGAAAAACAGCAGAGGCACCAGCTCGGTGTGATTTTGTCCTTGAAAAAAGAAGTAGGCAAAAGAGATCGGTGCCGGTAATTCCATCAGAATCCAGCCTAACTTGGGGTTGAGATTGATACCTTTTTTCGTTGCGCCAAAACGGCCATAGGCCGATTGGCCAAAGGTTGATGCGAAAGCAATCAGTGCGGCAAAGGCAAAGCCGATGGCCAGCAGGGTATCGTAGGTTGTGTCACCGGTGTACCAGGACATTGTGGACTCCTTAACTGCAAGTGAATATAACGGTGACTATTTCTGCTCACCAAGATAATGGGATACAAAATTGGGTGTTTGTTCCAGATCTTCATTAATCTGGTACAGGCGTTTGTAACGTGTATCGCTGATGACCCAGCGGTTATCAATTTTTTGGTAGTGGTCCCAGTACAGGGCTGTGCCTTGCGTCAATCGTTGTTGGGGCAGGGACCAGAAATGATCGTAGAGGTACCAGATGCCGGTGGCTTCGGTCTCGCTCAGTATTTGAATCTCGGGGTGCATGCCATTGTGTCGGGTGACAGCATCGGCGTTAAAAGCGTGACGCATGGCACCGACAAATTCCTGGCGACTGTTCAGTTCGATATCGTAGTCACCACCGGTGTAGTGAACCTTGAGATCGGTGTGCAGCAGGGTTTCCAGCTCCTCGAAGTTGCCGGTATCCAGGCAGCGAAAGTAGGCGTGTTTCAGTTGTTTGATGGCTTCAATATCCATCAGGTGCTGGATGCCTTTGCGCAGATCTTCCAGAGAATCCCCGCAGGCGTTCAAAGGGAGTCCTTCGCCAATACCCATGCTGGCTTTGTTCAAGGTGAAAGGGCTAGTCATAATTATTGTCCTCTATGCCACGATTAAATAGTTAATCGTGGTTACATGGTTATAGTATTGTGAGTTGGAAGGTAAAGATTCACTCATTTGGAGGAAAAAGCACCAAACTGAATGCTAGACATTTTCCTGCAAAAATAGCTCTCCAAAGTGGCAGTGTCAGGTGATGTCCGCAACCGTATTGTTTTTGCTCATGTTGTCTTCCCCAGTGCTACGATCCATGTGATCGCCATAAGCCTGGGCAGCGCGCCAATACAACAGGCTGCCGATGGCAACGGCAGCCAGGCTGACGAGCATGGCGTAGCGTATGGCCTGCTCGCCCAGCGTAGGGGTGAAAATATCACTGAGCGTGCCGATGAGCACTGGGCCCAGCCCCATGCCAATCAGGTTCAGCAGTAGCATCAACATGGCAGAGGCCTGAGTGCGTAGATGTGAGGGCGAAAGGGTTTGCACGGCGGCGTAGGTTGGTCCCAGCCAAAACGCCGAGAAAAAACCGCCAAACACAAAAAACACCACAGCTACGGGTAAGTGAAAATCTTGTATGAGCCAAAACTGCTGGCTGGGCCACAGCAGAAACAACGCCATAAAAATTAATGACAAGCCGGCTCCTATCGCGGGTAATCGCAGCTGCCAACGGGTATCCCTTTGGCACAGACGGTCGCATAACAAACCACCTGTAATGGCACCTGCGAGGCCCGCAAAGGTGCCCGCCAGCCCCAGAATCAGACCCGCTTCCACCAGCGATACACCGTGAACGCGAATCAGAAAGCTGGGAAACCAGGTGCCCAGACCATAGCCAGACAGAGCGGTAAATGCGGTGGCCAGTGACAGCTGCATAAAGGCGGGTAGCGCCCAGAGCTGACGCATGGATTGCAGCAGGGATTCTTGCGGGGGCTTGGGCTTGACCGGCTCTTTGATCAACAGGGCGACCAGCAGGCCAATCACCACACCGGGAACGCCGAAAATGATAAAGGCCATACGCCAGCCCAGTTGATCCGCGATCACGGCGCCGCCAAACATGCCCAACAAGACACCGATTTGAGAGCCGGTGGAATGAATGCCCATGGCTGTGGAGCGTTGGTGAGGCGGAAAATAATCGGCAATCAGAGATTGGGAGGGGGGCGTGCCACCGGCTTCACCAACTCCGACCCCGACCCGCAGCAAGGCCATTTGCAGAAAGCCCGACGCCCCGGCACACAGGCTGGTCATGACACTCCACAAGATCACCGAGATGGATAAGACGTTGCGACGGGACCAGCGATCCGCCAGGCGGGCTATGGGAAGGCCCAGGGTGGCGTAGAAGAGGGCAAATGCAAAACCGGTGAGAAAGCCCATGGCGGTATCACTGGCTCCGAATTCTGCCTTGATGGGTTCCAGCAAGATGGTCATTAATTGACGGTCAATAAAGTTAAACACATACACCAGCACCAACAGCGCCAGAACAAAGTTTCGATACGCAGGGGAATAGCGTTCGGGAAGATGGTGGTCAGCCTGCATCAGGGGTACCTCGAAAGTGTCGGCGGGGAGCACGGGTGACAAGTCGTGATTAATTACGCTGCGCGGTTGCGGTCTTTGGCGGTCGCGCAGGGCTTTCTGTCGTGCTCCGTAAACCAGGGGGGTGGTTTTTGTATTTAATGGTTATTCTAAGAGGTTAAAATTTAACATTGCGTAAAACAAATATCAATATTTTACGATTTAATCGTTGTTGTGGTCGGTTCGGGTCATGGTGTCCGTGATCCGGTAATGGCGGATCTGAGGTCGGGAGCCCTTAGGCCGGCAACCTCGGGCCGGCAACCCGGGCCGGCAACCCAGGTCGGTAACCAGAGTGGGGTGCCGACAGGGCGCGATGATGGTGTCGTTCGGTATTGATGAATGCGGGCAAACTGGCTGGCAGCGGTGGCCAGTCTGATCTCGTGTTTTTCTGGGGCAGGGTTATGAATGCCGGGAGACGGGTTACTGTGCCGCCGCCAAACTATTCAGCACCAGAGAGACCAGTAACGACTGCTGAGTGACGCCGGTTTTGGCGTACATGGCGCGAAGATGGGCACGCACCGTATTTTTTTTGATGTCCAGTTCTTCACACACGGCTTCGGTGGTATAGCCTTCGGCCATCAGGATGGCGATGGTCGCTTCTGACAAGGTGAGGTTGTAGAGGTTCATCAGTGTGCGCACCGAGATCACCAGATCCTTATCCGGATCCTTGATAAACAGGGCGGCGTATGGCGTAAGTGATGAAGCATCAGTGGCCTCCACCGGCAAGGGTTTGATGACCAGTTGATAGTCTGCGCGGTTGGAGGGGCGGGAGACCGACAGCGCATTAATGGCCGAGCGGTATTTGGCGTTGGCGATGGAAACGGCCTCGCGAATGTACTGTTGCAGCGTATTGTTGCGGGAGGTGTGGTCAATTTTTATGTGCTGGTGTACCCGACTAATGCCGTCGTTGTGTTTTAAGAAGGTGTCGGCGGCTTTGTTGGTTTTCAGAATATTGCCTTCGCTGTCAAAAGTCACCATGCCGATGGAGCGCTTGGAAATGCTGTCGGCGTAAATCTGTCGTTCGGTGTCCAGTTGACGTAACTGCAACCCAATGATGACGGACTGCTTTAAGTGGGGGATCAACAGCGACAGAAACTGTCGCTCTTGCTGACTGAAGTCCCCCTGTTCGTGACTGCGCACCAGGCGAATGGACATACGGTTGTGGTCGTCCTGTAACCAGTCGGCACCGGCGATGTAGAAGATATCCAGGGGTTTGAGGATCAGTTGGTAGTATTCGTGATCTTCAAGCGCGTCCGATGCAATCGTGTCCGACAGGGTGACTACCTGTTCCAGGGGCAGGTTGACCAGCGGGTCCTGAGCGTAAAGGTTGGTATAGGCGCCCGCCACACTGTTGAGGATAGCAACATCCGCTTCATCGCCACTGGTGTAAATCAGCCCGCTGTCCGTCGGGGAGGGCAGGCGGGTAATCAGGGTGGCGTGCAACAGATTTAGTTGTTTTTTGAGCTGGGTCAGAAAGTACTTGTTGGTGTTCGACGTAGTGGCCGCACCATACAGAGAATGAACCAGTTCGGAAAACGCTTGGGTATCGGTCAGTATCGACATGCTGGATCTCGTACTTGGGAGAATCTCCGGATGATATCGCTTCACGCCGGTGAGAAAAAGCTTTCCAGCACTGATCCGGGTGTGAGCTGCTGGGAGCCAATAATACCAACAAGCCGGCGTATGCCGGCTTCAGGGGAGTGTGGGATGGGTGCCTAGATGGCGTCCGGTCTGAATACGGCGTCGTGACCACCGTCAATAAACAGCGTAGAGCCGGTGATAAAGTTGGCCTTGTCACTCAACAGAAACTCTGCCGCGTCAGCCATATCGTCCGGTTGTCCCGCTCTTCCGAGAGGAATGCTGGCTGCAAACTGACGAATGGCCTCGCCATAGGTTGGGTCCTGGGCTACGGCCTGGGTCATGGGAGTATCCGTGAAGCCCGGTGCCAGAGCATTAATGTTGATGCCCATCCGGGCCAGTTCGGGAACCTGGCGGCGCATCCAGCGAACCACCGCACGCTTGGTACCGGCGTAAACCTGCTGGCCTTCCAGTTCGCTGGCCCGGTGGGCCGCCTCATCTTCTTTATTGTCCAGCAGCAAGTTTAAAAAATCTTCTGCAGTGCCGCCGGGGGCGGAGTTGGAGGCGATCAGCAAAATCTTGCCTTGTTTCTTACTGACCAGGTCCTTCAGGCCATTGACCAGGGCAATGCAGCCAAAGTAGTTGACCTGGGTAATCAGGGCCCGGTTGGGGACATGGGAGGCAAGTCCGGCGCAGGTGATCAGTCCATCCAGACCGCTGTCTGCGATTTCCCGGGTGCTGTTAATGGCAAGCTCGCGCCCGTCTGGGGTGGAGAGATCGGCGATAATATCGGCGTCTTTGATGTCAACGCTGATGACGCGGTGGCCGGCCTTCAGCAGGCGAGCCTTGATGGCGGCGCCGATACCTGTGGCGCCACCGGTGAGGGCATAGGTTTTCATAAGGGTGTTTGCTCCCGGAAAGTCAATTGGGTCCAGTATTTATACTTTGTTTAACGTCATGCTCTGGTTAAGGTCATGCTTGTTCCAAGTAAAGGCTCTGGCTAATGGTAAAGCGCCTGTTGACCTTCCGCATCGGCTGTTTGAACGAGAGGGTCACAGGTTTGATTGTGGATGTGCTGTAGCGTCGCCGGTGAATCAGTCGAGGTTGTCCAGCGTGTGCTGGATGGCGCTGCCGGGCAGCGCCTGCATGCCGCCATCAATTTCCAGCACCTTGCCGCTGACAAAGCTGCTGGCGGCACTGGCTAGATACAGTACCCCGTTGGCCAGATCCTGGGGGGTGCCAAAACGACGCAGGGGAATCCAGCGCTCGGCTTCGTCGCGGCGCTGCTGATCACTGGTGATAAAACTGGTGGCTGGGGTATCGACAGCGCCCGGGGCCACTGCGTTGACACGAATGTGCGGCGCCAGCTCATAAGCCATCACTCGGGTCATTTGGTTCATGCCGGCTTTGGCGGCGGCGTAGGCGGTAAAATTGCGATCCACCATCCAGCTTAGGGCCGAAGAGACATTGACGATGGCTGGCGTCTGGCTATCGCGCAAGGCGGGAAGGCACAAATGGCTGAGCGTGTAGGCCGAGGTCAAATTGATTCGCACAGTATCTTCGAATCGGGCCATGCCGACTTTTTCAATGGAACCCCAGCCTTTACCGGGCGCACCAGCGTTGTTGACGAGTATATCAATGCCGGAAAAAGTCTCTAAAGTGCGTGCGACCACGGTCTTCAGCTGTTCTTCATCGGTCACATCGGCGACAACCACCAGAGCCTGGGCTCCCAGCTCACGAATGGCGGCGGCAGTCTGTTCCAGATCGTCGATATTGCGTGCCACGCACACGACATTAGCGCCCATTTCCGCAAAGGTAGTGGCTATGCAGCGGCCAATGCCTTTACCTGCGCCCGTGACGATGGCGGTCTTGCCGGTTAATTTGAATGCGTCGAGTATCATGTGAATACCTGTTGTCGTGTTGTGGGTGTCGTCCGAATGGATTAAGGCGGAATATGCCGTTTCCTTGCTAAAAATATACGCGAGTATAAAAATGGACTCGAGTTTTAACGGCGCCTTGCAGTCGTCCAAATGAACTAAAGTGCCTGAGAATAAGTGGTCAGATTATGAAGTTACTGAAAGACAAAGTGGGCGTAGTGACCGGTGGTGGTGCGGGCATTGGGCGGGCGATCTGCTATGCCTTCGCCCGTGAAGGTGCCAAAGTGGTGGTCGCTGATTTTAATGCGGAGTCCGGTGAAGAAACAGTGGCCCAGATCAACGCCAGTGGCGGCGATGCCGTTTTTTTTCAGGCGGATGTGAGCGATGAAACCCAAGTGAAAGCCATGGTGGATACGGCGATCAGCCAGTATGGGCGTTTGGATATTGCATGCAACAGTGCGGCGGTGAGCCGCGGCTCTGGCCCGATCCACCAGTTTGAACGGCAGGTATTTGATGACACGCTCACCCTGTGCCTCACCAATACCTGGCTGTGTCTGAAGCACGAGGTGACAGCCATGCTGGAAACCGGCGGTGGCAGTATTGTCAATATTTCTTCCAATGCGTCGCTGCGTGGTCAGGCATTCAATACCGCCTATGCGGCCGCCAAAAGCGGTGTCAATTTGCTGACCAAAAGTGCGGCTGCAGAATATGGTGAACAAGGTATTCGTATCAATGCCGTGTCCCCGGGAGTGATCCGCACCCCGGGAGTGGAAAAGTACTTTGAAGAACAACCTCAGCTTGCTGAGGGACTGAAGAAAAACTCGGTGATGAAGCGCTTGGGCGAACCGGAAGAAATTGCCGAAGCCGTGGTGTTTTTCTGCTCAGATCGAGCATCTTTTATAACCGGACAAATTTTGTCCGTCGATGGCGGTGGCTCCGTCAAATAATTCGCAATTAGCTAGACCAGAAAGGATATAACTATGATTGCACACGATAACGATTCCGTCCGTATTCCCCTGCCGATTCCCTTTGGTTGGTTTCAGGTTCTGTATTCTCATGAGCTGGCGGTGGGTGAATCAAAGCCACTGAGCTATTTCAACCGAGAGTTGGTGGCTTTCCGCACCGAGTCGGGTGTCGCCAAGGTGGTAGACGCTTACTGCCCGCATATGGGCGCGCATCTGGGCTACGGCATTCACGATAATGCCGGCCATGGCTCCTCCGTGGTTGGGGAAAGCATTGTGTGTCCGTTCCACGGTTGGGCGTTTAATGGTGACGGCCAGTGTACGGACATCCCCTACGCCAAGAACATGCCACCCAAAGTTCAGCGCGGCGAGCAGGTGTTGTTCACTTATCCGGTGCGTGAAATTAACAACTGTATTTTTGTCTGGTATCACCCGGAAAATATTGAACCGACCTTCGAGCCGGAAGTTGTACCAGAGGCAAGCGATGACGAATGGGGTGATATGAAAATATTCACCTGGGAGATCGATACGCACATGGAGGAAATCGGGGAAAATGCCGTGGATGCAGCGCATTTCCTTTACGTTCACCAAACCAACGACATTCCGGATGTGGCGACGCTTAACTTTGAGGAGCACATTCGTCACGGTGTATTGAAAACCCGTAACCCGACTCCGAAAGGTGTTATTGAAGGCACCATTGCCAATCGCAGTATCGGTGTGGGGCAGGCAGTGGTTCGTTTCAGCGGCATCTGCGAGACGATCTTGATGGGTAATCTCACCCCGATTACTCGGGAAAAGTCACGGGCCATGTACGCGTTTATTCAGAAAAAAGTTGATGGCAAAACCCCGCAAGGTGGTGTCGGTGATGCCATTATTGCCAATATCTGCCAGCAGATGGAAGAAGATAAAATCATTTGGGATCGTAAGAAGTACTACGAAAAACCCATGCTGTGTGACAGCGATGGGCCGTTTGCAAAGTTCCGCAAGTGGTATCAGCAATTCATGGTCGCCTGAGTGTATACAGGTTCGTGAGGCATAAAAACCGGGGCAGTGCCCCGGTTTTTTTTGGTTAATAAAAAGTGTCGTCGTCCTTGCAAGCAGTGGGTGCAATTCACGTTGTGTGTCATCTGCCTACTAAATAGGCGGCTGGTGGTCCGGTGTTGACCCATAACGGAACGTCAGTACGACGCCGACCAATTGAATGTTGGGGGTTTTGGGTAAAGGACGATGACACAATCTACTCATGACTGTTTTTATGTACAGTCTTGTATCGATTGCATTACTGGTAAACAATGCAAAGATGAATTGCATGCCAATGTGTGCTGGCAGGGATGATAGTCGTGCTCAAGTATGAATCGAAGGATACGAAAACCGCTCTTAACTCCCTTCTGATAGATATATGTCGTTGTGACGTAATAGTTTACGTCGATTTAACTTAAGTTATTAAATTTTCAGGGATACCGGGTGTATGTTCGGTGACCGATATTGGATATATGTCTTTAAGACGTTTTTTATTACGTCATTAGGGCGTTGAATAATGACATGGACTCTCCTCTACCTTCAGTGGCTATCCTTAAGATACGACTGCTGAACTAGGAGACGATCATGGCGACAATGACTATTCGTATTGGTTTGGATATAGCTAAAAACATATTTGTTGTTTACGGTGTGGATCGGAATGGAAAGAAGACGCTTTCAAAAAAGTTAAAGCGACAGTCAGTTTTAAGCTTTTTTGCGCAATTACCGCCAGCGCTAATTGGTATCGAATCTTGTGGAAGCAGTAGCTACTGGGGAAGGGAGCTGAAGAAATTAGGACATGATGTGAGACTTATCGCGCCCAAGTACGTTAAGCCATATCTGATGAAAGAGAAAAATGATTTAAATGATGCCTCAGCAATTTGTGAAGCAATAAGTAGGCCTAACGTAAATTTTGTTGCCATCAAAACAGAAGAGCAACAAGAAATATTAATGGTGCATCGAGTACGTTCTAGAAGCATCTCAACTCGAACGTCATTGATGAACCAAATTAGGGGGCATTTAGCTGAATTTGGTTATGTTTTTAGCCAGGGCAGAGAGAAGTGTAAAAAAGAGTTGATGGATTTTCTGAGCGATAATGATTTGTCTCCTCTTGTGATGGAAATAGTGCATGATTTATATGCTTCAGTGTTAAGAGAAGAAGAGCGGATTGCTCAATTTGATCGTTTAATTGATCGTTGGGCTCGCTCACACCCAGTTGCAAGAGAGTTGTTGACGCTGGATGGGATTGGCGCACTGACAGCCTCGGCGGTGGTAGCCACTGCCGGAGATTCAAAAATATTTAAAAGTGGCAGGCAGTTCTCGGCATGGCTGGGTTTAGTGCCTAGACAATATTCATCTGGAGGAAAGTCAAAGCAAGGGCGGATCACAAAGAAAGGCGATACATATCTTCGAACGCTCCTGATACACGGAGCAAGAACGGTATTGCTCATGTCCTCCAGAGGAAAAGGCGTTCACACTGAATGGGTAGAAAAGCTCAGGAAGAGTAAACCGGATAATGTTGTGGCAGTGGCTTATGCATCAAAACAAGCAAGAATGCTCTGGGCAATGATGTTTAAATATCAAAATAATGGAATTTGTTAAATAAGGATGAACTTCTTGATTGCTGGTAAATGAGATGAAAACGGTATCGACCGTGCGTAAATAAGGCCTGATAACAGCTTTGGCTATTGAAACCGTTTGAATAATGAGGAATTTACGCGCAAATGTCATCTGGGTCAGTGTGTCTACACAAAGACCGAATAGATATATGCAGTCGAATTAAGTTTTATCTTGATTACCTTGCAAACCGAGGAGAGTCCATAGATAAGATGTTAATACTGAGTAAAACCTAATGAGATATACGATTAGTTTATTCTTTTTTATTTTAGTTGGATGTACATCTTCTGGAATTCCCTATCAGCCTGCTAGTGATCCAAGTAATGGAAAGTCTTTGCTCTATGTATATAGAGTGAAGTCAGATTGTGGTAATGGCGGCGGAAATTGGTTGATTTTCGATAAGAATAAACATTCTGTACTATCTGTACAGAACTATACCTACTTATATGCAAGCCCCGGAGACCACTTTCTTGGAATTACGGCAAGTAATTATCCTGCGTCTGGTCAAAATATAAGTCATTTCCCCAAATGAAACAACCTATATTAGGTACGAAATTGTGATGATCAGGCATACCATAAGTAGTAGTTTTGGAATGATTAGTGGCCCTATATGTGAGCACCGATACACAATGGTGACAAAAGAAGAGGCTTTGAAAGAGATTCCAATTTTCACTCTATCGGAAGGCAAGAGGCTAACGTATTAACAATCCGCTCAAATTCGTTTCGGCCACAAAAAGCGTGGCCTCCACCGGACTCGCTAACGCTCGCCGTTTAGCGGAGCGTTACATGGCTTATCAAGAATCGAGCTAGATTCAAGTTAAAGAAGTAGAGGTACATTGTGTCAAGAACTCAGTTGTTTTTAGGATTAAGACGTGAAAATGGGCAAATAGGCTACCTTTCTGAAAGCTTGGCAATTCCAGAGTTTTTTGAACTTATCAGACCAAAATCTGAAGTAAGATATGACTTAGTTGATTTTTCACCAGTGATAGAGGCCTTACATTCTAAGCATGATGGAATTGCCGAGCAATCGATCAGAGAAAAATACAACTCCGTTTTTAACTATTGGCAAGAATCAAAGACTTACTCCAAAATTGAGATAAAATTACCAAAATTCGAAAGTCTATCTCAATTATCAAACGAGCTAATCACATCTTTGAAGTTTAGAATCGATGAAACTAAAAAAAGTTACTCGCATAGAAGAACGACCAAGCCAGAAGATAATATAAGAATAATAAAAACCATCGAAAACGACTGCAATATATATATTGATGTATTGCTATGCTTTATCCATGCTAAAGCAGCGCTAGAAATAGAGTCATTTAAGAAAGATTTTGTCTTAGGAAGATATTGCACTTATTTAGAAGAGGTTATTTCTGATCTATATAATAGAGTGGTTGAGTTTTCAACTTGGCAAGATAGGTTTGAGTTGGACAGTTCATCACTGCTTTACCATATTGCTTTCAATGAGAATGAAGAGATAAATCACTATACTAAGTTTTTAAAAAATTTCGATACATCACAGGATTTAAGGTTGCAGCGTATAAATGCTAGCAGTTTAAAGTCTACACATAACCATCAAAACGAATCTGTAAATAGCATTGAAGTTGAATACCGAACACCTCACTGGCAAGAATTAGAGGCTGCCAAAATTCTCCGAGATCTACTTTATAAAATTAATTCAATTTCAAAACTGATTTCAAAACTACGAGAAGGTAATGTTGACTGGAATCCATCAGAAGAAGGCGTTGAAGAACTCAAACAATTGCTTTCAGATTAGTCGCCATGTAATAAGGCCGCCCAACCGACCGCTTACGGCGGCGGCTGATGGCGGCGTTATGGTTTGATGGTTGTAGTAAGTCCGATTTCGACTGTGGGTTCAATCGGTCGCGAGAGTGTCCTGATAACTGTGTAAACGTCCCGTGACGCGTCAAAGATGAGCCGTTACCCGCTCACCAAATTCGATAGTAAACCGGTTTAGCGCGGGCTTCCAGTTCCTGATCGGCATA
>NZ_JAAONZ010000013.1 GCF_011602365.1 Pseudomaricurvus hydrocarbonicus
AAATATTTTACAACCGCTTGCGTAGGCACTCTTCTCTGGGATATGTAAGTCCTGCGCAGTTTGAAAAGGACGCGGCAATGGCCGCTTAGTTAAGGTGTCTACTTTTGGTGGGTAGGACCAACCTTGTGCGAGCACCATTAGGATTAATCGTAGAGATTTATAATGTTCAAAAAGAAACAAGTAGAGCATGCCAATATAGATACTAAGCACGTTGTCAGCTCAAATGAGCTTGAGCCATACAAACAACCAATGGTTTTTCTATTCGATGCTGAAGAGGCAGTTGTCGAAACGTTAAAGGAGCTACGGTTCAATAGTTTCGAAGGAAGCTTTGGCTCTATAATAAAGGTGAATAATAAAAATCATGAGGAAAAATTTCTAAAGCTTAATCATGACTATCCAGCAAACCTGCATGAGTTTGATATTGTAATGCTGGACCTGACAAAGAATAAGTCTGAAACCTATGATCCCAGCCAACATCAATTGATTAACACATCAGGGAATACTGCTCATGCTTTATTGAGCGCATATCCAGAACAGATCTTCGATCCACGTCC
Source organism: Pseudomaricurvus hydrocarbonicus (assembly GCF_011602365.1). Taxonomy (GTDB): domain Bacteria; phylum Pseudomonadota; class Gammaproteobacteria; order Pseudomonadales; family Cellvibrionaceae; genus Pseudomaricurvus; species Pseudomaricurvus hydrocarbonicus. Next base: position 555 of record NZ_JAAONZ010000013.1, read on the forward strand.
TCTCGCCATAAACATGGTTTCTAAGGATCTAAATGATCTTTTTGAAAAGAAGTCTGTAATTATTGTCTTTTGTGGATCTGAGCATATTTCAGAATACCAGTTTGTTGAAATTACGAGTCGTGGAGTCAGCATAACGGGCAGAGAGAAGCTGTCCAGTTTTAGATTCTACCAGAATCTTCCTGGTTATAAATCTCGTAGTGGAAGAAAAGTAAAACTGCCTGAAAAAGACTCCAAGTTATCGCCACTATTTCGAAAACATCTAGATAGCATCGACTTCGAAACCACTTTTTACCATCCAACGGTTTGGAGAGACAATAAAAATCAACTATCAGATAACTTTGCTCCACTGCTACTTAATGAGAGAGACGAAATAGTTAGTTATGCTCATTTTATTGAAAAATCAATTGTGTTTGTTTTTCCAGATATAGCGGATAAGCCTAACTTCGTGAGTGAGCTTTTCAAAACGTATCTTCCCGAAATAGTTCCTGAAATTTTCCCGTTCCACGGAGAATTTCAGTGGCTGGATGATGGTAACTATCCGCTTCCCGGTGAAAAGCAATTATTACGAGATAGAGCTGTAATCGAAGAGAAATATAATAAAGATATTGCTGAGAATGAAAATGCGCTGGTTTCTTTAAAAGACAGATACAAATTCTTGTCTGATTTGATTTCTGAGACTGGGGGCGCTCTAGTTTCAGCTGTGGAAATATACTTGAAATGGTTAGGTTTTGAATCGGTGGTCAATCTAGATGATACTGACCCTGATATCCTTGAAGAAGATATTCAAATTGATTGTGAAGACCGATTTTTAGTTATTGAGATCAAAGGCATTGGTGGTACGTCTACAGACAAAGATTGTTCTCAGGTTAGCAAGATCAAATATAGACGCGCAGAGGAACGGGATAAATTTGATGTGTTCGGACTATATATTGTTAATCATCAGAGATACATGCCACCAAAATCAAGATCTAACCCGCCGTTCACAGAAAATCAAATCAAAGATGCTGGCCATGATAAAAGGGGCCTTTTAACTACATATGACCTTTATAAAGCATACTTTATGATTGAAGAAGGCATCTTGCAAAAAGAAGATGTTAGAGAATCACTTTTTAAAACAGGTTTAATTACTTTGGAGCCTGAAAATATATCATCTATTGGTACTCCACATGAGCTGTTTATGGATGGCCAAGTTGCCATTCTAAACTTAAATAGCATAACTCTAGCAGTAGGTGACACTCTGATAGTAAGAAAAAATGGTGATTACTCAAAAGCCATAATCGAATCCTTGCAAGTTGATGACAAGGAAGTAGATACCTGTAATACAGGGGAGATTGGCATAAAGTTAGATAGAAAGTTGAAGAAGAATTCGGAGCTGTTTGTTAGAAAGGTATAACAAGTTGCTGCACACGGAAAAATCACTCGCTGCGCTCACGATTTTCCGGTGAGCAAGGCGTTAGATCTAGAAGGTAGAGCATGTCTCAATTCGTGAATGATTTCGGCCAGCCTGTCGGGGAGCCACTTGCTCAGTGGGTAGAGCCCGCGCATCCGTCGCCGGAGCCGATGGATGGTCACTTCTGTTGCTTGGAGCCGCTTGCTCCGGAACGTCATGCAGAACAGCTCTATGCGGCGAACGCGCTGGACAAAGATGGGCGTGGCTGGACCTATCTTCCCTATGGCCCGTTTGGCTCCTTTGAGCGCTATTATGAGTGGCTTCAGGCAATGAGTCGGAACGATGATCCATTGTTTTTTACGATCATTCAGAAGTCGGATGGGCGAGCCGTTGGCGTTGCGAGCTATCTCCGGGTGATGCCAGCGAGTGGCTCCATCGAAGTTGGTCATCTCCATTTCTCCGAGCAGCTCAAGCGAAGTCCGGTCGCTACGGAAGCCATGTTCTTGATGATGAAAAGAGCTTTCGAACTAGGCTATCGACGCTATGAGTGGAAGTGCGACGCTCTGAATGCGCCCTCGTGTGCCGCCGCTCAGCGCCTCGGGTTCAGTCATGAAGGCACTTTTCGTCAAGCTACTGTGTACAAAGGGCGTAGCAGAGATACTGCGTGGTTCTCCGTTATTGATACCGAATGGCCGGCACTGTCGAGGGCTTTTTCACAATGGCTAGGGCCAGATAACTTTGATGAGTTTGGGGTGCAGCGCGCCTGCCTGAGCGAATTAACTCAAGCAGCCCTCCAGCAGTGGTCGTGAAGGACAGCATCCACACAGTTAAGATCATCTAACAAGTGGCTGTTGCCGGACGCACCTACGCTGGCTCCGGTACGCCGCAAAGCTAAGGCGTTATGCAATTTCAAGAACTGGTCAAACTACACAGATAGCTAAAAAATTCATGAAGGAGGATAGGTGAAAATAATATCGGTATTTAACAACAAGGGAGGAGTTGGTAAATCTACTTTGACCTACCATTTAGGTGCAGCTTTATCTGAAAAAGGAAAGAAGGTTCTACTTATCGACCTTGATCCTCAGTCTAATTTAACTTTGTATGGACTTTCTGAAGAGCGTTTAGAAGAGATTTGGAATTCGGAAGACGAGTATATTAGCGATTACAAGGCTGCCAAATCAAAAATTAGTGGCGATCAGTTTGAGGTCTTTCAAAAATCTAATCACTCGATACATTATCTGTTAAAACCAATCGAGGACGGCGAATCAGAAGAAAAAGAATTGTCTACACCTGTTTCTCTTCGGCCCAATTTAGATTTAATACCAGGGAGATTGACCCTTCACTTATTCGAAAACAAATTGGCAAAGCACTGGAGCGAAGCGTTCCTCGGTGAGCCGCAGGCAATAAGAATTGTTACTTCTGTAAGAAAAATATGTGAAGAATATGCTCAAAAATATGGCTATGACGTTACACTTATTGATACATCTCCTAGTCTAGGGTCTCTTAACAAAGTAATTATATCGAGCGCTGACTCAATACTTATTCCTTGTGCTCCTGATATGTTTTCTGACTACGGCATTAGAAATATTGGTAATGCCCTTTCCGTTTGGAGTAAGGAGTTCAATACCATGTATTCCTTGCTATCTGATAGCAAACGAAAATACTTTTCAAGTAAATTTGTAAAACTCCTGGGCTACACAGTCTACAATGCGAAAAAAAGGACTGATGCACCTAACGATCTAAACATAGCCCTCGCCCATTTTAACTACGCAAAGAAGATCCCCGAAACTATAAAAAACTTTATTCCAGCTGATTGCTTGCTCAACAATGGTCACAAATATTTTGACAGTTCAATAGGTGGTAACTCTGTAATTCATGGTCATGGCACCCTTCCAACAATGGCCCAAAAATATAAAGCCCCAATGTGGGAGGTTCCTAACCTTCAAAGCTTAGGCGAGGAAAAAAATACGATAAAAGGAAATGCGGGAAGCTATTACGAAACTCGAAAGGGCTACATGAAGCTTGCCGAGGACGTAATAGAAAGATTGGAGTTACTCTGATATGGAAGATATCAATCTAGATGATGCAATTAAGCTCATTAAGGACGATATGCATTCTTATGAGTTACTCCATGACAAATTTTTATCTTATATAAACAGAGATCCTGACCTAAAAAATCTGGTTCATAGCTATAAGTCAAGATTTAAGGATCTTGATCACCTTAAAAGCAAAATTGAGCGGAAGAATCACGAAGATTCAATGTTGCCTGAAGATGAGCAGAAAGGTCCTATTACACAAGACAACATACAAGAACGAATTACTGATATTTGTGGTATTCGAATACTCCATCTTTACATTGGACAGTTTGAAGCTATTCATAAAGCTTTAATGAAATATGTTAATTCTAACGAGCTTGCCCTTTTTGAGCCGCCAAAAGCATATACATGGGATCCAGAATACTCAAAAACATTCGAGGCTTTAGGGGTATCTCCCAAGCTGAAGGAAAGTTTTTACACCAGTGTGCATTATGTATTTAAGCCTAGGGCGGATAGTAATATCACCTGCGAAGTTCAGGTTCGCACTTTGTTTGAAGAGGTTTGGGGCGAGATTGATCATACTTTTAACTATCCAGAACCGTCTAAAAGTAAGGTAATTCAGGAGCAGCTCAAAGTTTTAGCTCGCGTTGTAGGTGCAGGAACAAGACTTTCTGATTCGATATTTGAGCTAAATTCTCTTCAAGATGCAGAGTGATAAACTGCATAACAAACGCATGTTGTCGGACTGGTTTTCCGCTGCGCTCCAAACCAGCCGAAAATGCGGGCGTTATGTTTACGCAGGTAATTAAGTGAATGGATAACCTGATATATTTCTTTGCGTATATTGGATATATCGCAGTTAGTTCTGTGGTGGCTTACCCATTACTTAAGTGGAAGTCCCAGCAGCCTAAAACATTATCCAATATCATTGATATGGTATTTTTTAATGCCATCATTTTAGGTGCTCTTCCGCTCCTGCCGTTCTTGATGAAGTATCCTCCCAAGCAGCCAATATCTCCCTCTGAAAGCTACGAATACTATAATAAAAAGAGAATATGGCTGTGGAACAAGTAATAAAACATAACAAGGCGGTGTTGTCGCCTTCGGCTGGGACTTCCATTCCGCTGACGCTGCAGTCAGCCCCAAACCGCGGCGTTAGTTTTCCGAGTTACCCACGAACAGTAGACACCTTCTATAGTTATATGGACTTCCCGCCGTCCGCTATTGGTTCCTTACCGTCGTAATTATTTAATCTTCAAATTTACATTGTAATATTTCAAATCAACTAGCAGATATAATCGTTGATGTGTCATCTGATTTTTGTGGCGAATTACAATAATTTCAATTCGTATCTGCGTATAAAATCCGGTGATAGCTACTGTTTAACTTTATTGATAACTGAGAGACTACTTCAGGTGTTATCAATGTTTTAGATTTTCAAGTGACTCTTTCGCTCGCTTCAATTGTTGATGATAGCTTTCCTCTCGACCCGTCTGCTATGAGTTGTTATACAGTAATCAATTTCCAGTTAAATCTCCTCTCATTTACTAGTGATCTTGATGTCTGAGTAAGTAAGCTAGTTCAGTTGTTTAAACTTGGTCTCTGTACTCAATAACTTTTAAAACTCATAACAATTGATAAGTAAGCTATCGCCTCAACACCAGCTTGTTAACTGTTAAGATAACGTTATTCAGGCTATGTGTTAATTTTTGCTAATGATTTAGGAGAAAGTCATGGAAAGACCGGGGGGCAGTGAAAGGAATCGCTGGTGCCGTGTGACAACCACTGATGATTTAAAGTCTCTGGATGTGCGTAAGCTAGCGAGAAACGCAGGGTTAGCTAATCAATCATTTAGGGTCGAGTGGATGTCTGGCGATGAATACACTGGATCAATTGATGTGAAGACATCTAGGCAAGCTATTGAGCTGAACTACCGAATCAAAACTTTTGACTTCTGGCGGGTTTGTGAGCAAGTCGTTTCCCTGGTTTATACGAGCTGCCATTTTGGGCGTAAACGTCCTTGGTTCAGTTGTCCTGGTTGCTTAAGTCGATGTGCGATTCTCTACTTGGGTGGTAGTGGCTTTGCCTGCAGGGTTTGCTACGGGCTCCTCTATCGCTCTCAGACGCTCTCTAAGCTTGATCGTTACCTGTACCAGCGGGTTGCCCTTGAAAAGCGGCTGTATGGCGATGAGGGCTGTTTTAAGCCGGGTGTACACAGTCGTACACGCAGCCGTGTGTGGGAAAAGTATATGGCCCTTCAGGAAAAGATAAGTACTGAACTGATGGGGTAAAAAGGCCTGCAGCTTAATCTGCTTGATTGAGACTCTTCAGTTCTCGCAGGCCGGGTCGTTAACACTGTATACAGCTGGGTTATCGGAAATTACTCAATTCTTACATCTAAGGCAGTCTACTATCCGAAGTCATCCGGAGCATTGTAAGCGTCAAGCCACTCTTCCAAGGTTTGATCTTGGACACTTTTTTCATTGGTAGAGAGAGGGTAAACATTATCTCTTGTATACGCGTTACCTTGATTACTTAATTCGTGGCTACGCACATACGTACTTGAAAATGGCTGTAGCCCAGGCGGCATAAGGGCTGCACTCAAATCGTTGTCCGGGACTGTTGTCCGGCAGTTGTCCGGCAGTTGTCCGGGAGTTGTCCGGCAGTTGTCCGGGACTTGAACGGTATTGTACTGGTGATTTTGATTTTTTTGTGTGCTTGTGGAAGAGGGCGACTCAGTGGAAGCGGATGGATCCAAAAAGAGCTTCCGTAGCTGCTCAGCTGTGATTTCCAGCGTCTTCAGTTTTTTGTCAATGATTTTTGAGGTCTTGGGGTCGATATCTAAGTTATACAGAAACTGACCGAAGTGACCCATGTAATCGTGCATTGATGAAAGACGCTTAAGCGGTGGCAGACCAAGTGACAGCCAGGCATTGTAAAGGTCGTGGTTTTTGGTTATCCAGAAGTGTCCTTTTGGCAAGGCACTGCCTTTGAGCCCGTGCTTCGTATTTCGTTGGCGGGTTAAGTTTACGTTGAAATATACACGGGCCATTTTACCTGATTTGAGGCTGCGGAAGCTCATGTGAACGCCGCCAGATTTTTTTCCTTTTTCTACAGTGTATTTATTTGCCGTATAGTCGAGGTACTCGTATGCCTCTAATCCGGAAGTGCGTAGGATTTCGTTAATAATTTGGGCTTTGTGAGTTTTCAACCAGTCAATAGGAACTGGTTTTCCGCTTTTGGCTTCGATGACTAGCTTGCCACCAGTGATAGCTATCTTGTCACCCCGTTTCAATAAATCCTTTACTGATGGGGTTTTAGTTGGGTGCTTTTGCATGCGCTGTTCTCGCGAAAAATAGCCCCTCTTCCTTGAGGGGCTGATCGTTTGACTGTTCGTCTTGTATGGGTAGGTTCTAGGTGGAAGAGTTAGCAGTCGCGAGATGCTGCGATACGTGCAGCCATCCACTCATGTAAATCGTCTAAGAGCCATCCAACTGCGCGACCTTCTTCGCCAAGCTGAATCTGACGAGGGAAAGTACCTTGGGCGATGCGGAGGTAGATGCTGCTAGTGGAAAGACCAGTCATTGCCTTCACTTCTGGAAGGCGGAGAAACACAGGTGCCATGTCGATTTTCCTTAATCAGTTAATGGAAGTTGTCAGTCCTTCTGACATGGCATAGTAAATAGGGCAAAACTGATAAAAGGGAGGCTTAGTGATTTTTTGCCACTAATATTTTGTCTTTGGGATGTCTTTGGCTCTCTTTCCTGCTTCAGAATAAGCTTTTCGTTGCGTACGTTCCTTTTCCTCGTAGTAGCTAACTCTTCCCGCCAGTACTTTTTGGCTCTCCATGACGTCCTGAAGCTCTTTTTGAAGCTTCATGTATTCGATTTTAATTCTTAACAACTCCACTTCCAATTCACCGATATTGTGAGGTATAGAGATGCTATGGGCTTGACCTTGGGTGTTAAGTGTTGGCAACTTCATAAGTCCATCGGATGGACTTTCTCTGCTTCTAACGCTCTCAACAGGGGGTAGTTCTGGACTTATGCTGTAAATCCAAAACAAAAGCTCCTGTGTATTAAATATGTTGTTAGATTCTTTACCGCTCTCTCTCAGCTTGCCCGAAATAACCGCTCCCCGGATGCGGTTTCTAAGTTTTTTTCGAGCATGTGAAGGGGAGGCTTGGGGATAAATCTTTTCGGAAAAGTAATCTAGTACACCCTCTCTTTTAACTTCTGGAAAGTCGAATATATTTGTCAAAATCCATCTCCAAATTGTGGCTAGCTACTGTAGTTGGCTTAGCTGATTGGTTATCTAAAGCGATATGGCCCCCTTTGCAGGAGTGGCTGTTTTTTTAAGCATCTCGAGGTAATCCGCCCACTGCTGCATCATGTCAATACGTTGTGGTAAATGGCTGGTGCGGTTATAGGCTCGGCCCAGGGAGTCTTTTACTGCATGGGCCAGCTGATGCTCAATCCACTCCGGCGGAAAATTCAATACTTCATCCAAAATCGTGCGTGCCATGGCCCGAAAGCCATGGGGTGTCATTGTCTGATTGTCGTAACCCATCGTTCGCAGTGCTGTTCTTACGCCATTCTCACTCAGTGGGCGGCTGGTGCCCCTTGCACTGGGGAATACGTATAGCCCCCGTCCGGTAAGCATTCGCAGTTCTTCAAGGATCAGCAGAGCCTGGTTGCTCAAGGGGACGATGTGGGGTTGCTTGATCTTCATTTTGCTCGCTGGGATCTCCCAAATAGCAGAGTCCCAATTGATCTCTTCCCACTCCATGTGCCGCAGTTCGCCAGGGCGACAGAACAGTAATGGGGAAAGCTTCAGGGCAGCTTTTACAACGGGTGTCCCTTGAAAGGCTTCTATCGCAACCAGTAGCTTGCCGACTTCTGCCGGGTCGGTGATCGCTGCTAAATGTTGTTCGACTGGGTTCCTCAGGGCGCCTTTCAGATCCGCGCTGGGATCTCGTTCAGCTCTGCCGGTGGCTATGGCGTATCGAAAGATCTGACCGCAGGTTTGTTTGGCTCTGTGGGCGGTTTCAACAGCACCTCGGGCTTCAATTTTGCGGAGGGCTGCCAGTAGTTCAGGTGGGGTGATACTTTTGATAGGCCTGTTACTGAGAAGCGGAAACAGATCCTTTTGCAGTGCTCGCCAGGTGCGATCCTGGTGGCTCTGGGACTTGTCGCACATTTTGATGTGAAACCACTCAGAAGCAATGCTCTCAAAGCTGTTGGCTGCAGCATCAACATTAGCGGCTTTCTTAGCCCGTTTGACTTCGCCAGGATCGGTGCCGTTGGCCAGTAGCTTGCGGGCTTCGTCCCTTCGTTCAATTGCCTCCTTCAGGCTGATGTCGGGATAGACGCCTAGGGCAAGGGTTTTTTGCTTGCCAGCAAAGCGGTAAGCCAGTCGCCAGTATTTGGCGCCAGTGGGAGGGATATGCAGGTACAGGCTTTTCCCTGCTGGTAATTTGCGGAGCTTATCGCCTGCCTTGGCTTTCTTTACTTCCAGTGCAGTCAGTGACATACAAATCTCCTTTTGTATCGCCGTTTACTGAGTTGTTGGTACATGGTGTGTGGAAGTTAATGTGTCCCAACATTAGTACCAACAGAAGCGTTGGTATTTCAGTATAACTTATAGGCAGTCCTGGGAAAGCAAAAAAGCCGCAATCCTTTGGGGGACGCGGCTTTCATGGAAGTTACGGGATGTTGCTGGAAAAGTATTTGGTGGAGCCGGGGGGAGTTGAACCCCCGTCCGCAAGCACTCTGCCTTAGGGTCTACATGCTTAGTTCCACTATTTGATTTAACTCATTACAGCCCAGTGGCCAAGACGTAACAAGCGATCCTGATAAAGTTTTAGCTGATCCACCCCAGGCAGGCTTCACTGCGATCCAGTTCTATATGACAGTCAGTAGCGCGGTACTGGCACCTTGCTAAAGACCGCTAGCGGCGAACCACTAGATGGTGTTACAAAAGGCTACTTACGCAGCCAGTTGAGCACCGTAGTTGTCATCGTTGGCAACTAATATTGTGCAGCTTTGGATTTACGTGATTCGCTACCCTCACGACATGCACCTAAGGTTTTGTTACCGACGTCGAATCCAAATCGGCCCCTCAAGATCGTCCATTATAGGCAATATGGTGTTAATAAAACAGGTTTCAATGCTTTAGCACCACATTAATCTTCAAACTGCCTTACAGACCACGGATTCCGTGGCGAATGGCCGTTGATGATCGTGCCCATCAACTCTATGACAGCGCCAGAGGTCTTTTATTGCACCGCGGGTGGTTTTTATTTATGTCTGCCGGCGGCAGCGGTGTTATTGAGCTAGTCATTGTCTGGCCAGTGGCCTTGTTGGCTTGCGGTTATGTCTGTCAGGTTGGGCGGCTCCAGGGAGATAGGCAGCAGCAGGGTGTTGGGCTGTTGACGCTGGGACTGGCCAATCATTTCATCGTAGGCACTGTTTTGTCGCAGGTGCAGTGATTCAAGGTTGAGAGTCGACAGCAGGGTGCGCATGTTGGTCAGATTGCGGGTTTTTAAGGGGGTGTGGTGGTCGGCCCAGATCAGCCGCTCAGCACCCTCCTGCGCCACAAACGCCTGATACAGGGCGCCATCGTAGGATTCAATGACGACCGACAGGCAAGAATGCTCACTGAGCTCTTCAAGCAGAAGTTTAGCCATAAGGGGTACCCTAAATAGAACACACCCTCATGGTTACGGCTTGGTGGGGAAAATGGATCAGTGGCGTGGGTACTGGCCCTAAGTTAGGCGGCCACGCTTTGGATCAGGGTGACCAATACCAGAATCGGGCAGACAAATTTGACGTAGTTGGGCCAGATTTTCCAAAAGAACGTGCCTTCAATTTCAGGGTGGCCGGACTTGATTTCTTTCAGCAGGCTGTCGCGGTGCCAGATCCAGCCGGCAAACACACATAGCATCAAGCCCAGCATGGGTTGGCTGTAAACGGTGGTGAGGCTGATGACGAAGCCAAACAGCTGGTCAAAGTTAAATAAAATGACGGTGGAGCAGCCGAAGATGAGGGTGCCTATGATCCAGGTGGCCTGACGGCGCGATGCGGGCGTTTCTTCGACGGCCAGGGACACGGGCACTTCCAGCATGGAAATGGAAGAGGTGAGCGACGCAATGGACATCAAGGTGAAAAAGGCGAAGGCCACGAAGATGCCAATCTCGCCCATGGAGTCGAACAGCGCTGGCAGTACCTGAAAGATCAGGTCAGGGCCGGCAATCAGTTCGCCGCTGTCGGTAAAAATATTGGTGCCGTGTTCCCTGGCCACATAGATGGCGGGAATAATCAGCAAGCCCGCCACAAAGGCGGTTCCGGAATCGACCAGGGTCACCATCACACCCAGTTTCGGCAGGCTTTCCTTATCGCTGAGGTAAGAGCCATACACCAGCATGGTACCGACCCCCAGCGACAGCGAGAAGAAGGCCTGCCCCATGGCATCCAGAATCAGGCTGGGCTTCAGTTGGCTGAAGTCGGGCACCAGGTAGATTTTCAGCCCGTTCATGGCGCCATCCTGGGTCATGACATAGGCAATGAGTGCAAACAGGATGACCATCAGCATCGGCATCAGACGGGTCGACCATTTCTCGATACCGGAGGAGATGCCACTGGAGATGATCGACATGGTGAGCACCATGAAGATGCCCATGGTGATGATGTTGCGGGTATTGCCAAAGTTGGTGAGCCATTCGCTGGCTTCGCTCCAGCCCAGCATGTTGGTGATGGATTCAGCCAGGTAGGCCAGCATCCAGCCGGCCACGATGCCATAAAAGCTTAAAATAAGGCTGGCAATAATAACGCCGTACATGCCGACGCCGCTGCCGATCCTGCGGGTGGCCTTGGTCGGGGCAATACCGCGCAAGGCGGTGAGGATATTGGATTTAGAGTGGCGACCGATAATCAGTTCGGCCATCAGGGCCGGATAGGCTAAACAAAAGGCCATGGCGAAATACACCACCACAAACGCAGCACCACCGTTGCTGGCGGTTTGCGTCGGGAACCCCCAAATATTGCCCAACCCAATGGCGGAGCCTGCAGCGGCCATGATGAAGCCAAATTTGGAGGAAAACTGTTCTCTTGATGCCATGGGGAAGCTCTTGTCGATTTCTTGGTGTTTGGTTTGGTTTTTTTGTGTCTTTTGTTGTGTATATTAGGATGCAATGTTTGCAAGGCGGTTGGCTATGCGACAGAAGAGCTTGCATGCTAAGGCGTTTGCAGATAAATGCGCTTATTGTGCGGGTAGATGGGACAGGTGTTCAAGTTTTTAAAATAATAACGAAGTATCTCAGCAGGCTTTTCAAGCCCAGGGCTTCGCTGGCGTTAGGAAGAATCTTTTTGTGACTGGGTAGTCACTATCCTTTCTTGCAAACGCATGTTCGAATTAGGTCTAATGGCGCGGTTTTGTCCCACCGCAGTACCATGACGCCCTGGTTAGGGTGAAATGTAGCCAGTTTGAGCTATAACATTACAGCGGTGGCCATAAAAAAATATAAGCCCTATATCGTCAGGGTATAAATACGAGGAGACTTCCATGTCTAATCAGCAGAGAACAGAGAGTAAATCTTTATTCGTACGCGCGTTGCTACCAGCCTGTATTGGAGCCATCGTTACCGGTGGTGCGTGGGCTCAGGAAGCCCAGCCCAAATCCAGCGAAGCTATTGAGGAAGTGATCACGGTTGGTACCCGTATGGCTGGCCGCACAGCGACTGAAAGTCTTGTGCCAGTTGATGTGATTTCAGAAGAAGCCATTCAAAACTCTGGTGCGGTCGACACTGCCGATATGCTGCGTAAGTTGGCACCGTCGTTCAATATGAATAACACCACAACCTCCGATGGCCAGGATCTGATGCGACCTGCCACTCTCCGGAGTATGGCTCCTGACCAGGTGTTGGTTTTAATCAATGGTAAGCGACGCCACCAGCAGGCAGTGATCGCCGTTCAGGAAAACGTTGGTCGAGGATCTGCGGGTACTGATTTAAGTTCTATCCCATTAACTGCAATTGCGAGAGTGGAAGTGCTGCGCGATGGCGCCGCTGCACAATACGGTTCTGATGCAATTGCGGGTGTGATCAACATTATTTTGAAGGACTCTCCGGGAGGCAATGCCTGGGGTCAGTATCGAACGACTTCTGAAAACGATGGCGATACCGTTAAAGCGGGCATCACTTATGGCTTTGAACTGGGCGATGGCGGGCACTTGAATCTGACCTACGAATATCTGGATCAGGATCCGATGAACCGTGCCACAGAATCAAACTGGTTTGGTGCGAGCCCGGTAACCGATCAATTGATTCTGGTGGGTGAGAGTGACGTCGAAAGTGATTCTGTCTGGATGGACTTCGCGTTACCTATTGGTGTTGGTGAGCTGTATGCGTTTGGTGGTTACACCAAGAAAGAAGGTGAGTCCCTGGGTTTTTACCGTGGGCCAACTGATGGCCGGGTTTGGTCATCCATTTACCCGAATGGTATCACTCCTGCCTTGGGCACCGAAACAGAAGACACCTCTTTTGCGATGGGGTACCGCGCTACTCTGGGTGAGTGGGAAACCGATGCCAGCGTCGTTTGGGGGGAAAACCGCTTTGAATTCAGTAACATCGAATCCCTGAACGCCAGTTATGGTCCAACCAGTCCCACTTCGGCCTATGACGGCGCGCTGATTGTCGATCAGCTCACCTTCAATGTCGATGGACACCGCAGCATCAGTTTGCCATTTACCCAGGACGCGTCCTTGGCTCTGGGTGCGGAATGGCGCGAAGACGGTTACCAGCAAGAAGCGGGCGATGAGGTTTCTTACGCTCGTGGCAGCCAGTTGTGTGACGAAAATTTTGTCAACTCATCCGACCCGGCCAAAGACCCCGGTACCTGTGTCTACACTGACGGCGGCAGTCTGGTAAATGGCACCACAGTACCTGGCATGCAGGGCTTCCAGGGCTACAGCCCAGCGATGGAGCTGGATACTGATCGAGACAGCTACGCTGTCTATGCGGATCTGGAGATGTCTCTCACTGATCGTCTGGATCTAGGGGGTGCGCTTCGCTATGAGGATTACTCCGACTTTGGCGATACCACGAACATAAAGTTGTCCGGTCGCTATCAGCTGACCGAATTGTTGGCGATGCGAGCTGCCTTTTCTACGGGCTTCAGAGCCCCGGGTGTGCAGCAGCAATTTTTCACTCAGCGTTCAATTTCCCTGGATAATGGACAGTTGGCCGATTTGGTAACTCTGCGGCCTGACAGTGCGCTGGCAGCCGACTTTGGTTTTGAAGAGTTGAAGGAAGAAACATCCGAAAGCTTCAGCTTTGGTCTGGTTTACTCGGGTGACTTTTGGACCAGTACGCTGGATGTTTATCAGATCAATATTGAAGATCGCATCGTATACTCCGGTAATATTTCTGCGACCGGTGATGCCAGCAACCCAATTGATATGGTCTTTGCTGCCAACAGTGGCTCTGGGCAGCAGTTGGATGGTGTTGCCAACGTCTCCATTTTTACCAATGCGGTTGATACAGAGACTACTGGGCTGGACTGGGTGAACGCCTGGGATTATTCACTGGATAGCGGTGATGGCATTGTTTTGGAAGCCACCTTCCATATGAACAATACCACCGTTGAGAAGGTGAACAGTGCCTCATCCTTCGTTTCTAACGAGATAGTGTATGGTGCCAGTCAGCAATTGCTGTTGACCGATGGCCAGCCAGGTAAGCGTGCAACGCTGGGGGCAACTTATAACGCCGCTAGCTGGAGCCTCACCGGGCGTGCCAATTATTATGGTGAGGTGAGCACTTCCAGTTATGGAACTGAAAAGAAAACCTGGAGTGCAAAGACCCTGGTTGATGTCACCGGTGTTTGGAATGTGACGGAGTCTTTCCAGCTGTCAGCAGGTGTCCTCAACCTGTTTGATACTTACCCTGATAAGTGGGGTAAAGAAGGGGGAGACTTCCCGGGTTTGGGCTTTAAATACGGTTGGACGTCATTTCCGTTCTCCATTGCAGGGCGCGAATACTATATGCGAGCCTCGTTTAATTTCTAAGGCAGTCCTTTAGAGTAAAAGGGCGCGTATGCGCCCTTTTTTGTGTCTGAGTGGCAGGGTTTTATTGAATAATGTTTGGGTATCACAATGACAATTTTTGATTGGCTGACCCTGGCGGGTCTCTGTTTTCTGGGGGCTTCCAGCCCTGGCCCGAGCCTGGCGGTAATGATTGAGCAAACCCTCAAAGGCGGTCGAGAGCAGGGCGCCATTGCGGCTGTGGCCCACGGCGCGGGTGTGGGTGTGTATGCGGTACTGGCGGCTCTGGGGCTGGCAGTAATCGTTCAGCAAACGCCTTGGCTGTTCAATGGGCTGCGCTGGCTGGGGGCATTGTTTTTATTGTTTCTGGCTTACAAATCGTTCACCGCGCCGATGGCGTTTGGTGAAGGAGAGGTGCACAACGTGACGTCACGGCAGGGAGTGGTAACCGGTTTTCTGACGGCGTTTTTGAACCCCAAGCTGGCGATCTTCTTTCTGGCGGTTTACACCCAGTTTATTACCCCCGAGACAACGATCTTGCAGAAGCTGGGCATGGCGGGCGTCTCGGCAGCGGTCGATGCGCTGTGGTATCTGCTGGTCGTGGGTATGCTGTCGCAGCCCAGTGTGATCAAGCGGCTGAAGCTGCACGCCATTAAAATGCAGCGATTTTTTGCCGTGTTTCTGGTGTTGGTGGCGATACGAGTGGTGGTGAACTGAGAAACGGGGGGCTTGGGGTGCTCGTTTCTTCTGGGGTGCAAGGCCGGTAAGGCACCGTTACCTCAAAGATGTCAAAGGTGACGGTGTCCGTATTTGAAGGGGTCAGGCGGGCTTTTGGAAGAGGCGCTGCTTTTCGCGGGCCCAGTCACGCTGCTTTTCTGTTTCGCGCTTGTCGTGCATTTTCTTACCCTTGGCCAGGGCAATTTCGCATTTGACCAAATGGCCTTTCCAGTACAGCGCGGTAGCAACGCAGGTGTAATCCTTTTGCTCTACAGCTTGTTGGAGTTTGGCGATTTCCTTGCTTTTCAGCAGCAGTTTGCGCTGACGGTTTGGTTCGGCGACGTGATGGGTCGAAACGGTATTCAGCGGAGAAATCTGGGCGTTAAGCAGCCAGGCTTCACCGTTTTTGAAGAACACGTGGGTGTCGACAATCTGCACCTTGCCTTCGCGCAGGCTTTTGACTTCCCAGCCTTGCAGGGCCAGGCCCGCCTCATATCTATCCGTTAAGTGATAATCGAAGCGTGCTTTCTTGTTTAACGCGATAGTGCCCGTTGAGGACTTCTGTGATTTCTTCTTAGCCATGGCGGCGGATTATAACGACTCGGTGGAACCTGTGACAGCATTAATTCGTCCTCTGGCAGGGGGTGCCCGCCAGGGGACTAGTGTGGGGGTTAAATCAGGCTTATGTTGAAGAACTTGTTCAAGACCGTATTCACAAACACAAACAGCAGGATGACAGGGATAAAGGTGCCGAGCGCGAAGTTGGAATAGCGTTCCAGCAGGGAGCCTTTGTAGTTGGGCTCGCCGGTTTCCAGCTCAGCATTCCAGTTGGCCTTTTTCCAGCGGTAGGTCACCAGCAAACAGATAATAAAGCCATTGAGCGGCAGAATCGTGTCATAAAACACGTCGTACACCAGATCAAAAAGCGAATGGGACGCCTCCCCGTAGTGGGCGAAGTTGGTGAAAAAGTCCACCATGCCAAAAGACAGGCCACACGCCAGAGCGATGAAGAACATGGTGATGCCGATGGTGGCCAGTGCCCGGTTGCGGCTGTAGCCTTTCTGGTCCATGACGCCGGATACGGGGACTTCGATGATGGAGACCAGTGATGTCAGTGCGGCAAAAAACACCAGCAGGAAAAACAGCGCCGCCACGATACTGGCGCCGACATAGCCGACGGAGACCTGCATGGCCAAGAAGATTTTGGGCAGGAAGGTGAAAATCAGGGAAACGGAAGAGTCGGAGAGGGTGCCGGGGTCGATGCCGGGATTGAACGAAAAGATGGCCGGCAGCACCATCAGGCCCGCGGTAAAGGCAACCCCGGTGTCAGCGAGGGCCACCATCTTGGCCGAGCCTGGAATGCTGGAGCGGCCGTCCATGTAAGAGCCGTAAGTGATCAGGATGCCCATCCCCAGGGATAGGGAAAAGAAAGCTTGCCCCATGGCCCCATTAATCACCTGTGCATTGATCTTGCTGATGTCGGGTATCAGATAATATTGAACGCCGGCCATGGCGTGATCGCGGGTAAGTACGAAAATCACCAGCCCAACCAGCATCACAAACAGGGACGGCATCATGATTTTTGCACCGCGTTCAATGCCGTCTTTGACGCCGGAATGCAGAATGAGCCCCACCAGTGCCGCTACCGCGATGAGATACACAAAGATAGTCGGGCTGCTGACAAAATGGGCGAAGTAGTCCGGGTCGGTCAATGCCTGCAGGTTACCGCTGATAATGGCGGTTAGGTAGCCGGTAATCCAGAGGGTAATGACGGCGTAAAAAACCGCTATCATGTAGGGGGTGATCAGGGCCAGCCAGCCGCCGATCAGCCAGCCCGGGCTGCCCGGAGCAAAATGCCGATAGGTCCCCAGGGGGTTTTTCCGGCTGTTTCGACCGGCCGCCAGTTCAGCCATCATGACGGGCAAGCAGATCAGTACCACGAAAAAGGCGTAAAGTAATAAAAAGGCGGCGCCCCCGTTTTTGGCGGCGTTGACGGGAAAGCCGACCAGGTTCCCGATACCGACGGCAGAGCCCGCCGCCGCTAAAATAAAGCCCAGGCGTGAGCCAAACTGTTCGCGATTTGCTGTCATTTTAATCCTAATTTTTGTGATTTTTATAGCTTGTTCTTGTGGCGCTGTTATCTGTCGGATACTAGCAACTTTATGAGGGCTTGTCCCCGACTCCAGTCCTGAATCGCTTGTGATTGTTGGGCTGGCGGCAAGATTGTTTGATGCAGGGCGGCGGTGGCTGCAGTTGTGGCTTCAGGTGATCGCCTCAACAGGTGTTAAAGGCTTGTTGGGGTGGCTTTAATCGGTTGTGAGCTTGTTTCGCAGGGCTGTTAGTATACGGTCATTGCAACGGGGGCTGAATAACCGCGAGGGCGGGCCTCAACAGGAAGATCTTGGCTTATAGAGAGTGAGTCACTACAATCGGCCGGCTAAGATAACCGTGGATCGGAGTGTCAGTGACTCAAATACATCGCAGTGCCCTGGTGGCCTATTCTGACCAGAAAATGTTTGAATTGGTGAACGACATTGAAACGTATCCTCACTATATGGACGGCTGTGTCGGTGCCAAGGTGCTGGAGCGCAGTTCGGTAGAGGTAACAGCTCGCCTGGATCTCAAGAAAATGGGGGTGAGTTACAGTTTTACCACGCGCAACCTCCTGGACGCTCCGCATACCATGGATATGAATCTGGTGGAGGGGCCGTTCAAGCGACTGAAGGGGGTGTGGACCTTTCGTGCGCTGGCGGAGGATGCCTGCAAGGTCTCCCTGGATCTGGAGTTTGAGTTTAATAACAGCCTGATGGCCAAAACGGCGGGCAAGTTGTTTGAATCGGTAGCCAATGAATTGGTGGATGGCTTGTGCCGCCGGGCGAAACAGGTCTACGGTTAAGTCGGGGGTTGGGCGCAGGTGTGTCCAAAAGCAGTATTTGAAAGAGCGCCAGTGATTAATGGATGACCCGGAGGGGTACGCTAGACTATGTCGGATATAGAAATGATTGCGGTTGAAGTGGCTTATGCCCTGCCGCACAAGCAAAAGATTGTGGAGTTGCTGGTGAAACCGGGTACGACCGCGTTGCAGGCCGCTGAGCAATCCGGGTTGGAAAAAGAGTTTCCCGAGATTGATTACAGCACCGCCAAGATGGGGATTTTTGGGCAGGCTTTGGGCACCAAAGGCCTTAAAAAGGCCCATGAGCATGCGCTACAGCCAGGGGATCGGGTGGAAATCTATCGGCCCTTGACGTCAGACCCGAAAGAAGTGCGCCGCAAGCGCGCTGCCAAAGCGAAAGAGGCCGAAAGCACGGACAACAAATGAGTGCCGGCCTGAGGTGCTGCGACGGCCCGACCTTGGGGTGGCTTAAGCGCCATCAAGGCAAGGCGTACACGGCCTGGGAACCGGTGCAGTTGTGATCGGCCCCAGCGCTAAGATTTTAGAGGTTCCAGTGCTATCAGCCGCGCCGGTGGCAAAAGCCGTGCAGGTGTGACAGGTTACAAGCCGGTGTGACAGGTTAATAAAAGTGCCACATCTCCGGTTCGCGAAGGCTTATTCGGCCTCGAACTCGGTTGCAGGCTCTGAATCGCTGGCGGGAACTTGCTCCGGTGTGGGCGTGGATTTTGCCCCGTTGGGGGTGTAATCGCCACTGAAAGACGTCAGGGTATCGCCTTCAAAGTAAACGCTGATGCGCTCTTTGGTGGGCTCACCTTTGCCTGGTGCCATACTGTAATAGTAGTCCCAACGGTTGGGGTTGAAGGTGTCTTCGATAAGGGGGGTGCCCATTACATAGCGCACCTGGCGTTTGGTCATGCCCGGTTTGAGCTGATCAATCATCTCCTGAGTGACAATATTGCCCTGCTGGATGTCGATTTTGTACACGCCGGGAAACTGGAAGTACTGGCAACCGGCCAATAACAGCAGCGAAATGGCGAAAAAGAGGCGTTGTACGTGTTTTTGCATAGCAGGGGTTCCACAAGGTAAAGTGAACGGGGATAATACCTGAACATTAGCGACGCTGAGAAGGGTTCTGGAGAGTAATTTCCAGAAACGTGCCAGCGCAGAATATTCTACTTAGAGGCAAATATGGCTGATCAAAACCAGGAGCTGCGCAAAGCGGGCTTAAAAGTAACTCTTCCTCGAGTTAAAATTCTGCAAATGCTGGAAGCCTCGGCGCAACGTCACCTGAGCGCTGAAGACGTCTACAAGCAGTTGATTGAAGCGGATGAAGACGTGGGGTTGGCAACCGTTTATCGCGTGTTGACGCAGTTTGAGACTGCCGGACTGGTGGTTCGTCATAACTTTGATGGCGGACACTCGGTGTTTGAGCTGGAGCGTGGTGATCATCACGATCATATGGTGTGCATTGAGACCGGCAAGGTGATCGAATTTCACAATGAGGAAATTGAAAAGCTGCAAATTGCGATGGCTGAAAAGCACGGTTATGAGTTGACGGGCCACAGCCTGGTGCTTTACGTTAAGCCCAAGTCCTAATCGTTAAAACCCGGGCATCAGTGATTTGGCTCGGGTTGTGGCCTTAAGGCTGGCCATAAGAGTTCAGCGACATCGACCTTCTTGTGGATACAAGCATCTGTTGAGCCTTGCGGCAAAAACATAAAAATAACTTTTTATAAAGGCTGCTGCTTAAACGCCGAAGTTTAAGTGGCCTGTGGTATAGAGGTATTGACACTCATGAGCGAAGCTCAAGCCCCCAAGAAAAAATTTAACCTGAATCTGGTTCAGGTGCTGGATTTAGGCTGCGGCATTTTGCATCAAGCCTTTGTGAAGCAGCCGGCTGATAAAGCCAAGGTGTTACTGAAAGAGTTGAAAGGCGGCAAGCGCATCTCTTTGGGTGCGTTAACGTTGACCAGCAAAAATGCCGAAGGTGAAGTGAAAGACTCGCTTGAGGTCCCGCTGTCTGTGGAAATGGATTACAGCGAGTTTGTGGGCGGCGGCTTTGGCTTTCCGGTGTTTGAGGCGGCGCTGAAAGCCATGCTCAATCAGATTGGCCAAACCCTGAAGGCCAAGAAGGATCTGAACATCCTCACGAATCAGCAGACCGGTGGCGCTCTGGTGCATCAGCCTGGCGTGGTGAAAGTCGGTGAGCAGTACAATGTTCTCGTTATCTGTATTGAACCGGGTAAGAAAGACGACATCGTGTTGAAGCTGATGTTTGTCAACCCGGAGCAGTACGAGCAGTTAAGAACAACCCCTAAAGACGCCGCCGAAGCCTAGGTTTCACCGGTTGTGTGATGCGAGGCAGTTCCCAATACTGCCTCGCTACTCGCTCAAGGTGAATTGCGCAGCAAGAGAGGGCAGCCTGGGCTGACTCGCATCTCGCACAAGGTGAATTGCGTAGCAAGAGAGGGCACCCTGGGGTGACTCGTAACTAGCTACTATTTACTAGCCACTGTGCTTCTCTCATTCCGCCATCTCCAACATCTCCCGCGCGTGCGCAATCGTCTGCTTGGTCATCTGGGCGCCACCCATCATGCGGGCAATTTCCATGATCTTATCGTCACCGTTCAGGTTGATCAGCGCGGTCTGAGCTGATTGCTTGTCCGTTTCCTTGTGCACTTGCAGGTGTTGATGGCCCTTGCTCGCCACTTGTGGCAAGTGGGTGACGCACAGCACCTGACCTTGCTGGCCCAGTTTGCGCAGCAGGTCGCCAACAACGTCGGCGGTGGCGCCCCCGATACCCACATCCACTTCATCGAACACCAGCGTGGGAATGGTTGAGCTTTGCGCGGTGACCACCTGAATGGCCAGGCTAACCCGTGACAATTCGCCGCCGGAAGCCACTTTGGCCAGTGCTTTGGGGGTTTGGCCGGGGTTGGTGCTGATTAAGAATTCAATGTCATCCAGGCCGTGCGGGCTGCTGTGGGCAGGGTTGCTGTCCACGGTGATGGCCAGGTGGGCGCTTTTCATCGCCAGGTCGTGCAGTTGCAAATTGATGGCTTTCTGCAGTTGTTTGGCGGCTTTAAGGCGCTGGCTGGAAAGGGTGTTGGCGCAGCTTAGGTAGGCGTCTTCACACGCTCTGGCCAGGGCTTCGAGTTCGTCCAGTTGTCCGTCGCTGTCACCCAACTCTTCCAGCTCGGTGGCCAGGTCTTTGTGCAGCTGAAGCAGGTCAGCAGGCGATATGCGGTGCTTGCGAGCGATTTCATAGCAGCTGGACAGGCGGTCTTCGATGTAGCTGAGGCGCTGCGGGTCCATTTCAAAGCTGTCGATGTGGTGGCTGATCTCGCTTTGCGCCTCCTGAATCTGAATTTGGGCACTGAGCAGCAGTTCTTCCGCGCTGTTGAGCGCAGCAGGCTTGTCGGACAGCGCCTGCAATAAATGAAGCGCCTTGTTCAGTGTCGTTAGCAGGCCGCTCTCTTCGTTGTCGCAGATCTGAGTGACCAGCTGGCTGTTGTGTAACAGGGTGTCAGCGCTGGCCAGTTGCCGTTGCTCGGCTTCCATGTCGTCCAGCTCATTTTCTGTGAGGTCCAGAGCGTCCAGTTCCTGGACCTGGTAGCGCAACAACTGGGCGCGGGCGGTAATTTCTTCGGCGTTGTCCCGCCATTCCTGAAAGCGTTTTTGCGCGGTCTGCCACTCTCGGTAGCGGACTTTGCATTCCTGCACCAGCGCCTGGTGGTTGGCGTAGTCATCCAGCAGGCGGCGATGGGTTTCTTTTTTCAGCAGGGACTGGTGGGCGTGCTGACTGTGAATGTCAATCAACATCTCGCCCAGCTCCTTGAGCTGAGCCAGCGGCACGGGTTGGCCGTTGATGTAGCCGCGCGAGCGCCCCTCGCGGGTGACGACTCGTCGCAACAGGCAATCGGTTTCACTGTCGAGGTCGTGCTGATCCAGCCACTGACGCGCACGGGGAATGTTGGACACGTCAAACGTGGCGCAGATGTCGGCCCTTTCGCGCCCGGCTCTGACCCGATCGGGGTCGGCGCGGTCTCCCAGCGTCAGGCTCAGGGCATCCAGCAGGATAGACTTGCCGGCCCCGGTTTCACCGGTGATGGCGGTCATGCCGCGGTGTAATTCCAGTTCCAGTAGGTCGACGAGGGTAAAGTTCTGAACGCTGAGGTGAGTCAGCATGGCCGTGCTCCTGTGCTCTTATGGGGTGGCGGTGTTACCGGGTCCGTTAGCCTGAAAAAAGCCCCAACAATGGGGAAACATCAAAAACATGTTTATTTATACAGTGCTTTTTCGGGGCTGGCAAATGCAATTTGGGTGTTTGGGGCAGGGTGGGGGGCGGCGGCTATCGCCTGAAGAGGTCTGTACACGGTGAAAAAGTCTGAAGAGCCGTTTTCAGGGCTGGCGTGGGGAATTTAAATCCGGGGGGAAGTTTTTGATTAAACCACCATCAGCCCTTGAAACCTGTTTGGCCGGCCCCATATTTGGCTGCAGGTTCCACAGTTAATCCTGTCATTAACCCTGTCATTTAAAATAGGTATACGGAGTTCAGAGTGTCAGACGAACAGCAGACATCACCAGAATTGGATGAGGTAGCGCAAGAGGCTACCGAGCAAACAAAAGCCGCCGCCGCCGAACAGGGTGCCGAGGCCGCCACTGAACATGCCCCAGCAGTCGATGAGCATGCTCAGATCGAATCCCTGACCGAGCAGTTGCACGAGGCCAACGAGCAGATGTTGCGGGCGCGGGCAGAGGCACAGAATGCCATTCGTCGCGCTGCGCAGGACGTTGAGAAGGCTCACAAGTTTGGCCAGGAAAAGCTGGTCAACGATTTGCTCCCCGTGATTGATAACCTGGAGCGCGCCCTCGATGCCATGAATGTGGACGATGAGTCGCTAAAGCCCGTGATTGAAGGGATTCAGCTGACGTTGAAATCTTTCCAGGACACGCTGGCGCGCCACAGTATTGAGGCCTTGAACCCGGTGGGTGAGCCCTTTGACCCGCAAGTGCATCAGGCCATGACCATGGTGGAGAGCCCCGATGCGGAGCCGAACACGGTCATCAACGTGTTCCAGAAAGGTTACACCTTGCACGGCCGCCTGGTGCGTCCGGCGATGGTCGTGGTGTCAAAGTAACGAACTTGAGCAGGTCTGCTTGGTGAGACGATGACAACGCAATGTGAAAAAAACTCCATTGCGGGGTTGAAAAAAAGTCAGTTGAGCCAATATAGAGATCAACAGTTTGAGAAAGCATCAGCCAAGGCTGATTGAGTGTATTAACCAAGCTTGCTGAACTTACAGAAACAGGCAGGCAGGATTTTCGGAGATAATCGAAATGGGTAAAATTATTGGTATCGACCTGGGGACAACCAACTCGTGTGTGTCTGTTCTGGAAGGCGGTAAAGCAAAGGTCATTGAGAACGCGGAAGGCGATCGCACCACACCATCCATCGTTGCTTTTACGAACGACGATGAAATTCTGGTGGGTCAGAGCGCCAAGCGTCAGTCCGTCACCAACCCAAACAACACCTTGTTTGCGGTTAAGCGTCTGATCGGCCGTAAATTCAAAGATGACGTGGTTCAGAAAGACATCTCCATGGTGCCTTACAAAATTGTTGAGGCCGACAATGGTGATGCCTGGGTCGAAATCAAAGGCGACAAAAAAGCTCCGCCACAGATTTCTGCTGAAGTCCTGAAAAAGATGAAGAAGACTGCCGAAGATTATCTGGGCGAGAAGATTACCGAAGCGGTCATCACCGTACCGGCTTACTTCAACGACTCCCAGCGTCAGGCAACCAAAGATGCGGGTAAAATTGCCGGCTTGGATGTAAAGCGCATTATTAATGAGCCAACGGCTGCGGCACTGGCTTACGGTATGGACAAGGCTCAGGGCGATCGCACCATTGCAGTTTATGACCTGGGTGGCGGTACTTTCGATATCTCTATCATTGAAATTGCCGATGTCGATGGCGAGCACCAGTTCGAAGTATTGGCCACGAATGGTGATACTTTCCTCGGCGGTGAAGACTTCGACCTGCGCCTGATTGAATATCTTGCGGCTGAATTTAAGAAAGAAAATGGCATCGACCTGCACAACGATCCACTGGCTCTGCAGCGTCTGAAAGAGGCGGCTGAAAAAGCCAAGATCGAGCTGTCTTCTTCCCAGCAAACCGAAGTGAATCTGCCCTACATTACTGCAGATGCGACCGGACCCAAGCACTTGGTGGTCAAGCTGACCCGCTCCAAGCTGGAGTCTTTGGTGGAAGAACTGGTGACTCGCTCGCTGGCGCCGTTGAAAGTAGCTTTGGCGGATGCAGACCTGTCTGTCAGCGACATTGATGACGTGATTCTGGTAGGCGGTCAAACCCGTATGCCAATGGTTCAGGCAAAGGTTGCTGAGTTCTTTGGTAAAGAAGCGCGTAAAGATGTTAACCCTGATGAAGCAGTTGCCATGGGCGCAGCTATCCAGGGCGCGGTTCTGGCCGGTGACGTAAAAGATGTATTGTTGCTGGATGTGAGCCCTCTGACTCTGGGTATTGAAACCATGGGCGGCGTGGCAACACCTCTGATTGAGAAGAACACCACCATTCCAACCAAGAAGTCTCAGGTCTTCTCTACGGCGGAAGACAACCAGACTGCGGTGACCATCCACGTGGTTCAGGGTGAGCGCAAGCAGGCGGCACAAAACAAATCTCTGGGTCGCTTTGACCTGGCCGATATCCCGCCAGCACAGCGTGGCATGCCGCAGATCGAAGTGACTTTCGACATCGACGCCAACGGTATTCTGAACGTGAGCGCGAAAGACAAGGCCACCGGTAAAGAACAGTCCATCGTGATCAAGGCCTCTTCCGGTCTGAGCGATGAAGAAATCGAGAAAATGGTTCAGGATGCCGAGGCGAATGCCGAAGCGGATAAGAAGTTCGAAGAGCTGGTGACTGCTCGCAACACCCTGGATGGCTTGATTGGCGCGACCAAAAAGACGTTGGAAGAAGCGGGTGATAAAGCTTCTGAAGAAGAGAAGTCTGCCATCGAAGCGGCTCTGGCTGAAGCGGAAACGGCCGTTAAAGGCGATGACAAAGCCGCCATGGAAGCTGCTACGACCAAGTTGACCGAAGCTTCCAGCTCTCTGGCGCAGAAGTTGTACGCTGAGCAGGCTGCCCAGGCAGGTGCTGCTGGTGGTGCTGAAGCCGGTGCTGACAGCGCAGCTGATGCCGACGACGGCGTGGTTGACGCTGAGTTCGAAGAAGTGAAAGACGATAAGTAAGTCTGGGGGTTGGTATTGTCTGAAGCAGCTCATCGCAGTTGATGCTCGCTAATCACTGGCCTTGGGCTGCATTGCTACCGCTGTCGCGATTGGCGTATCATTCAGTATCGTGAATTAACCTCTGAAGTTGGCGCGGGCATGTCCCGCGCTTTCTTTTTCTGCAGATTCAATGTTCGCTAAGACTCACGGGTCACTAAGACTGACGGGTTGGCTAAGACGAAGAGTTCTGCGAGACAACTAGCTTAAAGACTAACGAAGATAGAGCCTACAGGCTGAGAAATATGTCCAAACGAGATTACTACGAAATCCTTGGCGTCGATCGCGATGTGTCCAAGGCTGACCTGAAGAAATCATATCGCCGAGTAGCGATGAAGTATCACCCCGATCGCAACCCTGATGATGCCGAGGCGGAGGCGAAATTTAAGGAGGCCAGCGAGGCCTACGAAATTTTGTCCAATGCGGAAAAGCGCAGTGCCTATGATCAGTTCGGCCACGCCGGTGTCGATCAGCAGGGCGGTGGTTTTGGTGGCGGCTTTGGCGGCGGTGGCGGCAGCTTCAGTGACATCTTTGGTGATGTGTTTGGGGATATTTTTGGCGGTGGCGGCGGTCGTGGTCGCGGCGGCCCGGCGCGTGGATCCGATCTGCGTTACACCCTGGAACTGGACCTTGAGGATGCAGTAAGAGGCACGTCGGTCAAAATTCGGGTGCCAACGCTGGTGGCGTGTAATACATGTGATGGTTCCGGTGCCAAGGTCGGTACCAAGCCCGTGTCCTGTACTACCTGTGGTGGTGTGGGTCAGGTGCGCATGCAACAGGGCTTTTTCTCGGTGCAGCAAACCTGCCCGAACTGTCGTGGTAATGGCACCATCATTTCTGACCCCTGTGACGATTGTCATGGCCAGGGGCGTGTGGAAGAGACCAAGACGCTTTCTGTGAAGGTGCCACCGGGCGTCGATACTGGCGATCGTATCCGTTTGTCGGGTGAGGGCGAAGCGGGCGTTGATGGCGGGCCTGCTGGCGATCTCTATGTGCAGGTGTCGGTGAAAAACCACGATATCTTCCAGCGCGATGGTAAAAACCTGTACTGCGAAGTGCCGATCAGCTTTGTCGATGCTGCCCTGGGTGGAGAGATTGATGTGCCGACCCTGGACGGTCGGGTCAAGCTGAAGGTGCCCCACGAAACACAGTCTGGAAAGTTGTTCCGACTGCGCGGGAAAGGCGTTATGCCGGTCCGTGGCGGCAATGCCGGTGACCTGATGTGCCGTGTCGTGGTTGAGACTCCGGTGAGCCTAAGCGGCAAGCAAAAAGAATTGTTGAAAGAATTCAAGGCCACCATGGAAGGCGACAAAAACTCTCCCAAGCAGAGCAGCTGGTTTGAGGGGATGAAGAATTTTTTTGGTGACATGAAAATATAAGTCAGATACGAACAGCGAGTGACAAGATCCGAGGAGTGCTGTTTCTGGCTCCGGTGTGAGTCGGCTAACGTTGATTGATCTGCTGGGAAAACATTATGGTTCGAATTGCAGTTACCGGTGCGGCCGGTCGTATGGGCAAAACCTTGATCGAGGCGATCGCTTTGGCCGAGGGCGTGGAGTTGACGGTCGCGTTGGAGCGCCCTGACAGTTCGTTGGTTGGCGCCGATGCGGGCGAGCTGGCGGGGTTGGGTAAGAATGGCGTCAGCATTGCGGGCGACATTCATGCCGTGATTAACGATTTTGATGTGTTGATTGATTTTACCGCCCCGGCCGCGACCCTGGCCAACGCCGCGGCTTGCGCCGCGGCGGGTAAGAAGATTGTGATTGGGACCACCGGGTTTACCCCGGAGGAAGAACAGCAGTTGCTGGCTAACCAGGCCCAAACGGCCCTGTGTAAGGCGGCAAACTTCAGCACCGGCGTGAATGTGACGCTCAAGCTGTTGAAACAGGCCGCTGAAATCCTGGGTGACGATTACGACATCGAAATCTATGAGGCGCACCATCGCCACAAGGTGGATGCCCCTTCCGGGACCGCACTGGCGATGGGTGAGGCCGTGGCCGAAGGCGTGAATCGCAACCTGCGAGACGTGGCGGTTTACGGTCGCGAAGGCCAGACCGGTGCCCGCCAGCGCGAAACCATTGGTTTTGCCACGGTGCGCGGTGGCGATGTGGTTGGTGATCACACGGTGATGTTCCTGGCCGACGGTGAGCGGGTCGAAATCACTCACAAGGCGTCCAGTCGTATGTCTTTTGCCCGCGGGGCTGTTCGCGCTGCCGGCTGGTTGGCTGATCAGCAGCCTGGGCTTTATTCCATGCGTGATGTGTTGGGCATTTAGTCCCTGCAAGGGCGTCTCAGGTGTCGGCAAAGACACCTTTGCCTGATTGAGCGTCGCCCTGGTGTCTGCGTGCGACGCACAAAACCCCTGCCGAGTGAGCTTGGCGGGGGTTTTTTATGCCCCGAAGGTTTGTGGTGTGGCCGATCAGGCGGGGGTTGGGCCAGGGTCGCCGGCGGGACAAGCGTATGTTTGTAACATGGCCGCCATGATCTCGATGTATGCCCTGGGGAATCGTGGCATAAGAGCGGGGTCTGGCATTGGACAGCAGCAGGGCAAATCGCGTACAATCCCGCCTCAGATCGATCTTGGCCAATGCCGCAGAAGCGAGCTAGACTGGTTGTTACACTTTTTCTTACGCAATAAGACTGGGTGGTAGCAATACTGACTAACGGTAATCGAATGCAAATAATTCAGAAGCGAGATGAAGCCAAATGTTTCATCTCGCTTTTTTGCAACTTGAGACCGGCTAAATCCAATCCCAGATACAGTACGCAGCTGTTTGGCTGCCCGGACACGTGCGAATTCGCGCGGCAGTGCCTCTCGGTCTACAGAAAAGCAGAATATGCATGTTAGTTGACTTGTTTTTATGTGCGGTGTGCCTGAGCAACACTGGATTTAAGCGACACTGTTTTTAAACAGTAGTGCTGTAAGAATGATGTGTTTGAGCAGTAACGTACGCTTGACGATGAACTAGCGAAAACTAACAAGGTAATGAGGGTTGCGGATGCCTCGCCAGCGCTGCAGCCCTAAAGATTTTGACGCCAACTCTTGAGGAGTCTGACTTGACAACTGGTGCCCTTAGACCCGCAATCCTGGTACTTGAAGATGGTAGTGTATTCCGTGGCAGCGCCATTGGTGCTGATGGAATATCCACCGGAGAGGTGGTGTTTAACACCGCCATGACCGGCTATCAGGAAATATTAACCGATCCCTCTTACGCGCAGCAGATTGTGACCCTGACCTACCCTCATATCGGGAATACGGGGACCAACAGCGAAGATGAAGAGTGTGATCGCATCTGGGCCAAGGGCCTGGTGATTCGCGACCTGCCGCTGATGGCCAGTAACTTCCGCAGTGAGCAGACTCTGGACGAGTACCTCAAGCAGCGCAACATCCTGGGGATTGCCGACATCGACACCCGTCGACTGACCCGTATCCTGCGCGACAAGGGCGCCCAGAACGGCTGCATCATGGCCGGCTCGGTGGATGAAGAGCAGGCGCTGGCGGCAGCAAAAGATTTTGGCGGCCTGAAGGGGCTGGATCTGGCTCAGGAAGTGACCACTCAGGAAAGCTACAGCTGGCAAGAGGGCAGCTGGCAGTTGGGTAAAGGCTTTGTGTCACCGTCGGATTTTACATTCAAAGTGGTGGCCTACGACTTCGGTGTTAAGCGCAACATTCTGCGCATGCTGGTCGATCGTGGTTGTGACCTGACCGTGGTGCCGGCCAAAACCCCGGCCGCAGAGGTTCTGGCGATGAACCCCGGCGGTATCTTCCTGTCCAATGGCCCGGGCGATCCCGAGCCTTGTGATTACGCCATTGAGGCCATTCAGGCGTTCCTGGAAACCGATGTTCCGGTGTTTGGTATTTGTCTGGGGCATCAGCTGCTGGCTCTGGCTTCTGGCGCCAAGACGGTGAAGATGGGGCTCGGCCATCACGGTGGCAACCACCCGGTGAAAAATATTGAAGATGGTACGGTGATGATCACCAGTCAGAACCACGGTTTTGCGGTGGACGAAGCCTCTCTGCCGGAGGCTCTGCGAGTGACGCATAAGTCATTGTTTGATGGCACTCTGCAGGGCATTCACCGCAACGACAAGCCCGCGTTCAGTTTCCAGGGACACCCGGAAGCGAGTCCCGGCCCACACGATGCTGCCCCGTTGTTCGATCATTTCATCGAACTGATGCAAGAGCGTCGCTAAGCAGTTTCAACAGCCAAGAAATTGTTCGTGGTTCGATGTCAGATGCAGTGCAGGCCCTACGCAGTAGCCACCGGGCGCGCCGCATCCGACATCAGACATCCAACCCGAGAATAGATAGAGCACACCATGCCAAAAAGAACTGACATACAAAGTATTCTGATCCTGGGTGCGGGCCCGATCGTCATCGGCCAGGCCTGTGAATTTGATTACTCTGGCGCCCAGGCCTGTAAAGCCCTGCGCGAAGAGGGTTACCGGGTCATTCTGGTCAACTCCAACCCGGCCACCATCATGACCGATCCGTCCATGGCGGATGCCACCTACATCGAGCCAATCGAGTGGCGCACGGTCGAAAAGATTATTGAGAAAGAGCGTCCGGATGCGGTACTGCCCACCATGGGTGGTCAAACGGCGTTGAATTGTGCCCTGGCCTTGCACGATAACGGCGTGCTGGAAAAATACGGCGTTGAGCTGATTGGTGCCAACCAAAAAGCCATTCACATGGCCGAAGACCGCAATCTGTTTGATCAGGCGATGAAGCGTATTGGCCTGGAGTGCGCCCGTGCCGATATCGTGCACACCATGGAAGCGGCGTTGGAAGTCCCCAAGAAGTACGGTTTCCCGGTGATCATTCGTCCCTCTTTCACCATGGGCGGCTCCGGCGGTGGTATTGCCTACAACTGGGAAGAGTTTGAAGAAATCTGTACCCGTGGTTTTGACTTGTCGCCCACCAACGAGCTGCTGATCGATGAATCACTGCTGGGTTGGAAAGAGTACGAGATGGAAGTGGTTCGTGATAAGAACGACAACTGCATCATCGTCTGCTCCATCGAGAACTTTGACCCTATGGGCGTGCACACCGGTGACTCCATCACCGTGGCGCCGGCCCAGACTCTGACCGATAAAGAACTGCAAATCATGCGTAACGCCTCCCTGGCGGTACTGCGTGAGATCGGTGTGGAAACCGGTGGTTCCAACGTACAGTTCGCGATGGACCCGAAAACCGGCCGCCTGGTGGTGATCGAAATGAACCCTCGTGTGAGCCGCTCTTCGGCGCTGGCTTCCAAGGCGACCGGTTTCCCGATCGCCAAGGTCGCCGCCAAGCTGGCCGTGGGTTACACCCTCGACGAGTTGCAGAATGACATCACCGGTGGTGCCACTCCGGCGTCGTTCGAGCCGTCCATCGATTACGTTGTGACCAAAATTCCTCGCTTCACCTTTGAAAAATTTGGTGATGCCGATGCGCGCCTGACCACGCAGATGAAGTCTGTGGGTGAAGTGATGGCCATCGGTCGTACGTTCCAGGAATCCTTGCAAAAAGCTTTGCGCGGTCTGGAAGTAGACTCCGCCGGCTTCGAGCCCAAGGTCGACCTCAAGTCGGATGACGCCATGGCGCACATTCGTCGCGACCTGTCCACGCCGGGCGCTGAGCGCATCTGGTATGTGGGCGATGCCTTCCGCGCCGGCATGAGCGTCGACGAGGTGTATGAAGTTTCCGCCATTGACCCCTGGTTCCTGGTGCAGATTGAAGACCTGATCAAGTCCGAGACCATGCTGTCGGCCATGCCGTTGAGCGAAATTGACGCGGACCTGATGTTCCGGATGAAGCGTAAAGGCTTCTCCGATAAGCGCCTGGGAGCGCTGCTCAGTGTCAGTGAGAAGACGCTGCGCAATCACCGCACCAAACTGGGTATCCACCCGGTTTACAAGCGCGTGGATACCTGTGCGGCGGAATTCTCCACGTCGACTGCCTACATGTACTCGACCTATGAAGAAGAGTGTGAAGCGAATCCGTCCGACCGCGACAAGATCATGGTGCTGGGTGGCGGTCCTAACCGTATTGGCCAGGGTATCGAGTTTGATTACTGTTGTGTGCACGCCGCACTGGCGTGTCGCGAAGACGGTTACGAAACCATTATGGTCAACTGTAACCCCGAGACCGTGTCCACGGATTACGACACCTCTGACCGTCTGTTCTTTGAGCCGGTGACGCTGGAAGACGTGTTGGAAATTGTGCGCAAGGAGAAGCCCAAAGGGGTGATTGTGCAGTTTGGTGGCCAGACGCCATTGAAACTGGCTCGCTCACTGGAAGCGGAAGGTGTGCCGATCATCGGTACCAGTCCGGAAGCGATTGACCGTGCCGAAGACCGTGAACGTTTCCAGCAAATGCTGATTCGTCTGGATCTCAAGCAGCCGTCCAACGCGATTGTGCGCTCTACCGAAGAAGCGGTTCGCATGGCTTCGCACGTGGGCTACCCGCTGGTGGTGCGTCCATCTTACGTGCTGGGCGGACGGGCGATGGAAATCGTGCATAAAGAGGAAGAGCTGCGCACTTACATGCGTGAAGCGGTGCAGGTCTCTGAAGATGCGCCAGTGCTGCTGGATCACTTCCTCAATGCCGCGATTGAAGTGGACATTGACGCGGTGTGCGACGGTACGGATGTCGTGATTGGTGCCATCATGCAGCACATTGAGCAGTGTGGCGTTCACTCCGGTGACTCGGCGTGTTCTCTGCCACCGTACTCCCTGCCCGCCAGCGTGCAGGACGACATGCGTGAGCAGGTGCGCAAGATGGCCGTTGAGCTGGGTGTGATCGGCTTAATGAACGTACAGCTGGCCTATCAGGGCGGTGAGATCTACGTGATTGAAGTCAATCCACGGGGTTCGCGTACGGTACCGTTTGTGTCCAAGTGCATCGGTGTGTCGCTGGCGAAGGTTGCGGCTCGGGTGCAGGCGGGTAAGAGTCTGGCGGAGCAGGGCTTCACCACCGAAATCGTGCCCAATTACTACAGTGTTAAAGAAGCGGTATTCCCGTTCAACAAGTTCCCGGCGGTTGATCCGATTCTGGGGCCTGAGATGAAATCCACCGGTGAAGTCATGGGTGTGGGTGATACCTTTGCCGAAGCCTACGCTAAAGCCCAGCTGGGTGCGGGGGATGAAATCCCAACCGAGGGCCGGGTGTTTATCAGTGTGCGCGATTGCGACAAGGAAGATCTGCTTCCGGTGGCCAATGAGCTGGTGGATCTGGGCTTTAGCCTGGTGGCAACCCGCGGTACGGCGAAGTTCCTGGCCGGTCACGGCCTCAACGTTGATGTCGTGAACAAGGTGATTGAAGGTCGTCCGCACATTGTGGACATGATCAAAAACGATGAAATTTCCATGGTGTTCAACACCACGGAAGGCAAGCAGGCCATTAAGGATTCTGCGTCCATTCGTCGCAGTGCGGAAAACCACCGCGTTTATTACACCACCACCATTGCTGGTGCCGCAGCGGTTTGCATGGCCCTGCGTTTTGGACAGCAGCAGCAGGTTCGCAGCTTACAAGAGCTGCATGGGAGAATTGCAGGATGATCAAAGTTCCAATGACCGTCGAAGGCGCCAATGCGTTGCGTGAAGAGCTCGATCGCCTGAAAAAAGTGGATCGCCCGCGCATTGTGCAGGCGATTGCCGAAGCCCGTGAGCACGGCGATCTGAAAGAAAATGCCGAATACCACGCGGCCCGCGAGCAGCAGGGATTCTGTGAAGGTCGTATTCAGGAAATCGAAGGCAAGCTGGCCAGCGCTCAGGTGATCGATATTTCCCAGATCCCCGTCGGTGACAAGGTTATCTTCGGCACCACGGTGGTGATCATCAACGTGGACACCGATGAAGCGGTTACTTACAAGATTGTTGGCGATGACGAGGCGAATGTGAAGGTCAACAAGATCTCCATCAACTCCCCGATTGCACGCGGTTTGATCGGCAAAGAAGTCGGCGATGTGGCGGTGATACGCACGCCGGGCGGTGAAGTGGAATATGAAATTGACGAAGTAAAATTCATCTAACCACTTTTCAGTCTTCTTTGACTTGACGCGAGGCAGCCGAATCCCAAGGCTGTCTCGCTACTCGCTACTCGCTACTCGCTACTCGCTACTCGCTACTCGCCCAAGGTGAATTGCGCAGCAAGAGAGGGCACGCTGGGGTGACTCGCACCTCGCACCTCAAACCTCGCCCCCTAGCCTTATATCAATTCCTCAGCTACGATTGATCTTTAATAACACAATTTTACCGATTGGACCTCTACTAAAGTAGGGTGTAGCTCTTTCTGACGCTGGTCTATGATGGAGCCATTGAAGTTCAAAATATCCGTTAATTATAAATAATTAGAAGTTGAGGGAGTTGTTATGTCAGAGGTACACGTCTACCCGGTTCCGGACCAAGTGGCTGAATCTGCCTGGATCAATCGCGAGAAGTACGAATCCATGTACCGCCAGTCGGTGGAGAACCCGGATGCCTTCTGGGGCGAACAGGCGAAACAATTTCTCACCTGGAGCAAGCCGTTCACCAAAGTGCAGGAATACGATTTTCACAAGGGCACTGCCAGCTGGTTTGAAGACGGCGAGCTGAATGTCAGCGTCAACTGCATCGATCGACATCTGGCCACCCGGGGCGATCAGGTGGCCATCATCTGGGAAGGTGATGACCCGACCGAAGACAAGAAAGTTACCTACCGTCAGTTGCACACCGAGGTGTGTAAACTGGCCAATGTGCTCAAAGAGCGCGGCGTGAAAAAAGGCGATCGGGTCTGTATTTACATGCCCATGATCCTTGAAGCCGCCTACGCGATGCTGGCCTGTACCCGCATTGGCGCCGTGCACTCCATCGTCTTTGGTGGCTTTTCCCCGGACGCGCTGCAGGGGCGGATTCTCGATTCCGATTGTCAGGTGCTGATTACTGCCGATGAAGGCGTGCGCGGTGGCAAGTCGGTACCCCTGAAAGTGAATGCCGACAAGGCGCTGGAAGGCTGCCCGAATGTTCACACCTGCCTGGTCGTGAACCGCACCGGAGGCCCGGTGAACTGGGTCGAAGGTCGCGACATCTGGTACGGCGAAGCCACCGCCGCAGCCTCGGCCGAGTGTGAGCCGGAACCCATGGCGGCGGAAGACCCGCTGTTCATTCTCTATACCTCGGGTTCGACCGGTAAGCCCAAAGGGGTTCTGCACACCACCGCCGGTTACCTGTTGCAATCGGCCATGACTCACAAATACACCTTTGATTACAAAGACGGTGACGTCTACTGGTGTACGGCGGATGTGGGTTGGGTGACCGGGCACAGTTACATCGTTTACGGACCGCTGACCAACGGGGCGATTACCTTAATGTTTGAAGGTGTGCCCACCTACCCCAGCGCCTCTCGTTGCTGGGAGATTGTCGACAAGCATCAGGTCAATATTTTCTACACGGCGCCCACCGCCATTCGTGCCTTGATGGGCGCGGGTGATGAGATGGTCACCAGCACCAACCGCGAATCCCTGCGTTTGCTGGGTACCGTGGGGGAGCCGATCAACCCGGAAGCCTGGGAGTGGTACCACCGCGTGGTGGGCGAAAGCCGCTGCCCGATTGTGGACACCTGGTGGCAGACCGAAACCGGTGCGCACATGTTGACACCCCTTCCGGGGGCGACCGATCTGAAGCCGGGCTCAGCGACGCTGCCCTTCTTTGGGGTGCAGCCGGTCATTCTCGACGCCGAAGGTCATGAGATTGAAGGCGCCTGTGAAGGCAGTCTGGCCATCAAAGCCTCCTGGCCCAGCCAGATTCGCACGGTCTACGGCGATCATCAGCGCTGTGTCGATACCTATTTCAGTACCTACCCGGGTTACTATTTCACCGGTGACGGTGCGCGCCGTGACGAAGACGGCTACTACTGGATTACTGGCCGTGTGGACGATGTGCTGAACGTCTCCGGTCACCGCATGGGTACCGCGGAGATTGAAAGTGCGCTGACACTGCACACGCAAATCGCCGAAGCGGCCGTTGTGGGGGCTCCACACGACATCAAGGGGCAGGGCATTTACTGCTACGTGACACCGATGGCGGGTGTCGAAGGCAGCGATGAACTGAAAAAAGAACTGGTCAATCTCTGTGTGCAGGAGATTGGTCCGATTGCCAAACCCGACTGGATTCAGTGGGCGCCGGGCCTGCCCAAGACCCGCTCCGGCAAGATCATGCGTCGCATCCTGCGCAAGGTCGCTGCCAATGAACTGGATACCCTGGGGGATACCTCAACCCTGGCGGACCCCTCCGTCGTGGACCAGTTGATCGATAATCGCCTCAACCGCTAGAAGCGGCGACATCAATAACGCCTGATTCGAGAGGCGGGACAAAGACACTGTCCCGCCTCTCGCTCAAGGTGAATACATAGCAAGAAAGGCACCCAGGGGTGTCTCGCTTTTATCTTTCTTGTTCTAGTGGAATTGCGCAGCAAGAGAGGGCACCCTGGGTTGGCTCGCCACTCGCCACTCGCCACTCGCCACTCGCCACTCGCCACTCGCCACTCGCCACTCGCCACTCGCCACTCGCCACTCGCCACTCGCCACTCGCCACTCGCCACTTTTTTTATGCCATACTGCGCCTTTTTCCACGGGCGTCACTGTCTATGCTTGGGTCCTCCCCTGATTTCCTCTATATTGCCGGCCTGCTCGGGGTCATTGTGTTTGCTATTTCGGGCGCCCTGGCGGCAGCGGAAAAGCACCTCGACATACTCGGATTCATCCTGTTTGCGGCCATCACCGGTATCGGCGGTGGCACCGTGCGCGATCTCATTTTGGGGGTGGATGTTTTTTGGGTGACGGACGCTCTTTACTTGCAAGTGTGTGTGGCTGCGGGTGTACTGACGTACTTTTTGGCTCCCCAGTTCGTCGCACGTCAGCGCTTGTTGCTGTGGATGGATGCCATGGGGTTGGCGCTGTTCAGTGTGCTGGGGACCTCCAAAGCCTATGCTTTGGGGGTGGATCTGTTGGTGGCCTGCGCGATGGGGATGATTACCACCACGTTCGGCTCGGTGATTCGGGACATTTTGTCCGATCGTGAGCCGGTGCTGTTGGGTCCGGAAATCTACGTTACGGCGGCTTTGGCGGGGGCGATGAGTTACCTGCTGTTGTTTCATGTGCTGGGCGATAGCGGTGTGAGTATTGCGATCGCCGTGGTGATTGCTTTTGCGGTTCGCGCGGCGGCGATGGTGTGGGATTTACGGTTGCCCAAGTTTTCCCGCTATTAGTGTGTTCAAATACTGGTGTGGCGCAACTCGGGTAAACGTTTTGGCCGGCACTCACTCGCATTGCTCATAGAGAGTTGCGGTGTCGGCAGGTTAGAAATACGGGTTAGTAGCTGGAGTAATTTTTCATGGATTCAAATAGCTCTGCTTCTCAGCAAGCGGCTTCCGAGGGGGCCTGGGATTGTGTTGAGTGGGATTACCCCACCCCTTTTTTGCTGGATGTGAGCGTGGAGGAAAAAGACATTGATGGTCTGCAGCACGTCAATAATGCGGTCTATGTCAGCTGGTGTCAGGAGGCCGGTTGGGGACACTCCAAGGCGCTGGGAATAGGCCTGAAAGATTATCAGGCACTGGATCGCGCCATGGCGATTCGTCGCAGTGAGTTTGATTATCTGCAGGCGGCGTACCTGGGGGATTCACTCAAGGTGGCGACCTGGCTGACCGGCAATGACAACAAATTGTCCATGGAACGTCGGTTTCAGTTGGTGAGGGCCAGCGATGGTGCCACCTTGTTGCGGGCGCGCTGGGATTTGGTGTGTATCCAGATCAGCAGTGGCCGCCCCAAGCGCATGCCGACGTCCTTCAAAGAGGTTTACGGCAGCGTGGTCGTCGAGGCCTGAGCCTAAGGGGCTTAAGGGCTGGCGAAGTGGTTCGTCAGCCCGTGATTAAGGGGCGGGTGAGCCGGATCAGCCGTTGGCATTCGGCCGCGATGTCCATGGTTTTCAGCGAGGAGGGCTCGGTCAGTTTGCGGGTAATGTACTGGCTGAACGCGCCTGACAAGGTGTCGTGCAGGTCCATAACCGAGGCATCTGCCCGCACACACCCCTGCTGTTGGCCCTGCGCTAGAATATCTTCCAGAAGTTTGACCAGGTAACGCTCGCTGAATTGGGGGTCAATGGTGCGCTGCCGTGCTGTGATGCTGAGAAAGACAATTTCAGCCAGTTGCGGGTGGGCAAGATAAAAACTGACGACGGTGGTCAGAAAGGTATCCAGTTGATCCAGCGCGTTGCCGGAAGTCTGGTCAATCTTTTGCCGCACTTCCTCTTCCAAGTGAGCCAAATCGGGCAGGATACAGGCAAAGATTAATGAGTCTTTGTTGCCGAAATATTTGTAGATGGTTTGTGGGCCAACGCCGGCTTTCTTGGCGATGTCACGGATGCCGACTTGGTGAAACAGTCCCTGAGAAAAGAACTCTATGACGGTCACTCGCAGTTTTTCCAGCATTTCGGGGCTGATGGTGCGGCGGTCTTGCTTGGGGTAGGTTAGCTCGGGGCTATAATCGGTCATAGGACTCCGTCGTTATCATTGATTTTGGCGTGCCGATTAACAGATTGAAAATTGAATATATATCAGTGATCAGTCACGTTCAATTGAACGAAGGGGAAGGTGTGTTGTTTTTCACGCCATATTTGTCGTCTGTTTAACACTTATGGTGTTTGTCCTGGCTGGCAGGAAGCGGGTTATAATGGCGTATAAGTGGATTGACCCGCCGACGGGAGGGCGTATGTCAGATAGCGATACAACTGAGTTTGAAGCGTTCCGTGCGGCGATGGGGGATGTCAAACCCATCAAACGACCGGCGCGGGTCAAGCTGCAATCCTCCGCAGACCTGGGGACTAACCTGCGGGCCCGGCGAGAAGCCGCAACCGCCACGGTGGCGTCGGAGATCAATGATTTGTCCGGTGAGTTCATTGAGCCGGTCGACCCGAGCGACATCCTCAGTTTCCAGCGTCCGGGCATACAGAATGGTGTCTTTCGCAACCTGCGCCTCGGCAAGTATGCCATTGAAGCGCGTCTGGATTTGCACCGCCACACGGTTGAGCAGGCGAGGGAGGCGGTGTTTCGATTTGTCAGCGACTGCTTAAAACACGATATTCGCTGCGCTCTGATCACCCACGGTAAAGGGGAAGGCCGCAAGCAGCCGGCGGTGCTCAAGAGTTGTATTGCCCACTGGCTGCCGCAATTGGCTGAGGTCATGGCGTTTCACTCGGCTCAAAAACAGCACGGCGCCTCCGGCGCCACCTACATCATGTTGCGCAAGAGTGAGCGCAAGCGCCAGGACAATCTGGAGCGCCATCAAAAACGTCGCCTGTAATGGCCGGGCGTGTCAAAAGTTACGCTTGTGGCTGTGGTTTGCAGCCGTTCATCGGCCAGCGGGTGGTTCGTTAGCCCTTGCCCCCCGAGTCATCGGTTCTCCTGTCGCTTTGGGCTCTGCTGTCAATAGCTTCTTTCTCTGAGTCTTCGATATTTGGGGCAAGTTCCGCGTTAATTGTTCGCCAGAATGAAAGAGATGCCTTAGACTTATTCATATGTGTGCTATGTTTATTACTACTTGTAACTTTAGCATCTAATACCCTAAGGAGAAGGTATGGACTTGAATGTGGATAAGATCATGGAGACGGCTCCAGAGTTGATCATGACGTACGGCTTGAAATTCGTCATGGCGATAGTCGTTTTTCTGGTTGGTAAGTGGTTGGCCAAATTGTTGTCATCGGCTCTTGGTCGGGGGTTGGCGGCGAAAAATATTGATCCGACCGTTGCGCATTTTACCAAAAACATTGCCTATTACGCCTTGTTTGCCATGGTGGTCGTGGCCGCGCTGGGGCAGCTGGGTATTCAGACTGCGTCTTTTGTGGCCATTGTGGGTGCCGCAGGTTTGGCCGTTGGTTTTGCCTTGCAGGGATCGCTGGCCAATTTTGCCGCCGGTGTGTTGCTGATTTTGTTCCGCCCCTTCAAGGTGGGCGATTATGTGGAAGCGGGGGGCACCGCCGGGGTCGTTAAAGAGGTGTCCATCTTTTCGACCATTCTGACAACGCCGGATAATAAGGTGGTCATCATCGCCAACAACGCGGTGATGAGCAATAACATCACCAACTATTCCACCATGCCCACGCGTCGTGTGGATTTGAAGGTTGGCATCAGTTATGGATCGGATATTAAACTCGCCAAACAGGTGATGCAGGACATCGCCGATGCCGACAGTCGAATTCTAAAAGACCCGGCAGTGCAGATTGCGGTTTCCGAGCTGGCGGATTCTTCCGTTAATTTTGTGTTCCGCTCGTGGGTGAACAGTGCCGATTACTGGGGCGTCTTTTTTGATTTTACCGAACAGGTGAAGTTGAAGTTCGACGAGAAGGGCATCGAAATTCCATTCCCGCAAATGGATGTGCATTTGGATAAGTAAATACCCGTGCGGGAGAAGGGCAAGCTCGTGCTTTGAATGACGGCTGCTCTTTAATAACCGTCATGTTGTTAAACCGTAAAACCCCGGTGCTTTGGCGAGCCCCCGGGGTTTTTTTATTGGCTTTCGAATGTTGCTTTAGCAAGCCATTACTTGGCTGAAATGGCGGCAGACAAATCATCCGCAGCAATAAAGCCCAGCAACGTAAAGGTGGTGATAAGAACGCTGTAGAGAACCATAGTAATATCCTTTTTTCAGTGGAAAGCGGTTACAGTTAATGGGGTTTCACAAAAACTGTTTCAGTGATTACGCCATTCATATTAGAGGATTCAACTTTAAGTTGACTCAAGCGCTGGTAAAGTTCTGTGTGGGTTTGTGGTAAAAGGTAAGCGGGCAGGCAAGCAGAAAGGCAAGCGGAAAGGCAAGCGGAAAGAGCCGTGCAGATGGGGGCAGGCGGTCGCGCGAAAAACGCGGCCTGTAGCGAGTGAAACCCGTGTTTTTAAACCGGTGAAGCGAGGGGGGAATCTTGTTTAAATACGGTGAGGTTCCAGGTTGACGTCATAAAGGCGTGAGCCCATCAGCGTCATGTCTCCCCGATAGCGCTGGTCGCCGGTGGCGGTAAATTCAAATTCATAGCGGCGGGCAAGGGCAAAGTTGCCTCGTTTGTCCCGTTTCAGTCTCAAGCTCAACAGCGACACCGTGTCATCCAGCAGTTGCACATTCATGTGTTCACAATGCTGTTTGGCCAGGCTGATGGCGCGATCCCGATAGCCGGCGTTTTGCCAGATCAGCAGCCCGACGATGCCCACAACAAAGGCAATCATTAAATCGTAAATGGTCATGCAGTGCTTTTATCTCAGGGTCGTAGGTGGAGTGGAGCGCTACTATACCTCATTTCCGCTCCGTCTTATTCATTCGACTGGATCACGATCATGGCGGCGAACTGAACGTCTCCTGCAGGACCGTCATCATGGCTTGTGATGCCGCTGACAGGGGGTAGCGTCGGCGGGTGAGGATGCCCACCTGACGAATCAGGCCGGCCCCGCGCAAGGGCCGACAACAGGCGTTGACTTCCAGCATCTGCTGCTCAGACAGTGCGGGCACAATGCTAACCCCCAGGCCATTGGCTACCATGCGGCCGACGGTTATCAACTGGTGTGCTTCAAACGCGGGTGCGAATGGTAGCTGTTGCTGAGCGAGCAGGTCGCTGATCAGTTGACGGACTTGTGACGGTGCCTGCAGAGTGATCAGGTCTTCCCCCGCCAGTTCGGCAATGTCGATATCTTGCTGGCGGGTTAGGGGATGTCCGTTGGGCAGCACGGCCACAAAGCGGTCTTCAAATAATGGGCTGAAATTCAGATCGTCCAGTTCTCCGGGGTAAAAACTGATGCCCAGCTCGGCCCGTCCGGCGCGCACCATCCGCACCACGTCTTCGGCAATTACATCGTGCAAGGCGACCCGGATGTGGGGGTGTTGCTGTTTGTAGGCAAATAACCCCTGGGGTAACAGGTTCGACGCAAAAGAGGGCATGGCCGCCATCGTGATGCGGCCGGTGTGCAGGGCAAAGCGGTTTTCGAGGTCTTCCAGGGCATCGTCCCAGTCGCTGAGCAGGCGCTTGGCCGTGGGCAGGAACTCTTCACCCTCTGGCGTGAGGCCAAAGGCGCGGGTGGTGCGGGTGAGCAGCTGTCCGCCTACCGATTGTTCCAGTGTTTTGATCGCAATGCTCAGCGCGGGTTGAGACAGGTTAATCTGTGCAGCAGCCTCGGCAAAGCTGTTGGATCGGGCCACGGCCACAAAGGCGCGGATTTGTTTCAGGGTGGCGTTGCTCACGAGCGGGACCTTTATTTTAAAAATTTTATCAATCTATGATATTTTTTCATTTGATAAATATAAGGCCATCCGCCACTCTAGGCAACGAATAAGATGTTTTCTGTGGTGCTGGCTCGGACTGCCATACTGACATACAGCTTGGGTGGCCTGGTCGGTAGCAGAGAGCAAAGACTCATGGTGTTAATAGGCCATCATTAATAACCCTTGTATTGATAACCAATGGGTCAACAGGCCATAGCGATAAAAGACAAAAGCGATAAAACGGTTTCACCACAGAGGGGAGCCGAAATAACCTGGAGGAGTTCAAACCATGTCGGGTTTTGACAAGGTGGTAAACAGTTACGAAGAAGCGATGGAAGGTCTGCAAGATGACATGACCATCATTGCCGGAGGCTTTGGCCTGTGCGGTATCCCGGAAAACCTGATCAACGAGATCAAACGCAGAGGCGTTCATGGGCTGACCATTGTGTCCAACAACTGCGGAGTGGACGGTTTCGGTCTGGGGGTCTTGCTGGAAGACAAGCAGGTTAAAAAAATGGTGTCCTCCTACGTGGGTGAAAACAAGCTGTTTGAGCAGCAGTTGCTGGCCGGTGAGCTGGAGGTGGAATTGACACCACAGGGAACCCTGGCGGAAAAGATGCGTGCTGGCGGAGCCGGTATCCCGGCCTTTTATACGGCCACCGGTTACGGTACCGAAGTGGGTAAGGGCAAGGACGTGAAAGAATTTAACGGCCGGCCTTACATTCTTGAAGAGTCCATTACCGGCGATTTTGCCATCGTCAAAGCCTGGAAAGCCGACCGTTATGGCAATCTGGTGTATCGCCACACGGCGCAAAACTTCAATCCCATGGCGGCTACCGCGGGCAAAATCACCGTGGTTGAGGTGGAGGAAATTGTGGAGCCGGGTGAGCTGGATCCCTGCCAGATACACACCCCCGGTATCTATGTGGATCGCCTGATCAAAGGCACCTTCGAAAAACGTATTGAACAGCGCACTGTTCGCGAAGCTTAAGGAGATCGGACTATGTCATTAACTCGTGAACAACTGGCGATGCGAGTCGCGCAAGAGCTGCAGGACGGTTACTACGTCAATCTGGGTATTGGGATTCCTACGCTGGTGGCCAACTATGTGCCGCAAGGTATGGATGTGATGCTACAGTCGGAAAATGGCTTGTTGGGGATGGGGCCTTTTCCCACCGAAGACGAAGTCGATGCTGATCTGATCAACGCCGGCAAGCAAACCGTGACAACGATTAAGGGCTCCTCCATTTTCTCATCAGCGGAATCCTTTGCCATGATTCGCGGTGGGCATGTAGATTTGACCGTGCTGGGAGCCTTTGAAGTCGATGTCATGGGGAATATCGCCTCGTACATGATCCCGGGCAAACTCATCAAAGGGATGGGCGGTGCCATGGACCTGGTGGCCGGTGCGGACAACATCATCGTCACCATGACCCACGCTTCCAAGCACGGTGAGTCCAAACTCTTGCCCCAGTGTACCCTACCTCTGACGGGCGCAGGCTGTATTAAAAAGGTGGTGACCGACCTGGCGTATGTGGAAATTGCCGAGGGTAAATTTTGGTTGAAAGAGCGGGCGCCGGGGGTCTCTGTGGATGAGATTATCAGGCTCACTGCCGGCGAACTGGTGGTGCCGGAGGTTGTGCCTGAGATGGAGTTTTAATCTGTCGGTTGGGGGACAGGTAAATTGAAGGGTCAGTGAAAGCAGACTGTCTGAGTTAATTTGGTGATAATTTTTATTCTTTGCACGGGGAGCCTTGGGCTCCCTTTTTTTTGGCTGAATGGCCCTCCCCGAGGGGGGTATTTTTCAATAAAACCTGTCGCACCCCCGTCCACCTCACCGTATACTCCCCCCTTGTTTGACGGGGGATAACACGCCATGAAGCGGTATTTCGAGAAGCTTTCCAGAGCCTTGCTGGGGCAGGATTACCAGTACCTGGAGCCATCAGAGCAAAAGATCATTGACAGTATTGCCGGGCATACGACGGTCTCGGAGAATGTGAATGCCGCCTTTGGTGGGAGCCTGACGGCTGGGCAAAATCTGGCAGATGCAGTTGCCAGGTTTGGCGGCTCCTGGACCTTCATCGGGCTGTTTGTTGCGCTCATTGCGTTCTGGATCTGTATTAACAGTTATTGGTTGATAGCCGGACGTGCGTTTGACCCCTATCCCTACATTCTTCTGAATCTGGGGTTATCAACCTTGGCGGCATTCCAGGCGCCCATTATCATGATGTCGCAGAACCGCCAGGCGGCCAAAGACCGAATAAAGCAGGATGCTGCTTACGAGATTAATTTAAAACTGGAGCTTGATCTCATGCGGCTGCACGACAAAATTGATGCGATGCAACAGGGATTGGCAAAGAACGAGGACAAAAATAGATGAAGTTTATCATTGTGGCGATGTTACTGATTGCGTATCTGGTGAGCCTGAGCTTTTTGACCAGCGCCATTAGCCGCATTGGCAGTCGCAAGTCGGTCAATGTTTACCGCGTTGAATACATACGGAAAACCCTGAAAATGGGCGTCACGGTCTTTTTTGTGATTGTCCTGTTCCTGTTGTTGGGTATTGAATATTCCCAGCTGTCGGTGTTCCTGTCGTCGGTCTTTGCGGTCATCGGTGTGGCGTTATTTGCCCAATGGTCAATACTGAGCAACATGACGGCAAGCCTGGTCATTTTCTTTTTCTTTCCCTATCGGGTGGGGGATGAGGTGAAAGTCGTGGATAAAGATGATGATATTTCCGGCCGGATTGAAGAAATTTCACTGTTCCATGTCATGATAC
This sequence comes from Pseudomaricurvus hydrocarbonicus, assembly GCF_011602365.1. GTDB lineage: Bacteria > Pseudomonadota > Gammaproteobacteria > Pseudomonadales > Cellvibrionaceae > Pseudomaricurvus > Pseudomaricurvus hydrocarbonicus. The sequence goes on from NZ_JAAONZ010000013.1 coordinate 44,968, forward strand.
GGCGCAATCAAGAGTTGATTACCTACCCAAATAATTTAATTTTGCAAAAAGCGGTGATTAAAAACCCTCAGCCGGTGGCCGCCAATAGCGAAACAGATCTGCAAAATCAGCCCATTTGAGTCTCTCTGTGAGGGCTCAGTTAACGTTACATAACAGACACAAGTCGTACGTCAAAAAATTGAGGAACAACCCTTGACGCGTATAAATGAAAAAAGAGTTATCGGCAGTGAAGAATGGTGTGCCTTCCCGGAATTGGGTATCCCCGCTATCAAGGCCCGGGTAGATTCCGGCGCGAAAACTTCGTCGATCCATGCGTTTAACATTCAGACCTTTAGACGCAGTGGGACACTCTGGGTGACTTTTGAAGTACACCCGATTCAGAATAATCGCCATATTGTGATTCGCTGTGAGCGACCGGTTATTGATAAACGCACCGTGAAAAGCTCCAGTGGTGAGGCCGAAACGCGCTATGTGGTGAGTGCGCCAATGAAGCTCGGTGACGAGCTTTGGGATGTGGAGTTGACCCTTTCCAATCGCGACAGTATGGGCTTTCGCATGTTGTTGGGCCGCGAGGCGATGATCGATCGGTTGATTGTGGACCCGGCCGGGGTGTGCACCTTAGGTGAAGTGACGAAGGGTGAAATTCACGGTTTCTACGGCACTCGCCAGGCCAAAAAGAGCGGGCTTAAAATTGCTTTGCTGGCCAGTAATGAGTTGCTTTACAGCAATCAACGTTTGCTGGAGGCCGGCGAAGAGCGCGGGCATGATATGGAGTTCTTGAACGTGACCCAGTGTTATATGAAACTGGATGCGGTGGAGCCGGATGCGCATTATCGTGGCGGAAAACTGCTTAATGATCTGGACGCGGTGATTACCCGCATCAAGCCCAGCGTCACTTTTTACGGGACAGCTTTGGCCCGTCAGTTTGAAAGCATGGGTATTTACACCACCAACACCTCAGCCGCGATTACTCAATCGCGTGACAAGTTATTTGCTCTGCAGTTAATGCTTAAAAATGGTATCAACATCCCCACAACCGGCTTTGCCAATTCGCCGATGGATACCAGCGAGCTGATTGATATGGTCGGCGGAGCCCCGCTGATCGTCAAGCTACTGGAAGGCACTCAGGGGCGGGGTGTGGTGCTGGCTGAAACGCGCAAGGCGGCGGAGAGTGTGATCAATGCGTTTAAAACGTTGCAGGCAAATTTGCTGGTACAGAAATTCATTAAAGAAGCCGATGGCAAGGACCTGCGCTGTTTTGTGATTAATGGCAAAGTGGTGGCTTCTATTGAGCGCAAGGCGGCTCCGGGAGAATTTCGGGCCAACTTACATCAGGGCGGCTCGGCGGCGGTGGTCAAAATTACGGCCGATGAGAAAGCGCTGGCGGTGAAAGCGGCAAAAATTCTGGGGCTTCAGGTTGCCGGTGTGGACATCATTCGCTCTTCCGCTGGCCCGCTGTTGCTGGAAGTGAATTCCTCCCCGGGGCTGGAGGGTATTGAATCGGCGACGGGTAAAGACATCGCTGGCATGATCATTTCGTCCATCGAGAAAAAACTCCACTGGAAGCGAGATCTGCCGAAAGAAGAGTGACGGTCAGAAAGCGCTGCCCATGGCGTATGGTTGCTGTCGCAGCCCTGTGATCTCAAACAGCCCGCATCCCGCGGGCTGTTTTTTTATGCGCCATGTCCATTTGTGACGCAACCCGTGCGAGACTATACTCCAGTGATACTGAACGTGATTGTGGACCTGTTCTTTGTGGATTTGTTTTTTGTGGAATTGTAGTCTGTAGCACCGGCGGTTTGTAGAAGCGGGTGCTTGCCGGTAAGCACCCGCTTCATTTCTGGCTGGGGGCTGGCAGCGCAAGGTTGTTGGTCTGCGCAGTGCCAACAAACAGCGCACGCTCTCACGCGCTACAGAACCGCTACAGACACCGTATCGCCCCGGCATAAGGAGGTCTTGTACAGCATGAGCGGCCCAGAGACCCTGCATTACCAGACGGGGTTTGGTAATGAACATGAAACGGAAGCCGCACAAGGGGCTTTGCCGCAGGGGCGTTTCAATCCTCAAAAAGCGCCCTATGGGCTGTACGCCGAACAGTTCAGCAGTACGGCGTTTACGGCACCCCGCCACCTAAATCGCCGCACCTGGACTTACCGTATTCGACCTTCCGTGGTGATGGGCGATTACGAGCCCTATCGCACAGAGCAGCCGGGTTTAATCTGTACCGGACCTTTGCATGACAGTCCGCCGCCGCCCAATTCGCTGCGCTGGGATCCTTTCCCCATCCCGGAAGAGCCCCAGGACTTTATTGATGGCTGGATAACGTTGGCCGTGAACGGTGATGCTCGACTGCAAGTGGGCATTGGGGTTCATATTTATTGTGCCAATAGCAATATGGACCAGCGGTTTTTCTACAACGCCGATGGGGAGCTGCTGATTGTCCCCCAGCAGGGGGCGCTGCTGGCGCTGACCGAAATGGGTCGGCTTTATGTGACCCCGGGTGAAATACTGGTGATCCCCCGTGGCGTAAAGTTTCAAATTGAGTTGCCGGAGGGAACAGCCCGCGGCTACATTTGTGAAAATTATGGCGCGCCTTTGGAGTTGCCGGAAAGAGGGCCTGTCGGGGCCAACGGCTTTGCCAACAACCGGGACTTTTGCTACCCCACCGCCTGGTATGAAGACAAAGATGGCAGCTTTTTGCTGGTGACCAAATTCGCCGGTGTACTTTATCAGGCCACTCTGGAGCATTCACCGCTGGACGTTGTCGCCTGGGTCGGCAACTCGGCGCCGTACAAATACGATCTGGCCCGCTTCAATACCATCAACACCGTGAGCTATGATCATCCCGACCCTTCCATTTTTACGGTCTTGACCTCGCCGTCAGACCGACCCGGTACGGCAAACCTGGATTTTGTGATTTTTCCGCCGCGCTGGATGGTGGCTGAAGATACGTTCCGCCCGCCCTGGTTTCACCGCAATGTCATGAGCGAGTGTATGGGGTTGATTCAGGGCGTCTATGATGCCAAAGAAGCGGGGTTTGAGCCCGGAGGCCTGAGTGTGCATAACTGTATGTCGCCTCACGGTCCGGAAGCGGAGGTGTTTGAAAAAGCCTCTGCCGCGGTGCTGGCGCCGGAGCGGTATAAAAACTCCCTGGCCTTTATGTTTGAGTCTCGCTATATGCTGGCCACAACGCCGTTTGGGCTGGGAGCTTTGAAGCGTCAGAAGGATTACGTAACCTGTTGGAAAGGATTAAAGAAGCACTTTAGTCTTCCGCCACAAGGGGCATGAGCGGCATTCCTTCATGAGAATGCCGGTAAGTTTCACACACTAAAGGCTTGAGTGTTATGACCGATCTTAATGAAACTCACGACCCGACGTTAAGCAGCTGGGTGGACTCTGCCAATGGAGCGGAGACCGATTTCCCCATTCAGAATTTACCTTTTGCCGCTTTTCGCATGGCCGGCAGTGATGAATATTTTCGGGGCGGTGTCGCTATCGGCGATTTTATTGTGGACCTGGCCGCTGTCGCCAGTCAGGGGATTTTCAACGGTTTGGCCCAGGATGCCGTAAACGCATGCGCCCATGAAGACCTGAATGAGTTTATGGCCATGGGTAAGCCGGCCTGGTCGGCGTTGCGGCTGTCGTTGTCCAAAGCCTTGCGAACCGGTTCGGGAGATCAGTTTACGTTATCAAGCTGTCTGGTTGCGCAGGCAGACGCCGAATTCAAAGTGCCCTGTCTGATTCATGACTACACGGATTTTTACAGCTCGATTCACCATGCGACGGCAGTGGGCAAACAGTTTCGGCCGGATAATCCGTTGCTGCCTAACTATCAATGGGTACCCATTGGTTATCATGGTCGAGCGTCGAGCATTGGGGTTTCCGGGCAGCAATTTTCACGTCCACTGGGACAGCTTAAAGCCCCTGACGCTGATGTGCCCGTGTTGGGCCCCTCTCGCCGACTGGACTATGAAGTGGAAGTGGGCATTTACATCGGGTTGGGGAATGAGCTGGGCGAACCGGTCAGTATGGTTGAGGCCGAGGATTATGTATTTGGCCTGTGCCTGTTTAACGACTGGTCGGCGCGGGATATTCAGGCGTGGGAGTATCAGCCGTTGGGGCCGTTTCTGGCAAAAAGTTTTGCTTCAACGGTGTCTCCATGGATTGTCACTACTGAGGCTTTGGCGCCTTTTCGGGTGCCGTTTACACGGCCCGAAAATCATCCGCAGCCACTGCCGTATTTAACCTCAGATGCCAATTCTGCAGAGGGCTCGTTCGATGTCTCGTTGAGCTGCTTGTTGCGCACCGCCGGCTCGGACATTGAAAATCCGCTGTCTCGTTCCAGTTTCAAATACTCTTACTGGACCGTTGCCCAGATGGTTGCGCATCACACCATTAATGGTTGTAACTTACAGGCTGGAGATTTGTTTGGCAGTGGCACTCAATCCGGTCCTGAACCGCAAGAGGCAGGTTCTTTGCTGGAGTTAACACAGGGCGGCAAGCACCCGATAACACTGGCTAACGGTGAAACGCGCACGTTTGTGGAGGACGGTGATACCGTCATTATGCGCGGCTATTGCGAAAAGCCGGGAGCAAAACGCATTGGCTTTGGTGAGGTCACCAGTACGGTGTTGCCGGTCCGGTGGAGCCCGCGCAGCGGTTCGGTGCACTAGAATGAATGGCCATTGACGGCAGTCGGTTTGTTTCTCGGTTTTTCATGGTGGATGTTTGTTGAGTGGTTGGCCGTGCCTTGTTTCGTGAATGAGGACCGAGCGGCCTGCCGCGTTGTTGAGTTAAATGATGCAACGGCAACCATTCAGTCATATTTCGATTTGAGATAAACACAGGGGAATTTACGTGCAGCTCTACAGTTATTTTCGTTCATCGGCGGCTTATCGCATCCGCATCGCCTTAAACCTGAAGCAGTTAGATTATCAATCGCAAGCCATTAATCTGTTGGGGGGCGAGCACAAAAGCCCGGAGTATTTGGCGATCAATCCTCAGGGGCTGGTGCCGAGCCTGAAGACGGATTCTGGGTTGGTGTTGACACAAACTCCGGCCATCCTCGAGTGGCTTGAAGAAAATTACCCCCAGCCAGCGCTGTTGCCAAGCGATACCGGCGGCCGAGCCAGGGTACGCAGCTGGTGTTATCAAATTGCCTGCGACATTCATCCAATTTGTAATCTGCGGGTGATTAATTATGTTTCCAATGAGCTTGGTGGCGGCGAAGCCGGGAAGTTGGCGTGGCTGCATCATTGGATAACTGAAGGGTTTAAAACGCTTGAGCAGCAGCTCGCCTCAAAACCCAGGGGACCCTACTGTTACGGTGAGCAAGTCACCCTGGCGGATGTGTTTTTGATCCCGCAAGTGTTCAATGCGCTGCGCTTTAATCTGGACATGTCGGTATTTCCAGTCATTATGGAAATTTATGATTCGTGCAACCGTTTGAATGCTTTTATGGAGGCAGTGCCGGAACGACAGGCTGACAGCGCCTGATGTAAACTGCCAGGGCGCAGTGAATCGAATGCAACAGGCTGGGAGTGAAGCGTGCTGAGGCTTACAGGACGGTCAGTAACGAGAGTGCGAGACGGTGCGTCGGCAGAGTTGAATGTGTGTTGGGTAAGGTTGTAAAAATAGCAAGCGCAGAAGCAGACCTCGACAGCGGTTTACTGCCCCTGGGCTGCGTGTTCAGGAGCGGGCCGTTGTCAGGAGCGCGTGTTGCTCCAGATCAACGAGCCCGCTGAACCCGGGATGAATTACTTGGTCATCTCATCCATTTTGTCTTCGGCGTCATCCATCGCGTCTTCGGTGGCGTCAGCCGCATCGTCAACGGCATCGCCGGTCGCATCCATCGCGTCTTCAGTCGCATCCGAGATGTCATCAGCCATGTCTTCCGCAGCATCCATTGCGTCGTCGGCCATTTCTTCGGCTTTGTCCATGGCATCAGCGGCAGCGTCCTGGGTGGCTTCTGACATTTCATGAGTTTTTTCTTTGGCGCTGTCGAGCGCATTGCCGGTTTCTTTTTGTGCGCTGTCATCACTACAGGCAGCCAGTAAACCGGTCAATAAAATTACAGAGGCGGCAGTCTTTAACATGTTCATAGATGTGTTCCTTTCCTTTTGATGTTAAACGAACGTGACGTTCAAGTGCTTAAAAACTCAGTGTTATTATCATCAGGCTCATGTCGCAGTCGGACGTTTATGCTGTCTGGACAAGCATCGCTGACTGGACGGGCAGCGCTGAAAAAAGTACCGTTGAATTTTTACGGTTGCTTGAGTCTACCCCCCTTTCGTGACTATAGGAACCCCTGTCGTTCACACTCTGTTGGAAACGGGGTGTGGTTCTCATGAGGTTTGATTATTAGTCGACTGGTCTGTTAGCGTTAATATTTATAAACAATGCGTTTCCAAAACGGCGCTTCATTGCGATTCACACGCGTCAAACATCGTCTGATACTGACCAGATCGCGAATGACAAGCCTTGTTCCGTCAGGCCGTCGTTGTCGGCACGTGAACCGACGGCATCGTGTTGCTTGAGATGCGTGTTGGGTTACGTCCAATAATAGCTTACTGACTGTGAATCTATAAACTTACTGGCTATGAATCTATAAATTTACTGACTATGAATCGATAAGCTTACTGACTATGAATCTGATGCATTCATCCCTCACAGGAGTATGGCATGGTACTTTTAAAAATCCTGGGAATTCTTTTTCTTGCTCTGCTGATCGCAATCCCTCTGCTTGAGCGATTCGGCAAAGAACAGAGTCCAGAGCAGACCCAGGCGATGAGCCGCTGGATTTTGCCGCTGGTGATGTTGCTGGCTTTGCTGCAGTTGATTTTTTACCTGATTGGCCCGTAGCTCGTTTGTCGGGTGAGCGGGATGGTTGTTGATCACAGGGTTTGCTCTCGCGGTGGCTGGCCAACCTTGTCCCAGGTGCGCTCTTTCATGGGGGTGACCTCTAAGTAGCACATAGTAGCGCGTAAGTAGCACATGGTAACGCGCGGATGGGGACAGCAGTGCACGGGTGGAAAAAAGACAGATTTGCCCCACTTAATGGCGATTGTTGCCATGGGGAGAGTTTGCCGGGCTGTGGTATTCTAGGCGGCATTTAGCCTGAGGTGCCGTCTGAGAGAATGGCACCCCAAAAGAGACCAAAGAGGCCAGTTGATGAAGTTTCAAGTGATTCCTGTCACCCCTTACCAGCAAAACTGCACCCTGATGTGGTGTGAAGAAACCAAAAAAGCCGCCGTGGTTGATCCTGGCGGTGATCTGGATCGCATTGAACAGGCCGTTGCCCAGCAAGGTGTTGAACTGGAAAAAATTCTGGTGACTCACGCCCATCTCGATCACGTCGGTGGTGTCGCGGCTTTGGCAAAAAAGCTGAATCTCCCCATTGAGGGGCCTCATAAAGAGGATCAATTCTGGATTGATATGTTGCCGCAACAGTCACAGATGATGAACTTTCCGCTGGCCGATGTGTTTGAGCCAACCCGCTGGCTGGAGGGTGGGGAAGAGGTTACGGTGGGTAAGCAGACCATTGAAGTGCGTTTTTGTCCGGGGCACACCCCGGGCCATGTGATTTTTTTTCACCGGCCCAGCAAGCTGGCGATTGTCGGTGATGTGTTGTTTCAGGGGTCGATTGGCCGGACCGATTTTCCCCGAGGTGATTATGACACTTTAATTCATTCCATCCAGTCGCAGCTTTGGCCATTGGGCGATGAGGTGCAATTTATCCCTGGTCACGGCCCTATGTCCACCTTTGGGCATGAGCGTCAAACCAACCCGTTTGTCGCGGACAAAAATCTGCAACAGTAATCATCAAGTGAAGACCTATTCATGAGCAAAAGTATCTGGCTGCACGAGCCAAACCTGGAAGAGTTAAACAGCTATAACGACAAGACCATTCACGGGGTATTGGGGATCGAAATCACTGAAATCGGCCCGGATTATATGCGTGGTACCCTGCCGGCTAAAACCGAAACGTTTCAGCCCATGGGGCTGATTCACGGCGGTGCCAATGTGGTGCTGGCGGAATCCTTGGGCAGTATTGCCTCTAACCTGATCGTCGATCAAACGCAATTTTATTGCGTCGGGCAGGAGGTGAACGCGAACCACATTCGCGGTGTGCGTGAAGGCGTGGTCACCGGAACGGCCCATTTGCTTCACGCTGGCCGAACGTCCCACGTCTGGGAGATAAAAATCGAAAACGAGGCGGGTAAATTAACCTGTGTGTCACGACTGACGATGGCTGTTGTTAAGCACAGCTAATGATATGAACGCAATCTGAGGAGCAGGCCATGAGCTGGACTGTGTATCTGTCGGGTGAAATTCACACCGACTGGCGAGAACAAATTGAACAGGGGGTCAAGGCCGCCGGGCTGGACGTGAGCTTTACCTCGGCCGTCACCCATCACGACGCCAGCGACGCTGCGGGTGATCATTTGAGGGACAACGACAACAGCTTTTGGCGCGATCATCAGTCGTCCAAGGTGAATTTGATCCGCACCAAAACCCTGATTGAGAAAGCCGACCTGGTGGTGGTGCGATTTGGGGATAAATACAAGCAGTGGAACGCCGCGTTTGATGCCGGCTACTGCGCGGCGCTGGGCAAACCTTATGTCACTTTGCACGACGATTCGATCATTCACCCGTTGAAAGAAGTGGATGCGCAGGCGCTGGCCTGGGCACAGACACCGTCACAAGTGGTGGACATCCTCAAGTATGTGGTTGCAGCATAACTCTAGTTTCTAGTTTCTAGTTTCTAGTTTCTAGTTTCTAGTTTCTAGTTTCCACCCCAGGGTGCTCTCTCTTGCTTCGCAATTCACCTTGTAGCGTCTAGTTTCTAGAGGCGAGTTACGAACTACGGGAATGCTGTGACCCAGGTGTCAGGGTTGCGCAGGAGCTGGTGGCGGACGCGCGGCTGTGCTCTGCGGCCAGGATCAGCAGGCCTGTGGTGGCCACGGCGAGGGTCAACCCCCGGGCCAGGGTGATCCAGCGGCTTGTGCGGCGGCGACCGCTGAGGTTGTAGGCGTAGTGGTCCTTGAGAATACGGTGTTTGGGGATGCGGGGTTGATCAAAGCACATGGGAGCTCCTGGGGGGGTTGTCATTGTTTAAGGCTTGACGGGTATTTAATCGCGCAAAAGTGATGCCCTGCGATGCCAATCGGGCAGAGTGCTGAGCAAATATGATCAATTGTGGCAGCGGGCTGCGCGGGGAGGCTTTTTCTGTACAATAAGCCTCACGCTGAACAACTGGGACCGAATGTGCTATGGCTCGTAAAATTGCCATTGTTGAAGATGAACGTGCGATTGCGGAAAACTACCGCGACGCACTGACCCGTCAAGGCTACGCCGTTGAGCTGTATAGTGAGCGCTTACCGGCGCTGGAGGCCTTTCGTCAGCGCCTGCCTGATTTGGCCATTATTGATGTGGGGCTGGGGGAAGAAATCGAGGGCGGGTTTGACCTGTGTCGTGAGCTGCGGGCTATGGCGCCCGAGCTGCCGATCATTTTTCTCACCGCTCGCGATAGCGAGTTTGATGTGGTCTCCGGTCTGCGACTGGGGGCCGATGATTACCTGACCAAGGACATCAGTCAGCCGCACATGCTGGCTCGCATTGTCGCGCTTTTCCGGCGGGTTGATGCCCTGCGGCAACCACTGCCGCAACCCGAAGAAGATGTCGTGGAGCGGGGGCCATTGGTACTGAATATGGATCGCATGGCCGCCTACTGGAATGGCCAGCGGCTGGACTTGACCGTGACCGAACTGTGGGTGGTGCACTCACTGGCGAAGAACCCGGGTCACGTGAAAAATCGTCAGCAATTGATGGATGCCGCGAACGTTGTTCTGGATGACAACACCATCACGTCTCATGTTAAACGTATCCGCAAAAAATTCCTGCAGGTGGACGGTGACTTTCATTGCATTGAAACCGCCTACGGGATGGGTTATCGCTGGTTGTCGAACTGATGGCTGTGGCAGGTGAGCTGAAATCGCTGGTTGTTAGATGGGCGTCTCGGTTGGCGGTGCCGGACCCGGTTGTCGCGATGTGCGCTCAGGGAGACTGTCCGGTGGTCTCATCCGGTCGCCGGCAAGGACTCTGATTCGATGCGTTTACGTCGCCAATTGGTGTTGGTCAGCCTGCTCACGCTGAGTTTGCCCTGGGCCGGTTGCCAGTACATCCAGGAGATGGAAGGTGCCCTGCGCCAAGGTCAGGTGGTGGCGTTGAGTGCTACGGCTCAGGCGGTGGCCAGTCGACTTGCCAGTGAGCCTGCGTTGCGGGCTCAGCTTGAAGATGAGCGCTGGCGTGAGAGCGCCAGGGATCAGTTATACGTTCACAGCATCACGCTGCCGATGCAGTTGGATGGCTACGACGACGACTGGCGCTCCCTTGAGATAGCCGCTTCGGCATATTCCTTTGAGGGCGTGCCGCCTGACACATTGCCGCAAACTGTCGTGCCACAGTCCGCACCCTCGCCCGCCTCACCCTCGCCGATCAATCTGTCGCTGCAGGTCGCCAAAAAGGCTGGCTTTTTGTGGCTCTTTGCCCGAGTGGAAGATCGGCATATTCGCTATCACAACCCCAGTACCGGGCAGTTAGCCAGCGGTGATCACTTGCGTTTGCGCACGCAATTAAACAGCGGCGCTGTGCGTGATTATGTGATTCGCAGTGGCGCACCGGGGGAGGTCTCGGCCTTTTATCGCGAGGAGCCATCAGCTTCTCGACAGCAGCCATCAGCTTCTCGACAGCAGCCATCAGCCTCCCGACAGCCGTCACCAGCTTACCGCGAAACGCCATCAAGAGCTGACCACCTTACCGCGGCTCGCCAGGAACATCGCATTGAGGGCGTCTGGCAGGAGCATGCCCAGGGGTTTCAGTTAGAATTAAAGCTGCCTTTATCGCTGCTTGGGCGGCATTTGGGGGTGGCTCTGGTGGATGTCGGGGAGCCGCCTAAAGTGGCGTCTACGGATGGCCTTTGGGGGCTCTACGATAACCTCAACCGTCAGCCCGCCCGCGCGCCGGAGCGCTGGTTGGGGAATATACAAGCCAACACGCCCGCGCCCTATTGGAGCAGTTTGAATGATGACCTGGAGGCGGCTGTCAGGGTCTTTGCCAGGGATAACCTGCGCCTGCGGGTGGTGAGTTCGAATCAGTGGCTCCTGGCCAGCGCGGGCTCACTGCAGCCGCCGCCATCCGGCCCCGGCGAACAGCATGGTTTGCTCACCTGGATTTATCGACTGGCACTGGGGCGAGAACAGCTGCCCGTCATGCAGGAGGCAGACGGTAGCGGACAATTGCTGTCGGCGGAAATACTCCGGGCTCAGCAGGGGCACAAAGCCAATGGTTGGTATCAGTGGGGGGCTCAGCGCGTCGGGCAGGCGGCAGTGCCAGTGTTGAGCGCTGACGATTCCCGCGCAACAGTGTCCGATTCCGGGGCAGGGCGAGAGGCCGGGACGCCGGCGGCAACCCTGGCTGTGGTGACGGCCGAACAGAGCAGTGACACGGTGATGGCCCTGACCAATACGGCCTTTAACCGGTTGTTTTTTTACACTCTGCTGGCGACGGGGGTGACCGGTGTGGGGCTGATCTCGTACGCCAGCTGGCTGTCGTTTCGGATTCGCCGTCTCAGTCGGGCGGCGGCGGAGGCGGTGGACGACAATGGGCGTATTCGCGATTGTTTCCCCCAGTCCCGGGCGCTGGATGAAGTGGGGGACCTGACTCGCAGTTACGGTGATCTGCTGGCGCGGTTGCGCGAATACACCGATTATCTTCGCACCCTGTCGAGCAAACTGTCTCATGAGCTCAGAACCCCGTTGGCGGTGGTGCGTTCTTCGCTCGATAACCTGGAGCATGAGGCCATTCCCGAGACCGCCCGTACTTTTTCACAGCGGGCGCAACACGGCAGTGCCCGGCTCTCCCAGATTCTGAACGCCATGAGTTCGGCCAGTCGGGTCGAAGAAAGCATTCAGCATGCCGACACGGAAGACTTTTCACTGTCAGAATTGGTCTCCGCCGTTGGCGCCGCCTATGCTGATGTGATTCAGGGTCGCCATGTGAAGGTGTTGCTGAAAGCCTCTGCCCGTGATGCGCGGATGATCGGCTCCCCGGATCTGCTGGTACAAATGCTGGATAAGCTGGTGGATAACGCTGCCGATTTTTGTCCGCCGGGAGGCGACATTGTCTTACAGCTGGAGGGCGCCGAAGCATGCTGGGTGTTAACCGTCAGCAATGATGGCCCTTTGTTGCCGGAGCGCATGCAGGGGCAGCTGTTTGATTCTCTGGTGTCGCTGCGATCAGCGGAATACGACGATGATCAAACTCACCTGGGGTTAGGGTTGCACATTGTGCGCTTGATCGTTGAATTTCACGGTGGTGAGGTCGTGGCCAGAAATCGGGCCGACTTGAGCGGGGTGGATTTTCACATTCAGTTGCCCCGCAAGAACGTGTGCTGAACCAACCATGGCGGGCGCAATGACCGTGCGTATCATTGCAACACGCCATCACAGGTAAACGAATTTTTAACATGAGGGTTATATGAGTCAGCCACTGATCGTTGATTATTACACCGACATACTGTGTGTCTGGGCGTGGATCGCACAACGCCGAATTGAGGAGCTGAATAAAACCTTGAGTGAGAAAATCGACTTGCGCTTCCATTATGTGGATGTGTTTGGCGATGTGGCAACGAAGATGGCGGTTCAGTGGGGCGCACGCGGGGGGTACGAGGGCTTTGCCGAGCACGTTAAAGCATCCGCAGCGGCCTTTGATGACGCGCCGGTGCACCCGGCCATCTGGTCGCAGGATCGCCCGGCAACGTCGGCCAATGCACACCTGGTGTTGAAGGCGATTCAACTGGCTGTGGGGTGCTCGGCCAGTGTGGCGTCTGCTTTACTGTTACGCAAAGAGTTTTTTGTCAATGCGAAGAACATTGCGGATCTGACGGTGCTGGCTCAAATCGTGGCGGAGCAAGGCCTTGATTGGAACGCCGTGCAATCCAAACTGGATGACGGTTCGGCGATGGCGGCGTTGATGGGCGATTACCAAAAAGCTAAACAGCAGGGTATTCATGGCAGCCCATCCTATGTTCTGGATGGTGGCAGGCAGGTGTTGTACGGCAATGTGGGCTATCGGGTGATCCTGGCAAATATTGAACAATTGCTAAAAAATCCGACGGATGAAGCCAGCTGGTGTTGATTTTCCAAAAGCCTAAACAGGCCAAAACAATAGTGGCTGTGCCATTCGCTACTGACAGAAAGCTGTCCGGTGAATGTTGATTATAACGAAAGCTACTTAAAGTGTATGGGCTAAACCGGGTTGTTTAATAAGATCCGCGGAGGAATGACTATGTCGAACAACAGTAATGCCGGGATCAATAAAAATGATGCCGGGTCGGGATTGTTTCTGGGCTTTTTTATTTTTCTGGGGCTGTCGGTGTTGGGTTACTTACTGGCGAGTGCGGCCATTGATTATAAACTCTATGAACGTACGGTGACGGTCAAGGGATTGTCAGAGCGGGAGTTTTCCGCAGACGTTGTCATTTGGCCAATTCAATTCAATGTGGCCAGTAATGATTTAACCGAGCTCTACCGCGAGCTGGATCGGCAGGCCTCGGAGATTAAAATTTTTTTGATGGCCAATGGTATTGGTGAGGGTGACATCAGCCAGGACTTGCCGTCCATTACCGATAAGTCAGCCCAGCAATACAACAGCAATGAGCGTGCTGCGTTTCGTTATACCGCGACGCAAACCGTGACTGTTTATTCCCGTCAGATTGATACTGCCCGCTCGGTGATGTCGTCGTTGTCGCAGTTGGGCAAGCAGGGGATTGTGTTTGTGGGCAACAATTATAGTTCGCAAACGGAATACCTGTTTACGCGATTGAATGAAATCAAACCCGAAATGGTCGAAGAGGCAACTCGTAAAGCCCGGGAAGTGGCTGAAAAATTTGCCGCGGATTCACAGAGTTCCCTGGGGAAAATCAAGCGAGCGTCACAGGGGCAGTTCAGTATTGCGGCCAGGGACAAGAATAATCCGCACGTTAAACGGGTGAGGGTGGTCTCTACGGTGGAATATTATTTGTCTGATTAACACAAGCCCTGAGCGGCGCAAAGGCCCGGATATGACCTTTGAGCCAATTACTTCAGCGACAGGATGCCTTTCCGATCGCTCTGAAACATGTTCACGGCGCTGCGCGGATGCTGTGATATCACAAGAGAGGACAACTCATGACTGAAATCAAGACGGCACTAGTCTCCGTCAACATTAACAACCACGTTGCCGATGTGCGCCTGAATCGTGCCGAGAAAATGAACGCACTCAATATCCCCATGTTTGAAGCCATCCGTGATGTGGGTAAACAACTGGCCGCCGACAAGAGCATTCGTGCGGTGGTATTGTCCGGCGAGGGACGAGGTTTTTGCGCGGGACTGGATTTGGCAAACTTCACAGATCCGGAGGTGTTTGCTGATCCCTTTGGCCCCGGGCGAGGTGGATTTTATCCCAATTTTTATCAGCTGCCCGGTTATGCCTGGAAAGCCATTCCGGTACCCGTGATCTGCGCTTTGCACGGTGTGGCTTATGGTGGTGGGCTTCAGATTGCCCTGGGTGCGGACATCCGTATTGCTCATCCGGAGGCCAAATTGTCCGTGATGGAAATCAAGTGGGGATTGATTCCCGATATGTCCGCGTCACAAACGTTACGAGACCTGGTGCGGCTGGATGTGGCGAAAGAACTGACCTTCACGGGACGGGTGGTGACAGGGCAGGAGGCGGTGCAGCTGGGGCTGGTGACGTCGCTCAGTGACGACCCTCGCGAGGCCGCCCTGGCCATGGCGGCCGAAATAGCCCGTCGTAACCCCAATGCCATTGCCTATGGTAAGTACCTGTTAAACAATACTCGCCATGGTGATGATCTGGAGGGATTGAGGGTGGAAGAGCGCCTGCAGGCAAAAATTCTGAAAAGCCCCAATCAGATCGAATCTGTCATGTCCGAGATGGAGGGGCGTGAAGGCCAATTCAGTGACCGTGAATTCACCGCTTTTGACGATATAGTGCTCGATTGACCGGTGGCTGACGGCCGCTTGGGCCATGCGGTGGCCCCGGGTGCGTCAAAATCCCGGGGATCCGGCCGCGACCACCCGTGTTAATCCACCAGGTGCACGCTCAGATACTCCAGCAAGCGCACCGCTTCATGCCGCGAGAACTTGGCGTTTTTGAGCGTATTGTTGTTCAGATTGATGTCGTAATTGATGGCGTCGGTAAAGTCGGCTGCGGTCAGGTTGGTGTTGCCAAACAGACTGTTTGTCAGGTCCGTGCCGGTCAAGCTCGCGCCGCTCAGGTCGGCCTCGCGAAAGTCCACATCGTGGGCCCGGCACTCTTCCATAACGATGCGGCTTTGATTGAGACCGTAAAAGGACGATGAGTTCAGCAGGCAGCGTTGAAAGGCAAACGGGGAGCCGGGTGTAAAACCGCGCCAGTAGGCTTTTGACCAGTCAATCGCCAGGGCTTTGCAGTCGCTGAAGCGGATGTCCATGAACTTGCTGTTGTTCACGGTCAGTAGATTCAGATTGCAGTGGCTGAAGGTACAGTCGGTAAATTCACACTGCTGGAAGGACGCGTCGCTGAAGTCGCAGGCATCGAAGTGACAGTGATCAAATTCTTTGCCGGTGATCTGTTTTCCGGAACAATTCAGCTGGGTAAATGTCTCAGCGTGAATGACGGTTTCGGCGCTATCGATGTCGATCATACTAGGTTCACCGCTCGAGGGGTCAAAGAGGGGGGCTACTTTACCGATTGGCGGGGCAGAATGCCAAGGCTATGCTATATATCCACAGCGACACGGTATATCCACGGTTACAGCATATCCACAACTGCCCATATCCACAGCTACAGCCCATAAATACGGCCGTCTGTGAGCGTTTCGGCGAGGCTATTGAATAAATTGGATGACGATTAACGCGTAGATGATGTCCTGAATTGGCACTTGTTTCATCGTTCTGGAATCCAGCCCACTGTTTAGCGCTTCAGCCCGTGTTAAGTTTGGGGTGTCGACAATTCCATCATGCCGGGAGGCAATCTGTGAAGTTTGTAATAAGTCTGGTACTGCTCCTATCGTTGTTTTCACCCTGGGTCAGCGCTGACAATTTTAGTATTCACTACGTGGCAACCGTGGACCCAGCGTCGGGGCTGGCTCATGTTGAAATCAAGCTGCAAGGGCAGAAGTTGCCCAGCAAGTTAACATTGATGACCGACCCCGACCGTCATACATCGTTTGCCAGCGAGCAACCGCTGGAGATAACGGGCAATAAGGCGGTTTGGCGGCCACAGGAGCCCGCGTCCAGTTTAAAATACGAATTTGTGATTGATGAGAAGAAGGGCAAGAAACGCTATGACTCGAAAGTCACTGACGACTGGGCCATTTTGCGCAGCGATAAATTGATTCCCCCCATTGCGGCCACCATGCCTCGCAGCTTGTCCTCCGACGCCGAGTTGCACCTGCAATTGCCGAAGGGCTGGTCTTCGGCGGCCCCTTACGACAGTGAAATCAAAAACGAATATTTGCTGGTGGACCCAGGGCGTCGATTTAAGCGCCCCAAGGGGTGGTTGATGCTGGGTAAAATGACCAGCCGTAAAGATGACATTGCGGACACCACCGTGCGCATTGCCAGCCCCAAGGGGCTCAATACCCGCTTGCAGGACGCGCTCGCGTTTATCGGCTGGACGCTGCCGGATCTCAAAAAAATCTTTCCGGACTTCCCGCCCCAATTGTTGATCGTCACGGCGGATGATCCCATGTGGCGTGGCGGTTTGTCGGGCTGGCGATCGCTCTTCATGCACAGCGATCGGCCGCTCATCAGCGGCAATCGCACCAGTAGCCTGATTCACGAGTTGGTGCACGTGGGCACCGGGATCCGAGGTGATGAGCACAGTGACTGGATCGTGGAGGGCATAGCCGAGTTTTACGCGGTGGAGATACTGCACCGCACGGGCGGCATCAGCGAAACCCGGTTCCAGGAAACGATGGCCGAGCTGGCTGAGTGGGGCACACAGTCCGAGGAGTTGCTGACGGCAAGCTCGTCCGGAGCCACCACCGCTCGGGCTGCGGTCATCATGCATGAGGTGGATCAGGAAATTCGCAAGGCAAGCGGTGGCAAAGCGAGTATTGACGATGTGGCGACGGCACTGGCCAAGCAGCGAGGAACGGTGACTGTAAAAGAGTTTGTGAGCCTGGCGGAGAAAACTGCCGGTCGGTCGCTGCAATCCCTGCAATCGGTTAAAGATCAGCTGGCTGAAGAAAAGCCATTGGCTAAAGAGCAACGGGAGGCAAAGCCACCGGCCCAAGAAGGGACAAAAAAAGCCGTGAAAAGGGAGGCGAAAGACAAGGACTGATGGTCGCTTGAGGGTTTTATTGGGCTGCCGGCAAGGTCGCGAGGTCAGCCGGTCTGCTATTTAATGATATGACATTATCGCGGGCTGAAGCCATTGCCTGGGGCCAAAGGTTCGTCAAGCTCGAAGTGACTGCAATTCCTGCCATACGGCATCGGCTTCCAGCACACTCATTTTTCCCCAGCAGCGGTGCATGTACTGGCGGCACATCTCTACCAGGGTATCGCGCTCACTCCGCTGCCACTGATGAAAACACCAGGGCTCGGTCACGGGCAGCTCTTCGTTACTGGCCTGATTGTAGTGGGCGGTGAGCTGCTGGCCATTTTCCAGCTCGATGTTGAGAGCGGCCATGCCGTATTCATCCCCTTCGTAGAAAGCCATGCGTGCCAGCGCTTCGCTATTGGGGGACAGCAGAACTTCACCCTGCACCAGACCGCCGGGCTGGGGTACCAGTATCGGAAAGGTTTCACCGGGGTAGGTCAGGGTTCTGTGGTCGCGGGCAACGGCCGGTCGCACCTGGCCGGGAGAGACGGTATCTGCGAATACGTGACGCCGGATTTCGGTGTCCATTAGCGAGCCGTAAAGAAAGATTGCCTGCACGGTGAGATCCTGTGAGGGGAAAATCGGAGGGGCATTATAGGGAAGTTGACCGAGATGTGAATGGTTAATTTCTGCCGCTGGCGATGGGGCTGATGACGCCGCGGTGGCTGTTCACATTGCGCTGGCCTGTGGTGAAGTTTTCAGTGACAGAATGTGGCTCAAGGCTGGTACTATCTGCATCAGCCGGTCGTTGGGCCGTGTCACGGCGTGGCCGGTGGAGTCGTCTATAATCACATTTATTCGGACAGGGAAAGCTGATTTCAAGACCATGTGACTGACCCATTAGCGCTCGAGGGATAAGCCTTGTTGTGATGCTCTTTATCTCCATATCTCCATATCTCCATCTCCCGACCGGTCAGAGGGCGGCTGGGAGGAGACGGACGGAGCGTGCCGTTGGCTGAGACTTCCGTCTGATGCATTAACTGGGTCAAATGGTCGAGTGCGGCTATATTTGAGTCGTTTGGTTGAAATGTACTGGGAAGGAATGCATGGGTCGCGCCACGTTAGGGTTGTTTTTAGTGTGCTTTGCTGTCGCGGCAGCAGCGAAACTCGAGGTAAAAATCGAACCTTCCCACAAAGAGGTGAAAGAGAACATTCAGGCCTTTGTCGGGGCCGTGGAGCCAGCCAATCAAGCTGAGCTGACACGGCTTGCAAAACACGTTGATGAGCAAGCCAGCCGGGCCGCACAGGCGCTCGGCTATTATCACTCGACGAATCACATCGAATTTGCCGGTACGGATGACAAGCCGGTGATCAAGCTTAAAGTCGTTCTCGGGCCTCCGGTTACCTTGCGACACGTCAATATCGAGATCGACGGTCCCGGCCAGGGCACTGACGCGTTTACCCTGCCTGAAACCACTCAGCTAGCCACCGGGATGATATTAAATCACGGCACTTACGAAGACCTCAAAACCCTGATTCAGCACCAGGCGTTAGCGTATGGCTATTTCTCCGGCACCTTCTTGCAAAAGCAATTGTTGGTCGATGTGGAGCACAACAAAGCCGACATTAACCTTACATACCAAACAGGGCCAAGGTATCGACTGGGTGAGGTAGCCTTCACTGACACCGTGTTTAATGCCGATTTGTTAAACAGCCTGGTGCCGTTCAAGAGCGGGGATTTCTACACCTCCGACCGGATTGCTGCCTTTAACCGAGCCCTGCTGGCCAGCGGGTATTTCATGAGCGTCAAGGTAACCCCGCAACCGGATCTGGCGGTGGATAATGTCATTCCCATACAGGTGGCTCTGGTCGAGCGTGACCCTCACTCTCTGGGGTTTGGCGGTGGCTATTCCACCGATGTGGGCCCTCGTGCGAAAGCCACCTGGGACCAGCATTGGCTGAATGCGGAGGGCGACAGTCGCGGTGCGGCCATGGAACTTTCCACTGTGCGGCAACAGCTCAGTACCTATTACAAGACGCTTCTGGAGAAATCCTATGCCGATGATCTGCGTTATTTTGCCGGCTTGCAGTTCGAAGACATTGATGAAATTGAAACGGAAAGTGTGGTGGTGGGGGCAGAGCTGTACAAGCGCCTGGAGAGCAACTGGGAGCGAACCTACGGACTGCGTCTGGAGCATGACGTGTTTTCACTGGGGCAGGCATCCGGGGAAACGACTCTGCTCATTCCGAGTCTGGCTTTCCATCGCGTCCACACATCCAGTCAGATTGACCCGGCCTGGGGGTACCGCATGCTGGTGGAGTTCGAGGGCGCCAAGGAGGACATCATTTCGTCGGTGGATTTTGCCAGTGTCACCTCCCAGATCAAGGGCCTCTATACCTTCTTTGGCAGGCACCGGGTGTTGGGCCGCTTGAGCCTGGGGGTGGTGGCGACCAACAGCTTTGAAGACATCCCGCCATCGCATCGTTATTTTGCCGGTGGCGATCAGAGTGTGCGGGGCTACGACTATCAGCAGTTATCGCCACGTGACAGTGACGGAGAAAATATAGGTGGTCGCTATCTGCTCGCCGGCAGCCTGGAGTATCAATATCAATTCCTGGATAAATGGCGTGTGGCCGGCTTTATGGACCATGGTAACGCCGTGAACTCCCTCAATGACCCCTTGAAAACCAGTGTCGGGCTGGGCTTGCGCTGGGTCTCGCCGATTGGCTCAATCCGTATTGATGTCGCCAGGTCCCTGTCAGACCCGGACGAGGGTTTTCGCATTCATTTTTCCATGGGGCCCGAGCTTTAATGGCCTTTCGGTTTCAGGAGCGACTGGGGTTTCCGTTAAAGGGACGTCCTTTTGCTGAGCGCCCCTTTCCGGTAAGGGCCCTGCTGATCCTGATTGTGGTGTTGATTCTGATTCCGGTGAGCGTGATTGGCGTGCTGGGCAGTGAATCGGTTAACCGTTGGGCGTTTGCCAAGATCGATGAGGGGCTGGCAAATCTGGAGCTGGATTTTGAGCGTGGCACACTGTGGCGGGGCTGGCACTTTGGTCGGATCGTCTGGAAAAGTGACACGCTGGACGTGCGAGTCGATCGGCTGGAGATGGACTGGTCCCTGTCCTGTCTGTTGAGCCGGCGCCTGTGCGTGGACCGCCTGTACAGTCACAACATCACTGTGATTGCGACGCCGGACGCAGAGGTGGATCCGCAACCGTTGACCTTGCCGGATCTGCGGTTGCCGCTGGGGCTTCAGATGGGCGACGTGCAGGTGGATGAAATCTCCCTCGATGGCGAAACGGTGCTGTTGAGTGAGCTGACGCTGAAAACGGACAGTCCCTATGTGGCGCTGGGCAGCGACAAGGGGCGGGTGTATATCCGCGAGTTCTCCGGTCGGGGAGCGGATGTGAGCTGGCATCTGCAGGGCGACATTCGTACACAGGGCGATTGGCCATTGCACATGACCGGGCAGGTGCAATTACCGGCAGTGGACGAACGGGACTGGTCTCTGGACATTGAGGTGGGTGGCAGTGTGGAGCTGCTGGTGCTGGATGTGGCCAGTCGCGGCTACTTGCAGGGGCGCTTGACGGGCAGGGTGGCGCCTCTGGACAAGGGAATACCGGCGAGTCTGGCCTGGCAAGGCGACAGCTTTCTTGCGTTGAACAGTCTGCCGGAAAGTTTGACCCTCAGACAATGGACGCTGTCAGCCGAAGGCAATCTGGACGAAGGTTTCGCGGTCCGGGCCCATTCGGACATCCGATTGGATGCAGCACGGTTGGATACGGCACAAAGAACACCAGGTCAAAGCGCTGGCGAGCGTGCCTTGCTGGAACTGGAGGGGGTGGTTAGCCCTGCCGGGGCTAAAGATGTCCGCCTGTTGCTGAGCATGGCTAACGCCAGGGACCAAAACCTTCAAGTCACGGGGCATTTTAACTGGCAGGACCCCTGGCAGGCGGAGGCGGTTTTGACGCTGGACAAGTTTCCCTGGCAGAGGCTCTACCCGGTGGACACCGGGACCATCAACCTTGAGACCCTGGATGCCACTGTGCGGCTGCAAGATACCCAGCTGATCGCTGATCTGAGTGCCACGGTCGATGGCGTGGCTGGCCAGCAGGTCGACCTGCTGGCCCATGTACAAGGGGATGAAACCGCCCTGCGGTTAAGCCCCTTGAGCGTGGTTACTGACGCGGGCAGCGCCAGCGGTGAGGTGCTGTTAGGGTTGGCGTCCGGGGTGGAATGGGATGGACAGTTCGAGCTGCAAGATCTCAACCCGGGTATTTTCATTGAGTCGTTACCGGGTCGCTTGAGTGGCCAGGTGGTGAGTCAGGGGCGTCTGCACGACGATAACCTGGAGTTGCAGGGGCAGTGGAACATCACCGGGGAGCTGCGTCAGGCGCCTCTGGCGATCAGTGGCCGGCTGACGAAAACGGCTGAAAGCTGGGCATTGATGGATCTGCTTGCCCGGCAAGGGGAAAACCGGGTCGTGGGCCAGGGCCAGTGGGGGCCGAAGGTTGCGGGGACATTGGAGCTGGAGCTGGCTGATCTGACCTCCTTGTGGCCGGGGTTGACCGGCAACGGCCACGGACAAGTGACGTTGAGCGGATCCGCTAACACCCCGGGGGTTGCGCTGCAGTTGTCCGGTGCAAAGCTCGGTTATAACAAACTGTTGGTGCAACGGCTGGCGGTGTCGGGCAACGTCGATTTCAGTGAGGCTATGCCGGGCCAGTTAAAGCTGACTGCAGAGGGGGTGCACAATGATCGGACCGTGTTGGGCAATCTGCGGGTCGATGCCTCCGGCGACCGGGCCAAACATCAGTTGCAACTGGACGTGACCGAAGGCCTGGTTGGGGGGCATGCACGATTGACCGGTAATCTCCGTGACGACCAGTGGCTGGCACAGCTTGGCGATGGCCGGATCCTTTGGGGTGAGCAGCTATGGCAGATGGAGCAGCCGGCGTCGCTGCGTTATCAGCGGGCGGCCGGAGAGCTGCAATTGGGTAGCCACTGCTGGTTGCAGGCCGCTGCCAGGCTTTGCTTTAACAATACCCAGACGTTGTTGCCTGGGCGCCACATCAATGCCCAGCTCAGCCATTTTGATCTGAAGTCCTTGTCCCAGGGGCACAGCGCGCAATGGCTGCCCGAGGGCGTTAGCTGGGATGCCCTGGTCAACGCCACGCTCCTGATGGAGCAGAAAGCTGGTGCTCAGCCAGAGGCCGAGATCCACGTCACCAGCTCAGAGGGGGTGCTACGGGTGAAGGAGGCGGGCCGGGCTCATAATTTCCCCTATCAATTGATGGATTTCAGCGCCCGGCTGAAAGCACAGCAAGCCCAGGCCCGCTTGCAGGTGAGCAGTGATGTGATAGGCGTGCTGGACATTAACGCGACGATCAGCGATCCCGGCGGAGAACAGGTTGTGTCCGGGAATTACCTGGTTGATCACTTTAAACTGGATTTTTTGCAGGCTTTCCTGCCTGCGAAAACACGCTTTGAGGGTGAGCTAAACGGTCAGGGATCCATCAGCGGCCGGTTGCTCGACCCGGTGGTTGAGGGCCAACTGAACCTGACCGACGGCCATCTCAGTGGCCCCAATTTGCCGGTCAGTATGGATACCCTGTCCGCGACCCTGGCAATAGCCGGTGACAGCGCCCAGGTTGATGGCCAATGGACTTCTGGCACAGCGGGAGTGGGGCGGATCAAGGGGCAGCTGGGGTGGGCACCCTGGGAGCTGGAGCTGACGATTCAAGGTGACGCCTTGCCGGCGACATATCCGCCTTACGCTCAGCTGATGATCAACCCGGACCTGAGCTTGACGCTGCAAGACAATAAACTTCGTATAGCCGGTAGTCTGGCGGTCCCGGAAGGGGATATTACCGTGCGCGAGTTGCAGCCGGAGGCGGTGCAAATATCGCCGGATACGGTCATTGTGGGGCAGGAATCCGCTAACCAAACCCCCTCCCTGGGTATTACTGCCCGAGTGAAATTGATTGTGGGCGATCAGGTTTACCTCTCGGCGTTTGGCCTGAGTGGTCGTTTGAAGGGGCAGCTGGACGTCCGTGAAAATATGACCGCCAACGGCGATCTCAGAATACTGGGCGGGCGTTTCAAGCGTTTCGGGCAGGACCTGAAGCTGCGGCGTGCCATCCTGCTGTTTTCCGGCCCCATCACTAAACCCTATTTGAACGTGGAAGCGGTCCGCGAGGTGGATGAGGTCGTGGCGGGGTTGCGCCTGACCGGCAGTGCTCTGAACCCGGTGTCTGAAGTCTTCTCCGAGCCCTCAATGTCACAGCAGCAGGCGCTGTCATACCTGGTTCTGGGGCGTCCTTTGAGTCAAGGGGACGGTGATAGCGGAGAGGACAGTAATTTAATGGGACAGGCCGCTCTGGCTTTGGGGGTGGCGGGCAGTGCCCCGATCACCAAGAAAATTGCGGCGTCGCTGGGGTTAAAGCATTTTGAGCTGGAAACGGAAGGTGTCGGAGATGAGACGCAGGTGGTGGCCAGTGGAAACATTACTGACAAGCTGAGTTTGCGTTATGGCGTGGGGGTGTTTGAGCCGACCAACCTGATTGCCGTGCGTTACGAGATCTCCCGCCGTCTGTATATTGAAGCCATCAGTGGCTTTGCCAGTTCGCTGGACTTTTTTTATCGAGTGGACTTTTAAAACTGCCTGTAAAAGCTTCAGCAGCGCTCTATGGCGAGTACATCGCCCGTCGGTATAATTTACACCCAACGGTAGCCTTGGTATGATTCGCACCCCGATTGCCAGCAGTCGGGATCTCAGGGCGGGGTGGAAGTCCCCACCGGCGGTAATCGCAACGATGGTTGAACCCTATCGGGTTGTATCTGCATCGATGTGTAGCCCGCGGGCGCCTGTCTGAGCCGTTGGGCTTCGGACAGGGACAGCAGACTCGGTGTGATTCCGGGGCCGACGGTTAGAGTCCGGTTATGAGAGAAAGGTCTACAGCCAATCTGTCTGTCTCCCGTTAGGTGAGATGACAGTGTCTCGGCACCTTATCGCCCCTTATACGATTTGAGACAAGGGCGTTATTTATGACTTCATTCGACACACTTAAAAAAACTCAATCCAAGCCTTCGCGCATTGCCGTAGTACAGGCGAGCTGGCATCGCGACATAGTTGATCGTTGCGTTCAATCGTTTATTTCCGAAATTACCCAACTGACTGACAATACTGTTGAAGTCTTTGAAGTCCCGGGGGCTTACGAAATTCCCCTGCAAGCCAAGTTGTTGGCCAATAGTGGTCAGTATTCAGCGGTGGTTGGCGCTGGTTTAGTGGTAGACGGCGGCATTTACCGACACGACTTTGTTGCTCAGGCGGTTGTTTCCGGGATGATGCAAGTGCAACTGGAAACCCTGGTGCCGGTCTTTTCCGTGGTGTTAACACCGCATCAATTTCAGGAAACCGATGATCATCGCAACTTTTTCAGTGAGCATTTTGTCAAAAAAGGCGCTGAGGCAGCGCATTCCTGCGCAGCAACCCTCAGCCTGATGGAAACCCTTCCCGCTGCTGCGGCCAGTTAAACCGCGGCTCAACAGGTGCGCCCGGCGTTCGGTATCCACCGAATTTTGGGCGTGTCATCACGCTAATAAAGTCTTCTTTCGCTCTTTGTTTTGATAGCCTTGAAAACGTAGGCGGGCTTATTCCTGTCCGTTTGTACCCCAACTGCAGTACCTCCCAACAGCTTGACCGTCGGCTAAGTTTCTTTCTTGAGTGTTGCGGCTGGGGTTGGGGATTGGATACGGCCATTGATGCCTCGCACGCTGCGTCGGGCAGCATCGTGGAAGTGAGGTCACAGCAAATCAGGTTTTCATAACAAACAGCCAGGAGAGAGACGATGTTTGAACAGCTATTTTCGATGCAGGGCAAAGTGTGCGTGATCACCGGAGGTTCCCGCGGGTTGGGTTCCTACATGGCGCAAGGCTTTTTAGAGGCGGGTGCAAAGCGGGTCTATATTACCGCCCGTAAAGTAGAGGCCTGTATTGAGGCTGCACAAGCACTGAGTCAGTATGGTGAATGTGTTGCGTTACCCGGCGATGTAGCCACCGCAGAGGGCATCAGCGCCTTGGTGCAGGCTTTGAACGAACGCGAGTCACACATTGATGTGCTGGTGAACAACGCCGGTGCCGGCTGGGGCGCGCCGTTTGGTCAGGTGCCGGAAAAGGGCTGGGACAAGGTGATGGATGTGAATGTAAAAAGTCCGTTTTTTCTCACTCAGGCTTTGGCTCCCATGCTGAAAAAGAACGCATCGCCAGAGCAGAATGCCTGCATTATCAATATCGGTTCCATTGCCGGCATGGTGGGCAGTGCGCTGGATAATTTCAGTTACGCGACGTCGAAAGCGGCAATACATCAGTTGACGCGAGTGCTGGCAACGGAGCTGGCAGGTGATCATGTCCGAGTCAATGCCATCGCCCCCGGCCGGTTCTATTCCAAGATGACCGAGTTTTTGAGTGCTGACCAAGAAGCCTTTGAGCAAGACCGGCAAGGAATTCCCATGCACCGTTGGGGCGAGCCTAAAGACATTGCCGGTGTCGCTATTATGTTGGCGAGTCAGGCCGGGGGGTTCATTACCGGGCAAATTATTGCTGTGGATGGCGGTACCAGCCTGATTCATTAATCGTTGCCATTTTCATGCCCTGAGCGGTTAGGCTTACACTCATGACTCTATGGCGCTCGTGCTTCGTGCCTCTCAATGTGCTATCAAGAGGTTATACTGAAGCGTCGGGCAAGGAGGATGAGGGGCATGACGCTGTTGCAATCGCTACCGTTAACGCATTTTTTGAAGCATTACCGTTTGGAGTCCTTCGTGCGGGACTGCGTGGCGGGCATTGTCGTCAGTATTGTGATGATCCCACAGTGCATGGGGTATGCTTTGTTGGCCGGTATGCCCGCCGAGTATGGTCTCTATTGCGCGATTTTACCGACCTTTCTCTACGCCCTGCTGGGCAGCAGTCGCTGCCTGTCGGTGGGGCCTGCTGCTTTAATATCGATTATTCTGGCCAGCAGCATTGCTGCCCTAAACCCGCAAAGTGACGCCCAATATATTTTCTATGCGGTGAATATTTCCTTTTTAGCCGGCATGTTTTTGTTGCTGATGCGGCTCTTGCGGTTGGGTAACCTCACCAATTACATCAGTACACCGGTGATCAGTGGCTTTACCAGCGCTGCGGCACTGACGATCATGTTGAGTCAATTGAAGCATGTACTGGGTGTTGAAATTGGCGCAGGACTGGACTTCGGGGAAACTCTGCGGGCTCTGATACGAAGCCTGGTTGAGGTCAATTGGCCCACGCTGAGTATTGGTGTAGGGGCCTGCCTTGTCTTGTGGTATTTCAAGGCGTTGTTCCCGGCGTTGATCAAAACCTTCAGTTTACCCACCTGGCTGCAGCAGGCATTGGGCAAATCGGGACCTATGGTGGTGGTGTTTGGGGCGGCGGCTCTCGTCGCAGTGTTGCAGTTAGATCAGACTTCCGGTGTGGCTGTACTGGGGAATATCCCGCCGGGACTGCCGGATTTAACCGCGGTATGGACCGGGTTTTCGATGGATATCGAACTGTGGAAGCAGCTGGCTCTGCCCGCCTTTTTGATC
Source organism: Pseudomaricurvus hydrocarbonicus (assembly GCF_011602365.1). Taxonomy (GTDB): domain Bacteria; phylum Pseudomonadota; class Gammaproteobacteria; order Pseudomonadales; family Cellvibrionaceae; genus Pseudomaricurvus; species Pseudomaricurvus hydrocarbonicus. The sequence continues at coordinate 71,946 of NZ_JAAONZ010000013.1, forward strand.
GCACTGATGTGTTTTATTACCAGCATTGCCGTCGGCAGCAGTTTGGCGAGTTTGCGCAAAGAACGGGTTAACCCCAATCAGGAGTTGCTGGCGCTCGGGATTGCCAATCTGGGGGCTGCCGTGAGCGGGACGTTTGCTCTGGCCGGTAGCCTCAGTCGTTCGGCAGTCAGTCATCAGGCCGGGGCAGAAACCCCGATTGCCAGTGTCATCAGTGCACTGTGTATTATCCTGACATTGCTGGTGTTGACGCCGTTGTTTTATTCCTTGCCGCTGGCCGTGCTGGGGGCCATCGTGATTATGTCCGTGTTTTCTATGATTGATATTGCACAGGTTGGGCGCTGTTGGAAGCTTAACCGGGCCGATGCCTATAGCTTATTGGCGACTTTTTTTGCGGTGTTAGTGTTTAATATCGAGATTGGCATCTGTGTGGGCATTATTTTGTCCATTGTCCTGCTGGTACACCGCGCCAGCCACCCGCACATAGCCGTTGTCGGGCGTGTGGGAGAAAGCGCTCATTTCCGTAACGTAGAGCGGCACGATGTGGTGACCGATGAGAGCATTATCGCTATTCGGGTGGATGAGAGTATTTATTTTTCCAATGTGCAGTTCATTGAAGACTTTATTCTGGAGCAATGCAGTGCGCACCCTCATGCAGAACATGTTGTCTTGATTTGCAGTTCGGTCAGCTTTATTGATGCGACCGCCGTGGATGCCCTGGAGCAATTGGGTGAGAAACTCCGCGAGACCGGCATTACCTTTCATTTGGCAGAGGTCAAGGGCCCGGTCATGGATCAGTTGAAAAGAACCGAGATGATCGAGCGGCTTAAGCCCGGCCAAATATTTTTTACCGTGGATGAGGCTATGCGCAGTTTGGCCGTCTCAAAACAGAATGGCTGAGAGCACACACTGCTGTCGCCGGTACTGGAATGTCCATAGGTCTGATAAATGGTTCGCCAGGGCGCCCAGTTAAGTGGGGCCGCCTTGTGGCGATCTGCGAAGGACGCCGTCGGCCGTCGCTAAGAAAAACAGGTGGCTTGGAGCGTCCAGTAAACCCAATACCGTTAATCTGTAGCACCTGTTTGGTTCTACCTGTTCTCGGGTTTTGAGGGGGTGTACAGCTCGACATAAGGTATTGCCTGTATGAGCTTTTTGGCACGTCTTTAAAAAGGCATAAATGGCGCCATTTCTTAAAAACTGTGATAGGGTTCACATGTTGTCGAGTTTTTCGGGGAGGCACGGCGGTAAGAGTGCGGTTCCTGAGGCCAATTACCGAAGTGAGACGCACATGGATTAAAGTGGGTATGCAAAATTATCTGAACTCTCAACAACTGTTGTCCCGACCTTATCGCCAGGCGGTACTGAAGGCACTGTTAATCATCACGATTATCAGCGGCTTGTTGTTTACGGTCCTGAACCTGGGGCGCCAAAATTACAGCCTGGCCTTTGCCGAGTTGTTGATGTCGATCTACTCGATGGCCATCCTCTGGCTGCTTTCTACCACCGACTTCGTCAAGCATATCGAAATCTGGGCGCTGGTGTATTTGGTGCCGTTTTTCAGCGTTATGATGCTGGCGTTGGCTTCGCCCGGTGCCACGGCCAGTGTCTTTGTGTGGGTGTTTTTGATCCCTATCCTGTCGCACTTCACCCTGGGAAAGCGGTTGGGGTTGATGATTTCTGTGTGTTACATCGCGATGGCAGGGGTTATTTTTTTCAACAAGTATCAGGCAGATCTGGAGTTGCTGGGGCCGGTGCCGGTTGCCAATTTCAGTATTCTGACGCTGGTCATTCTGGCCTTTTCATCAGCTTATGAAATTACGCGTGAGCAGACGGAATTGCGGCTTTTAAAAATGGCGCATTCGGATCCCTTAACAGGTTTGGCCAATCGAGCTCACCTTCACAGTGTGTTTGAGCATGAGCAGCGCCGTAGTGAGCGAGCCCAGTCTCCGTTGTGCATTGCGCTTTTGGACCTGGATCATTTCAAACGGGTTAACGATACCTATGGTCATGAAGTGGGTGATATGGCACTGGTTCATGTGGCTGAAGTCCTCAAGGCCGGACTGAGAAAATCCGATCTGGTGGCGCGCTTGGGAGGGGAAGAGTTCTGTCTGTTGCTGATGGAAACGCAGGGGCAGCAGGGGCTCGCAGTGGCCGATAAAATTCGTCGACGCCTTGAGCAGACCCCGGTGATGTTTGAAGGGGCTCCGCTAGTGATTGACGGCACCGTCATTACTCTGACCATCAGTGGTGGGGTAGCAGAGCATGGTGTCGATGGTACGGCGTTGAAGGACTTAATTCGTGTCGCGGACCAAAGGTTGTATGAATCCAAAAACAATGGGCGCAATCAAATTCGGTTACACAGCGACGCCGCCAGTGCACTGGAGGTGGACGATAAAAGTCCGGGATTACTTTTCTAGCAGGTCGCTCCGCTGAGACGCCTGGGTGGGTTTGAGTGTGGATTGCATCCCGTTAACGAAATCTCCGCCGCTGGTTGACCCGATCGATTTGCTCATTAAGGGTCCAGTAATCGTATAAAACCCCCAGCAGCAATAAGCCGCCGGTCAACAACCAAATCAGTCCCGTCAGCCATTTCCCCAGATAGAGCCGGTGAATACCAAAGATCCCCAGAAAGGTTAAGAGAATCCAGCTGATGTTGTAGTCCTTGTCGCCGGGTATGTACTTGATGTAGGCGGAGCGGTCCATGGACGGAATTAAAAACAGATCAATGATCCAGCCGATGAAGAAAATACCTAGGGTGAAAAAGTACAGGGTCCCGGACACTGGCCGGCCATAGTAGAAACGGTGAGCCCCCATAAATCCGAAAATCCACAACAGGTACCCCATGACGAGGTTGTGGGTATTTCCCGGGTGACGTATCGCATTTTCCATCGGTTTGACTCCCCCTTTGGCTAGGATTTCGGCCGGTGTGGCTGGCGGTCAGCGTTGATCATAGTTGCCTACCTGGCCATATTCGACCTTTTGAGTTGTTCTATCTTCTTAAAGCCGAAAAGTGTAGTCAAGGGGTATTCACCTGTTCAGCGCATTTAAATGTTGGGGTTTTCCACTTGGTGGCTTGCTTGCTAGGGGCTTCGAGGGTGCTCTTGAGTAGCCCAGGGTAGCCGCTCACAGGCCTTTGCTCAAATACCTTTGGGCGCATATCGGCTGCTAGCTGAAGGGGTGGCTTAAAGTTTCTCAGTCAGCGTTAAAAATAAAACTTGTTTGTGACTGGGATTGGCGCTATATAGCACTGCATAATTTGCGCAACCCGTTGGGGTGCCCAACCCGTCAGTCTCTGATGTGCCAAGCATCGCACCAACGCCTGTTTTTTTCTGGATGGGCTAACCATGACTACTGATCAAATTCCACGGGAGTTCCTTTCGGTTCTCACGAGCACCACACTGCCTTCTTCATTGACCAATTTACTGGCTCAGTTGATTCGCAACCCCAGTGTGGTGGGGGCGGAACACTCTTTCTTTCGTGTATTGCAGCGAGAGCTGGAAGAACGTGGTGCCAAAGTCACCTGGTACGAAGGTTTACTGGTGGCGCAGGGCCGCCAGCCCGCCAGCCTCATGTTGTCGGCTCACATTGACCGTCACGGCTTGATTTGCACGGGCCCGAACGAGTTTCAGTACGCGGCATTTGTGGCCGGTTCCCGGTCGGATTTGTTGGGTAACTCGGTTGACGAGCAACTGATGCGTAAAGTCGTGACCCGTTTTCCCAATGAGCGGGTGTACGCCTACGAACCCTGGTCCGGCGCCTATCGCGGGCAGGGCGCGATCAGCAATGCCTATGTCTGCCCGAACCGCAATAACCTGATTTTTGAAGTGGATGGGTTGGCACATTTGGTGGCGGGAACGCCGGTTGCTTTCACGGATAATTTAAAAGTAACCGACGAGGCCCTGGTGGGGCAGTTGGATAATGTGCTGACCGCGGCCATTCTGGTGTATTTGTTTGAATTGGGTTTTCAGGGAACGGCATTTTTTACTGCCCAGGAAGAAGCGGGAAAGAGTTGGCGCTACCTGTTGGAATGGTTTCGACGTTTTGGCGACTCGACCAATCAGCTGGTGGTGGTCGATACCAGTCCTTTCCCGGATTTTGCGGCGGCTCAGCAGCAGCACCTGGTGTTACGACACAAAGATGCCAACCACACCTTCAATGCAGCGCTGACTGAAAAGTTAATCGAGGTGTGCGATCAGCTTGGCTTCAGTTATGTGTTTAAGGATCGTTATGTTGAGGAAATGAACGCAGCCAAAGCAGCTCGAGGCGAAGAGCCGGCGTCTTTAGGCTCCACAGAAATGGGGCGTATTATTGCGGCATCGAAAGGCCTGGTGGATGGGACGACACTGCAGATTCCAAGCTCCAGTTATCACACGTTATCAGAGTCTGCGCCGCTGGCCTCAGTCATGGCGTTTATTGAAGTCTTGTCGCAGTTGGCCGGGTTGAAAGGCTCGTAATGGTGGTCGCGATGTTGTATTTACAGACATTGGGTTGATTGACAGAGTTTAGTTTCGTTACGGGCTGTTAGCCCGGTTATAAAACCATTGTTATATTCTCTCGGGAATAATTCAGAGAAACGTTACATGCATAAAACCCTGGTTGTTGTTGATGAATCTGTGTTGGGGGAATTTTCGGAAACGCCCGGCATTGCTCACCTGAATGTCATCACCTTTGATCAATATTTACAGGATTATCCGAAACTCAATGAGCCGAGAACACGCATCATCAATGTGTGCGATACCGTCAATTATTTGAGTAAGGGCTATTACTGCTCGCTGTTAGCGGAAGCTCGCAACCACAAGGTGTTGCCCAGCGTAAAGACCATCAACGAATTGCGAATTGAAGGTCAGGCCGATACGGCGCAATTGTCCTTCAGCCTGTCATCGCAAATGCAGGGTGAAGCCGATGTGCCACAAGAGCTGTTCGTCTACTTTGGGCTGGTGGCCAACGTTGCCTTGCAAAAATTGGCCCGCAAACTTTATGAACGTTTCCCTGCCCCCATTCTGAGGGTGGTTTTTGATCATCAGGGCGAAAGTGTGAATGCCCACGTGCGCCGAAGCTCGTATCAGGAACTGGATGAAATTAACAGGGCACGCTTTATTGAGGCGTTGGCCAGTTTTACCGATTCTGTTTGGCGTAAACCGTCGCAGCGCAAAGCGGCGCGCTGGGATATGGCTATTCTGGTAAATCCGGACGAACCCCACCCTCCCAGTGACAAGGAGGCCATTGCGCGATTTGTCAAAGCGGCCAAAAAACTCAACATTTATGCTGAGCCCGTCACCTCACAACAATTGTTGTTACAACTGAACCAGTTTGATGCGCTATTCATCCGTGAAACCACCGCCATTGACCATCCGACTTACCGGTTGGCACGAAAGGCTGAAAGCGCTGGCCTGGTGGTCATGGATGATCCGGATTCTATCCTGCGCTGTTGCAATAAGGTGTTTCTGCACGATGCCTTCAGTTATCACGGGGTGCCGAGTTTGAAGACTCATGTGGTCATGAATGTAGACGAGACCACGCTGGACGGCATTGAGCAGCAGTTTGACTATCCGCTGGTGTTAAAAATGCCTGAGGGCTCGTTTTCAAATGGTGTCTATAAAGCGGCGGATCGAGCTGCGTTAAGGCAGCGGTTGACGGAATTGTTTCAGCAAAGTGCCTTGGTGCTGGTGCAGGAATATTTGTACACGGACTTTGATTGGCGCATTGGCGTGTTAAACGGCCGGGCGATTTACGCCTGTCGCTACCACATGGCTCGCAATCATTGGCAAATCTATAATCACAGTGCCAAGCGGTTCAGTTCGGGTGGCTTTGAAACACTGCCCACGTTTGAAGTGCCGAAACCGGTGCTCGATGCTGCGGTTAAAGCGGCTAACGTGGTGGGTAAGGGGTTGTACGGTGTCGATCTGAAACAAAAAGATGGTCATGTTTACGTGATTGAGGTCAACGACAACCCGAGTGTTGACCACAAGGTAGAAGACGCATATTTAGGCAATGAATTGTACATGCTGGTTATGGCTGAGTTTCAGCGCCGACTGGAACTTCGTGGAAGATAATGCGGTGAACGTCGATACAATACACCCTGTCGTGAAGCTCTCTGACAAAGCCCTTGAAAGCCGCGTTGAGAGCCGGGAAGAAAACAACATACGTGATGCCAGTGTTGTTTTTCGTGTGGCGTCTCTCCATGACCTGGACGCCCTCGATGCGCTGGAAAAACAATGCTTTGACAGCGATCGCTTGAGCCGGCGCAGTTTGCGTCACTGGATCAAGGCACACCACGGTCTTATGTTGCTGGCAGAGGGGGGGCAGGGGCTGTTGGGCTATGGTTTGGTGTGGCTGCACAAGGGCACACGGTTGGCGCGGCTGTATTCTCTGGCGGTGGCTCCACAGGCTCGCGGTCAACGTATCGCTACACAGTTACTGACTTGTCTGGAGCAGAAAGCGTCGGAACGTGGCCGCATTTTTATGCGCCTGGAAGTGGCAAAATCCAATCGTTCGGCGATCGCACTTTACCAGTCGCAAGGCTATCGTGTGTTTGGCGAATTCAGTGATTATTACGAAGATCATGACGATGCGTTACGAATGCAAAAACGCATTCGTTTTGCTCGGACGGAGAACGCCGCGGGGGTGGGGTTTCAGCAACTGCCCTGGTACCCGCAAACCACCGAATTTACCTGTGGGCCGGCCGCCCTGATGATGGCCATGGCCGGTCGGCAAGAGCGTCGTGATGGCGACCACTTGACCCCCAACCCGATACTGGAGCTGGAGATCTGGCGTGAAGCTACCACCATTTTCATGACTTCAGGCCATGGTGGCTGTCACCCGCTGGGATTGGCCTTGTCGGCGCGTAAGCGGGGGTTTGATGTCGAAGTTTATATCAGTACCGATAAGCCACTTTTTACGGAAAGTGTTCGCAGCGAGGCGAAGAAACGCGTTGTTGGACTGGTGCATCAACAATTCCTTCAACAAGCCAGGGAGCAGACGGTGTCGATTGTGTATGAGGATGTCTCGCAGGATGTCCTGTCCCAGTGGTTAAGTGAGGGTTACTCGGTGTTGGTGCTGATCAGTACCTACCGTTTGGATGGTAAAAAAGCCCCGCACTGGGTGTGCCTGACCAATATTGATGAGCACTGTCTCTATGTGCATGACCCTGATGTGACACTGGACCAGCAGTTACCTTTGGATTGTCAGCACCTTCCCATTGCACGGCAAGACTTTGAAAAAATGTCGGCCTTTGGGGCAGAGCGTTTGCGGACGGCCATGGCGATCCGTTGACAGGTCTCGGCAAAAACCCCGCTAGCGGAACCGCTCAGCAGTGATACAGCGGTGAGATCAGCAAAACATTCAGTGGTCGAGACGTTGAATAAATCGGGCAAAGCGCTGACAAAAATCGGCGATAAAATCCGCGACATCTGGGTCGTTGACGGTGCCGTCGTCCTCAATCATATTTGAGTCTTTAAAGGTGATGTAAACTTCTCCAGGCAGAATGATGCTGCCCAGTATGGGCAGCATCTGTCGCAAATGTTGCTGGGCTAGTGCGGTTCCCAGGCTGCCCGGTGAGGTACCTGCCATGGCGATGACTTTATCGCGCCAGACATTGTTTTCTGGCGGCTTGGAACCCCAGTCAATAGCGTTTTTTAAAACGGCAGGTATGGAACGGTTGTATTCTGGCGTGACCATGCAAACTGCATCGGCGGCTTCTATCGCGGCGACAAATTGGTTGACGGGTGTTGGACGGTTGTCTTCCAGGTCTGCATTGTAGAAGGGCATGTCATACATGGGTACCCAGGTAAACTGAATTGAGCTTGGCGCGCTTTTTTCAATCGCACGAGCGAGGCGGACATTGAGTGATGCTTTGCGATTACTGCCGACCAGCATGGCGACACGGTATTTGGGCATGATGGCTCCTGCGTTGCCGAGACATGGATTTTAATGTGACGTGACAAACATAAAACGAAATAAACATAAATGGCTGGGGTAGCGGCAGGGCAACATTCTTAACTGATTGAGAGGCGGTTCGTTAAGGGTTAGCTTACGAATCGCCCCGCCGGTGTCAGTCGCGCCATTGAAGTGTGAATGGAAGGATTATTCTTCTGCTGCCAGACTGCTTAAGCCGGTGTGCTCCAGCCGTTGCGCAGCCTTAAACCCAGCAAACCGACACTAAAGAGGAACAGGGTTGAAGGCACAGAAACCGGAGCCAGATCAGCTGCAGACGCTATCAGTGGTGTGTACGCGGTAATCACTCGCGCCCAGTCTCCGGGAGTGTAAGCTTTCCAAGCGATATCAACTATGCTTGCGTCCCCACCCACTCCAAATTTGATTTTGTCGTTAGACTCAAGTCCTCGAAATTCGAAGTCCAGATATTCTAGTCCGCCCAGGCCCAAGAGGGAGTCGGTGGCTGCCAAGCCGCTGTCAGAGGAAATGAAACCCATGACGTCACCATCAAAATCCAGTTGAGCTTTAACCAATTGCCCTTCGGTCCCTTTGATCCCGTCCCATTGAACGTAGTGACTGGAAATGACCGTGCCGGCTTTGATGTAAGTGCCATTTGCGTCTTTGCCAATGTAGCTGGCGGTGGGATCGGCAACATTGTCGATGTATAGGTTGTTCTCCAGTGTGACATTTTGCTGTTCGTTCCAGCTCACCAGTTTCCCGTCATCCGGGTTGGCAGAAATGGATGTTGGCAGAGCCGTATCCTCTGGTGCAATCAGACAGCTTGTTGCTCCACTGCAGCTGTTATAGCCCTCCAGGGCAGCTTGCGACTGAAAGGACATCACCAAGAATAACGCAGCAACGCCAGCAAGAACTTTTTCTTTGAATATTTTCACCCAAAACTCCATTTTTTCAGGAAGTGGTACATGACCTTACAGGTTAAAAGCAATTTTCATTCCTGTAACGCAAATGGTATCTAAAACAAAGGGTTAACCGGCTGCCATTGAGGAAGTGAGAGTGGAGTGTAAAAAAAGCTGACACTGTAGGCGTGCCGACTGCCACTCTTTATCCTCATGGGCGTTGTTTTGTTAGGCATGACGTTTGTTCAATGAGCGAAAATTACATGATGTATTTCTGTCAGACATCATGATTAGAAACAGTCTGCCTTAAAACGTTACCCTTACAATTTCCAGTGTAGACCAGTTCTGTGGATCAAGAGGGCGACATTATGTTGAGGAGTGTTAAGTTCGATTAAGGCGAGCGCCCTGCGGAGTTTGATGGTCTGAATCTTGGCGAAAGATTTTTTTAACGTTATGAAGTTGACCGGAAGACCATTGCTCGACGCTGCGAGTCAATGGTCCGGGAAATGATTGCTTCAGGCATTGAGAGCCAGCCCGCGAGCTATCATAGTCTGTTTTTTTAGGGGTTAACGGCGTCAGTTATTCACGACGTTTGATGTCCAGTTGGCCCAGAGTGGCCGCCATATCTTCCGCGGAGGTGGCGGGCGTGACGTCACTGTCAATTTTTAAAATCGTGCCATCTGTGCCGATGTAGAAGGTGTGCCGCTTGGCAAACCCCAGCAGGTGAAGCACATCGTAGGCCTTGGCGACTTTTTTCTCCGGATCGCTCAATAATGGAAAGTCGGCGTCGTTTTCTTCCGCAAACCCCTGATTGTCTTCCAGTGGATCCACGCTGGCCATAAAGTAGCTGACGTCGTATTGACGAATTAAGTGCCCGTTCTTAGCTAGGGATTTACACTCGATGGTACAGCCGGAGGTGTAGGCTTTGGGGAACCAGGCCAACACCACCGCCTGCTTACCGTGGTAATCGGACAGGCTATAGGTCTTGCCGTCGGAGCCTTGCAAAGTGAAGTCGGGTGCCGGGTCGCCCACTTCGAGCGCCTGCACGGTGGCGATGGCCGCAAGGTTAATCAGCAGAAAACAAACAGCATTCGCCAGAAAGCTATTTTTAATCCGGATGATGAGCATGGTGTTCATACAGAAATCCTTTTTAGGGTTGTTGTCAGTGACGTTTGTCATATGGGGCAATTGAATCGCCCAAAATTCACAGTCGATAAGGTTAGTTTTTTATTGGCCTAATATACGCACCTGAATCGCATCCAGACCACTCCCGGACACTCCCAGAGCATCCGAGATGACCACCACCTGATCGCCGGCATGGAAACCCTCTTCTTCCAGCAAGGTGGTAAAGGCTTTGTTCAGGGTTTTTTCCGGATCGTTGCTGAATTGCAGCTTGTGGGCATACACGTTGCGGTTTAAGCCCAATTGACGACGGGTGCGACCGTCGTTGGTGAAGGCATGAATGCTGGGAAGTATGGGGTGGCAGTTGGTCACATAGTTGGCCATACGTCCGCGCCGGGTGATGACCACGATCGCCTTGGCGGGGAGAGACTCGGCCAGATGCACCGCGCTGGCGGCCAAATTTTGTTTGGGGTGCTCCGTCAGCAGATCTTCGGTGAAACGCAAACCGCGATGGCGTTCAATGCTGGTGGCGATTTTGGCGAGGTTCTCCACGCACTTGATCGGGTATTTGCCCACCGTGGTTTCCCCCGACAGCATGATGCCATCGGCTTCTTCGTAGACAGCATTGGCGACATCCGTGACCTCGGCACGGGTGGGCATGGGGTTTTCAATCATGGACTCCAGCAGGTGCGTAGCGACGATGACGCGCTTGCCCTTGTGTGCGCATTTGCGAACGATACGACGCTGGATATTGGGCAGCTCCCAAAAATCAACCTCTACCCCCAGATCGCCCCGGGCCACCATGATGCCGTCGACCATGTCGATAATGTCATCAATATTGCGCACGCCTTCCTGATCTTCAATCTTGGCGATGACCTTGACCTTATCCTGCTTCTCGCCCAGTAATTCATGCAGCTGTCGGATGTCATCCGCTTCACGCACAAAAGACAGTGCAATGTAATCGATGTCCATCGACAGACCAAACAGGATGTCGGATCGGTCCTTGTCGGTAATGGCCGGCAAATTGACCCGGATACCGGGCAGGTTAACGTGGCGCTTACTTTTTAAAACGCCGCCATCAACGACTTTACAGCGCATGACCCGTTGATCTTTGTCGAGGATTTCCAGATTGATCAGGCCGTTATCCACCGTGAGGCGATCCCCCACCTGCATATCAGTGATCAGGCTTTCGTAGTTGACCATCACGGAATTTTCTTCCACATCTTCCGCAGAACGGGCGACTACGGAAATGATATCGCCTTTTTTCAGGTTCAGATTGCTGTCGCGCTCACCGGTTCGAATCTCCGGCCCCTGGGTGTCCAATAAAATGGCAATCGGGTACTTCAGTTTGGTGTTCAGGCTTTGTATGCGTTTAATGACTTCAGCGTGGGAGGCGTGGCTGCCATGCGACATGTTCAGTCGTGCCACGCTCATGCCAGCGTCTGCCAGCTTTTCCAACATTTCGTAACTTTCTGTGGCTGGACCGATAGTACAAATGATTTTGGTTTTACGCATAACCGCCTCTGGTAATGACTTGGACCCTGATTTAAGGCATAGCTCGTGTTTAAAGACATAGACCTTAGCTAAGGGTAACGGATTTAAATGGCTATTCTGCCATGAATCAGGCCGTAACCGAATTGATTGTGTAAAAAGCAAGGCGAAGCAGGACATCAAGGCAGGACCGAAATTGTGCCTGGCAGCCAGAGTGTTTTCAGGCGGCGCTATTGTAGGGGCTCACCGTTATAGCGCTTGGGTATGTTCGTCCGGTCGGAAGAGGCTCTCTTTGCCATCGCCAGTGGCCCTGTGTGAGTCATGTGGTCTACAGTTAATGAGTAGGTATTACCTGGGCAGATCGATGGCTTAAGTGCCTGTTTAGCGGCGTATTTAATAGCTTATTTAAGCGTCGGTTTAAGAGTCAGATCATAAACTGCGTTATCAGCTGTGTTATAAAATGACGTTATCAACAACGCTAAAGCTTATCGTCAGTAGAACTCGCAAGACGGGTCTCGGGAGAGGCGGTCGAGGTGCTCTGGTTTGCTCTTTGTCATTAGAGCGGGGGAGTTTCCGTGAACTATTTAATCAGGCATGCCGATGCCATTGCTACCGACGAGTGTGAAGGGGCAACGGACATTCGGATTCAGCAAGGGCGGATCACCGAGATCGGGCATCAACTTGAGCACCATAAAACTGAGGGGTTGATTGATGCGGGCGGGTGTGTGGTGTATCCCGGATTTGTGAATACTCACCACCACTTGGCTCAGTCTGTCCTGAAAGGTGTCCCGGAGGGCTTAAACCTGGGCCTGGAAGGTTGGCTGGACGCGGTGCCCTGCCGCTTCTGGCCTCATTTTACGCCAGAATTGATGTACCTGGCCGCAACCATTGGCCTGTCAGAGCTGCTGCGTTCAGGCACCACCACCTGTGCCGACCACCACTATTTATACCACTCGACAATTACGCCGGAGCTGGAGGACGCCGTCTGGCAGGCGGCGGAAGACTTGGGCATCCGGCTGGTGCTCTGTCGCGGCGGCGCAACAGAGATTGTTGACCAGAAAGGCATGGCGCAAGCCCGCATCCAGCCGGAAAGTATCGACTTGATGCTGCGGCGTTTGGACGCCAGTCGCCGTCGCTACCATGAGGCAGATGGAAACGCCATGCGCAAGCTGGTTGTGGCGCCGACGTGTCTCGTTCATTCCGCTCCCGAGGATGGTCTCAGGCAGTTGGCGAGTTATGCGCGCGAGTACCATTTAAAGCTGCATTCACATTTGTTGGAAGTGCCTTTTGATGAAGCTCAGGCACAACAGAAATATGACTGCACCGCGGTAGAGTTTGCAGGCCGTTGCGGGTGGCTGGGCAGCGATGTCTGGTATGCGCATCTGGTCCAGGCAACGGAGGCCGACATTGACCGCCTGGTGTCCAGTGGCACCACTATCGCTCATTGCCCAACCTCAAATTGTCGTCTCGGCAGCGGCATTGCTCCGGTGATTGATATGGAGCAAGCCGGAATGAGCATCACCCTGGGAGTGGATGGTTCTGCCTCTGCAGAATCGGGCTCGATGGTGCAGGAGGCGAATTTGTCGTGGCTGTTGCATCGCGCAGTAAAGGGCCCTCAAGCCACCACTCTGGAGCGCTGCTTTAAGTGGGCCAGCGCTAATGGGGCACGATTGTTGGGTCTTAGTGAAGCAGGTGAGTTGACGATTGGCAGTGTGGCGGACCTGGTGGTGTACGATTTATCGCATTACCGCTTTGAGGGTATGCATGAACGCCGCTGGGCGCCCCTCATGGCCGGGGAACCTGTTTCTGTTAAGGCCAGCTTTGTGAATGGTAAGCGGGTGGTGCACGGCGGCGAGCCGATCAATCTGGATCGAGCAAAGCTCGCGGCGGATGTTCAGCAGGCACTCAAGCAGCTCATCCGTCGGGCCGCCGCCTGACAACTTGTTCGAAATGGCGCGAGGGTAGCGGTCGTCACTGAATGGCTGAATCGTCAGACTGCGTTAATGAGGTTAACAGGGTTAACAGGGTGAATGGGGCTGTGTTCGACCCGCTGCCGCGCTGGCCGCCAGGCAACACCAGCGCTGTTGCTAGGCGGGGGCTGTTCGCAATCGCAGCACCGGGCGCTCATCAATAAAGACATGGATCACCGCGGTGATCAGTGCAATGGTGCTGGCGGCCCACCAGACCACACTGTAAGAGCCTGTCATGTCATACAAATAACCGCCCAGCCATACCCCGCTGAAAGACCCCAGTTGGTGGCTTAAAAAAACAATGCCATACAGCAGGCCCATGTACTTTAAGCCAAACATCTGCGCAACCAGGCCGGATGTTGGTGGCACGGTTGCCAGCCACAGGAGGCCCGTGACGATGGAAAAGGCGTACACCGAGGTTTGCGTCATGGGGAGTATCATGAACGCAGCAATGGTCAGTGCCCGAGAGGCATAGATAAAGGTCAGCAGGTACTTTTTGGAGTGCTTGCCGGACCAGGATCCAGACAATAAACAGCCAAAGATATTACACAGGCCGATCAAAGCCAGGCTGGCAACGGCGACGTCAGGGGCGAAGCCCTGATCGGACAGAAAGGCCGGCATGTGCACGGTAATAAAGGCGAGCTGAAAGCCGCAGACAAAGAAACCGGAAACCAGCAACCAGTAATGGGGGTAGGCACTGGCTTCCTGCAGCGCCTGGGTCATGGTTTGCGCCGACTCGGTGCTGCTGGAGTGGCTGTTGCTATCAACCGTGCGAAATGGGGTTGCCAAAATCATCATTGCCAGTGCACAAACCGCCAGCAACATCAGCGCGGTGCTCCAGCCGTAACCGGCAATAAATTCCTGTGCCATCGGCACCACCAGTAATTGCCCGGCAGAGCCAGCCGCACTGCCAAGGCCCAGTGCGAACGAACTTTTTTCCGGGGGTACCATACGTGCCATGGCGGGTAGTACGACACCAAAACCCGTTGCTGAAATGCCCATGCCAATCAACAGGCCTGCCCCGAGGTTGAGTCCCATCACGCCTTCTGCGCTGGCGGTAACATACAGCCCCAGGGCGTAGAGGACGGCGCCGATTAACAGCGATTTAAAGGTGCCGTAGCGATCGGCAAAGGCACCGGCAAAGGGCTGAAACAAGCCCCAGAACAAGTTTTGCAGAGCCAGGGAAAAGGCAAAAACCTCGCGTCCGTAGCCAAATTCTTCTGAGATGGGCGCCATGAAAAAGCCCATGGAAGAGCGGATACCAAAGTTCAGCGCCAATAAAAGACAAGCCAGGCCAATGGAAAGACTGAATAGTTTGGTGGGGCGGGACATGGGGTCATTCCTGAGGGAGGGCAGCTGAACGCGATGTGGCGTAATGATAGAGAAAAGCGCCGTTAGAAGAAACTCGTGGCGCCTGTTTTTGGCTTATTGCTCGAGCAAAGTCTTTTCCCGCTCTGAGAATTCGGGCCAGAGTGTGGGCGGCAGGTGGTGCGGTGGCATGGTGGGCGCGAGTGTGTTGGGGGAAAAGGCAGCCGTTTGAGCTTAAACTATACTAGAAGTTTATCGTTCGTCGGAGAGTACGCTATGTCTGATCATCACACCTATAAAAAGCTTGAAGTGGTGGGGTCCTCCAAAAAAAGCATTGATGACGCCATCAGGAACGCGATACGGGAATGTTCAGTATCGGTTATGAATCTGGAGTGGTTTGAGGTGATTGAAACCCGGGGGCACATTGTTGGCGATGATGTTGGCCATTTTCAGGTAACGTTGAAAATCGGCTTCCGCGTTGAGGGCAGTTAAGTATAGGGGAGCGCAAAAAAACTTCATTGATAACGGTGCGGTTAGGCCTGAAGTTGACCTCGGAAACACAGCAACGATTGCAGGGTCGTAAGTTAAGTACAGAACAGCCAAGGATAACTGCAACCCATTGTGCAGGAAGCACCTAAAAGGCTTCTATAAAACCCCAAAGGCCTCCATAAAATAGACGCACGATGTGCTGCATGAAAACGAATGACATAAACGGAGAGCACAAAAGGAGCGCATAAAAAAAGCAAGTCTCTGCAGACTTGCCTTTCGATTAGAATATGGCGCTATTACAGAGCGACGATATTCTCGGCCTGAGGCCCTTTTTGACCGCTGGTCACGGTGAACTCAACACGCTGGCCTTCGGCGAGGGTTTTGAAGCCCGAGCTGGCAATGGCGCTAAAGTGAGCAAAAACATCGGGACCTGATTCCTGCTCGATGAATCCAAAACCTTTAGCTTCGTTGAACCACTTTACGGTTCCTGTAGTTGTGTTAGACATAATAATATCCTGAAATTTATAAATAGAGGTGCCTTCAAAAGGCGTAATAGCGAAAAAATGGAGGCTGGAACTTAGAAACTGCAGGACGAGTATTACGAATAAGACAGCGAAATGTAGGATGTAAATAAGAGACTTCTTTTCTAGCTGAAGCCACTGTATAGAGTATGGCTGTCACTGTCCAGTCTTATTGTGATTAATATTGTGCATCCCCCGTTCATGCGGTGGGGGTGGCGGGGGTCAGTTCAGGGACGCCTGCCGAAAATTGCCTCGCCCGGGCCCGGGTAATAGCGGGTCTGACTTTACTTCAAATTCGGATAATTGCAGTAGAAACCTTGCTCGTTTATCGGCTATCTTTCAGATGATCACCTAGTGAAGATGAGTGCCGGGGTTGGAGGTGGGATAAGAACAGGGCGACGTAAGAATAGAGCGACGTAAGAATAGAGCGACGTAAGGACAGCGGGGCATCGGGCGCATCAGCCCAAGGCGTTATTCTTCAGCATCCGGAGAGTACCCAGGGCAGTATTTGAGGTTGACCAGACCGACCGCTAATGATTGGCAATTTGTTGAACGCTTATTGATTTAAAAGTTGCTAGCCCAATCGGCACAGATTCAGTGTTTCACTTTCACTTTCACTTTTACAACCAAACAATGGACCGCAGGCATGTGTGACGAACAGACAATCAAAGACAGTGAGCAATACCATCAGGCTGTGACAACCACCCGTCGAACTTTTGGCAAGGCAGGGCTGGGATTGGCGGTAGCCATGATGTTGCCGGTGGCATCACAAGCGCAAGAGGTGAATGAAGGTCAGGTCATGGTGGAGACGCCAGATGGCATGGCGGATTGTTATTTTGTGCACCCTAGTCAAGGTCGACATGCGGCGGTGATCATGTGGCCCGATATCTTTGGAATTCGTGAAGCCTATCGACAGATGGGTAAACGCCTGGCCCAGTCCGGTTACTCGGTATTGGTGGTGAATCCTTATTATCGGACTCAGCCAGGGCAGGTTGTTCCGCAAGGGACCACCTACATTGATCCGGACCTGCGCAGTAAGGTTTTTCCTGCTGCCAGAGCGCTGGCCGGCACCTTGTCACCGCAAACTTGCGTCACGGATGGCCGGGCTTTTGTCCGCTTTCTCGATCAACAGGCTTGCGTGGAGCCCAAACGCAAGATCGGCACAGCGGGCTACTGCATGACGGGTTCGTACACGTTTCGATTGGCTGCGGATATGCCGGACCGCATTGGCGCCGGGGCCTCTTTTCACGGCGGCCAGCTGGTGACCGAGGCTGAGACCAGTCCGCACCGGCTAGTGCCCGCCATCAAGGCCGGTTTTCTGGTGGCCATTGCCGAAAATGATGACGCCCATCAGCCGGAAGCCAAAACCGTGTTGCGGCAGGTGTTCGACAGCGCGGGCGTTGATGCCGAAATTGAAGTCTATGAGGGGGCGCAGCACGGCTGGTGCCCGCCGGACTCTGCCGTTTACAACGAAGCTCAGGCTGAGCGCGCCTGGAGTCGGTTGCTGGCCTTGTTTGAGCAGCGGCTTGTCTAAGTGCAGAATGTGTCATTAGAGAACCGGCGAGCGATCTTCTGGCACGTACAGTGAGCGTTCTCACGCAGTGCCAAAACATTTCAACGGCTAAACAAGACGTCCGTCTCCAGGATCTTAAGCCGGCCAATGAAAAAGAGCACCTGGGGTTTAAAAGGGAAACAGCAGCGGCGTCACCAACATCGTTGTCAGGTAGGTAAGCGCCAGCAAAGGCAGGCCGGTTTTGACAAAATCTATGAACTGGTAGCGTCCAGGTTCGACCACCAGCGAGACCACGGGCGTGGCCACCGGCGTCGAAAACGCTGAAGAGGCCGCGATCACCACCGCCACTGCAAACGGGTAAGGAGACAAGCCGATGGCGGTAGCGGCGTAGATGGCAATGGGGGAGACCAGTACCGCCGCCGCTGTATTGGACAGCACCAGGCCAATGCTGGCGGTGAGAAAGAACACCAGCGTCAGCAGCATATAGGGCCCGGAGTCACCGGAGAGGCTCATCAGGGTGTTGGCAATCACTTCGGTGCCGCCTGTCTTTTTCAGGGCTTCGGCCAAGGGAAGCATGCCGGCAATCAACACCAGGCTGCTCCAGTGAATCGATCGGTAGGCGTCTTCCATGGTCAGGCAGCGGGTGAACACCGCCGCCAGCGCCGCCAGCGCCACCGCCACAATCAGTGGCACAATATTAAACAGTGTTAACAGTACCATCGCAGCCAGAATCATCAGCGAGGTGCGCATCTGCTTGTAAGACGGCACCACATCCAGGTGCTCGCGGGGAAATTCAGTCACCACAAAGTCATGGGTTTTTTGGCTGAGTTGCTGAATTTTATCCCACGAGCCCACCACAAAAATACTGTCGGCCGGCTTGAGGCTGACATCGCTGTAATCCTCCAGGGGTTTAAAGTTGCGGCGCACGCCGAGGACATGAGCGTCGTAATTGGAGCGAAAGCCGATTTCCCGCAGTGACTTGCCCAGCAATTGGGACTCGGGGTGAATCAGCACCGCGGCGCCACTGATGTCCCAGAGCCAGCGCTGACGATCACTGTTGTCCTGGGGGACGACGGCCAGGGATTGTTCTTCCACCAAGCGGCTGATGTCGGTTTCTTTGCCCAGTACCAGTAAGGTCGTACCGGCCAACAGTTCCACACTCGGTGCGGGCGATAAAATATGTTCCCGTCCTTTGAACGTGCGCCGCAGGACGCCGACAATACGAACGTGGTACTTGGTTTCCAATTGCGTTTCGGCAATAGAGGCACCGACAAACTGTGATCCCCGGTCGATGCGCAGCTTGCGGTACGTACTGTCCGGACTGTGTTCGTGCCAGAGGGTTTCCACGGAACGCAGGATTTGTCGCTCAGTGGGGGTTTCGGTTTGTTTGCCTAACAGGTGTCGGCCAATGAGAGTGATGTAGACAATGCTGACCAGCAACACCGCGAGACCCACCAGCGAAAAGCTGAAAAAACCAAAGCCCTCAAAACCGGCACTTTTTAACTGCCCATGCACCACAATATTGGGTGTGGTAGCGATTAAGGTCAGCATTCCGGAGATTAACGACGCATAGGACAGGGGAATCAGCATGCGCGAGGCATTGAGCTGGGTTTCGGCGGTGATGCGCAGTACCACCGGGATAAACAGCGCCACCACCACCGTCGAGCTCATGACCGAGCCCAGCAGGGCCGCGCTGCCCATAATCAGCACCAGCAAGCGGGTTTCACTCTGCCGGCCATGTTTTAACACCCAGTCACCCACCACCCGGGCCACCCCGGTCCGCGACAACATTTCTCCAATCACCAGCAGGCCGGCCACCAGCGCGACCACCTGGCTTCCAAAACCGGCCAGAGCTTCATCAATGGTTAAAATGCCGCTCAGCATCAACACCAGTACCACCAGCAGGGCCACGATATCAAAGCGCACCCGATTGCTGGCCATTAACACCCCGGCTGCCGTAATGATGGCAAAGACAAACAGTGTTTCATGGGACATGGTGAGTGGTTCCTTTCGGTGGTTATATCTGGTCAGTGGCGACTTCTGGTGTGGCCTTTTGGGTCACGCTACAGCGGTTTACGTTGATCAGTTGGATGCCCAATCATAATGACTGGTTGGTGCTGCGGTGAAGTTGTATTGAGCTGTTTTACGGCATTTATCATGAACAACACTGTTGTTCGGTAATTGTCGTATGATAGCATCGAGTGCCCCGGGGTGGCGAGCGCTAAGATGGCTGCTGATTCTGCTTTAGGGGTAGGCATCAATCGGTGTTCAGCCCTTTTAGGCCGGTTGGTCAGGAGGCTTAAGGCTGGATCTGCCGGGCTTGTATAAGACCGGGCTCGGATAGGCGCCTCGATACAGAGGCAGGTGTTCGCTGCGCGCGCTGATGAAAGGTGCGGTGGCGAGAGGGGGTCGGTCAAGAGGGGCCGGCCAGAAGACATACCGGTTGAGGGCGAGAGAGGGACAGCGCGAGCTGGTGATCATTTCAGCCGCTGCACAGGTTGTCATTGCCTGCTGTGGGCTATGTTCTTGGCTCGCTCCCCCTGCCAGCGGTGATGACAAACCAGCCGTTGACAGAGGTGAGCGATGGTTGCCGTTGCGGTGATCTACTGTTGAGATTTATTTATGAACTGCTCAACCACATTGGACATGTCGAATGACTTGCCGCCCTGCACCGGTGGGTAATCTTTTAGGGTCTGGAGGTGCTGGCCCATGAGTTCGCCCATCGGCTGTAGAAGCCACGAAACCTTTTGCATTAAGTGGCCATAAGCGTCAGGGCTGTCGTAGCTCTCAAAAGGATCCATGCGAATGTTGAAGACCAGGGGCACCGTGCGGGGAATGACATTGGCGTAATAGTCCTCCTTGGTTGAGAAGTGGAATTTCCAGGGCCCCATTCTTACCGCCGTCAGTTTCGACTCATAATAATGGAAAATGGTGTTGCGCGCGGAATGGTCTGATTCGCCAGTCCAGTAGGTCAGATTGTTGACGCCGTCGATGTATTGTTTTTTCTGCCTTTTCATTTTTTCTGCCACGTCGTCCACGCCCGCAGCGGCGGCGAGGGTCGTGAACATGTCCTGGTGGGCCTGGATGCCGTTGAGCATCTGGCCAGATTTGAGGACACCGGGCCAGCGTATCATGGAGGGGACGCGCACCCCACCTTCATAAGTGGTCATCTTTTCACCACGAAAAGGGGTGGTTGCACCATGCGGCCAGGAGGAGTGCTCGGGACCGTTGTCGGTGGAGTACCAGACAATCGTGTTGTCTTCGAGTCCATTGGCTTTAAGGTAGTCGAGCACCAGGCCCACGTCGTGATCGTGCTGCAACATCCCGGAACCGTGGAAGTCGGCTTCGGAGGTGTAGTCCTCTGCCGCATAGCGCCACTTGTCATTGAGGCGTGTGTAGAGATGCATGCGGGTGGTGTTGAGCCAGACAAAGAAAGGCTTGCCATCATCCTTGGCTTTCTTCATAAATTTTGTCGCCAGTGGGATGACTTCCGCTTCATCAAAGTTTTTCATCCGCTCTTGAGTGAGTGGACCGGTATCTTCGATGGTCTGTTTGCCGACCTTGCCAAAACGCGGATCTTCGCTGCTGTCATTCTTGGTTGTTGCAAAAGAGTGAATCACGCCGCGGGTGCCGAATTTTTTTTCGTATTGTTCGAGATCGCCGGAGTAGGATTTGCCAAACCGCTGATAATCCCGCTGTTCGGATTCTTCCTGCGTGTTGAGGTGGTATAAGTTGCCGAAAAATTCGTCGAAACCATGCGCGGTGGGCAGGTGTTCGTTGCGATCACCCAGATGGTTCTTGCCGAAATGGCCGGTGGCGTAACCCGCGTCTTTAAGCACTTCCGCAAGGGAGGGAGATTCTTTCTGCAAACCCAGTTTATCCCCTGGCTGGCCCACCGTCGTCATACCTGAGCGGATAGGGTACTGACCGGTAATGAACGCGGCGCGACCGGCAGTGCAGGAGGGTTGAGCGTAATGGTCGGTGAAACGGATGCCCTCCCTGCCGATACTGTCAATGTTGGGCGTCGTGTAACCCATGGTGCCCATGCCATAAGCGCTGAGGTTTTGCCAGCCAATATCATCGCCCCAGATGACCAGTATATTGGGCCTTTTGGATTGCGCGTTGGCGGTCGCCATGCAGAGCATGCTGATTAGGCACACTGCGAGCATGGGCCTGAATACATGATCGAGTGAAAGTGTCATTGTACTGCTCCTTCCAAAAGTGGCTTTGTGGTTTCCCATCGATTTTGACGATTAAACAGTTTTGGCGTTATTGATTCCTGGCCAGAATTCACTTTCTGTATCCGGACAGCCATGAGAAAAGAGTATAGAAGAGGTTTGTTGTTTTCCCCTGAAAAGGCGCGAAATCGGTCATTATTCACTCTGTTGGATGTCAGATGTGCCTCTCAACGGGGGTGTCGCCACGCCCTGGGGCCGCCACAGATCAGGCATCACAGGCGGGGCTAACAGGGGGGCATACTCTCTGGTAAGCGACTAGGCTTGTCGCGGGGACGGAGGGGGGAGAAGGTGCAATGCGCTTAAGGGGAGCCGTCAGTGGTGGCAGATTGAGTCGCGAGGGTCTCGAAACGGCCGGAGAGGTTAAGCCGCTGGCGTTTCACACACTCTGTTTCGTCCGCTGTGTTTCGCCGTCAGCAGGGCCTCATCAGCACGCTGGAGCAGAGTGTCCAGTGAGACATAGGCAGCGCTTGGTGACGCGGACGATTTCTGGCACGTAAAGTCCGCAACGGTTAAACCAAAGCTGGCGGTGCAATGGAAAGTGCACTGCTCAATGGTGATGGGCAGGTGGGCGATGTTGTGCTGGAGCCGTCTCGCCAGTCCTCGGGCATCGTCGAGTCCGGTATTGGGCAAGATGATGGCAAATTCTTCGCCGCCCAGTCTCGCCAGCAAGTCCGGGGCTCTGAGGGAATCGGCCGCTGCTTGTGTTAACGCGATCAGCGCGGTATCTCCGGCGGCGTGTCCCCATTGATCATTCACGCGTTTGAAGTGATCCACATCAAACATAATGACAGACAGGGGCTGGCGCGCGCGCTGGGCCTGCTGTACCAGTTTATTGCCATAGTTAAAAAAGGCGCGGCGATTGTAGAGGCCCGTGAGTTCATCGGTATCGGCCAGGGCTTCAGCCCGGGCTTTGGCTTGTTGTAATTCGAGCTCGATGGTTTTTCTATCGGTGATGTCGGTGGCAATTTCAATCCGCACCAGACGACCATCAATCCAGCGGATGGCCTGATCCCGGCATTGATACCAGCGACCGTTTTGGGTGTTTTGGAATTCCCACACGTAGACTCCGCAGGGATTGCCGTCGCTGTCGATCAGTTTGGGGTTGGTACAGAATTGACAGGGTTGGGTCTGGCCGGCTTGCAGCAGCTCGTAACACTTTTTGTGACCGGGATTGCCCCACACGGATTTCCCGTAGTCGTTAAAGAACAGAACGTCATAGGTGTCCATGTCAGCGACATAAACCAGCGCGTCCAGGCTGTTGAGTATGGTGGCTATGGCTTCATAGCTTTGTGCCGGATCAATGTCTTCTGGCCGGGGTGGGAGGTTGGGGGGCATCAGTTAGAGTCTGCTGTCTATTCTTTGAGCGGTTCTGACTGTAAGAGTAGCA
The DNA here is from genome assembly GCF_011602365.1 of Pseudomaricurvus hydrocarbonicus. Lineage (GTDB taxonomy): Bacteria > Pseudomonadota > Gammaproteobacteria > Pseudomonadales > Cellvibrionaceae > Pseudomaricurvus > Pseudomaricurvus hydrocarbonicus. The sequence goes on from NZ_JAAONZ010000013.1 coordinate 94,771, forward strand.
TGCACTGACGCAATTACGAAGGCGCAGCACAAGTGCGCCTTCGTTGGTTTGTTTGCAGGCGTCCCCACCGGTTGCCGAGGTTTGACCCATAAGGCCACATAAGGGTGAGAACCAAAGGCAGAGTACTCAGCCTTTGGTTAGCAGAGCCCTCGCCACTTTGGAGCCGTTGTCGCGACCCAGTGCTGTGCAAATAGAGTCTCCCGCCTGAATCAGGGTATCCAGATCAATGCCGGTTTCGATGCCCATGCCGTTGAGCATATACACCACGTCTTCCGTGGCGACATTGCCCGATGCGCCTTTGGCGTAGGGGCAGCCGCCCAGACCGGCGACGGAACTGTCCACCACACTGATCCCCATTTGCAGGGCAATGAGTATGTTAGCGAGTGCCTGGCCGTAGGTGTCGTGCATATGAACCGCAAGATGCTCCAGGGGAATGAGTTTTAAACATTCTTCCAGCACCCGTTGTGTCGACGCAGGAGTCGCCACGCCGGTGGTATCGCTGATGGAAATTTCATAGCAGCCCATGTCGTAAAGTTGTTTGGCAACGTGCGCCGCTTTTTCGGGAGCCACATAGCCTTCGTAGGGGCACCCTAATGCGGTGGAGACATAGCAGCGCACTTTAATACCCCGCGCTTTGGCTTCGCTCATAATGGGCTCGAAACGCTCGATACTTTCGGCAATGGAACAGTTGATGTTTTTTTGGGTAAAGGATTCAGACGCGGCGGTGAAGATCGCCACTTCATCGGTGTTGGCCAGAACGGCGCGGCCAAAACCCTGCAGGTTCGGGGTCAGCGCGGAGTAGACAACACCGTTTTTGCGGTGAATGTTCGACAGGATCTCGTCACTGCCGGCCATTTGAGGAACCCATTTGGGGTTCACAAAACTGCCGGATTCAATGTGGCTGACTCCGGCATCCGCCAGGCGCTCGATCAACGCAATTTTGGTGGCGGCATCAATGGGTTGCTTTTCGTTTTGTAAGCCATCCCGAGGGCCCACTTCGACGATGCGCACGTGTTTGGGTAAAGTCATACATACACCTGTGATCTGTATTTTTCAAAATCGTGCTCCCCGCTGGTGCGGGGATCTGATCGTGCAGAATATTGAATGCCGTTTAAGCGTCTTCGGCAACGGCAAATTTCACCAATTCCGCCCCGCCATCCACCAGCTCGCCGGCTTGGAAGAAAAATGCTTCGACCACGCCGTCGGCAGGCGCACGGATGGTGTGCTCCATTTTCATCGCTTCCATCACCAGCAGGGCGTCACCTTTGCTGACGGTGCTGCCAGCCTCGACCAGCAAGGTGACCATGGTACCGTTCATGGGCGCGGTGAGGCCACCACTGCCGGAATCGTCGCCGGCGTCGCCCAGGTCGGGTGTCACGAGGGCGAAACTGAGCGCGCTGTTCTGGGTGTAGAGGCTATAGTGGTTGCCCGCCGGATCGACATGCTCGGCGACACTGGCGCTGAATTGATAGCCATCGATATTGGCGTGCAGGGTGTTGCCGTCAATACGACCTTCCGCCACAACGGTGTTACCGCCAACGCGGATACTGTAGCGCGTGCCGGCAGTGGGGGTGCTGTGAATGGTGTGCTGTTCCACCGCCACAGAAAATTCGCTGTCGTGAAAGCGCAGACTGAAATGATGCAGGTGGGGTTCATTGACTCGCCAGGCGTTCGTGGCGTTCCAGGGCGAAGTGGCGTCGAGGCTGAGTGCAGCACGCTGCTGTGCCGCTTGTGCTTGTTGTAACACCAGATAGAGGGCTGCGAGCGGCAGGTTCTGTTTGATGTCCTGGGGCTCATCGTGAAAAATGACACTGTGGTGTTTGTCGATAAAACCGGTGTCCAGTTGGGCTTCGCGGAAGGGCGCGCTGTTGGCCAGGTTGTAAAGAAAATCGATGTTGGTGGTCATACCACTGATGCGGTATTCACTCAGGGCTTTGGTCAGTCGCTGCAGCGCCTTGTCGCGGTTTTCATCCCATACAATCAGCTTGGCGATCATGGGGTCGTAGAACACGCTGACGTCATCTCCCTGGCGCACGCCGGTATCCACGCGCACATGGTCGCTGACGTCGGGCGGCTGCAAGAACGACAAGGTGCCGGTCACCGGTAGAAAATCATTGTCGGGGTCTTCGGCGTAGATCCGCGCTTCGAAGGCGTGGCCGTTGAGGCGCAGTTGATCCTGAGCCAGGGGCAAAGGCTCGCCGGCGGCGACTCGCAATTGCCACTCCACCAGATCCTGTCCGGAAATCATTTCGGTAACCGGATGCTCTACCTGCAAACGGGTGTTCATTTCCATAAAATAGAAAGCGCCGTCGACGTCCAGCAGGAATTCCACGGTACCGGCACCGACGTAGTCAATGGCTTGGGCGGCACGCAGCGCGGCATCGCCCATAGCGGCACGCAGTTCCTCGGTCATGCCCGGTGCCGGCGCTTCTTCGATCACTTTCTGGTGACGACGTTGCACCGAACAGTCGCGTTCGAACAGGTACACGCCGTTGCCGTGTTGATCGCAGAACACCTGAATTTCCACGTGACGTGGTTGCGTGAGGTATTTCTCCACCAGCATGTGATCGTCGCCAAAGCCGTTCATGGCTTCGCGTTTGGCGGCCGCCAGCGCTTCGTCAAATTCGGACTCTTTCCACACCTGGCGCATGCCTTTGCCACCACCACCGGCCGCGGCTTTTAGCAGTACCGGATAGCCCATATCGTCAGAGGCTTTTTTCAAAATGTCGCGGCTTTGATCTTCGCCGTGATAACCCGGGACCAGCGGTACCTGGGCTTTTTCCATGATCTGTTTGGCGGCGGATTTGGAACCCATGGCTTCGATGGCGCCAACCGGCGGGCCGATAAAAACAATGTTGTTTTCTTTACAGGCGCGACAGAAGGCGGCGTTTTCGGACAGGAAACCGTAGCCCGGGTGAATGGCTTCGGCGCCGGTTTTTTTGGCGGCGTCGATGACCCGGTCAAACAGCAAATAGGATTCCCGCGAGGGAGCGCCGCCGATGTGAACCGCTTCGTCGGCCATGGCAACGTGCAGGGCGTCGCGATCGGCGTCACTGTACACGGCAACGGTACGGATGCCCATCTTGCGGGCGGTGCGAATGACGCGGCAGGCAATTTCACCGCGGTTGGCAATCAGGATTTTACTGAACTGTTTGATATTCATAGTTATTTATCTTCTTTGAATTCGTCTCAATGGTTCAAGGCGGTGTTTATTGGGGCTGCAGCCACGATGCCGGGCGCTTTTCCAAAAACGCACTCAAGCCTTCTTGCCCTTCCTCCGACACACGGATATCCGCAATGCGTGAGCAGGTGTCTGCAATCAGGGGCGTGTCGATCACCCGGTCAGCCACATCAAACACCAGTTGCTTGGCGGCTTTCACCGCTGCCGGGCTGTTGGCCAACAGCTGAGCAATGAGTTGTTCAAGGGTGTCATCCAGTGTATCTGCCTCGACCACCTCACTGACCAGTCCGAGCTGTTTGGCCGTGTCGGCACTGAAGCGTTCGGCGGTGGTGAAGTAGCGACGCGACGCCCGCGGGCCAATGGCGGCCACCACGTAGGGGCTGATCGTGGCGGGGATCAAGCCGATTTTGACTTCACTGAGACAGAAGCTGGCGCGCGTGGAAGCCACCGCCATGTCACAGCAGCTGACCAGCCCTACAGCGCCGCCGAACGCGGCGCCCTGCACGCGGGCAAGGGTGGGCTTGGGCATGAAGTTTAAGGCCCGCAGCATTTCCGCCAGGGCGTGGGAGTCGCGCAGATTTTCCGCATGGGTATAACCGACCATGCGCTTCATCCAGTTTAAATCGGCACCGGCGGAAAAGCTTTTGCCTGCCGAGGCCAGCACCACGATGCGCACCGAATCGTCACTGGCCACGGCGTTAAACGCCTGAGTCAGTTCGGCAATGATGGCGTCGTCAAAGGCGTTATGCTTGTCCGGGTTGTTCATGGTGACCGTGGCAATGCCGCGCTCATCGATGTGGGTGATTACTGTGCTCATGTGGGGTCCCGCCGTCATTACATTCTGAATACGCCAAATTTCGTGTCTTCAATTTCTTTATTCAAGCTGGCAGAAATTGACAATCCCAACACCATGCGGGTATCCGCCGGGTCGATCACACCGTCATCCCACAGTCGGGCGGAGGCGAAATACGGGTGACCCTGTCGCTCGTAAGTGTCGATGATGGGTTGCTTGAATTCAGCTTCGGCTTCTGCGCTCCAGTCTTCACCGGCCTTGGTTTTCTGATCGCGTTTGACCTGCGCCAGCACCCCTGCGGCCTGTTCGCCACCCATGACCGAAATACGGGCATTGGGCCACATGAACATAAAACGTGGATCGTAGGCTCGGCCACACATGCCGTAGTTACCCGCGCCGAAAGAGCCGCCGATAAGGATAGTAAATTTAGGCACCTGTACGGACGCCACGGCGGTCACCATCTTGGCGCCGTGCTTGGCAATGCCGTCGTGTTCGTATTGCTTGCCCACCATAAAGCCGGTGATGTTTTGCAGGAACACCAGCGGGATTTTGCGCTGTCCGCAGAGCTCGATAAAGTGCGCGCCTTTTTGCGCTGATTCACCAAAGAGGATGCCATTGTTGGCCACAATACCGACGGGATAACCGTAGATACGGGCAAAGCCACACACCAGGGTGGTGCCGTACTGGGCTTTGAATTCGTCAAATTCAGATCCGTCCACGACGCGGGCGATCACTTCGCGCACGTCATAGGGCTGGCGGCTGTCTTTGGGAATGATGCCGTAGATTTCCTGACTGTCGTAGAGCGGTTCTGCCACTTCGGCGACATCGCTTTGGATGGGTTTAACGCGATTCAGGCGGCCAATCGATTGCCGGGCCAGCTGCAGGGCGTGATGATCATTTTGCGCCAGGTGGTCGGCCACTCCGGAGATGCGCGTGTGCACCTCGGCACCGCCGAGTTCTTCGGCGCTGACCACTTCACCGGTGGCTGCTTTGACCAGCGGTGGGCCGGCGAGAAAGATGGTGCCCTGCTCTTTGACAATGATGGATTCATCGGCCATAGCGGGTACATAGGCACCGCCAGCAGTACAGGAACCCATCACCACAGCGATCTGGGGAATGTTGCGTGCCGACATGTTGGCCTGATTAAAAAAGATGCGTCCGAAGTGTTCCCGATCCGGGAAGACTTCATCCTGGTTGGGCAGGTTGGCGCCTCCGGAATCCACCAGGTATATACAGGGCAGATTGTTTTCCTGAGCGATGGTTTGCGCGCGGATGTGTTTTTTAACGGTCAGCGGGTAGTAGGTGCCGCCCTTGACCGTGGCATCGTTGGTGACGATGACACACTCCTGACCGTTAACCCGGCCAATGCCGGTGATGATACCCGCCGCGGGTACATCATCCGGGTACACCTCGTAGGCAGCGAGCTGTGACAGCTCCAGAAACGGCGAGCCGGGATCCAGCAGGGCATTGACGCGCTCGCGGGGCAACAGTTTGCCGCGTGACACGTGACGCTCGCGGGATTTTTCGCCACCGCCGAGCTTAATGGTTTCCAGTTTATCGCGCAGGTCATTGACCTGCGTCTGCATGTGCCCGGTGTTGTCGATGAACTCGGTGGCGCGAGTGTTGATTTTTGTTTTGATGATACTCATTATTTTTTCCTTCGACGTTGGGTTCGGTCAGGCGTTAGTGTCGAACGCTGCTTATTTGGTTTCGTTAAACAATTCGCGGCCGATCAGCATGCGGCGTACCTCTGATGTGCCAGCGCCAATTTCGTACAGCTTGGCATCGCGCAGTAAACGGCCGGTGGCAAATTCGTTGATGTAGCCGTTGCCGCCCAGTGTTTGTATCGCTTGCAGTGCCATTTGTGTGGCCTTTTCGGCGGTGTACAAGATCACGGCTGCGGCGTCTTTGCGACTTTCTTCGCCGCGGTCGCAGGCCTTGGCCACGGCGTACAAATAGGCACGGGAAGCGTTCAGCTCGGTGTACATGTCCGCCACCTTGCCCTGCATCAGCTGAAATTCACCAATGGACTGGCCAAACTGTTTGCGGTCGTGAATGTAGGGCACCACAATGTCCATACAGGCCTGCATGATGCCGACCGGACCGCCGGACAGTACCGTGCGCTCGAAATCCAGACCGCTCATCAGCACCTTTACCCCTTCGCCTTCTTTGCCAAGAATGTTCTCCTCTGGCACCTCGCAATCCTGGAACACCAGTTCACAGGTGTTGGAGCCGCGCATACCCAGCTTGTCCAGTTTCTGGTGACGGGAAAACCCGGGGAAGTCGTGCTCGACGATGAACGCCGTGATGCCGCGGGAATTGGCCGCAATGTCAGTTTTGGCGTAGATCACATAGGTGTGGGCGTCGGGACCGTTGGTGATCCACATTTTGTTGCCGTTGAGAATGTATTTGTCGCCCTGCTTGTCGGCGCGCAGCTTCATGCTCACCACATCGCTGCCGGCGTTGGGTTCGCTCATGGCCAGTGCGCCGATGTGTTCACCGGAACACAGCTTGGGCAGGTACTTCTGTTTTTGTTCGTGGCTGCCGTTTTTGCGGATCTGGTTCACACACAGATTCGAGTGGGCGCCGTAAGACAGGCCGACGGACGCAGACACGCGGGAGATTTCTTCCATGGCCACCACGTGGGCCAGGTAACCCATGTTGGTGCCACCGTACTCTTCTTCGACGGTCATACCCAGCAGACCCATGTCGCCAAATTTGCGCCACATGTCCATCGGGAATTCATTGTCGCGGTCGATCTGGTCGGCGCGGGGGCCGAGTTCTGCCTGCGCGAACTGATAGACACTGTCGCGCAACATGTCGATGTCAGAGCCGAGGTCAAAGTTTAAGGAGGGGTAGCTGATGTTCATAATATCTCTCGCAGTATCTGGTTTGATTGTCATACCTTGTTAAAGGGCTTTTTAATTGATTTCGCCTTATGCGCCCTGATCCGCTGAGTCGGCAAGCAGGTCGTCATAGGCTTGTTGATCGATGTTTTGCAGCGCTTCCAGGCAGCTGCGCTCGGACGATTGCAGGTCCACCATCATGACCTCCAGGTCGTGCATCTGCTGTTGCAGGTAGTCGCGGCGCTGACGAATTTTCAGGATCAGTTTTTCCAGCTGATTGGCGTTACTCTTGCCGGGGTTGTACATCTCAATGATGTCGCGGCTTTCATCCAGCGTCAGCCCCAGGCGCTTGCCGCGCAGAATCAGTTTGAGTTTAGTGCGGTCGGCGGGAGTGTAAATGCGGGCTTGCCCGCGGCGTTCCGGGGTCAACATACCTTTGTCCTCGTAAAAGCGGATGGCACGGGTAGTGACATCGAACTCCCGGGACAGGTCGGTGATGGTGTAGGTTTTTGATGTCATTGCTTCTCCGGCCAATCTTTCGATGTACGGCCCGCAGGGGGCGGTAAGGATAAGTGGATAATGGGGTAAGGTTAGCATTGGTTTACGTTAACGTAAAGGTAAGGTTAAAGGCAAAGGCAAAGTAAAATCTGGATGGGACCCTCTTTATCGCTGGAGCCGACGCCGGGTGGCCTGACCCCAAAGAGTCTTGGGGTGAGTGATGCAGGGCACTTGAAGCCGTGAAAAAAGCAGGGAAGAATGGTGTTTGTCGGGGTGCGAAATAACGAAGGGGAACCGCTATGAGTGACCATGAATTCGACGTCGTCATCATTGGTGGAGGCATTGTCGGTGCCGCGATGGCTTATCACCTGGCCCCGCACCGGCGGGTGGTGATTTTGGAGGCTGAAGCGGCTGCCGGGTATCACGCCAGCGGGAGGTCGGCGGCTCTGTTTGAGCCCAGTTACGGCCCGGAGTCCATCCGCAGTTTGACCCGGGCGAGCGAAGCGTTTTTTCGCTCGCCTCCTGAAGGTTTTGCCGACAGCCCTTTAATTCACCCTCGAGGTGCTTTATTTGTTGGGCGCCAAGAGCAGGTGCCAGCGGTAGAGGCTTTTTACCAGCAGCAATCACTCGAATCGGACACTGTCCGCTGTCTGAATACCGATGAAGCTCTGGCGCTGGTGCCCGTGTTAGCCCGGGAGGCTGCCGTGAAAGCGGTTTACGATACAGGGGCCTTCGACATTGAAGTGGATTTGTTGTTGCAGGGGTTTCTCAAGCAGGCCAAGTCCAACGGGGCTGTTTTTGTACGCAATGCCCGCGTCAACAACATCCAGTCATGCGCGCCCGGTTGGCGGGTGACAACGGAAGAGGGGCTGATCGTGCGCGGCACGGTGCTGGTCAATGCCGCGGGTGCCTGGGTGGATCAAATTGCGCAGTTGGCGGGCGTGTCCGCTGTCGGCATTGAGCCCCGCCGGCGTTCAGCGTTTATTTTTGAGGCGCCGGCGAACATCGACTGCAGTCAGTGGCCGATGACGATTGGGATTGAAGAAAACTGGTACTTTAAACCGGATGCGGGGGCTCTGCTGGGATCACCGGCTAATGCAGATCCGGTAGAGCCACACGACGTGGTGGCTGAAGAGCTGGACATTGCCACCGCGATCTATTTTATCGAACAGAATACCAAGCTGCGCATACGCCGCCCCCGGCACACTTGGGCGGGATTGCGAAGTTTTGTGGCGGATGGTGAGCCGGTGTGCGGTTTTGATCAGGGGCACACGGACTTTTTCTGGGCGGCCGCGCTGGGGGGGTATGGCATTCAGTCGGCCCCGGCTTTTGGCCGTCTGTGTGCTTGCCTGATTCTGGGGAAAGGCGTGCCTGAGGATATTCAGGCTCAGGGGTTGGATCTCAGGAAGGTGTCGCCACAGCGATCCGGGCTCAGGTGGACTCCCTCATGAGCTGAGCGTTAGGCTTTTGCTGGGCGGAAGGTGGCCGTTGCCAGGGCGATCCTATTGGATGAGGACGGTCACATTTCTGCCACAGTATCATCATCCAGCCGTCACAAGATCGCCGTAATTTGGTCGTATTCCAACAAGCACTGTTATCAACAGTACGGCCATGAGCGCATTGCATGATCAATATCGAACAAACCCTCTGTGAGAAATACCCCGGCTTCGGTCAGCAACAGGAGGTGATCAAGCGATCCACTTTTTCGTTGCTCAGGAAATTGACTCACGAGCAGGAAATTAACCTCTTTCTTCACGAGCACGCCGGGTTGGACCCCATCGCATTCATTGACAGCGTGTTCGATTATTTCAATTTCAGTTACAGCGTCTCCAGTCGTGACAAGGCCAACATTCCCGATCAGGGGCGGGTGGTTATCATTGCCAATCACCCCATCGGCTCACTGGACGGGTTGGCGATCCTCAGAATGGTGAGTGAGGTGCGACAGGATGTCAAAATCATCGCCAACGATATGCTGATGAATTTTGAGGCGCTGCACCCTTTATTGATTCCGCTGGACAACCTGACCGGCGGCGGTGCCATAAAAAGCTTTCGCCGGGCGCTGGAGGAGCTGCAGCAGGAGCGCGCAGTGATTATCTTCCCGGCGGGTGAAGTGTCGCGGGTACGGCCCCATGGGGTGCGCGATAGCCGCTGGCGGCCGGGGTGTCTAAAAATGGCGCGCCGAGCCAAAGCGCCGGTGTTACCGATTCACATCAGAGCCAAAAATTCGCTGTTGTTTTACAGCGCGTCGATGTTGTACAAGCCGTTGGGCACCGCGTTGTTGGCCAAAGAAATGTTCAACAAAAAGTCGGCCACCATCAATTTTTGTGTGGGGGAACCCATCCCCTGTTGTGCCCTGCACACCGATCATCTGTCGGATAAAGCGTTGCTCAGGCGCCTCAAGAAACACCTCTACAAATTGGGCCGTCGCAAGCACAAGCGTTCGATGTTTATTACTGAAAAAACCATTGCTCATCCCGAGGATCGCCTGCGGCTGGTGCAGGAATCCCGTCAAATGCGAACGCTTGGCGAGACTCGTGACGGCAACTGTATTCTTCTGACCGGCTATGGTGATAGTCCCGTGACCATGCGGGAAGTGGGCCGTCTGCGGGAATACACGTTTCGCAAAGTGGGTGAGGGGACCGGCGCTAAACGCGATCTGGACAATTTTGATCGCAGCTATCAACACCTGCTGCTGTGGGATCGTGAAGCCATGTGTCTGGCTGGCGCTTATCGCCTTGGGAATATCAAACGGTTGCTCAAAGAAGTGGGTAGCAATGGCCTGTACACCCACACGCTGTTCGATTTTCAGCCCGCGTTTTATCCCTATCTGCAGCAGGGGCTGGAGTTGGGCCGCAGCTTTGTCAATCCGCAATACTGGGGCAAAAACAGTCTGGACTATTTGTGGCAGGGAATCGGCGCCTATCTGAATCACCACGATGACGTGCGCTACATGATGGGTCCGGTGACCGTCAGTGCCCGTTTTAACAAGCCGCTAATTGATCTGTTGGTGTTTTATTATCAGCGCTATTACACCTGTCCGCAGGCGTTGGCGAGTGCCAAACAGCCTTATTTCATTGAACCGGAACGTCGCTGTGAGATGGAGGCTCTGTATCTGGGGTTGGACCGGGAGGAGGGCTTTGCGCTGCTGCAAAAAGCTTTTCAACTGGAAGGTGAAAAAGTCCCGGTGCTGTTTAAACAGTACGCCTCGCTGTTTGAGGAGGGCGGTTTCCAACTGCTGGCCTTCAGTGTGGATCCCGATTTCAGCGACTGCATTGACGGTCTGTTTCTGGCTGACCTGAGCAAACTGAAAGTCGCGAAACGAAAGCGCTATTTGGGAGATGGGGACAGGAAAATATAGGGGCAAGTAGACAGGAACGGATAGGAAAGGAAAGGAAAGGATAGGATAGGATAGGGATGAGTGGACAGTAGCGAGTGGACAGAAAAACATTAAAAAATGAGAGTAGACCTGCTTGGGAGTGGGGTGATGCTTTACTCGCCACTCGCCACTCGCCACTCGCCACTCGCCACTCGCCACTCGCCACTCGCCCAAGGTGAATGGCGCAGCCAGAGAGGGCAGCCTGGGCTGACTCGCTACTCGCTATTAGGCCGTTTGCAAACTTTGTAAATGCTTGGCCTGTTTATCCAGTAACCCCTGGTAGGTGGGTTGCAGGCCCTCAATGATCGCCCAGCTTTGGTCGAACGTGAATTCATTCACTTGCAAGCGTTGCAGCAACTGGGAGGTCGCGCATTCCTGGGTGTCGATCAGCAGGCTGTGGTTGGTTTGTTCGGCGAGCATGGCTTGCAGTTGCTGGCGGAATTCGGAGTTATCCAGGTACTGATGCAAATTGTTGTCGTCGGTTGCCGGGTAGGCCGCAGCGGCGTAGTCCAGGCGGATACCGGCATTGCTTTGTTTTACCAGAGAGAACAGCAGATAAGCGGCACAAATGGCACGAAAGGTGGTGTTGCCGATTTCGTCACCGCGGAATTGCAACTCCAGGGTTTCGTGATCGGCAAACAGGATGCGGCCATTATAGAGAGCGTTGATGCCGCTCAGATGTCGCTGCAGGTCGTCAAACAGCTGTTGGCGCAGGGTGGCGCTCAGTTGTTGCTTGAGGGTGGGCCAGTTCAGGCAGCGCAGAGTGAGGTTGACGTCCACATCGTCGTGAATCGACATACTGCGTGTGGGAAGCTGGTTGTCTCGTGCCGGGGGGGACGTCAATGGAGCTTCCTGGTTCTCGGGGTCTGCGGGGCTTTCGGTCGGAGTCTGGCGCAGGTTCAGGACGCTCATCACCAGCATGGCACCGGCGAGCCCGAGCAGGGCCATCAGCCAGGTATCGTCTTGTTCTTCATACAGTGTCTGTTTGTCGATGATAACGGTTAAGTAGCCCGCCACACTGTCTTGCAGGGTAATTGGGGCGCTGTAGGAGCCATAGTCCCGATTGACATAGTCACCGGCATTGGGGGAATCACCGGCCTGAACCAGCAGCCGGTTTTCCACGTCGTGAATGGTTGCACTCAGCACATCGGGATTGCGGGCAATATCACTGACGGTGACCTGCAAGCTGACGAGGTCGTGATTGAGGGTGGCGTCGGTGGCTTGGCTGGCGCCGAGCGTGGCCAGCGCGTTACCGTATTGTAGGGTGCGGATTTCCAGACGTTGATGGTGTTGCTGTTGCAGCAGGCTGGCGCTGAGCAGCAGGCAAACCAGCGTGGTGATGCTGATGATAAACAGGGGTGTGCGAATTAGGTTGAGCACAGTCGGAGACAGCATGATCGTGTCGATCTAACCTCTGGGTTGTGGTGGTCAGTGTATGGGTGGTGATGGGTTGATGGTCACCCGGTCCGGCGCGGCCTATGGGAATGAGGCATTTAAGCCAATATTCTACATTGAGCCAGCAATCCACATCGAGCTAATGATCTATATTGAGTGTATTGTCTTATTTGGGCCTATCGCCTTCTATAAGCTAAAGGCCATCCATAAGCGAAAAGTTATCCATAAGCTAAAGCTACCCTGAGAATAAAGTCATATTCAGCATACTATCAAAGCTTCGATCGATCCCTGGCGTGCGGCCCCGCGCAATACGGTCATCTTTCCCAAGAGATTATTTTAGTCTGACGGTAGAGTAAAGTTATAATGCCCACCTTACATTTGCAGGCAGTCGAGTTTTCAGCGTGAAAGAAATACTTTTGATCAATATCTCCGGTGCAGATCGACCCGGTGTTACCTCCGCGATTACCAGTATACTGGCTCAATACGAGGCCAATGTGCTCGATATTGGCCAGGCAGTGATCCACGATAATCTCACCCTCGGGCTGCTGGTCGAAATTCCTCCGGCTTTTGAATCTTCACCGGTGTTAAAGGATATTCTGCTGAAAGCCCACGAGCTGGAGATGCAGGTGAAATTTCAGCCCATTACGGAAGAGAGCTACGGTCACTGGGTGGGTCAGCAGGGGAAAGATCGCCATATCATTACCTTGCTGTCGCGCAAGATTACCGCCGAGCAGATCGCGGAAGTCACCACGGTGGCAATGACGCACGGCCTCAACATCGACAACATCAGTCGCCTGTCCGGCCGGGTTGAGCTGGATCATGAGAGTGATCAGACCAAGGCCTGTGTTGAGTTTTCAGCCCGTGGCACGTCCTCTGACCTGGCTGAATTGCGCTCTGCCTTTATGGAATTGTCAGGCCGCCTGGAGGCAGACATTGCCTTCCAGGAAGACAATGCGTTCCGCCGCAATCGCCGTCTGGTGTGCTTTGATATGGATTCCACCCTGATTGAGGCGGAAGTTATCGATGAGCTGGCCAAGGCCGCCGGGGTGGGCGATCAGGTGATCGAAATCACCGAAGCGGCGATGCGCGGTGAGCTGGATTTCAAAGAGAGTTTTGCCCGCCGCATGGCGCTGCTGAAAGGCCTGGACGAATCCGTGCTGGCAGAAATCGCCGAGCGGCTGCCGGTGACTGAGGGCGCGGAACGGTTAATTTCGACCCTGAGAAAACTGGGCTATAAAACCGCGATCCTATCCGGTGGCTTCAATTATTTCGGCAAATACCTGCAGCAAAAGCTGGGCATCGATTACGTTTATGCCAATGATCTGGACATTGTGGATGGCAAGGTCACCGGCGAAGTCTCCGGCGTGGTGGTGGATGGGGCTCGCAAAGCCGAGCTGTTGCGGGAGCTGGCGGAGAAGGAAAACCTGTCTCTGGAACAGGTCATTGCCGTTGGCGACGGCGCCAACGACCTGCCCATGCTCAGCATCGCCGGTCTGGGGATTGCCTTCCGGGCCAAACCCCTGGTCAAGGCGGAAGCCAAACAATCCATCTCCAACCTGGGGCTGGACGGCATTCTCTACCTGATTGGTTTTCGTGACCGGGATGTTATTTAAAGGCAGTTGCTAGTCTCGAGTAGAGAGGATTAAGGATAGGGGCGAGTTGACAGTCACGAGTAGCCAGGAAAAGATTATACTCGCTACTCGCTACTCGCTACTCGCTACTCGCTACTCGCTACTCGCTACTCGCTACTCGCTCAAGGTGAATTGCGCAGCAAGAGAGGGCAGCCTGGGCTGGCCACTGCCTTTACCCTTCCATATTAAAATCAAAGTCCATGGCCTCTGTGGGGGCTTGCAGGTAGTTGCCCTGAATGTAGTGCACTCCGGTTTGCCACAGGGTCGACAGGACGCCGGCATTTTCCACCAGCGGCACGATGGTGATGGTGTTGGCTTCCAAGAGCTGTTTGATCAGGCTGCTGATCGCTTCCGGGCTTTCGGTGTTGTTCTGGATCTCCAGGGTGAAGGATCCATGTACCTTGACGTAGTCCGATGGCGCATGAGACAGGGTTTTAAACGGGTTCAACGAACAGCCAAAGTTTGAAATCGAAGTCTGGCAGTTAATTTGGTTGAGCCCGTGGAACAGAGCTTTAGCCGCGTTAAGGTGATTGGTTACGTGGGTTTCATCCACCTGGAAAACAACGGTGTCCGGGTTCAGTCCGGCCGCCTTGAAGGCAACGCCAATCCAGGGGGCCAGTGTTTCGTCGCAGAGGGACTCTCGGCTCAGATTGATGATTACCCGGGTGTTGTTGCCTTTGGCCCGGTGGCTGGAGAGGGTTTTGATGGTTTCCAGGATTACCCAGCGGTCAATCTTGGTCATCAGGCCCAGTTGCCCGGCGGCTGGCAAAAAGTCACCGGGCGCCACCAGTTCATCGTTATCGTCCAGCATTCTGAGCAGAACTTCATAGTGCTCATCTTCGGCACCGCGCAGACTGATGATGGGCTGGAACATCAGTTTGAAGCGGCTGTTGTCGAGTGCACCCTGTATCATTTTTAACAGGTCCGCCTCGGCTTTGTCTTCGGGGCTGATCTCCGGGTTATACAGGTCAGCGCCATTGCCTGCGCCATCATGCTCTTTGCGGTAGCTTTCAACCGCTTTTAACGCCTGGTCGATGACTTCTTCTGCGCTGGTGGAGTTTTCATTGAGAATGGAAACGCCGATGGTGACCGTGGCTTGAGCGGTTTTGCCGTCCACGTCGATAATGTGTTGTTCCAGCTGTTTGCAGATGGCTTCAGCCCGAGCCAAAGAGGCATCAGCGCGCTGGTTGCGGGCCAGTAGCATGAACGAATCGTCGCCAAAACGGGCCAAAATTTCACCGTCCAGGGTGTGCGATTTCAGCAGTTGGGCAATATTGGCCAGGGCCAGATCGGAGCCGGCAACCCCCATTTGATGTTGAATGTGGTCTGAGAAATTATCCACTTCAATGTACAGTGCGGTCGCGGTAGAACCCTCTTTAATCGCGCTGGAAACGGCCCGCTCCATCTGTTCGACCAGGTACAGACGGTTGTAGAGGCCAGTTACCGTGTCCTGATCTTTGATTTTTTGCAGCTCTGCCTGCAGGACTTCATTGCCGGCAGCGTTATCGCTGGCTTGCTCGGCCCTGGCGTGGATCAGAAACTGAATGCAGTTTTCTTCATCGTAGATCGCACTGGTGACCGTGACCTGGCAACGGCAGATGGCTCCTTCAGCATTGACCCCGTTAAATTCCAGTTGCGAGCTTTCGGCTTCTTCCCCCTTGAGGGTGAAGTCTTTGAGGAATTGTTTGACTTGAGTCTGATGCTCATCGTCCACCATGTCGATGACGGGCATGCACTCAATGTCATCGCGGTCGCTGTAGCCGAAGGTATCGGCAAAAGATTGGTTGGCATACAGGTACATGCCATCCTGAACGTAGGCGATGGCATCGCGAGAGCTGTCGAGCAGTTTTTGGCTGCGGCGCTCGGTCTCTTTCAATTTATGGTCTGCGCGACGGCGTTGCTGGCGCTGTTCGCGATTGTCCAGCTCGCGCTGAATGACCAGCAACAGGTGTTGGTCCTGATCCAGTTGTACAACGTCAGCCGCGCCGAGTTTAATGCCATCTACCACGGCCTGGCTGACGTCCCCACCATTGGCGAGGGCATCGCTGATCAGGATCACCGGTACGTCTTTATTCAGCCGTTTAATTTGTCGGGCAGCCGTTTCCGGTGGCAGTTGGCTGCAGCCCTCTTCGGCAATGAGCAGGTCCCAGGTTTGCTCCTGCAATAATTTGGTGAGCACTTCTTCACTTTCAACATGCTGGGCGCGAGTGGCTCGGCCGGCATTGTTGAGCATGCTGATGAGTCTTTCAACTTCCTTGCGGGAGTCGTTAAGGATCAGGAGGCGGATGGTCTCATTGGCATTCATACTGCAGTTAATTTTCCCTATTCTAACTTGGTCGAGCTCCGTTCCCTTTCAGGACAGAATAACATCGTCTCAGCGGGTTTTTCTTATATGGTGTAAAGCTTTTTCGGTCTCAAATTGTACACAATATGTTGCTGTCCCAAAGGCATCGGCCGGCACTTCAGCGGTTGATTTGGACCCGGGTAATACGAGTCTTGCCTGCTGCGGTCTACCCAATCCAGCGCTGATTTTGCGGTTATTACCTAAATCAGAGGGGTAACCGTCACCGATTAGCACGATAGTACCATACAGTTGTACAGGCGTGTCCAAGCCGAACTTAGCCCAAAGAAGCACAGAGTACGCTAATTAAAAAAGGTCTCAAAGGACACTGTGGGCCTAATTCGGCAATCTGTGATGGCTGTTGCAGATCTTCAATGCAATATGCATTACCAGTCTTCCGGAAAGACCCCGGGTACCGGAGCACCTTCGGTGGGCGCTTGCTGCGTCTTTGAGTCAGTTTCCAGTGGGCGGTAGCCAAACACCGAAATGCTGGAAGAGCTGTGCAGTATTTGCTGCAACTGCACGACCGACGTTGCGCCCAGTTGGTTCATTCGAACTTTGTTTTGGGTTCGAAAGGGGTGGCTGGCGGTAATCAGTGCCGCGTGCTTAAAGCTTCGGCCGGCCTGACTGGTGATCAAGCCGCGCATCAGTACATTGTCAGCACCGGTTGTTTGCAGTTGTTGAACGGCAATGGCGTTGGCTTGCTGGGCGATCAGCTGGACCCCAAGCTTTGACATGCCGCGATGTTGCTTAACCCAGCGAATGACCCCTATCTTCCACTGGCGGCGATTAGGCTGGCGTAACGCAATCAGCTCCCCGGCAGCCGCCTGAGAAGGGATATGGTGACGCCACTCGAGGCCGTAGCCGCTGTCGCTGGCATTTGAAATCTGAACCTGATACACCCGAAATTTGGAGGGCTGTGCTTCGCTGCCTGACTCCGAACCGTTTGTCGCTTTGGTCTTTGACTTGCCCCCGGCGTCATTAAAGGACTCTGCCCATGGGTCGAATTCACCGGGTGTCGTGTGCGCCTCAAAGCGGTTGCCCGACTGGCCCTCAAGTTGGCAGGTGTCCTGAAGAAAGTGATTAAACGGTTTCTGGTCGGCCAGGTGATAGTGCACATTGGTGAGGCCAACCACGACTTCCAGTAGGTCTTTAGACGCTTTACGAGGGTGGTTGCGATGGTACTCTTCCCCCCAGTGTTGGCGAACATGCTGCAACAATTGGGCGTTGACATGGCCCGGGACCTGAATGAGGTCGCCGGGCGCTCCGGAGGCGTAATTTCTCAGGGCGTCCAGCAAGGGCGTCAGATTCAGTACTCGCAAGCCTGGCTTTAGAGGTTGCTGTAATAAGTGTTGTGCAGCGGGTTGCGAGGCGTGTGCTTGAGACGAATCCTGCGTCTGGCTTCTGTAACTCGGAGGCTGATCGCTTTCCAGGTCGATGCTGTACAGGTTGTTGTCAGTGTTGGCCGGATGAGCAAAGTCCACCAGTCGGCACCAGTTCTCCAGCGCCTCGTAAAGGTGTTGGACATCATTTTGACGCAGTTGGTTTGGGGTGGCTGTCTGTAACAGCAGGGTGCGCAGGTAAGCCTGCTCAATGGTGTTACCCCGCAGCCCTGTCAGCAGCGGGTCGGCAAACGTTCGTTGCGATAGGCTCAACTGTTCGGCCAGGTAGAAAAGTGTGTTGAGTTCCAGCCACAGTTGACTGGATATTTGCGTGTAAATCTGCGAATTGCGCAGAAATTGCAGGCCAATGCCGCTGATGGCGCGATGTATTGCCAATCCCAGCTGAGTCAGTGAGTCATCTTTAAGTTTGCCGCCATGGTTTTTGAGTAGCAGGTCCCTGATGACCAGGCAGTAGCCATTACTCAGGTGTTTTTGCAGGGCCTGGGCAATCACAGCGGCTTTTTTGGCGCTTTCCGGGAGAATCACGGGCTGTCCCAGAAACGTTTGTGACAGGCCCTGAATGCATTGTTGAACGTAGGGTCGCAAACGCTCGAGGATATCCAGTCGGTTGCTGGGGGGGGTGTCAAGTCGGCAGATTTCTGGCAAGGCTTGATACAGCAATACGCTGGTGTTGTTGATGCGGGTGGTTTGCAGTTGGCTGGCCCACTCTGCAACCCGGCTGGCGCGGTTACTTTGGCAAAAATTCAGAGTGGTCTGACTCTGAGCCGGAAGGCGCAGTTTCTTAATCAATTCCTGGATGGTCGGGGCTGAATTCATTGATGATTCGTTATTAGCTGCAATTGTTCGCGAGAATTTAGTGTATTCGCCAAGCCAGGTACTTGCTCGGGGGTGCGTTTCACAGCCCGGCAATGTCCCGTCGATGCCGTTTTATCTTGTCGTTCGGGCTTCCCTGGGGCTTTCCCTTTGGCGCCTATCGAACCTTTTATGAGCAATGAGCTCTACTGTGACTGTGTTTGTACCTTTCTTGGCCGATTTTTGCCAGCTTTCTTGAGGCTTATGCCGGTATTTTCAAGAAAAGGCCGGGATTTGATGGCCTCCGTCAAAAAATCAGTGTCTTGTTCAAGGCCCCGGGTTCCTCCCGGGCTAATTTGGGCACTAGGAAGCCTGGCAGTCTGGACTGCATTTGCTGATGCAGTGCAATAGCGTCCGAGTCTGCTACCGCAAAGTGAGCGGCGCCTTGCACTTTGTCCAGCAGGTGCAGGTAATAGGGTAGTGCGCCGGCCGCAAACAGTGCTTCACTGAGTGCGATCTGGGTTTCCAGGTCGTTATTCACGCCTTGCAGCAGTACCGCCTGGTTGAGGACAGTCACTCCGGCACTGCGCAGGCGCGCGATGCTTTGGCCAACCTGATGATCCAGCTCATTGGGGTGGTTGGTGTGCAGGACCAGCACGCTTTGCAGGCGGGTGTCTGCCAGCCAGCGCAGGGTGTCGTCGGTGATGCGCTGGGGGATGACGATGGGTAGGCGGGTGTGTACCCGCAGGCGGCGTATGTGGGGGATGTCCACCAGTTGATCCACCATCCATTGCAGCTGACGGTCCGGGCTGGCGAGGGGGTCGCCACCGCTGAAAATGACTTCGCTGATGCTGCGGTCGGCACGGATTGTATCAAATACCTGGTGCCACTGCTGGCGGCTGGGGTTGTTGTCCTGATAGGGGAATTCTCGCCGGAAACAGTAGCGACAGTTTATGGCGCAATGAGGCGCCACCACCAGCAGTACCCGGCCATGGTATTTGTGCACGAGCCCCTGAGTCGGGTTGCTGTCGGCTTCCTGCAACGGGTCGGCGCTGTAACCGGGGGTGAGTGTCAATTCATCCTGAATGGGCAGAACTTGACGCAACAACGGGTCATTCAGGTCGCCTTTGGCAATCCGGTCGAGAAAGGGCCGGGGGGCTCGCAGTTCAAACAGCTGGCAGGCTGCTTGGGCCCTGGGCAGCAGTTCAGGTGGCAGCTGCAGGTATTCCAGCAGGGTTTGCGGGTCGCGCACCGCCTGAATCAGTTCTTCCTGCCAGCTGATCTGTGGCTTGAGGGAGAGCGTTTGAACGGGGGGGCGCTGCGACATGGGTAACCCGGGTAATTTGGTGTGTGAATCGGTTGTTTGTGTTGAGACTGAAGCCTGAGGCTCAATAACGCTTTGGTTCCGGCTCCACCAGGGTCGGGACATCCTGCCAGCGAGCCCAAAAAAGGCTTTAGGTGTCATGGTGACCAGTCTGCAAGCCGCCAGTATACCAAGTTTCGCACCATGAGGCCGAGGTGCGTGTATCTTCAGCGGTGCTGGTTATCTTCTGCGTATGGCTGCGCTATAATGCGCCTCTTTGAAGAATACGCTGCGTCAGCGATGGCGCGTATTGTACCGTGGGCCGGGTTGCCAGAGTGCTGTTTGCAGTCGGGGAACAGCCGCGGTATAGAACACTTGAACCGGAAAAGATGAGATAAACCATGGGTACATACTCCACGAATGAATTCCGCAGTGGCATGAAGGTGATGCTGGATGGCGAACCTTGTGCCATTCTGGAAAACGAATTTGTTAAACCAGGTAAAGGCCAGGCCTTCAACCGCGTCAGATTGCGCAACCTGAACTCTGGTCGGGTCTGGGAGCGCACCTTCAAGTCCGGCGAATCTCTGGAAGCGGCGGATGTGATGGACCACAGCATGGAGTATCTGTACACCGATGGTGAATTCTGGCATTTCATGGAGCCTGATACTTTCGAGCAGCATCAGGCGGATGCCAAAGCCGTAGGCGACAGCGCCAAGTGGCTGAAAGAGCAGGACACGGTTATTGTGACACTGTATAACGGTGCGCCTTTGGCGGTGACCCCGCCAAATCACGTCGATCTGGAAATAGTGGAGACCGACCCTGGTCTGAAAGGCGATACCGCCAACGGTGGCACCAAGCCTGCGACCCTGTCTACCGGTGCGGTAGTGAAGGTGCCTCTGTTCCTGTCCACCGGGGAAGTGATTCGTGTGGACACTCGCAACGGTGAGTATCAGGGCCGCGCTAAAGAGTCATAATCTCTGAGAAACTAGAAACTAGAAACTAGAAACTAGAAACTAGAAAGAAAAGGGTCGATGGGCGTTGGGTTCATCGGCCTTTTTTGTCTGTGGTTTATGGGAGAGGCTATGATGTCTTTTTCTCCGTTACTTTTTTGGCAGGACTTTCAATGACTTCTTCTGACTGGCGACCGTCGGCAACACTGGACGCCGTGCAGCAACGGGCTGAACTCTATCGCGGCCTGCGAGAGTTTTTTTATCAGCGTCAGGTGACCGAAGTCGACGTGCCTTCGCTATCGCGCGCGGCGGTGTCCGATCCTCACATTGACAGCATTAACGCTCAGGTCTGCGGCGAAGCCCTGTATCTGCAAACGTCACCGGAATTTTTCATGAAGCGTTTGCTGGCGGCGGGCTGTGGTGACATTTACAGCCTCAATAAAGCGTTTCGCAATGGCGAGGCAGGGCGCCGGCACAACCCTGAATTTACCATGCTGGAGTGGTATCGACGGGGCTGGGATGACCAGCGCTTGATGGATGAAGTGGCTGAGTTGATCGGCGCTTGTGTTGAATTGTCATCGGTGCAGCGGTTGTCTTATCGGGAAGTGTTTCAGCGTGAGCTTGGGCTGGATCCGCATATTGCGAGTGTGGGAGAGCTGCAGCACGTTGCCCGGCAACTGTGTGATATTCAATGGGATGACGACGACAGGGATGTCTGGCTCGATGTGCTTATGACGCATGTTATTGAGCCAGGCCTGGGCGATGGTTTGGTGCTGGTGTACGATTTTCCGGCCAGTCAGGCTGCGCTGGCGCGCTTGGGGGTGGACGCTCAGGGGCAACAGGTTGCCAGGCGTTTTGAGGCTTACGTCGGTGGTGTTGAATTGGCGAATGGCTATTGGGAGCTGTGCGACGGTCAGGAGCAGGCGCAGCGTCTGCAAAGCGACTTGCGCAAACGCCAGGCTCTGGATTTGCCTCAATACCCCGTTGATCAACACCTGATCGAGGCGCTGACCGCGGGCCTGCCCGATTGCGCCGGCGTCGCCCTGGGTGTCGATCGCCTGCTGATGCTGACCACCGGCATCAACGACATACGCCAATTGTTGGCCTTTCCCTTCGAGCGTGTATAGCCGGACTTGATGCGGGGCGGACTGGGGAGTGATTGTTCATTATCTTTTCGTTGCAATAACGATGTGCCGGTAATCTTTTTCTAGTTTCTAGTTTCTAGTTTCTAGTTTCTAGTTTCTAGGAATCAGATATTCTGATTCATGTCCATCGCCGGCTGGCTATCGAGCGTGCCGACGTCTTTCGCCGGGACACCGGCGACCACCGTGTGGGCCTTCACGGGTTTGAGGACCACGCTGCCGGCGCAGATTTTCGCGCCTTCGCCCACTTCAATATTGCCCAGTATTTTGGCTCCGGGGCCGATCATCACGCCGGCACGAATCTTCGGGTGACGATCGCCGGATTCTTTGCCGGTACCCCCCAGGGTGACGGATTGCATAATGGAGACGTTGTCTTCCACCACCGCGGTTTCGCCCACCACAATACCGGTGGCGTGGTCGAGCATGATGCCTTTGCCTATCCGCGCTGCCGGGTGTAAATCGACCGAAAAAACACTGGATATGCGGTTTTGCAGAAACAGGGCCATGTCCTTGCGATGATTGTTCCACAGCCAGTGGCCCACGCGGTGTGCCTGCAGGGCGTGAAAGCCTTTAAAGAACAAAAACGGGGTGGAGAGGTTGTCGCAGGCTGAATCCCGGTCCTGGATGGCTGTCAGGTCGGCACGCATTGCTTGGCCAATGGTGGCGTCGCTGTTCAGGGCCAGTTGCACCACTTCACGCACTTGCATGGCTGACGCCGCCGCACTCTCCAGTTTGTTGGCCAGGTGAAAGCTGAGCGCATCTTCCAGGCTGCTGTGGTTTAAAATCGTGGCGTGATAAAAGCTCGCCAGAATCGGTTCCCCGGCGGCCTGTTGTTTGGCCTCTTCGCGAATGGTCGTCCAGATCAGATCCGGCGCTGTCGCGTGTTTCAGTTTCTCCGACATGAGATCGGCTCCTGCGAAAGTGAAGGCGACATTATCGCGGTTATCGGCGGTTGTGGCTAGATGAAAGAAAGGGGCGAGTTGACAGTAACGAGTAGACAGGAAAACTTCACTCGCCACTCGCCACTCGCCACTCGCCACTCGCCACTCGCCACTCGCCACTCGCGACTGTCTTTCACCAAGGCATTGACAGGGGCGGCTCCTGCAGTGCGGCCAGCTGCTCGCGCAGGGTCAGGATGTGATCCGACCAGTAGCGCTGGGTGTTAAACCACGGGAAGCTGTGAGGGAAGGCGGGGTCTTCCCAACGGCGGGCCAGCCAGGCGCTGTAGTTCATGATGCGCAGGGTGCGCAGGGATTCCACCAGATTCAGTTCGGCGCCGTTGAAACGGCAAAACTGCTGATAGCCAGCCAGGATTTTGTTCAACTGCCCCTGTTGCTGATCGCGATCATCGCCGGACAGTAACATCCACAAATCCTGTACCGCGGGACCCGTGCGGGCATCGTCAAAGTCGACAAAGTTGGGGATGTCGTCACGCCAGAGTACGTTGCCTGGGTGACAGTCGCCGTGCAGGCGCAGAGTTTCAAAATGCGTGTCGGCAAAACGCTGTTGAATGATTTTCACCAGATCGTCGGTGAGCGTTTGGTAGGAAGTTTCCAGCTCCATGGGAATGAACTGGTTGGCCAGTAAAAATTCAGCACTGTCCAGCGCGTACGTCTGGATGCTGATGGTGGGCCGACTTTCAAACGGTTTGAGGTGCCCCACATTGTGCATGCGCCCCAGAAAGCGGCCCATGATCTCCAGGTTGTTGAGGTTGCCCAGTTCCGGGGCGTGGCCGCCACGACGCTCAAACAGCGCAAACATGAAACCGCCGTAATCGCGGATGGTGTTGCCATTGGCATCGGGCAGTGGCGGTACGACGGGAAGCTCGTTCTCGACCAGTTCGGCACAGAAGTCGTGCTCTTCCTGAATCTGTGCCCGCGTCCAGCGATGGGGGCGGTAAAACTTGGCGATGATCGGTTGGCTGTCTTCAATGCCCACTTGATACACCCGGTTTTCGTAGCTGTTGAGAGCCAGATTGCGGCCATCGCAGTAATAACCTTCAGCTTCGACGGCATTCAATACCGTGTCAGGGGTCAGTGCTTCGTAGGGGTGAACTGATGTCGTTTCTGAGTCGTTCATAGTAAGCACTTAGTCGGTTGTCTTGCCTTGGCAAGATGAGTGATAAAATCTGCGGTTTACAAAACTAACCGTCTATAAAAAATACCTGTCTGTAAAAAGCGCCGTCTACAAAAAAGAAAGGCCCGTTGATCGGGCCTTTACGGATTGAGGTCGGCAGCGCACTGTCAGCGTTTCTTCAGTACCAGGCTGCCAATGGAATAGCCGGCCCCAAAGGAGCAGATCAGGCCGAGATCACCGGGCTGCAGGTCTTCGTGGTGCAGGTTGAAGGCAATCAGTGAGCCCGCCGAGGCGGTATTGGCGTAGCGATCCAGTACGATCGGTGCTTCCTCGGCCGTGGCGTCCCTTCCCAGCAGGCGCTTGCTGATGAGCAGGTTCATGTTGATGTTGGCCTGGTGCAGCCACCAGCGTTTGACGTCGGCGATCTGGATGTCCAGTGATTCCAGTTGCGTGCTGATGTGTTCGGCGGCCATCGGGCACACTTCTTTAAACACTTTGCGGCCTTGCTGGATAAAGAATTTATCCGGCGCGTAGGGATCGCTGTCGTCTGCGTAAGAGGTGTAGCCGAAATTGGAGCGGATGTTGTTGGAGTAGCTGGTGACGGTCTTGGTGTCCAGAATGTCGTAGCTGTGCTCGCTGGTGCAGGTGTCGGCGGTTTCGATCACCGTGGCGGTCGCCACGTCGCCAAAGATGAAGTGGCTGTCGCGGTCGCGCCAGTTGTTTTGCGGCGAGGTCAGTTCCGGGTTTATGGCCAGAACACACTTGGCGGTACCGGCTTTTACCATTTCATAAGCGCGCTGCAAGGCAAAGGTCGCGGCGGAACACGCCACCAGCATATCAAAGCCGAACCCTTTAATGCCCAGTTCGTTTTGCACTTCGATGGCAATGGCCGGGTAGGAACGCTGGGTATAGGCACAGGAGACAATCACGGCATCGACATCTTCCGGCTTTTTGTTGGCTGCAGCCAGCGCCTTGCGAGCCGCATGCAGAGCGATCTCTGCCTGATGAGAGAGCTCATCATTGCTGCGCTCTTCAAATTTAGGGCGCATGCGGTTGATGTCCAGGATGCCGTCTTTGCGGTACACAAAGCGACTTTTAATGCCGGAGGCCTTGGTGATGAATTCGGCGCTGGAAAGAGGCTTGGCGACTAAGGTGCCAGCCTCGATTTCCGCGGCGTGCTCGGCGTTATATTTTTCCGCATAGCCGTTGTAGGCTTCCACCAATTCTTCGTTGGTGACGGTGTTGGTAGGGGTCCATAGACCGGAACCACTGATAACTACATTTTTCTCTGACATACATGATCCCGTTCACGGCAGGTAATTTGGAGATTTTCGTTCCTCGACCGTACTCATTATAGGTTCTTACCAACTTGGGTTCTTGCCAAATTGGCGCCTTACCGTATTTCAGCGGTGTGTGACTGGTCGGTCACTCTGGCAATGGGTACAGGAGTTTAATTTGCGGGGGTGATTGTGCCGTAATTGACCGCACAGGTCTAATAGTGAAGATGGGTTTTGTCGGTTCGTGCCAGGCTCCAGATGTCCACCCGGCCAATGCCCTGGTGGCGTAATTCCCGGCTAATGGCACGGGCGGTGGCGGTGGTGGTGATCACATCGTCAATCAGGGCCACATGTTTGTTGTGCAGGGATGGCCAGATGGACGCTCGCTGACATCGCGGGTGCAGTCTGAAGACCCCCCGGAGATTGCGCTGACGTTCCTGTCGGCTGAGGTGGCGCTGGTCATCGCCGGGCTGGGTGCGGTGCAGGGCCTGAATGACCGGAATGTTGAAATGCCTGCCCAGTTGGCGGGCCATCCAGCAGGACTGATTGAAGTTGCGCCACAGAGCTTTGCGCCAGTGGAGGGGGACGGGAATCAGTGCCTGGGGCCGTCCGTCGGTCGAAGGGTAGGCCCGTTCCAGTTGTTGTATCAGTCGCCGGGTCAGCAGGTGGCCATCGCGCAAGTCGCGAAAATCTTTGAAATTCTGCAACCAGTGACTGAACGGCGGCTGATAGCTGTCGCCGCACACGGTGCGGTCAAAACAGGGAGGATTGGCCAGGCACTCACCGCAGATGCCGGCACTGTCGGTCAGGGGCAGGGCACATTGAAAGCAGCGTTGCCGCAAGTCCTGAAGTGCCTGTTCACAGCGTGAGCAGAGTGCGCCGGATTCGGTTGCAGCGGCGCAGTAACGGCAGGCCTGGCGCGGACCGGCGAGGGCCAAAAGGTGTAACAAGGGGCTGGTCATTGAGATCGTCCGTGATCGAATCAGTGTCTTTTGCCAAGGTAAATGATGAATTAGTTAACCCTGGAGTCAACTTTGGGTTGACAGCGTTGTGCATCCCACTATCATTTGAGCTTTCGCTGATGGGGCTTAGCCTCCGGCAACTCATTTTTGGGTAACTGCCCGTTTTTCGGGCAATTGCCAGACTCCGGCGACTTATGCCAGACAGGAAATCTTTAATTATGGGCACCACCGACACGATTCGCAATGACTGGACCCGCGACGAGATCGCGGCCTTGTTTGAACTGCCATTTAATGACCTGATGTTTCAGGCGCAGGTGGTGCACCGTCAGCACTTTAACCCCAACGAGGTGCAGATCAGCACTCTGTGCTCCATCAAGACCGGTGCCTGCCCGGAAGACTGTAAATACTGTCCACAAAGCGCCCGCTACGATACCGGGCTGGAGAAAGAGCGGCTGATGAAGGTGGAGGCGGTGCTGGAAGAGGCCCGTGCGGCCAAAGCCAGTGGTGCGACCCGTTTTTGTATGGGAGCGGCCTGGCGCTCGCCGAAGAAAAAAGACATGCCCTACGTGACCCAGATGGTCAAAGACGTCAAGGCGCTGGGTCTGGAAACCTGTATGACTCTGGGGATGGTCAGTGAGGCGCAGGCGACCGAATTGGCTGGAGCCGGTCTGGATTATTACAATCACAACCTGGACACTTCCCCGGAATTTTACGGTGACATCATCACCACCCGCACTTATCAGGATCGGTTGAACACACTGGGTAATGTGCGCGCCGCCGGCATGAAAGTCTGCAGCGGCGGCATTGTCGGCATGGGCGAAGGTCAGTCTGATCGCGTCGGTTTGCTGCATCAATTGGCCACCATGGACAAGCATCCGGAATCGGTTCCGGTAAACATGCTGGTGCGTGTTGAGGGGACTCCGCTGGCGGATCAGGCCGATCTTGATCCTTTCGATTTTATTCGCACGATTGCCGTAGCCCGTATCATCATGCCGAAATCTCATGTGCGTTTATCGGCGGGCCGTGAAGAGATGAATGAGCAGATGCAATCCATGGCGTTTATGGCCGGTGCCAACTCCATCTTTTACGGAGAAAAGTTGCTGACTACGCCCAACCCGGAAGCCAGCAAGGACATGCAACTGTTAAAGCGTCTGGGCATCAATACGGAAAAGTATGAAGTCCACGAAGACGAGGCTGAGCAGGAAGCAAACGTGTTGCAGTCCATGGAAGCGGCTAAAAACGACAAGTTCTTTTACGACGCAGCGACCAAGTAACGGCTGCGTGGGCCTGTGCCTTTATGAGCAATAACCCAAAGCCGCAGGCTACGCCTTCGCAGGAAGCTGCCTCTGCGCCGAAAGCGGTCTCTTCGCGGGAGTCGAACTCTTCACTAGAGACTGCCCTGGCTCCGGCGCTGGAAGCCCGCAAGCAGGCCCACCTTTATCGCCGTCGCCGTACCCTCAGCAGTGCCCAGGGGGCACTGGTGACGGTGGATGGTGAGCAGCTGGTCAATTTTTGCAGCAACGATTACCTCGGCCTGGCCAATCATCCCTCTATTGTGACGGCGTTTAAAAACGCGGCGGATCACTATGGCGTCGGCAGTGGTGCTTCGCATCTGGTCAGCGGCCACAGCCTCGAACATCACGCGCTGGAAGATGAGCTGGCGGTGTTTATGGGGCGCGATCGGGCGCTGTTGTTTTCCACCGGCTACATGGCCAATCTGGGCACCATCAATGCGTTGGTGGGCAAGGGCGATGCGGTGTTCGAGGATAAACTGAACCACGCTTCCCTGCTAGATGGCGGTCTGTTATCCGGCGCCCGCTTTCAGCGCTTTCTGCACAACGACCTCGCGGACCTCGACAAAAAATTAGCCCGCAGTGACGGTGATCGCAAGTTGGTGGTGGTGGACGGTGTCTTCAGCATGGACGGCGACCTGGCGCCGTTACCGGAATTGTCTGAGCTGGCTCAGAAACACAATGCCTGGTTGATGATGGACGATGCCCACGGCTTTGGTTGTCTGGGAGCATCGGGTTCCGGTAGCGCTGAACATTTTGCTCTGAGCCAACAACAGCTGCCGATTGTGATGGGCACGCTGGGCAAGGGCGCCGGTTCGTTTGGCGCGTTTGTGGCCGGCAGTGAGGTGTTGATTGAAACGCTTGTCCAGCAGGCGCGGCCCTATATTTACACCACCGCCATGCCGCCGGCGGTGGCCGCCGCCACTCGCGCCAGTTTGCAGGTGATTCAGGAAGAAGCCTGGCGCCGGGAACATCTGCAGCAATTAATTCAGCAATTCCGCACCGGCGCCACACAATTGGGCTTGCAGTTGATGCCGTCACCGACCGCCATTCAGCCGGTGGTGTTTGGTGATGCCGCCACTACCTTGACCGTCTCCGAGCTGCTGCGGGCCCAGGGTTTTTGGGTGGGCGCAATACGTCCGCCAACCGTGCCCCAGGGAACCTCCCGATTGCGCATCACGTTGTCGGCCGCACACTCTGCCGGGCAGGTGGCAGGCTTGCTGGCAGCGCTGGAAGGTGTCGTCAAGTCCTTGCCGGAGTTGACGCCAACTTCATGATTACTCTGCAGACATTACCGGCGCAATCGTCACGCGCATACGCCGAACCGCTGGTGCTTTTGCACGGTTGGGGCTGCGACTCGCGCAGTTGGCAACCGCTGTTGGACAGGTTAAACGAAACCCTGGATGTCATCCTGGTGGATCTGCCGGGGTTTGGCCGTGGCAGCGAACTGGAAATGATTCAGACTGCGGACGATTTTTGTGGCCGTCTGATGGCAGTGCTGCCCCGTCGTTTTCTGCTGCTGGGTTGGTCGCTGGGCGGGATGTTGGCAACGCGACTGGCGGCGCAATACCCACAGCGGGTCCTGGGCCTGATTACGTTAGCGAGCAATCTGAAATTTGTGGCCTCGCAAGAGTGGCCAAGCGCGATGCCGCGCCATGAGTTTGATGCGTTTGCCCAGGGGTTTACCCAGTCGGCGGAGCTGACCTTAAAGCGCTTTGCCGCATTAACGGCCAAAGGTGATATCGACAATGAGCGTGGCTTGTTGAAATCGTTGCGTCAGCAAGCTCAGGCCGCCTGGTTGCAGGCGGGGGCCAGACAGCTGAGTTGGCGAGTGGCGCTGAGCTGGCTGGACGACCTCGACAACCGCCAGTACTTTGCCGGCCTGTCTCAACCCGGGCTGCACCTGCTGGCGGAGGACGACGCGCTGGTTCCGGGTGCGGCGGCGCAAGCCATGGGCTTGTTGAATCGACAGCAAAAAATAAAGCTGCTAGATGGCTGTGCCCACGCGCTGCACTGGTCCCGCCCAGAGCGAGTGAGCGCCGAGATTCTGACCTTTGTGGATGCGGTTCATTACGCGGTCGATAAACGCAAGGTGGCGGAATCCTTCGGTCGAGCGGCGGACAAATACGATTCCGTGGCAGGCTTACAGCGTCAAATTGGGCATAATTTATTATCCACCGTGCAGCCCGACAGCGCCGGGCACTGGCTGGATTTGGGCTCGGGCACCGGCTATTTTACGCCGCAGCTGGTGGCGCGTTGTGAGTCGGTGTTGGGGCTGGATTTGTCCGAGGGCATGCTTCGCTATTCCCGCCAGCACCATGGCTGTGACAACATTCAGTGGTTGTGCGGTGATGCCGAAGCGATTCCGTTAGCGGATGCGTGTTTGTCTGGAGTGTTTTCTTCGCTGGCGATCCAGTGGTGTGCGAATTTACCGCAGTTGTTTGCGGAGTTGAAACGTGTCCTCAAACCTGGTGGCCGTTTGTCTCTGGCAACCCTGGGGCCGGGAACCTTACACGAATTGCGCGCCGCCTGGAGCGAGGTAGACAAGTACACCCACGTCAATCACTTTGCCTCCGAAGCCAGCGTGCGTCAGGCCATCGCTGACAGCGGGTTAACCCTGGAGCGTTGGCAGACTGAACATATCGTTCTGCGCTACCAGCAGGTGCGTGAGTTAACTTACGAACTGAAAACCCTGGGAGCGCACAACATGAATCACGGTCAGAGTTCCGGTTTGACCGGCCGCCAGCGCATCACCCAATTCAAGCAGGCCTACGAACAGTTTCGACACACCGATGGACACTTGCCAGCCACCTACGAAGTGTTTTATCTGGAGCTCTCTCACTAGAGAGAGGTTCTTAAGAGCAAGGTACTTAAGAATAAGGTTCTTAAGAGCAAGATCCTTAACAACAAGGTACTTAGAGAGAGATTATCGCGACCGTGAGCGCTTCTCCCCGACAGTCAACGAATTTACAGCGAGCGAATCCAATCCATGGCTAAGCAAAAATACTTTATTGCCGGTACCGATACCGATGTGGGTAAAACTCTGGTGGCCTGCGGCATTCTGGAAAAAGCCCGTCAGCAGGGACTCACCACGGCGGCCGTGAAACCGGTAGCGGCGGGGTGTGAGCGCACGCCAGACGGCTTGCGCAACGGCGATGCGCTGGCGCTGCAGGAGGCCATGACGCTGGATCTGCCCTATGAACAGGTGAACCCGGTGGCCCTTGAACCACCCATTGCCCCTCACATTGCGGCCCTGCAGGCCGGCAAACAGCTGTCGGTGTCGCGTCTGGCGGGTTTCTGTAGCGGTGTGCTGTTCCAGGCCTGTGATCTGGCGCTGGTCGAAGGGGCGGGTGGGTGGCGCGTACCGCTGAACCCCCGGGAGACGCTGGCGAATCTGGCGATGGAGTTGAACTTGCCGGTTATTTTAGTCGTGGGGATGAAGCTGGGCTGCATCAATCACGCCCTGTTGTCGGTGGAGGCCATTGAGCGAGACGGTTTGCGGGTGGCCGGCTGGGTGGCCAATCGCATCGACCCGGAGATGAGTTGTTATGCCGAAAATATGATGACCTTGCGCGCCTTGCTGGCTGCGCCTTGCCTGGGCGAGGTGCCTTTTCTGGCCGCGGCGGATAAACAGCAGGTTGCTGATCACCTGGACCTGGCTGCGCTTTCTCCCGGTAAGTAATCGCCCCCTTTATGGTGTAGTCACTGTAACGTTGATGCTGTTGCGCTGAGGGTACAGCGGGGTATCCCCTTGTCAGGTACTGATCGGCGCCACGGGCGGGGGTTCAGCGTTATCCAGCCGGCTGCCGAAGTCATCTTTATTGAAGCCACCCTTCATTCAAATCATCCTGAATTACAGTCCAGTCCAGTCCAGTCCAGTCCAGTCCAGTCCAGTCCAGTCTCGGATACCGATATGCACCTTGAGTTGGCATTGAACGGGTCTGACACCAGGCCTGGACTACTCTCTTCTGCCCTCTTTACGCACCATACGGCCTCTGGCAGCGCCCTGTTTGGCGTAAGTGGGTCGGTCCAGCTAAGCTTAAACTCATGTGGATTAACCCCGTAGGGATTACCCCGGTTGGCCCAATAAGCGCGAGCAACAGGTCACTGGGGTGAAAATAAACTTGTGTTTCAAACGGTTGTTTGTTTTAATTTTAGGCAGAATCTGTTGTTGTGCCATAACCAGTGTCGCGTTGAAACCGTTGTTGAGTTGAGTCAGGCGTCAGCATGCCTCAATGACCTGCCTTCCAAAGGCGTGGTCTCTATCTTGCATCAACCCCCTTGACGAAGCACATGGCTCAAACATTCCAATTTCCTGATGAATAATCTTAGAGGTGACAGAGATGGCCGACTATAAGGCGCCTTTGCGCGACATGCGTTTCGTACTGAATGAAGTTTTCGAAGCAGACAAATTGTGGGCTTCTCTGCCCGGCACTCAGGAGGTTGTAGACCCTGAAACTGCCGACGCCATCCTGGAAGAGGCGGCCAAGCTGATTGAGCAGGAGGTTGCACCTCTTAACCGTGAATCCGATGAGCAGGGCTCAACGTGGAACGACGGGGAAGTGACTTCACCTGAAGGCTTCAAAGAAGCGTATCAGGCCTTCTGTGAAGGCGGCTGGAACGGTCTCGGTGGTAATCCTGCTTATGGCGGCATGGGCATGCCCAAAACCCTGACCGCCCAGGTGGAAGAGATGCTGCAGTCGGGCAGCATGTCCTTTGGTTTGGCTCCCATGCTCACCGCTGGTGCCTGCCTGTCTCTCAACGCGCACGGTTCGGACGAGCTGAAGGAAAAATACCTGCCGAATATGTATTCCGGTGTCTGGTCCGGTGCGATGGATCTGACCGAGCCTCATGCGGGTACCGACCTGGGTATTATCCGTACCAAGGCCATCGAAAACGCGGATGGCTCCTACGACATCACCGGTACCAAAATCTTTATTACCTGGGGTGAGCACGACATGGCTGAGAACATCATCCATCTCGTCTTGGCCAAGCTGCCGGATGCTCCAGCGGGCCCGAAAGGCATCTCCCTGTTTCTGGTCCCCAAGATCATGGTGAACGAGGACGGTTCGTTGGGAGAGCGTAACTCCCTGAGCTGTGGCTCCATTGAGAAGAAAATGGGCATCAAGGCCTCGGCCACGTGTGTCATGAATTTTGATAACGCCAAAGGTTGGCTCGTCGGTGAAGTCAATCAAGGCCTGGCCTGTATGTTCACCATGATGAACTACGAGCGACTGGTGGTAGGTATTCAGGCATTGGGCGCTGCGGAGCGTTCCTATCAAAATGCCGTCGAATATGCCCGTGATCGTCTGCAAAGCCGCAGCCCCGAAGGGGCGAAGAACCCTGAAAAAGCCGCTGACCCGATCATTGTGCACCCGGACGTACGCCGCATGTTGTTGAGCATGCGTGCACAGACGGAAGGGGCGCGTGCGTTTTCAACCTATGTGGCCAAATGGCTGGACATCACCAAGTTCGGCGGTGATGCGGACGCTAAAAAGACCGCGGATGCCATGGTGGCTCTGCTCACACCAGTGGCGAAAGCCTTTATTTCTGATAAGGCGCTGGAAGTCACTGTGACCGGACAGCAAATCTTTGGCGGCCACGGCTTTATCCGCGAGTGGGGCCAGGAGCAGCTGGTACGCGATGTGCGTATTACCCAGATTTATGAAGGCGCCAACGGTATTCAGGCGATGGACCTGATGGGCCGTAAAGTCGTTGCCAACGGCGGCAAATTCTTCGACATCTTCGCCAGCGAAGTGCAGGCGTTCATTGATGCCAATGGCGATGATGAAGCGATGGCCGAGTTTATTGAGCCACTGCAGAGTGAACTGAGTAACTTGAAATCGGTGACAGAAGAAGTCATTGCTGAAGCGCAAGAAGACCCCAACGCGGTGGGTGCGGCGGCCAATGATTATCTGCATTTGTTCGGGTTCACCGCTTACGCGTACATGTGGGCGATGATGGCGAAAGTGGCCCTGGACAATGAAGGCAGTGCCGATGTCGATTTCTATGAAAGCAAGCTGAAAATTGCCCGCTTCTTCTTCCAGCGTCAGTTGCCGGCCACCCGATCCCTGAGTGTGAACATTTTGGCGGGCAGCGATACGTTGATGTCTCTGGATGCGGACCTGTTTTAAGTTTGACGTAAACAGTTTCAGAGAGAATTGAGCGCTCTCTATTGATCAATTGCCTGACATGGGTCAGGTGTTGGTTTTGACCCCGGTGCCGTTGGCCCCGGGGTCTTTTTTTATGGGGGTGTTGTGCTAGAGTGGAGCTTCACATGTGGTAAAGGAGTCTCCCTGTGCCTGCAGCAAAGCGTTTGTCTCCGGAAGATCAGCAAAGGGTCGATCGATATTTGACCTCGGGTGTGCACCAAACGGATCGAAAACCGTTTCGAGTCTGGCGGTTGTTTGCCTTTATCTGGCTGGTGTTGGGGGTGATGAGCGCCATCAGTTACTGGTTGGCGATTAATCACGGAGTGATCTGAGCGTGTCGACTTCGCGTCCGGAGACTGGGCGGCTGGCCGGTGCTAAACAGGTCGGAGGAGAAGATACGGGGGGCCGTGAGTTGCAAAGCCGTCTTATTTTGGACGTGGGGGTGTTGAATGCCCTGTTTGCCGGCGACCGGCAGATGCAATCTGCCGTGCTGGAGGAGTTCCGGCGCTGTGCCGACCCCTATGTCGAGGAGTTGTCGGTTGCGATTGCCGGACAGGACCGCAGTGGAGTCCGGGCGCTGGCTCACAAGCTCAAGTCGTCTTGCCGTGCCATCGGCGCATCTGCTCTTGGTGATCAGTGTGAGGTGCTGGAGCAGCTGGCGGAGGATGGCAGCTGGGATAAGCTGCAGGCCCTGGAGCTGCGTGTTCAGCTGCTGATGGCCAAAGTTATAGAAGCTATTGACGCAGTGGTGGATGCTTAACCCGTGGCGACCGGCTTGTGGCGGAGCGTCACCAGAGGCTAATCCTCTGAAACCCAGCGCAGTGGTTCTCCAAAATCATCGGTTAACAGCGTTTTGCGGCTCTGGTTGTTGTGATGTCGGGTCGGTACCCGTTTGGGTTTCTGGCGGCGGGCTTCAATCGCCTGGATTTCAGACAAAACCGGGGTGCGGGTCTGCGAGTTGCGCTCAATGTGAGGGGATTTTGGCAGCGGACTGTTGACCTCTCGGCCACTTTCACCTGCTTTAAACTCGTCCACAGAACCACCATGAGAGAGGAACTTGCGTACCTGATCATCAATTTCCTGACGAATTTGCGCTTTGGTTTTCAGTGGTTTCATTGCTTTTGGATAACTAATGGCTCTGTGTAGACTCGCTAGTGGTCCGCTGTTAACGAGCCGGTGGCTCGTTATTTACCGGCGAACGGTTTTTGTTTACTGGCAGATGGTTCTTTCGTTTACTGACTAAAAGCGCTTTGTTTACTGGCTATTACGCTTTGTGTACTGACGACTAAAGGCGCTTTGTTTACCCGCAACCGTTCTGCAATTGGATCTTAATACTTCATTTTAGAGGGCTTTGGCCCAAAAATCATTGTTCAATTTACCATCAAATCAGGCTGTTGGCTCTCTTTAGCGGCTTTGCACGTCCAGTTTGACGGATTTGTTGAACAGGAGGAGGTTCATTAATATAGCGCGATGGTTGATATTCTCATCCACAATTAACCTGACGTTAGTGCAGGGGGCGAAGAATTTTGGCTGTAATGTTACGTTAATTCCAGTAACGTTTGCTCTTTGGGGGGAGGCTTTTCCGGCGCTGATTGGGCCACTAAGGCGCGTTTCAATAATCATGATACACGGGGGTTGTCGCGTGCCGATTAAGGTTGACGATGGCACTGGAACGACTAGGGAGTGTACTTTTGGACAGCATTAACAGCTTTTTTTTGTTTCTGGACAGTTATTTGGGGTCAGCGGTGTATTTTCCGTATCTGCTGTTGGGGGTCGGGGCTTTTTTCACGGTGTATTTGAAGTTTCCGCAGGTGCGATATTTTGGTCATGCCTGGAAAGTGGTCGCCGGGAAATACGATAAAGCGGAAGATAAGGGGGATACCACACACTTTCAGGCACTGGCGACGGCACTGTCGGGCACCATTGGTACAGGCAACATCGGCGGGGTGGCCTTTGCCATTTTTCTCGGTGGGCCCGCGGCGTTGTTCTGGATGTGGATGACCGCCTTTCTCGGCATGACCACCAAATTTGTCGAGGTCACGCTATCTCATAAATACCGGGAGCAAACGGAAGACGGCACCATGGCGGGCGGTCCCATGTATTACATGGAAAAGAAGCTGAATATGAAATGGCTGGGCGTGGTGTTTGCCATTGCCGCAGTCATCAGTTCTTTTGGCACCGGTAACCTGCCGCAAATCAATAACATTGCACAGAGCATGCAAACCACCTTTGGTGTCGAACCCATCCTCACCGGTGGTGTATTGGCGGTGCTGCTGGCGCTGGTGATTATTGGTGGGATCCACCGTATCGCTGCAGTGACCTCAAAAATTGTGCCGCTGATGTCGGTGATTTATGTGGTGGGTGCGCTGGGAGTGATTTTTTATAATCTGGAAAATGTGTTGCCGTCGTTGACGTCGGTGTTTGCTGACGCGTTTACCGGATCATCGGCCGCCGGTGGGTTTCTGGGGGCGACCTTCGCTTACGCGTTTAACCGCGGTGTCAATCGGGGGCTGTTTTCCAACGAAGCGGGCCAGGGGTCGGCACCCATTGCACACGCCTCGGCCAAAACCGAAGAGCCGGTGTCTGAAGGTATGGTGTCAATTCTGGAACCCTTCATTGATACCATCATCATCTGTACGTTGACCGGGCTGGTGATTTTGTCGTCTGGCGTCTGGACCGAAAAACATCAAACCCATTTTCAGCGTGCGGACACCACCTTCCTGATGGGCGAATACAGCGATACGGTGGTCGACGACCGCGAGCACCTGTTCCATTTTCTCAATCGTGGTGAAAATGAGGTGAAAACCTTTACCGGCAGTATCGAGGTGGTGGCGGGCGTGTCGGTCACTTCTGGGTACACGGTATTGAGCTCCCGCTCTGTGGCTGAAGACGTTCGCTTCGGCGTTGGGAGTGCGGACGAACCCTACAGCGGCGTGTTGCACGTGCGTGATGGCTTGCTGGAGAACCAGGACATTGCCATGACGGGCAAATCCCTGGTGCATTCGGCAGAGCTGACCACCCTGGCGTTTAAGCAGGGTTTCTTTGGGGAATATGGGCAGTACATTGTGTCGATTGGGTTGTTGCTGTTTGCCTTTTCGACCACCATTGCCTGGTCCTATTACGGCGACCGGGCGATGATTTATCTGGTGGGGCAAAAGGGGGTGATGCCCTACCGGGTGTGTTATGTGGCGGGTTTTTTCTGGGCGTCATTTTCGGATACGACCCTGGTGTGGAACCTGACCGCAGTGACTCTGGTGCTGATGACATTGCCGAACCTGCTGGGCATCATGTTGTTGCGCAAGGACATGAAAGACAGCGTGGCGCAGTACTGGCAGCATATGGATGCGGACAAGAAACGATAAAGAGCGGAAAGGCACCGCTCGCGATCACGCCACAGCCCCGGTCTTGCCGGGGCTGTGGCGTTAAGGGCCAGACGTTCCGCTTTAGCTTTTCAAGCGCAATTGCGCTGGAACTCTATGAGCTCAATTCGCCGCGCAGGTTTTGAGTCATCAGGGTTCTGATGGTCTCGACACTCAGGCTTTGACTTAACAGGTAGTGCAGTTTGGTGAGTGTCGCTTCGATCGTCATGTCGCCGCCGCTGATGACGCCGGCCTGGGCCAGGGCGTTGCCGGTGGCGTAGCCTTCCATGTTGACCTTGCCCTGCAGGCACTGGGTGCAGTTAATGATGATGGTGCCCTGCCCGGTGGCGCGTTTCAGGGGGTCTAAAAAGTCGTCGCTTTGGGGCGCATTGCCGACCCCAAAGCTTTGTAAAATCAAGGCCGCCAGCGGCTGATGCAACAGGTTGTCGATGATGGCCGATGAGATGCCCGGGTAGAGAGTGACTACGCCGATGGCCTGGGGTTGAATTTGTTGCACCGTTAAGGGTGGTGAAGCGGGTGGTTGAGACCAGGCCGGCAGCGACGTATTCAGGGGCCGGTCGCTATCACTGATCGAGCTGTCGTTGATCTGAGAGCCATCGATCAAAGTCCCATTGATGAGGGTGATGTCAATGCCGGCCTCCAGCAGCGGACCGAAGTTGGGCGACTCGAACGCATTAAAGCCGTCGGCGTGGGTTTTGACACTGCGGTTGCCCCGGAACAGGCGGTTGTTAAAAAACAGACCCACTTCCGCGATGGGGTAATTGGCCGCGATGTACAGCGCGTTGAGCAGATTGGCGTGGCCATCCGAGCGCAATTGCGCCAGGGGAATTTGTGAGCCGGTAACAATCACGGGTTTGTTGAGGTTTTCCAGCATGAACGACAAGGCGGAGGCGGTGTAGGCCATGGTGTCAGTGCCGTGCAACACCACGAAGCCATCGTAGCGGTCATAATGTGCCGCAATATCATCGGCAATCACCTGCCAGTCCCGCGGGCTCATATTGGCTGAATCGATCAGCGGGTGATATTCCTGCAGCGTGAACTCGGGCAGTTCCGGGCGCTGAAATTCCGGCATGGATTGCAGGTGTGCACTGAGGAAGTTCTCCGCCGGGATATAGCCCTGGCCTGAAGGTTTCATGCCAATGGTTCCGCCGGTATAGGCAACGTAGATGGATTTTTTAGGCATGGTCATAGTGCTTTTGAAGAGTTCATGGCGAAGAGTTCATGGTGAAGAGTTGGTCCGGGTACTGTGTTTGACTGAGCCCGCCTGCGTTGTGTGTACCGGTTTCGTGGACTGACCCGGTCTGTAGAAAAACGTGTCAAAGAGCTATTGTAGCGCGGGAGCTTAAGGGTGCCTATGGGCTGGGAGCTTAAGGGTGCCTATGGGCTGGGGGCTTATGGGCTATCCTCCCCCCGGGGTATTTCAGCAGCCACGGGGGTTATACCCCCGGGGGCCTGGTAGAGATTTGACGCTAGAAGTTGATGGACCGGCCTTAGTGGTGTTCCTGATCGGTACTGGTGGTGCCAAACCGTCGTAACACAGTGGCGGTATGTTCCCCCAGTCTGGGCGGCGGTTGCCGGTATTGCACCGGAGTGCGCGACAGTTTGATGGGGTTGCCCGGCAGCGTTAATTGACCGTTGAGCGGGTGGGGCACGTTCACTTTCATGTGACGGTGCTCAATCTGCGGGTCATTAAACACATCTTCAATGGTGTTGATCGGGCCCGCCGGAACCCCTGCGGCCTCGAACACGCTTAACCACTCATCCCGGCGGCGCTGTGTTAACGGTTCCTGCAGCTGTGGAATCAACAGCTCGCGATGGGCGACACGCTGGGCATTGGTGGCAAACCGCGGGTCGCTGGCCAGCGGGCTGAGGCCAAGCGCGGTGCACAGGCGCTGAAACTGCTGGTCGTTGCCCACGGCAATGATGCAGTGGCCATCGGCGGTGGCAAAGCTTTGGTAGGGCACGATGTTGGGGTGGGCGTTGCCCAGGCGCTGCGGCACCGTATCGCCCACCAGGTAATTGGTGGCCTGATTGGCCAGGGTGGCAGCCGTCACGTCCAGCAAGGCCAGGTCGACATGTTGCCCCAGACCGGACGTTTGCCGCTCATGCACCGCAGCAAGAATACCGATGGTGGCGTAGAGGCCGGTCATGATGTCCGTCAGGGCCACCCCGACTTTCTGGGGCCCGCCGCCCGGCAGGTGATCCTGTTCACCGGTCACACTCATCAAACCGCC
The DNA here is from genome assembly GCF_011602365.1 of Pseudomaricurvus hydrocarbonicus. Lineage (GTDB taxonomy): Bacteria > Pseudomonadota > Gammaproteobacteria > Pseudomonadales > Cellvibrionaceae > Pseudomaricurvus > Pseudomaricurvus hydrocarbonicus. Next base: position 133,795 of record NZ_JAAONZ010000013.1, read on the forward strand.
CATGGCCTGCACTAAAAAATCGTAGCCGGGGCGATGGCTGTAGGGTCCGGTTTGACCAAAGCCGGTGATCGAGCAATAAATCAAACGCGGGTTGCGGGCCGACAGGGTGGTGTAGTCGAGCCCGTATTTTGCGGCTCCCCCCACCTTGAAATTTTCCAGCAGGATGTCACATTGATCCGCCAGTTCGCGCAGGGTCTGTTGGCCTTGCGCGGTGGTGATGTCGATACACACGGATTGTTTACCGCGATTGGCCGCCATAAAGTACGCGGATTCTGCGGTGGGGTCACCGTTGTCATCGCGCATGTACGGAGGCCCCCAGTGGCGGGTGTCGTCCCCTTGGCCGGGGCGCTCGACTTTAATGACTTCTGCGCCCAGATCGGCGAGTGTCTGGCTGGCCCAGGGGCCGGCCAGTACCCGGGAGAGATCCAGAACTTTTAGCCCTGCTAATGCACTGCTCATGTCGCCAGTTTCTCCGGGTTTAAAAGGCTGGGATGTCGGTTTGCGTGCGGCCCAGAATCAGGCCGTGCACATCGTGGGTGCCTTCGTAGGTGTTGACGACTTCCAGATTGACCATGTGACGCATGACCGGGTATTCATCCGAAATGCCGTTGCCACCGTGCATGTCCCGCGACATGCGCGCGATGTCCAGCGCTTTGCCACAGGAATTGCGCTTGATCAGGGAGATCAATTCCGGCGAAATGTTGCCGTTGTCCATCAACTCCCCGGCGCGCAGACAGCCCTGCAGGCCCAGGCTGATTTCCGTTTGCATGTTGGCCAGCTTCAGCTGAATCAACTGGGTCGCGGCCAGTGGGCGACCGAATTGTTTGCGTTCCAGCGTGTAGTTGCGGGCCGATTGCCAACAGGTCTCGGCGGCCCCCAGGGCGCCCCAGGCAATGCCGTAGCGGGCGTTGTTGAGACACCCAAAGGGGCCTTTCAAGCCCTGGACGTTGGGGAGCAGCTGCTCTTCCGAGACAAACACCTCGTCCATGACGATTTCACCGGTGATGGAGGCGCGCAACGCCAGCTTGCCTTCGATCTTGGGAGCGCTTAAACCGGCCATGCCTTTTTCCAGAATGAAGCCGCGGATCACATCGTCATCGGTTTTGGCCCACACCACAAAGACATCGGCGATGGGGCTGTTGCTGATCCACATCTTGGCGCCGGTGAGCTTATAGCCGCCGTCCACGCTGCGTGCGCGGGTCACCATGCTGCCGGGGTCAGAGCCGTGGTCGGGTTCGGTGAGCCCGAAGCAGCCAATGAATTCTCCGCTGGCCAGCTTGGGCAGGTATTTTTCCCGCTGCGCTTCGGTGCCGTAGGCGTAGATGGGGTACATCACCAGAGACGATTGCACGCTCATCATGGAGCGATAACCGGAATCGACGGCTTCCACCTCGCGGGCAATCAAGCCATAACTGACGTAATCCACCCCGGGGCAGCCGTAGCCGTGAATGGTGGGCCCGAGCAGCCCCAGCTCGCCCATTTCTCGAAAGATGGCCGGGTCGGTGTGCTCATCGCGGAAGGCCTGCTGCACGCGCGGCAACAGCTTTTCCTGGGCGTATTGGCGGGCCGTGTCCCTGACAAGACGCTGTTCGTCGGTGAGCTGTTGTTCCAGCAAAAACGGGTCCTGCCAGTTCATTTTTTGCCAGGAGTTGGAAGGGGTGGTTGATGTCATGGATCAGGGCTCCGTCAGAGTGTTGTCAGGGCTGGCTACCGCTTGGGTGAGCGCCAGGTATTGGCACACCCAGGGATGTGCTTAAGTGGAGCTACCATAGCAAAGGTAATGTCTCTATAATAAATATATGTTTTGTATTATTTTTATATAATATTTATATGGTGGTGGGGCAGGCTGTTTATGGATCTTCGCAAACTGGAAATTTTTGTGCAGGTGGCGCACCTGAAAAATTTCTCCCGGGCTGCCGAACAGCTGCACATGGCCCAGCCACCGGTGAGCATCGCGGTGCGCAAGCTGGAAGAGGAATTGGGGGCAACGTTATTCATCCGCGATCGGCGAGATTTGCGCCTCACTGTCGAAGGGCAGCGAGTGCTGGCCCAGGCCGAGCAGATCCTGCGCCAGGTGGACGAATTGGCGGCTTCCGTGGGCGAACTGCAGGGGGTCTTGCGGGGGGAAATCAAGCTGGCGTGCCCGGCCATGGCCGGTACCTATTTTCTGCCGAAGCTGCTGGGTCAATTTCTGGACCTGCATCCTGGCCTGACCGCCAGTGTCACCCAGGCGGGGACGCAAAAGATTGAGCAGATGTTGCTCGATGACCGGATTGAACTGGGGGTGGTAACCAACGCTGAGGACAATGTGGCGTTGGAGGTTGTGCCGCTGGTGTCCGAAAAGATGATGTTGTGTGTCGGTGAAGGTAATGCGTTACGGCACAAAAAACAGGTCACGGTCAGCGAACTCAGCCATCAATCCATGGTGCTGTATGAGAGTGACTATTTCATCCGCCAACAGTTTAATCAGCTGTGTGCTGAACAAAGAGTGGAGCCGGATATTCGGTTGCAGACGAACTACCTGCCGTTATTGATGCAGTTGGTAAAACAAAATCATGGCGCCACCATTGGCCTGGCAATGATGGCGGCACAGGAGTCGGGCATTTTTGCGGTGCCCTTGTCGCCTGCAGTGCGGGTAAATTTAGGCATTGCGGTCCGGCGTGGACGCAGTATCTCGAAAGCCCATCAGGCTTTCGTTGAATGGTTGGCTGCCAAGGCACACTGATGGCCAATACTTTTGAAGGCAATTGCTGGTGTGGCGGTTATGAAAAAATACAGCGTTTCAATTCTCACTCCGCCTGAGGCGGTTTATGCGCTGGAGACGGATCAGGACATTAGCTTGTTAGAGCTTATGCACCAGCACCAGCTGCCCGTGCGTAAGGCGTGTCGCAATGGGGCTTGCGGAATTTGCCGTTGTCAGCTGGTGGCTGGTGAGATTACCTATAAGCAGCGGCAGCCCTTTGCGCTCTGGCAAGAAGATATTGCCAGAGGCATTATCCTGCCTTGTATCGCTTTTGCACAAACGGATGTCATTGTCAGCGATGTGCCGCTGCAGCTGCCCAAAAAATAAAGCCACAGCGGGGTCTGTTACTCAAGGTTATGCTGCTATTCGCTGACCTGTTGTTCGCTGACCTATTGTTCGCTGGCCCGCTGTTGAGAAACTGCCTGACTGCGTTTGATCACCGATTCGATGATCCCGGCTATGCGAGGGATCAGGGTCTCCGGAAAATCATGGGCCATACCTTCAATGGCAAACAATTCTGCGCCGGGAATGTTGCGGGCAGTATCTTCGCCACACGCGAACGGCACCAGCGGGTCCGCGGAGCCATGTATTACCGCGGTTGGTACCGATAACTGCTGCAGCTGACTGCGCCGGTCCGGTGCGCAGAGGCACGCTGCCAATTGCCGCCGGGTTCCCTGAGGGCAGTAATTGCGATGAAATGCGAAGGCGGTGTGCGCGCGCAGATCTTCATCGGTAGAGGGGTAGCCGGGGCTCATGAGAATTTTCCAGACCCCCGTCAAATGTTCAATGATGGCTTGCTGATCAACGGTGGCTTTGGGCGGTGTTAACGCGACGATGGCAGCCGGATCCGGTTTCGGCAGTGAGCGGTTGCCAGTGGTGGACATGATCGAGGTTAACGACAGTACCCGCTGGGGAAAATGAATGGTCACCAGTTGAGCAATCATGCCGCCCATGGACGCCCCCACAATGTGCGCTTTTTCCCGGTTCAAATAGGTTAATAACGCCACGGCATCCTGCGCCATGTCTTTCAGCGTGTAGGGCAATTTGGGGGTCGATCGAAACAGTAAAGACCACGCCACTCGTTTCATGCTGGGCGTTTTGGCGTGCTGCATTTTGGTGGATAAGCCGGCGTCACGATTGTCGTAGCGAATCACAAAGTAATGTCGATCTGCCAGTTGCTGACAAAAATCTTTTGGCCAGTGAATCAACTGCGAGCCCAATCCCATGATCAATAAAATGGTCGGGTTCTTGGGGTTGCCGAACGTTTCGTACTCGAGGGTGAGGTCATTAATGGTTGCTTGTGTCATGGTAAGCCCGGGACGGTTGATTTCTGGATCAGGAAAAAACATGCGGTGATCAAGAGCGCGATCAACCACAAACTTGGCTAATCCTAACCTGCGGTTTTCCGAAGAGTTACATTAATTTTAGCAATAATCACTCTCTTGTATGTGTTGACCCGTTGTCATCAATTTGTGTGTCCCGGCCGATTGCCGATTGCTGAATGTGTCATCGGTCCATTCGATGGAGCGGCTTGCCTCTGGCTCAGTTGCAGGTTCACTGACCTTTAAAAACGGCCTTTCGTTTTTCGAAGAAGGCTTTGCTGCCTTCTTCGAAGTCTTCACTGCGGAACGTAATGTTTTGCAACAGCGCTTCTTGTTCCAGGCAGACATCCAGATTTTCTGTGGCGGTTTGCTGCAGGATCTGTTTGGATAACCGCAAGGTCAGGGGGGCTTGTTCGGTCAGCGCTGCGGCCCAGGTCAGTGCGTCCTGCAGTAAACTCCCGGCAGGAAACACGCGATTAACCATGCCGGCCGCTTCGCACTGTTGTGCGCTAAGGCGCTGAGAAAAGGCAATCATCTCATAGGCCTTTTTGGACCCCAGGTACGATTGCAGGAATTTGTGCGATCCGCCATCGGGGATCAGGCTGATAGCGCCGAACGCGGAGTAAAGGTAGGCGTCTTCCGCCATGACCATCAGATCACAGGCCATGGCCAGTGCGCCACCCACACCAGCGGCAGCACCGTTGACCACACTGATCACCGGTTTGGGGGCGTTGGCGATGGCTTTGATCAGTGGACTGTATTCGCGGCGCATCAGCTCTGTGATAAAACCCTCCGCGTCACTGCCTGTTCTGGGTTCGCCCAAGTCAGCACCGGCGCAAAACCCTTTGCCGGCGCCGGCCAGTAAAATCACCCGAACCTGTGGGTCATCACCGGCGTCGTGAAAGGCGGTGACCAGCTCGCTGCGCATTTGCCGATTTAAGGCGTTGCGCACCTCGGGGCGATTCAGGGTGATGGTGGCGATCTGGTGGTTCAATGTGTACGTCAGCGTTTCAAAACGACTCATGGCAATTTCCTGTTATGAGCTTATTGTTATCAGGGCGTTATGATCTCCGAGAGGGCTTGGGTCGGGGCAAACCGTTGGCGATTGTTTATTCAACCGCGCCCTGCTCCAGCAGGGTTTGAATGGCGTCGCCGGACAGCCCCAGATGTTCCAGCACGGTCCGGGTATCGTGCCCGGGCGGGTGTTGGCCGTGGCGGACTTCCGAGCGGGTGCGGCTGAAGCGCGGTGCCGGTGCCGGTTGCTTATAGCCATCCAGTTCAATGTAGGCGTCACGCTCGCGATTGTGTGGGTAGTCAAAGGCTTCGTGGGCCGTGAGCACCGGCGAGAAGCAGGCGTCGGTGTTTTCCAGCAGGGCACACCATTCATCGCGGCTTTTTTGTTTGATGACCTCGGCGAGGATGGCTTTTTTCGCGTCCCATTGATCCGCGTCGTTCTGGGTGTGCAGATTAAAAATGTCAGGGTCCAGTCCGCCTTTTTCCACCAGTGTGGTGAAAAACTGCGGTTCGATTGCGCCAATCGCCACGTACTTGCCGTCGGCGGTTTCGTAGGTGTCGTAGTAGAAAGCGCCACCATCGAGCATGTTGACGCCGCGCTCGTTAAAATTCCACATGTTGGAGGCGTGAAAACTGTGGCACATCCACATCAGGTTGGCGGCACCATCGACCATGGCGGCATCCACCACCTGGCCTTTGCCGGAATTTTTGGCTTCCAGCAACGCCGCGAGCACCCCGCTGACCAGGAACATGGTGCCGCCGCCAAAATCACCCACCAGGTTCAGGGGCACCACCGGCTTTTGGCCCTTCACCCCAATGGCGTGCAGCGCCCCGGTGATCGAGATGTAATTGATGTCGTGGCCGGCGTTGTGGGCCAGTGGGCCGGTTTGTCCCCAGCCGGTCATGCGGCCGTACACCAGCGCCGGGTTGACGGCGTGGCAATCTTGCGGGCCAATGCCAAGCTTCTCAGTGACCCCCGGGCGGAAACCTTCGATCAAGACATCCGCGGTCGCGATCAGTTGGAGCAACGTTTCCCGACCCTGCGGACTTTTGAGGTTGACGACAATGGATTTCTTGCCGCGCCGGCTCATGTCTTCGGTGTACAGCGGAGGCAGGTTGCCGCCGCGATCAATGCAGATGACTTCGGCCCCCATGTCCGCCAACAGCATGCCGGCCATGGGGCACGGACCTAAACCCGCCAGCTCAATCACCCGATAACCAGACAATGGGCCCATAGTGAACTCCTCTAATGCAGTGTGATTCGATGTTATACACCCGCAGAGCGGGCGCATCGATATTGGAATGATCTGTAACGTTATCGCGTTTTTACCGGGGTTGCATGCGAATGGCGGCGTCCATCCGGATGCATTCACCGTTGATGTAATCATTGTCCACAATGTGGGCGGACAACTTGGCAATCTCCGCCGGTTTGCCCAGCCGCTTGGGGTACACGGTCGACGCTTCCAAAGACTTGTAATAGGACTCGTCAACGGTGTCAAACAGCGGGGTGTGGATCAGCCCCGGGACGATGGTGTTGACGCGAATGCCGTAAGGCGCGAGTTCGCGTGCCATGGGCAGTGTCATGCCGACGATGGCTCCTTTGGTGGCGGAATAGGCAACCTGACCAATCTGGCCTTCGTAGGCAGCGACCGACGCCGTATTGATGATCACGCCGCGACCGCCGTCGTCGTTCACCGGATCGTTCTGGGCCATTTTTTCCGCGGCTAACCGGGCCACGTTAAAAGTGCCCACCTGGTTGACCATGACCACTTTCATGTAGGTGTCGAGGGGGTGGGGGCCGTTCTTGCCGTAAGTTTTGCAGGCCGGGCCAATGCCGGCGTAGTTGTTGACGATGTGCAGGGCGCCGAATTTTTCCACTACCGCGTCGATGGCGGTTTGCACAGAGGCTTCATCGGCGACGTTCACATGGTAGTAAGCCACCTGCTGGCCGAGACGATCAGCAATGGCTTGGCCAGCGGCTTCGTTCAGATCAAAAATGGCGACGTTGGCGCCGCTGGCCGCGTACAGCTCAACGGTGCCCAATCCCAGCCCGGATGCGCCTCCGGTGACGATAGCGGTTTTACCGGTGATGTCCATAATACTCTCCAGATTGTTGCGCGTGCGACGTCCGTGGCAGCCGCACGCGTGATGGTTGTTAAAGGTTGAGTTCTCAGTTCGTGCATGAGCGGTGATTCCTCACCACTCACTACTGGAACCTGTCGCCGGCGCTGGCTTTTTCAACGGCAATGGCCGGAGGGGTGAAGCGGTCGCCGTAACGCTCCGCCAATTCCTTCGCACGTGCCACAAAGGCCGCCGGACCGGTGTCCTGATGGTGCTCGTAAGTGTTGACGAACTGAAGAAAGCCACCGGTCCAGGCGGGGGCGCCAATGCCCAGCAGGGAGCCGACATTGCCTTCGGCCACTGAGCGCAGTACGCCCTCTTGCAAACACTTGAGGCTTTCAATGACCTGGCGGAACAGCAGACGCTCTTTCATGTCCTGATGGGGAACACTGGCGTTGGCGTTGTAGTACAGCTCGTACAGTTTTGGCCAGACGGTTTTGCTGCCATCCTCGGCGTATTCATAGTAGCCGCCACCGTGGTAGCGACCACCGCGGCCGAATTGGCTGACCATGGTTTCACACAGGTCAATGTTGACCGCGCAATCGCTGTTGCTGCCGAGTACCCCCATGTCGCGGTGGGTTGCTGCCGCCTTGCGAGTCAGCTCCTGGCTGACTTCGTCCTGCACGGTTAACGGTCCAACTGGCATGCCGACCTGCTTGCCCATGGCGTCAATCAGTACCGGATCGTGGCCTTCGGTCAGCAAACGTGCGCCTTCGTCGAGGTAGGTGCCAAACACGCGAGAGGTAAAGAAACCCAGCGAGTCGTTGACGACGATGGCGGTTTTGCGGATCTGGCGAGCGTAATCGAAGGCCCTGGCCAGCGTGGTGTCACTGGTTTTGTCACCGCAGATGATTTCCACCAATGGCATCTTGTCCACTGGCGAGAAGAAGTGAATGCCGATGAAGTTTTCGGGTTTGGCGCTGGCTTCTGCCAGCTGGCTGATGGGCAGTGTCGAGGTGTTGCTGCCGTAAACACCATTTTCCGTCAGATAGCCTTCGGCTTCTTTGGTGACGTTGTTTTTCAGTTCAATGTTCTCAAACACCGCTTCGATGATCAGGTCACAGCCTTTGAGATCGGTGTAACTGTCGGTGGCCTTGATCAGGCCAAGCACGGTGTTTTTGTCGTCTTCGGTTTTACGCCCGCGCTGGATTTGTTTGTCTAGCAGCCTGGCGGTGTAGGCCTTGCCTTGCTCGGCGGCGTCGAGGCTGAGGTCTTTCAGTACCACCTCGATACCCGCCATGGCGGAACTGAAGGCAATACCCTGTCCCATCATGCCCGCGCCAAGGATGCCGACCTTTTTAACCTTGCCGGGCTCAACGTCTTTGGGACGCGCGGCGCCGCCGTTAACGCTGTTCATCTGGAAGAAGCCGGCGGTGATGATGTTTTTCGCTGCCGGCGTGGTGATCAGGAAGGCCAGGCCGCGGGATTCAATGCGCAGCGCGGTGTCAAAATCCACCGACATGGTGTCGCCGGCCACCGCCAGAATGCGCTCGGGGGCGGGCAACAAGCCGCGGGTTTTCTTCAGGGTCATGGCGGGTGCCACCGACAGAAGGTTCCTGACCGCCGGGTTGGACGCGTTGCCCCCGGGTATGGTGTGTCCCTTGCGGTCCCAGGGTTGGGTGCAGGCGCTGGGGTGGTCTTTGATCCACGCCTTGGCGCTTGTGATCAAGGCATCTGCGTCATCCACCAGGGCATCGACATACCCTACCTCCAGGGCTTTGGCGGCGTTCAGGCGTGTGCCTTCGAGCAGTAAGGGCAGGGCTTTTTCCAGCCCCAGCATGTGGATCGAACGCACCACACCGCCGCCGCCGGGCAGCAGGCCGAGGGTGACTTCGGGCAGACCGATCAGCACTTTTGGGGTGTTCAGCGCGAGCCGGTAGTGACAGGCCAGGCAGATTTCCAGCCCGCCACCCAGCGCGGCACCGTTGATGGCGGCAACCACCGGGACGCCGAGCTTTTCGAGGCGCCGCAGGGGGGCCTTGATGTCATCGTCAATCATACGGAACTGTTGCTCTTCCTGCCCTTTGGCAACACTGGAGAGCTCGCGCAGATCCCCGCCGGCAAAAAACGTGCTCTTGGCCGAGGCCAGCACGACACCGGTCAGGTCAGTCTCGGTTTCCAGTTTGGCCACGGTATTCTGCATGGCGTCGCGGTACTGGCTGTTCATGGCGTTTACCGGTCCATCCATATCCATGGTCACGGTAACAATGCCGTCAGTGTCTTTTTCGTAAATAAAGCCGTGTATGTTCTCGCTCATGTTTGCTTACCTTATGTCTTCTGTTTGCCTTTGCGTTGCTGTTTTCAGCGGCGCTTTTGTTCTTAACTTCGACCTAGATCCTGTGTCTTAACTTCGACCCGGTAGGTACGGCGATTCGCCTGTTAACTCCGAGTCAGACACGTTCAATGATGGTGGCGATGCCCATACCGCCACCCACGCACAGGGCGATCAGGGCACGTTTCTGATTGCGGCGTTCCAGCTCATCGAGCACGGTGCTGATCAGCATGGCGCCAGTGGCACCCAGCGGGTGGCCCATGGCGATGGCACCGCCGTTGACGTTGGTCACTTCGTGGGAAATATCCAGATCCCGCATAAAGCGCAGCCCCACGGAGGCAAAGGCCTCGTTGATTTCAAACAGGTCAATGTCGGCAGTGGTCATGCCGGCCTTGGTCAGAGCCTTCCTGGCGGCAGGGCCGGGACCGGTGAGCATGATGGTCGGTTCGGTGGACAGTACCGCGGTGGCGACAATGCGTGCCCGCGGGGTCAGGTTTAAATCTTTACCAGCCTGCTCGCTGCCGATCAGCACTGCCGAGGAACCGTCGACGATACCGGAGGAATTGCCCGGTGTGTGGACGTGATGAATGGCGGGCAACTGCGGGTATTTGCGCAGCATCATGTCATCAAAACCCAGCTTGCCCATCGCTTCGAACGACGGACGCAATTGGCCAAGGATATCCAGCGTGGTGTTGGGTTTGATGAAATCGTCTTTCTCCAGGATGGTCACGCCGTTAAGATCCTTTACCGGTACCACGGAGCGATCAAAGTAGCCCTGCGCCTGGGCGTGAGCAGCGCGCTGCTGGGAGGCCAGGGCAAAGGAGTCCACATCCTCGCGGCTCCAGCCTTCGAGGGTGGCGATGGTATCGGCGCCGATGCCCTGGGGCACAATGCTGTCGTGCAGCGCGACTTCAGGGTCGTACAGCCAGGCACCGCCGGAGCTGCCCATGGGCACCCGGGACATGGACTCAATGCCGCCGGCGACCACCAGGTCTTCCCAGCCAGAGGCTATTTTCATGGCGGCGATGTTGACGGCTTCAAGCCCGGACGCGCAGAAGCGGTCCAGCTGCACACCCGGCACGCTCTCGTCCCAGCCGGCAAACTGGACAATGCTTTTGGCCACATCGCCACCTTGTTCGCCGGTTGGCGACACGCAGCCCATCACTACGTCGTCAACGCGACGGGTGTCCAGGTCGTGGCGCTGCTGCAGCGCGTTTAACAGCCCGGCGCCCAAGGCAACGGGTTTGACTTCATGCAGGGAGCCATCGGCTTTCCCTTTGCTGCGCGGGGTGCGGAGGGCATCGAAAATGTAGGCAGTATGGGGCATCACAAAATCCTGTGGGCTGATCATTGAAAGGAAAACGTCTCGTCCAGCCTTTTCTGGCCGGGGGGCAGGCTCTCATTGTGGTTGTTGCTATTGTGAGTCTATGACGATAACGTGCATTTTTTCATTATTGTTTGCGTATAGGTCTGCCTTCAAGGATATATTGGGACAAAAATTGACATTTTGTCCCATTGGCATAGGATGCGGTTAGAAAGGCTGTCTGGCTCGGACTGCCTGGTTTGAGATTGAAGCAAAAAATCCGTGGTAAAGAGATTGTTAGTGACATGCAGGAAATATCGGTCTCCAGTTATTTTTTAAGGGCGGTGGTGAAGATGGCGCCGGATAAAGGCGTCGATGTGGCGAATTTATTGCGGCGGGCGCACATCCCCGCGAAATTATTCAATGAAAATAATGCCCGGGTGACGGCGGACCAGTACGCGGCACTGCAGACCATTGCCATGCGTGAAATGAACGATGAGACACTGGGCTATTGTCAGGATGCGCTAAAGGTGGGGACCTGGTCCGCCGTGTGTCACTGGGTTATTCATGTGCGCACACTGAGTCAGGCCCTGAAGCGGTTTTGCCTGTTTTACTCACTGTTGGAACGAGGTATGAAAACAGAGCTGGCCACCAGTGACGAGACCCTCACCATCCACTTTCGTCCATGGCGGGCCAATGAGGTGTTAGAGCCCTACGCCTATGAGTTGTTTATGTTTGGTCTGCACCGCTTGGCTTGCTGGCTGGTGGAAGATAATTTGCCCATTCAGCAGGTGCGTTTGAATTACCCGGAACCCGAGCACAGCAAGGAGTACCGGGTGATGTTTCCCGGGGCCGAGTGTGTTTTTGAACCGTGCGATAACGTGCTCGGTGAAACGGATTCGATCATGTCGAGTTGTACGCTGACCTTCAGTCGCCGGATTATGGAACTGCCCATCAAGCAAACGTCGGAGTCCCTGTCGCAGTTTTTACGGCAGCCGTTACTGAATGTGATGCTCAATGACTACAATCAACAAAGCTGGGTGGCTCGAACCCGAACGGTCTTGCGTCAGCGTCTGACCAGCATTCCTACATTGCTGGAAGTGGCTGAAGAACTGGGTGTCCACCCCAAAAAGCTCCGGCGCAAGCTGGAGGCAGAAGGCATTGGTTACGGCGATTTAAAAAGCCAATTACGCCGCGATATTGCCATCCGATGCCTGATCAATAGCCGGGATTCGATCGAGCAGATCGCTTATCTGACCGGCTTTTCTGAAACCTGTACCTTTACCCGGGCGTTTAAGCGCTGGACCGGTGTCACCCCTCACACCTATCGAAAACGCGCAATCGGAAGCAAACAGAAATACCCCTGACGGTTGGCGGTTCATGCTTTCGTCAAGCGGCTATACAGCGTTCAATGGCTCAGCGTTCTCCGGTTGGAGGACGCAGTGTCCGCGTAGCGACGAACCGCGATGTAATCCTGATAGACCTGTTCTGCGGCAAAAGACGCGACACCGTCTGCGGAGGATTGTGGGCGGAGTATCGCCTGCAGTTCGCCGTTGGGGTTGATGAGGTACATCATGGTGCCGTGGGCAACAGAATAAAATGGATCCTGTTCCTCGGGCCCGGCACTGCCTGCTTCTGGTGACCGGCTGTAAACAATGCCCAGGCTTTTTTCAAACGCGGTCCAGTCTGTCGGGTCGGGGCGCGACGCGGCTGCAACATTGGTAGGCTGATTGGTTGCAGTATTGATTGCAGGAGTTGTGGGCAGGAGTGTGGCCTCTTTTGTCTGGCGACGCAGCCCAATAAAGTCGGAATTAAAATGCGCCATATACTGTGCCAGTTGTTCGCTCCCATCGCGTTCGGGATCAATGGAATAAAAGATTACCTGCAGATCATCAAACTGCTGTTGTTGCTGGAGTTTGTCGGTGACCTTCGCCAATTCCGTTAACAGGGTGGGGCAGAAATCCGGACAGTTGGTGAAACCGTAAGCCAGCAAATTCCAGTGTCCCTGTAACTGCTGATTACTGAATGCCTGATTGTATTGATCTTGCAAGATAAAATTCGCAAGAGGTCGTGGAGCGGGGATGAACACCCCTTCAATCTGTGGCAGATCCGGTGTGTTTTTCCAGACCCAAAAGTTCACGGCCAACGCGGTGGTGATGACACCCAGGGCGATCAGCATGGCCGTAACCGGCAGGTGTGCAGGTGACGATTTCAGGGGTGATATTCCTGTTGCGGATAGGCAGTGAAGTGGTTGTCGCGCGAATCACTGGTGTAGCGCCCTTCACTGGCCATGAACACGATCAGCACCAGAATGGCGATGGGTGGCAAAATAACTAAACATTTAAGGGACAGCCGCTCCCAGCCCAGGTGCATGAATATGCTGATGATAAGCCCGGCTTTCAGTGCCATGAAGATCAACACCAATGACCAGCGCAGCCCACCCTGCAAATGAAAAAAATCCACCAGATAAGAGCCGGTGCTGAGTAAAAATAACAGCAGCCAAATTTTCAGGTAGACCCCGATGGGGTGTTGCTGTTCACCGGGCGACGGGGGATGACTTCCGGCTTGATGATGTTTCGTTGACATGGTTTTGTCTCCCGCGCTACCAAAGATAAAATAGGGCAAAAATAAACACCCACACCAAATCCACAAAGTGCCAATAGAGCCCCGTGATTTCCACAATCTGGTAGCCGCTGCGCTCATAGTCACCGCGCGCCACTTTGATGGCGACTATGGCCAGATACAGAACGCCTATGGATACATGCAGGCCATGAAAACCTGTGATCATAAAAAAGCTGGAACCAAACTGGGCAGCACCCATGGGGTTTCCCCAGGGGCGAACGCCCTCAGAGATCAGTTTGGTCCACTCAAAAGCCTGCATGCCGACAAAGGCCGCGCCCAGCAATGCGGTGGCCAGCATGAATTGCACCGTGCGCTTTTTATTGCCCTGGTAGCCAAAGTTCACGGCCATGGCCATGGTGCCACTGCTGGTGATGAGCACAAAGGTCATGATGGCGATCAGGATCAGCGGCAGGTGGGTGCCGGCAATTTCCAGCGCAAACACTTCGCTGGGATTGGGCCAGGTGTCGGTGGTGCTCATGCGCACGTTCATATAGCCGGTCAGGAAAATACTGAAGATGAAGGTGTCGCTGAGCAAAAAGATCCACATCATCAATTTGCCCCAGGGCACATCAAAAGTTTGTTTGTCCGCAGACCAGTCCGCCACCAGACTGTGCATGGCGGGTTGTGGATTCGATGAGTGTGAGGGCTTGCCGATCGCCACGGGAATACTCCTCTTCAGTAAGCGTCTATGTGCTGAAATCAATAACCGCACAGTGCTGCCAGGGTTTTATACACCGCCGGTGAGCTGGCATTGAAAAAAAAGATCAACAGCCAAATGACAAACAGGTAATGCCAATATAGCGCACAGAGCTCGAGACTATATTGCAGCTGTTGTTGCCGTGGTGGTTGCAGAGGTCGTTGCTGCGGGGCTGTGGTGGCCGGTCTGAAGAAGCCAAAGCTGCGCAGGATCACTGGCACCAGTACGAACAGCCCGCCGATTAAATGCAGGCCATGCAGCGCTGTGAGCAGATAAAAATAACTGTTGGCGGGGTTGGACGCCATGTAGAACCCCAGCTTGTAGAGATGTCGCCACAGTAACAGCTGTGCAGCGCCAAACTGTAATGTAAACAGTAGCGCCAGGCACAAGGCAATTTGAGCGGTGTGAATGTTCTGACGGCGTGTGGCCATCAGCGCGACCTGCAGGGCAACACAGGCGATCAGTAGCAAGCCGGTGTTGATCCACAGTTGCTGAGGGTGGTAAAAGGGTTGCCAGGTTTCACCCGCCAGGGCCTGAAAATCCGGGTATTGGGAGCGCGCCAGGAAGGTTATCAGAAACAGGAAAAAGAAGACGCTGACAATGCCCAGAAAGACGATGAGCGGCAACTTCTTGGGATTGATGTCGCTTCTGTCCATAACACGTTCTGGCAACACTGCATCGGGCTGTAACCAGGGTTTTTCCTGCAAGGTTCGAAAAAAGTTCAAGCTCATGTGTGGCTCCCCTTGTCGCTATGGTCGTCAACGTCGCCACTCGTTTCAGCGTCACGAATCACGGCATCTTCACTGATATTTTGGGGAATAAAATCACTGGTGATACCGGGAACGCTGTAATCGTAAGCCCAGCGATAAACCGTGGGCAGTTTTTGGCCCCAGTTGCCGTGTCGGGGGGGGACGTTGGGCGTTTGCCACTCCAGAGACGCCGCTCCCCAGGGGTTGGGCGAGCAGGGCTTGGCTTTGCGCAGTGTCCAGATGAGATTAAAGATAAATATCAGTTGCGCTAAACCGACCACAATGGCGGACACGGTAATACTGGCATTCAGCGTCTGGGCAGACTCGGGAATAAAATCCGTACTGCCCAGGGCGAAATACCGGCGCGGCACGCCCAGAAACCCGAGATAGTGCATGGGCAGATAGATTGCGTAGGTGCCGAGAAAGGTGATCCAGAAGTGTAATTTTCCCAGACCGTCGTGCAGTCGCTTGCCGGTGACCAGCGGGAACCAGTGATAAATGGCTGCAAACAACACCATGATGGGTGAAACCCCCATCACCATGTGAAAATGGGCCACCACAAAATAGGTGTCGGAGAGCGGCAGATCCACCACCACATTGCCGAGAAACAACCCGGTCAGCCCGCCGTGGGTGAAGGTAAAAATAAAGCCGATGGCAAACAGCATGGGAACCGTTAAATGAATGTTGCCGCGCCACAGCGTGAGCACCCAATTGTAGACTTTGATGGCGGTGGGGACGGCAATGATGAGGGTGGTGGTGGCAAAGAAATAACCGAATACCGGATTCATGCCGCTGACGTACATGTGGTGTGCCCAGACAATAAAGCTCAGAAAGCCGATGATGACAATGGCCCACACCATCATGCGATAGCCAAAGATGTTTTTACGGGCATGGACGGCCAATACATCCGACACCATCCCAAAAGCAGGCAGGGCCACGATGTAGACTTCCGGGTGTCCAAAAAACCAAAACAGGTGCTGGAACAGAATCGGGCTGCCACCGGTGTAATCCAGTTGCTCGCCCAGTGAGACGATCGCGGGCATAAAAAAGCTGGTGCCAATCAACTTGTCGAGGGCCATCATGATGGCGCTGACCAACAGGGCGGGGAAGGCGAGTAAGCCAAGCACGGTGGCTGTAAAAATTCCCCAAAGGGAGAGCGGCATACGCATCAATGTCATGCCGTGAGTGCGAGCCTGGAGGACGGTGGTGACATAATTCAGGCCGCCCATGGTGAAGGCGATGATAAACACCGCCAGCGAAACCAGCATCAATACAATGCCCGCGTCCACGCCGGGAGTGCCGGGCAGAATGGCCTGCGGGGGGTACAGTGTCCAGCCTGCCCCGGTGGGGCCGCCGGGAACAAAAAAACTCGCCAACAAGATCAGCACGGACAACAAGTAGGTCCAGTAACTGAGCATATTCAGATAGGGAAAGACCATGTCCCGGGCGCCAATCATCAACGGGATCAGGTAGTTGCCAAAACCGCCCAGCAGCAGTGCCGTGAGCAGATAGACCACCATAATCATGCCGTGCATGGTGACAAACTGCAGATAGGCGTTGGGGGTAATAAAATCAAACGTGTCAGGAAAACCCAGTTGTAAACGCATCATCGCCGACAGCACCAGGGCAATCAAACCGACACCGATTGCGGTCAGGGCATACTGAATGGCAATCACCTTGTGATCCTGACTCCAGATGTATTTGGTGATAAAGCTTCTGGGGTCGTGCAGTTCACTGGTTTGATCGGCAATTGCGACATGTGGCATAGCAGTTCCTTACTCTCGTGTCTGCGTCATGATCAGAGACTTTGTATGTAAGCCAACAGGTTGTTCATGGACTCTTCATCGCTCAGCATATTAGCCATCAAGGTCATTTGTTTGCCAAAATTGTCGGCTGCATGGGCGCCCCGTAAACCGGTTTGGTAATTCACCAGCTGGCGCTTTAAATACCAGTCTTGCAAGCCCGCCAGGCGTGGGGCACTGGTGGAAAACCGGCCCTGCCCCTGAGCACCATGGCACGCGGCGCAACTGACAAACAGAGGTTGTCCTTTGTCGCGGTGGCCTGTCAGAGTGGCTGCCGGTGTGCTGGAAGACAGTGTTTGAATATAAGCCACCACATCGTTTATGGCGGTTTCGTCGGGGAGGGTTTCGGCCATGGCCGCCATTTGCTGACCGTAGGTGTCCTCAGGATGACGGCCCCGGATGCCGGCTTTGTAATAGACCAGCTGCCTTTTCAGATAGTGGGGCGATTGGCCACTGATTCTGGGGGCGTTTAAGGCCTGGTTGCCCTCGCCCCGGGGGCCGTGACAGCTGCTGCACAGGGCGTAAAGGGATTCGCCGGCAACGGCGTCACCGACCGGTCCGCCCTGAGTGCTTGCGAATGTGGGTTGTTGACTGAGCCACTGCTGAAAGTCTGTTTCGCTGTCGACCACCACAAAGCCGCGCATGGTGTGGTGGGCGATGCCACACAGCTCCATGCAAAGAATGTCAAAGCGGCCGATTTTCTCCGGGGTGAACCACAGGGATGACACCAAGCCCGGTACGGCGTCCATTTTTACCCGAAATTGGGGGACCGCAAAATTGTGCAGGACGTCTTTGGAACGGATCCACACTTTAACGGCCTGGTTAATCGGCAGGTGCAGTTCGTTGTTATCGATAATGATGTCATCCTGGGCAAACGGATCCTTGGGGTCGATACCCAGGGGGTTGGTGACACTGATAAAGCGAACATCGCTTTTGCCCAGTGTTTGATCCTCACCGGGAAAACGAAAGCCCCACTGCCATTGTTGAGCTACCACCTCCAGTTCGGCGGCGTCTGTGGGTGGGTTCACAAATTTTGCCCAGACCACCAGCCCGGGAGCCAGCATCAAGCAAACCCCGGTGGCAGTAATAACGGTCAGCCAGACTTCCAGTTTTTTGTTCTCAGGTTCGTAATGGGCTCTGCGATTTTTCTGAAAGCGGTAGCGGAAAACCACATAGGCGAGGAAAAGATTGACTGCGACAAACACCGCGCCGGTGATCCAGAAGGTGATTTCAATGGTGTCGTCAATGCTGCCCCAGTTGGACGCGATGGGTGTTAACCACCAGGGGCTGATAAAATGAAAGACGAGGGAGAGGGCAACTAATATCACTAGCGCAATTGCAAGTTTCATCGCGATCCGGTCCTGTGTGTCACCCTCATAAAATGTCGGCGACCTGCTTCAGTTAAGATCGCCGAGAGCGCCGGTTGAAATTCCTTTCGGTGGCTTTTCTTTTCGGTCCTTGTGTGGTGTGTGCGTTGCTTGCTGTGTTGTTCAAACCTGTATCGGTAATTGATTAAAACTAGGGCGCCCAGTGGGTAAATTTGTTCATCCTAATTTGGGATTTGGTAATCCATTCCGGAGTGCTGGAGCCATCACCTGCAAGTGTTAAGTGTGGATGGTTGCGGACGATTCGTTGAAACGTGGGTTCCTGGTCGGGACGAACGTCTACAAAAAAAACATGACGCCCCATTTTCAGATCTTCCTTGAAACGCCGGAACACCCGATTAATTTTTTGAATGCCCCATAAGCCCCCTTCCCAAGTGCAGAAGCCGAGACTGACCACCGACAGAAAAATGGGAGGCACCCAGGTGATGGTTTCATAAACACCGGAAAAATAGGTGAAGCTTAAAATAATGATCGAGGCGAGCAGCCCGCACAAGAGTCCGATGATGCCGGAGCGGATGACGTCTGAACGGGAAAACGAATCCACCGCGTGCAAATGATGGTGCTCGAGTTCCGCTTCGTTGTCACTGAGGACATGGATCTGTTCGATGTTCACCCCGGAGTCTTCAAGCTCGTGCTCGAGGGATTCAAGGTCGTCGAGGTCATCACTGACGTAGTAGTGTCGGTTCATGGTTATCACCCTCTTATAAGAACTTGCGTAGCATGAGTATAACACGCAAAATTTTATGTAAAGAGTGACGCCGTGGCCGGTAAAAATTTAATGAGATTAGAAAAAATCTGTATATCGCTTAAAAAACTATCAACGGGGGAAATAAAGGTTTAGGTCTAATCAGAAATAACCAATGGGCTGTTTATTTAAAAACAAATGGTCATTTCAGTCACTGGCAGTCACGGTCGGATCCATGCAGAGGGTGATGATTAGCGCGGGGGATCGGTGCGCAGGGCGCTGCTGGTGTTGACTCGAAACCAGCCCGCAATAGAGTAGCGGTCGTTTTGAGCTGGCAAAACTTCATGCGGGAACTCTTCACTTAAAAAGACCACGATGGTACCCAGTGTGGGGGTAATCTTTTGCCCTTGGTCATCCTGGTCGTCACTGTACAGGACCAGCTCGCCCCCATACTCGGGTCGCCATTCGGGATTGAGGTAAACCACCATAGACAATATCCGATTGGCATCTCCGCGGAAGGCATCCACATGACGTTTGTAAAAGTCCCCCGGGCCGTAATGGGCGAAGTGAGACTCGAAGGAAAACAGGCCCAGAAACAAGCGTCGATTGAGATAAGTTTGTAATTCACCGGCCCATGTGAGCCAGTGCCGTCCCGCTTCCCAGTCATCTGTGATCCAGCATATTTGATCCTTGCGAATCGCCTCGCTGCGGGTGTGTTGTGTATCGCGACCGATGCCGGCGGGATCAAACTGTTGCTGCGGGAGCTCTTGGCTGTGACGATACAGTTGTTCACTCAATGCCTGTGGCAAGGCGCCGGGGTGGACGCTGTAACCTTGGGACAACAAATTTTGGGCTATGGCTTCAAACAGATGTGGTTGTACCGGCGGGGCACCAGTGTGAATGTCAGCCACCGTTGGGGCAACCAGAGCCGAAGTCGTCGCGGAAGGCGAAGTGTCTACTGCGTGAGCAGTCGCGGCTTCATGGCTTCCTTCAGCTAAACAAGGGGCTTCTGTTAAGGGGGCGGCTTGCAGGCAGTCAGAGACCTCAGGGGAGATCAGGATGGTCGACACTGTAGATTAGGCCTCGGCTGCACACTGCTGGTATCAGTGTAGTGTTGTCAGCATATTGTGGGGTTGGCGCGGGATTATCTGAAGCCAGTGTGGGCTTGTACAGCGATCAATTCTGACACTGACGATGAAAATTATTGATCGTCACGACGGTGTGCGTGATAGATGCAGACCTGACAGAAACGGAGTCTGGTCGAAAGGAGCGGCGCTTGCAACGGTTTTTAAAAGAACAAGGTTGCATTGGGTCGTTTCTGGTTGGGGGCTGTCTGTTTGGCTGCCAGCTGTCCCGGGGACGTGGGGGCGACGGGCGTCAGCAGGACTCGATAGCGCAACGGGCCATTGGCGGTGATCGCATCGAAGGGGTAGCAGGTAATCAATTGCAATTGATGACGAGTGGCGTCTAGCCACAAAGGACCGTCCTGGATGTTATGAACCTGAGTGTGATCGACCCGAAATGATTGCCAGATTCCCTTGGGCGTTTGAATCTGAACCCGGTCGCCGGGTTGCAGGTGCTGCAGAAAGGCAAAATGGGTGTCCCGATGACCGCCAACCACACTGTTTCCCTTGGTGCCGGGCGCTGCCGTACCGGCCATATGCCCAGGGCCAAAGGCGAGGCTGCTGCCCGTTGCACCTTCCAGAATGTACAGATCTTGCGTGCCGTGCTCGCCTTGATAGCGCAGTCGGGCGATGGGCCAGGTATCGGCCCAGGGCCAGGGGCGCACTGGCCCTGGTCGAGTGGACTGAGACGGCGGACGCGGTTGCTGTCGCTGAGATTGTGGTAGCCGGTGGTGTTGTAACACGCTTTGCTGCCAGGCATCGGCGATCAGCCATTGGGCCAGAACGGCTTTGGCATAGAGATAGCCCGCCTGCCCGTAAAAGGTCAGTGCCGCCAACAGCAGCACGGCAGCGGATCCCCGGCATCGCCAATGTGTGTGTCTGGTCATGGATTAGGCGCCTTCACATCTTGAGATGGACCTTGCAGAGCGTGTTGAGAAGCCGGTTGAGAAGCTGTTTGAGGGGAGGGCTGAACAAAAGAGCCCGCTCTCAGGAACCACTCAGGGGGGATCATCAGGAGCTTTCCAGCGGTCATCAATAGCAGAGCCAACAGCGCACTCAGGGTGCCCATCCACAGCAGCCCGTTCAGGCCCAGTGCCGTTTGTGGGTAACTGTGTGGGCTGTACTGGGCCGGACTATGAGGCTGGGTGCTGAGTAACGTGTGTGGCATGGGGGTTTGCCCTTTGGCCACCAGATTGGGAACGGAAGTCGCTTTAAGAGTTGTTTCTGGCGGGCGAGCCGGGGTTTTATCCCGTGCGATAAAGCTGGTGTAGGCACTGAGTAGCTGATGAGTTAACGCGACCTCGAGCACTTGCGGTTTAATGTCGGCTTCCGGCACCCCGGTGTGTTTTTGATCCATCAGGGCGGAAATTTTTGCGCGTCCCCAGAGGCTGCCGACACCCTTGCCGGCGGGGTTTTGGTGGTCAGTCGGCCGCTCCTTAAGGGCCGGTACCGACAGGGTCCGCGACCAGGGGCCGCTGGCGCTAAGGCCTGAAACGGTGATACTGCCGTCGCTGGCGGACCGGGAATGTTTGACGGCTCCCTGGGCAGATTGCCGGTGGGTGAGTTTTGCTTTGATGAGCAAGGGCTGGCCGTGATACAGGTCCGGAGACCGGGTTGGGTAAGCTTCGGCGGAGAAACCGTCTGGCCAGCTCACCTGAATATCCTGTAACCGTGGAGTTTGCAGCTGGCGAAAGAGAGCGGACATCTTCTCAGACACTTCCGCCAGATTGCCCACGTGAGTAAAGGTGCCGCGGCCAAACTGAGCGCTTTTGCGCATAAAGAAACTGTTCGGCGCCGAGCCGATGCCGACCGTGAACAAACGAGCCTGATGTAACTTTTGTTCGATGAGCTGAAACAGCGCGCCCTCGTTGCCGACGCTGCCATCGGTGATGAAAACCACCTGTTTTAAAAACCCCTCGGCAGCAGGCTCTGACAGCACCGCATCCAGTGGCGTATACATTTCCGTGCCACCGTGCGCGTGCAATCTGTCCACAAACGCCTGAGCCCCGCGCAGGTTTGTGCCAGTGGCGGGCTGGGGGTGAGTGCTGTAACTACGATAATCGGAATTGAATGCGATAATGTTGTAGCGATCATGAGGGCTCAGTGTGGTCAGGGCCAGTTGCAAACTTGCCTTTGCCTGTTCAATTGATGGGCGGCCATGGAGCCGGATGTGTCGACAATGAAAGTGATCTCTCGCGGCAGTGAAACTGTGTGTTGTTCACCAGCGGGGATCTTGTCTGCAGGCGCCTGCGGAGGTAATAACATTAACAACAGATAATCGCTGCCGGCATCGGAATTTGTGTTTTCCAGATACTCGGTAAACAGGGCTACGTGAGGGTTTTTTGTTTGACCGGTTGCCAGCTGAGCACAAAATCCCGATCCATGGCAACCTGGCCTTCGCTCAGGGTGATGGTATGCTCGTCACCGTGTTTGCGGATGACAAGGTCGTGATAGGGGCTGTCGATCCTTGCCAGCGGCAAGCCTGCCCGCAAGTGGACGGTGATGCTGACCGGATTCTGGATGGTGCCGTTGGGTAACCGAGGTCGTTCTGACATGGGCGCTGTAATAAGCGCCGCATCCGCAACCTGATCTGTTGCCTGGCCCCAGCCGTGTTGATTGATCTGCATCGCGCTGACCGTCGGTGCAGATGGTGCGGCTTTTGCTCCGGGAGGTTCTGTCATCATTGTTTCGGGCGGCTCATCGACCGCGTCCCGGATCGGCAGGCCGGGAATATATCGAGGGGTGATGGTCAGAGGCAGGTGCAGAGAAAAGTTGCCATGTTCATAGTGCGCCACTTCACGATAGGTCAGCGTCACTTGAATGTGTTCATCGGGGGGGACGTTGGCCACGGTCTGGGTAAACAGGTTGGGGCGTTGCTGTTCGACCAGGCTGACTTTTTTGCCGGCGGTTTTGGCTTGCTGATATAGTTTGCGGGCCCGCAACTTTTCCTGAATCTCGCCGACAATGATACGTTCGCCGATGCGCATGGTCATGCCGTTGACTGCCGCACGGTCAGGCAGTGGAAACAGATAACGGCCTTCGACCCAATCTGTCGAGAGGTTGTGAAAGGTCTGTCGATAAACTGTCGTTGTAATCATCCCATTGACCCACAATTCAACATTGGTCTGGAGCAACGGCGCCTCCACCATTGCACCATGGCTGTTTTGAAACTGCATACGCCCACTGCTGTTTTCGTCAGTGGACGGTTTCGATTGCAGGGTTGTGGCTGCTGTCGGTTTTGAGGCTGCAGCCATTGTGGGTTGTGTGGTTGTAGGCACAGTCGACAGCGGCGCCGATTTCGCCGGTATTGCTGAAAGCACCATAACGGCGAAGCCGCACAGCAGCCAGCCAAAGCCCGTTCGATCAGGGTTGGTGGCTGGTGCAGGGTGATCGTCATGCCGGGGATCCCTGGGATTTCCCCGGGAAACTGGATAAGGGGCCATTCAAGTAACTCCTTCGGTGAGTGGGTTGTTCCCAGTGTCTGGTTATGGCGTTTTACGAACTGGGATTGTTGCGAACCATTACACAGAGAGGAGGTGGCAGGACGGGGACCAATTTGGGGTCATGCGGTGATCAATTGTGATCAAAAATGATTGGCGCAGTAATCACTGGAAGTTCGATGGGAAACTGTGGGCGAAAGGAATCACGCAGTTGCTGACTCAGCGGTGGCCAAAAGCCAGTGACTAGTACAAAATAGGATCCGTTTATAATGATTTCCCTCGATATAACGAATAGATAAGCTCTAATCAAAGAGCGAGGACCGAGTGGTGTGGGATCGATTAAATAAAAGGGGACTCCCGTGGTTGGTAACGGGAGTGGTTGCTGCGTGTGTGAACAGCCACGTGGTGCAGGCTGAAGAGGTTGTCCAAACGTTTGACAGTCTTGCCGAGTTGAGCCTGGAAGAGCTGCTTGAAATCGAGGTGTTCACGGCGGCTAATTTGTTCCCGACAAGGGTCAGTAAAGCCCCGGGCACTGTGTACAGTTTTACCGCTGCGGATTTTCGCCGTTTTGGGGTTCGCCGCGTAGATGAGTTATTGCAGTATGTGCCAGGTATCCAATTAAACCAGCATCGCAAACGCCATCAGTCGGTGTGGGCTCGAGGGATGGTTCAGCGCTACAACGATAAGTTTGTCCTGTTGATTGATGGTGTGCGCCAGCAACAGCTTTACTACGGTCATTTTTCCCTGGGTGATCAGTACCCCCTGGAGCAAATCGAAAAAGTTGAAGTCATTCTTGGACCTGTGTCCAGTTTGTATGGTGCTCATGCCTTCAGCGGCTTGATTTCCATAAAAACCAAAGAGCTGTCTGCTTCCAATCAGGTGACCACTTCGTTCGAACTGGGCACTCACGATCGGCAAAAAGTTACCGCGTTATTCAACAGTCCACGTGTACAGGGGTTTGCGTCTTATCTGGATCAGGATGCCCCATTCCGTAAAGATCGGCTCAGCTTCATCGGCGGTGAGACGTTCCAGCCTTTGGATGAGGAGTATCAGAGCCTGTATCTCAAAGCGCAGCTGGCGCCGGGCCTGCTCGCCAAGGTCGATTACAGCCATAGTGAAACCCCGTTTTTGTTTATCCCCGCCACTCAAAATGCCTTTGTCGACAGCGAAAACTGGTCGGTGGCGGTAAATTATGTGACGGGAGAACTGGATCGCGGGCGCCTGGAAGCCAGTGCCTATTACCAACAGGAAGAGGTGCGGGAATTTGAACGGGTAAACCCTGGTGGAGCGCTGGGTTACGAAGAATACCAGAATGCGACCATGGCGGGCACGTCATTGACGGGACTCAAACGTTGGGGTAATCACACCGCGGCACTGGGGGCGAGCTGGCGCTATGAGGAAGCGGAAGAAACAGACTATACCCGCTGGTTTGACTTCAGACAGGGGCTCTATGCCAGCCCCTTAACGGGGGATCTGTTAAGCCAGCCGGGAATCGCGAATGAGGATTTTGCGGTTTTCATTCAGGACGTCTGGACGATCAACGAATCCCTGAGCCTGACGGCCGGAATTCGTTACGATGATTTTGAACAATTCGACAGCTATGTGAACTATCGAGTGGCGGTCAATTATTCTCCCGTTGGGGTTCACAGCTGGAAACTGATGTATGGCACCGCGATAAGGACCCCCACTCTGCGCGAATATCTGAAGGTGCTTGAAAATACCACTTTTGTCCCCCCCATCCCTGAAGCAGAGAGCATTAAATCGTTGGAGCTGGGCTATTACCTGAATACGGATCGGGTGAAAAGTGCCGTCACGGTTTACCACAACACACTGGAAGATTTTATTTACGAAATGCCGACGCCGAACAATGCCGATGAATATTTCTTCAACGCTAAAGAGCGGTTTCATCTTTATGGTGCAGAAGGCCTGGTGGATGTTGCGGTGGCTGATGACCTGTCTATACGCCTGACTGCGGCCTATGTGGATTCATCCGACCTGGGTGCTTATTCTGAATTGCCCTATATCGCCAACTGGAGTGGCAGTGTCACAACCAACTACCAGCTGACACCCCGCCACTCCTTGGGCCTGTCGCTGGTCTTCAACAGTGATCGATGGGATGCGAATGGGTTCACCACGGACGACAGTGATGGGTATGTCTGGGCGAACCTGTACCTGAATGGTGAGCTGACGCCGAATCTATCCTACCGTCTGGGTGTAGACAATCTCCTGGATGAACAAGTGCACGATCCGGCG
Source organism: Pseudomaricurvus hydrocarbonicus (assembly GCF_011602365.1). Lineage (GTDB taxonomy): Bacteria > Pseudomonadota > Gammaproteobacteria > Pseudomonadales > Cellvibrionaceae > Pseudomaricurvus > Pseudomaricurvus hydrocarbonicus. Next base: position 159,327 of record NZ_JAAONZ010000013.1, read on the forward strand.
GCAGATTTTGGCGGCCAGTACAATACGGAAAAAGCCCGACGCCAAGTTTGGCTTCAGTTCACCTGGACGCCGGCGCTCTGATGATAGTGAGCCTTTGGAATCTGCTGACACACCGATCACATCTCCTGTGCCTGATGTGGGCTTGTGCATGTCTGCCCGTTAGCCATTTTGTGGAGGCTGCGAAGACCGCAGACCAGGTGCAGTTAAATCAGCTGAAGTCAGCGTTCGTGTTGAACATCGCCAAATTTGTTCGCTGGCCCGATGCCCAGTTGCAGCAGCGGGGTGATCAGCTCAACCTCTGCTATTATCAGGAGGACGTTTTGGGGGCCGCCGACGATATGATCCGTGGCCGCGAAGTGGGTGGTCGCCGACTCCAACTTGAGCGCATAGGCACGCCCGAAGGGCTGAGTGCGTGTGATATTTTGTTGTTATCCGAAGCCGGTGCTGAGCGCATGATCAAAGCCCCCCTGGTCAGCCGCACAACCCCTGTGCTGGTGATTGCGGATATGACCGATCATAAGTCCACAGGGAAAGTCTATCCGGGGGTGCACGTGGCTCTGGTGCGCAGGGGCAATCGAATTGGCTTTGAAATTAATTTAACGGCTGCCAATCAGGCTGGTTTGAAATTCAGTTCGCGTTTGTTGCAGTTAGCCCGCATTGTTGGCGAAGAGACCTGACATGTTATGACCGAGTATGGACACCGTTCGATTGGCAACACCATTCAAAACGTGCTGTTGGTGACCACAGCCAGTGCGCTGTTACTGGCGACCATCGCGTTTGCTTTTAATGATTGGTATTCGTCTAAGGGGCAGGTGTTTGAACAGTTGCGTTCAGAGGCGGGCATTGTCGGTCACAACAGCGTCGCGGCATTGATGTTTGAAGACACCGAAAACGCTCATCAGACTCTCAGCAGTCTTGCCAGTCAACCCAATATTGTCGGCGCCATGTTGTTTTTGCCGAGCCAGCAGCCGTTTGCACATTTTGAGCGCATTGCGGGGGTCCTGCCTGCCGCACCTCCCGAGGGTGTGCAAGGGTCACTGGGCGATTACTGGTTTGTCCAGCTGCCGGTGGAGTTTGATGGTGAAGTGGTGGGAAGTATTCTGCTGCTGTCCGATGACAGCCAATGGTTGCAAGAGCAAATGTTGCAGCTGTTGGTTGCCTGTGGGGTGTTTGCGGTGTCGATGCTGGTGGCTTACCTCATTGCTCATTATGTTCAGCGCCTGGTCACCCGTCCGGTGGTGGAGCTGGCTGAAACGGCTCTCAATATCACGGAAAGCAGAGATTACAGTTTGCGTGCCAAGCGGATTTCCAATGATGAAGTCGGTGCACTGGTGGATCATTTCAATGACATGCTGCACCAGATTCAGATCCGTGACAAAGACTTGCGGTTGATACAGGGGTTGCTCGAGGACAAGGTAGACGAGCGTACCCGGGAGCTGGCTGACCTGGCGAAAAAGTTCGAACATCAGGCCTATCACGATGCGCTGACCGGACTGGCCAATCGCGTGACATTCGATCGTCGCCTGCAGGAATCTATCAGTCGTTGCCGACGACATGGGGCTCATTTGTCGGTGCTCTTTCTCGATTTGGATCGTTTTAAAGTCGCCAATGATACTCTGGGGCATGGCATTGGTGATCAATTGTTGATTGAGGTTGCCCGGCGATTGCAGGCGTGTTTGCGGGAAGGGGATACTCTCGCCCGCCTTGGCGGCGATGAGTTTGCCATTCTGCTGACCGATCTGGAGCCTGGGGCTACCGGGGATGTGGCCAATAAAATCATCCACAGTGTGAGTTCGCCGATGGAGCTGGAAGGCCATAACCTAACGCTGACGACCAGCATCGGCATCAGTGTGTTTCCCGGCGATGGTGACAATGCCACCGAAATTCTGAAGAATGCCGATACCGCCATGTACCGCTCCAAGGATAAAGGGCGTAACCGGATGACGTTCTTTGCACCGGACATGAACCGTAAAATGGAGCGGCGTCTGGTGTTGGAAAACAAGTTGCGCCATGCCATTGAGGCGGAACTCTTTTATCTTCATTACCAGCCCAAGGTGGATGTCCACACGCTTGAAATCGTTGGGGTTGAGGCGTTGTTGCGCTGGAAGGATCACGAACTGGGTGCGATTTCTCCGTCGGAATTCATCCCTCTGGCGGAAGAGTGCGGCCTGATTGGTGCCATTGACGATTGGGTGATGGTGCGGGCCTGTCAGGAGATCTTGACGTTAACTCCGGGTCGGGCGCCCAAGTTACAGTTGTCCGTCAACTTTTCCCCGCTGCATTTTTACCGCCGTAAGGCTCCGGCAGAAGTGCAGGCGGCGTTAACAAAAACCGGTTTTCCCGGTGCCAAACTGGAGCTGGAAATCACCGAAAACCTGGTGGGCCCATCCTCGGACAGCTTGCTGGAACAGCTGCAGGGTATTCGCCAGCTGGGCGTCGAAATTTCCATCGATGATTTTGGCACGGCCTACTCTTCGCTGAGCCGGTTGAAGCAGTTTCCGTTGAATACCCTGAAAATCGATCGCAGCTTTGTGCGTGACCTTGGCAAGGACGCCGACGATGAAACTCTGGTGAAAACCATCATCACCATGGCCCATAACCTGAACTTGAAAGTGGTGGCCGAGGGTATCGAAACGGAAGCTCAATACGAGTTTGTTAAGCAGCACGGTTGCGATTTGGTGCAGGGTTTTCTCTACAGTAAGCCCATCCCACTGGCTGACCTGGCCGAGGCGCTCAACGATCAAACAGCTGAGGTGTGAGGCGGTCCTCTGGTTGATGACGGTATGACACAAGATCATTGGATGTTGCGGGTTTATCAGCCGGCGTCAGACCGGGGCAAATGGCGGGTTAAAATTTCTGCCCCAGTTTGATGTAAAACGCGGAGTTGTCTTTTTCGCCCACGGCGTATTCGGTTTTGATGATGAAGCCCGACGCCGGTTTGAGGACATAGGTAATGCCTGCGCCCGCAGAGGCGAAGAGGTCTTCGTTGTCGCCGCAATCCGACATGGAGGAATAGAGACAGGATATGCCGGCGAACATCGTCGCACCCCAGCGGCCGCGTAAGTGTATACGGGCTTCCATGTCGAAATGGGTGTAATTTTCGTCGAGGTAGTTTCCGCGGGTGTAGCCGCGCAATTGCAGCGATGAATAACCACTTTGCGGGGCGTCGCTGGTCCATCGGCCCTTCAATTGCAGAGCGAAGACGTGACCTTCTCCGAACGGGGAAAACCAGCGATAGTCTGCCTGAAACACATCAAACGACTCATCACCCCCCAGCCCTTCCCGGTAGGCAATGTTGTTCAGATTAAAATAATGCCCCAGGGTGCTGCTGCGAACATTGTCGCGGGTGTCATACTCCAGGACCAGGCCGATGCCATTGGAATCGAAGCCAGTCAGGCCTATTTGATGGGCGGCTTCATCCGTCAGCTCGTCGATACCGATGGCGTAGTTGGACGACAGGAACTGCGCCCCAAGGTACCATTTGGGAAAGATCAGGTGGGAGTAACGTATGAACAGCCCTTTCAGGTTGTCCTCTGTTTCGACTGTCTGGCCGGTGCCGAGATAATCTTCGTATTCATTGTTGATGTGGCCATTGATGATGCCCGCCCGCAACTTGTTGCGGTTGGCGCCCCAGTAGAGGTCGGTAAACAGACCACCGGTGTAGGAGTCAGTATCACTGTAATTGGCAAAGCCACCCATCATTGAAAAATTGGAGTCGGCATCCACTTTGTACAGGTAGCCCCCCATTACACCACCTTTAAACCCCAGCTTAGGGTCGTTACTGACGGTTGGAATCAGCAGCCAGGGTGACTCTTGGGCGAACACGGTTGGCGTTGTCAGCAGGAGAAGGGCAAGCAGACAGCTGACGTGAGTGCTCAGAAGGCGGACGTAATTGTTCAGACTGATGATGGTTGTCCCCATGGGAGTCTCGCACGGATGAAGTCTTCATCCAGTCTAGTTCACAAATAATCTATTGTGATGCGCTATGGACAACATTATGCCCGGTGATTTACGCCGGAGTTCAAAAAGGCGACTTCTTCTGGCGTAGAAACCCGACCTAAAATTTCATTCCGATGGGGAAAGCGGCCAAATTTTTCGATGATGGCGCGATGTGCCTGAGCTGCATTCAGCCCCCGTTTGACCTCGTGTCGCAATGTCGTGAATTTCTCAACACTCAGTTCCTGTAAGGTCTTGTCTTCAGCGTGCATCAGCGGCATGTAGAAAAAGTGTCGTTCGGTGGGCTGCAGAGGCTGGTCGTCACCGTTTTGTATGCCCTCCAGTACCAGTTGTTGTGCACGAGCATCCTGTGCATAAGCCTGAGGGGTACCGCGGAAGATGTGTCGGGAAAACTGATCCAGAAGAATGATCAAAGCCAGGCGCCCATAGGGTGATGACGCTCAGTGGTCCAGTGCCCCCTGTGTGGCCTGATGCGCTAAGTTGCCAAACCTTTCTCGTATCGGGGTGTCCAGCTTTTTGCCGCCACTGAACCATTGGTTGGGAGTTACGTCCCGGAACCAGAAGTCCAATAGGCACTGATATTCTGTTGTCGCGTGTTCATTGTTCATCATTGCGTTTTCGGCGAACCGCGGCGTCCAGTGACATTGTTTTTGTCGTTAAGATCGTCGGTAACTCTCACGAAGGAGTGTCGCCGTCGCATACCATACCTCGCTGAACAGTGTGACCGTGAAAGGGGGATTGCGGTTGTGATTGATTAACTCTAGGCAGAGATGGGCATATGATCAATGACCAGTGCAGGTTTGGATCCGTGCTGTTTAAAAATCAAACCTGCTGAAATGCCCCTGCTATGGTTGTATCAAGCACCATGGTTGTTCGCGAAGGCGATGTCAGTAAGCCAAGGCAGCCGGCGACTTTCTCGGGGCAAGGGGCTGCCAAATGAGGCTAACACTAAAGATTGAAACGAGAGCAATACGAACTAAAACGGAAAATACGAGGGACAACATAAGGAGAAGGGCATGTGCGGTCGCTTTAACATCTCAATGACTCCGGGTCTGGTGCAGCTGTTGGACGAACTTGGCGTCCCAATTGTCCTTAGGGAGCAGTACAACATTGCCCCTACGGAATCCGTGCCTATTTTTTATGAGATAGACGGCGAACGCAGTTGCCACCCGGCGCGCTGGTGGCTGACGCCCAGTTGGTCTTCTGGTCCTGACACGCGTTTTTCGATGTTCAACGCCCGTGCGGAAACATTGGAGTCCAGCCGCGCCTTCAAGGGGCCGTTTCACCACAAACGCTGTGTCATACCCTGCAGTTCATTCCTGGAATGGCAGAAAACCCCCGACGGGAAACAGCCCATCGAGCTCTATCGTGAAGATGGTGCCATTGCCTTGGCGGGGCTCTGGGACTGTTGGAACGAAGAGCTGTTGTCCTGCGCTCTTGTGACCACCGCAGCGGATGAATGCTTAAAGGCCATTCACCACCGCATGCCAGTCATGTTGGATAGCGCGGGGATTAATCTCTGGCTGGATACCAGTCAGCCGTTAGAGGATTTGCAGCCGCTATTGGCTCCCCGGCTGAGGTATACCATAGCCCATCGTCGGGTGGACCCGGCGATCAACAACAGTCGCTCGAAAGTGTTGCCGGTGCCCTTGCCGGATGCATAGCGGCATGGTGCGGGGATTAAAGCGGCCGTGGTCGCACCCAAAACCAGCAGCCCACCACCCATGCTCCAAACACGCTATAGCCGGTGATGAATACCCACTCTGGTAACGGGTAATACAATACCTTACCCAGCCAATAGGCGATGAAGGTGCCGCTATAGATGGCCTCGCCGCCTCGTTCGCGCAAGGCCATCTCCCATCCGGTGAGGGGGCATAAAATTCCAAGCCACGCCTGCATTACCACTATGCCGATGGCGATGATGTGGGCCAAACGAAACCAGAAGTTGCGTACCCAGCGCCAGTTCAGCAGTTTGCCCATCACGATCAGAATCAGCCCCAGAATGACGAAAATCACGAAGAGTGTGTGCATCACGAGCATGACATCTGCCGCCAACAGGTAGGCAGATGTTGAAAAGGGTGCTGAGTTTGTAATCGCATTAAGAGGCATCGGGTAACAGACTTCATTTGAGAGCCGTATGGCTGGTCTATACTTTGCTTAAGAGTTAGCAGTTCTGCTCCAAAAACAACATGACAAACAAAAATATAAAATACTTATTGGAGATTACTATGAACAGAAAGATTTTGGGCTCTTGGGTGTTTTTTGGGTTGCTCAGCAGCAGTCTTGCCCTGGCTGCCGACAAGGCGGCGATGATTGCCAGTGCGGAAAGTGCCGCTCCTGTGGATGTCACTGCCAATGCCACGATCAAAGCCCCCGATGGTACGGTGTTGCGTCAAGGGTCCAATGGATTTACCTGCTATCCCCAACAAGCCATGACGGGACCCATGTGTAACGAGGCCGAGTGGGAGAAACTCATGGCCGCCATGATGAGTAAGCAGGATTACCAGCCATCCCGGTTTAGTATTTCCTACATGTTGGCCGGTGAAGGCACCGCCAAGGGCGTCAGCAACATTGATCCCTATGCCACGGAACCTACCGCAGATAATGCCTGGATTAAAGAGGGGCCGCACATGATGGTTATCCTGCCGGACCACTCCATGCTGGAAGGAATTTCCACCAACACCCAGGACCCGATCTATGTGATGTGGAAGGGGACCCCCTATGCCCACGTGATGATTAAGATCGCCAGCGAGAAAGAATAACCGGGGTAAAATGGTATTGAGTCAATTGAACCTACTCAGAGGGCTGTGGAGGTCTTAAGAAGCAGGTGCACCTTGTTGATTGGCAAGGGGGGATACACCTGCTTCGTTAAAGCGAACGCACCTTTCTGTAAAATAGTAGGTTGCATTTCAAGCAGCGAAATTTGGGGCTTCTGCGTAAGATTTTATCAAGGGTAGACCGATGAATGCGTAGAGTGCTTTGTGCGTCGCAGAACGGGCAATTTACATGCTGACGGGCGGGCATTTTTGCTCCAGATGGTTGCAGTCCTTTTTTCAAGAGACGGATACACATCAGACATTATCTTTGACGAATGGTTCAGTTGTGCTGAAGGCTGGACTGTGGCTGGTTAAAGGGCAGCTGTTCTTCGGCTGGCTGAGTATTTATTTCACGCACGCCCGGCCATGGCCACGACAATACCGTCAAAGGTTTCTCGCCTGAGAGCAAAGCGGACAACTTCAGGGGCGCCCTCACTGGCGAATATTTTTGTTGAGCGAACCAAGCTCGCCTCCTGCATTTTACTCACCGGCGAATGATATGGGTGCACTGTGTGTGGCTTGAGCTGGCAGAGTTGGCAGAGGGAAACATCGTTGGACAGACCTTTTTGTGAGGAAGGTTCATCCAGTTTCGCGCTGACCAAGAGTTTTCTGGTTGCTGCTGCTGATGGTGGTGTTCGAGGACGATTTTTGTCTAACAATGTGTTTATCTCTGCGCAAGAGAGCCCGTTGATTTTGTAGGGTCAGCATCTCAACATCGAAGTGCGATTTTCCAATCCGCTGTCACGACAGGTTTTCAAATGGTGGCATTATCTCTGTGACTTTTCTCACGCAAATGTAAGGATGCTCTAACCCTCTTTGGGGTTTGGGAAATGGTGTACCCGAGGGCATAAAGGCCCTGACAGACTTGAACTGGCGACCTGCCTGGGTTGTATCAAGCGTTGAGTCGGATGCTCTAGCCCGCAAAGGGGTTGGGAGATGGTGTACCCGAGGGCATAAAGGCCCTGACAGACTTGAACTGTCGACCTGCCTGGGTTGAATCAAGAGTTGAGTCGGATGCTCTAACCCGCAATGGGGTTGGGAAATGGTGTACCCGAGGGCATAAAGGCCCTGACAGACTTGAACTGTCGACCTGCCTGGGTTGAATCAAGAGTTGAGTCGGATGCTCTAACCCGCAAAGGGGTTGGGAAATGGTGGGCCCTGACAGACTTGAACTGTCGACCTGCCGATTATGAGTCGGATGCTCTAACCAACTGAGCTAAGGGCCCTTAAGTAATTGTTTTTAAACGACAGTTTTTAAACAACAACGGGGCGCATTATAGTGCCCTCTGTGGGTTCTGGCTAGCCCGAATATTTCACAAAGGACTAAACAAGAACGGCTGAAAGCCTTATGGTTATTGGTGTCTAGACAATATCCGCAAGCAATCAGCCGTGAACAAAATGATACCACAGTCTTTCCAGT
>NZ_JAAONZ010000014.1 GCF_011602365.1 Pseudomaricurvus hydrocarbonicus
CGCCAGCCACCTTGTCGGCCATGTCCTGTAGTTCTTTGTTTTTCATTGTCGATACCATGATTCATTAACTCCTCTAGGGTAATATGAATCACGGGGTTTACACAGTTAGTGGGACATTCTCCCCGCAACACGCGCGAGCTTGCGAGTCGCTGTACTTGCGATTGTTATGTGGGGCATTTCTAATCCTGCCTGCTTTTCCACTTAACCTTAAAGGCAAGCTTTTCTTTATCAAGCTTTATAAACTCGGAAGACTGGATCAAATCTCTAACTTCCTCTCTATATTTTGACACCTCATCAATTGAAATAAATATTTGTTTTTTAAAACCTGAATATATTTCAATTAAGCTCTCTACGGCAGGGATATCTAGATTTTTAAATAACAAGCTGTCGTGAATTATGCATGGCAAATGTGTTTTTTCTAGAAAAGTCAAATCTAGCGCAATCATATTGGCAAATCCTTTCCCCGTACCTCTATCATCTCCATGACTGAATTTATAATCCGTGCTATCCAATGACAATGTGGGCAGTATTGCTTTGTCGTGATATATTCTTTCGATGTATACCTTCATTCCAGAGTTTAAAGATTGTTCAATTTTACTGATTGAGCTTTCTATAGCTTTATTAATTTCCTCCTTGATCTGACGTATCTCTTCTTTTACTTTATCTGCTCTACTCCAATACTCATTTTGAGTTATCAGTTCCCTGTTAGAACGATCCAGCTCCATTAGCCTCTCTAGCAAATACACCGATTCCTCTTTCGAATCTACAATCTTCAGCAACTCTTTATCTAACCTTTCAATATCTGAATCTGCTGCTGATATACTTTCTAGTATCAGCTTTTTCTCTGCATTTAAGTGATTTTTCAGAATCTTAGTTATACCTTTATGGAATTCTTCAACTCTTTCTAATCTTTCTGAATCTATGTCAGGAAAAAACTCAGTAACCACCTGAAAGCTTTTACTCTTTCTTATCTTGCTACCATTTAAATTAGAATCTATTCTAGCTAATTGAACACTTAAAGAGTTTCGCTTTTCTAATAACTCATCTTTTTCTTTTTTTAGAGATATGTTTCTATCGTTAATAAGTGATTTAATATCAGTAACATTCTTCCTTAGCGAATGCTTTATCGCCTCAATCTCGGATGTCATGTGATCAATATAAGCGTTATTTTTCGTATACTGTGTTTTTGTAATCTTTCTTACTGCACCAGACCCGAAAGTTCCCTTAATGTCGCTTGATCTCTTAGTTTTTTCCGATTTCTCGCTCTCTAAGTTTGAAATCTTCCAATATTCCCCATATATCTTAAGGATTCTCTTTCTGATGCTATCCCAGTTATCTTTTTTTACGATATCCAACGGTCTTTTGTCATCATAGTTGTTTCTTTGATATATCCGAAAGAAACCACTCACACACTCACGAAATGAAATGTCTAGCTCATCAGGAAGGTACTTTTCTTTGAGAAAGCTAGTAAAATATTTTAACGTTTTCATCTCTTGATCTTCAACAAAATACACTGAATCTGGTTTTGAGGTATCTCTTATAAACGAGTGTTTCTTGTCAAATTCAAATTCAATCCCTACCTTGAAATCTCCTACATTCCTGGTTACATCATCACATTTAACAGGGAAATCATTACCGCCAAACGCGAAATCTATAAGCATGAGCACGGATGACTTACCAATAGAGTTTTGAGCGTCGTCCGCACCAACAACGGAATTTAAACCTTCCCCAAAGGTTATAGGAGTTTTGACGATTGCTTCACAGCTGATGGATTTAAGCAAGCTGAACTACCCCTTCTTTAATGTCAATTTTCCCTAACACATAGAGCATATCTAAAGCGTCAATATAAGAAGACAGGTCAGAGAACATTTTTTTATTTGTTTGATATAGTTCCACCAATTCAACAGGCGAATCCAATATCCCTAGTAATTGGCAAGCATTGTATAAGCTGCTTTCCTCAATGGAAATTGTTTTACTAGGCACTAACATTCTGAAAAAACCTCACAATTCTGTATGAAGTAAGAAACCAATACTTCAGCCTTGTCTCTTTCAGTAATCCCTGTGTTAGTCATAAACCACTTGCATAACTTTTCAAAAATCTCTTTTTGATCATAATTCTTCATTAATAGAAGTGTGTAATAACTTTTAACTTGAGAATAGATAAATGCTGACTTTGCTTTTTCTTGAAGTTCGAGCGACTTTAGTGACTCGCGTATAGGAACAAAGAAGTTCAAGACATACTGACTAACCTTCATTTCATTTATTATTCCAAAGGTGGCATCTGTTTTATCGCTTACTTTAAGAGCATCATAGGATAGCTTAGTGTTTGAGATGGATTTCTCATCCATCTCCCCTATTTTTGATGCAACTATAGATATGTCTCTATGGAGAGTTTGTGTATCCCAGGTCGCAGAAAGTTCTTTCGCTTTATTAATATTCTTCTTTATTGCTACTAGCTGCCTGTATTCTTCAGCGGTTTTTTGTGTGTCATAGATCTTGTGACAATTTTTGCACAAAGCCATAAAATTTGGCTCTGAATCAATGTCATCCGCCAATATTTCTTCATTAACTAAGATTTTTTTTCATGTTCTGTCGCATTTAAGGGATAAATATGAGCGACATCAAAAACTCTTACAGTTTTTCCAGACCTCTTAACTATCAAATCTCGGCTACACAGCGGGCACGCCCCTTGTACGTCGCACAAGAGACTCATCTTAACCGTATCGTTTACATCAGCTCTTTTTGCCTTCATTTATTCAAAGCCTTTGATTTAGATGACCCTATAGCATATAACGTCAAAAACAGCGGCAGCTTTAGCTGTCCGACTGATTTTTCTTGTTAGAGGCTTGCTCCTCGTCTTCACTCGAAACATCTACAAGCCCAATTAATGTTTTTCGTAATGCTTCTGGCCTGCCAGAATAAATCTGATAGCCTCCAATCATTAGTGACAAGAATACTGCAAATATAGATATCCAAAATGACATTTTTGAATCTGACAAGTATTCGTTAACTAGTAAATTCTTTTGATGCAGTTCATCAACAAGGTTGTTTATATCATTTTTAATTTTAGGATAAGTGCCTTCAGTTTTAATTCTGATATTCTCAAAATAGTCTTTTTGTCCGATTTGGAGTTTGTCGAAGGGATTTATTTCTTCATATTCCTTTATTAGAGGCTCAAGTTTTGGAAGGAGCTCTTTCTCATTTTTTATAAACGCCTGAACACGAACATCATCCAAAACAGAAGATAAAGCTATTGTTTTTGGATAATACGATGACTTCGATGAAAGAATAAGTTTAAGCTCACTTATCGTTGATTGATTTGCGAAGGATTGTTTAATTGCCCTTAAATCACCATTGTTACTAACAATAGTAACAATATCCCTTTGTAAGCTTTCTTTATCAATATACCTTCCATCTTCCAGTGATACTGTAACTAAAGAAAAAATTGCTGAAAATAGCCCGGCAGTTAGAGCCGCTAATACCCATGTGTAGCTTCTCTTTTTTGCCTCTAATCTTTGCAGCATAGCTTTTTGGTAGAGGAGCTCTCTATGTCTAAGTTTTTTAAACTCGCTGTAGCTTCTATTTTTATTCAACAACTCTTCATTTTCTTCGAATTCTTCTTTCGCTGACATGATATCTCTCGTGATTGCTCTCTAACAGTTTCTTCTGCCCAACGTTGGGCATATCCCGGAGCAATATAACCGGCTCCAGAATCTTAATTTTTATAAAATCAGGGAAATAACAAGGCGAGAGTAAAGATCAGCATCCATGTTAGGCATATCTTCCTGATACATATCATTTAACATTGCCAAAACAATATCTCTAACCTATTGAAATTACAAGGTATTTTAACGAAGTATTATAGCCTTAAAAATATATGTCCAACGAGTATCCAGATAAGGTGTGGCTGCAGACATGAACAGTTCAGTTAGACCATGCTCGATATTTCCGCTATCCAAGATTTTCATCTGACAATATTTGACGGAATTGAAGTCATTTGTATGCGGATTTTATTGCCCGTACACGCTTAATCTTGGCCGTATCTGAATAGGGTTAAATTACCCACATAGGTCATTCGTGAATAACATGAAGCCTCTGCATTTTTCGATTCTCTAAATTCTTCCTGCGCCTACACACGAAGTTAATCTGATTCACGATGATCGTGAGTGGCATACCATAGATTCGCTGCGTTCTTCTTGGATATGCAGGTCAATGGTTCCTACCAACAGATTGAACTAAATACCCTAAAGCCTACCTAAGACACACACGGGTCAAGATTGGCTACGGATCACTATGAACGTCGGATACAGCAAAGGTTATCGTTTGACTCAGTCGGCTTTATGGGTCGTCTTATGGGTTGCGATGGCAATGATCTTAACGACGCCAGCGGCTGTTGCTCAACAGTTGAAGAGCCCGGTTGAAATCATCACCGGGGAGCCAACACACCAAGTCTTTGACAGCGGTCGCGCCCAAGTCACCTTACTGGAACTTTTCAGCTCACAGGGCTGCAGCAGTTGCCCACCGGCGGAACGCTGGATATCTCAACTGAAAACCGATGATCGCCTTTGGTCTCACGTGGTGCCGGTGGTGTTTCATGTGGACTATTGGGATTATCTGGGTTGGCCTGACCCCTACGCTTCACTTCAGCATTCTCAGCGTCAGCGTCTGTACCAAATACACGGCCGCAGCAACGCGGTCTACACTCCGGGTTTTATGCTCTCGGGTAAGGAGTGGACGGGCTGGTTTCAGAACCCGGCATTGCCAGAGTTGCCGTCCGGCTCACCGGGCCAGCTGATCGTCAAACGGGACGGTCGAAACCTGGAAGCGCGTTTTACCAGTGATGGGGATTACCGGGCTTTGGTGCTGAATGTCGCCGTGCTGGGCTGTGATCTGGTGACCGAGATTAAAAAGGGCGAAAATTCCGGTCTGCTTATGGATCAGGATTTTGTGGTGTTGAGCCATCAGACCTACAAGTCCAGCGATGGAAGCTGGGATGTACACCTGCCAAAAACGAGTGTTGAGGGAACCCGGGCGGTGGCGTTTTGGGTCAGTGAAGCAATGGACCCTGTACCCATTCAGGCGACGGGCGGTTGGTTGCCGCCCTGATGCCAGCGCCAGCGGCGGTGGGCTTCACCGTCTGTGTTACCTGCCTTGCTTCAGTTTCAATTTCAGTTCAGGCCGGTTGAAACACGCCAAACGCCTCTTCAATGACCATGGCATGGCGCCGCGTCAACGCGTGACGATCGTCGTCATAGCCGCCTCCGATCACGGTGGCAACCGGCAGTCCTTTTTCGCGGCACAGTTCCAGAATCATCCGCTCGCGAGCCCGCAATCCGCCCAGACTGATGTTGAGCAGGCCCAGTGGGTCGCCTGCATAGACATCGACACCGGCATCATACAGCACCAGCGCAGGACGTGAGCGATCAACGGCGGTCAGAAAGGCTTTCCTGACGATGGCCAGGTATTCGTCGTCAGCCGTCCCTTTTGCGACTTCAACGTCCATATCACTGTGGGCTTTTTTCGCCGGAAAGTTCTTGTCGCAGTGCACCGAACAGGTGAAGACTTTGGGCTCATGCTGCAATATGTTGGCGGTGCCGTCACCCTGGTGAACGTCACAGTCAAAAATCAACACAGAGGCGGGCGCCAGCTGTGTTTTGCGTCCACTGTGGAGCAACCCCAGGGCGGCAATGGCCAGGTCGTTGAGAATGCAGAAGCCGGACGCTGCATCCCGGTGTGCGTGATGGGTTCCCCCGGCCAAGTGGCAGGCCACACCATGCTGCAAGGCCAGATTGGCGGTGAGAAAAGTGCCGTTGGGGGCGATCAGGGTTCGCTTCATTAACGCCGGTGACCAGGGCAGCCCCATACGACGCACTTCCTGCGGGGACTGGCGGTTGTGAATAAAGCGATCCAGATAGTCCGGGTCGTGGGCCAGCTGCAGCAACTCCTTCTTGGCCTTGCCCGGTCGCAGCGTGTTGTCTTTGGTGGCTAATCCTTTTTCCTGTAAATATTGGTGCAGCAGTCGAAACTTCTCCATGGGAAAACGGTGTTTTGCCGGGAAGTCGAAACTGTAATCCGGGTGTGTCACAAGGTGCAGTGTCATGATCGGGTTCTCTGATGTCGTGCCCTGAAGTTACCCCAGGCCCTGGCTGATGCCCTGGTACAAACCCACGCAGCTGATGATAAACAGCGTCGTGCCCAATACCCGAAAAAATACCGGAGTTTCGGCCGCCAGCATGCGCTGGTGAGCGCGCAATCCCAGCACGTGGCCAATGGCGGCGCAGGGCAGTAACCACAGGTGCTGAATCAGCTGTAAATCGATGCCGGCGTAAATGAAAGCCGCTAATTTAATGCCCACGAGAATCAACCAGAGGGCAAACAGTGTATCGCGAAGTTGATGTTTGGCAATGTGGTTGGCAAAGACGGCAATGACCAGGGGGGCACCTATCAGTGATGTGCCGCTGATGTATGCCCCCAGGACCAGAAATACAATATCCAGCCACCTGCTGTTGCTTTTAAAGGGTTTGTTGAAAATGTAGGTGAGTGAATACAGCCCGACAATTGTGAAAATGATGGCGCTCATGAGGGTGTTGGGGAGCACAATCAGGCCGAAGACTCCGACCAGTTTGGGGATGATCATAACCATCAGGGCGTATTTCAGGTAACCCCAGGCGATTGTGCCGTTGTGACTGCTGTCCTCGGAGCCTGCCTGACCAGAGTCGTGCGTGCCGGATCCAGTTAGGGGAGCCGGCTTGGTTTTTTTCCGCAACTGACGGTTGTTTTGCCAGACGGTCAGTGACGCAAAAACCAGCAGATGTACTGCAATGATGGGCAGGTAAACCAATGGCCGGTTATCCACCATCAGCAGAAAGGGCAGGGATAGCACGGCACCGCCAAATCCCAAGCCTGAGCGGACAAAGCCACTCCAGATGAAAATAAGCCCGATTAATATTAATTGAAAAAGAGACAGTTCACTCATACAGGCTCACACACGGGGTTGTAATTCGGTTAGGGACGATCGGGTTAACCCCTCGATCGTTTTAACATTCGGATGACGGATAAGGCCGTCGGTGGAAATTGACGTATAAAGTTTTCAGCTGACGGGTGAAGGTCGCCCGGGTAAGCTCCTCGTGGCCGGTTTATGGGCGGACGACAACCTCAAACATAAAGTTTACGTCAAGGCCTCTATTCGGACACTGGCACGGTGGGTTTCGCCTGCGGCCAATCGAAGGGCATTGTCTGCGGTATTGCCACGCTCGACACAGACAAACCCTTGGTGATTGCCTTCGCCCACATCGGCCATGCCGGCCGCGAGTTGGGGGCCCGGATTCCAGATAATGGCACTGCTGCAATCGTGGCCGGAAACCCGGAGGTGTTGAGTCTCGGTGATCAGATCCTGGTGCTTGGAGGTGGACACAAAAATACGATCCACTTCCCGGCCAAAAGTGATGTCGCCGGTTTGGGTGAAACGTGATTGTTGCCGGGTGTTGTCGAGGTATTCACAGCCGTCCAGCCCAGCGACACGTGCGGTAGCCAGGTTGTTGACAGGATGGTAACTGTGCAGCGCCCAGCTTAACGGTAGAGGGTGTGTTCCGTCATTGCTCACGACCAGTTGCAGATCAATGCGCTTGCTCAAGGTCATGGTCAATTCCGCGGTAAATTCGCCGGCAAACTGAGCTGGGTGTGATGTCCCGACCTGGAAACGCCAGGTGAGCTGGGTGGCACCGTCATCAAGGGCGTGAGCACGGGTTAACTGCCAAAGACTGTTCCTTGCAAAACCATGTTGGGGTTTTGAGGGATCGGTGGTGTGTGGGCCAAACCAGGGCAAACACACAGGGACTCCGCCGCGTATGGCTTTGCCGGTTTTGAAGATGGCTTGCGGGCTGAGCCACAGTAACGGCGTGCCATCAGCTTGCTCAAAGGTCAGTAACTGTGCCCCTTGAGGGGTGATGGTGGCTGTACAGTAGGGGTTTTTCACCGCAATGACCGCTAGAGAATCTTCATGATTCCGGTCTGGGAAGGCGTTATGGCTGTCGGTGAGAGTCAGGTGTGGGCAGTTTTCAACTGTTGCTGCAGTGGCGATGCCGGTTGTGTGCGTCATAGTCCATCCTTAAGTCAGGAAGGGATTTTAACAGCCGAGGTCAATTTTCGGGAGTCTAAAATGGATTCCGGCGAATACAGAATGACGACAGGGGCAGGGGGGTGGGAAATTCAGCGGGGCCTAGCGGGACTTGATGGTGGGCAGGGGGTTCATTTTATGGGGATGGGCTGCATACAAAACAGAATTCGATGGGGGGGGATGAGCCCTTATGAGCCCATACCGTCTCCTGTCTCCTGTCTCCTGTCTCCTGTCTGCGTGCTCTAGTCACGATTGTAGACATCGGGCTCTACATCCGGGCGTGGTTCGGTGTAGTTCAGTTTCAGGAGAAAATCCTGCTCTTTGCCCAGATAGATAATTACTCCACTTTTGCCTTCTTGCAGGTTATTAACCACTTCAAACTTTTTGGGCTGGAACAGTGTTGGCCACTCTATTTTCTGTTTGTCGGGCCGCCCCAATACGACAACTTCTTCCAGCTCGGAGTACTTGTTTTCAGGCAACGAAACTGAGATTTTTACCGTTTTGCCATCGTCAAGGTATTCGACGGACTCGACTCGCGCACCTGCATCCTTATCCTCATTGCCGACGATTGGCCGGAGTAGCTTGGTCTGAAGCTCATTCTTGCTTTGGATTTCAAGCGCCTTTTGGCGATCAATCTCAGTTTCCGACAAAGTCTCGGTTTCAGCGACCCCAAGCGCAGAAAAGCTGCTCAGCGTGAACGCTAAAACAACCAGCAGTATTTTTGTGCCAGCAGAGCAATGGGCTATAGAAAGTGAGGGGCGGAAAGGCGCAGTGAACTTTGGCATGGTGGTACAGATCCCTTTTTGGCTAAGTGACGGTTCCAGTCAAAGTATAGCAGCGTTGAGTTGTGGCGGGCCTTGAGGCGACCTTTAGGGGGATGCGTCAGGTTTGTTCCAGGGTCAGATCGGGTGATCACCGGGCTTGCAGTATCTATAAGCGTTGGGCAGTTTAGAGTGAATTATTCTAAGTTGTAGTGATCTTAATTGCGTACACTTTTGAGGAAGACGTTAAATTCCAACTCTTAAGGAGTGCACCATGCCCAGCATGACATTTCGATTTACAACAGAGTGCGAAATGACCCTGGAGGGTCAGAGTTACGAAGAGATTTATTTACAGTTTAAAGATTTTCAGCATGGTCTATCCCGGTCCAGTGAGTGTGGGCAGATCACAGTATGTCCTCCCGAGTCTGATCAGATGTATTTTGCCCTGGATGGGGATACCGAAATGACCGAGATCCCCTATTTCAAAGGGAGTTTCGAAGAGGATATTGCAAACCGTTGCCAGCGGGAAAGGTTGCGCCCGGTTCCCTCCAATATTGCTTCAGAATCATCAAAAATCAACTTGTCTCGCAAGGTTACCGACAAGATACCGGATGTCTATTGGTGATTGAGAGCTGTGACCGGGTGATTGAGAGGTGTGATCGGGTGATTGAATAGCGCGCAGGGGTAAAAATAAAGCGTTTTGCTGATCACCTGACCAAAAGCGAGGTTCTGTTCAGCGAACGGGGCCAAATCAGGGTATCCTTGACAGAGCTTTTGATGATACTTTTTAGCTCATCACCCGGTTTGGCCTTGTTGTTTTACTCTCTTTCATCACCTTCTCTTGTTGTGAGTAATGACAGCCAAAGGTTGAATATTCCTTTCAAGAGAGAATGCCCCATCCATGCGCAGTATGAGAACTGATGTCGCTATTGGCGATGTAAACTGGTCGACCCTCAAAACCCTGATTCCCTACCTGATTGAATTCAAAGCGCGCATGGCCATGGCTCTGCTGTGTTTGGTGATGGCCAAGGTTGCCGGTGTGGGTTTGCCGTTTATTCTGAAATACATCGTGGACGATCTGGATCAAAAGTCGGATGTCGGAGCTTTGGTGGCGCTGCCCCTAGGGTTACTGCTGGCTTATGGCGTTGTGCGTTTTTCAAACGTACTGTTCGGTGAGTTGCGCGATACCTTGTTTGGGCGCATCACGGAGCGGGCCATGCGCCGGGTCGGGTTGAAGGTGTTCAGGCACTTACATGCCCTGGATCTGGATTTTCACCTGAATCGGCGGACGGGGGGACTGTCGCGGGATATTGAACGGGGTACCAATGGCATCGCGTTTTTGCTGCGTTTTATGGTCTTTAACATTGTGCCGACACTGCTCGAAATTGGTCTGGTCATTGGCATTCTTTTGTGGAATTACCAGTTCTGGTATGCCGTGATTGTCGGCGTTTCAGTTATTTGTTATGTGGCTTACTCGGTGATGGCGACGGAATGGCGAACCCGCTTTGTCCGTGAAGCCAACATGGCCGAATCGCAAAGCAGTACACGCGCAATTGACAGTTTACTGAACTATGAGACCGTTAAGTACTTCACTAACGAGGATTATGAAGCTCACCATTACGATGTCGAACTGGCAGGATGGGAAGAGGCGCGGCGCAAAAACAGGCTGTCCCTGTTTGCGTTAAACGGCGGCCAGTCGTTTGTGATTGCCGCGGCCATGACTTCTGCCATGGTGTTGGCTGCGGTGGATGTCACTCAGGGTGTCATGACCCTGGGTGACTTTGTGTTGATTAATGCGTTTATGATGCAGATCTTTATGCCCCTCAATTTTCTCGGTTTTGTGTATCGGGAAATGAAAGGCTCGATGGCCAATATTGAAAATATGTTCTCGCTGTTAGGGGTTGATCCGAAAGTTAAAGATCGTGAAAACGCGCCCCCCCTTCAGGTTCGGGCTGGGGAAATTGAGTTCCGGAATGTTTGTTTTCATTACCACCCAGATCGAGCTATCTTAAAGGGGGTCAGTTTTACTGTGCCAGCCAAGCAGAAGGTGGCGGTTGTGGGCAGCAGCGGGGCAGGCAAATCCACCTTGGCGAAAATGCTTTTTCGTTTTTACGATGTAGATGATGGGGCGGTTTTGATTGATGGACAGGATGTGCGCTCGGTCACCCAGGCCTCTCTGCGCGGGGCGATTGGGGTTGTCCCTCAGGATACCGTGTTATTCAACACCACCATATTTGAAAATGTTCGCTACGGGCGAATAGAGGCCACGGATGACGATGTCTGGGAAGCCATTCGTTTGGCCCATCTGGAAGCGTTTGTTCAACAGCTGCCCAAAAAAGAACAAACGCTGGTAGGAGAGCGAGGGTTGAAACTGTCGGGCGGTGAAAAGCAAAGGGTAGCCATTGCCCGAACGATTTTGAAGCGCCCGCCGATTATGGTGTTTGATGAGGCCACCTCTTCATTGGACAGCCGTTCCGAGCGGACTATTTTACAAGCCATCTCTGAAATTTCACGTCAACAAACCAGCCTGGTGATTGCCCACCGTTTATCCACGGTCATTGATGCGGATAAAATCGTGGTGCTGGATCAGGGGCAGGTGGTAGAGCAGGGGCGTCACGATGAGCTATTGCAGCTCGATGGTCACTATGCGCATCTTTGGAAAATTCAGCAACAGAAGCCTGCCGGGCCCGGATTGGTGGAGCTACCGTCAACCTCAAGCGTGTAGCCGATTCCCGTTGAAGGTATCTGGTTTTATGGGAGGGCTTCTGGTCAGGGCGACAGGGGCTTATACAGGGTCTCTTCAGGGGCTATACAAGGCCTCTTCAGGGGCTATATAGGGCCTCTTCAGGGGCTATATAGGGCCTCTACAGGCCCTGTCAGGCTTTTCAAGAATCGGTAGCCGCCGAATGGCTCTCTTCCGTATCGAAAATAATGTCCAGATCGTGTTCCTCAACCCAGTCCTGCAAACGCTGCATGGCTCTCAGTAGGTTGTTCAGGTCTTGATCAATATGCTCGGTTTCCCCTTTTATCAGCAGCCCGTCGAGGGTGGCGCTGGCTTTACGCAGTTCGGGTACACCGCAGTAACAACAGCCGCCATATAGGCGATGTACTCTTTCTTGCAATTCTGGCCAGTTTCTTTGTTGGTATAGGCGAGAGATGTGATCAGCTTCCGTGGCCAGCTCTGCCGTTAACTTGGAAAGCATATCCCGGGCTAAAACTTTTATGCCATTACTCAACCGCAAGGCTTCTTGCAGGTTCATCACCCGGCTTAACGGGGGTTGGCCGACCAGAGGGTGTTCATCTCTAATCGGGTGTGGTGCACTGCTGCCCGACAGTGGCAGACCCAGCCAGTGTTTCAGTATATGGGCCAGTTGCTCCTCGGAAACCGGTTTGCTGACGCAGTCGTCCATTCCGGCCTTTAATATTTTGGCCCTTTGCTCGTTAATGTTATGGGCGGTTAACGCAATAATGGGAACGTGGTAGCCCAACGTTTCCTGCTTACGGATGTTTTTGGTCGTTTCAATGCCGTCCATTTTAGGCATCTGCACATCCATAAAGATCAAGTCCACATTGTGAGCATTGAGGATATTGATGGCATCCATGCCGCTGCTGGCTTCCATGACATTGACCCCCAGGCTTTGCAAGAAAGTACTGACCAGTTGTAAGTTCGCCGGATTGTCGTCAACCACAAGGACATCGGCCAGAAATGTCTGGAAAGGCTGTGGCTCGGTTGCTTCCGCTTGGTCGGTCACCAGTGCGTCCTGCAGTACCCGTTGTAGATGATCTTTTGACAGAGGTAAAAACAGTAAACTGATGTCTGCGTTTTGCAGCGAGTCATCATAGGCGAGGTCACTGTCCGGCAAAGCCGTGACGAATATGGGCAAGGCGGGGTGTAGCTTGGTCAACTCGCAAAGTGAGGCAGTCGTACCACGGTTGTTCGAGGGCATAATAAAAGCGAAGTCTGGCGCAGTTGACGGTTTTTCATCCAGGTATTGCTGCAGAGCTTCGATTGATGAGAACGCTTGACTGGTAACCCCCCACAGATGGAAATACTCTTCCAGTTGCTGTTGGATGAGTGGGTTCTCAATATAGCAAGCGGCATACTTTCCTTGTAACCCTGAGGGACGAGCTTCGATGATATTTTGCTGCAGGGGCAGTGGCAGGGTGAACCAGACCGTTGTGCCTTGATCCAAAGTGCTTTCTATTGTTATTTCCCCCCTCATTTTTTCAACCAGGCCTTTGGCGATGGCTAATCCCAGGCCGGTGCCACCTCGCAAGCGACTGTCTGATGAATCCGCTTGCTTGAATGCTTCAAATAAGGAGTCTTTCTGTTTGGGATCAATGCCGATGCCGGAATCGCTAACGCTTATTTTTAATTTGGCAGAGCGAATATCCTTAGAGATCACTTCGGAGTGGACCAGAATATCGCCTTCATCGGAAAACTTGATGGCGTTACTGACCAGGTTAATGAGAACCTGTTTCAGCCGTAAAGGATCTCCCAGTAATTGCTGGGGGACTTCCGGTTCGCTGGTGGCAATCAGATATAATTGTTTTTCACTGGCCGTGGGAGCCAGAATCTGTAAGGTTTCTTCGATCACCTGGCGAAGGTTTAATGGGGCGCGATCAAGGGTGAGCTCGTCTTCCTCCAGGCGGGAAAAATCCAGAATGTCATTGATGATGGTCAGCAACCCCTGGGAGGAGTGGGCAATGGTGCGCAGATATTCCCGTTGCTGTGTGGTTAAGGGGCTTTTTAGTAACAGGTTGGTAAAGCCCAGAATGCCATTGATGGGGGTGCGGATTTCGTGGGTTGTGTTGGCCAGAAATTCGGATTTTGCCCGGCTGCCGGCAACCGCATTTTTACGGGCAATATCCAGTTCAATGGATTGAATTTCGACAGTTTCCAGGGTTTCCTGCAAATCCGACGTGGCTTGTTCCACTTGTTGACGAATGTTGTCCTGGGTTTGCTGAAGGCTTTTGCCGACTTCGTTGGTGCTGTGCGCCAAATTTTGCAATTCCGTACAGCCAGCAATGGGGACGCGGCTTTCAAACTTTCCCCGGCTATAGTCCTGCAGCGTGCGCTGTACGTTATAAAGGGGAACTTCGATGCTGCGGGTTAAGCGCCAGGCCAATACCATCAGCAGGGTTGAAGCCGTCAGCAGGCCCAGCAGAATTAATGTCAAACCCTGATATTGGTGAATGCTGAGAGCGGTTTCATTGATGGAGACGACGATCCAGCCGCGATGGATCGTGTTATTCGTGCCGACCCCTTCTACGATGGGGGCGCTGTAATAGAAGTTGCTGTGGCCAGACCAGTAGTAGGGTTCGTCGGTTAAATGGCCGGGAATGTCTGCATTGGGTCGCTGACCGTGCTTGAGGATAAACTCGCCTTCCGGGCTAACCAGGTAGATACCGCGTATATCGGGCATCTCCAGCAGGTCGCCAAAGCTCTCGGATATATGCTTGGAATTGTTTTGAATAAGAGAGTGCTGGGTCAAACTGACCAGCCAGCGGGTCGCGAGCTGGTTTTGCTCGTGCTCCAGTTCCCGGTTTTCTATCAGCTGGATGATTGTAAAGCCCAGTGCGATGAGGATAATGCACACCAACACCGGCAACACACTCAGTTGCTGGATTCGAAACGCCAAACTCTGTGATGTCGTGGGCAATTGCACCTGGAAACTCCTGTATGGGGGTACTCAGCACTACCTGGGCTGAGTATGGGGATCGTTTGCGGCTATCCTTGGCCCAGCTAATTGCAGGTTTCACCATACCATAATCGGCGCTAAAATAGAGCGACTGCATTATTGAGACAAAGGCCGATCATCGGTTTTAAAGGATCCTATGAATTACCCCACTATTGAGTCTTGCATTGGCCAAACTCCACTGGTGCGCTTGCAGCGCCTGCCTGGCAACACCACGAACACCATTTTAGTGAAGCTGGAGGGAAATAATCCAGCAGGATCAGTGAAAGACCGTCCAGCGTTGTCGATGATTGAGCGAGCCGAAGCCCGGGGCGATATTCGTCCCGGTGACACCTTGATTGAGGCCACCAGTGGCAATACCGGTATTGCTCTGGCCATGGCTGCGGCGATCAAAGGTTATCGCATGGTGCTTATCATGCCGGACAACATGACTTCAGAGCGTAAAGCGGCAATGACCGCCTACGGGGCGGAATTGATTCTGGTTACCCAGGCTCAGGGCATGGAGGGCGCCAGGGATTTGGCAAAAACCATGGAAGCGAATGGCGAGGGCACGGTGTTGGACCAATTCGGCAATGGCGATAATCCGCTAGCGCATTATTACAGTACCGGCCCGGAGATCTGGCAGCAAACCGGGGGGGAAATCACGCATTTTGTCAGTTCAATGGGCACCACCGGTACCATCATGGGGACCTCTCAGTATCTTAAAGAGCAGAATCAAAACATTGAAATTGTTGGTTTACAGCCGGAAGATGGCGCCAGTATCCCAGGAATACGCCGTTGGCCGAAAGAGTATTTGCCGAGTATTTTTGATGAAACCCGTGTCGATCGGGTGATCAACATGGGACAGGTTGAAGCGGAAGAGACCATGCGGGCTCTGGCTCAGAAGGAAGGTATCTTCTGTGGAGTGTCCAGCGGTGGTGCGGTTGCCGGCGCTTTGCGCTTGAGTCGGGAGCTGGAGAACGCGGTCATCGTCGCCATCATTTGTGATCGTGGTGATCGCTATTTATCTTCCGGTTTGTACGGTTAATAGAACGCATGTCCGTGGCCCACATGAGCCGTTGCACAGCGCCTGTGTCATAACTGTGTCATGTTGTCGCCAGAGCTGTGGATGCCTGCGTGGTTGACGCCGGGCTTCAGAGCTGATGTCCTGAGGAACTGGACGCTAGATGATCGTCCAGTTTGCCTTTCCATATTTTTACTTTTCTCTCCTGGTACTGTCCGCTATGGCACGACTCTTTAAACCCCGTTTGTTTAAGCCCCTAAAGGGTAAGCGCGCTTCCAGCGAGACAACACCGACCGAGCTGTATGTGGAAGATTTGGCTCACGACGGTCGCGGTGTTGCCCGCCACGAGGGAAAAACGGTATTTGTGGCCGGTGGCCTCCCGGGGGAGCGTGTTCTGGTCTCCCATTACCGTCGTCAAAAGCGCTTCAGTGAGTGCGAGGCTAAAACCATTGAGCAGGCTTCCCAGCACAGAGTGGAACCGCAGTGCCCACACTTTCAAGAGTGTGGGGGGTGCCAATTGCAGCACTTCTCCGCTGATCAACAAATACACTATAAGCAACAGGCGCTGCTGACGTTGTTAAAACGACAGCACAAAATTGAACCAAATGAGGTGCTGGGGCCTATAAGATCCCCCGCTTATGGCTATCGCTCCCGCGTTCGGCTGGGGGTCGACCGTGAACGGCGCCTGGCATTTCGGGAGCAGGGCAGTGACCGGTTGGTGCCTATTGGCCAATGCGAGGTGTTGGATGCCTCGTTGACGTCTATAATTCCGTTGTTGCAGGCATGGTTGACCGCTCTACCAGAGAAGGCCGGCGTAACTCATGTCGAACTCATCTCCGCGAACGATGAAAAGGGGCGGCCGGCACCTTCAGCGTTGATCAGGCACGTCAAGGCTTTACCGGAAGCGGCATTGGAGTTGTTGGAGCAAATCCCTGGCTTGAGGCACTGTTGGCTGCAAGCGGAGAAAAACGGAATTTTGTCGGATACCCGAGGCCAGCCGGCAGATCCATGTCTGTACCTTGAGTTGCCAGGGGAATCCATAAAACTGGCATTTCATCCTCAAGACTTTACTCAGGTGAACCCTCAAGTGAACCAGGCCATGGTCGCACAGGCGATGGACTGGCTGGATTTGACCGATTCTGACCGGGTTGTGGACTTGTTTTGTGGCATAGGTAACTTTACCCTGCCAATTGCTCGTCGGTGCCAAAAAGTAATCGGTATTGAAGGTGTCGAGTCCATGGTGGTGCGCGGGCACGAAAATAGTGCATTAAACCATGTGGCTCAGTGTGAGTTTCAGGCACTGGATCTGGATACTCAGGCTTTGGCTGCACTTTTACGTCGCGAGCAGGCGAATAAATTGTTGTTGGATCCGCCACGCGCTGGTGCAAAATTTGTTTGTGAACAAATTAAAGATTCTGGCGTCGAAAGGTTGGTTTACGTGTCCTGTAACCCTGCCAGCTTCTCTCGGGATGCGGCAATTTTGGTGGAATCAGGCTTTGCCCTGATCTCCCTCAGAGCATTGGACATGTTTCCTCAAACAGCTCATATGGAAACAATGGCATTGTTTGTGCGTGTGCAGGCGGCAACTCGCTAGGCATGGGCTTATTGAGTGAGCTTTACGCACATTTGTGCCAAATTGAACGGAACTGGCTCGATTAGATTATGGTTAAAGTAAGAGAAGATCATCCGGTTAAGGATGACGGAAAAGTGGATATTGAAGCGTGGTTGCACCGCTTAATAGATACCCATTCATTGAAGGATATTGATCTGCCAGCGTTACAAAGAGCTTGCGAAGTCAGCTTGAAAGCTGAAGAAATGGCGATTGCCAATGACAATATTTGGGCGGAAGGTGCCAGCAGCTTTAGAACGGGCCTGGAAATGGCCGAAATTTTGGCGGACCTGCAGCTCGACGGTGAGACCCTGCAGGCCGCTATCCTGTATCGTGCGGTACGTGAAAACAAAATCCCCCTCAAAGACGTCGAAGAACAGTTTGGTGAAACCGTTGCCAAATTGATCAAAGGCGTTATCCGCATGGCTGCCATCAGCACCCAGCGCAATGACTCTGATGAGAGCGTATTAGGTTCTCCTTCCCAGGAGCAGTCGGACAATGTCCGCAAGATGCTGGTGGCGATGGTGGACGATGTTCGTATCGCCCTGGTAAAGCTGGCGGAAAGAACCTGTGCCATCCGTGCAGTGAAAGATATCGATGAGAAAAAGCGCAGGCTTGTCGCCAAGGAAGTGGCTGAAATCTATGCCCCTCTGGCGCATCGATTGGGAATTGGGCACATTAAATGGGAATTGGAAGACCTCTCTTTTCGCTACCTGGAGCCGGATGATTACATGAGCATCGCCCGGCTTTTGGATGAACGCCGCCTCGATCGGCAGCACTTCATTGAAAACGTCATCGATATACTTGAAGGCGAGATGAAGAGCGCGAATATCAAGGCGGATATTAGCGGCCGAGCCAAGCATATTTACAGTATTTGGCGCAAAATGCGCCGCAAGGACATCGGTTTCTCGCAGGTTTATGACATTCGGGCTGTGCGTATTCTGGTGCCTACCGTTCGTGATTGTTACGCGGTACTGGGCATCGTGCACAGTCTCTGGCGTAATATTCCCAATGAATTTGATGATTACATCGCCTCGCCGAAAGAAAATGGTTACCGCTCCTTGCACACGGCGGTAATCGGGCCCGACCGGAAAGTCCTGGAAGTACAGATTCGCACTCGGGACATGCACGAGGAAGCGGAGTACGGGGTATGCGCACACTGGCGCTACAAGGGCACAGATGGGCAGGGCAGTGAAGACAGCTATGAGCAAAAAATTGCCTGGCTGCGGCAGGTTCTGGAATGGCACGAAGAGCTGGGTGGGCATCCGCTTGAGGATGATTTGTCGGCAGGGATTGAGCAGGACCGCGTCTACGTGTTTACCCCGGAAGGCCACATTATCGATTTCCCTCAGGGGGCCACGCCTTTGGATTTTGCTTATCGTGTGCACACTGAAATTGGGCATCGCTGCCGCGGGGCCAAGGTAAACGGCCGAATTGTTCCGCTCAACTACGCCTTAAAAACCGCAGATGAAGTGGAGATCCTGACCGGCAAGCATGAATCCCCCAGCCGGGATTGGATGTCGCCAGCACTGGGTTATTTAAAAACCGGTCGTGCCCGTGCGAAAGTGCAGCAATGGTTCAAATTGCAGGCTCGGGACCAGAATATTGCTGAAGGCCGTGCGGTTCTCGATAAGGAATTCCGCCGTTTGGCGATGGACGAACTGGATTACGATGAGCTCGCTCGCAAGCTGAACCTGGTCGGTTTGGATGATCTCTATGCGGCCGTCGGTGCCAGCGACATTGGTGTCGGACACGTGGTCAATGCAGCCCAGAAACTGCTGTCGAAAAACGCCACTGCCGAGCCGGTTATCAGTCTGGTCGGGCGCGCAACTCATGAACACAGTAATTCTGACCTGTTTATTGACGGTGTGGGTAATCTGCTGACCCACATCGCGGGATGCTGTCACCCGGTTCCCGGGGATGCCATTATGGGGTATATCACCCTGGGGCGGGGCGTTTCCATTCATCGCCAGGACTGCCACAATATTTTGCAGTTACAAACTGATGAGCCTGAACGTATCATTAAAGTCGATTGGGGTGAGGCTCCTCAGAGTGTGTATCCGGTTGATGTGATGATTGAGGCTTTTGACCGCCACGGTTTGTTGCGGGATATCACGGCATTGCTGGACTCTGAACACATAAACATTAGTGCGATGCAGACCCTTTCGGATAAACGCAAGAACACGGTGGACATGTTGGTGACGATTGAAATCAGCAGTTTCACAGAGCTAAGTCGTGTACTGAGCCGTTTGAATCAGCTGCCTAACGTTGCTTCCGCACGCCGAAAGCACAGTTGATCCGCGTAATGTCTGCCTATTGCTGAACCGTGACCGGACGAGCTGCCGGTCATGGTTCAAGCCCGGTTTTCCAGGAGAAATCTCCGTGATTGATTCACGCAATGACACATTCAAAAAAGACAATGAGTTAACCTCTGAAGGTCTCAACTCATCATGTCTTAACCCTCAAGCTCTTAACTACACACTGGACGACTTAAAGGAATTAATGCGTCGCTTGCGCGAACCGGGGACCGGGTGTCCGTGGGATCTGGAGCAGACTTACAAGTCGGTTGCGCCCTCTACGCTTGAAGAAGCCTATGAAGTTGTGGATGCAATCGAGAGGGAAAGTTACGGTCATCTTAAGGAGGAGCTGGGTGACCTGCTGTTTCAGGTGATTTTTTACAGCCAAATTGCAGCGGAAGAAAAACGTTTTCAGTTTGATGATGTCGTCTCGGAAGTCGTGGCCAAGTTGATTCGCCGTCACCCACATGTTTTCCCTGAAAACACGCTGGAAAGCCGAATTGACCCTGTCAACCGACATCGTGATGAGGGGCGAATCAAACAGCGCTGGGAAGAATTGAAGCGCGAAGAGCGCGAGGCCAAGGGGCAGGGGGGGCTGCTGGACGATATCCCCTTGAATTTCCCCGCCTTGACGCGTGCTGCCAAGTTGCAAAAGCGGGCATCATCATCTGGCTTTGACTGGCCCTCCATGAAGGGTGTAATTGAGAAGCTCGAAGAAGAGCTGGCAGAAGTCAAAGAGGCTTTGGCAGGCGGGGATGAGGCGGCAATTCAAGATGAGTTGGGTGATCTGTTGTTTTGCGCAGTTAACGTGTGTCGTCATGCCAAGGTGGATTCCGAGAGTGCATTAAGGGGCACTAACGCCAAGTTTGAGCAGCGCTTCCGATACATCGAGGAGCAATTGGCACAGCAGGGCAGCACCCCCCAGGAAGCATCGCTTGAATTGATGGATGCTCTCTGGGATCAGGCAAAGCTGACGCTAAAGTGACGGCCGTTTGAGCGTCGCCGCTACTTGGCGGCTGTGTTTTCACCCTTGCTGGTATTTTGCTGGGTTAGGTCATGCTTCAGCTTGCTTTGGAATTCCTTGCTCAAACTTAAAAAACGAGGGGTAAGGCCGCTATCCTCGTAAATTTCATCTCCCCATTCATCGGTTGCTATGACACGGCTGCCCTTTTCATAAGGCAGTGACTGCTCCATGTCGCGCAGCGCAGCCGACAACAGGTCGCGTAAAATTTCAGCACGATCCAGGCGTGGGTAAGTTTGATATAGGCGTTCCAGTAACTCACGATCTACAACAGGGATGGCTAGGTCATAGGGTTTTAGTGTCAAGTCACCTTGACCAAACTGCCTCCACTTCTCTGTTAATTCAATAAAAGGTTCCATGGCCTTCTATTTACCTCCTGCTCTCATTGTAAAGTCAACGATCCTGGTGGCTTTTAATATAATGTGGCTTTTAATATTAAGTGGCTTCCAAGATTAACCTGCCCTGGCGTGCCCTCTTTTGGCGCACCGTTCTACCTAATGCTCCCTAGTTCCCACTGGGGGAGAGATATTATTCAGTGCGTGATGCAGCAGTGCGGTAATGATGCTCTCAGTCGTGTGATGTGGGTGAAGCTCTACCAGTGCGGCTATTTTAGCGGCATCTTCGAGGGGTAGAGGAGTTGAGCAGCAGACTTCCGTCTGCCGGGAAGAGGGATTGTTCAGTTCTTTGATCAAGTCTTGGGCATTCATACTTACCTCTAATGCAATAATGCTGCCAATACTATAAGAGACAGGCGTTTATCTGAATTGAACCCTTGCTATTGAGTACCCAGATCGCCTCGCTGGTGTGACTGAGTTTGCCGTCCAGCTCTCGGTTGCCTCTGTTTAGTCTGCTTCTGTAGTCCATGTGAGTCGTTTCATTGAATAGTCCACTTGAAACGTTCAGCACTGTGCTTGCGAAACAAGGGGGCGGCTTAAGTTTTCTGGTCTCCCTGTATAAGTTATAGCCCACCTTTGCTGAATGAAGGGTGAAAAGGCAGCAATAAAAAGGGGCAGGTGTCCAGTTTGACCGGCCTGCTAGACCATAGTCTAAGGTGAGTATGGGAAAGTCATTATAAATCAAGTGCTTAGAGTGCTGCAGGCAGAGGGTAAGTGTTTGTCCTCTTGAGATTGGGGGGGGTAGCGTGTATGGTAGGCCCTTTTTTTAGACCCTCTTCTCTCTGTTAGAATCTGCGATACGTCAGCCGCTCCATTGCTGTGCCATCAGCAACGGTACCGGTCTGCTGCAAACAGGTCGTCCCTGAGAGTTGAACAATTAGGAGCTAATCCCCTTATGCGTATTATCTTGTTGGGTGCACCTGGTGCAGGTAAAGGTACACAGGCCCAGTTTATTATGGAAAAGTACGGTATACCGCAGATTTCTACTGGCGATATGCTACGTGCTGCAGTAAAAGCTGGCACCCCTTTGGGGCTTCAGGCAAAAGATATTATGGCTTCCGGAGGCTTGGTGTCCGATGACCTGATCATTGCTTTGGTAAAAGATCGAATTGCTCAGGAGGATTGTGCAAAGGGCTTCCTGTTTGACGGTTTCCCCCGGACCATTCCTCAAGCTGAAGCTTTGCAGGAAGCCGGTGTTGATATTGATCATGTTCTTGAGATCAATGTGGATGATGAAGAGATTGTGAGTCGTATGAGTGGCCGTCGTGTACATCCGGCTTCCGGTCGTACCTACCATGTGGTCTACAACCCACCTAAAGTAGAAGGTAAGGATAACGAAACGGGTGAAGATCTGATTCAGCGTGAAGATGATCATGAAGAAACCGTTCGCAAGCGTTTGGCTATCTACCATGAGCAAACTAAACCGTTGGTCGGTTTCTACCAGAAACTGGCTGAAAATGGCGATAAGGGACCGAAATACACTCGCATTGAAGGCGTGGGTGAGTTGTCCGATATCAAAGCCAAAGTTTATGACGTTTTAGGCTAATCCTTGCTTTGAGACCGTTGAGCAGCTTCTTTATATAAGACGCTGGTTAACCGAAAAAGTATGTAAAATAGGCCCCTTTTAGGGGCCTATTTTTTTTGCCTGCATTTTTCGTATAAAGCTACTGTGTCTGGAAGGGGGTTGACGGCAGTCATCGTCTTTCTCATCTGGCTGCAGGTTGCCAAACCAGAATGTTACTTAAACGAAGGGGAATTGGTGAATGTCATCGAATCACAGAGGTAAGCTTGGAGTCATCTTAATGAATCTGGGGACGCCTGCTAAGCCAACCGCGAAAGAAGTGCGGCGCTTCCTGGCTGAGTTTTTGGGTGATCGAAGGGTGGTGGAGTTGCCTCGAGCTTTGTGGTGGCCAATTCTTTACGGAATTATTCTGCCATTCCGAGCTCCCAGGGTGGCCAAATTGTACGAGGAAATTTGGCAGGCGGAAGGATCACCGCTGAAGGTTATTACTGAAAAGCAGGCTTTAGCGCTTCAGTCGAAGTTTGATAAGCAAGAGGTGCTAGTAACTTACGCAATGACTTACGGGAATCCCAAAATGGAGCAGCGTGTTGCCGAATTGGAGGCTGAGGGCGTGGATAGTATCCTGGTGCTTCCTTTATATCCCCAATATTCGGCCACCACTACCGCGGCAATATACGACCAATACGCGGATTTGATCTCTCGTCAGCGCAACATCAGTAATGTCAAAATCCATAAATGCTATTTTGACCGGGAAGATTACGTTATGGCATTAGCGCAATCAATCAAGACCCATTGGCAGACGAATGAGCCTCCCGAAAAACTGCTTTTTTCTTTTCACGGTATCCCCAGGTTGTTTGTTGAGCGTGGCGATCCTTATGAGAAGCATTGCCTGGCAACAGCCGAGATGGTGGCTCGTCTGTTGGAGCTTGATGAATCACGCTGGCAGGTGAGTTTTCAATCCCGCTTGGGTAAGGCTGAGTGGTTAACACCTTACACCGACCTGCAATTGGAGCAGTGGGGAAAAGAGGGTATTGAGAGTGTCGATGTTATTTGCCCGGCGTTCTCGGCAGACTGCTTAGAGACTTTAGAGGAGATCGACGGAGAAAACCGGCAGATTTTTCTCGCCTCCGGCGGTCAGCGGTTTGGGTATATTCCCTGTTTAAATGATTTGCCTGCACATACAGATATGATGGCGAACATCGTGAATGAATACCGGCCCAAACCCTAAATCTTTCGAAAAAGATGAGAATTAACAGAAGGCAGCGTTTTTTCGTCGCTTGCCTTCCTTTAATTGGAAAGGGTGAGGTGCCGAAACAGGCACCTTTTAACCCAACGCACTTGCCAGCCAATCCGTCTTCCTAATACATTATCCGCCTTCCTAATAAATCCGGTGTCAGGATTTTGGCTGCAATTGTCTCAAGCCTGAGTATTCTTTTTTTAATCCACACCCGTTTCAGTGGAAAGGTTTTCAGCTTTCAGAATGCGGTTGTTGCCTCGTTGGTTTGGGTGAAAGCAGCCCTTAAATTATCTTGAATGAAAAACGAAAGACCTTTCTGGAATTCCTTACATATTTCTCAAAAATTCAAAAAACGATCCCTTAAGGGCTTTGATGTGCTCGAAAATGGAAAAAAACATCAAATAAATGAATTTTTATGGAAAAAAAACAGGACAAAGGGTGCAAAAGTTTGGTTTTTTAAATAATATTCTTGACGACGTCTTTGGCGTTTAATATTTGTGCTATGGTTCAATGTGTTAGTGGTACGGCATCATTTAATGTTGAGGAGAATTAAAGATGGCAAGAGTAGCAAAAGCAAAAGCAAAAAAGGCACCGGCGAAACGCCGTGCTCCAGCCAAAAAAGCAGTAGCAACTAAAGCTAAAGCGGAAGTAGCAGCAGTTGTAAAAGCCCAGGAAGCTTTGAGCAAATTGCAAAAAGAAATCCAGGCTCAAGCTAAAGCTCAGGCAGCAGCTCGTAAAAAAGCTGCGGCAGCCAAAGCTAAAGCGGCTAAGTCGAAAAAAGCGGCTGATAAACGTTCAGCAGACTCTGCAGCTAACGCTGCGGCCAAGTTGGGCGCCAAAGTGAAAGATCTGCGTGGCAAAGCCGCTGACAGCAAGCTGACTCTGGCTAAAGCCAAGAGTGTAGCGACTGCCAAGGCAGCAGAAGATGCAGTAATTGCAAAAGCTGATACCATGGCGTCGGATCTGGCTACTAAGGCTGAAGCGGATCTGGCTAAAGCTGTTAAAGCTTTCGAAGCTAAGTGGAAAAAGCAACGTTCTGCCGCTGATGCCAAGAAAGTCGCTGCCGCCAAGAAGAAGGCAATGGCAAAAGCTAAAGCTGTAGCTAAAAAAGCTTCTGACAAAGCCAAAGCGGCTGAGAAAAAAGCTGCTGTTAAAGCTAAAGCCGCTGCCAAAAAAGCCGCTGCCAAAGCTAAAGTAGCTGCCAAAAAAGCCGCTGTTAAGGCGAAAGTAGCTGCTAAGAAGGCAGAAGCCAAGGCCAAAGCCGCTGAGAAGAAAGCAGCAGCTAAAGCCAAAGCCGCTGAAAAGAAAGCTGCCGCAGCCGCCAAGAAGAAAGCTGCTCCAAAGAAGAAAAAGGCCGCTCCCAAGCGTAAGGCAGCAGCTAAGAAAGCAACCAAGAAAGCCGCAAAGAAGTAATTTTCGGTCTAGAGCAGGCTAAGCTCCCGTGTTAAGGGGGCCGCCCCGGCTTGCAGGTGCTTGAAAGCCCCATAAAAACCCCGTTACGGAAACGTCGCGGGGTTTTTTGTGCCCTCTGGCTGTTGTCTCCGCATGAAATCTGACAAAATGCGGCTTCTTTACGCACCCTGTCTGAGGTTTTGAAGGCATGAATACCATTTTGGCTGTTGATACGTCCTGCGATGCCTGCTCCATCGCATTGTTAAAGGATGGAATCGCTCATGCTGAGTTTATCCAGGCTCCTCGTGAGCACACCCAGCGGCTTTTACCCATGATTGATGCACTTTTGCAAAATCATTCGATGACGGTGTCTGATTTGGATGCCATTGCCTATGGGCGTGGGCCGGGATCGTTTACCGGCCTGAGAATCTGTTTGAGTGTTGTCCAGGGCCTGGGGTTTGCTTCCGATACGCCGCTCATTCCCGTTTCAACACTGCAAACTATGGCTGTCGGAGCGGCTGTTACACACGATCTGGAAGAGGGGGGGCATATTCTAGTGGCATTGGATGCCCGGATGGAGGAGGTCTATTGGGCGCTTTTTCAGTTTGAAGCAGGAAACGTTAATCCGGTTTCTGATGAATTTGTCTGCTCTCCCAACGATGTGTTGAGTTTTCCATTATTGAGCGAAATAGATAAACAGGCGTTGATTAAGGTTGGAGCGGGTTGTCACTATCCTGCTATATCAAAGATTCCGGCCCAGCTTGAAGATCAAAACCTGCTGCCACGGGCAGAAAATATGTTACACCTGGCTGAAATGGCGATAAGTCAGGGCAAGGTCGTTAAGGCGGAAGACGCACAGCCTGTTTATCTCAGGGACAGTGTCGCGTGGAAAAAGCGCCAGCGTATACGCTCGTAGCCAGAGTGAGCTCTGAAATTTTTAACCCGACAGAAGCTGTGAAATCAGTTTGTAAATCTTTTTAGGGACAACATGGACGCTATTCAGTCAGTACTGCTTGCTTTAATTCAGGGAATTACCGAGTTTTTACCTATTTCCAGCTCCGGTCATTTGATTCTACCAAGTGCTGTGCTTGGATGGCCTGATCAGGGGCTGGCTTTTGACGTGGCCGTACACGTTGGATCACTGCTCGCAGTGGTGGGCTACTTTCGGCACGATATTATCCAGTTGATTACCGCCTGGTTCAGCAGTTTTAAAACAGGGCAGACCGAGAATAGCCGATTGGCCTGGTATGTCATCTGGGCGACGGTTCCAGCAGGCTTGTGCGGTCTGATTTTTAATGATTTTATTGAAGAAAACCTGCGTTCGGTCCTGGTGATTGCTGGCACGACCATTATTTTTGGCGCGGCGCTGGGTTGGGCAGACTGGTCTGGCAAGCGCAGCATTGAATTGTCAAAAATGTCGCTGAAGCAGGCCCTGTTGGTTGGTTGTGCGCAGGCCCTTGCCTTGATTCCTGGGACATCTCGATCTGGAATTACGATCACTGCGGCACTGGCACTGGGGTTGACTCGTCAGGCAGCAGCCCGGTTTTCTTTTTTGCTGTCCATTCCCATTATTTCCCTAAGTGGCGGGTTTAAAACGCTTGAGCTTTTAGAACACGAAACAATTCCCTGGGCAAATTTGCTCATCGGTGTGGTGGTGGCGGCGACCAGTGCTGCTCTGTGTATCCATCTGTTTTTAAAGTGGATCGACCGGATTGGTATGTGGCCATTTGTGGCTTATCGTTTTCTGCTGGGGTTTGTCCTGCTGTTTATTGCCCTGGGTTAATGCCTTGTGAGTGCTAGGTTTTTATCACCTTACAGCTTTAGGTGGTGGCTTGAAGCGTGCGTCATCAGCAATCTATACATGGGGGTAAATGTTTAGCGGGGCAAATCAGTCGAGAAGACAATCGCAAGTGGAGTGAGTCAGGAGTGAAGCAAATCCTGTAAACCCTTGTTTATCAGTAAAGGCGGAGTATATGAAAGACATAGCATTTTTGGGGCTTGGGGTCATGGGATACCCTATGGCCGGACACCTGCAGGCCGCCGGCTATTCTGTCACTGTTTATAATCGCACTTCCTCTAAAGCCCAGCGATGGGTTGAAGAGCATCAGGGCCAGTCAGCTGCCACTCCAGCTTTGGCTGCAAAAGGGGCGGATATCGTCTTTGTTTGTGTTGGTAATGACGACGATCTCCGGCAGGTTGTTGCAGGCCCCGAAGGCGCTGTGCACGGCATGAAGTCGGGTGCTGTTTTGGTGGACCATACCACCGCCTCAGCAACCGTTGCCAGAGAGCTCAGCGCTGTGTTGCAGGACAAGGGGTGTCAGTTTCTGGATGCGCCGGTATCCGGCGGTCAGCAGGGGGCTGAAAATGCAGCCTTAACGGTTATGATGGGGGGGGATGAAATCGTCTTCGGGCAAGTGAAGCCCATTGTTGATGTGATGGCCCGTTCGGTGCAGTTGTTGGGGCCTGTCGGTAGTGGCCAGCTGTGTAAAATGGTGAACCAAATCTGTATCGCGGGTTTGGTTCAAGGGTTGGCCGAAGGCTTACACTTTGCAGAACAGGCCGGGCTGGACGGCAAAAAAGTGGTTGAGGTTATTAGTAAGGGCGCGGCGCAATCTTGGCAGATGGATAATCGCCATGAGACCATGCTGGCTGGTGAGTACGAGCATGGTTTCGCCGTTGACTGGATGCGCAAGGACTTGTCCATTGTACTCGATGAGGCACGACACAACAGTTCCCGGCTGCCTGTGACGGCACTGGTGGATCAGTTTTACGGCGATGTACAGAACATGGGCGGTGGTCGTTGGGATACATCCAGCCTGCTGGCCAGGTTAACGCCAGAGTCATCATCGGAAAAATAACTTCTGCGCGATAATTGTCACGTGATTGACGTGCGGATTGATTTTTTGTCCGAAAATAATCTGATTTCAGCAAGGTGCTTTAGAGCCCAGATCGGAATACGCATTTTATAGAGAGAACACCATTGAATACGACCGAATTTAATCAGCAGTTGCTCGACTTTCTGGCAGAATCCCCAACCCCTTTTCACGCGGTGAAAGCCATGTCCAGCAGATTGGAGGTGAAGGGGTTTACGCGATTGCTGGAATCCGAGAAGTGGTCGCTGGAGGCGGGGAAGCGTTATTACTTCTGCCGCAATGACTCGTCCATTATTGCGTTCATCTACGGGGCTGAGTCCCTGGTAGAAGACGGTATCCGTATGGTGGGCGCGCATACGGACAGCCCGTGCTTGAAGGTCAAGCCGCAACCGGAAGTGACTCAACAGGGCTATTACCAGTTGGGTGTTGAAACCTATGGAGGTGTGCTGTTGAACCCTTGGTTTGACCGCGATTTATCCTTGGCTGGGCGTGTCACTTATCGAACTGTGACCGGAAAGGTGACCAGTAGTCTGCTGGATTTTAAGCGGCCAATCGCGGTTATTCCCAGCCTGGCGATTCATCTGGATCGCGAGGCCAACCAACAGCGTTCGATTAATGCGCAAACAGATTTGCCGCCGGTGCTGATGCAGGTGGAGGGCACTGACAAACCCGATTTCAGAGGGTTATTGGCTGAGGCTTTAACGGCGCAGGGAGTGCAGGATGTTGAGTCCGTGCTGGATTATGAATTGAGCTTTTATGACACACAAAAGCCGGCTTTGGTGGGCTTTAAAGAAGAGTTTATTGCCAGTGCCCGTCTCGACAATCTGCTGAGTTGCTTTATTGGCCTGCAAAGTATTCTGGAAGCCGATGGAAAGCAATCGGTGTTGTTGGTGTGCAACGATCATGAAGAGGTTGGCAGCCGCTCGGCTTGCGGTGCACAAGGGCCTATGCTGGATGATTTCTTAACCCGTCTTTTTACCGATCCAGAGTCCCGTCTACGTTGCATTGCCCAGTCCATGATGATTTCAGCGGACAACGCACACGGCATTCACCCTAATTACAGCAGTCGTCATGACGGTAATCATGGCCCGGTTTTGAACCAGGGGCCTGTTATCAAGAGCAATGCCAATCAGTCTTATGCGACCAACAGTGAAACATCGTCTGTATTCCGTCACTGGTGTGAGCAGTCTGATGTGCCGGTGCAGTCATTCGTGGTTCGAACAGACATGGCGTGTGGCAGCACAATCGGTCCTATTACGGCTTCCGAAGTGGGGGTGCGAACTTTGGATGTTGGTGTCCCTACCTTTGCCATGCACTCCATTCGCGAGCTGGCGGGGGTAGCTGACGCCCATGCTTTGTATCGGGTTCTGGTGACCTTTGCCCACTCTCCGGCTTCTGAGCTTGATACTCCACGGTGATTCAAGTCACATTGTGACGGCTGGGCTTAGGGGTATAATAGAGGGTCATAAGGACGTGGTTGTCTTTTAAGTCATCACTGTTTAGACGTAATTGTTTCGTCGTATCTGTTCCCTGATTGAGATATAGCATGCCCAATACCGAAATTCTTCCCCTGCTAAAGCAATTCAGTCCATTTGACGGGCTGGATGATGAATATGTTGAGCAGGTAGCGGCCCACAGCCAGCTGATTTCAGAGGATAAAGGCAAGCTCTTGTTCCGGCGGGGTAAAGCTGCGGACTATCGATTCTACCTTTTAGAGGGCAGTGTTGACCTGGTCGGGGCAAATTTCTCCACGGAAACCATCGACGCGGGCAGCGAGCGAGCCCGACAGACGCTGGCGGAGACTTCGCCGACTCAGGTGTCGGCGGTGGCCAAATCAGAAGTTACCTTACTGCAAGTAGAGGCGGACTTTCTGGATTTGGCCATGGTGTGGAGTCAGGTTTCTGGCGAAGCCCAGATAGACCCTGATTTTGATGAAGACGCTCTGGAGGGACCAGACCCGTTTTTTAACGAAGATCCGCTTTCTGGCCTGAATCTGTCCAAGGCCCATGTCGAAGTTGAGGAAAGTACGGGCGATTGGATGTCGGGGCTGTTTTCGTCGCTGCTGTTTTCCAAGGTGCCACCCGCCCACATTCAACAGTTGTTTACCTGCTTTGAGGCAATTGCCGTTAAGTCCGGTGATGAGATCATTAAAGAAGGCGAAACGGGCGATTATTTTTACGTGATTGACCGGGGACAGGCTCAGGTCAAAAATATGACCGGTCAGGTCAATGTTAAATTGGACGTCGGCCAATATTTTGGGGAAGAGGCTCTGGTGGCCGAGACTCCCCGCAATGCCACCGTCACCATGTTGACGCCGGGTGTGTTGATGCGCTTGGGCAAGGAGGACTTCACCCGTTTGTTGCACGAGCCGGTGCAGGAAGTCTTAACCTTCGAAGAGTATCAACAGCAGAAGGACAATTGCGTGTTACTGGATGTGCGAATGCCTTTGGAGTTCCGTTTTCGCCATGTGCCAGGGAGTCGTAACCTGCCGCTGATGTCATTACGTGATCGTTTGTTCGAGCTGGATAACCAGGTCAAGTATGCGGTCACAGACGACGGTGGTCGACGCAGCCATCTGGCGGCCTATTTATTGTGCCAGGCGGGCTTTGATGCCCGTATCCTGCAGGAATCTGAACATAACTATTCCAGTTGACTGAGTTGTCAAGCGCATGCGAAGTGGGCCGAATAACAGGCTTGTGCTCACAGCCGGCCTCGCCAGTGGAGCCCAAGTGCTGAAAATTTTCTTCCCGTGTTGAACGTTCTTTTATTATCGGCCTACGACGCCGATAGCCACAATCGCTGGCATCAGGGCTTGCGAGCCCAGTTCCCCCAGTATCAATGGACGCTGCTTACCTTACCGCCGCGTTACTTCAGTTGGCGAGTGCGTGGCAACAGCCTGTTCTGGGGCCTTGAGCAGCGGGCGTTGCTGGAGCGCCCCTACGACCTGCTGGTCACGACCTCGATGACGGACTTGTCCGCGTTGCGGGGGTTGGTGCCTGGTTTGGCCTCGGTTCCGACTCTGGTTTACTTCCATGAAAATCAATTTGCCTACCCCAGCAGTGCCAGCGCTCACCAGTCGGTTGAACCGCAAATGCTCAATGTGTATACGGCGCTGTGTGCGGATGCCATCGTCTTCAACACGGACTTTAATCGCCAGTCTTTCCTGGCGGGAACTCAAGAGCTGTTAAAGCGATTGCCGGACTACGTGCCTAAAGGGGTCGTTGAGCAGTTGGCGGCGCGGTCGTCGGTTTTGCCGGTGCCTTTGGAGGATGCTTGCTTTGAGCTTCCGGAGGTGGGCCTGCAGGACCAGCAGGCTCTGTGGCCTGCAGCGGGCAATGCAGGTTCGATTCGGCGTCCATTGCGGCTGCTGTGGGCGGCGCGCTGGGAATACGACAAAGGGCCGCAATTATTGTTGGCGATACTTAAGGAGTTGGAGCGCCGTGGGGTGGCGTTTCAGCTGTGTCTGTTGGGGCAAGGGTTTCGGCAATCGCCAGCGGAGTTTGATGAGATCCAGCAGAGTTTTTCAGGGCAACTTGTGCAGTTTGGCCACGAACCCGACGTTAAACGTTATCGGCAGTGGTTGGCATCGGCGGATGTGGTCCTGTCCACCGCGTTGCACGAATTTCAGGGGTTGGCGGTTCTGGAAGCCATGGCCGCAGGGTGCATACCGGTGTTGCCAAATCGCTTGTCTTATCCGGAAATCGTCTCAGACCGGTTTTTGTATGATGTGTCTGCAGACAATGTGGTCGATCAGGCGTGCAGGGCTGTTGAGCGTATAGTGGCTCTAACGGAAGAGCCCGGTGCGGACCTTAAGCAGGATGTCAGAGGGTGGGGATGGCAAGAGCAGAAAGAGCGTTATCGTCAATTGCTGGAGGGATTGGTATGATACCGCCTCCTGTGACTGCAGGGATCAACGTGCAGACCTGTCTCAGTCGCGAAAAGAATCCTTATCCAGCAGACAATGATTAGAGTAGATATGGCAAAGACACGAATTCTTACGGGTATTACCACCACGGGCAGCCCTCATCTTGGCAACTATGTCGGTGCCATTCGGCCGGCTATTGAAGCCAGTCAAAACGCGGACAATTTGTCGTTCTATTTTTTGGCGAATTACCACGCGCTGATCAAGTGTCAGGACCCGGAGTTGGTTCATCAATCGACCACGGAAATTGCGGCTACCTGGCTGGCGTTGGGGCTCAATACCGACAATGTCGTGTTCTATCGCCAGTCGGACATTCCTGAAATCACTGAATTGTGCTGGACCTTAAACTGCATGGCGGCCAAAGGCTTGATGAACCGTGCTCACGCTTACAAGGCGGCGGTAGCCGCAAATTTGGACGCGGGTGAAGACCCGGATTTTGGTGTGACCATGGGGCTCTACAGCTATCCGGTGTTAATGGCCGCCGACATTTTGATGTTCAATGCCAATAAGGTTCCGGTAGGCAAAGATCAAATCCAGCATGTGGAGATGGCTCGAGACATTGCGGCTCGTTTCAATCATCATTATGGTCAGCACTTTGCGTTGCCAGAGGCTGTTGTGGATGACAAGGTCGCTGTTCTGCAAGGGCTGGATGGCCGCAAAATGAGCAAGAGTTACGGCAACACCATTCCACTCTTTTTGACGGAAAAGCAGCTTAAAAAGCACATCAACAAGATCAAAACCAACTTGTTGGAGCCCGGCGAGCCCAAAGACCCGGACACCTCCACGGTCTTTCAGATCTGGCAGGCTTTTGCGACCGAAGAGCAAACCGCCGATATGCGCCAGGCATTTGTGGATGGTATTGCCTGGGGTGAGGCCAAGAAGCAGCTGTTTGAATTGGTCAACGGTGAGTTGGCGGAAGCGCGTGAGCGCTACAATGAACTGATGGGCAACCCCAAATTCATTGAGGAAAAGTTGCAGGAAGGGGCTGAAAAAGCGCGCTCATTCAGTGCCCCACTGATGACCCAGTGTCGCAAAGCGGTGGGTATTCGTCCGATCGGCTAAATCCGAGCTTTGCCTGAGCTCCGTGCGTTGAGCGTTGAATCAATCTGGCGCTGCCAGCGTTTTAGCGTTTGACTTCGTTGCGGGTCATTGAAAAAACAGCCCCCTCGCAGGGGCTGTTTTTTTTATGCCTGGCGATTAACCCTGTAACAGTTCGGGTCTTGCCAGTACGGTGGTCATGGCGGATGTCAGGGTGGTGAGTTCTTCATCGGTCATCACATAGGGCGGCATGACATACACCAGTTTGCCAAAGGGACGAATCCAGACGCCTTCGGCCATGAAGGCTTTTTGAATCTCCGTCATGATCACCGGCGATGTCATTTCGACCACACCAATGGCTCCGATGATGCGCACATCCTCGACATGGGCGTATTGCCGGCAGGGGGCCAGGCCTTCCGAGAGCAGAGATTCAATGCGTTGTATGTTGCTTTGCCAGTCCTGGTTCAACAGCAGTCGGGTACTGGCCAGTGCGGTTGCTGCCGCCAGGGGGTTGCCCATAAAGGTCGGTCCGTGCATAAATACGCCGGCCTCGCCACGGCAGATGCCGTCACTGATGCGATCATTGCACAGGGTGGCGGCCATGGTCATGTAGCCTCCCGTCAGGGCTTTACCCAGGCACAAAATATCGGGTTCGATCTGGGCGTGTTCACACGCAAACAGTTTGCCTGTGCGACCAAAGCCGGTAGCAATTTCATCGGCGATGAGCAGTACATCGTGTTTATCACACAGTCGACGCACCTGACGGAGGTACTCGGGTGGGTAAATGCGCATACCGCCGGCACCTTGCACGATGGGCTCCAGAATTACCGCGGCCAGTTGCTGATGGTGTTCTTCAATCAGTGATTGAAAGTTGGCGATGTACGCATCGTCCCATTTTGTCTGGTAGCCGCTGACGGGTGCGTCGGCAAACAAGTTCTGCATCAAATTGTCATTGAACAGGTGATGCATTCCGGTCACCGGGTCGCACACCGACATGGCCCCAAACGTGTCCCCGTGATAGCCGTTGCGCAGGCTCAGTAACTTGCTTTTCTGTGGCTGGCCCTGGCTGTGCCAAAATTGAATGGCCATTTTCATGGCGACTTCCACGGCCACCGAGCCGGAATCGGAAAAAAAGACCTTGTTGAGGCTGGCGGGGGTGATGTCGACCAAAAGTTGCGCCAGCTCGGCGGCCGGGGCGTGGGTCAGACCGCCGAACATGACGTGCGACATCTTGTCCAGTTGATCTTTGGCGGCCTGATTCAGGGTGTCGTGGTTGTAGCCGTGGATGGTGCACCACCAGGAGGACATGCCATCCAGTAATTGCGAGCCATCACTCAGTGTCAGTGTTGAGCCCTGGGCGGACGCTACCACGAAGACCGGAGGAGCCTCAATGAAGGAGGCATAAGGGTGCCAGACATGGGCTTGATCGATACTGATGATCTGGTTTTCCGGGATGGTCATGTGTGTCCCCTGTACTGAGAATGTCGTAGATTACGGATCAGGGCGACATTGTAGGCGGATAAGAGCCTAACGCAAGGCTGTGCGATCAGAGAGTGGTGTGAGCGTTGAGCGAACCAGGGCACCCCTCGGGCTCAGGACAGCTGTCAATAGGTGGCTGAGGGTGTGACACCTTTTTTAATAGCGGGATGCGGCTTCAAAAGAGTGCCCGGGATGTTCCCTGCCTCGTTTAAAATCCGTACAATGGCGGCCTTTAACGTGTCCTCATCTAACCGTGTCCGATTTATCTGGGTTTCATCATGTCCGAGTCTATTGATCGCAAGCAGCGGCTTGAATTTAACAAACTGCAAAAGCGCCTGCGCCGTAATGTGGGTAATGCCATCGTGGATTACAACATGGTGGAAGAGGGCGATGTGGTGATGGCCTGTATCAGCGGTGGCAAAGACAGTTTTGCCATGCTGGACATCCTGCTGAACCTGCAAAAAAATGCGCCGGTCAAGTTTGACGTGATCGCGGTCAATATGGACCAAAAGCAGCCCGGATTCCCGGAGCATGTGCTGCCGGAGTATTTTGAGTCCATAGGAGTCCCTTATTACATCGTGGACAAGGACACCTACAGCGTGGTGCGAGAAAAAATTCCCGAAGGGCAAAAGACCTGTGGGCTTTGCTCCCGCTTGCGCCGCGGAACCCTGTACGCCTTTGCGGAAAAGATCGGTGCCACCAAGTTGGCTTTGGGGCATCACATGGACGACATCGTCGAAACCCTGTTTTTGAACATGTTCCATGGCAGTCGCCTGAAGGCCATGCCGCCGAAGTTGCGCTCGGACGACCAGCGTAACGTGGTGATTCGCCCGCTGGCGTATTGTCGCGAATCTGACTTGATTGAGTACGCCAGTCACAAACAATTTCCAATCATCCCCTGTAACTTGTGTGGTTCTCAGGAAAATTTACAGCGCCAGGCCATCAAGAGCATGTTGCAGCAGTGGGAACAGAACGATGTGAGCCGGGTGGAGCGTATCTTCAAATCCTTGCAGAACGTCTCGCCCAGTCAGTTGGCAGATACCAATTTGTTTGATTTTGTGAACCTTCCTCTCGATCGCAGCGGTGAGAGAGCAGGGTATGACTACGATGAAGCCACCATCGGGGCTTCTAATGTAGGGGCTTCTATGTCTAATGAGGGCGCGTCTGCTTCTAATATAGGAGCAGACGAGACGAGTACATCGAATATGGCAGCTTCAACAATTCTCGGCCCGGTCAGTACCGGTTCGTCGTTCAGCTCCTCGGAAATGGCAAGCGGCGTGCAAATCGTCGATGCAATAGAGTTAAGTTAGCCTTAAGAATGACCTGTTTCACTTCCTGACTTTGGGTTTCTTGTAAATACTCAGGGGGACTGCTATTTCTTGATATGGACATCAATAAACGCACCACAGGCATCGCCGGCGAGCGAGTGGTGACAAGGAGAGAGAAGTATGGAAAAAGCCAAGGTGACAGCGGCTCTGCTGAAGACTTATGAAGTGATAT
Source organism: Pseudomaricurvus hydrocarbonicus (assembly GCF_011602365.1). Lineage (GTDB taxonomy): Bacteria > Pseudomonadota > Gammaproteobacteria > Pseudomonadales > Cellvibrionaceae > Pseudomaricurvus > Pseudomaricurvus hydrocarbonicus. The sequence goes on from NZ_JAAONZ010000014.1 coordinate 35,865, forward strand.
ATATTGATAAGTTTGCAGATGCCATCGAGGCCGAATTGGCAAGAGCCAGCTTGAAGGAACGCTTTCTCCTTAGTGATCGAAAATTGGAACTCATGTCCTGTGGCAAGCCCATTGTGGTGAAAAAGGGCGTTTCGTACGACGAAGCCTGCCGTTTTGATGAGGAAATCAAAAAGTCGGGAGGCATCTGCTGGATTCAGGAAAGCGCACCGGATGGCTTGTATCACGAACGCCGCAGTGAAAAACGCAGAGAATTGTCCGATCGAAGAGACCATTACCGCGGTTCTGCCATTTTACCGGATCGTCGAATGGGCATTGGGCGCCGCACGTCCGATAAAGGCCACTAGATCCTCTTCAAGCCCGAGTCTGTTAACGGCACGTGCCTCCTCACAATTCGGGCTTTCCACGCCGTAGCTTACAATCCACTCCTCTGAATTTAACCCTGCTGTGGCTCCACGGGTGTGGAAGTGACATTAGTTGTCCAGCATCAGGGTCATCTATCGTGGTTAAGCCGCAGTCGCCTGTTTTTTACCCCGCACAAATTGGTGGTAATGCTGGATGAATTCCTGAGTGCTGCCCCCGGTTCGGCGCTGATAGTGTCGCCACCAAAACTGAGCCAGTCCTTCGATGTCGGCAGCCTCGGGCAGGGGTTTTTGATGGCGGTAATAAATGAGCCAGGCAATGGCGGTGGTGTAGCGCAAGTTGGTTGCCAGTTCTGCGTGAGGGTGATCGAGGAATGCGTGCTGGCTGGCCAGCCCCCGGATGGTGGAGGCGAGAGGAGGGTTGTGGATCAGAAATTTATCCCAGATACGACGATGGGTAAGCGGGCGGATACGAAAAATGCCCATGCCTTTATTTTGGTCGTCTGCCAAATGAAAACCTAATCCGGATTCTTTCGCAGCCGTGCCCAATAACAGTTCTTCAGCGGCATCTGAATGGTGCCCCAAATGTTTCAATGTGGGGCGTATAACGAAAGTACGTAACTCTTCGGCGCAAATACCCATTGCGTTACCTCTAAAGCCGCTCACCCGATGGTGTTCGAAAAACCTCGTTGAACGCGGCTGGTCCTAAGCTGACGCTTTCCTTGCAATGCGTTCCTTTAATAAAGTAGTAGTATGCATTTCAGCGCAATTCCAGCATTCGTATAAATTTTAGTCGCTTAGATACGCTTCTTAATCATTTTTGAGAAAAAACAGGCCTAACTAACTTTAAGGCGTGACTCTACAGTCAGGCCCAGTGGCGCAATTGTTTTCTTTGTATTGGAAAAGCAGCAAAGTTTGTGCCTTAAGCGGGATGGTTGGTATGAAAATCCAGTGGTGCGGCAGCCTTGCCCCAAGGCTGAGGTAAAGTGTTTCTGCGGAAGATGGGCTTTTAGCGCAAGCGTTGAAGGCGGAAGCCTCGCCATTGAGTCATTAGTCATCAAAAGCAAGCAGGCTATAGACGGGAATGTTCGCCTCGACCAGGCGCTCACGGCCACCCAGGTTCGATAGATCAATAATGGTGGCGGCTTCCTGAACGTCACCGCCCTGGCGATGAATCAGCTGGGCCGCCGCCAGCAAGGTTTGACCGGTCGCCAATAGATCATCAATCAATAGGACGTTATCACCTCGGCTGATGGAGCCTTGCTGAATCTCGAGCTGGCCTTGAGAGTATTCGTATTGATAGTCGATACGGTCTACCTTTCCCGGCAATTTTCCGGCTTTCCGAATCAACAACAGTGGCAGGTTGAGGGCATAGGCCAGGTTGGAGCCCAGCAAAAAGCCGCGGGCTTCCAATGCTCCAATGTGAGTAATACCACTGTTCATGTAGCGCAACACCAGTGCGTCAGTGATTTGACGTGCGGTTTGTGGGTTGCGAAAGAGAGGGGTTATGTCCCGGAATTTGATCCCGGGAACAGGCCAATCCTGAATAATGGGGATGTGCGCTTTAAGCAGGAATTCATCAAATGCCATCAGGGAGCTTTCCGTCGGTGGAGTTTGGGGATGTCGTTAATGCCTGTTTGCCAAGATTCAGTCTCTGGCACCTTTCGGCTCAGACCGCCCTTATTTAAGCTTGGGTTGTCCTTGGTTGCGATCAGGCAGGACTTATTTAAGCATAGCCGTTTCTTGATTTACGATGGCATTCCATCGCGCGGAGTGCTCTGCCTCAGATTACCGATTGTAGTGGACCGGGATTTCGGTCGTATCTTTGACTTCTTCCATGACCACGTAGCTGGTGCAATCCTGCACCCCGGGTAGGGTTAACAGCGTTTCGCCATAAAATTTTCGGTATGAGCTCATGTCCGCCACCCGAGCCTTTATCAGGTAATCAAAGCTGCCGGAGACGAGGTAGCACTCCTGGATTTCCGGCAGGGCGATGGCGGCTTCCCGAAAGGCCTCAAAGGTATCCTGGGCTGTGCGCAACAAACTGATCTGCACAAATACAACCAGCCCGGCAGACAGATAGTCCGGATTTATAAGGGTGGTATAGCCTTTGATGACACCGTCACGTTCAAGCCGTTTCACCCTTTCCTTGCAGGGGGTTGGGCTCAGACCCACTTTGCGCGAGAGCTCTGCAAAGCTGGTGCGGCCGTTCTTTTGAAGGACCCGAATAATATTTTTATCAAGAGTATTAAGCTTTTCCATGTGGTCAGCCAAAAGTAGTGATTATTGGCTTTATTATAGTTGAATCGACTCATAAATCACAAATTTAAGACGATCACTTAAGTTAATGCTCTCTAATATAGCTATATCGGTTGCAGCCAAACAGGCTTCATTCAGTGAGAGCTGGCGATCACCGGTAACAATAGTTGTCTTTGATGAATAAAAGTAATTAACGGAGAATCACCATGTTGATCGGCGTCCCTAAAGAAATCAAAAACCATGAATACCGTATTGGATTGACACCTGCCAGCGTCAGAGAGCTGACCGAGCGCGGGCATCAAGTCATTGTTGAAACCCAGGGTGGTGCAGGTATTGGGTTTGATGATGAGGCGTATGTGGCTGCTGGGGCCAAGATTATCGAGACTCCGGAAGAGATCTTCGCCACAGCGGACATGATCGTCAAAGTGAAAGAGCCTCAGCCTCATGAGTGCCGCCAATTGCGTGAAGGACAATTGCTGTTTACCTATCTGCACCTTGCGGCAGACCCTGAGCAAGCTAAGTTACTGGCTGAATCCGGAGCCAGCTGTGTGGCTTATGAAACGGTCACTGATGCGGTGAATGGTTTGCCTTTGCTGGCCCCAATGTCGGAAGTTGCTGGTCGTCTGTCCGTTCAGGCCGGTGCCTATCACCTGCAAAAAGCACAGGGCGGAATGGGCGCTCTGCTCGGTGGCGTTCCCGGTGTAGCTCCCGCCAAAGTTCTTGTGATCGGTGGCGGCGTAGTGGGTACCCAGGCTGCCATGATGGCGGTGGGTCTGGGCGCGGAAGTGACCTTGCTGGATCGCTCGTTACCGCGTTTGCGTCAATTGGATACCGAATTTGCCGGCCGGGTGAAATGTGTTTATTCCAGTTCTGAATCTATTGAGTCCTATGCGTTAGAAGCTGACCTGGTGATCGGCGCTGTGTTGATTCCCGGGGCCGCCGCGCCCAAGCTGTTAACCCGTGATTTAATCAGCCGTATGAAGCAGGGTTCTGTGGTAGTGGATGTGGCTATTGATCAGGGCGGCTGTTTCGAAACGTCTGTCGCCACCACTCATCAGGACCCCACCTATGTGGTTGACGGTGTGATTCACTATTGTGTGGCAAACATGCCAGGTGCGGTAGCCCGTACTTCTACGATGGCGCTGACAAATGCGACCCTGCCGTTTGTCATTGCTCTGGCGGATCAAGGCGTAGAAAAAGCCGTTGCAACCAACCCGCATCTGCTGGCGGGGCTGAATATTTACCAGGGCAAAGTAACCTGTGAAGCGGTCGCCCAGGCGTTAAATTTGGATTATGTTCACCCTGCAGCCGCTCTGCCACAAACCGTCCAGGCAGCTATGGCCAGCTAAGTGATGATCGTTTTTTAAACGATCGCAGTTGAATTCCTTACCTGTGGGATAACCCACGTTCTTTGTGCCGGCATTTATGCCGGCTTTTTTGTGTCTGTGTGTTTTAATAGACGACATTGATTGCACCGGGGTCGTCGGGATCCTATCTGGGGGCCTGGGGTGATACAGTGTGGTCGGGAGTCACTTGCAGGGTCCAACTGCTTGTAAAAAGGGGATGCTGCCTGGGGGCAGGTGACTGATGTCTATGATGGGCTGGCTGATAGCGCTGGGCGGCCGTAAACTAGCTTAGAAAGCCAGAGACAATTTTGATGGGGCGTTCAAATCCGTTTTTTCAGGGGATCTCTTATCGACTTGCAAAAGTCGGGGTGATACTGGCCTTTGTCATTGGTTTTGCCATGAGCTCCGTGCAGCTCTATCTGGATTTTCAATCTCAGGAAAGTCAGCTGGATCAACTCATCGCGCAGGTGGTTGAGGTGGCAGCCCCCCCGGCGACTCGGGCGGTGCACACACTGGATGATGATCTCTCGGCGGAAGTCGTCAATGGGATGCTGGCTTACGATTTTATTTTCGACGTGGCCATCCTGGACGAATTGGGCAACATCCTGGCCCAGGGGCAGAAAGCCCGACAGAAAATGCCCGCCGACTGGCTGACCCAACATTTTATTCAGGGTAGTAAAAGTTATTCCGCCAGGCTGATCCTGCCCGGCTACGATGAGATCGGTAATCCATCAGCCGTTTTTTTGGGGGCCGCCGCAGGCAACGTGTCCCAGTCAGGTCCGGTTGCAGCGGCACAGGGTGCCAGCCCCCAATCGACCTGGGCTAAATCGGGTGTTATTACTTTTAAAGTTGACTTAAATACCGTTCTGGGCACCTTTTACCAGCGTTCAACACTCGTTATTTTGAGCGGCATGTTGCGTAACGTTCTGCTGGTGTTGTTGCTGTTTGTGGCCTTTTTCTATTTGTTGGCGAATCCGCTGATTCAAATGGCCCGGGAGTTCCGGGAAATTCGTCTCGACAGGCCCGGAGCCAAGCGTATAACCGTCCCCCATCCGGAGCGGATGGATGAACTGGCCTTACTGGCCAGGTCCAGTAATCAAATGCTGGATGCGATTGAAGAAACCTTCTCCAAGCGACTGGAAGTAGAAAAGGCTCTGCGGGACAGTGAAGAGTCCATACGCCTCATCATCAATGAGTTACCGGCTATGGTGGGGGTGCGACACACGGACGGGTGCATCGAGTTTGCCAATCAGAATATGGCTGAATTCTTTGGTCACACGACCGATACGATACCCGGGACCAATGTTTTGAATTTTGGCTTGGGTGCCGGACACTCGATCAATCGTTATCGGGTCTTGGAAGGGCAGCCGAACTTTAAAAATGAAGTGGCCGGTGAATTTGAGGGCTACTCCAGGGATGCACAAGGTGACTTGAGGTACTTGCAAGGCCACATGAAGCCCATTGTCATGCAGGGCGAGACGTTCGTATTAATGGTGGCCAACGACATTACGGCTCGTAAAGAAGCCGAAGAAAAAATGGAGCACATGGCTTACCACGATGCTTTGACGAACCTGCCAAATCGTGTCCATCTGGTTGAGCGGTTGGAGCATGAAATTCTACGGGCGCGCCGACATCATTACTGCGGGGCGGTTTTGTTTATTGATCTTGATCATTTTAAAAACATCAACGACTCGCTGGGGCACCCGGTGGGAGATCAGGTGCTTAAACAAGTCGCTGCCAGGTTGAGGAATGCCGTTCGTAAAGAAGATCTGGTGGCCCGCCTGAGCGGTGATGAATTTGTGGTCGTACTGACGGTGTTAGGCGACGATCTGGATTCGGCGGGTCTGAAAGCGGGTGAAATTGCCGATCATATCCGCAAGCAAATCTCCGAGCCTTACCCCTACCATGACATTAAACTTCATGTTTCTTGCAGTGTCGGCATTGTCGTGTATTCAGACAGTGAAAATTCGGTTCATGAATTGCTGCGGTTTGCCGATACCGCGATGTACCAGGTGAAAGCGCAGGGCCGCAATGCCATTGAATTTTTTAACCTGGGCATGGCCGATAAAGTCTCACATCAGTTGAAACTGGAGAGTGAGTTGCATAAGGCGCTGGATGAATGTCAGTTTGAGCTGTATTTCCAACCCAAAATCGAGTTGTCCTCGGGCCATATTATGGGGGCCGAAGCCCTCTTGCGCTGGAATCACCCGGAGCGCGGCCTGGTGTCTCCCGGAGAGTTTATTCCGGTTTTGGAAGGCTCAGGCTTGATGATCGATGTTGGGCAATGGGTCATAGAAGAGGGCTGCAGGACGCTTCAGCAGCTGGATCAAATGGGCGGTTGGCAGGCTGGCATGCAATTGAGCCTGAATGTCAGTTCTCGGCAATTCCGCGGACAACATTTCGTGGACACCGTGACCCGTATTCTTGAGGAGTATCCTATCCCGGCCAACAGCCTGGACCTGGAGATTACCGAAAGCGTCATTATTCAGAGTATCGAGGACACCATTGCGACCATGTCCACCCTGTCCTCTATGGGGATCAGCTTTTCCCTGGATGATTTTGGCACGGGGTATTCGTCCATCAGTTATTTGAAACGTTTGCCGGTTAGTACGTTAAAAATCGATTACAGTTTTATCCGGGATATTGTGGAGGATCGTAATGACAGGGTGCTGGCAGAAACCATCGTCACCATGGGGCAGTTACTGGATCTGTCCGTAGTCGCAGAGGGTGTGGAAGAGAAGAGCCAACTCGACATTCTGGCGGCGTTTGGTTGCGACTACTATCAGGGATTTTATTTCAGCAAGCCCGTGCCGCTGGCTCAATTTCATGCCTTGTTGGAGGTCAGGCAACCAGTGGCTCTTGAAGTTTGAGGGGGTTGACCCGGTTACCGTTTCTGACGAGCTGGCCAAGTATAAGTTTGCTGAAGTGCTGCTTGAAGGACCGGTGGGCGTGATTACACATCAACGGTCACGATAAATGCGTGGTCATTTGATGCCTGCCAGGCTCGATACGGCTAGAGATTAAAGAGCTTGGCGAGCAGCACCGGCACAGCCGTTTCTACTCGTAAAATCCTCGGCCCCAAATGAATGGTTTTGCATCCAGCCTGATTGAGCTTGTCAATTTCATAGTCGATAAACCCGCCTTCCGGTCCGATGACGAGAACCGTTTCCTGGTTACTTGCTTGGGGGCAGGGAACCGCCTGCTTGGGGTGAGCCACGAGTGCCCGCTTGCCCTGGCAGAGCCCGGGTAATTCATCTTCGACAAACGGTTTGAAGCGTTTGATCAGGCGCACAGAGGGGAGAGTAGTATCTACCCCTTGTTCCAGCCCCAGAATCAGTTGTTCGTTGATTTTCTCTTCCGTCAACCACGGTGTTTGCCAGTAACTTTTTTCTACGCGGTAACTGTTGATCAGAATCAGTTCTTTTACGCCCATGGTGGCAATGGTTTGAAAGATGCGTTTCAACATCTTGGGCCTGGGCAAGGCAACGACCAGCGTCAGTGGCAGTGGCGGCGGGGCAGGTTGATCCACATGGACGCTAAGCTCGATCCTCTGGCCATCAATCACGCTGACGATGGCGTCGCCTTGCAGGCCATTGATGAGACCTACCCGGACCTGACTGCCGGGACTGACTTTGTGAATCTCCATAAGGTGGGTGTATCGGCGATCACACACCATGGCGGTGGTAGGGTTGATAAAATCTTGTGCTGTCAGTAATAGCAGGTTCATGATGCTTTTGCCTAAGTGGTAAGGGGCTATTATCCCGTAATTGCCTAGGTTATGAACAGGGCAGGCTGACTTCTTCCCGGTGGCCGGTTGAGAGATTGTGTAGAACTCGATAGAATCCTCTTCTGCTTTTGATGCCGGATGGCTGTATAAATATCAAGCAGTTACTGCACCTCTGTATTCCGCCCTTAGCTCAGCAGGATAGAGCGTCCCCCTCCTAAGGGGAAGGTCACAAGTTCGAATCTTGTAGGGCGGGCCAAAAACTCCTGAAAAATCAATGTATTATAAGGTTTTCTCGCGCCTTGAAAATTTGTAAAACGTCCATTTTTCTTCCATGCAGCCAATATGCAGCCACTTTGACTTCGTTTTATTGATGTTTTCGGGCTGTTGGACGGTTTTTCGTGTCTATGCAGTTGGCGGCAAATACCTTTTAATCTGCACCTTGCTTTTTGCTAATGTCAGCTCAAACGCACAGATGTCCAGTTTGCTTTTTGATTACAAACAGCGTTCTTTTATCGGTACGACTTTCAACGAAGTGGAATTAGATCATGATGTGGTTGAGAAATGTTCAGCACATGTGAATTGAAGTTTTGTGCGTACAGAGTAAAACTGAGCTGATTTGCTAAATTGCCGGAGGAAGTTCAATGAAATGGTATTCGCAAAAGAGTAAGTGCAAGTGGTTCCAGAGAGGTTGAAAACCCAGAGCTCAAAAAATATGCAATTCGAGTTTCAGGAAAACTGAAATGACGGGTCATGGTATTCGACCTTAATTAAATTAGCTGGATGAGTTGCGAGCTTTGGCAACGTCCTCCAGCTGTATGGTGCTACTCCTTACGTGTTACTAACTCTGGAGCCTGCCTTGATTCAATCCACTGCGTGATCGTGCTTTCATGCCAGCCGACAGAGCGACTGCCCGTCAGTTGCACCTGGTGTGGAAAATTACCCTTTGCTACCTCCGCATAGATGGTAGAGCGAGATAGCCCTGTCATGTGAATAACGTCTTTTACTCTCAGTATTTTGGCCGTCATAACCTTCTCCAAGTCCAGTATTGGTGGGAGCAATACTAGGAGGGCCGACTAGCAAGATACACGGTAAATTCCTTCAGGCTCTGACGTGGAAAGCTCCTAGTTCCGACATCGAGTTCAGTACTTCTTCTGTCCAGTGGTTTCAGTGTCACCAGTCTGGTGACACTGAAACCACTGGCTTTGGATTACTTCTGACGTCTAAATGTCGTAAGCAACGTGCGAAGCCCTCGTCACTGCCAACACGAAGTGGGGGGTAGTGACGAGGGCGGGAAGACCCGTAACCGCGAGGGTTTCCGGTCGAATTTATACATGCTGTATTAATTACGTCTAACTATACTGTCACCCGTTATCGCAAAACGGTTTCATACGCGGCCACAGCGGTAATGTGGATGAGGCGGTCGACCTCGCTATCGTAAATAGCAAAAACGGCATCCGCGTCTGCCGAGCTTAACTGACGCACAGCTTCGGCTGCAGCTCATCTTCAATGACTCGTCACTCACAGGGCTTACGTCCTTCCTTCAACCAGGCATTAGCCACTTCAACCCCGGCTCACAAGCAGCCGATCGTCTATTACGCCGTTCACTGAACGGGTTCTTTCAATCTGCGGACAGATGGTTCCGTCTTACTTAAAAGGAGGCAAAAACTCACCACAAAATGGGCTTTTCAGGCTCATGAGTTAGCGTGGCATTAGCCACTTCAACCCCGGCTAGTCAGTAGCCGATCATCCATTCTGCCGTTCAATGAACGGGTTATTTCAATCTGCGGACAGATGGTTCCGTCTTACTTAAACGGAGGTGAAAACTCACCATCAAGATGGGCTCGTCGAGCTCAGTGGTTGGCCTGGCGTTATCTTCATCAGAAGAGCCGTTGGGTTGCCTGTCATCAGGCATATGATTGTAAACGGGAGTAGTGCCCCGTGACTGTCTGCGGTTGCAGAGCTGGTTAGGCTGAGGCCTGCTGGTTGGTCAAAAACACTTACCTGACTGGATTCGCACTGTGAAAGACCTGAACTATCAATTGAAACAGCTGTGTCGGCGCAATCGCGATGGGAGCTACAGCACCCAAGTCAATAGGGTGTTTATTCTCCACCAAATCGCCAATCAACTGCACAGCCTGGGTTACCGAGGGATGACGACTCAGTCTCTGAAACCGAAACATGTGGACGCCTTGGTGGCACATTGGGTTGGCGAGCGAATGGCGGCTGGCACAATCAAAAATCGGATGAGTTGCTTGCGATGGTGGGCGGCTAAGGTGAATCGCCAGAATGTGGTGGCAAGATCTAATGCGTTCTACGGGATTCCGGATCGGCAGTTTGTCAGCAACGATTCCAAGGCCGTCTCGGTCAGCGATGAGACGCTGGCAAAAAGTATCCTACGACAGGGTCCGTATGAGCCTCCAACATCTCCTCCACGGCCACCAATGCCCGGGCATTGGCGATCCTGCGCCTGACGCGCTGGTTGACCCAGTGCGCCAAGGTGCGTCAGCAGAGCGGCCGTTTCAGCCGCAACCTCTACATTCTTCACGACGAACCCTTACCCCTGGTCGATGCGCTCTATCTGGATGAGACGTACATGGCGTTTGTGGAACAGGCCCAAACCCATCACCACGCGCGCGTGCGGCGGGTTGCCGAGGCGGTGTCCGACAGCCTGAATCTGGACATTCGGGAAGGACGCAGTCTGGGCGGGTTGGAGTCCGCGGTGGAGCGCCGGTTACAGGCGGCGCAGGTTTTGTCGGCGTCAACGGGAAAGCACGACACGGGCGGGCGTTATTTTACGTTTCAGGCGGCCGTCCTGCAGGGTCTGAAACCGTCTGTGGCGTCGGGGGAGGGCGGGAACCGACTTCAAAATTTAAAGGCGGCGGAAACACACTACAACGGTAGTAGTAGTTGTAAAAACCATTATAAAAAAACTACTACTACTACGACTACACAAAATCCGCGCGCGCGAGGGCGTGATTGTCTGGTGCCGCAGCGGCCAGAAAATTCACCGACACCGACACCGACACCGACACCGACACCGACACCCACAGCCCTGATCTACCCACCGCGTTTGTCGGAGAATCAAACACACTTGGCCGATCGGTACCTGGCCATGCTCGCACCGGAAGACCGGCAACCGGTACTCGATGAGTTGCAGGGGCGGTTGGAGTCCGAGCACAAGGGCATGAAGCCGGTGTACGACGAGTTGCGATTTTTGCATTCACTGTGCAAGTCGGCCGAACTGGGTGAATTTGTGCCGAATCTGGGGATCAAGGTGGCTGAAGCTAGACGGGATCGTGTGCGGCACGTGCCGCCGTGCGAAGACGAGCCGCAAACCCTTCAGGATGCGCAGGCACACGCGAGCGCCAAAGCGTCGGGTGAGGAACAGTTGCAAAAATTACGGGCGTCGCTTGGGATGGACCGCAAGCCCTGAGCGGCGTCAGCTGTCGGCGGCTCCGGCGAACGCTGCCACTGTCACCACTGCGTATCCCTGGGTCCACTGTCACCACCGCGTGTCTCTGGTTCCACTGTCACCACTGCGTATCCCTGGTTCCACTGTCACCACTGCGTATCCCTGGTTCCACTGTCACCACCGCGTATCTCTGGTTCCACTGTCACCACCGCGTATCCCAGGTTCCACTGTCACCACTGAGCATTAGCCTTTCGGGTAAAGACATCACACGTCGACTGGATTTTGCGTGGAGCCCGCGCCTTCATCGTGAGTTCATAGGGCGTAGATTTTTCCGCTGTGGACACGAACCATGAGTTCAGACACTGACATCGATTTCGACACAATCCCACCGAGTGCGCACCTGGCCAGACCGGGTGGCTTGCAGGGTGACGTCTGGCTGACGCTGCAGACCTATCAGGCTCAGGCCTTGATTCGTGGGCGTCGGGCCGAGGAGGGTAAACCCGTCATCGTGGGGTTACTGGGGTTTGCCGAGCGCTTGCGAACCCTGTGGCAGGCCGCCCGGATGGACGACCCTTACGCCGATTGGTGGCTGCTGAAAGTGGAAGAGGGCATTGCCGGCAGTCGAGCCCAGTTGTGCCGATTGCAGCAGTTGCTGGAGGCGTTGATCGCCTCGGCGGAGGGACTGGAGGTGAGCATTGCCCACTCTGAGCGGCCTCAGCGGGTCTCGTTGCAGTTTGCCAACCCATACGCCTTTCGGGCCGCGCAGTTGCTGGCGGATTACGACCAGGTGGTGTGTACCGCGATGACTTTGCGGCACGTGGGCATGACGATTCCCGATGCACTCCTGGATCAACTCAAGGGCAGCGGTCGCTGGGTGCGCCGCGTGTTGGCGTTGCCACAGGGTTATCAAAGCTTGGGCATCAGCCGCAAGGACGTTGCGCAGGGAACGCCAAGTGTGAACCGGGCGCGGGAGCGGATGGGAGAGGTGCCGATGGAGGTCCTGCAGGGAGATCGATTACCGTCCCTGCGGCCGACGAAATTTCCACAGAGCGGAGAGCAGGACCATGACCCGCTGGTTGAGACATAACCGCTATGGCCACCGGCCCCCAACAGCAGTTCAAACTTTCCCTGGATACGCGGGTGCCACTGGAGGCGGTGGTGTTGCAACGCCTCTACCGCTTGCCGAAAGGCCGGCAGACGGAGTGGTTGCGGCAACTGTTGCTGGTGGGGTTTCGGAGCGAGTGTCAGACCCTCAACGTCGAGGTGGGGACTGCGGCCTATGCGATGCGACCGAGCCTGCGTGGCGGCCAAACGACGGCGGTGCCGTCACCGACGCCATCGCGCTCCAGGGACACGGCGTTACTTCCCCCGGGTTCATTCCCCAAACAATTTAGCCACTTACAGCAGGTGATCGGAAAAATCGGACGCCCCCTTTGCAATCAGGATTGAGATCATGATGACACCGACCGAAGAACGCACTTTGAATACGACCCAAACCCCGCAGCGGGACGATCCCGCCCAGGTGGTGCCGGTGGGTGTGGACGATGGTTACGCCTATACCAAAGTGGCCCTGCCGGATGGGCGGTTGGTGGCGGTGCCGTCTCGGGCCCGGATCGGCGCGGCCGGGGTTACCTGGATCCGGCCGGAGGAGCAGCGGATTTTTGAGTACGAAACCCGCGGCAGTGTCTACTCCGTCGGGGCCGTGGACGGCGAGCCGACGCAATTTGATGAATACCCGGGCTCGTCGCTGAATCGGGTGATTGTGCAGCACGCGCTGCAGCAAGCGGGATTGTCGGGCCGGGTTGTTCACATGGTCACCGGTCTGCCGGTGTCGGCGTATTACCGCCACGATGGGCAGCAACGGCGGCCAGCGATCAGCGTGAAACGCGAGGGCCTGAAAGTGACGGTGGAGCCCATCGGGTCGAACCGATCGGCGTCGGCGCGCGTCCGTAAAGCCAGCGTGGCTTTCCACGAAGTGATTCCGGAAGCGCTGGCGGCCTGGTACGACCACGTCATTGTGACCCAGGACGACGGGGTGACACTCGACGCCGACCGGCTGAACGCCCCCATCGCCATCGTCGATATCGGCGGTCGCACCACGGACTATGTGGTGGTGCAGGATCAGGGGGTGGTGCACGAGGCCTCAGGCTCTCTGAATCGGGGCATGCTCAATGTGACGATCCGTGTGGCCAACCGGATCCAGGAAGCGTTCGACCTCAATGAGATCGGCGAGCAGAGCATCAGTCGCGCGGTCGACACCCATACCTTGCGCGTGCACGGCAAGGACCACGATGTGTCGGCCATGGTGACGGAGGCGAAACGGGAGCTGGTGGAGCGGTTGTACACCGAAACCCGGCGCAAGCTGGGCCTCGGCGCGGAGCTGGATCGGGTGCTGTTTGTCGGTGGTGGCAGCATGGCACTGGTGGAGGACATTGCCAACTGGTTCCCCAACCAGATCGTTGCCGATCACGCGGCGTTTGCCAACGCCCGCGGCATGCTCAAGTACCTGCAATACGTCTGTGATGATCCGGAAAACAACGCGTAACGGTTTTTAACGTGGTCACTGCGGTCTCAGTGGCAACTCAGGTATCGGCGGATTGTGCAATCGATACTGCGGTTTTACCGTCAATCCAACCTCGGGGCTTGCCCTGAGGCTACCACTCACCCTGCCGGGCACACGATCCCGTCAGGGACTCGCGTGCTCCGGCGTTTCACTGTGTCCAGGAGACTGCGTTATGAACCCAAGACAAACACCTTCAGAAAAACCGAAGTATTTCGATCTTGATATCCACGGCATCGGTTACCTCAACCGCGCCCGACTGGTGACCCCCGAGACAGGCACGCCCTTTCTCAGTGTCACGGTGGCGGCGTTGCGAGGTCCGGCTGACGCTGTTCAATACACCCATTTCGACTGTGTGGTGGTGGGCGAAGAAGCAAAAGATCTGGTGCGCCAGCTCATGCCGGCCATCGAGGCCGACATGAAAGTGTTGGTTGGCTTTCACCTCAGTGATTTGCAGGCCGAGTCGTTTGTGTTCAAACAAGGCGACAAGGCGGGTACCACCGGGGTGGGCTTGAAGTCCCGCTTGCTGCGATTCCAGTGGATCAAAGTGGAAGGAAACCCTTACTACCCGGCGATCACCGGCAACACCGTCGTCGCTTAAGCGCAACCCCTGGCAGTGTCTTCCGACGCTGCCAGTTTACCGAACCCGCGAGGAACCCCCTGCCTCTCGGACGGGTCTGCTCGCACCCTTTAAGGAGACCCGTCATGGTGTCAACTGCCTCACCGATTGCGGTGAACCGTAAAAACCGTTTTCAAAAAGTGAACCTTGCGACCTTAAACGACGCTGAAAAACAGTCCCTGCTGACGCTGGCGTTTGCGGTGTTACAGGACTTGCATCAGCCCGGCGCCGAGATTTCGAGCCCCCTTCAGACCCGCAATTATTTGCGTTTGCTGTTGGCGGATCGGAAAACCGAAGTGTTCGGCTGTTTGTTTTTGGACAATCAGCACCGGGTGATCAATACCACCGAGATGTTTCAGGGCACGGTGGACAGTGCGTCGGTCTACCCGCGCGTGGTGGTGCAGCAAGCGCTGAGTGTTAACGCCGCCGCGGTGCTGTTTTTTCACAACCACCCCAGCGGGGTCGCCGAACCCAGTCACGCCGATGAAGCGATCACCCGGCGTTTAAAAGAGGCGCTGGCGCTGGTGGACATCCGGGTGCTGGATCATTTTATCGTCGCCGCGGGTGGCTCGTTGTCGTTTGCCGAGCAGGGGCTGATTTAACCCTGTTCACTCAATCCACCCATTGGGGAGTTCTAAGGCCCACTGGGGCAGAACTCCCTAACGGGGTCATTTCTGTAGGGAGTTCTGTTATGAAGAAAACCAAAAGCCGTTCGTTAGAAGCCGTGTTTGGCCCGTTAGTATCAATTTACAACCGAGCCGATGCGATCTCGGACGGTGTTTTAATCGACGTCACGACCATGGCCCGGGAAGCCGGATTGCAATGGCCGGTGGCACTGACGTATTCGGTGTGGCGAGACTGCGTGTCTTGGGACGAACAGCGTCACCGCAGCCAGGTATGCCAGGATGAAGACGGTCGATTGTGGGACGTGTTATTCATGGCGGTGTTTGTAATCCGTCGTGCAGCCGTCCCCAAAGATCGAATGACCTTTACGTTGTATCGGGTGCCCAGCGATGGGTACACCCTAGAGCCTGAAGAAGTCACGTTAAAGTTGGTCGTAGGCCCCGGAGATACCGGGGAACCTATGGTGACGATTTTAATGCCTGATGAAGATTGATAACGCCAACCCTCGGCATCTTGACCCTGGCCACTTGGGATAAAGTGGCGCCTTTCGTTTACGAGACAACGGTGTGATTAAACTCTGGTAAACGGCCGATCGCTACAGGGCAAAGCCCTTTTTGCATTCTCAGCGATTACTTATTGAATCCAAGTCAGTTAAAAATGGGAGGATTACCGTCTCAGATAGTTGTCTTGCCCAACATTAAAAACTGAGGGTGCGGTTGTGTAGAGACGTTTTGAAATTAAATGAATTTATTAGTCTGTTTTCTGCGGTTGGTAAACTGGCGCAATTGCCAGCCGGTTAAGTATTACTGCAATTTCTTTATTTGACATGGGCTTTTTCTGCTTTAGCCACCAGGTCAGAATGTCGAGGGCAGAGGTAACCGCAAATGTCACAGCAAGTTCTGCAGGCAACCAAGCTTCTGCCTTAGGAGCATCTTCTGCCAGGTCTAAGGCTTGCTTGAGATATTCTTCTTTCACTGTTGCTGATGCGCCACCGGTTAACAGTGCCTTCCATAGAACGCGGTGTTCCCAAACATAGGAACACAGAGCTTGGGTAGAAGCTTGTGTGTCCTCGGTGTAGAGAATGGGTAGCGTCATTGTTAGCAGCCGACGGATCTCCTGCGCCGCGAGGTCATGAAGCAATTCCTCTTTATCTGCATAGTGTCGGAAAAATGTCGCGTACCCTATGTCGGCACGTGCGGTGATTTCTTTTACCGTGATTTGTTCGAGAGCTTTTTCTTCAAGGAGGGTTAGCAGCGTGCTGCATAGAGCTGCACGGGTGCGGGTTAAGCGCTTTTGTGGGGGCTTTTTGGTTGTTGTTGGCATTTTTTGATCCATTGTGTCTCAGGCTGACATGGTGTGGCAGCCCGGCAATCCCATGTAACACATTGATTGTAGGTCAATTTTACATCAATTTCCGCAGTTATATCAATTTTACTTGATTATTAATGATCCACTTAATATCATTAGCGTAAATGATATGCCGTGTATCAATAGTGGGGATAAGGCAGTCCCATCTTGGTGCTGCGAGGAGGAGAGTGAGATGGCAACAGTATTTGTAACTGACCGGGACGCATTGGAGATGATCATTGATATCAGGCCCGGAACATCTCTAATGCAGGCGATCACGGATGAGGGGATAGGTGACCTGTTGGCGCTGTGTGGTGGTATGTGTTCGTGTGCCACTTGTCATGTGTATATCGACGAGAAATTCCTCGGACAGATATCCGCAATGAGCGACGACGAGCAGGGTCTGCTGGAAATGTCTTCTTACCGAAAAGAAAACTCGCGTCTGGCTTGCCAGGTTCGAATGAGCGATTCGCTCGATGGTATGCGGGCGACAATCGCACCGGCGGATTGATCCGCGCTGCGAATTGAATGTCAGATTTTTCAATCCAATTAATAAGAGATATTTAACCATGGTCACAAAATGTCCTGTAGAACGCGATTACTTTACCGACCATACGGTGTTGCTGGATCCCTATGATTATTTTGAAGAAATGCGTCCCCGCGGACCCATTTGCCAGCTGGAAACACATGACTGTTTGCTGGTGACCGGTTTCCAGGAGTGCGTGGAGGTTCTGCGTAACCCGATTGACTTCTCTTCCATTAATTCATTGGCCAGTTCGGCGTTTCCGTTGCCCTTCGAACCTAAGGGATCTGATATCAGTGAACAAATCGAGGCAAATCGCGACAAGTACGTTGGTGGGGATTTAGTTGTAACCTTTGATGATGATCGTCATACCAATGTACGTTCCTTGATCAGCAGGATGTTCACGCCATCCCGTCTTAAGGCCAACGAAGCGTTCATGCAAGATTACGCCACCAAAATGGTCAAGGAGGTGGTGGCAGAAGGCGGTTGTGAGCTGGTTAGTCGTATTGCCACTCCCTACGTAACCATGGTGATTGCTGATCTCCTCGGTGTGCCTGATGAAGACCGGAAGCTCTTCGAAGCTGAAATTGCCAAAGGGCAGACAGTAGGCAGTATCGATAACCCCGATAAACCAACAGACACATCAACCCTTGAGTTCATGGGTACCTTTTTCTATCGCTATTTTCAGGAGCGTGCCGAAAATCCCGGTACCGATCTTTTGTCCGAACTGGTTACTGCCACGTATCCTGATGGTGAAACCAAGCCTGACCTTATGACCCTGATCAGTCTGGCGGTGTTCATGTTCGCAGCTGGTCAGGATACTAGCGCCAAGCTTCTGGGCAATGCCTTGCGCTATATCGTCGACGTCCCCGGGCTGCAGCAGCAACTGCGTGAAGATCGCAAGTTGATTCCCTGGATGCTGGAAGAGGTGCTGCGTCTCGAGGGGTCTAGTAAGGCGACCCATCGTCTGGCGCGCCGCGATACCAAAATTGGTGACTATGACGTGCCTGCGGGAACCCAGGTGATTGTCGCTATTGCGGCGGCCAACCGGGATCCGCGTCGCTGGGGTGAGGATGCGAATGAATTCAAGCTTAAGCGCCCCGGTATCCGCGAGCATATCGGATTCAGCCGTGGTCAGCATACGTGTGCAGGCGCCCCCCTAGCCCGTGTCGAGGTTGCCACCATTCTGAATTGCTTTTTTGACCACACCTCCGACATCCGGATATCGGAAGAAAAGCATGGAAAGCCTGGTGCTCGTCATTATCAGTTTGAGCCATCGTTCATTATTCGCGGTCTGGACAATCTGTATGTAGAGCTGGATCCCAAGTAACTTTCCCGAGCGATTCTGAGTTGTGAGGAGAGATGGCATCGCCTTTCGCGCCTCAAAGTAGGTGCCGAGCCCTGAATGGTGAATCACTGACCGTTTGGGTTCGGTCGAACGTATACATGCAGTAGATAGCCATGAGCAGATATAAAATAATAGTTAGTAGGATCTTTGCTTTGGTATTCTTGATCGCTCTGGGGGCACCCGGGGCGTCAGCGGATACGGAAGAAAGGAACTTTGGCAGCAAGTACTCGCCGCTGGACAGCATCCGGAAATCCAATATCGATCAGCTGGGCCTTGCCTGGCAATTCAATACCGGGGATATACCGTCAGACCCCGGTTTGACAGCGTTCCAGGATACGCCCGTCCTGGTCGGCGACAATCTCATCGTCTGTAGTGTGACCCGTAAGGTCATGGCGCTTGATCCGGCGACAGGGAAAAAACGCTGGGAATACGATCCCAAAAGCCCCAAAAGTTCGACCAACAAGTGTCGCGGAGTATCCGTTTGGACGGATACGCTGGCACAGGATGGCCAGCAGTGTAAGACTCGTTTGCTGCTGGGGACATCGGATTATCGTTTGATCGCTATCGATGCTGTCGATGGACAGCCCTGCCAGTCGTTTGGTGAGCAGGGTGAAGTAACGATTGAGACGAGTAAGCCACAATTCATTCCCGGAGAAGTGGCAGCGTTGTCCCGCCCAGCTGTGGTCAATGATGTAGTAGTCGTTGGCTCAAGTGTCATGGATAACCAGCGCCTGGATTCTCCTAGTGGTCGCGTAATGGCTTTCAGTGCTCGTACCGGTGAGTACCTCTGGAATTTCGATCCGATTCCGCGGGATGGCAATAACCCGGCCATGAAAACCTGGACCAAAGGAAAGTCAGTTAACGGTGGTGGTAATGTATGGTCCGGTATGGTGGTCGACGAAGCTCTGGATATGGTGTATTTGCCCACGACCAGCCCATCGGTCGACTTCTACGGCGGTGAGCGTCCCGGCGACAATCTTTACACGGATTCTGTGGTCGCTCTAAAAGGCTCCACAGGAGAAGTGGCTTGGCACTTCCAGGTGGTCCACCATGACGTTTGGGATTACGACTTGCCGACTCCCGGTATGCTGATTGACTACCCAGTTGATGGCCAACTGGTGCCGGCCTTGGTACAAAACACCAAGCAGGGACTGGTGTTTATATTCAATCGAATTACCGGAGAGCCGCTGGTGCCAATTGAGGAGCGAAAAGTTCCCCAGATGGGTGCTGTTGCGGGTGAGCGATTGTCTCCCACACAGCCTTTCCCCGTCGGTATGCCTGCCGTCAGTCCCCAGGGTTTCTCGCTCGACGATGTTTGGGGTTTTACCCCTATTGATAAATGGCTGTGTCGCCGGGAAGCGGAAAAGCTACAAACTGGGCCTATTTATACGCCACCCAGTGAGCAGGGCACTATCTATCAGCCAGCACCATCTGGTGGACCTAACTGGGGCGGTGGTGCGTATGATCCAGCAAGCCATATTATGGTTATTGCTTCCAATACCGTACCTTTAATTGTGAGCCATAAGAGGCGTGAGGAGGTGGCGGCAACGGATGGCGCTGAAAAGGGGCACGCCGACCTATCTGCGGGCTTCACGTTCACTAACACTGGTAGTGCCTACATAACAACGATCAAGCCCTTCCTGTCTCCCCTCGGTGCTCCCTGTTCGGCGCCTCCTTGGGCTAAGTTGACCGCGGTAGATCTGGTTAAGAAGGAGATTGTCTGGGAGGTTCCATTGGGCAGTATTGAAAAGCTGGCGCCAGTACCTATCCCTTGGGAGCTCGGTACCCCTGGTGGTGGATCACCCCTGATGATCGGGAGTGGAATAGCCTTTATCGGCTTTGCCACCGACTATCAATTCAGGGCGATAGATGTTGCATCTGGAAAAACGCTGTGGTCTCACGAGCTTCCGTCACCGGCGAACTCAACCCCCATAACCTATCAGTATCGGGGTGAGCAGTATGTCGTGGTCCCCGCCGGCGGTCATAGCATGTGGGGAACCGAGTTGGGTGATGCTGTGGTGGCTTTCAAGCTGCAGCCCAAGTCTTAGTGAGTACTTGAGAATGTGACTGATGGGTGAAGGGGGTTAAACTGATGAGCGATTCCTCAGTTTTCAGCCCTGACGATACACGTCTTGCCACAAATAGGATTATATTTTTGGCATAAGTATAAACGGTTACGTGTGTTCTTCTTTCCTGTGGGGGAACGCATATTTTAATAATAAAAAGAGAGTGAGTTGTTTGATATGAAGAAATACCCAAGCCGCAGTAATCTGGCGCACGCAGTTTCTCTGATAAACAATCGTGGCACCAAGGTCCTAGGTGCCTCTTTTCTGGCAATTTCCGCATCGACAGTATTTGCTCAATCCGATGCGAGCTATAGCCCGAGCATGTCGCTGGAAGAGATTATCGTCACCGCAAGAAGAAAAGACGAAAGTCTTCAAGATGTACCTCAAACGGTAAATGCAGTTAATGCCGACACTTTGTCTGAGTTGAATATCACTAACTTCAAAGATATGCAGAACTTGGTCCCAGGTGTATCGTTGGACAGTGGAGTCAATGGATATACGACGTCAGCAGCCATGCGAGGCGTCGGCTTCGCGGTAGAATCCAATACCGCACCTACTGTCGAGTTCTACCTGAACGATGCGCCTGTCGAATCCAACCAGATTTTTACCCAGGTCTTTGATGTGGGTCAGGTTGAGGTACTGCGTGGCCCACAAGGTACGATTCGAGGTCGGTCAGCACCTTCCGGTGCGATTACCGTAACCACGAGAAGCGTTAATCTCGACGACGTTGAAGGATATGTGAACGCTACCGCTACCGATCAGGGCGGAACCAACTATCAGGGCGCAGTGAACGTCCCCGTAATCGATGGCAAGCTCGGGTTTCGCATCGCCGGTGTGGTGGATGAGAATGAAGTTAATCAGGTAGAAAGCGTCTTTAATGATACCAAACCTGACTCTGACATTTCCGGCTTCAGGGCTACTGTAGGCTTCGCGCCAACAGAAAACTTTGACGGTAAGTTGATGTACCAGAAAATAACCAAGGATGTGGTTTCATTCACGCAGTTTACCGGCTACAACGATGGATCGACTTTGCCCCATCATGATTTCGGTTCCATTCAATCGGAAGACCGGAAAGGCATTTCGGCTACGGCCGCTCATATCGAAAATGAGATTGAAGCGACAACTCTCAATTTGAACTGGGTACTGGGCGATCACATGCTGTCGTATGTTGGTCAGTACAGTGAATTTCAGAGTTATTCAAATGACCCTGTGGACAAGACAAATTATATTTACTCATCAGGCGACGGGTCTTTTTCCCTTGGACCGGATTTGGTTGCCGATCAACGTGATGAGTGGTTCCAGAATCTGGATTTGTATCAAGAGCAGGTGTCCCACGAAATACGTTTCTCCCTCGATGAGCCTTACAAGGGGCTGTTTGACTACACGGTGGGCATCTTCTATCAAGAAATTAAAGGTGTTAACAAGTTAAACGGTAACCAGATACTCAGTGCGGACCTGCACCCGGCACTGTCTTTTCTGAATCCTGATCCTGTTACCGGCGCCTATATATTATCGCCGGAAATCTATCGTCCGGATCTGACGGAAGAAATCTCTGCCTTCGCCAGCTTAACCTTCTATTTGGGTAGCGCGACAGAAATCACGGCTGGCGCGCGTAAAATCTACGCTCGCGAGTGGAATTACACTGAGGTCGCCGGGGCAGTCCTGGATGCACCTGAGCAAAAAGAAGATGACGTTATCTGGAACATCGCTGCTTCACATCGGTTCAGTGACGAGCTGATGGTGTACAGCAACGTTGGTACTTCCTTCCGCCTTGCGCCAATGGACAGTCTCGGAATAAACCCGCTGCCGACTCCGGATGCCAACATGAGTCAGTTGGTGGGCAAGCGCGATCCTGAAACCTCGATTTCCTATGAAGTCGGGGTCAAGCTGGATTTCCTGGATCGTCGGGGACGCTTGAATGTGGCGTATTACTATCAGGACTTCGACAACTATCTGTATTACTCCAAAGAAACCCAGTACTTCGGCACAAACGGCATTGAGGCATTCCGCTTTACTTCCAATGCCGATGCCGTTGTGCAAGGTATTGATCTGGATGCCAGCTTTCAGGTGACGCCGAGCTGGTCTGTGTCTGCGATTGGGAGCTGGAATGACAGCGAGCTTAAGGGGCCGATTCCCTGTAACGATGGAGACCAGGATGGGTCACCGGACTTCCTGAACACGAGTTTGGATGCCAATCATCAGGTCGCGCTGTGTGATACAGGAGCATCAGCAAGCAGCATTCCTGACTGGAGCGCCACCTTGCGTTCAGAGTACTTTGTGCCTGTAGGTGATTCTATGGAGGGTTACCTGAGCGGAATATATTCATACTATCCTGAAAACGACAATAAACATCTGCGCACAACGATAGATAGCTATGGGTTGCTAAATCTGTATGTGGGTCTGCGCGATTCAGAAGGTCGTTGGGATGTACAGCTCTTTGCCAAGAACGCTCTGGATGAAGAGGTGGTTACTGCGTTCGAAGATCTTCAATTCGGTTCTGGAGGAACACTGGCCAACTATCTCGGCGACTCTGGTTACTATCAGACTCAGCTGAACAGCCCTCGAGAAATCGGCCTCAACGTCCGCTACAACTTCGGGCTCTAACTTTCCCTCGTCGTTGATACTCAACACGGTGCTTGGCCCAATTACCGATGGTAATTGGGCTTTTTTTATTGCGAACCTACCTGTCTATTATTGATATTGAGATGATCTATAGTGGTTTGTTGCATGCAAGGGTAGATTTAGGTGATTTTGGTAATAATTAGAAAATATTAGCTATTATTGCGAAATTTAGTTACGGAAATGGTTGACCTGCATTGGCTGATGTGAAACTCTTAATGACACATTGTGGATCATTTTGTGTAATTGATTTCCCCTTGGGCTAAGCTTCTGTGCGTGAAGGTGGCGGCTTGTAAAGTCCCCGGAACACGGTCTCTTTACGAAACCGAAAGCTCGTTAGAAGAAATGAGAAAATAAGAATGATTGTAGTGTTCCCACTGTTGGCCATGTTGAAACTCTGCCGTATTTCACCGGTTATAGTTGTGGTAATGATTTCCGTTATCTCGTTGTCAGGCTGCGATGACAGCGTCGCCCAGCAGGGAAAAAATTTACATCAGACCCTGGAGGCTGAATTTGCCTCACCCCCCACCGAGGCTCGTCCCAGAGTGTGGTGGCACTGGATGAACGGCAATATATCGGAAGCCGGTATCGTTAAAGATTTGGAGTGGATGCACCGAATCGGAATTGGCGGGGTGCAGAACTTTGACGCGGCCATGGAGACCCCGATTGTTGTAGACCAGCGCATCAGCTACATGACGCCCGAATGGAAAAAGGCATTTGCGAAGGCTGTGGCAACCGCTAAAGACCTCAAGTTGGAGTTCGCGGTTGCTTCGTCGGCCGGCTGGAGCCTGACGGGCGGCCCCTGGGTCACTCCGGAAGATGCCATGAAGAAACTGGTGTGGAGTGAAACCACTCTGGCGGGTGGCCAGGATCTGCGGGTTCCGTTGGCAGCCCCGTCGGGGATGGCGGGGCCGTACCAGTCAATCCCGGCAGAGTATAAACACGGCCACAACCCCGGTGCTATTCCTGAAGCCTTCTATCGAGACAGCCTGGTACTGGCCTATCGCTTACCGGAAACCCCGGTGGTTGTGCAGAAGCCGGTTACCGTGCTGGCGAATGGCGTTGCCATCGATGCTGTATCCTTGTTGGATGACGATCTGGCAACCGGGGTGTCCCTTCCCAAGGGTACTCGTAAAACGCCTGGCAGCATTGACATTGAGTATTCCCAGGCGCAGTCGGTAGAGGCTGTTGTTGTATACGTAAACCATTTGCCCGACGATTTTCTGAGCGGCAAGTTACAGCCGACACTGGAAGCGCTTTCTGACGGTGGCGAGTGGATGGAAATCGCCCGCGTGTCCCTAGGGAAGACGCCCTCTACGGTCAGTTTCAAGCCAGTAGTGGCCAGCCGCTTCAGGCTAGTGTTTACCCGCGAGAAGCCCAGCGGTGCCTTTGCCTTCCGGCCCGCACCGGGTATTGATCCATCGGGCTTGGGCGGGCTGGGATCCGGTTCTGCAGGGGCGCCGGAACTGGCCGATTTCAGATTGTATGGCAGTCCCAGAATCGACAGTTTTGAAACCAAAGCCGGCTTTCGTCTGGTCGATGATTACCATCAGCTGACCACATCGAGTGACGCTGAACAGATCGGCATCGCCGTTGATGGGGTGCTGGATCTCACGGACAAGATGGATTCAGAGGGCGTGCTGACCTGGTCTGCGCCGGCGGGAAGCTGGAGAGTGTTGCGATTGGGGTATGCGCTAACTGGAAAGACCAACTCGCCAGCGACAGCGGAAGCCACCGGACTGGAAGTGGATAAGTACGATGCGGCCGCTGTGGAGCGCTACCTGAACACCTACCTCGGTAATCTGCGCGAGGTTGTTGGCGATGATCTGATGGGGCATCGGGGTCTGAATGCACTGCTTACGGACAGTACCGAAGCGGGTCCTTCCAACTGGACTCCAGACATTGTCGGCAAGTTTAAAGCGCTGAGAGGGTATGACCCCACCCCCTGGTTGCCTGCACTGACTGGCGAAGTGATGGGAAGCCGGCGCGACAGCGATGCGTTTCTCTATGATTACCGCAGAACTCTGGCGGAGCTTGTTGCGACACAACATTACGGTACCGTAGCTAAGGTCGCACAGAAGCAAGGCTTAACGGTTTACGGTGAGTCATTGGAAGCCAATCGAACGGTGTCCACGCTGGGCGATGATCTGGACATGCGGCGTTTCGCCGATGTACCGATGGCCGCGATGTGGACTTATCCCAAGGGCGGAAACCCGGGACAGAACTACATAGCAGATATGCGTGGGGCTGCGTCTGTGGCACATCAGTATGGCCGTGATTATGTGGCCACTGAATCTTTAACCTCGATCCTGTCGCCCTGGGCACATGCACCTGCAGATCTCCAGCCTATGATAGATGCAGAATTTCTGCATGGTGTTAATCGACCCATAATCCACACGTCACCTCACCAGCCACTGGACGACAACGCTCCGGGACTGTCTCTGCATGTCTTCGGTCAATACTTCACTCGCCACGAGACCTGGGCGGAAATGGCCAAACCCTGGATCGACTATATCGCCAGAAACAGCTACATGTTGCAGCAGGGCCAGTTTGTGGCGGACGTTGCCTACTTTTACGGGGAAGAGCCACCGTTAGGGGTACTCGCAGCCACCCGGGGCTATCCACAAGATGTGCCCCGTCAATATGGGTATGACTTCATATCGGCGCACACCATTTTGAATGAGCTGTATGTGGAGAACGGTACGATCAAAACCAAGGCAGGGGCTGTATACAGAGCTATCTACCTTGGCGGATCGAGCCGGGACTTCATGACTCTTCCGGTGTTGTCACGGCTGGCGCAACTCGTTCGCGAAGGAGCAACGTTGATTGGGGAGCCGCCGGAGCAGTCCCCCAGTCTGGCGGACGACGCGGAACAGTTCTCGGCTCTGGTGGCATCGATCTGGGCAGGCGAGGGTGAGACAAGTCCTGGCAGGGGCCAGGTTGTCCGCAGCTCACAGCTGGAGCAGGCCTTGCTTGATCTGGGGATAGTGCCGGACGTGAGCGTAACTGTCAGCACTGGCGACCTGAAGTCTACAAAAGGCGCCGCTGGTGAGGCAAATGCTGTTGAATTCGTCCATCGAAAAATGCCGGATGTTGACATTTATTATCTCGCCAATCGTGGTGTTTCCCAGAATGCTGAAGCCCGTTTTCGCGTAAACGGTCGGGTGCCGGAAAAATGGCGAGCTGATACCGGTGAGATAGAGCCAATGTCTTATCGCATAGAGGGCGGAACCACTGTTGTTCCCCTGTCAATGAACGACTGGGAGTCATTCTTTGTGGTCTTCCGAAATGAGGCCAATCAGCCCGAGGTTGTTCTGGGGGCGCCTGTTATCAGTATGCATACTGAGGTGGAAGCTCCGTGGACCGTGGACTTTGAGGAGGACCGAGGAGCGCCAGTGTCAGTTGTTCTTGGCCGTCTGGAGTCGTTGTCAAATAGCACAGATCCGGGCGTGCGGTACTTTTCCGGAGTCTCCACCTACACCAACTCATTCAATTTCGAAGCAACAGACTCCGACCAAAAGGTGATGCTGGATCTGGGCGAAGTGGGTGATCTGGCTGAGGTCTACGTTAATGACCGTTATGCGGGAACCGCCTGGAAGCCGCCTTACCGAGTTGATATTTCAGGAGTGGTCCAGGATGGCAATAACACGCTAACCGTGAAAGTGGCTAATCTCTGGGTGAACAGGCTGGTTGGCGACAGACAGCCGGATAATGAAAGTCAGATTGGCTATACAACGTTTAAAACTTATTTACCCAGTGCTCCCTTGAGGCCTTCTGGTTTGTTGGGTCCGGTCCGGGTAATGACGGTCAATAGTAATAACTGAGACAAAGCCAACAGAACTGGCGTTGTTGACTTAATCAGAGGAGCCGGTGAAACGTGTTATCCATAAAATTAAAACTACCACTTACGGTTTGCGCGCTTGGCGTGCTGATATTGACGTCTTGTGCTGTGGTGCAACAACCTGCTCAGGAGATTGTCGACTGTCCTTTAAGGAATGAACGTTATTCGGCGGATACCCCGATGATGGATTTATTTGCTAATGCTCAAGTTGTTGCCATTATCGAGCAGGAAGTTCCTGATCTGGCCAAGCGGGTTCCGCCGATGTTCAAGCAAACCGAAGCGCCTTCGCTGAGTGCGATAGCGACGCTTAACAGCGTATCCGGCCTTGTCCGATATCCGTTAAGTCAGGAAAAATTACAGTCACTGAATGATCAGTTGGCGGGGATCGAGCTCACTGATGAGGCGCGGCACAACCGGTGCGCCAGGTACGACAATGATCGCCCGGAGGTCACCTTGGGTGATGGTGAAAAATCCATTCTGGTTTTTATCAAGGTCAACGGCTTTGATCATAATGAGGCCACCTCTGCGGCAACCGCCGCCATACAATCCCTTGCCGGCGAGCTTGGCTGGAATGTGATGGTGACGGACAGAGGCGGTGCTTTCAGTCCGGACACTCTGAAAAGGTTTGACGTTGTGGTGTGGAACAATGTCAGTGGCGATGTGTTGACGTTGTCGCAGCGAAAAGCATTTCAGAATTACGTGCAGAATGGCGGTGGTTATTTTGGGATCCACGGATCCGGGGGGGATTTTATTTACCTGTGGGATTGGTACGTCCAGGATCTGATTGGGGCTCAGTTTATTGGCCACACCATGAATCCGCACTACCAGGATGCCGTAATTAAATTGGAGCCCTCTGATACGGGCATTGCGCAGGGGTTGCCCCTGGTCTGGAAGCTGAATGAAGAGTGGTATTCGTTCTCCGAGAATCCGAGAAAATCGGGCGCGAAGGTAGTCGCTACGATTGATGAGTCGAGTTACAAGCCGGTGATGGGGGGGATCGACATTAAAATGGGGCCTGATCATCCAATAGCCTGGTCCCGTTGTGTGGGGCAGGGCAGGGCTTTCTACACCGGCATAGGCCATTTACCCAGTTCTTACCAGTCTGTTAATAATTTGGGGTTGTTGAAAAACGCGCTGGAGTGGACAGCCGGGTCTAATTTGGAATCATGCCGCAAGAAGGAGTCCGGACACTAAGTAATTTGGTGTGTGGTTCGCGACATGTGCGCTATGTTTTGTAAACGATTACAGTGTTCGGGAGTTGGGTTTATAGGTCGAAGGTAGATATTTCATACATAACTCTGATGAGCTAAAAAAGGAGATACAAATGCATAATAAAAATAAATACGCAAGACAAAAACAACACCTTCTTTTAATGGCAGTTATTGCAGTCAATATGGGGCTACCGACTTATGCGGTGGCGGCACCAACACTGACGATGGAGGAGATTATTGTCTCGGCGCGGCGCAAGGATGAAAGCGTTCAGGATGTGCCGCTGACCGTTAACGGTGTAACTGGACAGAAGATTGCGGATTTGAACATTCGCAAGTTGGAGGATCTGCAAAGCGTAGTGCCAGGTCTGACTATGGAAGAGGATACCATTTCACCCGCTGCTTCAATGCGGGGAATCCGATTTGACTCATTCGCGAATGTCCCTCTGTCAGTGGAGTTCTACATGAATGAAGCGCATGCGGGTCAGTTAACCGTTATGCAAAACGTCTTCGATATCGAGCGTGTTGAAGTGCTAAGGGGACCTCAGGGTACTTTGCGGGGCAAAGCATCGCCCTCAGGATCAATTAGCGTGACCACTGTGACGCCTATATCTGACGCTTTCTCCGGGTATGTTGATATCACGGCCACCAATAACAGTGGCAAGAATGTGCAGTCCGCCATAAATATTCCTTTGATCGAAGACAGACTGGCTATACGCTTCGCTGGCTTCTGGGAAGAAAATAACATTAACGATGTTTCCAGTGTGTTCGGCCATGGTGATTCTGAGTATCGCGGAGATGGTTACCGGATTTCATTGTCATTTACACCGACAGAATCACTGTCATTCGACCTTATGTACCAGCAAGTTCAGCCTGGTCGGGAGATTTTTTTCCCGGTAGAGTCGGCCTACTTAAAGAATTCGTCACTGCCGGTTTCAGCGATTGATATAAAGGCAAGTGATCGCCGCTCGATTCAGGACACGCCGGAGATTGCAGAACAAGACCTGCGTATGACGGTCTTTAATGCCAGGTGGGACATCAATGATTACGCGCAGCTCAATTACGTGGGGTCCTACAACTCTGATTTGGTGGAAAGAACGACACCGATAGACGTGACCAATGCGGTAGATGAATCCTACCCAGACGCCTTTCAGCGGGTTGATCAAGACCTTTATACCGATGCCGACGGATACAATCATGAGATAAGACTGCAATCCATTGAGCCTTTGTTTGATCGTTTGGATTATGTGATTGGGTATTTGAAAAGCCACTCAGACACCAATGTGTCTTATTCAGCCCCGCAGCTTATCTATCTACCCGGATTGTTTGAAGGAACATTTCTGACCAACATCAGTAACCAGAATAATGGTAAGCCCTCACCGAGTGACGAGGAATCGGTTTTTGTAAACCTGACCTATCATTTTACGGAGGATACCGAGGTCTCGGTGGGTGCTCGCCAGATTGATTGGGAGTCAACCGATTATTTGGCGATTACCAATCTTGGGACAATCCTGACTGATGGTAAACGCAGTGAAGATGAAACCGTTTACACCGCGAGTTTCAAACACAATTTCAGCGAATCGCTGATGGTATACACCTCGTGGGGAACGTCCTGGCGCTATGGTGCCAATGCTATTGGAAACCTCAGTACGATGCAGTCAGATCTGGAAAAAAGTTTCCTGCTACTACCGCCCGAGACATCGGAGTCCTTTGAGGTTGGTTTTAAATCGACCTTGCTGAATGAAAAGTTAAGGCTGAACATCGCAGCCTACCACCAGACCTTCGACGACTATCCGTTGCGAAATTCAGCAGGGGTGTACTTTCAGGAGTTTGATGCATCTGGCAATCCGAAAGTGGGGCGGTTTAATTTCGTCTCTCCGGTTCCGGTCGAAGTTAATGGCTTCGAATTGGAGACCATCTGGCTCCCCACCGATAGTCTGAGTACGGGCATTATGTTGAGTTACTCGAAGGGCGAGGTGCAAGATGCCTATGCGGCCTGTAACGATTACCTGCCGCAGGACGGCATTCCTGACACTAGCGGTACAGTTCCTACACTCAGTGATGTTCAGGCGGCGGCGGGCAGCGACAATCTGACAACGTGCAAAACGTCGGAGCGAACTGATTATGCGCCCTTGTGGACGGCGACGCTGAGTTCTGAGTATCTTTTCCCCGTGGTTGGAATGGATGGCTATGTGCGCGGGCTCTGGACCTTCTACGACGAATCCGAAAATGACCCGTCCAATCCGCTCGACGACGTCGGCGCCTACGATATCCTGAATGTGTACGCAGGCCTCAAGGATGGCAATGGGCGTTGGGAGGTGATGCTGTTTGTGAAGAATGTACTGGATAAGGAGGTTGTCACTTCCCGCGATCGCACGCCTGGAAGCCAAAATTTCACTGGCGTCCCGGCAGCGGTCTCAGACTATCGTCAGGTTACGCTCAACGCACCTCAGGAGATGGGCGTCAACCTGAAGTACAACTTCTAATAAGTCGTTGAAAACCCACAGTCTGCTAACCAGTATGTTCCTTAAAAATGGAGGTTGAAATGAGTAAAGATCGCGTTGTAGTAGTAACTGGAGCCGCCGGCGGGATCGGCCTTGGCATCGCGCAGAGCTTCGCACGGAAGGGCCACCCGACGGCGCTTCTCGACGTTCAGGATGAATTGCTTCGGCAAGAGACAGATAAGTTAAGCGCGGAGGGCGCGCGCGTGTTCGCACAGAAGGTCGATGTCAGTAATAGGGAAGAGATCGATGACGCATATGCTGCAATCCGCAAGGAGCTGGGTCCGATCACGATTGTCGTTCCCAATGCCGGGATCGCACCGATGGTTCCGTTTACCGATATGACTCATGCACAGTGGCAGCAGGTAATGGATATTAACCTTACCGGTGTGTTCCACACCATTCAGGCTGCAACGCCAGATATGCTGGAGGCGAGCTGGGGCCGGATCGTAACGATCTCTTCACACGCAGGGCAATCAGGCGGAATGCACATGGCGCACTACTCGGCGTCTAAGGGTGGCGTCATCAGCCTGACCAAAGGATTAGCGCGCGAGCTGGCGGCCAAGGGAATTACTGTCAACACAGTCGCCCCGTCAGTCTGCGAAACTCCGCAGATGCACCGCGCGATGGACGCGGGCCAATTTCCACTCGAAGCCATCATACCGATGATCCCCATTCCCCGCGCCGGACAACCTGAAGACATCGCAGGAACCTGTGTCTTCCTCGCTTCGGACGAAGCCAGTTACATCACTGGACAAGTGATCGGGGTGAACGGCGGGATGTACATCTAGCAGACCGTGGCGTTTCAACAGCCTGCTAGTTGCAATCCGGATTCACTGGGAGTTCCCAGGGGATGAGCGGTTACTTGCTCGTGTCGCCTGGTCATTGCCGTCAGTCATAGTGTTGGCTAAAGCTTCCCTTGGCTGACTATTTAGCTTCAGTGGAGATACGGGCTGATGAAGCGTCGTAACTTTTTGAAATCAACCTCGCTAACGATTGTGTCTATGTCATTGACGAGGCACGGCTATGGTGCAGTGCTTGTGGAGCCAGGCTGGCAAGTGTTGTCTGACCTGCCGTATCCGGTGCAGGAAATCTATCCCGCCCTGCATAAGGGCTGTATTTATGTGGCGGGAGGTCTGGCAAGCATCAATGGCAAAACCGCAGCTACAGAGAGGCATGTCCGATACAGTATTGCTGATGACCGATGGACAGAGTTGGCACCATTACCAGAGGCGCGCCATCACCTGCAGCTGGTGACGGTAAACGATGCTATCTATGCTCTGGGTGGATTTCGTCAGGAGGGCAACAATGGCTTGGATCATGACCGGGCAGAGCTGGCGGTATGAGATCGCCAGTGACAGCTGGTCGCTATTGACCGAGGCACCTGAGGTTCACGGAGAGTCGGTCAGTCTGCTAGTGGACGATACAATTCACGTGATCGGAGGGCGCACCCCGAAAGCTGAGCGAAATACCGGTTGGTTTGATCATCGCAGCAGTGACCGGCACCTGATACTGGATACGAGTGCCGGGCACTGGTTTCAGGCTGCGCCAGCGCCTACAGCAAGGAACAGTGCGGCTGGTGGTGTCTTAAACGGCGACCTATATGTGGCTGGTGGACGGTCAGATACTGGTGTGAATCTCGATACTCTTGAAGTCTATGACGTGAAGGAGGAGCGCTGGCGCACGGCCACACCTATGCCGCAAGCACAGGGTGGATTGGCTGCTACGGTCATCGATAATCAGTTGATGGTGTTCGGTGGCGAGCACTTTGGGGCCGACGGAGTGCGGGTCTACGCTGAGGCGTGGCGCTATGAGCCCAGTAAAGACCGCTGGTTTACGGAGCAGCCGATGTTGACACCCCGCCACGGCCTGGGAGCTGTGGCTTATGGTGGGTGTGCCTATGCGATTGGTGGAGCCACCGGAATTGCCACCAATGGCACAAGTGCGAAGCTGGAAGCTATTCAGCTAAATTTCAATTAGGCAGAAACGCCTATTTTTATTTCAACAACGATAGGCATATCCTTGGATACGCCTATCATTCACGGCCTCACAGCCTGGCTACATAGTAGCCGCACTTGCTGACATGGCCGTATTCGTCAGTGATGGATTCGGGCAGCGTCAAGATGTCATCGCCGCTCTATCAGTGTAGAATGGATTTAGAGTCTTGTGTGCTTGGTTTCACCCATTCAGCATTGGAGTCATAGGATCGCGACTCAGGCGAGTTGTTCTCATATCGTGTTTTCTAAACACGGATGCGCAGATCCCTCTTTTTGCATGATCATATTCCTGCTTACAGATTCAATCATTGCTTTGCAATCCGCTCGCATCGGTAGGGCTATGTAAGGGTTGAGAAACTGGCAGCTGCCTTGGAACCAAAAGACGCAGTGCGTGGCGTAACAGCTCTCTTCGATTGATGTGGCAGCGATTCGTCATGTTGGTCGCTTAACGACAGGCATTGGGCGGGTGTCACATGGGTGTGTTGAGGCGGAATGTAGATCAAACTTACCGTCAATTTGCTCTTAATGTTTGCATCCAGTAAGCGGCCGCAATATCTTTTTTCAAGGCGATGTCCACAATGCTAAGCGTTAATCCGCTGTGCTATTTTCCTGAGTTCGTTAGGCCATAGGCGGGTTTAGTACCGGATTGATCGCTAAGTGATTGAGGTATACGGCGACCTGCTGGGAAGCAGCAGGGTTTTCCTGCTTTAGCCACCAAACTAATGTCTCTATCGCTGCTGCGACGGTAAAAGAAATGGCTAAAGCTTCAGGTAGCTAGGCGTCAGGATGGGCCTGTTCTTTGGCCAATCCCAGAGCTTGACTTAGGTATTCCTCTTTTACTATCGAAGATGCTCCACCGGTTAAAAGAGTTTTCCACAATTTTCGGTGCTCCCATACAAATGAGCACAGAGCTTGCGCTGAGGCCATTGAATCTACGCTGTATAAAATGGGAAGCGTCATGGTCAGTAGTTTGTGAATTTCTTGTGCAGCTAGGTCATTCAGTAGGGCGTCTTTATCCTTATAGTGCCGAAAGAAAGTTGCGTAACCCACGCTAGCTCTGGTCGTGATTTCTCGCACGATGATTTGCTCAAACGTCTTTTCTTCAAGCAGTGTCAGTAAGCTGTTGCGCAGGGACTTTCGTGTTTCTCGTGTCCTCGTGGAGGGCGAATTGCCGTTTCTTGGGGATTTCATTAAATGATATTCATAGTAACTATAAGTATTTCGCCATAATCATAACTAACTGATATTTAAGGATAAAAAAAATATATCCTTAGGAGTTTGACAATATTAAATTTATCCATATGATACTGTGTGTATCAATAGTGGCATTGTACACCCATTGCCGTACATTGACAGTGGGTAAAAATGTTGCTGAATAACCGTTCTATTAATCCGGGATTAAATAATATGTCGAGCGTTTTTGTGGTAGATCGAAGTGGGCAGGAAGAAATCATCACGATTGAACCTGGTGAGACTTTAATGCAAGCGATTTCAAATTCAGGGATGCCTGACATGCTTGCCTTATGCGGTGGGGTGTGTGCCTGCGCAACCTGCCATGTCTACATAGACGCGGCTCCCGAAAGCGTCATGAGTGGCATGGATGAAGATGAAGATGTTTTGCTGGGTGGTGTACTAAGCAGACAGGAAAATTCGCGTTTATGTTGCCAAATCAGGCTGACTGAGGCTTATGATGGTTTAAGGGTCACTATTGCACCTGAAGAGTAATCATAGTTGTTCCTCACGAAATAAGGCCTAACCCATTATCAGGAGAGTCAGCCATGACAGCACAAGAATTATCAGAGCGTGATTACTTTACAGATCCAGAAATCCTCGTAGACCCCTACGAAT
Source organism: Pseudomaricurvus hydrocarbonicus (assembly GCF_011602365.1). Lineage (GTDB taxonomy): Bacteria > Pseudomonadota > Gammaproteobacteria > Pseudomonadales > Cellvibrionaceae > Pseudomaricurvus > Pseudomaricurvus hydrocarbonicus. The sequence goes on from NZ_JAAONZ010000014.1 coordinate 70,069, forward strand.
ACTTCAATGCCTTGCGGTCACAAGGGCCAATTTGCCGGCTGGAAAAGTACGATTGTTTGCTGATAACCGGATTTGAAGAAGCGCTTGAGGTGTGGAAAAACCCCATAGATTTCTCATCCGTCAACTCACTGGCCAGTGCAGCCTTTCCCCTGCCTTTTGAGCCGAAAGGCAGTGATATTAGCGAACAGCTGGATGAAGCACGGGATAAGTTTGTTGGGCACGATATGGTGGTTTGTTACGACGGCAAGCATCACACCAAGGTTCGTTCTCTGATCAGTCGAGTATTTACCCCCACCCGATTAAAGGCAAATAACGTTTTTATGCACGACTACGCGCAAGAGCTGGTGCAGCGAGTTGTGGCAAGAGGCAGTTGCGAGCTGGTCAGTGAAGTGGCGGCCCCGTATGTAACGATGATTATCGCCAGCCTGCTTGGGGTTCCGCCCGAAGACCGGGTTAAATTCGAAGAGGTGATTGCAGCTGGTCAAACGGTGGGGAGTATCGAGCACGCTGATTCGCCAACCGATATGACATCTATGAACTTCATTGCACAGTTTATGGCTGAATATCTTCAGGACAGGATGAAAAATCCGACGGGTGACATGCTGACTGAGTTGACCCAATCCAGCTATCCAGACGGAACAAAGCCTGATCTTTCCGAGCTGGTTGGTTTGTCAGCATTCCTGTTTGCCGCGGGTCAGGATACCAGTGCAAAACTGTTGGGAAATGCCATGCGTTACATTGTTGACATTCCTGGATTACAACAACAATTACGTGACGATCGGGATCTGATTCCATGGATGATTGAAGAGGTTTTGCGCCTCGAAGGGTCCTCTAAAATTACAGCGCGATTGGCTGTGCGGGACACCAAAATTGGCGATATGGATATCCCTGCCGGGACACGCGTCGGATTGGCAATTGCGGCCATTAACCGGGACCCCGTGAAATGGGGCGAGGACGCCAACGAGTTTAAGCTGAAGCGCCCTAGAATCCGCGAGCATCTCGCTTTTGGACGTGGTGTGCATACCTGCGCAGGCGCACCGTTAGCCCGGGCTGAGGTGATTGAGATTATCAATGCGTTTTTTGACCATACCTCGGAGATTGGTTTCAACGAGGCCGTACATGGCAAGGTAGGAAGTCGAAAGTATAAGTTTGAACCGTCTTTTATTATTCGTGGTCTGGACACCCTGCAAGTCGAATTTAAAGCCTGATGGATTCATTGCTGTAGAAAGTCTGGAACCCGGAGTTAGTCAGGCAGGGCATAGTCCGGGTTGGTAGGCATTAAGTATAGACAGCCTCCTACAGGTTAAATTTCGTCTACATCAGGATAACTATAATGAAAAGAACTCTTGATACATCCGATCTTGATCGCTACATGGGTAAACGACTGGAAGACTCACTCCCACTGGAGCCGGTCGCCGCAAACGATATTCGCCGCTGGGTGCAGGCCATGCACTACCCGAATCGGCTGCATTATGATCGGGGTTTTGCCCAGGAAAGTCGTTTTGGAGGCCGCCTCGTTGCCCCGCAATCGTTTGCCATCACCCAGGATGATGGGCACGGCGCAACACCTGCGTGTATTGGTTTGATTCCCAATTCACATCTTCTGTTTGGCGGGGACGAGTGGTGGTTTTACGGCCCCAGAATCCATGAGGGGGATCGCATTTATAACGAGCGTATCCCATACGATTATGTTGTTAAAGAAACCTCTTTTGCCGGACCGACCTGTTTTCAACGGGGCGACAGCCACTACTTCAGCCGTGAAGGTGACCGGATCGCAACCCAGCGTTCTACCGGAATTCGATATAACCCCGCTTATGCCGTCGAAATGCAGTCCAGTGAGAATCAGGATGAGTATGTATGGAGCGATGCGGAGTTAGTTGATCTGGAAGACAAAAAATTTGAGTTCATCAGCGCGCTGCATGATCTTGGGCACGCCAATCGATCATTCAGTTCAGTGAGCGTCGGCGAACAGTTGCCTACGCGGGTAATAGGTCCTCATACCATTCCTAGCCTGACGACAGAGTGGCGTGCATATACGATGACGCTTTGGGGGGCGATGACCAGGCGTAAGCCGGTAGAGCTTGGTTGGGTCGGCGACATGAATGGTAAGGAAATGGATGGTGAGTGGGAAAAGGTGAATCCCGAACAGACGGATGGCGCCTATATTGGCCCTTCCAGGGGGCACTTGTTTCCTCGTTACGCCCGTCAGATCGGGATGCCTAAAGCCTACGGGTACGGTGCATCCATGGGGGCCTGGGCGCTGGATTATCTGGCGGGTTGGGCTGGTGAGCATGGTTATGTGAGCTACTGCAATACCCAGTACCGAGGGCCGGCGTTTGCGGGTGACATTACGGTGATGACCGGATCCGTCACGGATAAAGTTACAAGAACTGATGGAGGTTCAGAGGTTAATGTTAAATTTTCCCTGGCCAATCAGAGTGGTGTTGTTGTGGCGACGGGAAAGGCTGTAATAAGTTTATCCGCGTAAGTTTTTTTTCAAGCAGTCGCTAGTGAATTAATAACCCAGTAAGGCAGATTTCTGTAGATCCATAGAAGTGTAGTGTTGCTTTCTGTAGTTGAAGGAAATCGACCATTACAGTGATCCTTTCCCTAAATAGTTCTAAGCGGAGATAAAATGATGGCAATTCCAGACGTTTCAAATCACGCTATTGCGGATCTGGTTTCCCTGAAAGGTCGCAATGCGGTAGTGACAGGTGGTGGTCAGGGGCTCGGCAAGCGTATTGCTCAGCGCTTGGCGGAAGCTGGTGCCAATGTATTGATTGGTGATATAGAGGAGGCCCGTGCTGTAGAGGCGGCGGCCGACCTTGACGCTGGCCAGCCTGGGAAGGTACTCGGTATTCGTATGGATGTCGCAGATAGATCCTCCATTATCACGGCGGTTAGCGTGGCCAAAGAAAGCTTTGGTGGCATTGATATCTGGGTCAATAATGCCGGTGTTTTTCCCAGTGTGCCCCTTCTGGAAATGAGTGATGAGCAATGGGATAGTGTCAACGATATCAATGCGCGAGGTACTTTCATTGGCTCTCGCGAGGCCACGCGAGCCATGGTTGAGGCTGGCCGTGGAGGAGTTATTGTCAATATCGCGTCATTGGCTGGCGTGCGTGGGATCGCCCCTGGACTGACTGCTTATGTGGGGTCAAAACATGCTGTGGTTGGATTAACCCGGCAAACTGCGCTGGAGCTTGCGCCCCACAATATTCGGGTCTTGGCGATTGCGCCAACGTTTGTCGTCACTGAAGGCAATCTTGCAATGATCCAGCAAAACCTGCCTGGTTCAGACCAGGCTGCCGTCGATATTCCATCTATGCTTACCAGCAAGCTGGGAAGGGTCGGCGTGCCTGACGATATTGCTCGGGTGGCTCTTTTTGCTGCCTCGGATCTGTCTTTGTTTATGACAGGGAGCGTATTAATGGTGGATGCTGGGGAGACCATCTAATCTTGTGGGGTGGAGGATGGGCTGGTGTGGTTTGACACCAGCGCCCATTCTTCTGCTCCTGTTTTTCTTCCTCATCTCGCTTCATGAATCTTTCAGCGCGGTAGTACAAAAAATAAGTCCGTCACTTTCGGCAATCAGCATGGGGTGTGTTGGATTTGTGCTTAGGTTGCTGATGAGTTAATAGGGCTGGCATTAAGGGCGTAGTAGTATGCTAGTCTCAACGCTGCTTCAGGACGTCATCTACCGATACTTGTTTGCCGGTGTTTCCCCATGTATTACGAATATATGTGGCGATATCGGCTACCTGTTCGTCATCCAGTTTGTGCTCATAGGGATCCATCGGAGTGCGCTGTATCGGCAGGGCAGTGGATGGGATTTCTGCTCCGTACAGAATCACATTGATCAGGGACGACGGATCGGCACCCAGTACTACTGGGTTGTCAATCAGCGCGGGGCCGGTATCCGGATCGCCCTTGCCGGTCGGAAGGTGGCAGGTCGCACAGTGAACGGCATACAGACTGCGGCCTCGTGCCAGACTGACCTGATTCGTGGCCGGCGGCTGCTTGTCTGCTGGCTTGGCTGGAAGACTTTTCAGGTAGGTGACCATGGCGGTGAGATCGGGCTCCGAGAGTTGGCTGGTGCTGTTCATGATGACCTTGTTCATCGGGCCGAAGGAGGTGGCGTAACGGTTTAATCCGTACTGCAGGTATTGCTGCAACTCTTCGTTGGACCATTGCCCAAGCCCGTCGTCCGCAGAGGTCAGGTTGACGGCAAACCACGGGCGGGTTTGTCCGCCGGGAATTTGATCCAGGTAGGAGCCGCCCGTCAGTGCATGGTCTGCCAAGGTTGCACCGAGCGCATTGCGCGGTGAATGACATTCGCCACAGTGCCCCAGAGCGGTCACTAGGTAGCGTCCGCGTTGCCAGGCCTCCGATTGATCTTCAGGGGCGGCGAGTGGGTCGGTTTTGAAAAACATCAGTTTCCACAGCGCCATCAACCAACGCTGGTTAAAGGGAAAGGCCAAATGGTTTTCTGAATTGGTTGCGCTAACGGGTTGAATACTCATCAGGTACGCATACAGCGCATCAATGTCCGTATCCGACATTTGGCTGTAGGAAGTGTAGGGAAACACCGGGTACAAGTGCTCACCGTCTGCCCGCAGCCCCTGTTTTAGCGCGTCCCGGAATTGTGTGGCGGACCATGAACCTATACCGGTTTTCGGGTCAGGTGTAATGTTCGGTGAGTAAATGGTCCCAAAGGCTGTCTCAAAGGCAACCCCGCCAGCGAAAGGCGCGCGCGCATCAGCCGTGTGACAGCTTGCGCAGTTGGCCGCGATGGCAATGTATTGTCCTGCGGCTATTTGATCTGCAGATGAGTCGGCGAGGACGGGGCCGGTGGCCACACACAAAAGTGCGCTCATGGAAACACGCTGGAGCGATTGGCGGATGATCTGTTTCACGCTTTGGGGCTCCAGGACGAGCAGTGGCCTTTGGCGCTCACGGACCCATTGAAGATGGCGCAGTTGCCGCAATCCGCGGTCTGTGACCCCTGAGTAAAGTAGCTGCAGCCGCGACAAGCGCTGGTGCTCGTTGAGAGGTCGGTGTAGTTCAGGGACGCGCGCAGATTCATTTGTGCGTTGCTCAGTTGCTCGGGGTCATAGCATCCCTGGGTCGTGGCTTTGTCAGTGCACCCAGTGGCAATCAGCACGAAGCCTGCCGCAGTGGTTATCGTTTGTGCCATAAAACAACGTCTTGTTATCTTTATTCGATCCATATCGTCTCCGGTTTCTGTGCTGAGAAATTTGTCCTGCGCCTTCCTTCAAGCAGCCTGTCACGGCTGCGACTTGTAGCTTGACCTTGTTTGATTTAGGTTCATGTTACATAAAGTATATTTGGAGTACACAAAGGTTGTTGACTTTACTGTGTGTAAGGTTAGGATATGGTGGTGTGAAAAAAATGCAACTACTTAATTGATGGCGTAGCAGAAACGGGCAGCCATATTTAAGAAGTTCGGAGCAGAGCGAATGGCTCTGTTTTTAGAACAGCGATAATCAATAAGAACAGCTGGTGGTGAGAGTGGCGATGAACAATTGGCAGCGTGTACTGGTTCCTGTATGTGGTGTGCTGGCGGTCGGGGCGGTTTTTGCTCTGGCGATACTGATTCTGGGTGGCGAGCGCGAGCCGGAGACTACAGGCGGTACCATCACCTTCCGCCGCCTGAGTGAGGCGCAGATTACCCGCTCAGTGCGGGAGATCTTCGGTCACTCTATTGATGTGCCCGGCCGCTTTGATCCTCCGCGTCGGGAAGAGGGCCTGCTTGCGGTCGGCAACAGCCGAGTGGTCGTCTCCCGCTCTGGTTTTGAGCAGGCGGAGCTCCGGGCCAGGGAAATTGCTGCGCAGGTGATGGATGAAGACCGCCGAACCTCCTTTTTAACTTGCGACGAGCCTGTGGACAGTGATTTCAGCCAGGCATGTGCCGCGGCTTTTTTCGAGAAATACGGTAAATTGCTCTACCGACGCCCGCTGAGCAGTGGCGAGCTGGATTCGTTGTTGGCCGTAGTGCAGGATTCCACCGTACTGAGTGGCAGTTTCACCAAAGGTATTGAGGCGGGCATCTCCCGGTTGCTGGTGTCACCCAATTTTCTGTTTCGTGTTGAGGAGATCGATTCGGACTCGGTGGTCGAGGGAGTCGCTTTTATCGACGATTATTCACTGGCCACACGATTGAGTTTTCTGCTGTGGGATGCGCCTCCGGATGAAGAGCTTCTCGCCGCTGCGGAACGCGGGGATCTGCGTGATGGCGACCTGCTGCAGGCCCAGGTCAGCCGGATGATGACGTCGGACAAGTATGTGCAGGGCGTGCGCGCCTTTTTCTCCGACATGTTTGGCTATGAACAATTTAACGGTTTGACCAAAGAGCAGGCCATCTTCCCGATGTATTCCTCCGGGCTGGCCGAAGATGCCAAAGAGCAGAGTCTACGAACCATTCTGGATCTTATGGTTACCCGTGACGGGAGCTACCGCGAGTTGTTTACCAGCAAAACCACCTTCGTCAATCGCCGCTTGAGCGCGCTGTATGGCATCCCGGCCTCTGAGCAAGCCGTGACGGACTGGGATACCTACACCTTCGCCGACGACGACCAGCGCGCAGGCCTCTTCTCGCTGGCTGCATTTTTAATGCTGGATCCCACCCATGAGGGGCGTACCTCGCCAACGATACGCGGCAAGAGCATCCGTGAACTCTATCTGTGCCAGCATGTACCGCCGCCGCCCCCGGCTGTGGATTTCAAACTGGTACAGGATACCAATAACCAGGAGTTCAAAACCGCTCGGGACCGCTTAAAAGTTCATGCCGAAGTGCCGACTTGCGCGGGGTGCCACGCGATTACCGATCCGATTGGCCTGGCGTTGGAGAATTACGATGCCATTGGCAAATACCGGACTACGGAAAATGGCGCAGTTATCGATGCAGCTGGAGAGTTTGAAGGCCACAACTACAGCAATGCCATCGAGCTGCAACAGTTGCTAGGCCAAAGCGCATCCGTCACGGACTGCCTGACCACGCGCGCTTATGAGTATGGGGTGGGTCGGCCGCTGGTGGCCGGGGAGAGAGACTGGATGCGTTATTTGCGGACGCAATTTGCCAAGCAGCAGTACCGTTTAGGGCCGCTGCTGAGAACCATAGCTACCAGCGATGCCTTCCGGCGTGTTGCTGTGTCGTCGACAAATGACGTTGCGTTGTCAACCCACTAATCGGCGGAGGAGAACCAAAATGATTTCTAGAAAGTGGAGCCGGCGTCAGGTTCTGAAAGGGATGTTGCGTGGTTCGGCCGTGACAGTGGCACTGCCGATGCTGGATCTTTTCCTCAATGACAATGGCCTGGCGTTGGCGTCGGGCGCGCCGCTGCCCACGCGCTTCGGCACTTGGTTCTGGGGTTGTGGTATCAATGCGGACCGCTGGATACCCGATAACCTGGGGCCCGGCTACGACCTCAAGGCTGAGCTGAAAGCCATCAAGGCGCATCAGGACAAGGTCTCAGTGCTGTCGGGCTTCAACTGCGTGCTGGGTGGCAAGCCGGACTTCATGCATTGGTCCGGCGCCATGGCGACCTTGAGTGGTACAGCGCCCACGGAAGGTGGCGTTGGTTACGGTAACGCGGACGCGCCGACCATTGATTGTCTGGTGGCGGATGCCTTTGGCTCAAAGACCCGCTTCCGGTCACTGGAAATTGCCTGCACCGGCGATCCCAAAGTTAGCTACAGCATGCGCAAGGGATCGACAGTGAACCCCAGTGAAGTGGATCCCGTACGCTTGTACAAGCGGTTGTTTGGCCCGGAGTTCCAGGACCCCAACTCCGCCGACTTCCAGCCCGATCCGGAGATTATGCTACGCCAGAGTGTGCTCTCTTCCATTAAGGACGAGCGGCAGAAGCTCATCCGCACTGTGGGTGCGGAGGATCGTGCCAGGGTCGATCAGTATTTCACCAATGTCCGGGAGATGGAGGAGCAGCTTGCCTTGATGTTGCAGAAGCCGGAGCCCCTGGAGGCCTGTGAGCTGCCCCGCCAGCCTCGCAAGAGCGAGTTGGGGCCAGTCTGGGATACCGCGGTCGCCAATCATCGGGTGTTGGGAAAACTGCTGGTGCATGCGCTGGCCTGTAATCAGACCCAGGTATTTAACCTCGCGTTCACCAGCGCCACCTCCAATTTGCGTAAACCGGGTGCCAGTATGGCCCATCACAACCTGACTCATGTGGACCCGGTGGATCCCAAGCTGGGTTACCAGCCGGAAGCCGCGTTTTTCATTGAGGGCTGCATGAACGAATTTGCTGCCTTCCTCGACCTGATGGATTCTGTGAAGGAGGGTGATGGCACCCTGCTGGACCACAGCCTGATCCTGGCCACTTCAGACACCAACTCTGCCAAGGTCCACTCAATCGATTCGCTGCCCATTATGGTGGCCGGTCGGGCCAACGGGAAACTGCGCTCCGGTCGGCACATTGCCGGCCAGGGGGATCCCAGTTCGAGGGTTGGACTGACCATTCAACAGGTGCTGGGTATGCCGGTGAGCAGCTGGGGCACCGAAGCCATGCAGACCACAAAAGCCATCGACGAATTAATAGAAACTTAATGTCTGACAAAGGAGGATTTATTCACCAGTCAATTCTGTAAAGCACACAAGACCAAGATAGTAATTTCCATACAGCGTGTTACCCAAAGAGGACTTATTTATGCGTCACATTCTCAAAGCTTTTGCATTTGCTTTTTCACTCATGTCTGTTGCTGTCTTCGCAGCGGATTACTCAACCGCCGATACGGATATCGGAACTCTGTTAGATGATCCTGCGGCTGCCGCCATTCTGGAAAAGCACATGCCGGGATTTACCACTAACGATCAGGTGTCTATGACCCGTGCCCTGACACTGGTCAGTCTGCAGTCTTTCGCACCGGATATGGTGACTGCCGAGGTGCTTGAGAAAATCGACAGTGAGCTGTCTGAGCTGTCTGATCAATAATCATTTATAACTGGCAAACACTGGAGGCAGCATGAAACACAAGCAACTCATTTTGTTCATAACCGGCTTTCTGGGACTTTTCGGTGCGTTCACTGACGTTTTGGGCGGTGACGCTCCGGATGCTCATGCGGAGCTCCGCGGTCAGCTAACCGGTGTGATCGTGCAGGCCTCCAATATCGAGCGTTCTATTGATTTCTATACCGGTGTGATTGGTCTGAAGACGGTTGGTCGCGTGGAAAGGGACGGTAAGCTGGTGGAAATCATGCTCTCGAGCAGTGGCAAATTTCTCGACGGCATGATGCTTACCTTGCAGGTGGCGAAGGCCGGAGGTCCAGCGGTTGCGGAGGTTGTCAACAAAGCCGGGTCATTGATTTTTATGGTGCCCTCGAATGATTTCTATAAAGAGCGGTTAACAGCAGCCGGCTATAGCGTCCGCGAAGAAGATGTCAGCCATCTTTACAGCAGCGACCCCGACGGGTATCCGATCATGTTCTATCAGCTGGATCCGAGGATTCTGTCATCTGTCAAAAAGGGCTGAGTAGCGTGCAGGCTTGAGCTTTCGACAAGCAGGGGCAGAAGTTTTGATAAAGGTTATCGGCTATGAAAAGGTGTGTTCGAAAGTGGTGGGTGTTATTGGGGTTGGAGCGCTGTGACCGCGGCTCCCTGTGGCGACGAATCAGACCTGGTGATGTACCAGGTGGCTGCAGGGTTGCCGTTGCGCTGTTGCTCGCAATCACGGTTTCGTTATCGGTACAGGCCGGGTATGTCGGAGAGAGTTTCTTGCGGATACCGGGAATTGACAGCGGCTGGCAGGGGGGGCACTACAAGGGTTGGGTCAAACTTGAATCCCGTGAGTGGGTTGAAACCTCCGCCTGTAAACCGCAAAAAGGCAACCCATTTGTGTGCGACGCAAAAATGTGGAAGCCGAAAGAGACCCGACTGTTTATGTCCCCTCCCTGGGCGCCTGAATCCGGTGCTGGTGTCCTGGCCGTGGCGCTGGATAAACGCAGTGATGTCTATGCCCCGCTCATGCAGCTGTGTCACCGCGGTGTCAGGATTCCGGAGCTGACTTACGCGGAGTCCTCCCAGCTGGCTCGGCGCATTGGTGAGGTGGGCACGCCACCGGATGAGGTGCCGGACTATTTCGAATACAAGCTGCAGGGCGTGAATTTGAGTTGCCCCGAGGTATCCCGCGCGCCCGAGCAAGCACTGATTCTGCAGTTTGATGATATCGAATGGATCAATTATCAAGGTGCCGGTCGTATCGTAACCACAGCCGATCCGGCCAGGCTGCTGCCCTTGCCGTCCTCGGGCGAGAGCAAGACGTTTCTTTTAACCTGGATTCAGTTGCAGGGGGGGACTGAGGAGGGGGACTGCCCGACGATGAACCGGGAGCCGGGCATGGATGAATACTTCGCTTTGTGGGACCCGAAGGAGGTTCCCAGAGGCAAGGCGGAGCTGATGCAGTCGGGTGGCCTGGCAACACTGCGGGAGGGTATCGCCCTGCGCGGCCCGGAAGGGTTGAACGTGTGTGCGCTGCCGGGAATTGTACCGGATCCGGGACATGCAGCGCCCGAGACCGAGACGGTGGTGGGGTTCGACCTGGACAACTACGATGGCAGAGGTGAGGCTCCCGCACAGACGCACCGGCACAAGAATTTTGTCTCTGAGGACGGCCGGGAAGGCATTGACAACCAATTGTATGTGGTTGAGGGCTGCGTGCCGGGCTTCCGTCCGGGGGGGAATATCCCCAAGGTGGCGAACGAAATGATGCGCAACGGCTCTGTAACGCTACTGGTCAATATCAGCGGCATTGACGACGACAAGAACGATGACGATGTGCTGGTCAGCGTGCTGTTTTCCAAGGACCTCATGGTGAAAACCGCGGATGGGGCGGATATCCAGCCGGACTATACCTTTCGCCTCTCGGACAATCCCGAATTCACCCAGTTTGCCGCACAGTTTCAGGGTCGTATAGACAACGGCGTTGTGACGACCGAGCCCGTTGCTGAAATGACCTGGCAGGAGGGGGGGCAGAACGCCTTTAAGCTGCGCAACGCACAGATGCGAATCGAGCTGTTACCGAATCGCCGCATGAAAGCTGTGGTCGGCGGCTATCTTGACTGGCGGTTGCGGATGACCAATTGGGGTCGCAATCGCATCCTGGAGCCGACTATGCGTTTTCAGTGCCCTAGCCTCTACAATGCCTATAGGCGCGCTGCGGACGGTTATTGGGATCCACAAATTGGGGAGTTCCGCGGCATATCGGCAGCCTACGAAATCGAAGGGGTGACAGCATTTATCCCTACTCAGGAGTTGGTATCTCTGATGAAGAATGCAGAGGCTGAATAAGGGGTGGCGGTCTTCGGATTTGATTCGACACGGTATTGTTGGTGAATATGACTTATAATCCGACCTTTACCATAGACAGAGCACCAAGTAGTCCGATTATGGCCGTCAAAAAAACTTTACGTGATGTGCAGAAGGAAGATACCCACAATCGACTGCTGGATGCGGCCGGCCGTATTTTTGACCGTGAGGGCTATGAGGCGGCCACTGTTGATCAGATTGCGGCGGAAGCCGGCGCCAGCCGCCCGACGTTCTATGCCCACTTTCGAGATAAAGATCAGGTTCTGGAAGAGCTGATGGCTGTTTATACGGCGCGGGGGCGGGAATTTATGGCAAAGTTCCCGGGGCCAACGCCGACCAAAGAAGAGGTGGTGGCCTGGTTGCTGGATGTGGGTAATTTCCTCAGGCAGGAATCGGCTTTTCTGTCGCTGCTGAGTCAGATTGTCGGGCATCGGTCGAAGAGCAGTCCGAATTATGGTCGCAACGTGGGTTACGCCTGGCTCTCGGCACTAGCGGAGCGATCCCGGGCATTTGCGATTGCGATGGATGATAACTGTCAAGACCCTTATCCTAGAGCCCGGGCGGAGTTGTTGGTGATTGAAATCGTCTGGGCTTGTGCCAGTGCCGTTACCAACCCGGATGACAAGGTCGGGCTTGTCAGGGTTGAAGTAGTTGCCGACGCGCTGTGTGGCTTCATGCGCGACTACCTGCCCGCTTAGATTGGCCGTTGTGGGCCCGATCTTGATTCCTGCTTACGGATGACGCCAAGTGGCTGGTTTGCCTTACAGTGCTTTGGGCAGCTTCTGGTAGTGTTTTTAAACTGGCATGCAAACAATAAAACAATAATTCACGTGCTGGCGTGGCGAATGAGACAGTCTAAATGCAGCCGTCATTAGCGAAACCTGTTGCCCGTTCGAAACTTATCCATTTAAAGAATATTGCTTGAAGTTGCAGTGAAAACTTTGTGTATTCTTCATTTTTTGCGCCAATGAGAACCACAAAGCCGACACGGCAATATAAGTCTATGATTTGCGAAATATATGTAATGAAGTTTCGTCTAACCGGATGCTGAGCGAGACATTAATTAATACCTTTGGCGGTCTGTAAAAAAACCAAAAATAATGATGAGATGCCATGAAAATAATTAATATTTTCGTGTGGCTTGCATGTATTTCGGTTACCCCAATGATGCCCTATAAACCTGTGGAAAAGCACTAATTCGCTTTTTCACGACTCATTTACCATTGTATTGAATGGGCCAATATTCAATCACAATCGCCCTTGTGCAAACCGGGCGCTATGGGTTTTATTGGTCCCCTTCTGCCCGTGTGTACGGACAGGACGGTTTCTTCATAATTTTGCGTGCCCACTGATTATCAGCTGCTATCCGGGAATTATGATTGCCCCTTAATGATTCACATAGTATCATTAGTGATGTTTGGGAGACCTGCGCCACTGAAGGGCGTTGTTGCTGAGCTTGGCGATAACTGGTGTCGGGCTTGTCAGCTGTAATGGCTAGCGTCACAAACTGAACAGAAAGTGTATCGGATTGGGCACTTGCAGGCCCTAGCAATAATTTTAATGAGCCTGCTTGGGTAGGTTTCAACAATAAAGATTAAAAGATGATGGCCAATTCAGGTGGTTTTCAATACAAACTGATGGGCGCGCTGGTCGCGGCGGAAGTCCTGTCAACGTTCGAAGTCTCCATGGCGTTCGCGGCCTTGCGCTTTATGATCGAGGACTTTGGCAGTCCATCGGCGGTTGGCTGGACGATAACCGCCTTTCTGCTGTCTGGTGCCGTGAGCGCGGCCATATTCGGACGCTTGGGGGATATGTTTGAGCGCCGCCGGGTGTTGCTGCTGGTGATCGGCTTGAGTGTCATTGGTTCGCTGATCGCCAGCGTGTGGCCGACCCTGACCGGGGTTATTATCGGCCGGATTATTCAGGGGGCTGCCGGTGGCATCTTCCCGCTGTGCGTCGGCATTCTCCGCGAGCAAATTGATTCCAAGGCGCTGCCGCTGTATCTGGGGGTGCTCTCTGCCGTGTTGACCGTATCGGGTGGTTTGGGCTTGTTGGCCGGCGGTGTGCTGGTGGATCTTTTCACCTGGCACTGGATTTTTTATGCCAATGCCGCTGTCGGGATTCTGGCGTGGCTGATCGTGTATGTCTGTGTGCCGCAAGGGCGTGCATCCGGGGCAGCGGCCGGGACCAACTATCTGGGGGGGCTGCTGTTTGTGCCCGCCATTGTCATGATCATGCTGGCGCTCAAGAAATCCACGGAGTGGGGCTGGACCGATGGTATGACCCTGTTGCTGATGGGTGGCGGATTGGCGTTCCTGCTGACGTGGGTGTGGAGTGAGCTGCGAGCCAGCCAGCCATTGATGCAGATCCGCTTGCTGCAGAGCAGAGAGATCACCCTGGTGGTGCTCTGCGCCGCACTGCTCGGTCTGACCTGGAATCAGTTCCAGCAAATCTGGTCCATTTTACTGCAGCAACCGGTAGAGACCGGCGCGGGCCTTGGCTTGTCAGCGTCCATGTCAGGACTGTTGCTGCAACCCCAGACGCTGATGGCGTTTATCGGCGGCCCTATTGCCGGCTGGTTCAGCCTTCGCTATGGCATTCGATCCAGTATGGCCTTTGGGGCGTTGTTGCTCAGCGCGTGCTGGTTTACCGCCATGATCCATCATGGTTCGGTGCCATTTATCGTGCTGCTGATGATTCTGATGGGCGGGTCAAGCTCATTCCTATTTGCCATGTTGCCGATCATTATTTCCCGGGTGGTGCCGCCCGAGCGGACCAGTGAAGTTACCGGCATGATGACTGTGGTGCGGGGCACCGCAACCGGTATAGGTGCCCAGGTTGTGGCCTATCTTCTCAGTGTATCCACCGTCACTCTGGAGGATGGCAGTGGGCACTTCCCGTCGCAAGCCTCCTATACGCTGACCATGGGGTATGTCGCTGCCGGCATCTTCCTGGTGTTTGTTCTTTATTTACTGTTTTCCAGAAATGGGCTCCGGGCTGCTCCCGAAGTAGGCCAGGTGACTACTGTAGGTAAATGTCTTTAAAGGAGTTTGGTCACGAATTGAACATCGACGTCAGTCGATAAAGTACAGGTAACACATGCTAAACGATAACAAAATGTCGGGATCCGGTCATAAAGGCTGGGCAACAGGTAAAATCCTTGCGCTGCAACTTATGGCTCTGCTGGTCGTTCTGGTTGTGCTTGTCTGGCTTGCCCTGCGCGGGCTGGGGAGCGGTAGGGAGGTGATCGATCCTGCGTCGATGAAGTTGGTCGGCACCGTCAGCGATCGATTTCTTTCTTACAATGTGGAGATGGTCGAAGTTACAGGTGGCCGTTTCTGGCGTCCCTACAAGGATGGCAAACAGGAGGGCGATGATCGCTATGAGTACCGCCCTCCGTTGGATCTGTCCGACCCGCGGCTGACGGCACTGGCCGCCGCTCTGGGGCCGGCCTATATGCGTGTCAGTGGCACTTGGGCAAATGCCACCTATTTCGACCCGGACAACTCGACCAGGGGCAAAGCACCAGAGGGGTTTGATTCCGTGCTGACTGGTGAACAATGGCGAGCCGCGGTGGAATTCTCCCGTCGGGTGGACGCCGCTATTGTGACCTCTTTTGCCACCAGTCCTGGCGCACGTGACGACAATGGGGTGTGGCAGTGGTCCCTGCAAGCAGAGCCGTGGCTGGCTTACACCCAAAATCTGGGGGCAGAGATCGCTGCGGCGGAGTTTGCCAATGAACCGGAAACGGTTGAGCTGACGCAGGCGCCGGCAGGTTATACGCCAGAGGATTATCGGCGCGACTATAGCCGTTTTCATGACTGGTTGAGTAAAGCCTCACCCTCAACGTTGATCCTGGGTCCGGGAGCTGCCGAGCTTGGCCAGCCTAACCAGTTCCTGCGCAAATGGGCATCGGGTCTGACGGTGTTCGAACGCGAAGATTTGATGACACGGAATGAGCCAGCGCCTGATGCCGTGTCGTTCCATTTCTATGGGGGCGGATCAGAGCGCTGCGGCAAGATACCGGTGATTGGTTTTGGCAAAGAGGATGCGCTGAGTAGCCGTTGGTTGGGACTGATCGACAAGGCGATTGCAACGACCGGTGGGTTGCGTGATCAGGTAGCACCTGGTGCGCCGCTCTGGATTACCGAAACCGGTGAGACGGCGTGCGGCGGCAATCCCTGGGCATCTACCTTTACGGATGTATTCCGCTTTACCGATCAATTGGCCCGCTCTGCCCGGCAGGGGGTGCAAGTCTATATGCACAACACTCTGGCGGCGAGTGATTACGGATTGCTGGATGACACGACGCACAGGCCGCGTCCCAACTACTGGGCAGCCTGGCTGTGGCGACAGTTTATGGGAACGAAAGTGCTGGATGCGGGTAAAGGGACAAGTGACCTGCACCTCTACGCCCATTGTCTGCGCGATCAACCCGGTGGCGTAGCGGTCCTGGCCATTAATCTGGACCCGGATAATACACGCACAGTGCAGGCTCCGGCAGCAGCGCAGCTCTATGTGTTGACCGAAGGCAACACACCAGATGAGGCCATGGTCAATGGGACGGTGTTAGCGCTGACGCCTGACAATGATCTGCCGCTATTGGAGGCCGTACCGGTTGAGCCGGGTGAGCTGACGCTCTCGCCTGCAAGTCTTAACTACATCGTCTTTCCGGGCGGCGACAGTGCCGCATGTCAGTGACCATGCTGGTTCGCAGGCATGTGTATTCCAGGGTTATGAGTTTGGTCCGAGCAAGCCTGACATGTCAGTAGCGCAGAAGCAGGATGCCCGTTTCATTCGCTCCAGAATGGCCCTTTGCTCGGGGTTTCTGAGGTTGCTGGAAAAAAGTCACTGGAGCAGATTGCGGTGCGTGAAATTACGGCCGAAGCCGGAGTCGGATATGCAGCTTTTTACCGGCACTACGACACCAAGGAAGCCTTGCTGGATGATGTGGCGGCGGATGAGACACAGCGCATGGTCGGGTTGTGTCTGCCGCTGTTAGAGGCTTCCGGCACGCTGGAAGCTTGTCAGGCTCAATGCCGTTACATTGATACCCATCGATCACTGTGGACGGCGTTGTTAACCGGAGGCGCGGCGGCCACCATTAAAGCGGAGTTACTGCGCATCTCCCGCGAGGTGGCTGCACAAACGCATGGTGATAAGTCCTGCAGGCTGCCTCGGGATCTTTCAATTATTCTCACGGTGACAACTATGATCGAAACCTTGTCGTGGTGGTTGCAACAGCAAGGTGATGTACCCGCCACAGACGTGGCCGAATACCTGTACACCATCATAACGCCCTGAGCATTGGGGTGAGAGAGCAAGAGCCAAGGGGCTGATACACACACCACACAATATAACATCGGCGTGCCAACAGGAGCAAAATATGAATAATAATCAACCTGCCAGAAAGTTACGCGTTGCACAGTGGGCCACAGGCACCGTTGGTAGCAGCGCCTTGAGAGCGGTGCTTGAGCACCCGTCAATGGAGTTGGTTGGAGTGAGGGTTTATTCGCCTGCGAAAGAAGGTATTGACGCGGGTGAGCTGTGTGGCCTTCCAGCAACCGGGGTGCTGGCCTGCCAGGACATGGAGGCCATTCTGGCACTCAAACCTGACTGTGTGGTGTATATGCCGGACCGGACCGACGTCGATGAGGTCTGTACGTTACTTGCCCGTGGTGTGAATGTTGTCACCACCCGCGCCGAGTTTTTCAATCCGGCTGCCATGGATACGTCTTTGCGGGAGCGGGTGGAAAGCGCCTGCCGGGAAGGCAACAGCTCAATTCATTCCAGTGGCAGTAGCCCGGGATTTATCACCGAGGCGCTGTTGCCACCCTTGTTGTCACTGCAGCGGCGGCTGGATCTCCTGACCATTGACGAATTTGCCAATTGTGTAGATACCTGCTCGGAAGACATGCTGCTGAATATCATGGGTTTCGGCAAAGCGCCGGACGTGTTTTCAGCGCTGCAATTCACAGAGCGGGACACGGTGTTCGGGCACTCGCTGGGCGTGATAGCGAGTGCGATTGGTCTTGAGTTTGATGAGGTTTCTGTCGACAGCGAGTTTGCAGTAACCCGTCAGCCGGTTCTGTTACACACCACAACCATTGCGGCTGGCAGTGTCGGTGGTCAGCGTCATACTGTGACCGGGTTGCACCAAGGCAGGCCTGTGCTGCGCTTTCGCTCCAATTGGTTCGTCTCCACGGACCTGGAAGCTGATTGGGTGCTGAGAGAGGACGGTTGGCGAGTGCTGGTTGAAGGCGATGCGCCGCTGGACATTACCATCACGTTCCCGATTTCTCAGGATCCGCTTACACGGGCTGCCATTATGCCCAATTTCACTGCGCATCGCCCAGTTAATGCAATCCCCTCCGTGTGTTTTGCTCGTCATGGCATCGTCACATCTGCAGAACTGCCACAGATATTTCCTTGGCTAGGGTCAGTACTCCATGTCAAATAATTCACGGTTTGCATTCTGGGATTTGATAGGCGAGATAGGGCAGAGCGTGGTTACGTCCTATTCTGTTCCTCGCATAATTAATCAAATGTGAACAATAAAGTTTTTCAGATCATTGCTCTAATTGATCTGTGGAGATGTGGGCAGTGCATAAGATCCGGTACTGCCCGATCATACAAGACGTAACAAAAATCGGAAGAATGTGAGAGGAAACTATAATGAACCGAAGAGAGTTTCTGCAATGCGCCGCCGTTCTGGTGGGCAGTGCTGGCGTATCCGGCCATGTGCTGGCGCTGAGTCAGACGCAAATGACCTATCTCGCCTCGGCGGATGACTACGTTAAAATGCCGGCGACCCTGTTTTCCAGCCAGCAGCGCGCCATAGTCGCCGCCGCGGCGGAAACGATCATCCCCCGCACGGACACACCCGGAGCTATCGATGCCGGCGTCCCCCACTTTATCGAGCTGATGGTGCAGGACTGGCTCAACGATGAGGAAAGTTCAATTTTTATGAGCGGACTTCAAAATCTGGAGACTGGCATCCCCGCGGAGTTGGGCGCGTCCTATGACAAGCTCAGTGCTGAACAGCAATTGTCAGTGCTGGAAGCACTGGAGGCTGCTGCCAGCAAGAGTCCCTGGTATGCCATGGGTAATGTGCGGCGCACTTTTATCAGCGATGCGCCATTCATTTGCCAGCTAAAGGAACTCACCATCTGGGGCTTTTTCACTTCCGAAGCGGGGGTGAAGCAGGTTCTGCGCTACAACCCCATGCCGATGAAATTTGACGGTCACTACCCCCGAAAGCCCGGTGACACTACCTGGGCGCCATTTGCGACCATTCGCTGAGTTGACCGATCTGAGAACGGATAGCCTGATATGATTACTGCAAAAAATTACGACTTCGACGCCATTGTTGTGGGCTCCGGTATTACCGGTGGCTGGGCTGCAAAAGAACTTACTGAAAAGGGTCTGCGGGTGCTGGTGCTGGAGCGAGGCCGCGATCTGCAACACGGCACTGGATATTTGGGCGAACATGCCCCGAGCTGGAAGATTCCCTTTAACGGTAAACCCCAGCGCGAGCTGGAAGCGGAAAACTACGAGGTGCAAAGTAAGCTACACGCCTTCCGCACGACCAACATACAGTTCTGGAACAATGACAAGCTCAATCCTTACGCCACCGACGAGGGCTCGGAGTTCCAGTGGTTCCGCGGCGGAGTAGTGGGCGGACGCTCGCTGATGTGGGGGCGCCAGACCTACCGCTGGAGCGAGGAAGACTTCAAGGCTAACGCCAAAGATGGCCACGGGATTCCCTGGCCTGTCAGCTATGACGACATCGCGCCCTGGTACAGCTATGTAGAAAAATTCATCGGTGTGAACGGTCGTAAGGAAGGCCTGCCGCAGCTGCCGGACGGCGAATTCCAGAAGCCCATGCCCTGGTATGCGGTGGAGGAAACCATCGCCGAGCGTCTGAAGCAAAACGCGCCGGACGTCACCCTTACCAACGCCCGCACCGCCATCCTCACCGAAGACCTGCCCGGGCGCAGCGCTTGCCACTACTGTGGTCCTTGCGAGAACGGTTGTTCTACCGGTAGTTATTTCAGCTCCCAAAGCTCCACTTTGCCGGCTGCGCGAGCCACCAACAGAATGACCCTGCGACCCAACTCGGTGGTGGAACGACTGGAGTATGACGAGAAGACCCAGCGTATCAGCAAGGTGCATGTGATTGACTCCGAAACCCTGCAGCGTCACAGCTTCAGTGCGCGAGTGGTGTTCCTGTGCGCCTCTACTGTGGGTTCCACCCAACTGCTGCTTAACTCCACCAGTGAAGCTTTCCCCAACGGCCTGGCCAATCGCAGTGGTGTGCTGGGGCAGAACTTGATGGACCACTTCCTCGGCCTCGGCACTATGGGCATGTTTGCCGATAATCGTGATACCTATTACTACGGCAACCGCCCGACCGGGCTCTACATTCCGCGCTTCCGCAACCTGCCTGGCCAGAAAGAGGATCTGGGTTTTGTACGCGGCTACGGCTATCAGACGATTATCAATAACAGCAACTGGACCGGTTCTTTCAACCAGAAAGGCTTTGGTGCTGGCCTGAAAGCCAAGCTGGCTCAATTGCCCAACACCTGGACCTTCTTTGCCGCCGGCTTTGGCGAGTGTCTGCCCAATCCCCAAAATCGTGTTTACCTGAGCCAGAAAAAGGACCGTTACGGCATGCGGCAGGTAGCGTTTGAGTTCAACTGGGGTGACAATGAAAAGGCCATGGCGAAGGATATTCAGGCACAAGGTAAGCGCATTGTGGATGCGTCGGGTTCCGCCTTTACCATGTCCTTTGGCGATGCCGAAAGCCTCTCCGTCCCGGGCTCCGGCATTCATGAGATGGGCACCGCCCGCATGGGTAATGATCCATCTCAATCAGTGCTGAACAAATACAACCAGGCTCACGATGTGCCCAACCTGTTTGTTACAGACGGCTCCTTTATGGCGTCCTCTTCCTGCGTCAATCCGTCGTTGACTTACATGGCCTTTACGGCCCGAGCCTGCGATTATGCGGTGAAGCAGCTGGAAGCAGGTGTGATTTAAGGCCGGGAAGGTATCCATGAATATCAAAAAAATACCTGAAAATCAGCGCTGCCGTGGTGGTAGTGCTGATTGTCGCTCTGGGCGTGCGTATCTAGGTTTCATTAAAATCGAGTAGCAACAGAATGGCGAGCAGGCGTGGTCGCCAAGTCTTCAAGGTGCCGAAGCGGGGCATGGGCGTCTCACTGAGAGTTTATTGTTATGACTGGCAATCAGCTTGAACCGGGTCGTTCTTTGAGTTGTGGAGCCGCAAAGTATAGATTAACAACAGGATCTGTAAGCGTTTACAGATGGGGGTTGATATATTCAGGAGGAAGAGGGAGGTCTTCCGGCTTGAGGTCGGCGATAAGTGGGACGTTGCCAATCCTGGCTCACCGGCGCTATGACGGCGAGCCAGTGGCTCGGGTAAGAATCCATTTCGGGGAAGCTGGCCACCGCCGCCACTAAAGCGGCAGCACTACTTATGGCCAGTCCCCAATTATGGCATATGTCGTCTGCTACTCCTGGGGCGCCTTATACAAGATTGTGTGAGGCAACTGGTTTTTAACGGGAACCAAAGGCATAACGGATGTTCAGGCCTACCTCGCGAGGAGGGGTATAGCTTCCAGCGAAACATACTATAAACGGATATTGATTCATCTGGCTAATCTAAGATTGGCTTTAGTCATTATTTCCCAATTCTGCTTGTGCAGCTTTTCTTTCAAGCCAGAGGCTTAGGTCACATCGGCGCCATCCAACACAGCGAGTAGAAAATTTTATTTTTCGTGGAAATGTTTCGTCTACTTCCGAAATCACATAGAGCGTTGTCCGTGACACGCCGATATATTTAGCCGCTGTATTGGGGCGCATAAATTCCGAAATGGTTTCGTTAGATCTAGGTTCCACGATGGCGCCCCTTAGGATTTCTTGATTCGAATTTTAACTGAGCTGATTACTACGACTTTATTGCTAAAAACCTTTTGAAACTAAAGTTGTTTGTCAATGTAACTTGATTTTACGGCTTGATCGTAATTCGTCAATCATACGTTACATCGAATAGCTCGCTAACGTCAGATGATGTTCTCAGCTTACTATTTTTTCACAGAAACCAACTTTGTTCGATGGTGTGCAATAGTATTTAAGAGGGGTTGAAAGTGACTTATCTCTCATTGAGTGTTTGTTCGATGAGGTTATAAACTGAGGCTTATACGATGAAAAAATAGGCTAAGTAGTGTGGCGCTTATCCTTGTTTGGTTTGGTAGTAGGTCACAAAAATGGGGGCGAGACAAAATCTAGCTTTGGAAATTATTTGGAATGGTAGATTTATTGTCTTGCGCTTTGCTGATTGTTGCCTCTATAACGTCCATGGCCTCTTGGGCGCTGTCAGGGCAAAGGTGTCCGTAGTGCCTCTCAATCAGTTCTACGCTCTTGTGGCCAATGATCTTTGCTACGGAAAGAAGAGGGATTCCGGCAGCAACCATTGTGCTTATCCCGTGGTGTCGCAGTGCGTAATAGTGGAGTTCCTCAGGGAGCCCTCCGTATTTTTTTGTGTCGGACCATGGATCATAGTGAGCGTCGGTTGCCATCATCTGTCCGGTAACCGGTGAGGGGAAAACCAGGCCGGTATCGGGGTTGTCTTGTTGTTTCTTCCAAGCCTGAAGTAGTTGCTTTGTATTGGCCGAAAGGGGGACTTCCATCAGCGTTCCGGCCTTGCCTTTGCGCCGTGCTGTGGCTTTCGATTTTTCACTGTATTTACGCAGCTTGCCGCTGAAGCGCAGATCTACCTCCTCCCATCTAAGCGCGTATATATCTCCAGGGCGCCAACCAGTGGACATAGAAAGTCGACAGAAGGGTACAAACCAGTGGGGATATTCTACAGAATCCAATTCTTGCAGATAGGCTTTGCCGTGGGCACGGCTATTTCGTCTTTCTGCGCGCTTTCGTTCGCCGAACATATTTAGCCCAATCAGCAATTGGGTCATTTCGCTAGGCGTTAGCATTCGGCGTGTTGCTTCCAGGCGGCGTTCTTTTTCCTCAACTGCTTCGTTATATACGGGTGGTTTCAACGCAAACCCCTGGATAGGGTTTACTTCTAGCACTTCATCTTTCACCGCCTGGTTGAGGAGGGCACGCAAGAGCCCGAAAAAACGAGTAATTGTATTATGGTCGTAAAAGGGAGATGAGCCGTTTTTAGGCTTGTAGCGCTTTTTCTGCTTTTCTATTCTGGTTTGCCATTCACCCATGTCACGACGGGTTAAGGTGGCCATATCGCGATCGAGGAACGTTTCAAAGCTAAATAATATTTCGGAGCGGTAGGCTCGTGCTTTCTTCTCACCAAACGTTGCCAAAGTTCGGGAGTATTGTCCGTCGAGGTAGTTGCGTAGTGTACGACGTCCGGCCTCTTGGGCCTGTTGCAGTTGTTGGCTTCGTTGTTTCTCTTTTTCACCCAGTGGGTCGGCGCCTCGACTGTTCCACTCAGCGGCTATCGCTGCAGCCGTTTGTGGCAACATGGCGGGGTACTGCCCAATAGTAATTTGCTTTCGAACGCCTGAACTGTCGGTATAGCGATAACGCCAAGAAGCACTGCTAGCGTTCTTTACAAGATGAAAGCCGCTGATATTGGCACAGCTAAGTTGTGAACGAGTTCCCGCTGAAGAGGCGAATTTGTCCGCTTTAGCATTGGTGATCGCTGTTAATCTTTGGCGAGGCTTATTGTTCATGGCTCAGCCTATCATTAGCTATTGGTTGCATCATATCATGCAGCCAATATGCAGCCAATATGAGCATGCAGCCACGGAAAACAACGAACAATGCCGAACAATAAATATAATAAAAACAATAGGTTAGGATTTTACCGCACAGTAAAAAACAACTAATAGCTGGCTCCTAAGGGGAAGGCCAGTGGTTCGAATCCACTAGGGCGGGCCATTTCGACAGCAAACCCTCCTGTTACTTCCTTGTTTTCCCGCGCAACGTGTAGCCTTGAGCATTTTGCTCTGGTGCATTCGGTCAATGTCGTTTGGCTTGGGGCGGTGCGTGCTGTCTGATTTCTGATGCAGGGCGAGCCGGCGCGTATCTGTGCACTTTGTGTGTGATCGTCAGCGAGCTTGAATAATAGGTCGCTGGCTGCGTGCTCGTCCTTGCTTACAGGCTGTTCGCCAGGCTTGCTCGTGCGTGAGAGGAAAAGTTAACAACGCCTTCCTCACATGACTATTCTGAGGGCTTCGGTCGGTCTGAGAGACGTTCATCCGGGGGCAGCAAGCAGATCTGGTCGAGCATCACTGCTTGCTTTCTTTTGACAATCTGGGGTGGGTTTCTCCGTGAATCAGGCGTAATCGAAGTCGAATTCGACGATTTCTCTTTCGAGACGCATGTCTTCAAGCCGTTCCTCTAATTTACGCCGGGCATCCAGTTCCAGGGCTTTGGCTTCGGCGCTGCTTCGTCGATTGTTTTTGGTGTTGGACTTGGTGGTGGCTTCTGGTTGTAAGAGTTCGTTGCTCATATCGAGATTCCTCCTTGTCGATACCGTGCCTGTATTTTTTATTGGTTTAATGTATCAAGCTCGCATGAAAAATATACCGTTTAGGGGACTTGGGTCAAGCACATTGGATGATGATTTTGTGAAATATCTGTGACCAACAAGCGCTCCCTCCCGGTCGCACAGTCAGGGGTATTTCGGCGGTGCAAAAAATGACGATTTCAAGCCAGTTTGGGTCTATTTTGGTGCGAATTTCGCCAGTGCACCGACGTCGGTGTCAACGTGTGAGGAATGCTGGGGGCCCTCAGTGGTTGAATTCTGAAGAGGTTGGCAGATATTGGTCTAATATTAGTTATGGTTTATTGTTGAGCACCCGATTGATGGGGATTTTCCCGTCATTGTGAACCGGGCATTGAGTCTTGGGGGGGACGGGGACCGATCACTTTCAGTCCGTTAGCTATTGGATACAAGGTGCGCAGCAGCAGGAATGGCTGTCGGGGACATTTGGAGTGCTTGCCGGGGTAGAATTGACAGGCTGGGTAGAGGGCAAAAGGCGTATTTATGAGTATTAAGTCTCACCTTTCTGAAGTTGAACAAAAGTTGACCATCTCCATCAGTGGGCGGTTTGATTTCAGTGCTCATCAGGAGTTTAGAAATGCCTACGAGTCACTGCCGGTGGCTCCATCCCAGTTTGTGGTTGATCTTGATGGTGCCAATTATCTGGATAGTTCGGCGTTGGGTATGTTGCTGTTGCTCAGAGACCATGCCGGTGGCAATTCAGCTGATATCGAAATTGTGAATTGCAGCCCGGATGTCAAAAAGATTTTAACCATTTCTAATTTTGAGCAGCTGTTTACCATTCGGTAATTCGGTCTGTCTGGATGTGCGAGGCCGGTTGTTTGAGTGAAGCCAGCAGGTATAACCACAGTTGAGTTTACACATATAAAGGCGTCTGCTTACCCTATGTTGGAATCCCGAGCATTAACTGTTCTGATCGCTGATGATACAGATTCGGATCGATTGATTTTAGAAGCTATTGTCAAAAAGGAAGGCCATCAGGTCATCAGTGTCGATAATGGAATTAAGGCCGTAGCGGCCTACCAAGAGCACCATCCGGACCTGGTTTTACTGGATGCGCTGATGCCGGTCATGGATGGGTTTGAAGCTGCTCGCCAGATCAAAGTTTTGGCGGGTGAAGACCTGGTTCCTGTCATTTTTCTCACCTCGCTTGCCGATACAGACTCTTTGGTTAAATGCCTTGAAGCGGGTGGTGATGACTTTCTGTCAAAACCTTACAGTCGTGTAATTTTAAAGGCAAAAATTAAAGCTTTTTCACGAATGCGTGAAATGCACCAAATGGTTCAATTACAACGGGATCAAATTGCTCAGCACAACAGTCACTTAATGCGGGAGCAGGAGGTGGCGAAACAAATTTTTGATAAAATTGCCCACACTGGCAGCATGAATGCGCCTAACGTCCGCTATTCTCTCTCCCCCCTGGCCATCTTTAATGGTGACGTGATTGTCGCTGCCGTGCGTCCCTCCGGTAGTATGATGGTCTTGTTAGGCGATTTTACCGGTCACGGGTTGCCCGCGGCCATAGGCTCGATGCCACTGTCTTCAATTTTTTATGGCATGGTGGGAAAAGGCTATTCAATGGTCGATATCCTCCGGGAGATCAATCAAAAGCTAAAACAAATACTGCCAGTGGGGGTTTTTTGTTGTGCCACGATAGTAGATATGAATTTTTCCAAAAGGAAAATTAAAATCTGGAATGGGGGGCTGCCAGATTGTTATATCCATCGGCTTGACTCAGGAGCCGTGGATACGGTGCGCTCTACTCATTTACCGCTAGGGGTTTTGAATGACGCTAATTTCAAGGATGATTGCGAACAAGTTGAAATGAACCCTGGTGACCGGCTGTATTTGTGGTCTGACGGCATTATAGAATCCCGCAACAAACACGGGGAAATGTTCGGTGAGGAGCGACTAAAGCAACTCTTCGAAAACAACGCTCAGGCAGACACGGTGTTTGAACGGATACTGGATGCCGTTCATGAATATTCTGACGGTCAGCGTGACGACGATTTATCCTTGATCGAACTGACGATGGCTGACCCCGGACAATTGCCCGATACTCGGCAGGAGTATACGACCAGTCGCTACGGTGGGTTGCAGGAGTGGTCGATGACACTGGAGCTCAAGACTTCTACCTTGAAGCTCTTTGATCCCTTGCCTCTGCTGCTGAATATCCTGGTGGAAGTGCCCGGTTTACGATCGCATAGCGGGACTTTGTACACTCTTCTGGCAGAGTTGTATTCAAACGCACTGGAGCATGGGGTGTTGAGACTCCCCTCCAGCTGGAAAACAACCTCTGAGGGTTTTGAACGGTATTATCAAGAGCGTCAAAAGCGTATGGATGCCCTCTCGGCAGGTTTTATCCGTTTTGATATGGAGCATCAAACTCAGGGGGCTGGGGGCGTTTTAACCATTCGGGTGACAGACTCCGGTGATGGTTTTGAGCATGTGAAAAACATCAATAATGGCCATCGATTGGAGGCTTACAGTGGGCGGGGGATTGCCCTGATTCGGTCCCTGAGTCACAGTCTCCGATATTTGGGTAATGGCAATCAGGTGGAAGTGACCTTTGTATGGGATGCCGATGATTAGATTGTGCTGGTGAATCGTGTTTTAATATTTTTTCCAATCGCAATACCGACAGTGAGTTTGGCGGCGGGTGTTTAAGCGCTGTCAAGATCCGTGAAGATCAGCATTCGGGAAGGACAGGGGCCAGAACGGGCCACAACTCAGGTTCCCGAGATCCGATCGGCTGTAGAGCCTATTTTCAGGAGTTTTATGCTATGAACGAATCTGTGGATACAGATACCTTGAGCATGTTGAAAGAGGTTATGGAGGACGATTTTCAATTGTTGGTCAGCACCTTTTTGGACGACGCCCAGCTACGCATCCCGCAGTTATTCGAGGAATTTAACGCAGGCGATGGGGAGATGCTCAGACAGACCGCTCACAGCCTCAAAGGCAGCAGTAGCAACTTGGGGGCTGTGCGTTTATCTGAGTTGTGTTTTCAGGTTGAGCACAGGGCTAAGGAGAACCAGCTGGATGGGTTGGAAGATGTTCTGTATCAAGTGAAAGCGGAGTTTGATCAAGTGAGGTCAATTTTGGAGGGGCTATAAATTGATACCATGAAATTACCCCCACGCCCAACGTTCAGGCTGCTTGTATCAATTCGTAAAGCTGGCATCCTGCCTTTAGTCTAAAACACACTAAGCCCTAAAACTTCCTTTGCCTACACTTCATATTACGAGCCCTTGCGGATAGTTCTCCATGGGCCTTGTCTGTGGAGGGTTTTCTGGTGGGGAAGTCGCTATGCCGTTTGTGTTGAGCTGGGTCCTGTGCATAACAGGTTTGTTTCTTGCTGTCAGTTCCTACAGCGATGAATCACCCGCGGGAATTACCGGAGCCGTAACGGTCGATGTCTTTCAGGCCAAGCAGCTATACGACCGCGGCGCGCTTTTTGTCGACGTCCGAGCTGATGAAGAGTGGTCAATAGGCCATATAGCGGGCGCTGTACACCTGGATTTTCAGCGTGACTTTGCCAAGCTCTATGCCGCTGAAGGCGTGACTCGTGATACCCCCTTGGTACTCTACTGCAACAGTTCAAACTGTCTGCGCAGTGCGTATGCTTCTGCAGTGAGCGTATACTGGGGGTTTAAGAATGTTTTTTATTTTCGCGCTGGGTATTTTGCCTGGCTGCTAGAGGATTTTCCGGCGGTCATGAGTCATGTGGCTGTCGTGGATGAGCGCTCCCAGATGGGGATGGCTGCCAAGCAATAGCGGTGCGGTAACCGCCAATACCCCCAGCGACGTCTTCTCACAAAAAAGCCGGATTAAAACATCCGGCTTTTTTTTGTATTGCAGAAAGGACTCTGGTTAAGATTCCTTGAATCAGAGTGCTTCTGAACTCACGCCCTTACAGCTTAAATTTCACCATTAAATTGTACATCTTCTCAAAGGTCGGCCCGTAGGGCGGCGCCATCATCTGGATACCACTGATTTTTCCGGGCTTAAAGATGGGGCGTAATTTTGAAAATTCGTTAAAGCCTTCAGGTCCATGATAGTGCCCCATACCGCTATTGCCGATACCACCAAATGGCATGTCGTGCTGAGCTACATGGAAAACACTGTCGTTAATGCACATGCCTCCCGACAGCGTATTATAGATAACGTGATCCTGCAGCGGCTTGTTATTGGAATAAAGGTACAGTGCCAGAGGGCGCTCGTGGCTGTTGATGTAAGCAATGACATCATCAATGGTGTCATAGGGCTTGATGGGTAACAGGGGGCCAAAAATTTCATCCTGCATGATCATCATGTCATCGGTGGTATCGAGTACCAGATGTGGGGGGATCTTACGGTTGCTTTCATCAATCGGGTCGTTGCCCAGCAGGTTAATGGGGTTGGCGCCTTTTGTCTTGGCGTCAGCCAGGGTATTGCTCAGGCGGTTGAATGCCTTTTGGTCAATGATGGACGTGTAATCCTTGCTTTGCGCCGTAGGGTAGCGTTGGCTGACAATGCGTTTTGCCGCCGCCACGAACTCCTCGGTTTTTGAGCGGGGCACGAAGACGTAATCGGGAGCGACGCATGTTTGCCCGGCATTAAAAAACTTGCCCATTAACATGCGCTCGGCTGCGGTATTCACGTCGAAGTCATCCGCAACAATGGTGGGTGATTTACCACCCAGCTCCAGGGTAACCGGTGTCAGTGTTTTCGCGGCGGTTTCCATGACGGTCACTGCAGTGCCAGGTGAGCCGGTAAACACCAGATGATCCCAGGGTTGGTGAGTGAATTCCGTAGCGGACACGCCAGGGATGACCGCCACCGTGTCGTCGTTAAATTGGGCTTTGATCAGCTCGTCCAGAAGCCTTGCAAGGGTTTGTGAGTTGGCAGCCAGTTTGATGATGCAGCGATTGCCGGCAGCGATGGCGCTGATGCAGGGGCTCAAGGAGAGGAACAACGGATAGTTCCATGGCGTCACGATGCCAATCACGCCCTTGGGCTGTGGAATGACGGTGTTTTTAGCGCCCCAAAATGCGAGTCCTACGTGGCGTTTCTGAGGTTTCATCCACTTCTTAATGCGCTTTCTGGTGTAATTTATGCCGCTGAGCAGGCCGTAGACTTCCAGCAAGCGGGTTTCCTGGCTGGAGCGATTGCCGTAATCCTCACAGATCGCGGCCGCAATGGCCTCCTGGTTGTCCCGCAATAGGTTTTCCAGCTTGTCCAGACTGTCCAGACGTTGTTCCAGACTTGGGTAGGGCGTCTGTCGGGAAAGCTGACGCTGACGGTTAAAAACCTGCTGAAAACGACTCAAGCCAGTTGTTTCATCCGTAGCTGCAGTCGTGGAGCGGTTAACCGATGTTTCTACAGAAATATTCATGCAATGCCTCCGGCGCATCATCAGTGGGCAAAGCGCCAAGATGTAGTCGGCGCTCTTGGGTATACCATAGCGTATTATTAAAATAGTACTAACGTACAAATTTAACCTAATGCGGAGGGCATGAGAAGCAGGATTTGGGATTTCTTTCCTATGAGCCCGTTGGGTCCAGTCCTGCCTTGGGCTTGCAGAGGCTGTCCGTGATCTCCAGGCGAGCTCAGCTTGAGCGGCAAGAGAGGTCAAAATGGCCGATTTGCTGTTCATTTTCGCGCAATCGGGGGGCTCCCAATGACTGAATGGCTACCCGTGAAAAGGGCTGTGATAGACTCTGCCCATTGCCAACCCAAGGGAAAGATTCATGAAATTTGAAGGTACTGAGAATTACGTCGCCACAGACGATTTGAGAATGGCCGTTGATGCGGCCGTAGCCCTGCAGCGTCCTCTGCTGGTCAAAGGGGAGCCGGGAACCGGCAAGACCATGCTGGCGGAGCAGGTGGCGCAATCCATGGGAATGCGTTTGATTCAATGGCATATTAAGTCAACCACCAAAGCACAGCAGGGGTTGTACGAGTACGATGCGGTGTCGCGCTTGCGGGACTCTCAGCTGGGCAATGAAAAAGTGAACGATATCGCCAACTACCTGAAAAAAGGCAAGTTGTGGGAAGCGTTTGAGTCCGAAGAGCAGGTTGTTTTATTGATTGATGAGATCGATAAGGCTGACATCGAGTTTCCCAATGACCTGTTGGTTGAAATCGACAAGATGGAATTCTTTGTCTACGAAACCGGGGAGGTGGTTAAGGCCAAGCAGCGCCCCATCGTGATTATCACCAGTAATAATGAGAAAGAATTGCCTGATGCTTTCCTGCGTCGTTGTTTCTTCCATTACATCAGTTTCCCAAGCCGTGAAACCATGATACAGATCATTGATGTTCATTTTCCGACCATCAAAGCTGATCTGGTTCGGGATGCACTGGATGTTTTCTTTGATGTGCGCCAGGTACCGGGGTTGAAGAAAAAGCCTTCTACTTCAGAGTTGGTGGATTGGCTTAAATTGTTAATGGCCGACGATATTCCGGATGAGGTGCTGCAGAGTGGCGATACCCGTCAGGCCATTCCACCTTTGTACGGCGCTTTACTGAAAAATGAGCAGGATGTGCATTTGCTGGAACGTCTTGCGTTTATGACTCGTCGTAAAAACGCCTAAATACAGAACCGTCTTGGTTCGAGTGCTGTGGTTGAATTGAGCATAGGCTGGGTAGCAGGTTTGCCGGGTGGTATGTTTACGAAGGGCGCTAAAACCAAAACGGGTGCTCGGTAAGGAGTATTAGATGCTAGTCAATTTTTTCTACGGCCTGCGTAAGGCCGAAGTACCTGTGTCTCTGAAAGAGCTGTTGGTGCTGTTAGAAGCAATGGAAAAGCAGTTGGCATTCGGGAGTGTGGACGAGTTTTACCTGTTGGCACGTACGTGCCTGATCAAAGACGAAAAGTACTTTGATAAGTTCGATCGTGCCTTTGGCGCTTATTTCAAAGGCCTGGAAAACCTCGACGGTATTGTTGAAGCACTGATCCCGGATGAATGGACTCGTGCAGAGTTCATGAAAACGCTGAGCGATGAAGAGAAGGCCAAGATTGAATCCCTGGGTGGGCTTGAAAAGCTGATTGAGGAGTTTAACAAGCGCCTTGAAGAGCAGAAAAAACGGCATCAGGGGGGCAATAAGTGGATCGGCACCGGTGGCACGTCACCTTTTGGTAACAGTGGCTATAACCCGGAAGGGGTTCGGGTTGGCGGTGAGAGCCGCAACAAGTCTGCGGCTAAGGTCTGGGATAAGCGCGAGTTCAAAAATTTGGCGGATGACGTTGAATTGGGCACTCGCAATATCAAAGTGGCGCTGCGTAAGCTGCGCAAGTTTGCCCGCACCGGTGCTGCCGAAGAGCTGGATCTGGACAACACCATCCGCTCTACGGCCAATAATGCCGGCTTTCTTGATATTAAAATGGTCCCTGAGCGCCACAACGCAGTGAAGATTTTACTGTTTTTTGATGTCGGTGGGTCTATGGATCCCTATGTGCGGGTGTGTGAAGAGTTGTTTTCAGCCTGTAAAACTGAATTCAAGCACATGGAATATTTCTATTTCCATAACTTTATATATGAGTATCTGTGGAAAGACAATCGTCGCCGCAGTACCGATACCACTGCGTTGTTTGATGTGCTTCATACTTACGCCAGCGATTATAAAGTGATTTTTATCGGGGATGCCTCCATGGCTCCGTATGAAATCAGTACTCAGTACGGTTGTGTTGAGTACATGAATGAAGAGCCGGGCTACGTATGGATGCAGCGGTTAACGGAAACCTTTAACAAAGTCATTTGGTTGAATCCGACACCGGAAAAGTATTGGAATCATACCCAGACGATTGACATGACTCGCAAGCTGGTGAATAACAAAATGTACCCGTTAACACTGGAGGGTTTGGATGAAGGTATAAAGTACCTGACCAAGTAACCCCTGTGGCGGACAACTCTTTGTGATCGCTCAAAAATGCCAGCTATATGCTGGCATTTTTAATGGCTTTTTCAAATGATGATTGCTGGGACGTCATGAAAAGGTTGTCCGGTGTTGGTGAGGTTTTGCCGTTTTTTATAATGGCTGAACAAAGCCCGAAAATCTGTTGACTTTTCAAGGGTATTCTATACGCTTGCAGTCATCTTTTTCTCCATCGAATGTTACCCAACCAGCAGTTTGTAAAAATTATCGCCTTCTGGATCATGGTAAACGTAGCGTAAAGCCATCGATGGCAACCAATACAGCGTTCCAAATCCTGCAGATTTTTAAATCTGCGCTGTATTGAAATAACGCATTTACAGACAAGGTTTAAAGAGACTGAACATGTATATGATTGAATATCCACAAGCTATTGCGACTTCTCTGTTCGTGACAGGGGTCGTAACGGATCTGCGCCATGGCTTTAAGCCGTGTTGTGCGGCACTGCGTATTGTGGATTTTTAACGTCTCTCATGGCTATGGGGGGCATTGAGGCCTCCCGGCAAGTTTCTTGAAAACCCGGTGGGTCTTGGATCTACCGGGTTTTTTTATGCCCGGAAATTGGGCTGAGCTTGATACCAGGGCAGTGATTGTCCGGTTTTTAGCACAGGTGCTACTAACCGATGTAGAGAAAAGGAAGAGGGACGATGGATCACGATGATGATATCGATGATATCGCTATTTTAAGTAATAACTGATTTTATCTCGGAAGGGATCGGGCATGGAATGGAAGAATGTGGGCATTAATTCGAACAGATAAACAAACGTTAAAAATGTTGATCGCGATCGCGATCCCCATGGTGATATCCCAGGGTACATTTGCGCTGATGATTTTCACCGACCGCTTTTTTATGTCGCTGGTGAGCCCTACTCATGTGGCGGCAACGCTGGGTGGTGGGGTGGCAGCGTTCATGTGTATGTCTCTCTGGATAGGGCTGCTGTCGTACGGCAATGCTTTGGTCGCTCAGTATTTAGGTGCGGGAAAGAAAAGCCTGTGTTCCAGAATTGTGACCCAAGGACTCTTTATCGCTGGGTTGTGTACACCCATCCTGTGGTTCATGGGGTATGGGGTGTATCTCAGCTTTGATGGTTTGGGTCATGATCCGCAACAGCTGGTTTTGGAGAAACAGTATTTTGAAATTCTGCTGGCCTGGGGGTTTCTGACCCTGTTTAAAGCGTGCTTCTCGTCGTTTTTTGCGGGTATTGGCAATACAAAAGTTGTGATGATAGTGGATCTGCTGGGGGTTGTGATCAATGTACCGCTTTCCTACAGTTTGATATTTGGCTATGCGGGCGCGCCCGAAATGGGGATCGCGGGTGCCGCCTGGGGTACCGTGTTAAGTAATTTTACTGCCCTGGTATTGTTTTTTCTGTTTTACCGTTCGCGCAGTAACAGTACTGAATTTTCGGTTGCCGATTCCTATCAATTTGATCGGCCGCTGTTCAATCGTTATTGGCGCTTGGGTTTTCCCTCGGGCCTTGAAATGTTTCTGAATGTTGCGGCCTTCAATGTGTTCATTTTATTGTTTCAGTCCTACGGTGTAACCGCAGGAGCGTCGGCAGCCATTGTTTTGAATTGGGACCTGTTGTCCTTTGTGCCCATGGTGGGCTTGCATATTGCTGTGATCAGTATGGTGGGCCGCTGCATGGGGGCACAGGATTTTCAGCGGCTGAATTCGGTCATTAGTTCGGGGTTCGTGTTGGGATTGATGTATTCCGGTAGTTTGGCTTTGTTGTTTATCTTTTTCCGGGAATCCTTGGTGGGTGTGTTTATGACATCAGCAACGGAAAACGACGCCATTTTTCAGCTGTCGAGCTGGATGATGATCGGCATGGCCAGCTACGTCATGGCCGATGCGGTGATTCTGGTGGCGGGTGGTGTGTTGCGCGGAGCTGGAGACACTCGCTGGCTTATGGTTACTTCGGTGTTATTGCATTGGCTCATGGTGTTGGCGCAGTATGTGGTGATTGTTGAGCTGCAGTTGGGACCAAAAATGGCGTGGATGATCTTTGTGGGGTTGATTTTGGCTCTGGCTTTGGCATTTACTTTGCGGTTGACCGGCTCGGGATGGCGCAAGCACATTCCGCAAGAGTGGACTCCGGTTGAAGCCGCCAATTTATGATCACTTGCCGGACACGACTGGACCGCTATCTCAGTCATGAACTGCACATCCCGCGGCGGGAGGTGCGCCTGATTCTGGCACAGGGGCGGGTCCGGGTGGATGGTGCTGTGGCTCGGTCGATTCATCGGGTGGTGGATAAATTTTGTCGGGTGGAGTTTGACGGAGCGTTGCTGTCTGCCCGGGCACCTCGTTATATCATGCTGCATAAACCCAAAGGTGTGGTCAGTGCGACCCAGGATACCAGGCACACTACGGTCATCGATCTTTTGCCTGCTCATGAGCGTCACAATTTGCACATAGTTGGAAGGCTGGACTTTAACACGACAGGTTTGGTGTTATTGACCAATGATGGCCAGTGGTCTCAGTCATTGACCCATCCGGACACCAAAGTGCCCAAGCTTTATCACGTCACCCTGGCGCGGCCCGTCACCGATGAATATATCGAGGCCTTTGCGGCAGGGATGTTCTTTGAATTTGAAGGTATCACCACTCGCTCCGCCGGGTTGACTATCATCAACCCTTATGAAGCTAAAGTGGTGTTGGAAGAGGGGCGCTACCATCAGATCAAAAGAATGTTTGGCCGTTTTAATAATAAGGTGGTCGACCTGCACCGAGAGGCTATTGGTGCTCTGGCGCTGCCGGATGATCTGCTGTCCGGGGATTCCAGGGCATTGACGGCTGCAGAAGTGGAGGCTCTGTCATCCTGACACTCTTTGCTGATATTGGGTAAAGCTTCTTTTGTCGGCCACGTCAGTCAGCAGGCGAAGCCGGTGGTTGGGCCTGTGGCCGGGGACGGCTGGCAATGGCCTGAACCGGGAGCTCAGGCCGGGTTTTGCCGGGGTAGCAGCGGCAGATCATGAAGAGCCGGAGCTTGAATCGGTGGCAATTTTAGGCTCCAGTGGCACTGACGCCCCTATATCTGGGCGGTAGCGGCTTTGCCTGGGGCTCGGATCGTGGCAGTTTGGGCACTTTTCCTGTAAGCTGCACGGCTTATTTGATGCGTGCTGGGTGGCGATTATCGACCTTTCAAACGTGTCCTGACCCAGATGTTTCTTCAGGAGTCTCTCCTCGTGAGGGCGTCTCCTTTGCAAGTTTTTCCTTATGAAAGCTTCTCCCCACATGAGTTCCCCCCCTATGAGTTTTGCGTCCCTTAGTTTATCAGCATCCATTTTAAAAGCCGTTGAAGAGGAGGGGTACGATACTCCATCTCCGATTCAGGCTCAGGCCATTCCCGCGGTACTGGAAGGGCGAGACGTGATGGCTGCTGCGCAAACCGGGACCGGTAAAACCGCAGGTTTTACTCTGCCATTGCTGGAATTGTTGTCAAAAGGCGAGCGAGCGCGGCCCAACCAGGTGCGAGCACTGGTGTTGACGCCGACCCGCGAATTGGCCGCACAGGTGGCTGAAAGCGTTGAGACTTACGGCAAGCACTTGCCGTTAACGTCTACCGTCGTGTTTGGCGGGGTGAAAATCAATCCCCAGATGATGCGTCTGCGCAAAGGGGTCGATGTCTTGGTGGCTACCCCGGGGCGTTTACTGGATTTGTACCAGCAAAATGCTGTGCGCTTCCAGCAGCTCGAGGTGTTGGTATTGGACGAAGCAGACCGCATGCTGGACATGGGGTTTATTCACGACATCAAGAAAATTTTGGCCGTGCTCCCCAAGCAGCGTCAAAACCTGATGTTTTCAGCCACTTTTTCGGATGAAATTCGTGCCTTGGCCAAGGGGTTGGTGAATGATCCCGTTGAAATCTCGGTGGCCAAACGCAACACCACCGCAGAGAGTGTCAGCCAGTGGATCTATGGCGTCGATAAAAACCAGAAGCCAGCGGTTTTAACGCAGTTGATCCAGGATAATGCCTGGGAGCAGGTGCTGGTCTTTACCAAGACCAAACACGGCGCCAACCGCTTGACCAAACAGCTCGATGCGCAAGGCATAACCGCCGCGGCCATTCATGGCAATAAAAGCCAGGGTGCCCGTACCCGTGCGCTGGCCGATTTTAAAGGTAAATCTATCCGGGTGTTGGTGGCAACCGACATCGCCGCTCGCGGTTTGGATATTGACCAGTTACCCCAGGTGGTGAATTTTGATCTGCCCAACGTAGCCGAAGATTATGTACACCGTATCGGTCGCACCGGCCGAGCGGGCGCGGTAGGTCAGGCGGTATCTTTGGTAACGGCAGAAGAATTCAAGTTGCTGACGGCAATTGAGCGATTAACCAATCAGCTGTTGGAGCGGCGTGATCTCGAAGGGTTTACCCCGGTACACCCTTTGCCGCAGTCACGCCTGGATACGCGACAGCACAAACCGAAAAAGCCGAAAAACCCCAAGCCGGACCACCGTGACGGTCAGCGCTCGGGTGAAAATGCTCGTGGCCACAGGCCCGCTAGCGCGTATAAGCCCGCCAATGCCAATCGTCGGCGTTCGGCACGGCCTAATCCCGGCAAGGCGGCAAGCTAAAATCGAGTGAATGTAGGGCCTGAACAGCAGTGGGTTTTGACTGTTTGGGCCCAATCGCAAGACGAACTCAGGGGAGGCGCTTTAAGTTTGTCCGAAGTTCAGGGCTGATCGGCAAATTTCGCGATCACTTCCAGAAACGTTTCACCATACTTGTCCAGCTTGCTTGCCCCAACGCCGTGTATAAAGCCCATGGCACGGATGTCGCGGGGGCGCTCTTCCATCATTTGCATCAACGTCGCGTCGTGAAAAATCATATAAGGGGCCAGGTCGTGTTCGTTGGCCAATTGTTTACGGCAATCGCGCAAGGCATCCCATAAGGCGCGGTCAGCCTCAGAGACGCCGTTGCGGGAAGTCGACTTTTTGCGCTGCTGGGGTTCAGCCAGCTGCTCCCGGTAATGGAAGGTTTTTTCGCTGCGCAAGAGTGCGCGGCTGTTTTCGGTAAGCGTCAGGGCGCCAAAGCGCTCAAAGTCGTTACTTAAGTAACCCTGAACAATCAGCTGGCGGGCAATGGATTGCCAGTGCGCGGCACTTAAATGCTTGCCAATTCCGTAAGTGCTGAGTTGCTCGTGACCGTGCTGTTTGACTTTTTCCGTGTCCAGACCACGCAAAACATCCACAATATGTGCAGTGCCAAAACGCTGCCCCGTTCGATACACGGCAGAGAGAAACATTTGTGCCTCAGTGGTGGCTTCCCGGGTTTTGGGGGGCGACAGGCAAATATCGCAGTTGCCGCAAAACGTGGGCGCTTCTTCTTCAAAGTAGTTCAGCAACCCCTGGCGGCGACAGTGAGTAATCTCGCACCAGCCGAGCAGAGCATTGAGTTTATGCCGTTCCACCTGCTTTTGCTGTTCACTCATGGGGGATTCAGTCAGCATTTGGTTGAGCCGCACCACATCTTGTAAACCGTATACCATGTGAGCTTCAGACGCCGCTCCATCCCGGCCGGCCCGGCCCGTTTCCTGATAATAGGCTTCGAGGCTTTTGG
The DNA here is from genome assembly GCF_011602365.1 of Pseudomaricurvus hydrocarbonicus. Classification (GTDB taxonomy): domain Bacteria; phylum Pseudomonadota; class Gammaproteobacteria; order Pseudomonadales; family Cellvibrionaceae; genus Pseudomaricurvus; species Pseudomaricurvus hydrocarbonicus. The sequence goes on from NZ_JAAONZ010000014.1 coordinate 107,467, forward strand.
GCAAATCCATGTGGAAGACAAAACGCACATCCGGTTTGTCAATGCCCATGCCAAAGGCAATGGTGGCCACCATCACCACATCGTCTTCGCGCAAAAAACGCTGCTGGTGGGTTTCCCGCAGGGAAGCCGGCAAGCCGGCGTGGTACGGCAGGGCGTTAACCCCGCGGCTGACCAGCCACTCGGCGGTACTTTCAACCTTCTTTCGGGATAAGCAGTACACAATTCCTGCTTCGTTTTTGTGTTGTGCCAGAAACTTGATCAATTGCTTGCGGGCGTCCTGACGAACACTCACGTGGTAGCGAATGTTGGGTCGATCAAAACTGGCGTTGAACCTGACTGGCGACTGTAGGTTCAGGCGCTGTTCAATTTCCTGCTGCGTGCGCTGGTCGGCAGTGGCGGTTAATGCCATCAGTGGTGCCTGTGGGAAGTGCTCTTTCAGCACGCTCAGCCCCAAATAATCCTGGCGAAAGTCGTGTCCCCACTGGGATACACAATGAGCCTCATCGACGGCAATCAGCGAAATAGGCTGGCTGGATAAGTACGCCAGGGTTTTCGGTTTCAGCAGGCGCTCAGGAGCAATGTACAGCATTTGCAGTTCACCGGCGGCAAATTGCCGGGTGATCGCTTTTTGTTCGTCCAAAGTTTGGCTTGAATTGAGATAGGCGGCGCTGACCCCCAATTCTCGCAGGGCGGTCACCTGATCCTGCATCAGGGCTATTAACGGTGAGATCACGATGCCAGTGCCCTCGCGCAGCTGCGCAGGAATTTGGTAACACAGGGACTTACCGCCCCCCGTGGGCATCAGAATCAGACTGTCGTGGCCGTTCAGGGCGGATTCAATGGCGAGCGACTGCTGACCACGAAACGCGTCATAGCCGTAGGTGTTTTGCAAAAGTGCCAGGGCGGCCTCAGAGTTCATGCTTTGGTATACGATTTATCAAGGGAGACGCATTGTAACAGCCATAAGTGGGCAGAGGGCGTTGGAGGCTGCCGTATTTGTCATTATTCTTGGTGGGGACAATAAAGTTTCATACCAAGGAATGGTGGCTGTATGTGGAATGGTCGTTCGGGGCGGTTTGAAGTCGTCTGTCTTCTCGTGGGGCTTCTGTCGATGTGGCAAGTTGCGGCAGCTGCCAGGGTATATCATTGGGTGGATGCTCAGGGGCAATCGCATTATTCGGATTCAGCGCTGGAGCCGGAAGCTGATGCCAGGGTGTTGGAGGTGTCCGGGCCGCCGCTGCAGCGGCCTTCACAAGAGAGTGTGCGCCGCCTGGAGGAAAACAAGCGCTGGTTTCAGCAGCGAACCCGGGAGCGCCAGTCAGCAGAGTTAAAGCGCGCTAAACAGCGAGCGATAGCGGCCAAGGCAGCCAGAGCATTGCAGCAGCGCTGTGATAAGGCGCGCTATAAACTGGAAGATGCGGTGCAGCAATACGATGCCCAGCGGCGCACCTGGCTCAAGCCAAAAGCCAAGCGGCAACTGAAGGAAAAACTGGAGCTTTACCGTCTGGCGGTGAAACGCCAGTGTGATTTCTAGAAACTAGAAACTAGAAACTAGAAACTAGGAGCTAGGAGCTAGGAGCTAGGAGCGGAGATTTAAGTCGGCAGGCCGGTAATGGCTCTCAGGCAAAACTGTTTCAGGGCACTCAGCAAGGCTTGTTCTTCACGTTCGTTCAGCGGGTGCTGCTGATCTCTGCCGAGCGGGGCAATCAGGGTTTCCGCCAGGACCCCGACCAGCGCGGAGGCACTGACCTCCACGGACTGCTCCGGAAATTCTTTGCTCTTGATCCCTTCCCTGATGAGTTCGGCGTAGATATCGGCGTAGGCCTGGCGGTAGTTCAGCCGCTCAGCATCAACTTGTGGGTCAACCGGCTCGGCGATGAGTGCATACGCCAAACGCTTGGCTTTCACGGCTCGCTCGGTAAAGGTGGTGATGGCGTTGACGAGGCGCTGGCGGCAGGACACGGCTTCGCTGTCAGCGTTCGGGAAAGCGGTCTCCCTGACGTTATTGACCTCCTTTTCGGTGGCGCTTTTAAAGACCGCCGTGCACAAATCGGATTTGGAATTGAAATATTTGTACACAGTGCCGGTGGCGACGTTGGCGGATTTGGCCAGTGCGCTGATGGTCAGGCCCTGAAAGCCATGTTGAGTGACCAGAGTCAGCGCGCTTTTCAGCAGCAGCTGTTTCTGGGCTGCGCGGCGGGCTTCCGTTTTTGCGGTAGGGCGGTAGGGCATGGTGACCTGTTTCTAACCAGTGGTTTGAGGGGTGCGCTTTCAATTTTGACAGTTTTAACACTGACACTCTCAAGGCTGGGCTATTCTAACGGGTGTGCCGGCTGTTGACTATAGGTGTGAACCGTGATTCACTTTATTAATCTGTGAACTCGGATTCACTTTATTGGTGTGAATTGATCCCTGCCTTGAAAGAGCCTTCTAAAAAGCTTGGCTTTCGAGCAGTCGCTCAACCACCGTCGACCAAAGGCTGGCAGGCGAAAAGTCTTCCTGCCAGCTTGCCTGTGAGGTGTAGCATGACTCATTCAGCTGATTTTACTCCAAGTACCCGCTATTGGGCCGAAACCCACAAGGTTGAAAACCAGCCGCCCGCCCTGGAAAACTACAACGCCTTCACCAGCGATGCGGCCTTGCAGCAGAGCTTGATGGCTCAGGGGGGGGAGTGGGCCAGGGCCGATCTGGAGCATTTTGGCGCGCTCACCGGATCCGCGGAGGTGATTGAGTGGGGGTACCAGGCCAATGAAAACAAGCCGGTTCTGCACACTCATAACCGCCATGGGGCCCGAGTGGATGAGGTGAAGTTTCACCCGGCCTATCACCAGTTGATGAACCTGTCGATTAAAGAGGGGATTCACGCTTTGCACTGGACGGAGAACCGACCGGCGGGCCATGTGGTGCGGGCGGCCAAATACTATTTGATGAATCAGGTTGAGGCGGGCCACGGTTGCCCTGTGACGATGACGTCTGCGGCCATTCCGGCACTGCGGCATCAACCGGATTTGTATCAGCAGTGGGCGCCTAAAATTCTCTCTTCGGAATACGATCCCCGCAATGTGCCTCATGAGCAAAAGGCCGGGGTCACTATAGGTATGGCTATGACGGAAAAGCAGGGTGGCTCTGATGTGCGTACCAACAGCACGCGTGCTTATCCCGTTGCCGAGGGTGGACCTGGGCAGGCTTATGAATTGGTCGGACACAAGTATTTTGTCTCGGCGCCCATGTGTGATGCGTTTCTGGTGCTGGCGCAAACAGAATCCGGGGTTTCGTGTTTTCTGGTGCCACGCTGGCGCCCGGACGGGACGAAAAATCCGCTGCAGATTCAAAAGCTGAAGAACAAAATGGGAAATGTCTCCAATGCCTCGAGCGAAACGGAATTGCGGGGAGCTCTGGGTTGGATGGTCGGAGAGGAGGGGCGTGGAGTGCCAACCATTATTGATATGGTCGCCATGACCCGCTTTGATTGCATGATCGGTTCTGCTGCGGGTATGCGCCAGGCGGTTGCGCAGATCACCCATCACTGCTCTCAAAGAATGGCATTCGGCAAGCTGCTGACCGAGCAGCCGTTAATGCAGAATGTGTTGGCGGATTTGATCATTGAGCAGGAGGCGGCCCTGGCGCTGACCATGCGTATCGGTCGCGCGCTGGACCGCAGTGAACACGATGAACAGGAAAAGCAGTTGGTGCGTATGGGGACGGCTGTGGGGAAATACTGGATATGCAAGCGCGCACCGGGACACGCCTATGAAGCAATGGAGTGCATTGGCGGTATGGGGGTGATGGAAGACGGCATGATGCCGCGCTTGTACCGTGAGGCGCCCATCAACACCATTTGGGAAGGCAGTGGCAATGTCCAGTGTCTTGATATGCTGCGGGCAATGGCTAAAAGCCCAGGCTCTCTTTCCGCGTTTATGGCCGAAATTAGTAAAGCCAGTGGGCTGCACCCCAACATGGATCAGGCGATCGTTGATTTGGCCAAAGAGTTTGAGGTGACCGACAACATGGAATATCGAGCTCGTGCGGTGGTGGAAAAAATGGCACTGGCGATTGAGGCATCTTCGCTGTTGCAATTTGGTGATGGCATCGTGGCGGACGCGTTCTGTCGGTCGCGGTTAGGCAGCAGTAATTCGGGTTGGGTGTACGGTACTCTGCCTGAAGGCATTGATTGTAAAGCGATTATACAGCGGGCAACGCCCTCTCTGGACTGAATCCGGAGATGACTGAAAGTCACTGGGGGAGGACGGGCGAGGGGAGAACGGGGGACAGATAGACTGGCCGTTGCACTGACCAGTCTATCTGTTGGGCTTACTTTTGGGGCTTAGACCAAATTGAAGTTGATGCGCTTTTTGTCCAAATCCACACGGCTGACCTGAACCTGCAGCGGTTGATCCAGAAGGAAGCTCTGCTCTTCGCCGCAGAGGCTCATGCGGTCGGGGTCAAATTTAAAGGCTTTCGGATTCAGTTTCACGAAGCCGTTTACGCCCCATTCGTCCAGCTTTACCGTGATTCCCTGTGAGGTTACCCGAAAGACTTTGGCATCCAGTGTTTTGCCCTGCTGTTGTTCCATGAATAGGCAGATGAGCCATTGCTCCAGGTCGCGGCTGGCGCTGCGGGTGGTGCCGATACTTTTTTGCATCTCAGCCAGAGCTTCCACGGAGGGGCCCTGAAGGCTTTTCTGCTCCAGGATGGCCCGTATTGCCCGGTGGTTGAAGAAGTCATTGTAGCGACGAATGGGGGACGTCACCGTGGCGTAGTGTTCCATAGCCAACCCCAAGTGGGGTGAGGCATCAGTCGTCAATACACCGGCTTGTAACATCAGCCTGAAAGCCGCCAGCTGGGAGGCTGCTTCCGGGTTGCCGTGCAGGCTGTGAATTAATTGCCGATAACCGTCCAGGGTTTCCAGGTCCAACTCGGCCAAGTCGGGAAAATCTTCGGCGACAACTTTTTTAATGCTCTCCAGTCGCTCAGCGCGAAAACCTTTGTGGGATGAGAAGATACCGCTGTGACTGCCAGTGTTGAGGTTGTGTCGTGCAAACAGATCGCCCGCCGATCGGTTGGTGGCCAGCATGGCTTCCTGGACGATTTGTTGGGCCAGATTGTGGCTCTGGCGCCTGATGTCGGCAATGTGCATCTTTTCGTTCAAAACGAGGTCGAAATCATCTCGCTCTTCCATCAGCAGCATGTTGTCGCGACGGTAGTTGTTGAGTGCCTGACTGCAGGCGAGCAGGGTCTTCAACAGATCGTGACAGTCTGTCGGGACGGCTTCTTGCTGCTCCTGTTCCAACAGAGCCGCAACATTGTCATAGCTCAATTTGTGGGCGGAGCGGATGATGCTGAATTCAAAGTCGGCCTGCTCTATTTCACCGCTGTGATTTATCTGCATCTGGCACAGCAGGGCTGGACGGTCTTCACCGGGAACCAAAGAGTAAGTATGGTTGGATAGGGTTTCCGGCAACATGGTAATGGCCCGGCCGGGAAGGTAGGCGGTATTGGCACGCTGCATGGCGGTTTTGTCGAGTGCCGAGTTGGGGGCAATCGACGCGGTAGGATCGGCAATGGCGACCTTTAACAGCCAGCCTGAGTCCGTCGTCTCAATAGACAGGGCGTCGTCCATGTCTTTGGTCGATTCGGAATCAATAGTGACAAACAGCGAGTCCTGCAGCTTGGTGCGCGCGTCGTAATCTGGCAATTCTGTCAGAGCCAGGGAGCTGATGGCGTCAACCTGGGTTTGTTCCTCTTTACGCCATTGGGTCGGCAAATTGTGTTTTTGACTGATGAACGCGTGCTCAATACCGACGTCTCCGGGCTTGCCGAGGATGTCTGTGACTTTGGCCTGGCCCTTGCCATCCTCGAAGGGGTGGCGTACCAGGCGGCAGACCAGGAAATCACCTTCCTGGGCTTTACCGCGGGCTTTGGGCGGGATGAAAACCCAGCGATTCAGCTGTGGCATGTCCACAGACACAAAATGCCCCTTGCCGCGCACCACGTACTGGCCGACCAGGGTTTTGGTGGTGGAGCTGATCAATTTATCCAGTTCGGCATCAACTTTGTTGCTTTCGGGGTTCTCGGCCTTTTCCGTCACACTGACCTCAACCCGGTCACCGGGCAGGACGCGGGCCATCTCATCCGGGGCTAAAAAGGCTTCGCGGCCATCCTCCAGAACCACAAACCCAAAGCGTCCCTGGCTGCCGCGTACGGTGCCTTGGAACAGGTTTTTATCGGAACGGATGGTTTGTTTCAGTTGGTTCAGTTGGTTTAGAGCATTGAGATCAAGCATGTGAGGGCAGCATCTTGTTGGATACGTGAAGAAAGCTCGCCGGAAGGCGGTTCGTTAAGGCGGCAATAATAGCAAATTCGACCCGCAGATAAAGCGACACTTTGGCTTTGTGGCCGCATTAATAAATTCTTGGCAGGGAAATCCGGTATAATTGGATTTATTTTTCAGCCAGACAAGTTTTATGCTTCACGATTGGAGTCGCAGGGTTTATGAAAATTCAGTCGGCCATTGAGGCCAAGTTAGAGCAACGTTTTTCCCCCCAATATCTGGAGGTGGTAAATGAGAGTCATATGCATAGCGTACCGCCGGACTCAGAGTCCCACTTTAAGGTGGTTTTGGTGTGTGAGGGATTTGACGGGGTGCGTCAGGTTCAGCGTCATCAACAGGTGTATAAGGTGCTGAGCGACGAAATGGATGGCGAGGTCCACGCTTTGGCGCTGCACACCTACAGCCCGCAGGAGTGGCAGAAGACGGGGTTGGCCCCTGAGTCACCGCAGTGTCTGGGTGGGTCCAAGGCTGATCGCTGAGTTGTAAGTGTGAAGGGGCGCTCTGACGGGATACCCTGCCTGAGCCTTAAAATTTGATGTGTTCAAAAAAACACCAGTTCGCTACAATGGCGCCCGCCTGGGCCGTGTACAAGTTGAGCCTGTTGCCGCCATTTTTTAGTTTTTCAGAAGTTGAGTCAGTTAACCGTTATGAGCCAGTTTGTTATTGCCGCCCTGTATAAATTTGTTGCCCTGCCAGATTACAAGGATTTACGTGACCCCTTGCTGGAACATTGTTTGGCTGCGGGAGTTAAAGGTACGTTACTGCTTGCCTGCGAGGGAGTAAACGGCACCATTGCCGGTACTCGGGAAGGCATTGACAGTGTGTTGAGTTACCTGAAAGCGGATGAGCGCCTGGTTGACCTAAGCCATAAAGAGTCCCTGGATGCGGAAATGCCGTTTTACCGCATGAAGGTCAAGCTTAAAAAAGAGATCGTTACTATGGGGGTGGAGGGGATTGACCCCCGTCAGGTCGTTGGTACCTATGTGGCCCCTAAAGACTGGAATGCACTGATCTCAGACCCGGACGTGGTTGTGGTTGATACTCGCAATGATTACGAGTACGAACTGGGCAGTTTTAAAGGGGCATTAAACCCTAACACCAAGTCATTCCGGGAATTCCCCCAATATGTTGCTGACAATATGGATCCCGGCAAACATAAGAAGGTGGCTATGTTTTGTACTGGTGGAATTCGCTGTGAAAAGTCGACTGCTTACATGAAAGAGCAGGGCTTTGAAGAGGTCTATCATTTACACGGCGGTATTTTACAGTATCTCGAAGATGTGCCCGAGCAGGAGAGTCTTTGGGATGGTGAGTGTTATGTGTTTGATAACCGGGTAAGTGTTGACCACAACCTGAACCCGGGCACTTATGATCTGTGTCACGGATGCCGGGAGCCGATCACTGCCGACGATAAAAAGTCTGAAAAGTTTATTGAGGGTGTGGCTTGTCCTCGGTGCTATGACACGCAGACCCCAGATCAGCGAGCCCGCTTTATGGAGCGGCAAAAGCAGATGGAGCTGGCCCGTAAGCGAAATGAAATTCACATGGGCGCTTTACCGCCAGAGAGGCAGTTGCAGGCGAAGTAGGGGGGAAGGCATACAGGGTTGTATTAAAAGTGATCAGCCGGCGATCCTCTTACCGCTAATTGAATTCACAAAACCGCAGTTTATGTTGGTTTACTTGTGGTTTTAGGACGGTCGTACTGTACTCTTTTATGGCTTGTATGGTCTAATTCCTTATGTGCAAATGATGTAGAAGACATGTAATGAATTTTGAAGATTGGACCGTTGACTTAAAGAGTTTAACAGCCACACATTCCTGTGGATTCCGTATAGAAATCGAAGGTAATCCTAAAGACCCCAGTGCCGTACACCCAGGGAAATTCCCCCAAGGGCTAACCAGCATCGAGCAGGTGAGGCTGGTCCGTACCGGTGTGGAGGCGATCGTTGCCGAAGCCAAAAAAGGGCGTACTGCCAAGCCGGTTGTTAAAAAACCAGCTTATGTCTCTCCAGCCAACAAGCCTAAAAGAGCGACCCTGTCGCTCAACCGCAAGTCTTCAACAGAAACCTCGTAAATCACTAGGGGCTGCTGGGCTTGTTGTGCAAAGCCTGTAGCGACGAGACTCGTGTAAGCAACAAAAAAGGCGCTTATAGCGCCTTTTTTTTGTTCAGCAGATGTTGCTGATCTCTGAGTGTCCTTCCTATCGATAAACGACCTGTCCTTTCATCAATAGCATGGTCTGGTGGTTATCAACCAATTTAAACAACTGGTCAAATTTCTCGGCCGCGACATCGGTAGGGCTGCCACCGTTTTCAACGGAATAGGTGACGCCGTTGACTAAAGAATTCAACTCTGAAGCCACCGAATCGATTGCGGAAAAGACACTCTCAGTGGTTTTCTTGTCCAGGAAAAGTCTTTGTTTGCCCGTCTTGCTCAAATACTGATCACACTCCAGCATCCAGTCCTGGCGTTGTTCGAGGAATTTCCGAATGTTGTTCATGCCGCCACGATGTTGGCTGGTCAGTTGTTTATCACGATACCGTTGCAGACTTTTAATGGAGCTGGTCATAAAGTCCAGTTTGATGCCTTGACAGTATTTTTCAGAAAGGTAGCTGGGGAATTCATCGTCGGCAAAGACGCCGTTAACAACAAATAGAGTGGTAAGTAGGACAAAGCTGACTTTCAATTTCATTATTAGGCCGCCTGGTTTTTAGTTTTGATTCTTAGTGCCGAGCTGCTTAGAACTTTAACGACATTTTAAGGTACAACTGTGATATATGTCACAGAAGGTGTTGGTGTCAAGAAGAAATGGGCGACAGCTCACTCTATGGCCTTTTTTGACCTTTATTTGGCCTTTTTTGACGGGACTTTACCGAGGATTTACGCCATTTCCCAAGCATTAATAAATGAGGTTTATAGGCTGATTAAGGTCTTGATTTAATGGCCAGGCGTTTGCTCTTTGGTGGGACCAGGCCAAAATGGTCTTGCTAGCACGCGAGTTTCAAAAGGGGTTTTATAGGAGATTCTTTTTGAATGGAACGTGGTTAACCAGGTGGGAAGTAACGACTTTGTTGGGCAAAGCCCTGCAGTCGTGGGCGGACTGCTGTGCGTGTCTGCATTCCCCCTCTTTTTCACATCGGGACGTTGTGTGAAAAAGGGAGGGGCAGTTTGAGGTTGTTGTCTTAAAGCTTAAATTGGGTCTTGGCGGCGATCTCCGAAGTGCCCCAGAAGTGCCGGTATAAAACGTTGAAGGGTCCCCGTCATCAGTGCGAAGTCAGCATCAAATTGTGCCGCTTTATCGCCGTCCGCGCTGTCCCGTGCTTCGCTGACCAGCTCTTCACCAAATTTCATTCTTTTAATCGACAGATCATCGGCCAGCATGTATTGCAGGCTCTCGTCCCAGTTAAGAGCGAGCTTTACGGCTTGTTTGCCGGCATTCAGGTGGGGCTCGATTTCCTTGCCCAGCAGCTCCTGTTTTTTGCAGCGCACGATGCTGCCTTCTTCCCGCTGTTCTCGCAATTCACACTCGTCTCCCAGCTCCAGATCTTCAGGCAATGGCTCTCCGCGAAGCCAGCTGGTCATAACAACCGCTGGGGATTCAGTAACCTGGACCGGGACCACAGGCAAACTGCCCAGGGTTTCTCGCAGCAATTTCATCCACTCTTCAGCTTTGCCGTAAGAACCGCTATCGATACAGAGCCAGCCGTTTTTGATGTCAATGTAGCCAAACGTTCGATGAGATTTGGTAAAGGCCTGTGGTAGGCAGTCAAAAATGATTTCTTCTTTGAGGGTTTCTTTTTCTTTGCGATAGACCCGGCGGTCTTCTTTGGCTTCAATGGCCTTGACCTTGTCATCCAGTTTTTCGCGAATCACCGCAGCGGGTAAAACCTTTTCTTCTTTGCGAGTACAGAGCATCAGGCAGCCATTGGCGCTGTGATAGAGCTCTTCACTGGTTTCGCCCATGGGGCTGACCCAACCGTAGCGGCTGGTCTCCTGACGTCCGCAAGGGACAAACGCCTGAGTTTGTAACAATTCGGCCAGTTGCTCAGTTTCGGTTTCGAAAGGACTGGTAAAGCGATAAAGCAAAAGATTTTTAAACCACATAGTCAGCCTGTTTATGGTTGTCTTGGTAAGCGCGCTAGGAAAAGGCCGCGCATTATGGCTTAGCCGATGACTGACTACAAGAATTGACCTCTCAAGTCTTGGGTGCCAGGAATTATTCGGCAGTTTCAGGTACGCGGCCAGTATCTGGTCGTAAAATGATCAGTCAGAATGTGTCCACAGTGTGGTATTTTTAAGCTTCCCGGTGAGAGTTAATCTCTGATTAAGGGCGGTCGCTGGCGGGTATTAAAATTTAAGGCAAGGGCGGCGTTACCAAAGGGCTGGTTTAAAGAGCGCCAGGCTGGCCATGGCGCCTGCAGAGCAGAGAGCGAGTAGACAGCAGGGGCCTCGCCAGCTTGAGGGGGCGTAGCGCAACCCAAGAGCGCCTAGCAGGATGTAGGCAATCAACAGCATCAACTTTAAAGCCAGCCAGCTATTGTCTGTTGGGGTGATGTGAGTCAGTGCAATTAAGCTGAGCCCAGTGAGCAGTAACAATGTATCAATAAGGTGCGGCAAACGCTTCACCCAGGCTGTCACATGATCGAGTTTGCCCTGCTGTGCCCACAGAGCACGCAGGGCGAAAAAGGCAACGCTGACGGAGGCTAAGGCGATGTGAGAGTGCTTCAGCAGCTGATACATGTCGGCTGTCTCAGTCGTTGAGGGCACGCCCAATTAAAGCGCCCATGGTCTCTGAAAGAGGAAGTTTGAGTGCTGCGGCGTGACCATTGTCCGACATTTTATTCCAGGTTTTACGGATAATATCGATTACCTTTTCCTCATCATGGGGGGCTGCAAACTCTTCAAGGTGAAACTCCAAAAAGACCAGGCAGGCAATGTCTTCCATCGTTTGGGCTTCAGGGTCACGCTTGAGTTGCTTTTTCTGCAGTATGTTTTTGACGCGTTCCTTTTCTTCTTCGTTGTACCCGCACTCGCTCATTAACTCTGCGGTCAGGTCGGCGTGGAACTTGGCCAGGTCTGTGCGCCAGCGTTTGTAACCGGGGCGGTCCATGGGGTAATCCTTGCGGGGAATACTCCAGCGCTGGATATGTTGCGCCCGACAGGCGATTTGTAAAAATTCTGAGGCATCCGGCTGAAAGTCTGCCAGGCGCTGGCTCATTCGCTGCCCATAGAGCAGTTCTTTGGCGATAGCGTTGCCGTCGTGAACAACCGAATGTGGATCTTGCCGGTTCTTTTGATCTATGGCGTCCAAAACTCGAGATAAACGGTCGTGCTGAGTCATGTGAGATTCCTTTTAGTGATTATCCGTCATTTTCATTGGTTTTGATTTAGATGTAAAAGATTTAATCCAGATCAAGAACTTCACCGGGTGATTACGATGTAATGCGCCCAATGAAAAAGAGACAGTCATTTAAAGAGGGAATACCATGAATAACGTAATGAAACAATTGTCTATCGCTGCGGTACTTTCAGCTGGACTGGTGTCCACTGAGGCCTTGGCGTTTGAGGCGGGAGATTGGGTGGTTCGTGCCGGGGCGACGCAGGTCAACCCGGAAGAAAGCAGTAGCCCGCTGGCTTTGGATGGCGCTATTCTGGAAGCCCCTCTGAATGGTAAATTGGGGGTTGATAGTGATACGCAGTTGGGACTCACCGCTGAATATATGCTCAGTAATAATTGGGGGATCGAGCTGCTGGCCGCGACGCCGTTTTCTCACACCGCTACGGTGACCGATGCCAATGCGCTGCAGGGGCTGGACGTCGCCGACGTTAAACATCTGCCGCCTACCTTGAGTGCGGTATACCATATTGATACCGGCAACAATTTTAAACCGTATCTTGGCATTGGCGTTAACTATACGATATTTTTTGAGGAAAGCATCACCAGTCAAGCGGATGCCGCATTTACTTCGCTTGGCCTCACCGGAGGGGATGTGGAGCTTGACGATTCCTGGGGATTATCGTTCCAGTTCGGAGCGGATTACCTCATCAGTGAGAACTGGTTGTTGAACGCATCTGTACGCTGGATTGATATTGACACAGAAGCCAAAGTTAAATTCGATAACGGCTCCAGAGTGACGTCTGATGTTGACGTGGACCCCTATGTATACACTGTCTCAGTAGGTTATAAATTTTAACGTTAAGTAACGGCTAGAATTTAAAGTAAGCAAAAGAACCCAGACGAAAAAGCCCGTGAAAACGGGCTTTTTCGTTTCTGGAAGTGGTGAGTTCAGATGGCGACTAATGGCGATGCGCTGTAGGACTTGTCACGGTTTTTAAGTTATTAGCCGTCGCCTTGCTATGGTTTTGGCCTTACTGACAATCGGGCTCTACGTTGGCAATTTTTTTCAGGCCCGCCATGTCCAAAATATGGATTTCTTTTTTATCCACCGCAATTAAATTGTTTTTTTGCAAACGGCTGAGTACTCGGCTGACCGTTTCAATGGTCAGGCCCAGGTAATTGCCCATGTCTGAACGTGACATCGGCAATCGGAAAGATGTGGCTGACAGTTGGCGGTGATGATTACGTGTTGAAATACTCAGCAGCAATGAAGTAATCCGTTCATCAGCGCTGTTCTTGCTGAGCAGGGTGATTAACTGTTGGTCAGATGTAATCTCACGGCTCATCAGCTGGAAAAAATGTCTCTGCAGAGTGGGCAGCTGTAAGCTCAGGCCTTCCAGGCGGGAGAATGGGATTTCACACACCGCTGACGTTTCCAGGGCTATGGCAGAATTGGTGTAGTGGTTCTGGGCAATGCCATCCATGCCAAGTACCTCGCCAGGCAAATAGAACCCTGTCACCTGCTCCTGCCCATCATTGGTTATATTCACTGCCTTTACGGTGCCAGAGCGCACAGCGTAGACGGACTGAAAGGTGTCGCCGGAGCGATACAGGTATTCGCCTTTTTGGAGTGGACGGCCACGCTGGATAATATTATTCAGCTTGTCGATGTCATCGATATGTAAGCTGATGGGTAAACAGATGGCATTGAGCCGACAGTCACCACAGGAGACTAAGGGGTTGTGATGACATTGCTTCCCGGAGGAGGTTTTGTCAGTGGCGAGGGTGCTCGAACTTGTCACTGTGGTGTCGCTCATGGAAAATGCTCAGAGGTGGTCTTGTTCTGGTTGCGCCGGAAAGGCAAAACCTTACTCCGGAACTAACATGAATTCACCACATTTTCCTACAGGGAAGCAGGCAGGTAAAGGTACTTTTCGTTTGTAACCCGCCGATTCTATTGAAAATAGCGGATTAGACGTGAACACAGGGAGCTAAGTTGGAGAATGCCCTCCTGAGTTAAGGTCAATCTTTGGTCGCTGATACGGTATAAGGACAGCGCAGAGCGGTTTCTGTCACTAAAATTATTATTTTTCAGGTTGTCGCTTTCGGTGACAGAAGTGTTTGCGATGTGGCTGGTGGCATTGGCGTCGTTTAGGGCAGAAAGGAGGTCAAGGCCGTATCGACGCTTAAAATAGCTTAGATCCAGCTGGTGATACTTCAATAGATGGTCGATGACCCGCTTGATTCTGACGTCGGTAGAGTCGATTAGATAGCGGTCAAACGGGTAGGAGGCATATTCGCCCAGCGCCGTCGGATTGACGGTGCGAATGTGGCCGGTTACGCTGGTGCTGCCAGGTCCCAGGCCAATAATGTTACTGACATTTTGGCTGTTATAGCCTTCTATGGTGTGCATGAGCTGAAAGTTTTGCCGCGCTTTGTCTAATTCGCCACCGGGTACGTAGAAGTGGTCGTTGCCGAGCACGGAGTAGCCCGTTTTTCCTAACCCCTGGTGCAGGGCCTGTAATCCTCGCGTATCACTGGCGATTAACTCGCTCATGGGGGAGAACGAAATGGTGTCGGGGCGGCGCCCACCGTCAGTGATCATGGCCGTAAGTGTTGCCGGAAACTGCCTTGGCAGCCACTGAAGTCTGAGCCCAAAGTGTTGAAAGTGGAAGTCTTCGCTTAAGACCGAGCAGAGCTGCAGTAACTCAAGGGTGACAGAATCCTGGGGCTGCAAAATCACTTCCAGGCTGTTAAACCCCAGACCCTTAAACAGCGCGAGTCGAATAGGGTCCAGTTCTTCTGCGGTGAAGCTTACTTTGTAGTGATTATCGGGATTGGGGTTCAGCTGGAATTGTCGGCCGATAAAGTACATGAGTTGGGTTGCGTCGGTATTGTCGAGTAACCCGTGGGGCAATTGCCAGTGCAGCCAAGGGGTTTGCCGACCTTTGAATTGATTTTGCCGCAGGTTGATTTCACGTAACAGAGCATCCAGTAATGGAGGGGTAGGGGGTTCTCCCTGTTGAGTTCTGTGAATCTCTTCGGCTTTTTCGGGGCGCGGTGCAAATAAGCTTAAGCCCAAAGGCGAGCGGTTGCGCAGGCTGAGGGTTGAAGTCGATGTTGGCTTTGAAATCGCCTCATTTAGCACGTGTTGATTCCAAAAATAGCTTGTAGGGTAGCAGGGGTCTATTTGTTGGTGTTCGGTGACCGTTTGGGGAAGCGAGTTCATGCCCATAAGCGTACCCATTCCATAATTAGAAAATTTATGCGGTCAGTTTACGAGCCTGCCTGTCGGGCGTTTTGATGTATGTCAATCAAACCACGCAGGGCTTGTCCCCAAGCGGCTTGCCAGCGGATAGGCGGGTATCGGCATTTGTTGATTGAAGCTTGCTGGAATGCTGGCTGTTAAGGGGGGCACGGGGGCAAAATATGGATGTGTTGATATGCGTCAACCGTGCTTCTCAAGGTTGAGGTATCATCTTCTTCAATGGGCATCAGTTGTTTAAAATAGACTTGGTGGTTTAGCTAATTTAGGTGATCAAAAGCGGCCGCTCTGCTCAGTGTCCGTCGGTTATTTCATGGTCGGCAGCGCTGCAGGTCTGTTAGTCATATAGCCACAACTAAGGTCTATACTGAGGTTTGAGGTTTTCTGGGCTATAGAGTCTGGATCCAGACCTGAAAATCTGCAGCAAGGAACAAAACTGTAGAAAGAAACAAATCTTCAGACAGAAACCAAGGGCATTGGGCGGGTTCAATCTGTTTTCTCTTTTTTTGAGTAAACCGCCAGCGGGTGATTTTCAGGTACTGAATTATCGGTAAACAGGTTTATATTTTGGGCTACAGATTTTCAATCTGAACAGTTTTTGAGTTAAGGTTACAATTTTACATTCACGTACACGTAAGGGAAGTAGAGAAATGTCTAATCAGGATACATTGTTTGTTATTGTCGATCCCACACAGGTTGAACACGTTGCCCTGGAGCGTGCAATCATTACTTCTCGTCTGCGGGATGTGAGCCCCAAACTGAAGGTTTTTGTCGCGGTGGACCCAGCCGCCGTGTCACTGGATGCCGATAACCCGGACATTTATCGGGATACTGAGTGGTTTGACAACCTCAAAAAACCATTAATTGAAGAGGGGCTGGATTATACCCTGGTGATCTGCTGGTCAACTCAGTGGCATGAGGCCGTATTACAGGCGGCTAAAAAGACGGAGGCGGATTTGATACTACTGCCTGATTACTCTGCCAAAGATTCCCGGAATCGGTTTTCTGATGCCAAGTGGCAGGTACTGCGTCATTCAAATTGTCCGGTTTTAATCTGCCGCCCAGGTGCGGACAGTCAGCGTAAAACCGTTCTGGCGGCCTTAAAAATGCAGGATACGTCACCGCAGTACGCGGCTTTGAATGACAAGATTCTGGCTCGGGGCAAGTGGATGGCGGAGCGTTACGGCGCTGATTTTCAGGTGGTTAATACTTACACGGACTCATTGAATTATCCGGATCGCGGTAACATGATGCGTAAAATCAATATTGATTCGGACAAAATTCACGTCCGTCAGGGCGCGCCAGAAGATATAATCCCTGAGGTCGCCAATGAAATCAATGCCGATATCATTGTGATTGGTACACTTAAGCGTCGCGGTATGATGTTGGCGATGCGAGGCAATACCTCTGAGCGGGTGATGAGTCGTCTCAAGCAGGACGTTATGACCCTCAACTAGGCCTTGGCATCAGGACAATAAACAGAGGCGAGGCCTCTGTGTCAGCTAAACGACACGGCATAAACCGGCCAAGCAATGATAACACCCACAAAAAAAGAGGAGCCTATGCTCCTCTTTTTTTGTGGGTCAACAGAAAGCTGGCGGTCGAGACAGCTCAATTGAAGTGGAAGTTTCGACCGCTATCTCGTATTTCCGTCAACTCGGGAAGGAGAATTGCACCCCTTCACGTACCCCGCTGGAAGGCCAGCGCTGAGTGATGGTTTTACGATTGGTGTAAAAGCGAACACCGTCTGGGCCGTAGGCACTCAGGTTACCGAACAATGAGCGCTTCCAACCGCCGAAGCTGTGGTAGGAGACCGGGACGGGCAGTGGCACGTTGATGCCGACCATGCCGACCAGAATGTTGTCACTGAAGTAACGTGCGGCCTCACCGTCGCGGGTAAAGATGCAGGTCCCATTGCCGTACTCATGATCATTGATCAGTTGCATGGCTTCGTCCATGGTTTCGGCGCGAACCACCAGCAAAACCGGTCCAAAAATTTCTTCGTCATAGCATTTCATGCCAGGCTTAACGTTATCAATCAGAGTGCCGCCGACAAAAAAGCCGTTCTCAAAACCTGCCACTTGCGGGTTGCGACCGTCTACAACAATGGTTGCGCCCTGTTCTTCGGCGCTGTTGATGTAGCCGTTGACCTTGTTTTTGTGGGCTTCGGTAATCACCGGGCCAAAATCATTGCTGGCATCAGTGTAATCGCCGACCTTCAGCCCTTGCATGGCTTCAGTCATTTTTTCAATCAGGCTGTCAGCAGCCTCATCACCCACACAAACGGCCACAGACAAAGCCATACAGCGCTCACCGGATGAACCGAAGGCTGCACCAGTCATGGCTGCCACGGCGTTATCCATATCGGCATCGGGCATGATGATGGCGTGGTTTTTGGCCCCACCCAGTGCCTGGCAACGTTTTCCGTGGGCGCTGGCCGTGGCGTATACGTACTCGGCAATGGGGGTCGATCCAACAAAGCTTACAGCTTGTACACGGGAGTCTGTCAGCAGGGTATCAACTGCGATTTTATCGCCATTGACGACGTTCATAACCCCATCCGGTAAACCGGCTTCTTGCAGCAGTTGTGCTACAAACAGCGTGGAGGAGGGGTCGCGCTCGGAGGGTTTCAGCACAAAGGTGTTGCCACAGACGATGGCCAGTGGGTACATCCACAGCGGCACCATGGCGGGAAAATTGAACGGGGTGATACCTGCGACCACACCCAGGGGTTGCATTTCGCTCCAGGAATCAATATTGGGGCCAACGTTGCGGCTGTGTTCACCTTTCAGCAGCTCCGGGGCATAGCAGGCGTATTCAACGTTCTCGATACCGCGGGTCAGTTCACCCATGGCATCGTGGGAAATCTTGCCGTGCTCTTCACCGATCATGGCACAAATCTGTTCGGCATTGTCTTCCAGCAACTGCTTAAAGCGGAACATGATTTTGGCACGCTTGGCCGGTGGCGTGTTGCGCCATGCCGGGTAGGCAGCCTGAGCCGCAGCAATCGCTTCTTCCACGGTTTCTTTGGAAGCCAGCGCGACTTGCTTGGTGGCTTCACCGGTCGCAGGGTTGAAAACATCCTGCGTACGTTCTGCCGCTTCGCTCAGCGAACCATTGATCAGATGACCGACAATACTCATATAAACCTCTTTTAAAACTTCAAAATAAATTGTTTTGCGCCGATACGGCGCAACGACTAACCTTTTTCTAGTTTCTAGTTTCTAGTTTCTAGTTTCTAGTTTCTAGTTTCTAGTTTCTAGCCCTTGGCCACTTCGTTAATGCTGTCGCCCAGGGCGCTAACCAGCGTGTCTATTTCTTCTGGCTGAGAAATGAACGGCATACCCAGTTGGATGGTGTCACCGCCGTAGCGCACATAAAAGCCTTTTTCCCACATCTTCATCGCGATTTGATAGGGACGCAGCAGGGGTTCACCGGGTGCTGCTTCAATGGTGAAGCCTGCCGCAACGCCGCAGTTGCGGATGTCCGTAATCAGCGGTGTGCCTTTGAGTTGATGGACCCGATCTTCCAGCATCACGGCCAATTCTGCTGAGCGTTCAACCAGTTTCTCCTGCTCCAGAATATCCAGTGCAGCAAGAGCGGCGGCACAGGCAACAGGGTGAGCCGAGTAAGTGTAGCCGTGAGGCAATTCAACGGCGTAGTCCGGACCGCCTTGCTCCATGAACGTGTCGTAGATTTCCTGCTTGGCAATGACTGCACCCATGGGAATGGCGCCATTGGTCAATTGCTTCGCGGTGTTGAGAATGTCTGGTGTCACACCAAACGCCTCTGCACCGGTATTGGCACCCATACGGCCAAATGCGGTAATCACCTCATCAAAAATCAACAGGATGTTGTGTTGGTCGCATATGTCGCGCAGCCGCTGAAGATAGCCTTTAGGCGGTGGCAACACGCCGGCAGAGCCAGCCATAGGTTCGACAATGACTGCAGCAATGTTGGAGGCATCGTGTAACGCGATCAGTTCCAGCAGTTCGTTGGCTTGATCAGCGCCTTCTTCCGGCATGCCTTTGACAAACTTGTTTTGCGGCAGGACGGTGTGGGGCAGGTGATCGGCATCCACTGCGGCGCCAAATAGGGCGCGGTTACCGCCAATGCCGCCAACACTGATACCGCCAAAGTTCACCCCGTGGTAGCCCTTGGAGCGACCAATCAGCTTGGTTTTGGTGGGCTGGCCTTTTTTACGCCAGTAGGCGCGGGCGATCTTGAGCGAGGTCTCGGCCGATTCCGAACCGGAACCGGTAAAGAATACCCGATTCAGGCCTTCCGGCATGAAGTCGGTGATGCGCTCAGCCAGCTGGAAGGCTTTGGGGTGACTGAATTGAAACGCCGGGGCGTAATCCAGGGTAGCAAGCTGCTTGCTGACGGCCTCGGTGATCTCGGGGCGGCAATGACCCGCACCACAGGTCCATAGACCGGATAAACCATCAAAAATTTGGCGTCCATCTGCACTGGTGAAATAAGCACCTTGTGCAGCGGTGATAATACGAGGGTCTTTCTTAAAGTCCCGGTTGCCACTGAAAGCCATCCAGTGGGCGTCCAGCTGGGCCTGGGTGACGCCTGCAAGCTTGTCGCTCATCTCTTGTTCTCCTGAAGCGGGTTGAGTCTGATCAATCGTCAGCAGGCAGAATAGGCCAATCTTAAAGTTTCAAAAATATTAAGTTATGAATCTTAATGTTCATGTTTATGAAACATAATGTTGAGGTGCGAGGTGCGAGGTGCGAGGTGCGAGGTGCGAGGTGCGAGGTGCGAGGTGCGAGGTGCGAGGTGCGAGGTGCGAGGTGCGAGGTGCGAGGTGCGAGGTGCGAGGTGCAAGCCCCCCCTTGAGCGTGGGAGGGGGGATTTAATGAAACAGGGCTGGATGTGTTTAGTTGGTTGTGGTCTCAGATTGCTTGGCCGCCAATGCATTTTCCAGGTATTGCCTGTTTTGTTTGAGGTTCTCTCGGGCCTTGGCAAAGTAAACCGGTGATGCATCGATGGCTTTTTTCAGGTAGCGCTCTGCGACCTTGTATTTGCCGCTGACCATGCAAAGGTAGCCCACGGTATTGTAGGCTTCAGGGTCTTCCATAAAGCGAGAGAAGGTATCCACGGCCAGTTGATACTTTTCCATGCGGACATAGAGTAACCCCATGTTGTGCCAGGCTTGGGTGAATTCGGGATCTTGCTCAATGGCCTGATGATAGTAAATATCCGCTTCTGGCCACTCGCCGGCCAGATAGTGAGAATACCCCAGGTTGTTGTAGGCGGATGCTGTGTTGGGCCGTATTTTGATGGCCAGTCGGTAATATTTCTGTGCTTCGGCAAAGTTGCTCTCAAGATCTGCCAAAACCCCGAGATTATTGTAAACCGGGTACGGGGAACGGTTGTCAACACGCAGCAGGAGCTTGGCCGGTAGAGGTGTTTGATTGTCGGTATGGGCTTCAGTAACACTATCTTCTGGCTGGGGTGTATCAGCAGCAAGGGGGGGGGGCGAAGCATCATTAGTCATATGGCTTCTAGGCTGCAGCAAAGGCTTGAAACGCTGCTGATCAACTGCCAAAGCCTGCAGGAAATAGGATTTGGCCTGATCCCGGTGTTTTTGTTGCAAGTGAATCTGCCCAAGCCCCATTAAGGACTCAAGATCGTCGGGTGCTTTCAACAGGGCGCGTTCAAAAGCAACCTGAGCCAAAGCGGTATGGTTGAGTTGCAGGTGAATTTGCCCAATGCGCCGATAGACTTCAGGCTGATTGGGGTCTTTGGCTAAGGATTGTACCAGATAGAAGATGGCCTGGTCGGTATTGCCGCTTTGCAAGGCCGCCTGTGCTTCGCTATTGAGCTCGCTGGCGTCTGCGTTTTGGGTTTTACTTTTATACGCGACTTCACGAGAGCCCTGATACAGGTCGCTGTTGTCAATGTCGCCCGTGGTTTTGTTGTCGGTGCTGGCGCAGCCTGCAAGAGCCATTACGAGCGTGAGGCAGACACATTTTAGGGGTGAACATGAAACTCGAGAATGTGACATTGAAATTTCCTTATTTAAACGCTTCGAGGACTTGAAGAATGGCTGGGCCAACAGCAATCACAAAGAATGACGGCCAGATGAATGCGGTTAGCGGAAAGATCAGCTTGGTGCTGATTTTAGCCGCCTGCTCTTCGGCAGCTTGCATGCGTTTATCCCGAAACTCTTCCGCGTAAGTTCGCAGGGCATCGGCGACACTGGTGCCAAAGCGCAGGCTTTGATCCAATAAGGTTGCCAGGCCGCGGATCTCATTCAGACCAGTGCGCTCAGACAGGTTTTTAAACGCCTGGCTGCGAGGCACGCCGACCATAATTTCTTTATTGATGAGCGCCAGGTCTGCCGCCAGCTCCGGGTGGGTAATATCCAGTTCCTGGGCGACACGAGCAATGGCGCTGGTCAGCCCGAGTCCGGACTCTACACAAACCACCAACAGATCCAGGGCGTCGGGAAAGGCCGCCCGGAGTTTACGTTGGCGTTTGTCTACGAGTTTTTTGAGCACGTAGTTGGGCAGCATTACCCCGGCCGAGAAGGCCAGCAAGGTGGCGACAATGACATTTTGTGTGGAAATCCCGACTGAAAATCTTGACAGCATTAGCACCGCCAGGGGCAGCCCCACAGCCAGAATAGTCTTGTAGGCATAAAAATTGGTGACAGCATTATTGCTGCGAAAGCCGGCAATAATCAGTTGTTTTTGAATGTGACTTTTATCTTGGTTATTACTCGGCAACAGGGCGCTGGCCGCTGTGCCCATAATGTGTTTGAAAAAATCGTCGCCTACGCTGGCAGTGGCCGCAGCATTTTTATCCTGGGTGATGGCGGTCAGTCTTTTTCGGGCAGGGTCGCTGAAAGCACTCAGAAGAAAACCCAGGCTCATAACAAAGGCAAAGGCCGCGGTGGCGGTGATGATCACAAAAATGGTTTGTGAAGCCTGGGGGTCTTTGACAATCGAATTGATCAGTTCGAGAAAATATTGCATGGTTTACACCTCAATACGAATGATTTTTCGAATGACAAATATGCCCATCACCATGCCGACGCCTGCAGCGATTAACAAGTTTTGGCCGGTCGGTGTTTCCAATAAAATGGGCAAATAACTAGGAGTGGTTATGGAGATAATGCCAAACAGGACGAAAGGTACCAGACACAGGACCCACGCCGATATGCGCCCTTCGGCGGATAGCGTTTTCACACGGCGTTGGAACCGGTAGCGACCACGAATCACTTTCGCCAGCTTGTCGAAAATCTCGGCCATATTGCCGCCGGTTTCCTTTTGAATGACCACGGAAGTCATCAGGGCCATTACGGTGACGCTGGGGATTCTTTCAAGTAACCCTAACAGGGCGGTACGAATACTGTTGCCGTAGTTGAGGTCCATAAAGGTGGTTTCAAATTCCTGGGCGATGGGGTCATCCATTTCTGCGCCAACCAAGTGCAGGCATTCGACTAGCGGATGCCCTGCTTGTAGAGCGCGTTTCATAATGTCCAGGGCTTCAGGCAACTGTTCTTCGAAGCTTTCCAGGCGAAGGTTTCGATCGCGACTGAGTTTGATAAACGGCAGGATCATTCCGGCGAGAAAGACCAGTACCGGTACCCACCACACGTTGCTGAACAAAGCTGCCACGGTGCCAGCCACAAGCCCGACAACAACAGCGATGATGACAAAGCGGTAGGCGGGTATACGATACCCAGCCTGCTGTAGATGGGATGTTAGAGAGGTTAGCCATTCAGAGCTTTCGAGTTGTTTTTCCCACGGACTGAGCCGGCTCAAATAGTCATCCCGTAACAGTCTGGCACTGGCAGGCTGTTCCGTTTTTTCGCGTACGGCTCGCAACCTTTGTTGCAGGCGCGCACGGTTTTTCTTCGATTCACCAAACACCGGCGTGGTTAAAGCAAAACTCAGCAAAAAGACGGCGGCGGAAATCAATCCAATAAAAAAGAGATAATTCTGCGACATGGCCAGATCCTACTGAGGGGCAAAGAGGTTAATGGGTACTTCGATACCTCGTTGACAAAGGCGCTCGTAAAAAGAAGGCACAATGCCGGTCGCCCGAAATTCGCCCAGAACCTTACCTTCAGCATCGAGACCGCGGCGGTCAAAACGAAACAATTCCGAGATGGTAATAATGTCACCTTCCATGCCGGTGATTTCACTGACACTGACGAGTCGGCGACGACCGTCTTCCATGCGTTCGATTTGTAAAATCACGTCGATTGCTGAGGCGATTTGGGCCCGCAGAGCCCGCTCTTGAATGTTGACACTGCCCATGGAGACCATGTTTTCGATACGGGCCAACGCATCGCGGGGGGTGTTGGCGTGGATAGTGGTCAGGGAGCCGTCGTGACCGGTGTTCATGGCCTGCAGCATATCCAAAGCCTCATCACCGCGTACTTCACCGATGACGATGCGCTCGGGGCGCATGCGCAAACTGTTACGGACCAGGTCCCGCTGAGTAATCTGACCCCGGTTTTCGACATTGGCCGGACGGGTTTCCAGGCGCACAACATGAGGTTGTTGCAGTTGCAGCTCAGCGGAATCTTCTATGGTAATCACCCGTTCATCGTGGGGGATATAGCCGGAAAGGATGTTGAGCATGGTGGTTTTACCCGAGCCGGTGCCACCGGAAATCAACACATTGAGGCGCGATTTGACGATGCCTTCCAGCACCGGCGCAATATTCGGCGGTACCGAACCGATATCAATCAGGTGCTGCATGCCGAGCATTTCGACGGAAAACCGTCGGATTGACATACAGGGGCCGTCGAGTGCCAAAGGGGGAATAATTACATTCACCCGAGAGCCATCTTTTAGGCGAGCGTCTACCAGGGGGGAAGACTCATCTATGCGGCGTCCGACACTGGAAATAATGCGGTCAATAATACCGAGCAGGTGCTGATTGTCTTTAAAGCGAATGTTGGTCGGCTCCAGCTTGCCGTTTCGTTCAACAAAAATGCAATGCGGGCCATTGACCAGAATGTCAGACACACTCTTATCGGCCAGCAATGCTTCGAGGGGGCCCAGTCCGAGCAGTTCGTCCTCAATTTCCTTGATGATTTGTTGACGTCCAGCCAGCGGCACCGGTATCTGTTCTTCCTGCATCAGGTTGCGGCAAATATCCTGCAGTTGTCGGCGCGCTTCCTCTTCGGACAGTGTGTCGAGTACCGCCAAGTCCACAACATTCAGCAACCGTTGGTGGATCAGGTTTTTGCTTTGTTGCTCTTGCTGACTAAGAACCCGGTTAGCTGCAGCCGCTTCAGACAGCAAGTCTGTGGTGTTTAGATGATCTGGCGAAATGACTGCATTGAGAGAATTGGGATTGAGTGACATGACCTAAGCTCCTTTCAAGTAAGCACTGAGTTTGTTGAAAAGCCCCTTGGATTTGGTTGTCTGGCCAAGCAGCTGGCTTTCCAGCGCAATCATGGCTTTAATCGCTGCGGCGCCGCGATTGCCGTCGTACAGCGGGATCCCGGATTCCACGCTCTGATGGACGTTACTGAAATCGTTGGGAATCAGCAGGCATTGATTGACCTTGAGTGCTTTTTCTATGTCTGAAAGAGTGATGTTAGAGCGCTTGTTGTAGCGATTCACCACCACGTTGATGTGTTCATTTGCAATGCCCAGGTCTTGGCGCAGAATGCTGATCAAGCGCACTGCATCCCGCAACGCTGAGATATCCTGCTGAACTGTGAGCAGGATATGGTCTGAACGTTCCAGTACGGTACTGGTTAACAGGTCAATTTGGCGTGGCAAATCCACCACCACGGTGTCGTGGCAAGCTAACAGTAAATCCATGAGCTGGCCCAATTTACTCTCGGGTATATCTTCTGCCAGAGCAATGCCCAGGGGATTGGTTTCCAGGACTTTGAGACCGCTGTGGTGTTTGAGTAAGTAGGCTTGCAGGGCAATTTCATCAAGACTGTCTATGTTGTTGATGGCTTCGACCAGCCCACGTTTGGGTTCAAGATTCAGGTAGTGGCACAGGGTGCCAAACTGTAAATCCAGATCCATGACCACCGTGTTGAGTTTACTGGCGCTGGCCATGATGTGAGCGATATTGCTGGCAATAAAGGTTGATCCACAGCCCCCTTTGGCGTTAATACAGCTGATGAGTTTGCCTTTTCTGATAATGGTGCCCATTTCCGAACGCAGCCGGCGAATGGACTCTATCAGTTCGCCACTGCTCAGGGGTGGAGAGATATAATCCCGCGCGCCAATCTGGATGGCCATGCGCATGCAGTCTTTTTCTTCACTGTCGCTCACAATGATGGTCTCCAGATTTGAGCTGGAAAGGTACGCGGGCAATTGTTGTAGTTCTTCGCGCCATCGAGAGCTCACTTTGAAAATTAATATGTCAGGGATGATGCTGGCCCCAAGCAGGGGATTGATATCACCGTTGATGATGTGCCGCTGGCTGAGTCGAAAGCCGGCAGCGCTGCCTATCATCTGGCTCAGCTCGTCAACGCCTTTTCGGTCACGGCTGGCAATCAGTACATGAGTATCACGGCGACCTTTTTCGACAAACGGTCGGGAGGCGTGTTCATGAGATAGATGGTGTTCCATTTGCATAGTACTTCTCCTAGCAATCCACATTTGAGCCACTGACGACAGCTCCTACGGGAGCAATACCCAGACTTTCGCTGGGCAAGACAGTTTGAAAATCGGGAGACGGAAGGATAAACGTCACGAAGGGGATAAATCCCTGAAATTGATAGTTAATGATTTTTGCACCGACAAAGCGGATATTAATGAAGTCGGTTGTCGGGTCAGGAATAGGGGCTGAGTTTTCATCAAAGTATTCAATCAAGAGATTGTCATTAGAAAAATTGTTCAAAATAGCGCCGTGGAAGCTGGCCCGGTCAGAGATTCCGTCAATCGCATCAATGGGACAGACTGCGGCCAGGCGCGCACCCCGACGAGTGACTTCATCCAGCACATTCCAGGTGAACATGAGACGGCCGAATTCAATGATGCCAAACAGCACCATGAAAAATACGGCAGCCACAATAGAAAATTCAACCAGAGTACCGCCTCGTTCAGTTCGCTTGAGGGTTGAATGCGGGTGAGAGCAATGTATAAGTGAAATCATTCAAGTACCCTCATGGTAATGCTGGACCTTAAGGTAAAACTCAGGTCGATGGGATCGCCATACCCAAAAGGATTCAGTGAGGCGCCAATCATGGGTATATAGGTATAGCCGACATCGACACGTATCAGGTTGGCGGCCGGGTTGGAAAAAGCGATATCGTCCGTGGTTATGCCTTCAAGTACGGGAGAGCCGGAGCCGTTAACGTGGCCAAAGACAATTAAATTTCCGGCTTTGAAGGCGTTGCCATTGGGACCGGTAGTGTTGAACTGGATGTTACCTGTGGTGTCGGGCGTTGCGGTAGACGCCAGCAATCTGGTGCCGTTTTGCACGCTTTTGTTAAGGGTGGTGTAACTGTAAAAGACTCGGCCAAATTCGCTGATGGCCAGCAATAACAGCAGCAACAATGGCATGACAATGGTGATTTCCACCATGGCGAGACCTTTTTGTTCTCGACACTGCCTCATGCTCGGTGATCTGGAGATTGAACAATCCAGAGCAGGAAGATGGTTAACCGCGGTCGATGGCTTAGTGGGTCGTATCATTTACGAATCCTCGCTGCCGGGGTCTTTATACAGAATAATGCGGGTGGGGGCTGGGCCAGTTGTCGGATCCTGGGAGAAGCTGCCATAACTGGTACAGCCCTGAACGAACTGTCCATAAACCTGAGCTTCATTACCTTGCTGATTGACGGGTTGTAACAAATACAGGCAGGCAAATCCGTACAACGGTACCTGCCCCTGACCGTTGGTGGTGCCGCTACAGTTACCAATAGGGATAGTTAGCATCCGACGGTGGCAACGCCCCCCCCCTGGGCATACAGCGTTAGGGATAATGCCACCTTGATCTTCGCCATATGCGGTTTGATAGTCGCTATAATCAAAAACGTCACCATCAGCTGGCGGAACAGCCTCACCATTGGCATCGGTACTGAAAGAAGAGCCGAAGTCGGTCACATAGTCTGCCTGATAGAGGTCGGTATCCAGACCGCCGCCGCCGCCACTGCCGAAGCGGGTATTCAAACCCTGCACGACCGGGCCCACAGTATTACCGGGCTCGGTTTCAACGACATCACTGGTTGCGAGACAACCTTCATAACCGCCGGCCATGTTTTCTCTCACGTCAGCGCCACCTTGGCTGTCGTCCAGACGAATCAGTTGAAAATTACCGGCGCCTACGTCGCTGCTGTCACCGGCCGCGTATTTCATCACTGTGTATTGACCTGGCTCGTAGCCATAATAATTACTGCAGGTATCACCTTCGCACTCCAGGGTATCCTCACCACAGGCCATCATGGGGGCGAGATCGCAGGCACTGCCGACTAAAGGCGGGCTGGGGCCGGAAATGGCCGAGGCATTGACCGCTTTCTGTCCCCCCATGCTGATAAAAAGATCATCCAGGGGGGCATTAGCAGCGAGACTGATGCGCACGAAGCGAGGGTCGAGGCTGCCGGGTACAAAAGGCACGAGGGTGTTGGAAAACTCGGCACTGAAGGCAATGCCGTTACCGGTGATGCTGTCGGCAAGATCTTCATAACCGGCTTCAGCGAGATTCATGGTCAGGGTGTTAAAGCCAGCTTGCTGTGCTAATAGTGTATCGTGCGACTGGTCCAACACCTTGGCGGCGGACAGGGCAGCGGCATCCACAATATTTTGCAAACGGGTTTTGTTGAGCAGCAGGTGACCACTGTTGAAAGAGTAACCCGCTACCAATAACAGCGCTAACATGGCGACGGTGGTGGCAACCACAATCACGCCACGTTGTCGGCCGGGTAACTGGGGTCTGTATTTGTTCATAAAACCCTACTCCTGCTGCATGATTTCCATAGTTTGCTTGAAGACGGCGATGTCAGTTGACCATCAATTGTACCGGTCTTTCTGGTTTACTAATGTTCTACCGCATTTGCTTTATAAGCTTTCGATCTCTTACTGATAGTTGAGGCAATGTGAAACAGTCCTGCCGATTCTAAGTTTAGGTATTTGTTATTCTTGTTTACGAGCTTGGGCTTCTTGCTTAATGGTCGTGGGTTGACCCACGTCACCGCGATAGACCTGCAGGGCATTTTCCGCTTTATAAGCATCAAGTCCTTCCTTTTCACCTTCGAAACCTCTGGGATTAGCGGTCTGCAACTCAGTGATGCTGGCGAGGCTTTCGCCTCGTGGGTAGTCTCGGTAATTAGCGCATGCCATCAGGGTGAGGAGCGAAGCACACACCGCGGCTAATTTGAGGGCTGAAGTTTTCATTTTCGTTGAGTCCTTTTTATTGAAGATGATGTCAATTATTTAATTAAGACGAAGTCCGTTTTAGTTAAGGCTATGACCAAAACTTTGGTCTATACCCCCACTTTTTACTGGCAGGGTTTGGGCTGTTGAAGTTGACTTTGTGCCTGATTTTTCAGGGGTGCCGTAGGTGCGTCCTAACAAATAGAATTCCAGGTCTGAGGGGGCAACAAAATGATCTGTGGGCAATGCGGGCTTATCTTTAAACGGCGTGGCTAAAACCGGAGTTACCAGAATGACCAGTTCGGTTTCCCCGGATTCAAACTCCGAGCTTCGAAACAGCTGACCCAAAATGGGGATGTCCCCTAAACCGGGAAATTTCGTCACCACTTCGCGCATGTTTTCACTGATCAGTCCGGCAATGCCAATGGTTTCTCCGTCGGCCAGTTCAACCGAGGATTGAGCACTGCGTTTGGTGAGGCTTGGAATTAAAAAGGTGCTAGTGGAATCCTCAGCTCGAATAATGACGGAGTTGCCATTAATCAATTCACTAACGCTGACATCCAGGGTCAAATTAATTCGACCGGAATCCAGCACCACAGGAACAAAGTTTACACCTACACCAAACTCTTTGAATTCAATGGTGGTGCCTCGGTCTCCTCGGGGAATGGGGATGGGAAATTCACCGCCGGATAGGAATCTGGCTTCCTGCCCTGTCAGTGTGGTCAGTGTTGGTTCGGCCAGTATTTTGGCTGAACCATTTTCTTTGGCGGCTTCCAAGGTCATATTGAAGATAAAGTTTTCACTCAGGAAGCTGCCGAATAAACCTTTATCCGCAATGGATAGGTCATTGGGCATGAATTCATCGATAACAGGGCCCAAAGGTGCCGATTCACCAAAGACGGGGATGCGGACATCATCCGGCTCAAACAAAGCGTCTGGAAAGGTTGCTCCTCCATTAACTCCCCCCAGATTCCAGTTACTGTCACCAATACCCAGTGCATTAAACTTGACACCCAATTTTTTCATGCTGCTTCGATTCATCTCCGCGACAGTCACTTTTAACATGACCTGCTGGGCACCGCCGACACTCATTAGATTGACGATTCGATTTTCCTTGTCTTCTTTCGCTTTTCCATCTCCTTCCATCCTTTGGGCTACTGAGACGTAGCTTTGAGCTATTTTCAGAGCTGTGTTCATTCTGGCGGTAGACGATACCTGTCCGCCTAGGACCAGAGAACCTTGGGAGCTGTAAACCTCAATGCGCTCGTCGGGCAGTACCCGAAACAGTTTGGCCTTAAGCGTGTTGAGATCATGGGTCACTTCGATGTCAATGGCTTTAATTAACTGGCTGTTTTTATTCCACAATAAGACATTGGTTGTCCCGAGTTTTTTTCCAAGGACATACAGTTGGCCGTTACGCAGTACCAGGATATCCGCAATGTCCGGATTGCCCATAGAAACTTTTTGAATCGGAACATTAATGTCCAGAATTTGAGATTTATACAATGGTACCTGCATGTTGTCATTGTAGGTGCTGTCAGGGCTGAGGCTGGTCAGTTCAGCCATGGCGTTGGGTGCCAGCGATGTCAAAGCCAGATACACTAATGCTCCGGCAATGATTAAAGGCAATATTTTTTTAAATTGACCTAGCGGGTGCATAGGAAATTCCTTTTAACAATATAAAAACCAAAGCTCGTTTGTGTGTATTGAACAAATCGAGGCGTCTCATTCTTCTTTATTAGTACTGGGCCAGTCTTTATGGGGACTGTCGTCTTTTGAAATTCTGCCTTATGATTTATTCGAGCACTCATTTTTTGTACGTCACTTTTTTGACTTCTGCGTCCGTGCCACGAATGACCGTGACATAAGAGGTTTGATACGGGTTGTAAGTGCTGCGTTTGACAATTTTCTTCGGCTCTGGGGCTGGCGGTTCATCCTCTTCCAGAGGGTTGCGCAGTGTCAGCTGGATGGAGCCTTCCTCCCGGGCCTTGACGATGGTTTCTGCCTGGGTCGGTGTGGTTTCCAGGGTGACCGCTCGTACAATCACCGGATCATTTTTGTTGGTACTTTGGGTTTGATCAACAGCCAGAACTTTAATTTTCTTGAGTATGGTGTCCGTCGTGGTTTTTTTCTGATCGCGTTTGGATGCCAGTACATCCACCATGTTGCCGGGAAGCAAAAAACCCGCGACCCCAATAACATCATCCACTCGCACCGTGATGGCACGTTTATTCGGACTGATGATCGCCGCCAGAGTAGAGCCTTCGAGGTGTTTGGAAATACGCTGGCCGCGTAAAATATCACCCTCAAGAATGATTTCTTTAGTGACCATATCCACGGCTTCTTCCAGGTTGTGAATGGCATCGTTGGGCGCCAGATCTTCCGGAACCTGAAGCAGCTTGAGATTAACCGCTTCCAGTTTGTGGCCATAGGGTATGTCGGTGGCAGCAACCACCACTCCGGTACTTGACTCCAGCTGTGGCTGATTTTTGGCCAGTGCCCAGTTGTTCGCCAGCCAGGCGGCCGAGATGGCGAGCAGAGCCGAGACAGTGAGCAATAGGGTAGTTCTTGGTTTCATCATGGGGCGTCCCTCTGGAATGAAGTGTCAGGCTTGGGGTGGTTTGTCAGGTTTGTAGGGTGCTTTGCAGACTGCGTGAGTGGTTGACGGTCAGACACTGTTTGATCTGTTGCAAGAGTTGATGAATCAGTTCGCTGTTCAGCCTCGTCAGCGGAGACGATATTGTTTTCATTGAGATCAACAAAGTAGGTATTCCATGCCCACTGCAGACGCTTTGTTGTCATCACCTCCGTTTCCTGATGGTAATAGGCATGATCGCGAGCAATGCCCAACAGGTCCCTCGGGTGGCAGGGCAGCAGCGGTGTCCGGTTTTTCTGGTGCAATTCGGTTAATAAAAATGCAAAGGTATCGGGATTAAAAGGGACATCATGTTGATGGCATTGGCTTTCCCAAATTCTTTGATAAGCCTGAGTGGTGAGATAGTCAAAGCGAATCTTGTAGCCAATGCGTCTGAGGAAGGCTTCATCGGCCAAGTCCAGCGGGTTGAGGTTCGATGAAAAAATCAGAATTTGATCAAAGGGCACTTCAAAGTGACGGCCACTACCAAGGGTCAAAAAATCCCGCTTTTCTTCCATGGGGACAATCCAGCGATTGAAAATCTCCGCAGGCGAGGGTTTTTGCCGTCCCATGTCATCGATAATAAAAATTCCACCGTTGGCTTTGAGCTGCAAAGGCGCCTGAAACTGGCGGGTGGCGGGATTGAACTGGATATCCAGCATATCCATGGTCAGTTCGCCGCCGCACAACACCACTGGGCGTTTGCAAAGCAGCCAGCGAGGGTCCCGATGGCGGTCAATCAGTAAGCTGTTTTTTTGATTCTGCTTGTCATTGATCGTGTGGTTATTAGAGCTATCCCCGAGGTTATCAATGGCATCGTTGGTTTCGTTGCCGCCTGGGGCGGGTTGCACGTCATTAATGATTTCATGGATCAGGGGGTCAAACACTTCAATGATGGTGTCGTCGATGGCAATGGCGTAGGGAATGGCGCAGTGATCACCAAACACACCGGGCAGTTGAGCAATGGTGTAGGTCTTACCGGAGCCGGCGGGGCCATAGATGAAGATGGCCCGTCCGGAATTCACCGCCATGCCAATTTGGTCCTTGATGTTGGGGTCGATGACAAAGTTGGCAAATACCTTGTCAATCATTGGGCCATCGACCACGCGGCGATGAATAGAGTGGTGCTGAATTTGAAATTGATAATCCTGCAGGGGGACAGGGGCCGGGCCGATATAACCACTTTGCGCCAACGCTTCCAGGGCGCTGGCGCGGCCGCGCTCAGTCAGACCGTAGCGCAGGGTTGCGCTGATGGCGTGATTGGGGCGGACTTCAATAATTGCGTCACGACGCAGTATCTGCAAAATCTCATCAACCACCGCGCCGCCGAGTGCCATTTTTTGAGACAGACTGTGGGCGGTTAGCATGCCGGCTTCGTACAGGTGTTTACAGCAAAGTTGCGTTAAAAGCCGCTCGCTCAAACCGGTACTTTGAATCGTGACGGGTGATAGCGACGTTGTGGAGAAATCACTTGTGACCTGGGTGTTCAGGCGCAGGGTGGTTGTTGCTTCTCCGTGGGTCTTGCCTGACTCAGATCCCTGTGATGAGAAAGTGTCTATGGTATCTGTCGTCAGCGCTGGATTCTCAAGTGGCGTCATAGTTTTTTCTCTAAAAGCCAAGGTTTTATGGTGGTGTTCATAAGCTATTCATGGCTTGGTTCAACAAGGGCTCTGGCACTAAGCTCTCTTGCAGTAGCACAATGCTAAACCCCACGGTGATGGCAATGGCGAACGGGAATTTTTCAGCGGCGACTTCATCCTCTGCCGGGGGCTGATACACCCACTGAAAGGTCCGTACCCAGGTTTTCAGCATGAAGTAATAGCGTTTAAGGTATTGGGGTAATCCTCCTTTAACAAGGAGAATGCCCAGACCTAACAATGATCCTGCCACTAAGCTGAAGAGAGCAGCATTCAGAGCTTGTGGTTCGCTCACAAAAACCGCCGCGCCAGCAATCAGTTTGACGTCTCCGGCGCCCATTGCTCCGATGAGGTACAGCATAAAAAAGATAAAAAAAGCCAAGGTGGCTGCGGCCAGGCCGTGCAGTACACCAAGAGTTCCTTGCGTGTAGGCTTGATAGGTGAGCCCCAATATAAAAAGACAACCATTTAAAAGGTTGGGTATGCGGTGGTATTTAAAATCAAACGCCGTTGCCAACAGTAGGCCTGCCATCAATACGGTGCAGGCCAGGTTTTGCGGGGTAATCTCGTGGAATAAAGACATCATCAGGCCACTTCTGTCATTCGTGTTATTGAGGGCAAGGCTTTTCTGTTCACTCTAGACCTACCGGCATACCAACCTAGAATGCTGAATTGACATACCGGAGGTTATTATTAAGTCGAAAATGATTGTGGATTGGTGATTAAGGAACTGGAGTTATGACAGCAGCCAGAGAATTAATTGCCGCGGCTACATTGTCACCCAGCAATGTGAACGCTGCGACAGACCCGGCCACGATTAAACTGCCGGCTACGGCATACTCCACGGTTTCCAAACCTTCTTCGTCACGAAGAAAATCCATTATCTTGTGTTTAAAATCAGTCATTGTGAAAACTCCAAATTTGAAGATCGAAAGTAATTGAAATTGACTAGGAGACAGCTCACTCCTGGCCTTAAATCTAGGTTCCAGGAAAAAACACGGTTAGGAGCATTTTGCAAACAAGTAGGAAAATTTTGACGAGTTGGAAAGACTGATTATTTCAGTTATATAAAAGCTAAATCTTTAGATTGATGTTTGAGCGTGAAGGTGGCTTTGAGGGCGATAAAGAAGATATAAGTGACATTTAGAGGAATGGTTTTTTCAAATCTTTTTCTTATTCTTAATAAATATAACGTATTTCACGACAAATTGATTAAGCTTAAGCGTGAAAGGTTGTTATCTATACTTATTTATATAGCGAGGAGATACATGCAAGAACATATCCTCCTATACAAAGCTGGACTTATAGAGGAAAACCATTAGTGTTTTTTTAAGGATGATTGGTGCACATGGATACTTCCATTTTGTGGTTTAATTTATCCAGTCCTGAGAATAAATCGAATGTCGCCGATGAATTTAGCAAACATTGTCAGGTACTGGAATATGAATATTCTTCGGGACTGTTGGAAGATGTAGTTCGTCAAGTCAACCTGATTTGCTTTGAGTACGATTTTCCTGACGTGGCCAGCCTGGAGCTGTTGAGGACGACTCGTATTCAATACCCATCTGTACCGGTGATGATGATTTCCTGTGTGCACTCGGAAGAGCTGGCTATCTGGGCTTTGCGCATGCAGATCCGGGAATATTTTGTGTCGCCGGTGTCGGCTCAGGAAGTAAAATCCGTGGTTGAGGCTCTGGAGTCTCAACAGCGTCGCGATGCGGGTATTATTGACTTAACACACAGTCGCCGTTTTGCGTTGCCTACCGATTGTCGTTATCACAACAGTGCACAGAAGACGAGTGTGATGCCGGCGATCAACTATGTGCAGACGCATTTGCATGAAAAAATTCGTGAAGTGGAAGTGGCCAGACTCTGTAATATGTCACCTTTCAAGTTCAGCCGGGAATTCAAACGCTGTTACGACATGACGTTTCAGGAATACGTCATTACCTTGCGCATGAAAAAAGCCTCCGAACTGCTGGTCAACCCCAATGTTTTGGTGGCCGATGTGGCCTATCAGGTGGGATTTCGCGATCCGTCCTATTTTACCCGCTTGTTCAAAAAGCATAAGGGTATCTCCCCCAGCGATTGTCGCGGTGCCGAGACGGCCCTCAGTTAATGGCTTAACCCTATCTGAAGTCTGTGTACTTGTGCCAAATTGCCTCTTACAGCCTTTAATTGTGCCTAATTGCAGTTAAAGTTTTCATCTTGTCTGCTTTAAACCGACTAACTATCTCCCTTCTCAATACCAGCCATCCTGGCCTCTAATGTTTCATTAGTCTGCTTTTTGATATCTATAGATTAATTCTTGTGAAACATAGGCGGGGGAGGTAATGTGCCCTCTATTGTAAGCTGGACGATGAACTGAAGGTCAGATTAAGGGTGTGATATGGCAACGCGACAGACCGCACTATTGGGGCAGTTGAGTGATGTGGACCTGCGATTGTTGCGGGTATTCCGGGCGGTGGCGGAATCCGGAGGCTTTTCGGCTGCAGAGCTGGAACTGAATATCGGGCGTTCGACCATCAGCCGTCACATCAAGGACCTGGAGGTGCGGCTGGGGGTTTCGCTTTGCCGCAGGGGCCGGGCAGGCTTTGCGCTCACCGATGAAGGGCGACAAATCTATCAGGCCACCTTGCGGTTATTGGCGTCACTGGAGTCGTTCCGCGGGGAGGTGGCCGATGTGCACAAGCGCATGACCGGTCACCTGTCCATTGCCCTGTTTGATAAAACGGCCACCAACCCCGAAGCTAGAATCCATCAGGCCCTGGCCCGCTTCGACGACCTGGCTCCGGAAGTCAGCCTCGACATCTATGTTGAACCGATTAATGAGGTCGAGCGTGGGGTCATGGAAGGGCGTTTTCAGCTGGGGGTCATCCCCGCGCACCGAAGTTCTCCCAGTCTGGATTATCAGCACCTGTTCTATGAGCAGATGTACCTCTACTGCGGCTATCGGCACCCCCTGTTTGACACTGCGGACATCAGCATCGCCGATGAGGATATCCGCCAGTCCAAATACGCTGGTCTGGGACACCATTCGCCTAATATGGAGGTGGGGAACCGCTTGGGGTTAAAGCGCGATGTCACGGTTAACGATCAGGAGGCCATTGTTCACTGTTTGCGCTCAGGCCGTTATATTGGCTATCTGCCGGATCACTACGCCGAGACCTTCCTTAAACAGGGCTTGATTCGGGCCATTTGCCCGGAAAGGTATCATTATGAATGTGATTTCGTGGCGATCCATCGAGGCTCTCCCAAGCCGTCGCGCATGGTGGCAACGATGCTGCAATGTCTGCAACAGGCACATGAATAAAAGCAGAATCCAGCTATGCTTATTCAAATGCACCGGACTAAAAATCACCGTTAACATTTTTAGCCGGCAGGTGTCGGCTTGGCCAGTTCTGCATGGGGCTGCTTCGTTCGCAGTCACTGCGTTGAATGTGCCAGGCCAGGCCCTATTTCACTTCTGAGGCAGATGCGTATGCAAACTCAGCAGGAGATCATCAATAGCCTACCTTCACATTTGAGGCCATTTGCGGCCGTTCAGGATTACCGGCGATACACCCCCCGGGATCAGGCGGTTTGGCGTTTTTTGTTGCATCAACTTCGCAACAACCTCTCTCAATCCGCAGAATCAACGTACCTGGAAGGCTTGGGGAAAACCGGAATCAGTCTGGAATCGATCCCGCGTATTGAAGAAATGAACGATGGTCTGAGAGAGATCGGCTGGCATGCCGTGGTGGTGGATGGATTTGTGCCACCGGCCATTTTTATGGAGTTTCAGGCCCAGCGGGTGCTGGTGATTGCGGTGGATATGCGCACGTTTGAGCATATGCTCTACACTCCGGCGCCGGATATCGTGCATGAATCCGCCGGTCATGCGCCCTTTATTATTGATGTGGATTACGCAGAGTTTTTGCAGCGCTTTGGCGAGCTGGGTATGCATGCGATCGCCAGCCGAGGTGACATGGAGGTGTACCAGGCCATTCGGGCACTCTCCATCATCAAAGAAAACCCCCGGGCAAGCGCCGAGCAAATTTCAGCCGCCGAGCACAAGCTGACTGCCGCCATTGCAGCCAATGACACGCCTTCAGAGGCCGCGTTATTATCACGGTTGCATTGGTGGACTGTTGAGTATGGCTTGGTCGGTACCCCCGATGACTACCGTATTTTTGGCGCGGGGTTATTGTCCTCCCTGGGGGAAAGCGTTAATTGTCTGGATGATGAAAAGGTTAAGAAGCTGCCGTTGACCGTCGATGCCATTAGCTGTGCTTATGACATTACCTGTGAGCAGCCGCAATTATTTGTGACTCGCAATTGCCGTCACCTGAGTCAGGTGCTGGAAGAATTCGGTCGACAAATGTGTGTGAATCGGGGGGGGGCTGAGTCCGTGCGGCAAGCGATTCAGGCACAAACGGTGAATACCGCTGTCACCAACGCGGGCCTGGAGATCAGTGGTCAGTTTTCCGATGTGTTAACGGATGCTGTCGGCAATGTGGTCTATGTGAACACGACGGGACCCACCCAGCTGGCCTATCAGGGTAAAGAGCTGCCCGGGCAGGGCATTGCCTGTCACAAAGAGGGTTTTGGTTGTCCTGTTGGGCGTTTGCAGGCAATGGAACGTTGCCTGTCGTCCTATACCGTGGATGAATTGAAACAACATGGCATCGCCATCGATACCGAAGTAAAGCTGGATTTTTTGTCAGGCATTACGGTGGTTGGGTGGTTGAAAAAGATTTTGCGTCGGGATCAAAAAAACCTCGTGTTCACCTTCGAAGGTTGTACTGTCCGGAGCCTTCAGGGAGATATTTTGTTCGATCCGGCGTGGGGGGTGTTTGATATGGCGGTTGGCGCCGCCATAACCTCGGTCTATGGCGGTTCGGCGGATCAGGATGCTTTTCCTCTGTATCGGGTTGCTGAAAAGTCTGAAGCGGTGTATACCCCGGCAGACGATGGCCACGGTGGAAAACTGTTTGATTTTTATCAGAAAATTCGCAATTTCCGGGAAGCGTCTTGTCAGGCCTCAAAATCGATACTGGTGAATGATGCGGGCAAACAAAAAATTGCACAGTGGACCCAGGAGCTGCTTGACGCAAAATTTCAGGAGTGGTTGTTGTATTTTGAACTTCTGGAAATCGCGAAGATGTGTGAATGCAGCGAGGCAGTGTGCCAGCCACTGCTGGATCAACTGAAAAAGTTACAGCAAGAGGGCGATGATAACCAGCGGCGCCTGATCCAATATGGCCTCGATCGTTTAAGCCCTTGATGTATCGCCTCGCCTAATCGTTAAACTACTAGCCACTAGCCACTAGCCACTAGCCACTAGCCACTAGCCACTAGCCACTAGCCACTAGCCACTAGCCACTACTCGCCATTAAACGCCTTACGTACCTCATCGGCGATAATACCCACTCCCTGCTTCACGATCTCCCCATCCTGAGCATAAGACACCCTAATGCACTCATGCTTGTGAGGCCATTCATTGTCAATGCCAATAAAAAAGTTATGGCCGGGCACGATGAGTACGCCGCGTTTTTTAAGCCGCTGATAGAGCTCCTGGCTGGTGATGGGTAGGCCGTCAAACCATAACCACAAGAATATGGCTCCTTCGGGTTTGTGGATGTGGAAGGGTAAGCCGGCCAGGGCCTCGCGAAACCACTGAACGGTTTGCTGTGACCCTTTCTGGTAAAATGGGGCGACATGGTTTTGTGACAGGGTCAGAATTTCACCGGTGCGGAATAATTCTTTGGCCAGCGCGGGCCCCAATGTCCCACAGGCCAGATTGACAATGGTGTTGGCATTGGTGAAAGCGTGGATGATCTCTTCGTTGGCAATCACGATACCGGTGCGCACACCGGGTAAGCCCAGCTTGCTGAGACTCAAAGCTAAAATGGTGTTGTCGTTCCAGTGAGGCTTGGCGTCTGTGAAAATGATGCCCGGGAAGGGCAGACCATAGGCTCCGTCAATAATGAAAGGTACGTCGTGGGCGCGAGCGATTTCATCCAGGTGAGCAATTTCCTCATCGGTGAGTACATTGCCGGTTGGGTTGGTTGGGCGGGAAACGCACAGCGCCGCCGTATTCTGCCCCAGCTGCAGTTGAGAGAAATCCACATGGTACTTAAACAGTTGATCGTCCAGTAATTCAATGCTCGGGCGAGTCGCGGTAAAAAAGTTTTCACTGAGCCCCACGTCACCATAACCCAAATATTCAGGCGCCAGGGGAAGGTGGATAGAGCGCTGGCTGCCGTCAGCCATGGTGCCGGCAAACATGTTGTACAACACAAAAAAAGCCGACTGACTGCCATTGGAGATGGCAATGTTGTTGGCAGTGATTGACCAGCCAAACTGTTTATTCAGAAAGGTGGCCAGTTGTTCAAGAAATTCTTTATCACCCTGGGGGGATTGATAGATTCCAAACAGGCTGTGGCGCTGCTGCGAGTCCGTCATGATGTCTTCAAGCCGCTGCTGGAATATGGCTTCTACTTCCTGCAGTCGGCCAGGGTTGCCACCGCCCATAAA
This sequence comes from Pseudomaricurvus hydrocarbonicus, assembly GCF_011602365.1. Lineage (GTDB taxonomy): Bacteria > Pseudomonadota > Gammaproteobacteria > Pseudomonadales > Cellvibrionaceae > Pseudomaricurvus > Pseudomaricurvus hydrocarbonicus. Next base: position 146,508 of record NZ_JAAONZ010000014.1, read on the forward strand.
GATCATGTCGGGGTTTTCGTTCAACGCCGAACCCAGATCGTCCATTAGTTCGACGATGCCGGAATTACCGGTGAATTTTTGGCCAAAAGCGGATAATTTCATGACTGCAGACTCTACTTCTATCGTGCCTCGGTTGAGGCTTCATTCAGCGGCTGATTATATCACGATGTGACAAGAGCACCGTAAGGTGACATTTTGAGAATTTTTTCCATCCGTGATGCGGTCACTGGAAGGAGGGGCTTGATGAACATGGGAGAAATGTGGGGGGACAGGTCAGGCAGACCTTATGCTATCCTGCAGCATTCAATGTTACTTTAGTGATTTTAGGTGAGGATGTTATGCCCAAGCAGGACCTCCGTGTCAGCATTATTCAGCAATCTTTGGTTTGGCAGGACCCGCCAGCCAATCGGGCCCGCTTTGGTGAATTGATTTTAGGTCAGGCCGGCGCAACGGATCTGATAGTTTTGCCTGAAATGTTCACGGCGGGTTTCAGCATGGATTCCCAAAAAGTGGCCGAACCGGCGACGGGTGAGACCCTGGCCTGGATGAAAGAGATGGCCCAGTCTACCGGGGCCGTCATCACCGGGAGCTATGCGGTAGCGGCTAAAGACGGTGGTCTGCCGCTAAATCGGCTGGTGTGGATGCGCCCAGACGCTAGCTATGAGATCTACGACAAGCGTCATTTGTTCAGGATGGCTGGCGAGCACAAGCGTTATCAGGCGGGAGAAGGGCGTCTCACCGTTGAGCTGATGGGCTGGCGAATACGACCCTTGATTTGTTATGACCTTCGTTTTCCGGTGTGGTGTCGCAACCAGGAGGATTACGATCTGTTGATTTTTGTGGCGAACTGGCCGGCCGCCCGGGCTTACCCCTGGTCACAACTGCTGAAGGCCCGTGCGATTGAAAATCTGGCCTGTGTCGTGGGGGTCAACCGCGTCGGTGAAGATGGCAACGGTCATGCTTACAGTGGCGACAGTGTCGTCTTGGATGCGATGGGCAAGCCTGTGGTCGACCCCGGATCCAAAGCCGGTGTGTTTACCGTAACCTTGTCAGCGGAAGCCTTGAACAGCTTTAGGGAGAAATTCCCGGCTCATCTGGATGCCGATGGCTTCCAGCTTACGTGATTCAGTTGATGTGATTTTGCTTGAGAGCCGTTAAAATAGGGGAAAACTCTTAACCTGCTTATCCGGACTGTTAAGTTGGGCCGGAAAGCGGTTCGAAGACCCATCTGGTTAATAGAATTCACAGTTTACAAAGAGACTTAACATGCCTGGCTTACTGAAAAATGTCGATCCGGACGGCCTTCTGGAATATTCCGTTGTCTTTACCGATCGCTCCCTGAACCATATGTCGAAGACGTTCCAGCAGGTGATGCGTGATATTTCGGAAACTTTGAAAGGGGTGTATAACGCGGATGCCATTGCGGTGGTGCCGGGTGGTGGTACCTACGGAATGGAGTCGGTAGCGCGTCAGTTTGCCACCGGACAAAAGTGCCTGGTGATCCGCAATGGCTGGTTCAGCTTCCGTTGGAGCCAGATTTTGGAAATGGGCCAGATAACATCCGATATCCAGGTGTTAAAAGCCGCTCCGGTCAGTGACAGTCCTCAGGCAGCCTTTGCTCCCCCCGCGATTTCGACGGTCGTGGACACGATTGCCCGAGAAAAGCCCCAGGTGGTGTTTGCGCCCCACGTGGAAACGGCCTCAGGTATGTTACTCCCGGATGATTACATTAAAGCGTTAGCGGATGCCGTCCACGCGGTTGGAGGTATTTTTGTACTGGATTGCATCGCTTCGGGCACCCTGTGGGTGGACATGAAAGCGCTGGGGGTAGATGTGTTGATCAGTGCTCCTCAAAAGGGTTGGAGCGCCTCGCCCTGTGCGGCTTTGGTCATGCTGGGCGAACGGGCCCTCAAGCGTTTGGATACCACCACCAGTACCAGTTTTGCCTGTGACCTGAAAAAATGGCTGCAAATTATGCAGGCCTATGAAAACGGTGGGCATGCCTATCATGCGACCATGCCAACCGACGCGCTGACGGTGTTCCGGGACACCATGAAAGAGTCGGAAACCTTGGGTTTTGACAAGCTGAAACAGCAGCAAATTAAATTGGGCCGTCGAGTGCGGGAGCTGTTGTCAGAAAAAGGCTTCAACAGTGTTGCTGCGAAAGGTTTTGAGGCGCCAGGCGTGGTGGTCAGTTACACCGCCGAGGCCGATATCCACACCGGTAAAGCTTTTCTGGAGCAGGGGTTGCAGGTGGCTGCAGGGGTGCCGTTGCAGTGCGATGAACCGGAGGATTACCAGACCTTTCGCATAGGTTTATTTGGTTTGGACAAGCTGGGTAACATCGACCGTACCGTTGCCTATCTGGATGAGGCTTTGGCCAAGGTCTAAAGCGCTAGGGCCACTCTCAAAAAGCTTCCTTCGACCTTAGTCAAGGAAGCTTTTTTATTAACGTTTGTTTGCCACCAGAGTCTCCACAGCGACTATTCACGGCTTTACAGCGTTTTTAATACCTGCAACAACAACGCCCAGAAAGGTTGAACGGTGGCAATGTCCAGGCGTTCTCGAGGCGAGTGAGCACCGCGGATGGTGGGGCCAAATGAAATGGCTTCCACACCCTCCATTTTGTTCAGTAAAATTCCGCACTCCAGCCCGGCGTGAATGGCTTTGACCTCCGGTGTCGTGTTGTGCATGCTCTGATAAATTCCCTTTACATGCTGCAATAGATCGCTGTCAAAATCAGGCTGCCATCCGGGGTAACTGATGGTTTCGTCGGCCGTTAAGTGTAAGGTTTCGGCGAGAGACAGCAGCGTCTCAGTCAGGCCTTCAGCCTCCTGAGCATTGAAGTAACGCAAGCTGGTCTCAATCAGCATCTGTTGGCGGCTGACATTCACTACCGCCAGATTGATACTCAGGTCCACCAAATCCGCTGGATGGTCACTATTGTAGCTTTGTGCCCCGTGCGGCAGAGCCATTAAAGCCTGGCGAACTGAGCGATGTGAGAGCGGGCAAAGCATATGTTCGGGAGCGCAGGCTTCAGTGTTGAGGGTAATTTGACCGTCGGCTGCAGGCAAATAGGCTTTCCAGCGTTCAAGCAGTGACTGGGTAAGCTGGGTCAGTTCGGTGAGCCGCTCTGTAGGCAAGGCAACTTCCAGCGTGGCTGATCTTGGAATGACATTGTGCGCCACACCGCCGCTCATACTGCAAAGTCGCACGTCCAGCTTTTCGGCTCGGTACAACCATTGACCGATTAATTTATTGGCATTGCCCAATTGTTGATGAATTTGTATGCCGGAATGCCCTCCGGCCAAACCGCGTAAATCCAGGCGTAAACCACAATAATCATCAGGAACCGGTTCGGATTTCATGGGCGCTGTCAGCTCCCAGGTACGACCACCTGCGCAGCCGACGAACAGTTCACCCCAGTCTTCGGTGTCCAGATTCAACAATTTGGTTCCAGAGAGGAGAGAGGCGTCAAGGTTAATGGCTCCCCCTAGGCCTGTCTCCTCGTCCATGGTGAACAGCAGTTCTAATGGCGGGTGTTGGGTGTCAGGTGAGGTCATCAGCGCCAGCGCGGCGGCGCACCCCAGGCCGTTGTCGGCCCCCAGCGTCGTGCGGTCGGCACGTAACCAGCCTTCTTCGATGATGAGGTCCAGCCCGTCGTGAGCGAAATCATGCTGTTTATCCTCGGCTTTGACCGTCACCATGTCGACATGATTTTGGATAATCACTGTCGGACGGCCGTCAAAACCGGGCGAAGCTGGCACGTAAATTACTAAATTGCCCACGCTATCGCGTATCCAGGGGTGGCCATGCTCATCAGCCAGGCTCTGAATGTACTGGCAGATTTTTTCCTCTTGCTTTGAGATGCGTGGGGTCTGGGTAAATTGGTAAAAATGCTCCCATAGCTGAGCAGGTTCAGTGGGGTACAGTTCGGGCTTGGTAGGCATAAATCTCTCAACAGTCACAGGTTCGCGCTAAATCAGTTGGCGGGTGGCTTTTGCTTGGGGGAGTGGTTCAGGGCCGGCCCGGCGAATTGTTGACTATAGTACAGCATAGGAAATAGCCAATAATAGTGTGACCTGTATGCCTATGCGTAAGCCGTCAAACACAGAGTCAGAATTTGTCCTGCGAGATTCGGGAGATGCTTTTTCGTTCATGGGTGACGCCCCTTCCTTGAATGGAAAAGCGGCTGCGGCCCCGTCAGGTGACGGAACTGTACTTAACGAAGAGCCTCTTGGCGGCGTTTTACTAAACGGAGACTCCCCGCCGGAGGAAGCCGACGCTGACGACATTCTTTCGTCAGATTCGCACCTGCACGCCTCTCAATTGCGAGACAAGCAGGAAGCGCTGCGGCTGTTGAGGCGGCAATTGCAGGGTTTTTATCGCAAAGATGAAAGCGAAGTGGTGACGGGCTTGTTGGGCGTGCTGGCCTGCGATCCGGAAGTATCAGAGGAGAAGAGCGTCGAACGGGTTCAGGCTAAGGCCCGTCAATGGGTCGAGGGTATTCGCAGTGCGCGATCCTCCAAGAATGGCATCGACACCCTGTTGAATGAATTTTCTTTATCCTCCGATGAAGGCATTGCCTTGATGTGTCTGGCAGAAGCATTGCTGCGGGTGCCAGACCGCTACACGATGGATCGATTGATTCATGACAAGCTGGCCAAGGGAGACTGGTCCTCGCACCTTGGCAAGCGTGACTCCTTGTTTGTTAACGCTTCGATCTGGGGGCTTTTGTTAAGCGGGAAGCTGGCGAGCTATAAGGTGTCAGAAGAGGGTGAGTTCACGGAAGGCACAGCGGGTGCTCAACGGTTGCAACAAGCTTTACAAAATACCTTGGCGCGTTTGGGGGCTCCGGTGTCCCGTTCGGCTTTACGGTCAGCGATGCAGTTGATGGGATCGCATTTTGTAATGGGTAAAACAATTCGTCAGGCAATCAGCAAGGCGGATCGCGAAGAAGCAAAAGGCTATCGTTATTCATTTGATATGCTGGGCGAGGCAGCCCGAACCCAGCATGATGCGGACCGATATTGGCAGCGCTACAGTGACGCGATTCGGGAGCTGGGTGAGAATGAGCTGCAGAAAAATTTTGGTTCCAGAGTCGATCCGATCAGCAGCGCCGGTATTTCTGTCAAGCTTTCGGCTCTGCATCCCCGTTATCAATTCTCGCAACGCGAGCGCGTACTGGCGGAACTTCTCCCCAAGCTTAAAGAGCTGGTATTGCAGGCAAAAAGCTACAACATCAGTTTAACCATTGACGCTGAAGAGGCCAGTCGCCTGGAATTATCGCTCGATATCATAGAGGCAATAGCCAAAGACCCGGATCTCGGTGATTGGCTGGGTTTCGGGTTGGCCATTCAGGCGTATCAGAAGCGGGCCGTGGTGCTTGTCGAGTGGGTTCGGGCGCTGGCACAGCTGGTTCAGCGCAAAATGGTTGTGCGATTGGTAAAGGGAGCTTACTGGGATTCCGAAATCAAATGGACCCAGGAATTAGGGGCAGAGGATTATCCTGTGTTTACGCGCAAAGTCGCGACTGATGTGTCTTACCGGGTTTGTGCCCAAAAGTTATTGGGCTATCGGGACGAGCTGTATCCTCAATTTGCAACTCATAATGCCCGCACGGTCGCAACGATTCTGGAAATGGATGATCGTTTTGCCGATGACAGACGCCAGGGGTATGAATTTCAGCGCTTGCACGGCATGGGTGAAAAACTTTATGAGCAAGTTATGGCTCAAGAACATGTGCCTTGCCGCATCTATGCGCCGGTTGGAGAGCACGCAGACCTTTTGGCGTACCTGGTCCGACGCTTGTTGGAGAATGGTGCGAACAGCTCGTTTGTGAATCGGGTACTTAATGACAAGGTTTCCATTAGCGTGCTGCTGGAAGACCCTCTGGAAGTGCTGAAGGCGGGCCCGGAGCTGCGTCACCCGGATATTCCTTTACCCATTAATTTATATCGTCACAATAAAAACGGACGCCAAAATTCCCATGGACTGGATTTAACAGACCGACGCACTGTGTTTTTATTGAAAGATAGATTGCAGAGCTGGTGGCATGAGCAGCAATCAGACACAGTGCCTGTTCTGCATGATTTGGCGAAAGCAGATTCTGTGGCTACCCGCTCTAGTGTTGATGACGCTAAAGGCGTTGTTGATGAGGCTAAGGGCTTTAATAGCGCTGAGGGCTCAGGTAACGCTGAGGGCTCAGGTAACGGCAGTCGTTCATTCAACGATGACTGGGCTGTAAATCCGGCAAATCGATCACAGCGAGTCGGTTTCTGCCCCCAGGATGATGTGGAGGCACTCGGACACAAAGTAGCGTTGGCTGAGCAGGCTTTTTCAGCGTGGTCCTCTATGGGGATAAAAACCAGGACACAGTGTATTCGGGATCTTGCAGATGCGCTGGAAAGCCAACGTCACAACCTGCTTGGGTTGTGTATTAAGGAGGCCGGAAAGACCCTTGCAGATGCGATTGCTGAAGTTCGTGAAGCCGTCGATTTTTGTCGTTATTACGCGGAGCAGGCCGAAGATTTAATGCCACGCAAAGGCATTCAGCCCCGCGGGGTCATTTTATGCATAAGCCCCTGGAATTTCCCACTGGCGATTTTTCTGGGGCAAATTTCGGCCGCTTTAGTGACTGGAAACGCAGTCCTTGCCAAGCCTGCAGAGCAAACCCGTTTGATCGCGATGGAAGTGGTGAAGATCATGAAGCAGTGCGGTCTTCCTGACAATGTTGTTCAATTATTGATGGCTCCCGGCCAGGTGGTGGGGGACAGGGTGTTGCCGGATAAGCGTATACAAGGTGTGATGTTCACCGGCTCTACGGACACTGGGCGGACACTGGCCAAAGCCCTGGTGGAGCGAGAAGACGTTGGAATCCCTCTGGTTGCGGAAACCGGTGGTCAAAATGTCATGATTGTGGATTCCACGGCACTGCCTGAACAGGTGGTGGACGATGTCATTATCTCTGGTTTTCAGTCAGCGGGACAGCGCTGTTCGGCCTTAAGGGTTTTGTTTTTACAGGATGAAGTGGCCGATGACATTATTCACATGTTATCCGGCGCCATGCGTGAGCTGACCATAGGCGACCCTGCGCTGATTCAAACCGATGTTGGTCCGGTTATTGATGGCGCCGCGAAAGCGCGACTGCAGGCGCATTGTGAATATTTGGACAGTCTGAGCCCCGACAACCAATTGTTGGAGGATCAATCTATCCAGACCGGACTGTCGGTTGATCCATTAACCGCGAAGGCTTGGGCAAAACGTTTGTATCGTTGTGAGCTGCCCAAAAATGACAACGGGACATTTTTTGCTCCGCATTTGTACGAGTTGTCAGACTTATCGGTACTGGTGGAAGAGGTATTTGGTCCTGTGGTGCATGTGATTCGATACGCAGCACAAGACCTTGGCAAACTCATCGACAAGGTAAATGATTTGGGTTATGGCTTAACCATGGGGTTACACAGCAGAATCGATTCGGTGGCAGAGTATATTTTTTGTCGTGCCAAGGTGGGCAACATTTATGTGAACCGAAATATGATTGGGGCCGTCGTGGGTGTACAGCCGTTTGGCGGGAGAGGGCTTTCCGGAACCGGTCCTAAAGCAGGAGGCCCCCAATACCTGAAACGTTTGGTGCGTTTTTCCGTCAACGATTTTAATGACGGTGAAGAGCAGCATGTGCGTGAGGATGGGGAAATGGCGGAGAAGTGTGTGCAAGATGAACATGTTGCACCGCGTTTACTGGCTTGCCGGGAATGTGTTCTGCGCTGGCAGGAGATGGACGATGACTGGGCAAAAGAATTGTTGGCAGAAGCCTTGCCCGAAATCCGTCAGCTGACGGAGCTGATCGGTTGTGGTCGGCTTAATTCCAAAACATTATCCGGCCCTGCCGGAGAGCTTAATCAGCTCAGATTGGAAGCCAGGGGGAATGTTGCTGTAGTGTTGGCAGGATCGTCGAGTATAAAAGATGCGCTGGTGAGCACCATGGCTGCGTTACTGGTTGGTAGTCATGTCACATTGATGATTGACTCGGCTCACGAGTGCCAGCTTGAATCCTTGTTGTGTCATTGGCCTGCTTTGGGCAATCGGCGTTCTATCACCACAAGGCCTGATGCTGAGCTGCAAAAAACATCCCCGTTACCTACCATCTATCTGGAATCATCCTCCGAATTACAACCGGTTTGCGTTGCTCCGGAGATTCAGGCAGTGATGGTGATAGGGCCTGATGAACTGCAACAAAGTATTCAGCAATGGCTGACGATTCGGGAAGATGGATTGATCCCGTTAATTGGCTGTGAGCCTGTTGAGCAGCGCCTGCTGAGACTGATGGTAGAGAAAACAATAACGATTAATTTGTCCTCTGCGGGTGGCGATGCTGCGTTGATGTCATTGGCCTTGTAAGCACAACGATTCAGGGGGAAACGGGTGGCCGGTAAGTTCTTCAATGGCGGTTCAAGCATGCTTACGGCTAATGGTTCTGCATTATGTTGGTGAATGACAGATATACGCCAAATGCCTTAACAAAAATGCCAATATTTCTCGCTGGCCTGGTTTGCGCTATCGAGTTGAAATGACTTCCTTTAGACTCATTTTTACGAGAGCTTCTTTGGCTGCAGAGTCAGCTATCGAGGTGAAAATAATAATACACTGCACACTCATTCAGAGGTGATCATCATGTCAGAGAGTAACGCATCGACAAACAGTACTGCAGAAAGCACCGATTCCCCTGCCAAAGCATCGGGCAACAGGGAGCTGGGCATCATTGTGTATGGTGCCACGGGTTATACCGGTCGACTGGTGTGCGAATACCTGAACCAGCAATACGGCGTTAATGGCGACGTGGTTTGGGCCATGGCCGGTCGCAGCCAGCAAAAGCTGGAGAGTGTGCGTGACGAGATGGGTATCCCGACCGATGTACCGCTGGTGATTGCTGATGCCAGCCAGCCTGAATCGATTATTGCCATGGTTAAGCGCACCAAGGTGGTGTTGACCACGGTAGGGCCTTATCAGTTGTACGGTTCAGACCTGGTGCACGCGTGTGCGGCCGCTGGCACCGATTACGTGGATCTGTGCGGAGAGCCCGCCTGGATGCATGGAATGATTGCGGCCCACCGCGAGACCGCCAAGACAAGTGGGGCGCGCATCGTCTTCTCTTGCGGGTTTGATTCTATACCTTTTGATCTGGGAACTTATTTTCTGCAGCAAACCGCCAAAGAGCAACTGGGCGGCCCGGTTTCCCGGGTTAAAGGGCGGGTGAGAGCCATGAAAGGAACGTTTTCCGGTGGTACGGTTGCCAGTTTTAAAGCCACCATGGAAGCCGCTGGCAAGCAGCAAAGCCTGGTGAAATTGTTAACCAATCCATTCTCCCTGACAGAAGGCTTTATCGGACCGCAGCAACCGTCAGGCATGAAGCCAGTGTTCGATGACGAGCTCAATAGCTGGGCCACCACCTTTGTGATGGCCACCATCAACACCAAAAACATTCACCGCTCAAATTATTTGCTGGGACATGAGTACGGAGAAGATTTCGTGTATGACGAGATGATGATGACCGGACCCGGTGAGCAAGGGGAGTCTTTGGCCAACACTCTGGCAGATATGGATGTCTTGGCAGACAACCCGCTCAAGCCTGGTGAAGGACCGACAAAAGAGGAGCGGGAAACAGGCTTTTACGATGTGGTCTTTGTGGGCATTAATGAGCAGGGGGCGAAGGTGACGGTGTCTGTTAAAGGGGACAAGGATCCCGGCTACGGTTCCACGTCTAAAATGATAGCCGAAAGCGCGGTGTGCCTGTTGAAAAACCCGGGGGCCGCGTCTGGCGGTATCTGGACGCCGGCGTCGGCCATGGGCGCTCAGCTGATCGAGCGTTTAGAGAGCAATGCCGGTTTGACCTTTGCGGTTGAATAGGGGGGCGAGCACTCGAGTTGCTACCCTGCTTGCCCCCAAATGCACTGTTGATGGCGGCGGTTAGGCTGCCGTTAAGTGGAGGTCAGTAAACGTTCAATAAGTTCGATAAAGGTGTTGCACGGCGCTCCGCTCGTGGGCACTGAATTCCGTGAGCGGGGGCAGGGAGGCGTTTGTGGTCGAATATCAGGAAAAATGTCAGCTTTATGAAGGCTTTAATGGCCTCAGAGGGCGTTTTCCTATACCCTTGCACCCCTTGAATTCAGTGGCCTCAGAAGTATTTTCCTGCTATGCGTCGTCAGGACTTTTTCTACGAACTCCCCGATGAGCTGATTGCTCGTCAACCCGCGCCCGAACGCCGGGGCAGCCGCTTGCTGCGCCTGGAGGGCGAGACCGGCTCCATCCAGCACGGTCAATTTCCCGATCTGCTCAACTGGCTGAAACCCGGTGACCTGATGGTTTTTAACAACACTCGTGTGATTCCCGCACGGGTGTTTGGTCAAAAGCCTACCGGAGGTCAGGTGGAAGTCCTGGTCGAGCGGGTCATCGATAGCCATCGTGTTCTGGCCCATACGCGTGCCAGTAAATCCCCCAAAGTGGGAACCGCCATTATTTTGGAGGACGGCACGGAATTGATGGTCGTTGCCCGTCACGAAGCGCTTTTTGAATTGAAATTTCCGGTCGATCAGCCGGTTCTGGAGGTGTTGGAACGTATTGGCCATATGCCATTGCCGCCTTATATCGACCGGGACGATGTCGATGACGACCGCGAGCGCTATCAAACGGTGTATAGCGATCAAAGTAAAAAGGGCGCGGTGGCGGCGCCGACGGCAGGCCTCCATTTTGATGAGCCGTTACTGCAACAGCTAAAAGCCAAAGGTATCCAGATTGCGTTCGTCACCCTTCACGTGGGGGCTGGCACTTTTCAGCCCGTGCGAGTTGACAACATCAAAGAGCACCAGATGCACAGCGAAATTATGGAGCTGGATGAAGAGGTGTGTGCGCTGGTCAAAGACACCAAGGCCGCAGGCGGCCGGGTCATTGCGGTGGGTACAACCAGTGTTCGCTGCCTGGAAACCGCCGCTCAAAATGGCCAGCTGAGCCCGTATCAGGGCGAAACCAACATTTTCATCTACCCCAGTTACCAATATAAGGTGGTGGATGCGCTGGTGACCAATTTTCACCTGCCGGAATCCACCTTGTTGATGTTGGTGTCGGCGTTTGCGGGCTATCGCAATACCATGGCGGCGTACGACGAAGCGGTCGCTGAGCGCTATCGCTTCTTCAGTTATGGTGATGCCATGTTCATCACCCGAAACCCCAATGCTACCACTGAGGAAATTTGTCGTGAGTGAGGCTGAAGTAAATTCAACTGCAGACCAACAGTCTGCGAACCCCCCCCAGTCCAGTGATCCTGCTTCAACGACTCGCGAATGTTTTATGGACTTCGAGCTGGACACCACAGAGGGCAGGGCCAGGCGAGGTCGCCTGAAATTTCCGCGGGGTGTGGTTGAGACTCCTGCGTTTATGCCAGTAGGTACTTACGGCACAGTTAAAGGCATGTTGCCTCGTGACATTGAGGAGATCGGGGCTCACATCATCCTGGGCAATACCTTTCACTTGATGTTGCGGCCGGGCACTGAGGTCGTCAAGGCCCATGGCGATCTGCATGACTTCATGCAATGGAAAGGCCCCATTCTGACCGATTCCGGTGGTTTTCAGGTGTTCAGCCTGGGCAAAATGCGCAAAATTACCGAGCAGGGCGTCACCTTTCAGTCCCCCATCAATGGCAGCAAGGTCGAGCTGAACCCCGAGATCGCTATGCAGGTGCAACGCGACCTGGGGTCCGACATTGTCATGATCTTTGATGAGTGCACCCCATACCCGGCGACGGAAAAAGAAGCTCGTGACTCTATGGAGCTGTCCTTGCGCTGGGCGAAACGCAGTAAAGACGCTCACGGTGACAACCCTTCTGCATTGTTCGGGATTGTTCAGGGGGGCATGTACGAACATCTGCGTACTGAGTCACTGCAGGGCCTGACTGAGATTGATTTTGACGGTTACGCCATTGGTGGTTTATCCGTGGGTGAGCCAAAGGAAGACATGATTCGCGTGCTCGATCACCTGACCGGTGAAATGCCGGCCGATAAGCCCCGATACCTGATGGGGGTGGGTAAGCCGGCGGATATCGTTGAAGCCGTGCGTCGGGGTATCGACATGTTTGACTGTGTGATGCCCACCCGCAATGCGCGCAACGGTCATTTGTTCACCAGCGAAGGCGTGATTAAAATCCGTAATGCCAGGCATCGCCACGATACCAATCCACTGGATGCGGATTGTGATTGTCACACCTGTTCAAATTTTAGCCGCAGCTACCTGCATCATTTGGACAAATGCGGTGAGATCTTGGGGGCTCAGTTGAATACCATCCACAATTTGCGCTTTTATCAAAACGTGATGTCCAGCTTGCGCTCAGCGATCGCAGAGCACCGTTTGGATGATTATTTGCAAGAGTTTTACGGTAAGCAGGGGCTGGAAGTTCCTCCTCTTTAGGTTTGTCGGCACCTGTTTGTCACGTTTAGACCTCATAATGGCGGGATTTACGGTGGTGTTGGCTTTAAATCTGGGTAAAGCATTGTAAATTTAACTTGCTGCCCATATGTCTTGATGAACCGTCTGTACTAAAGTGGCGGTTTTTCAGAATAAAAATTCATATCTCAGACAAGCTAGGCTCATAGGCCATTTGGAAATTTGTATGTTGAATCGTTACCCCTTATGGAAGTACCTGCTGGTTCTGATCGTCGCTGCTCTCGGCGTGATCTATTCAGCACCAAACTTATATGCACCCGATCCAGCGGTGCAAATATCAGGAAATTCGGGGGCAACGGTCATTGATGAGCGCACCTTAGCCATGGCAACCAAGGCTCTGGATGATGCGGGTATCCAGTATTTTGGCGAAGAATCCAATGGCAAAAGTGCGCTGCTGCGCCTGAAAGACACGGAGCAACAGCTCGCTGCCAAGGAGGCGATTCAGCGCTCTTTGGGGTACAACTATGTCGTCGCACTGAATCTGGCACCCACCACACCAGAGTGGTTGCGCAGTTTTGGCGCCGAGCCTATGAAACTGGGGCTGGACCTGGCTGGTGGTGTGCACTTCCTGTTGGAAGTCGATACCAAATCTGCGGTCGCCAAACGTTTGGAATCCTCAGTCGATGAAATGAAGTCAAAGCTGCGGACAGCCAAGATTCGTTACCAATCTGTGACTTTGAGTGATGATAATGTGGTAACGGCTGCGTTTAAAACCGCTGAGCTGCGAGATAATGCCGATGCTGAGTTGCGCTCGGAATTCCCCACGCTGTTGCGCGAATCCAAGGATGAGCCGGGTCGCTTCCTGATCAGCCTGACCATGTCTGAGCAGGCCATCAATGAAATTGAAGATTATGCGGTCAGCCAAAACCTGACCACGCTGCGTAACCGGGTCAATGAGCTGGGCGTGTCGGAGCCGATCGTGCAGCGTCAAGGGAGTAACCGGGTCGTCGTTGAGTTGCCTGGTGTACAGGATACCGCCGAGGCCAAACGTATCATTGGTAAAACCGCTAACCTGGAATTCCGTCTGGAGGCAAAACCGTCAGAGCTGGTGACCCGTAAAGAGGCGTTCCCTTTCCGCAGTGAAATGGATCAGCGTCGTTGGGGTGACGCTTTTCTGGAGAAAAAACTGATTATCTCCGGGGATCATGTGGCGAATGCGCAATCGAGCTTCGACAGCCAGACCAGCCAGCCCCAGGTTAACATCACTCTGGACAGCTCCGGTGGCACTAAAATGCACCGCGCTACCCGCAGCAACGTGGGGCGCCGCATGGGGGTATTGTTCATCGAGTATAAAACCCAGATGGACTACAAGTTGAATGAGGCCGGTGAGCAGGTGGCGGTACCCACCCAAATCATTGAGAAGAAGATCATCAGCCTGGCGACTATTCAGAGTGCGCTTGGCGTTCAGTTCCGTATTACGGGCCTGGATAATACCGCCGAAGCGTCTGAGCTGGCCTTGTTGTTGCGTGCTGGTGCCTTGGCCGCGCCGATGTACTTTGTGGAAGAGCGTACCATTGGCCCATCTTTGGGGGCAGAAAACATTGCTGTCGGGGTCAAGTCGGTTCAGATCGGTCTGGGCCTGGTGCTGATCTTTATGTTGGTTTATTACCGTGTCTTCGGCCTGGCCGCCAATATTGCCTTGGCGCTGAACCTGTTCTTATTGGTCGCTTGTATGTCGCTTCTGGGGGCGACGCTGACCCTGCCGGGCATTGCCGGTATTGTCTTAACGGTGGGTATGGCGGTGGATGCCAATGTGCTGATCTTCTCCAGGATACGCGAGGAATTGGCAAATGGCATGCCGCCACAGTCGGCGATTAATGCGGGTTACGATCGGGCTTTTACCACCATTTTGGATGCCAACCTAACCACCCTGATTGTTGCCGTCATTTTGTACGCGATTGGCTCGGGTCCCGTGCAAGGTTTTGCCGTCACACTCTCGATTGGTATTTTAACCTCCATGTTTACCGCCATTGTGGGTACCCGGGCACTGATTAACCTGATTTACGGTGGTCGTAAAAACCTCGAGAAGCTGTGGATCTAACTGCATAGCTTTTGGGGGGATAGAAAATTTAAGTGACTGGCCTTTCCGCCGACGAATTCGGTGGAGGGGGCGGCGAAAAGATCTGGTTCATTGCCTGTAGACGCAGTCCAGGTCCTAAAGCTCGACAAAATGGATAGAGATGAAATGGCAAAAGAAAAGAAAGTCATTAATTTTATGGGGCGGCGCAAATTAGCAGCTGCTTTCTCAGTAATCCTGTTAATTGCATCCGTTGCTTCTTTGGCGATTAACGGTCTGCAATTTGGCCTGGATTTTACCGGGGGCACTCAAATTGAAGTGGGCTACAAGCAGCCAGCAAACTTAAATGAAGTGCGGGAGCAGCTCTCTGCAGCCGGATTTGAAGGCGCGACGGTGGTCTTTTTCGGGGCGGAGACCGATGTACTGATTCGCTTGCAGCGTGGTTTCGAGCCCGGTTTGGGGGATGAAATTCTGACAGCTCTGAATCGTGGTGCGGAGTCCGATATTGAGTTGCGCCGGGTTGAATTTGTAGGTCCTCAAGTGGGAGAGGAATTGCGGGATGAAGGTGGCCTGGGGATGTTGTTTGCCCTGGCTGTGGTGATGCTCTATGTGGCGATGCGTTTCCAGTTTAAATTCTCCATCGGTGCGGTGGGGGCGTTGATTCATGACGTCATCATTGTCTTGGGCTTTTTCTCACTCCTGCATATCGACTTTGATCTGACCGTGTTGGCGGCTGTTCTCGCGGTGATTGGTTACTCCCTTAATGACACCATCGTTGTATTTGACCGCATTAGGGAGAATTTCCGCAAGTTGAGAGGGGTTACCTCGCTGGAGGTGGTGAATACATCCTTGTCACAAACGCTGGATCGGACTCTGATCACTTCTGGCACCACGATGTTGGTGCTGCTCGCGCTGTTTTACTACGGCGGCGAGATGATTCATGGGTTCGCAACAGCCTTGCTGGTGGGTATCGTAGTGGGTACCTATTCCTCTATCTACGTGGCCAGCAACATCTTGTTGAGTATGGATATCAGCAAAGAAGACTTAATGCCGCCAGTGAAAGAGGGTGAAGAGTTTGAAGATGTGCCCTAAAGTCGGTTGGGCCTGATTCTTTACTGTTGCTTCTTGGTCGCAGTTTAGAAGCATTTAATTCCAGGTAATCTTAAGAAGCGTCGCTCAGTAGAGTAGACGCTTTTTTTATGCCATAAGGTTTGTGCTCTGCCCATCTCTCGGTGGGTGTGATGCCCGATATAGGGCATTAGAGTTAAGCTCATAAGGTATCTGCCGGCGGCCCTCCGTCAAGAAAGGATTCATTTCGGAGCAGAAGGCCGCAAAACACCCTGTATTCATTTTTTTATCTGCAAAATAATAAAAATTTATCACGCGTCTTTTTGGTGCGGGCTAATGCGCCAAGTTGGCCGCCTTGTCTATCTTGGGGCGTTTGTGTGTGTGCTGTGCTTGGGAGGCCCACAAAAACGGCCTTACTGCCTTGGCACGCACTTTGCTATATGTATAAATATAAAAATAACGTTTCACCTTGAGCAATACCCGTTTCAGCCGGGCAGTGGAAAAGCTGATGTTGTATTTAGTATTTTGGAGAAATGTTATGAAATTTTATTCTAGACGTGTGATCAAGCCGAACGACCTAAACCCTTCCAATGTTTTGTTTGGTGGCGCTCTGTTGAGCTGGATTGATGAGGAGGCTGCTATTTTTGCGGGCTGCCAAATGAAAACTCACCGTCTGGTAACCAAGCTGATATCTGAAATTAATTTCACCAGTTCTGCCAGAAGTGGCGATGTTATTGAGTTTGGTTTGTGTGTGGCCGATGTAGGGCGAACTTCCTTGACCGTCAAATGCGTTGTTCGAAACAAGGCAACCCATGAATCCATTATTGAAATCGAAAAAATGGTGTTTGTGGCAATGAGTGAGGACGGCGTACCTGAGCCTCATGGTGCGGTAGTGGATTCAGCCATTGCGGCATAGTGGTCAATGTGATTGACCTTTACAAAATTTAAATGTGCCCTTGTGCGGTTGGCCGGGGCACAGAATACCGACTCTCTCTGAGCTTGCGCCCTGCTTGCAGGGCCTTTTTTAAGACTTTAGACGTGTCACGGTGCGGTTGGCCGGGGCACAGAGTACCGACTCTCTCTGAGCTTGCGCCCTGCTTGCAGGGCCTTTTTTAAGACTTAGACGTGTCACGGTGCGGTTGGCCGGGGCACAGAATACCGACTCTCTCTGAGCTTGCGCCCTGCTTGCAGGGCCTTTTTTAAAATTTAGACGTGTCACGGTGCGGTTGGCCGGGGCACAGAATACCGACTCTCTCTGAGCTTGCGCCCTGCTTGCAGGGCCTTTTTTAAGACTTTAGACGTGTCACGGTGCGGTTGGCCGGGGCACAGAATACCGACTCTCTCTGAGCTTGCGCCCTGCTTGCAGGGCCTTTTTTAAGACTTTAGACGTGGCACGGCGCGGTTGGCCGGGGCACAGAATACCGACTCTCTCTGAGCTTGAAGCCCTGATTTTCAGGGCTTTTTTTTGGTTCATCGCGGATTGGCGTGAAAAGGTAGGAGACGACGGTAAAACCGGTTAGTTTTGAGTTCGCCAAAACAACAAACCCAACCGACTTACCGCCGCCTTATGAATGCTAATCTTCTTGC
>NZ_JAAONZ010000015.1 GCF_011602365.1 Pseudomaricurvus hydrocarbonicus
TGACGAGGTTGGGTCATGAGGAGAACTCTTACATCGTGAGCCGGAAGTTTGTTACTACTGAGACTATAAGAGACTGTCCTGGATGCAAGAACGGAGAAGGTGAATTGTTGTTGAATTGGAATGATATTGGGGTGTGTTTCAGACTTAAGTGTTGGTTTTCGTTCTCAGGTAGTGCCTGTCCTCTTCAGCTTTGCCCCTTCGGGGCTGGGACGGCCTACACTACGCTTCGCTACGTTCCGGCTGCCGTTGCTATGGTCGTTAACTAGCAAGGAATCACAGATGTACGCTCGGCTCAAAAGTATCATGAGCCCAGATTTGGACTACAGGTCCTCACCGGACGATCCTGAGAGCGGCCATGTCCTAATCAAAGCGGAAATTGGGCCATCTACGACCGTTATGCCCTGGCGTTCAAGCGTCGAGCCGTTAAGCTGGCGAATCACCAGGCGATGCTGTACCGCTGGTGTATGGATCATAGCAACGGCGCGGCGGTTCTTCGCGAAAAACCGGTAGTGATTTTTGCTTTTATCGAGAAGAACCCACCTGACTCCAACGCCCTGGAATGGCCTTGCTGCCAGACCCTAAACGTTAGCTCTGTGGATTGATCAGGAACTTCTCTCCGGTCGCCTGTTTACGGTAAACCGAGATCGCATCCAGTTGTAATGCACCGGCCAGGGATACTTCGTGAGTGTAGTGACTGGCAAACGTGGTTTTGATCTCGGCGGCTATGCGTTTGCGCATGGCGTTGTTGGTTTCCTTGCCCAGTTTTTCTAATACATTAAATAATAAAAATCCGTTCACACCCCAGGCAAACCCAAAAGTGCGGTTCAGCTTGATCGGCCCGCGATCAAGGCCGCCATAGATATACACCTGCTTGTAGATGTCAGATCCATACACGCTGTATTCAGTCATGTTGCGAGAGACCGCGACTTCCATGCAGGTGAGAATATCACTGGCCAATCTGCCGCCACCGATAGGGTCGAAGGCGATGGTAGCCCCGGTTTCAATAAGGGCTTCGGTCAGGTCTGTCATAAAGCTGTCGCTACTGGAGTTGACCACGTATTTGGCGCCCATATCGCGCAGCAATGTTTCCTGTTCCGGCTTGCGAACGATATTGACCAGGTCGATGCCGTCGGCGATGCAGATGCGGTTGAGCATTTGTCCGAGGTTAGAGGCGGCGGCAGCGTGAACGATAGCTTTGTGACCTTCAGCTCGCATGGTTTCTACCATGGCCAACGCAGTAAGCGGATTAACAAAGCTTGAAGCGCCTTCGGCTGCAGTCGTACCCGGCTCCAGTTCCAGACAGCTTTGGACATTGGTACAGAGATATTTGCGGTAGCTGCCACCGCCAATGACCGCAACGGTTTTGCCCATTAGGCTTTGCGCAGCGGCTGATGAGCCAGCAGCAACGACTGTACCGGCGCCTTCGTTGCCGACGGATATAGGCTTGCCAACCCGCATTTTAACTGCGCTCATGAAGTTGGCCGGGACGTCGGCACTGATGACCGGGCGATCGGCGCTACCGGATTGGCTGGCAGTCGTCATATCGGCCGCGCTGAACATCACGCCCAGGTCAGACGGGTTGATAGGGGCAGCTTCGATGCGTATGACCACTTGGTTTTCCCCCGGCTGCGGGATCTCGATATCGCGCAGGGCAAGTTTCAGTTTGTTGTCTTCGCTAATGGTTGAAGTAAGCTCGATGTTGGTATCTGACACTTTTTTCTCCTACAAAAGTTAAGTGGTTTGGCACTTTGTTAACCGGTGTTACCACATAAAATGTGGCGCAGGCCCCTAGCGCCTGCGTGATCCGCGTTGCTGGGCTCTCTGATCGTAGTAATCAATGGGTTCAGAGTAGCTGATTTATTCGATCAGTTCCCCTAAGAACTGCAGACCATCGTCCGCGATGCCGCCTCAGAGGTCACAGGTTAAATTCAGGGATCTCCAATCTCAGAAAGCTCCCCAAATCTTAACGGTAATCCTTCAGTAGGCACCCTCGCTGTATATCAACTCGTAGCTGTGGCTATAAATTTCTAAGATGTTCCCAAACGGATCTTCCATATAAATCATGCGGTAAGGTTTCTCGCCCGGATAGTAGTAGCGCGGCTTCTCCATGCGCTTTTTACCACCAGCAGCCACAATGCGTTCTGCCAGTTCCTCGACGTTCGGGTCTTGCACGCAGAAGTGGAAAACTCCGGTTTTCCAATACTCGAAATTGTCCTCCGGGCTAGTCTGGTTTTTAAACTGAAAAAGCTCCACACCAATTCGATCTCCGGTTGATAGGTGAGCGATACGAAAGCTTCCCCAGCCTGCGCCGAATACATCTGTGCACATCTCCCCGATGGCGCTGTCGTCCTCTTCGATCTCGGTTGGTTTCATAATCAGATACCAACCCATCACTTCTGTATAGAATTTAACGGCGCGCTCAAGGTCCGTTACGGATATGCCAATGTGTGAAAAATTTCTTGGGTACACGTTACTCATCGTATGTTCTCCTCTAGTAAGACTGAAAACAGGTTACATAGCCCTTTCAATTAGGTAAAATTATCATTAATCCTTTTTATGATTATATATTGTAATGATTAATACCGTTTGGTTACGCACTTTTTGCACATTGGCTGAGGTTGGTCATTTCACCCATACGGCCGAACGCCTCCACATGACTCAATCGGGCGTTAGTCAGCATGTGCGTAAGCTTGAGGAGCAGCTTGGTGTCGAGCTGCTTGTTAGGCACGGAAAGCAATTCTCTCTATCGGGTGCTGGCGACAGGCTTTATGCTGAGGCGCAGTACATCCTCATAGCGTTGTCGAATATTGAACAGAAAGTCGGAGAAGATCCGCCCTTTGAAGGAAGTGTGCGGATCATGTCTCCGGGAAGTGTCGGGCTGAAGCTCTATCCGCATTTGTTAGAACTACAGAGCAAGCACCCAAAGCTCGTTATCGATTACCGGTTTGCACCAAATCCGGATGTCGAATCCGCGATCGCTGAGTCTGCTGTTGATCTAGGGTTCATGACGTCGAAATCTACACTGGACAATGTAATCTGTACGCCCATCGCGCAGGAATCGCTTCTGTTGGTAACACCGGATACCGTCGAAGAACCGGATTGGGACACACTGATGACCCTTGGGTTTATCGACCATCCCGATGGAGGTTACCACACCAGCTTGCTTCTTGGCGCCAACTACCCTGAGTTTCAACACAGTAATCTATTTCCCAAAAAGGGGTTTTCAAACCAGATTAGTCTAATTCTAGAGCCGGTCAGCATGGGTTTGGGATTTACTGTCTTACCTGCATATGCCGTTGAGGCATTTGAGAAATCTGAGCGCATCAAAGTCCATCGTCTTGCTAATCCGGTCAGCGAAACGCTATATCTATGCATTCTTCGGCATCGGGAACTGCAGGCGAGAATGAAAAATATAATAGAAGAAGCCAAACAGTGGCTTTAGACTGACCTAGAGGTAATACAGGACAGGCACTCCCAAAAAATTCTAAATGTATCTCGTCACGATCCATGATGAATCCTGTTGGCTATTCAAAAATAATCACAATGGGTGGTGCAAAAGCAGCGTAAACGCCAAATCCTCAAATTCCGGACACAGATAGTTTCCGCAAAATGCGATCAACCAAAGCGAAGGAAAACCTGTGCAGCTACGCCGATTTGCGAAATCGTCGATGCACGATCTTTTCAAAGTGCTGGCTGTGGATCAGCCAAAGCTCAGCGGGAATGTTGAATCGTTTCAGAATGGGCGGCAGGTGTTCGGGCACAGGTAGCGCCTGTCCTCTTCAGTTTTGTTAAGCCAGGTTGATTGCCTTCTAAGGTGGCACTGATGAAGTGCAGATTAAGCTACAATTACGGTATTCAAGTGTCTCAGTTTAAAGGTTTGGTGGCGCTTTGGGCGCCACAACGTGGCGTTGTTCAATAATGAGTGTCGCCAGTTTTAACAATACGGGCAACGTGGACCTAGCTACGCCGCACCACTATTTGGTTCGCTACGCTGACTGTACCAAATAGTGGCGCAACGCAGCTGAGCCGGTTACCTCAGTGTTAAGCTCTTTGAGTTCGCTACTATATTGAGGTGACAGATGACTAATGAAGTTCTACGGACACCCGAAGAAAGGTTTTCATTACTGCCAGCTTTTCCATATCAGCCACATTATGTTGATAAATTACCAGGCTTTGAATCGTTAAGAATGGCCTATATAGATGAGGGCGAAATAACTTCTGGAGAGGTGTTTCTTTGTTTACACGGTGAACCTGCATGGAGCTATCTTTACCGAAAAATGATTCCAGTGTTTAGTCGTGCCGGATATAGAGTTGTTGCACCAGATCTATTTGGTTTTGGTCGATCAGACAAGCCTGTTAAGGAGTCGGTCTATTCCTTTGATTTCCATCGAAAAAGCATTATTCAACTCATTGAGTATCTTGATTTATCAAATATCACCTTAGTATGCCAAGACTGGGGCGGTATTCTGGGTTTGACGATACCAATGGACATGCAAACGCGTTTTAAGCGATTGCTAGTTATGAATACCGCTATTCCAATTGGCGAGCCTTTGTCTGAGGGTTTTGCCAAATGGAAGGCGTTTGCAGCTAAAGCCCCGGAAATTCCAATTAGCGGTATGTTTGCCTCGGATGCATTGTCAGAGGTAAATTTGATGGATGCGTTAGCCTATGATGCACCATTTCCTGATAACAGCTATAAAGCTGGAGTAAGGCGATTTCCTCAGCTAGTGCCTGTCGAGCCGGGTATGGAGGGGGTGGAGCTTGGCATTCGTGCACGTGAGTTTTGGTCCAAAATATGGGCTGGGGAAAGCTTTATGGCCATCGGAATGAGGGACAGTGTTTTGGGTGAAGTTCCGATGCAAAATCTGAGAGCTACAATTAGAAACTGCCCTGAGCCCCTAAAAATTCATGAAGCAGGACATTTTGTGCAGGAGTATGGTGAAGGTATTGCTAAAAGTGCTTTAGAGCATTTCGGCTTAAATGTATAACACCAGTGGATTAGCTTAACAGGCGCAGTCACTTTGACAAAATTCCCGCTGCGCTTGAATTTCGCCCGGTGCTGCGGGCGTTAGGCACACTCACAACCACAGGAGCCTAAAAATATGGAAAGAGAAGCAAGATGCATGTGTGGCGAGTTAAGAATCAAGACTAGCGGTGAGCCCATTCTGACACTTGCATGTAATTGTCATAATTGCCAGCGTCGTACCGGGTCAGTCTTCGGTGTTGGGGCGTACTTTGATAACAGCATGATCCTGGAAAAGAAGGGCACTGCTAGAAAGTTCGATATAGATACAGAAAGCGGCAATGCCGCCACATCTAACTTCTGCGAAAAGTGTGGCTCTACGCTTTATATTGAAGCTGAAATGTTCCGGGGTATGACTGGCATTCCCGTTGGATGTTTCACCGACCCTAATTTTCCAGAGCCCACATTGGCAGCATGGTGCCGCTCTAAATATCAATGGGTAGATTTTCCTGAGCATTGGCACTCTATGGATACGCAGGGGTCTGATAATGCCTAACATAAAACAGGAAAATACAACAGGACAGGCACTCCCCAAAAAAGATCTATATGCCTCCCGCATAATTCAACATCAACCCCGCTAGCTTTTCAAGAATAATCAGATTGAGTGGTTTAAAGACAGCTTAAGCGCCAAAATCTCAAATCCCGGACACAGATACTCATCAGTAAATAAAGGTCGGGTGAAAAGAGTAGGGAAAATCTGTGAAAGCTACGCCGATTTTCGAAATCGTCGATGCACGATCTTTTCAAAGCAATAATTCGGGACAGGCACTCCAATAATTCGCAGGTGTTCGGGGACCGAGCCTCGTTTGTCATCGCGAACCGCGCGTCCTATCCAATCAACCAGTTGTAGGTAATCACTGATAGAATAGGCAATACGCGATTGGCCGCGAGCCTAGGTGCCTGTCCTCTACCGCCTCTCATGCGAATTGCCAAAAGACGTAACCAGCAGCCCTGCAACCGATACGGATGGTATTTTTCACGTGGTAACTAAATACTTTATTGAGATTTCCTCAGATGAAGGTTTCAACTTAACCACCATCGAGCGGCAGGCATAAAAGGCATCTGCACAGGCATCTTGCAACAGACACCACAGAAAACAGATACCGTAACTCGTTTTTATTCAACACGCCGCTTGCGATTCAGCAGCAGGCCTGTCATACCCAAGAGCAACAACATCAAACTGCTTGGTTCCGGAACCGTTTGTTTATCCTCTTCGACCACATACGCCCACGCAATTTCATAATCGGGGAAACTGGCACCGTCCAGAGAAAACGTGGCAAGTGGAAATTGAGCAGAATTTTGTGCTGCTACCAGATAGGACACACTGCCCTGCAGGTCATAGGCAAAACTAGGACCAATTGAAGCCTGTACGTCCATATCTTCGACAAATCCAAGAGCGCCGGCAAACTCCAGGGCTAGACTTTCATTTCCCCACCAAATCTGACTCATTAAGTCGTAAGCAGAGTTTATATCGTCAAAGTTTCCAATAGCCCATTCGACGTTGTAATCGGTACTGTTGACAGTAATCAGCGTGGCAGATACTGGCGCAGTAAAACTCAAAATCATTAGCAGTGCAAAAAGTGGTTTCATTATTTCAGGTCTTCCCATTTTTAGGTTGGCTCATGGGGAAGGCATTATTTGTACCAACTAATAAAATCTCATAGATATCAGCACCCTACCACTCAAAGATGATCCACCGAAGACATAAGTGTAAATATTTTTGACAGCTTTAAATGCCAAAAAACTCACAGGGACTCCCAGTTAGAAGCTAGTGCCTGTCCTCTTCAGCTGTTTTATTTCTGAGCTGTCAATTTTATTTACAGTTTTTCATGCTGCTTGAAAAGTCATTGGCAGATGTCTGCTGGTTTTAGAGTTATGGCTATATTGTGATCTCACCTGATTCTGTTTCCTAATAAATAATCTGAAAATGGTATATACCCTTGGATTTTAAGGCTCCCAAGAGTTAACGAGCACAGATGTTTGTTGAGGTTGTTACTATGGTTTGAATCTTGCCTTGTTAATCGCTATTCAAATGGTTTATCCCCAAAAGACTTTTCCACTATTGGGCTTGCGGTGAGGAGGGTCTTTTATTCCGTTCATAAAATCCCAAATGAAATATATAAAGAAAGAGTAGCCACTTATGAGAAAAATTACGCTCAACAAAAACAGATTTAAAGCACTGTGCCTGGCTTTTCTGATAATTGGATCTTGCTACAACGGTTCCGCATCGGCCGGCATTATTATTGACTCGATCACTGCAAATTTTTCGTCCGGTGCATTTTTCAAACTTGAGTTTGACGATACCGAGTATGGTCCATTACCGTTCGGCCCTGACGATATTAATCTCAATGGTGTGACGGGTATTGTTCCAGGTTTTCCGGCTCAAGGTGCCGGAGATATCAATGTCACTATGAACGACTTCCAGAACGGTTATATTGGTGCCTATATCAATGAGCTCGGCGAGGTAACCATCACCAGTTTCTTTCTGACTTTCGCCAATGGTAACTTGAATTCAACGTTTGATTACTTTCTGGATATCACGCCACAGGATATGTACCTGGATTATTGTCCCTTTTTACCCACTGGCGATTGTAATAAAAAGAGTATGCTCTGGACCTCATTGACTGGGGGCCCTCTGGGCACATCTTATTCGATTGTTTCCAGAGAGGCCCCCCCGTCGGATGTCCCCGAGCCAATGACGCTATCCATTTTGTTTTTGGGATTGTTAGGCATCTTTGCCTCGAGAAAAATCCGGCAGCCGGCAGATGCAAAGGCCATACTGGCCTGAACCGATAATGACTAATCTTTGAAATCTGCAGCAGGATTCAAGGTCAGAGTAAAAACTACTCTGTCGTCATGGTTTTACTCTGACCCCGAATACCTCGCTAAGCACGGCTTCCCGAGCGCAGTCTATCCAGCGGTTGAGTCGACGGGTTTGCTCTGTTTCCAGGGGGTGTTGTTGCAGTTCTCCGGGCGGTACTGCAGTCGGCACTCTGTGCTTTTCAGCGTTTCGTCGCGGCTGGCAAACTGATCTCCGACAGTTCTTCTACCTTGTCCTGTTCGCTTATGGGCAGTGACAATCTGTTCAGTTCTATGGCCTCACCCACAAGCAGAGGGGGGTATGCCGTAGTGTCGCCAGAGCCACCTCGGGTTCTTTTACGGATACATCGGCCAGATTCAGGTGACGTAATTCATTCTCGTCCTGAAAAAAGTTACCAATCCAGCGAGTGAAGGGTTGAATAACAGGAATAAATAAAGACAGGCTAATCAGATTAAACAGGCTGAACCTTAACCCCACACCCACATGGATAATTAACCCGATAGTAAAAAACAATAATCAAGAGTCATCTAAATCATCTACTGACGCGTATAAAAAGCAATTATATTAATCCTTTGGGGAATTTTCGATGAAGGGAACCTACGCTCTTGAGCTAGTATTTGCCTCCTATTGTGTTGCAGTGATCGCTGCCTTCACTGCTATCTACTTTGGTGCTCGTGTGCGCTCCCTATCGGGTAGCACTAAAACATTCTGGTTCGCTATTGGCGCTTTCTGCCTGGGGACAGGCATCTGGTCAATGCACTTTGTTGGCATGAGCGCCTACAAAATGCCAATGGAAATGGAGATGAGTTTTGATTTTAAACTCACAGCAACTTCATTAATTATCGCAGTT
The DNA here is from genome assembly GCF_011602365.1 of Pseudomaricurvus hydrocarbonicus. Taxonomy (GTDB): domain Bacteria; phylum Pseudomonadota; class Gammaproteobacteria; order Pseudomonadales; family Cellvibrionaceae; genus Pseudomaricurvus; species Pseudomaricurvus hydrocarbonicus. Next base: position 8,695 of record NZ_JAAONZ010000015.1, read on the forward strand.
TTAGCATCCGGCCTGGGACTTAAAGCTATTACCAGCGAAGCGTTATCCCTGCCCCAGCTCATTATCCATGCGTTTATTATGGGTACTGGCGTCTTCACCATGCATTACACCGGCATGTTTGCAATGAAGATGGATCCCGCGATGCAGTATGACAACTTTCTGGTGTTTATATCCGGAGTTATCGCAGTGGTTGCCTGCGGCGCGGCGCTGTGGATCTGCAGAAATATTGACAAGGCCGGTGAGCGTTACAGTTTCTGGGTAAAACTGGTTGCTGCGTTAGTGATGGGTGTTGCGATTTGCGGTATGCACTATACCGGCATGGCCGCGGTAAGCTTCCCCATAGAATCCCAGATGGCTGCCAGCAATACATTACGCGGCAACTGGATGGGCACTCCAACCGCCATCGCCTCTTCTATCTTTATTTTACTGCTCGTCTATATTGCGTTTCAGGATTTTCGTGAGCTTGAAAGAATCAAGAAAGAGAAAATGGCGACAGAACAAACCGCTCTTCACGCTGCGTTTAATGACAAGATCACCAATCTGCCAAACAGAACCGCATTTGAAGACCAGCTATTAAAAGTCATTGGTAAAAGTGACAGTTTTACCTTGCTCTATCTGGAGCTCAATAGCTACAGGGATATGAGCAAACACTACGGTGAGGCACAAGCACAAGAACTTGCCCGTACCTTCTCAGAAAGACTTCGCGGAAGCTTTGGTGAGGCGATCTATATCGCGCGTAACTCGACCACCGGTTTTTTTGTGTTGCTTAATAGCGCAAACAAAAGTGAAGCTACCCAACAGGCCAAGCAGTTTGTCGACAAAAACGATCAGCCACTGAACATCAACGGTGAATCATATTGGCCAACTTTCAGCGTAGGGTTTAGCAGCTATCCAAGCTCAGGTACCAATACCCGCTTGTTGATTCGACAAGCTCAGGTCGTTAAAACCAAATTTTCGACCCAGCCGGTTACCCGCATGGTAAAAGATGAAGCGGTAGTGGCTTAGTTTTCATCGCTGGAATGGAAGCCATAACTTCGATTCCAGCAAGAAACTATTGAAACATATAAGGCATACCAGTTTTCTGTTCTGACCTCAAAGCCCAGTAGCTCTGCCCCACCCACAATGAAATTACCAGGTGGGTAAAAGAACTCCTTTACAACATCTGCCGATGATGCACGAATCGTGTGCTCACTTCAAAAAGGTATGTATGCATATGGACCCGCAAAGGCCGAGCATGACGTCAGGTGTATCAGCCAAAAAGAGTTTTTTCTTGCTCTACTAGCGATTGCGATAGAATTGATCGCTGTGAGGGCGAGAGTTGTTAACGTGAAAAACGGTTCGTTAACTGCCAGTTATTTTGGGCTAATGCTGGCTGTAGAGCTGCCCGAATCCATTATAAAGCCACGCGTTTCTTCAATAATTTGTTTGAGATATCAGTTTTCTATTATGTTGTATGCACGTTATATATTTTTTTGGAAGTAGAAAGTACTTTGGCGCTGGTGAGTGCCTGGCTATTTGTTGTGAGCCGTATTTTTCAAGCAGTTGTTCACATAACGTATAACAAAGCCCCGTACCGAATGCTGGTATTTGCAATATCAATTTTGTGTGAGCTTTTTCTCTGGGTAGGTTTTATCGTTTCGTTATCATAAAACGGATGTTTGATCTTTGAGGTGTGTCGCGTTGCATACGATGTTGAATTTCTGAGAGTTAGTCATTTCTGATCACAAAATTCATCAGCTTCAGATGTAAAGTTCTATACAGGCTGACCTGGGTGCTGTTTATAGTGACGAGTACTTCAATAATTGAACCAGGTAGTTGTTTTTATTTGACCTAACGGTTTAAATAAAATAGCAAAAAATAATTTACGCAGCCTGGCGATATGAACGTGTGGCATTATGCAGTCAAAGGTAAACCTCTATGAAAGTAATTATTGCAATATCTATTGCTGTTATCACGCTGCTATTTTTTACGCGCTATGATTTATATGAATCTGAAGACAGCTTTAGTAACTCTTATGTTGTCGTAGAAAAAGGCTTTTATCTTCAAGAGAGCTGTATTTCAAAAGGTGAGCAGCTAGATAAACCTTATAAATGTATTGGTTATAATACCTGGAGCGAGTTTCGAAAAAAGAATCATAACTACAAACAGGAGCGTGATGTTCAATACTAAAAGGTGTTGTATTTAATTTTAATGTGTGATGTTTAAGAAGTAATGATACACAATTTATGTTCAGCAGGCTTAAGATAATGTATATCGATTTACCAAAGGGTATTCTCACTCCGCATTTATGATTACAGGCACAGGGATCTTTATCACTGACTCGCTCAATAACGAAGGCGTTTATAAAACTTTGATCGAGACATCCTATTTTTATTTTCGTATGGACGTAGATATGATCTGTGATTTTGGCCCTAAACGAGTTCGCCGTTATCGAGTATAAATACTTTGGTCTATGTCTTTGCGCCGAACAGATCGGGTGAACACACTCGAAAGTTGCTGCAAAGCTGTCAAGGCAAGCTGGTTTGTGAAGACTACAGTGGTTATAAGGCAAGCTTCGAAAGAGGCATTAAAGCGGTGCGATGCATGATTCCTGCACGCCGCGTATCAGAGCTCCCTGGAAAAATATGCACGGGAACAGATTAAACTTCTGTACAGTATCGAAAACAGATAAAACCTCTGAGCGATGAAGAGCAGCAGTGTGTACTACAAGAATTATCAAAGCCAATACTGGATGGACTGCATCAATGGCTAGCCCTGCAACGCCAGAAAGTGCCTGATGGTACGAGGACGGCCAGAGCGATAGATTACAGCTAAAGCCATGGGATACTTTACCTGGCTACTGCGAGGATGGCGCTGTGCTCATCGACAACCATCGGGTGGAAACCAGAACCGACCTTGGGCTATAGGTAGCAATAACTGGTTGTTTACGGGCTCGCTTCGCAGCGATCTGCGTGCCGTCAACGTCATGAGCCTGATCCAGTCAGCCAAACTTAACGATCACGATCCTTATGCGGATCTGAAAGATGTACTGGCCAGACTGCCAACACATAAAAATAACCGGTTGAATGAGCGTCTACCACACAACTCTAGGGATCCAGTCAAGGAATGATGGCCGGACGTGTATGTTTGCTGTGGTATTAACGTTGATATCCGATCCTAATTGAATGAAAATAATTGCTTATTTAGCTTAGCATCGAGTGAGAGCGACCTAGATGCACTGCTTATCTAACGGAGCGCAGGCGTCTGAAGCCGAGCATCGGATGGAAACATCGCCGAGGGGAAGAATTTCCGACGAGCTGTGTTTGATTTTTGATCGTTGTTGTCTGAGGCAGAGATTTCAGTAGACTGTGTTGTGAGGTTTGCCACATTGAGTATCGCCGTGTATCCCTGCAAGCCCAGAAGCTTCTGCCCCAATTGGTCGGTGAAGCCTTGCCCGAAACTTCTGCATGCAACTATTTGTAATTTAAACGTTTCTTCCATGCGGGAGGGGTGTCAGCTGATTATCCTGAGTCATCTAATGGTTGATATCCTCTTCCTGATGGTCATATAACGAAGATATTGCCGGCGAGAATGAAGCCTGTGTGCTGGAAATAACCTCTAATTTAATGAAAACTGAAAAAATCATAAAGAAAGGCTAGTGGTTTCTCTAACCTGAATCGTCTGTATTATAGGTCCGATCAAAAAACTACATAATTAATCGATAATGAGCTGATATTAGCTATGACCGACGAGACAAACACTCACAGTATTTTTATGGGTTTAAGGAAAAGTCTGGCTGGCAGTATAGCCAGTTTTGTTCCGCCAGCTGATGTGGAAGATATCGTCCAGGAAACCTATGTAAAGATTTGCCAGATAAAGAATATTAATGAAATCAAATCGCCGAAGTCCTTTTTGTACAGGATAGTTCGCAACCTGGCTTTGGACCATCACAAAAGGGCTGAGATCAGGTTAACTGAGCCGGTCGAGGATCTCGACAGGCTCCACTTGGGGGGCGGCCACAACAGTGCTGACCAGCCCTTTGAGCAGGTCGCTGCAAACCAGGAATTTGGCTTTTTTTGCGAGGCTGTTCGGCGGTTACCCACTCAATGCCGACGAGCGTTTGTGCTGAAAAAAGTTTATGGATACTCCCAAAAAGAGATTGCCCGGGAAATGAATGTCAGCATAAACACGGTGGAAAACTATATTACTTTTGGTTTGAAAAAGTGTACCCAGTATATGGAACAGTATGACGAAAAATTTGGTCGCCGAAGAAAAAGAAGCTCGGCATCGGCCAGTTCTCGGCCGTCTCTGAAAGGAGATTTAAATAATGGCTAATAATGTGGTTGCATTACCTACAGAGGAGTCTCGATACGACGAAGCGGCTCGCTGGATTGTTCGTCTTGATGAGAGCTTGACGACGGCTGAACAGCAAGAATTACGAAAGTGGCTCGCAAAGAATCCCGAAAATCAGTTGTTACTAGAAGACATGGCGAGCCTTTGGGACAAAATGGATAGCCTATCCCGGTTGTCGAATTTGTTTTCCCCCAAACCCTCCTGTCGCCCACGCTCGCGGTTTTCCGGATGGGGCGTGGCAGCCTCTTTATGTCTGGGAATTTTGGTAGGGTTAGTGGCATGGCATGGCAGTGGGTTTCTCGATAACGGCAATCAAGAGTTGATTGCTCATGAAAATGTTTATCAAACTTCTATTGGTGAGCGTTCAACAGTGAGACTGGTGGATGGCTCCAGCATAACACTGAATACCAACAGTCTGGTTGAAGTAGAGTTCACCGATAGCTATCGCCTGATTTCACTTATTCGTGGAGAAATACACGTTAAAGTGGCCAAGGATGAAAAGCGGCCGCTGGCTGTGATGGCAAATGGCAAAGTTGCTCAGGCTGTTGGTACAGAATTCAATGTTGAAATTACAGATGAGAAAAACATTGAGTTGGTTGTTACGGAAGGAAAAGTAAGAGTCGCTGTGCTTGCTGCTTTGCCAGAAAAACAATCGGTTCGCACTGCCTTGGAAGGTTTGCCTGTGTCAGCGCCTGAAGTATCTGCCGGTCAGCAACTGATTTTTGGTGAAGTTGAATCTGATGAATCTTTGGCTGCTAAGGTTGCTGAAGTGGCATCGGAAGATATTGAGGTCAAGTTGTCCTGGCAGAGCGGAAATCTTGTTTTCCGTGGTGAGTCGCTTGAAGAAGCTGTTAAAGAGGTCGCTCGCTATACATCTGTGGAATTTATTATTCAGGATGAATCATTACGCCAAATTCGTGTTGGTGGGCATTTCAAAGCGGGCGATGTGGAAAGCCTTATTGCTGCATTAGAAGATAACTTCAACATTGTTGCTCGTCGGAAAGATGATAAGCAAGTTGTCTTGAGCTCCAAATAATTACAGCTACTTTTATCCGGTACATAATCCTTGGGTTGAAACCGCGCTAGTGCGCTAGACCAATACCTAATTTTATAGGGGGGGAGGATTTTTTTTGCATAATTATAATAATTACAAGTGGAAAATTAATCCTGAATCGTCACATATATACGCGATGTTGAAGCGTACTGCTGGGGCGATGAGAAGAAAGGTTTTCTTTTTATTATTGGTGGTGATTCCAATAATTTTTTCAATAGAGTCTGGCGCTGAGGAAGATATCCCTCGAAGTAGTTCACAGACTGTCCTTTTTAATATTCCTCAGCAATCTGCAGACCGGGCACTCATCCTGTATGCCGAACAAGCTAATCTTACGGTGCTTTTTCCTTTTGATAAGGTCAGCACCGTTACCGCAAATCAGGTGAAGGGTAATTTTACTTTGCAAGATGCGGTAAACATTATGCTGGTCGGTACTGGTTTGGAAGCCTGGTTTGAAAATAAAAATACAATAAAAATAGGTTTAATAGAGGATAGAAGAATGCAATATAAGAATAATTTGTTAGCACTTCTAGTCGGAACTACAGTTGGCGCGAGTGGTGCTGGTGCATCTGATCAAGCAGAACTTCCTATGATGGAAGAGGTAAGAGTCACGGGATCGCACATTAAAGGCGCTAGTACAAATATGGCGAACCCCGTGTCGTCAATAAATCGTGATGATATGGAATATAGCGGTTCTCCAACACTGGTTGAACTGTTGCGCAATATGCCTGGCATTTCGGGCAGTGATGGTGAAGCAAACCTGTTTGGATCGGCCGGGCTGGAGGGCACAGCCAATATTAATCTCCGGGGTATGGGACCAGGGCGAACTTTGGTTCTGATTAACGGGCGCAGACAAACTTTTTCACCGCACAGTATTGTGACGGATAAAATGCTTTTTGTTGATATTAACAATATTCCTGAAATGGCTATTAGCAAAGTAGACTTTTTGAAGGAAGGTGCAGCGGCAACCTACGGTTCCGATGCGATGGCCGGTGTGGTTAACTTCTTGACCCGATCTGATTTCGAAGGTTTGGAAATTACAGGGTCTTATAAGGATATTAACGGTTCCGATGGCGATACTGATTTAGGCATGATCTGGGGTGTGGGAAATGAAATTACCCATTGGGTGACCTCATTGAGCTACAATCAGCGCCGACCACTAAAGGTTGCTGATGATTCAGATAAGTTGCTCAGTTATGCCGACAACCCACAAGGTGGGTGGTCGAGTTTCGGGAACCCTGTCACCATTTATGACGCAGCAGGCGGCTCCGGGACAGCCGATCCCAATTGTGAGCTTTTAGGTGGGGTTGACTCTACTTTTTGTCGATTTCAATACACGGGATTTTTTAATCTGATTAACGATGAGACCCACCTTAAAGGTTTCTCTGAGCTTAATCACAGCGTCAATGATTCGCTTAACCTTCATGCTGAAGTGCTTTATGCTAAAACAGAGACTAGAGGGAAAGGGGCTCCAAGTTTGCCGCCTGCCGTGGCGGTAGATAACCTGAACCGGTTTGTACCGGACTATCACCCCGGTTGGCAGGATATGGTTGCACAGTTTCCTGACTTGGCCGCTCTTGATGACCAGCAAAATCCAGAGGGTCTTAACGGGGTGGCTTACAGAGGTCGAATCATCGGTTCTGCAGGCCCTGCCGCAACACACATTCGTGACCACGAAACGTTCCGCGTCGCGTTCAACGTTGACGGTAGTTTCGATAACGGCATTAACTATGACGGCGGTGTAACCTATTCCAGGGCCGAAATGGAAGGTCGAAGAGAGGACGCCTTCGTAGATAGATTACGGCTTGCACTGCTCGGGCTTGGCGGTCCTGACTGTAGTGGATCTACACCGGGTGCAAACGGTTGTCAGTTCTACAACCCGTTTTCAAACGCAATCCGCGTGTCTGGTAATAATGGTGTTGTAAACCCCAGCTATAATCCTGCTGTTGCCAATAGCGCTGGATTAATGAGTTGGGTCTCGCAACCCACGGGCGCTGATGAAAGTACCGATTTGTTTACCGCGGATATCGTATTCAGTGGGGAACTCTACAACTTTGAGTTGGCAGGCGGTGCCCTCGGTTACGCGGTTGGTGCCCAGTATCGTCGCGAATCTTATGAACTCGATCCTATCGATAATTCCGACTTGAGTATCAACCCTTGTCCGACTCCCGGAGACACTACCTGCACCATCAAATCTGGTCCGTTCGGTTATGAAGCGGCAACTCTCCCATTCGAAGATGATCAGGATATTGTAAGTGTGTTCGGTGAGTTGGCCTTGCCGTTAACGGAAAATCTGGATGTTCAATTAGCGTTACGCTTCGAGGATTACGGTGGTGAAGTGGGGTATACCATAGACCCGAAGGTTGCAGTACGCTGGCAGCTTTCTGATAGTCTGGCGTTACGAGGTTCGGCCAGTACCACCTTTCGTGGGCCAACATTAAACCAGCTAGGTGGTGTCAGTACGGCTAATGTTTATGTTTCAGAAGCGGGCGCCTATAAGCCAGTAGATACTCGGGGGAACCCGGACCTGGAGCCTGAAACAGCTGTAGGGTGGAATGTTGGTCTGATTGCTTCGCTGATGGATGATGCCATGACGCTAACAATAGATTACTGGAGCTTCGATATCCAAGACTCCATCGTTGTGGAACCTACCAACTCGGTCATTGCTGCTGCTAAACAGGGTATAGCACCATACGTCGACCAGGTCGCATTGGGGGCAGCAGGTAACTTCTCAACGGTTGAACGCATCAATACCAGTGTCATTAACGGACCTGATCTCGATATTTCCGGTATTGATTTTGGCGTTCGGTATGATGTTACAGCCGCTTGGTACCTTAGTATGGATGCCAACTATAACGTCGAATATGAGGTGAGTGATGCGGGTATTATCAACGGCTTCTCGGCGCTGGGTAGTCTAAACCAAGGCAGTATTGTGCGACCATTACCTCGCTGGAAAGGTCGGTTTGTTGCCGGTTATAACGGAATGAAAAATAGTGTGAACCTGGTTGCCAATTATGTTCATCACTACTCGGATAACCGATCTATATTTAGTAGTAATACAAATGGTCAGGTCATTGATAGTCAAACAACCTTCGATCTCAATTATAACTATCTTTTAAGCGAAGATACGCGTTTAAGTCTTTCTGTGCAAAATCTCACCGACGAAGATGCGCCTTTTGCGCGGTTGGATTTGAACTACGATCCTTACACTCATAGTCCCTTGGGCCGCACTCTGAAATTGTCTTTCTCACACCACTTTAACTAATAGCGCCAGATACAGAGAAATAGTCAAGGAATAAAAGGCGGCCTTCAGTTCAATAGCTACGGTATATTGCCTCTGAAGGTCGACTTTTCTTGATGGATGTTTTCCAATATGATTCTCAAAAAAATGAATGTTAATTAAGTTGAAATACGCGGTTAAAGAATTTAATAACATAGTTCGTGCGCCTATCTTGTGGGTTCATATCTGGTCATAAGGCGTTTCAGTTGCGCTCTTTTTTTCACGACTTTAAGCCAAACTTTGGGGCGGGAAAGAACAGTATAAATGGACTTTATTCGTTGTCTAAATTTTCATAAATAAAAAATCAACAGGCGTGAACTGAGCTAAGTTCCGTGTCAGAAGCTGGATAATATGCACTTATACAATGTCTCAGCCTGATGGGTATGAGACAAATAATCAAAAATAATAAAACCAGAGGTAAGTGATGCTTAGGATTCCCATTGAGGTGGAAGTGGATAATTCACGACAAAGTAGCATGCTTAGAGTGAGCAATATTGGCTTGATTTTAGGTGCTTTACTCTTGCTCTATTTTGTCGTTAGCCCTGCTCCAGAAAACCTGAACCGGTCTGCGTGGTTGACAGCAGGAGTGATGAGCTTGATGGCTGTCTGGTGGGCAACGGAAGCGGTACCGCTAACTATCACCTCACTCATGCCAGTGATTCTTATACCTGCGCTCGAAATTGCCACATTAAAAGAAACTACTAGCGCCTATGCTTCACCTGTAATGTTTTTGCTTATTGGTGGATTGATGATAGGTGTTATTCTTCAGAAATGGAATTTACACAAACGCCTATCCTTGTATGCAATTCGATGCGTTGGTACAAACCCTGCGATGATTGTTTTCGGAATCGTGATGACAACCGCGACTCTTTCAATGTGGATCAACAACACCTCTGCTATTATCATGATGATCCCGATTGCTCTTTCCATCTCGGAAGTTGTAGTCGGTAAAAACCACAGCAATCATGCTTTTACAACGTGTATTATCCTTGGTGTTGCTTATGCAGCGAATCTTGGTGGGGTGGGTACAATTATTGGTTCACCACCGAATGCGATATTCGTTGCTTATCTTGAGGATACGACAGGGACCACTATATCTTTTGTTGGCTGGATGATGATAGCTGTACCGTTAATGCTTATCCTTCTTGCAGCTACACTCTTTGTTCTGACAAAAATTGTTTTTCGATTTGATTTGCCACCCCAGGAAAATTTCAAAGAATACGTCGAACAACAGCTTGCTGAAATGGGACTGATTTCAACGGCTGAAAAGCGTGCTATATGCCTTTTTGTCGCTTTGGCACTTGGGTGGGTCTTTCGGCCGTTGCTCCAGCAAATCCCCGGCCTTGGATTCCTCACCGACACCCATATCCCACTCATTATCGCCATCGCCGCATTTATCATTCCTTCTGGCGAGCGCGATGGCCAGGACACTGCACTTTTGGACTGGAAGTCTGCCAATGCGATTCCTTGGGATGTTTTATTTTTACTGGGTGGCGGGCTATGTCTTGCGTATATGGCGTCGAGTACGGGATTGGCGGTTTGGTTAGGCAGTTTATTGCTTGAGTATGTGCAGGTTTCTGCGCTAGGCGTAACTTTTATGGTTGTATTGCTAAGTATTACCCTAACCAGTTTTATCAGCAATACCGCAACGGTGACCACCATGCTTCCTGTGTTGGCTGGTGTTTCTGCGGCTGCCGGGATGGATCCTGAGCAACTTCTTATTCCCCTTACCATAACCGCGAGCTGTGCTTTTTTATTACCTGCATCTACCACGACAAACATACTTGCCTATTCAACAGGGAAGATAAGTATTGCACAAATGGTGAGGGCGGGTTCGTTACTCAGTGTGTTATCGGTGTTACTGGTTTCACCGTTTCTCTATTTTGTTATTCCTCTTGTGTTAGGTTAGTGGTGGGTATCGATGCTGTAAAATGAAAATTTAGTTTGGTATGCCAATTTGTTGTAGGGCAGGCACTTCCTGTCCTCTTCAGATCCTGCTCTGCAGATTCTCATGCAGCGACAAGCGAAGTGCCATTATGAGTCATCGCAGGTAGAAGCGGTTATTCCTGAGGTCCAAACAGCACGCGAGTTGGGTTGGCTAAACGGCTGGCGCAAAAAATCTAACAGCTCCTCGCGAAAAACAGGCTGGTTTTCAATAAAAGGGCTGTGACCCGCATCAGGCATCACGACTTCTTTAAACCAACCTCCGTTACGCTTGTAATCGTTGAGCAGGTATCGAGTCTGCCCAACCATAGGCTGTGGAGGGAAAACATCACCCCCGGGCCAATCGGGGATCAGGCCCAAGCTGCCGAGTAATGCCATGTCTGACTGGGATTGATCGCTGATGATCGTATCTTGCTCACCCCTTATCCAGAGCACCGGCGGCTTGCGTGGCAATTTCACCAGAGCACTTACATTGTAATATTTGGGGCTGATGGCATTCAGCGGACCCCAGTTTCCCGGCGCGACGAAGGGCCAATTGGCGGACCTTAAAAAGTCACCTGGGTAACGCTGGCTACCCAGTTTTTGCTGCAGTGAACTGGCAAGCAGTAAGGCTTCGCGTTGTAAGGGTTGTGGCGTGTGAAAAAATGATGTCTGTATCACATTTCTTGGTGAAAAGGGGCTATCTTGTCCTGTGTCCCTGCTGTGAATACGTTGAATAAATTCATCTGCGACAATGCCACCGCCGGAGCCTGCGTAATCGTCATAACACGCCGTACCTATTGTATCCCCAGTGGCACCAAACCCAAATGGGCTCACAGGTGCAACCAAAGTTAAGGAGTTAACCCTGGCGGGATAATCCAGCAAGAATTGGCTCACAGCCGCAGCCCCGGCAGACCAACCAAGCAAGTGCGCGCAGGGAATCCCCAATGTCTCAAACAAGGCTGATAAATCGTCTGCCCAATCGCGCGCACCCCGGGTTGCATCTATCACCTTGTCTTCTGTCCAGCCGTAGCCGCGCAGGTCTACGGCAAGGCAAAAATACTCTTTCGGCATCGCAAGCATTAAAGCTTCAAAATAACTCGATGCCGAAAAGTTGCCGTGGATAAAAAACACCGGTATTCCCGATGGGTCTCCGCTCATTAAAACATGAGTGCGCAAACGTGACGTCTGCACATAGGTGGAGCGAATACCGGCTAAGTAATCAAAATCCGACATACAAATTACCTGGAGGCTGAGCAGCTGAGTTGCGCTATCGGATTGCCGCAACAGTGCGGCAATCGACAGTGCACAAACATCAATAATGTTCGTTAATGAGTGAGGGAAGTATTGCTAAAGCTTAGAAGCTGTAGCTTGCACTCAGGCTGTAAGTTCTGGGAGCGCCATAGTAACCCAGCTCAACCCCGGGAAAGGCCGACAAATCAAAGGCGTGTTGTCGATAGGTCTTATCCGATAGGTTTCTGCCGCCAAGCATGACATGCCATTGTTCATCGTTGGACTCAAACATCAACGCAGCATTAATCAGACTGTGACCACCCTGTGCCAGATTTTCACTGCTGTTCACCTCCAGATACGTTTTGCTACGGTAGCTTACATCCGCCACCATGGTGAACGTTCCCCATCCGTTATTAGCCAGTTCGTAGTTCAGGCCAATGGCTGCATCCCACGTAGGGGTATTCACCATGTGGCGCTCATCACTCACATCCACAGCGACATTGTTAACGGCATCGGCCTCGGCAAAGAATTCTTTATATTCGGCATCAAGATAACCCACATTGGCGGTCACGGTTAAACGCTCAGAAACTAATGCTGTCAACTCAATCTCAACGCCCTGCATGATGGCTTCACCGGCGTTAGAAAAAACCGGCAACAGACTATTGCCATCGGCAGATGCTTCGAAGCTGCTGACCTGGAGGTCGTCGTATTGATTGTAAAACAGGGCCGCATTCAACCGTACGCGATCATCCCAAACCTGAGTTTTATAGCCCGCCTCGTAACTCATTAAAGTTTCTTCATCAAAAGGCTCAAGCTGACCATCTGCCATGCGACCATTGAACCCCCCACTTTTGAAACCGGTGGAAGCATTGGCATAAATCTGGGCGTTTTCACTCGATTGATATTTAATGCCTAGCTTGGGTGAAAAATTATCGAAGCTGGCACCGTCTGGATCCGCCAGTGGACGTGCTACGCCTATCCCGTCAAGGTGTAGATCTTTGCTGGACGGGGATAGTAAGGCTGGGTTGGCATAACTCACACCGTCTGAGCCAAAGGATATTCCAGCCAATGTGGTCAAATTTAAATCTTCTGTCTGACGCTGATAATCTTTTTCTTCCTCAGTATAACGAAAGCCCAGCGTCGCAGTCAGGCGATCGCTGATGGCATAATCAAACTGGCCAAACACGGCATAACTTTCTGTGCTAAATTCCGCTTCTCCGGCAGCCGCAATCAAAAAGTTGCTGAAGATACCGCCGTCAAAGGTGCTGCCTTCTTCTTTGTAATAATAGACTCCGGATATTGCTGAAAGATGTTCACCTTGATAGGACAGCTGAAACTCCTGGCTGTATTGTTTTTGATCGTTGAAGTAAAAAATCCCAAAGGCGTTAATTGGGGTGCCATCGAGATCAAGCTCAGTACCATAGTCGAGTTCACGATAAGAGCTGATGGACTTCAAATTCAAATCTGAATTAATGTTCCAAGAGGCATTTAAGCTTGCGCCTTTGGTTTCGGTAAACTCAACACGGTTAAAATCTACGTTAACCTTAAACGGGTCTTCATCTCGGGCAAATGTTTGTGTGGACAAACCAAAGGTATAGGGGTCAACCGTTGTGATAGTGATCGGCGTTTCTTTTGCGGGGGTGCGCGAGCGGTTGGGTTCGCCATCGCTGTAATCTACCGAAAAGTCGAGGGACAGATTGTCTGTCGGATCATAAGCCAGTACCGCTCTGAGGTACTGAGAGTCGCTATCACCGTCACCTTTACCATCAAATTGATTATCCGCATAACCCTCTTGCTGGAGCGATGCCAAGGTGACTTGCCCTTTCAGTGTTTCACTTAGCGGACCACTAAAAGTGGCCTTCACATCTCTTCGGTCATAGTTTCCCACCGTTGACGACAATTTACCGGAGAACTCATCGGTGGGTGAAGTTGATACGTACTTAATGGCACCGCCAACGGTATTGCGGCCATATAAACTCCCCTGGGGGCCACGTAAGACTTCAATGCGCTCAACATCAATGACATCGAGAAAGGCGCCTTGTGCCCGCCCCAGATAAACATCATCTAAATAGATGCCAACACCAGGTTCAAAAAATGCAATGGAGTCAATCTGTCCAATACCTCGAATATACGCCACCGCATTATTCGCGTCGCCTTTATGAATGCTCAGGTTGGGCACCATGGCCTGTAGATCACCCAGGGTGGTCACTTGCTGGGCCTGTAAATCGGACTGGGAAAATGAGCTTACCGCAACGGGGACATCCTGCAAATTAGCCTCACGTCGCTCAGCCGTGACGGTGACTTCTTCGATAGCAAAAGGTGTCTGTGTTTCGCTAGCCTGTACGCCCAGCGTCAACAAACTCATGGTTAAGGTTGCACCAGTAATGGAACGATGGCTTTTGATCATTGTTATACCCTCTGAGTAACTCCGTTCGACAGGCGACGGTTATTGTTTTATTGTCAGACGACACTATAAGGGAGGACTTGTCATTGACCCAATGACCAATTGGATCTATCTTTGGGGTACATTTTAGCTCATCAAGAGGGATGGTAAAGTAAGAGATACTGGTGGATTAGGGGGTGAATTGATGTTGCCGAATGTACATTGCAGGCGACATGCCATACCAGCGTTTAAAGGCTCGTTTAAAGCTCCGAACATCACTGTAACCGAGCTTCTCCGCTACATCGGTGGCCAACATTTGATCGTGTAAATAATTAACAGCTAGTTCACTATTGACCCTGTCCTGCAGATCACGAAAGGTAATATTCTGTCGCTCGAGTTTTCTGCGCAGTGTGGCAACACTCATACCAAAGTGATCGGCGATCATTTCCTGGCTGCGAATGCCTTCAAGAGCAGCGTGCTTAATGCGGTTCAGGACTTGCTGGATAAAACGGTCTTGCTCAACATCCGTCTGGGGGGCGGCCAGCAAGGCGACATAATCGGCGTAGATATTGCCCGCAATATCGCCGTGCGGTTGCACCTGGAATGGCAGCTTTGCCTGGGCTACGTCATAGACCAGTTCATAGCGAGGCTGAGCCGCTAGCAATTTGCAATCCAGCAAATGCAAATGATGGTTGGGGTGATCCGGTAAATGAGGGCGCTTGGTAGCCATTTTTACTAATTTCAACTGACGTCCAGTTAAACAAGATAAGGCGCAATGTATTTTCAGCAAAGCAAATTCAATGGCAAAAATATTGGGCGTTATCTGATAGTGAAAGTCACTGTCATCCACAATGTAACTGAGATGATTACCGCGCTTGCGGACAAAATTATAATTACCGCCATGGACGATATTGTAAGTTTCGGCTAATGTTTCCAGGCCTTGTTCCAAATTCTCACAATGAGTCAGATTTGAGAATACCAGGCGTGTTGTACCGCGCTTTAGCGGTCGACTGGACAACAGTAAAGACTCCTCGTGTATGGCATTCTGATTGGCAACGATAATGCGCCAACAATCCTCCATATCGATAAGTGCTTCTGGATCCTCCAGCAGAGTGTCAGACAAATTGAGGTCTCGCAACAGGTTCGGGACAGACATTCCCTGTTCTATGGATCTCTGCATTAATTGACTGACATCTTTGGCCGCTACACAGAATACCGAAGTCCGCGCCATCGCCGTTTACCCTAGTTTCAAAAATCAGACACCAATATAACAGATCTGCAGGTTAACTCTAAAACCTGAGAGGCTAATCTGCTCTTATGGGGTTTTATAATCCATAGCCGGGTTCAAGATGCAGCCTCAGACAATATAAAAGCTCAACTTGCCGCGTTCCCCATGGGTTGCAGGCATCTCAATCTGGTGTCTAAACAGGATAATACAGTGGTAATACAGGACAGGCACTCCTGAAAAAGATCTATATGGGTAGCGCCTGTCCTCTTCAGCTTGTTCTTTAGCTTCACCCGTCCTCTCACCTTCTACTCTTCAGGCTTTCAGATTCCGGAGCTTTTCGTCTACGCCGTGGATGGACGGGCAAGTAACCATGAGGGGGAGGTTTTACTCTCCCTTTTTTATACGGGATAATCGCTGTAGATTTTGCTGTCTCTCAGAGATGGTCTCATATTGATTAGGGATAAACGTGTGCGACTGATAAGACTGTTAAAAAACGATCTGGCCAAAGAGATCTCCGGTTGGGTTGAGAAGGACCTGATCTCTACCGAGCAGGCGCGATCGATTTGTCGACTCTATGATGTAGACTACGATTCGATTCAGAATTACTCCCTCGGGTATAGGTTGTTAATTGGACTGGGTTATCTGTTTATTGGCCTGGCAGTGATTACCCTGCTGGGTGCCAATTGGGACGAAATCCCGCGTGCGCTGCGCATGGGGGGATTGTTGATGCTCACTCTGATGACTCATGGTCTGGCATTCAAGTCTTATTTAACAGGCCGAACTTCCTCGGCTGTCGGACTGTTCTTGCTGGGCAATCTGTTTTACGGCGCGTCTATCATTCTTATCGCGCAGATCTATCATCTGGGTGAGCATATGCCCGATGGCATATTCTGGTGGGCATTAGGCAGTTTGCCCTTTGGTGTCTTGTTGAAAAATTCCTGGTTGACGTTGTTCAGTAGCTTGCTGGCGATGTTGTGGTTTGTGCTTGAGTTCGGGATGGGATTTTTCCCTTCACTGTTTCCTCTGTTTATCGTGGTGTCGGTCTATGTTCTGTACAAGGGGCCGTTCAGCAGTATACTTTTCTTGACCACAGTTGCCAGCATCGGCCTCTGGATTGAGGCGGTTCTGTCGGCGGTTTGGGCGGGTGAGCGCTACGATTACACTATCCACATGGAGCACCTTTTGGTGAGTGTGGCGCTGTTTGTCTGGGCTTACGCGGTCAGTGGCTGGTTGTATGCGCAGAGCAGTCACAAAGCTAAAGATTACGGCGTGCTGCTGTCGCTTTGGGCGTTGAGGTTCGGTCTTGTGGCCTTGTTCGTGTTCAGCTTTGAAGGCCCCTGGGAGACGCTGATCGAATCCAACTGGGATCAGCAGCGCTCTATGTGGCTGTGTGTCATCGTGTTGTTGACGGCTTCTCTGTGGTTTGCCTGGCAGGGCAGGATTCTACAACTTCTACTGCCGGTGGCAGTGTTTGCCAGTCTGTCGATGATGGCGGTTGTTGCGACCGAAGACCGGTCAGCAGCTGTGTATTTTCAAATCGTCTACAACATCGCACTGATCGGCACCGGCATTGGGCTCATTGTTCGTGGCATTCATCAGGGCATTTCCCACTACTTCTTTTTAGGCGTCGCCACCATTTTGTTGACGGCGTTTATGCGCTACATCGATTTAATTGGTGACTATATTGGTGGCGCCATTATGTTTATGGTACTGGCCGCTGTACTGCTGTGCGCTGCAAAGTACTGGAAGACTCATCAGGGACAAGGAGGCACGCCATGAAGCGATCAACGGTTGCTGCGGGGTTAGGGCTGGCGGTCATCGTGCAGGTGTGCGTACTGGTAGGCATGGTGGTCAAGGCCGCGATGCCCTTGTGGGTGGGGGATGAAATCCGCGTGCAAACGGTTCCTGTGGACCCCCGTTCATTGTTTCGCGGTAATTACGCTCGCCTGAACTATGAAATCGGACGATTGCCGGAGAGTGCGCTGACTGATTATCCCAGGCTGCGCAAGGGCGAGGTTGTCTACATCAGCCTGCGACAAGGTGACGATGGCTTGTTTCACTATGCCGATGCCTCACTCAATACACCCGCAGCCGGTGTGTTTCTGCGAGGACGTATCACCGACAGTTCACCTGTGTATCGGGTGAAATACGGCATTGAAGCTTATTTTGCTCCCAAGAAAAAAGCCCTGAAACTGGAGCACGATTTGAGGGATGGCGGTGTCGCGGTTCTGATGGTGTCTGACAATGGGCAGGTGGCATTGCATAATGTGCTGCCTGGACCCGATGAGTAGTATCAACCAGCAGTGCAGGGGGCACCCGCTCTTTTCAGCTTTTAAAGCGAACCGGGTGTGTGGATAACGGTGAATTGAATGCGCTTTCTGTACAGCCTCGTTAGGCGTTCTCCCTGTTAATATAACGATATACTGAACTTAAATATCGAAGAGTCCGTACAACTGAACAGTTTCTCAAATACAGTCAGAGTGTTATGGAGTTTGTATGAACCAAATTAACCCTGCTAAATTGCGCAACAGCAAATGGACTGCGGTAAAACCAATGAATCGAGAAAAACACTTCTTGGTGTCAGAGGTGGAGTTTGAAGAAGACGGTTCAGTAATTTCGTGTAAGTTGGAATCGGTCCTCTCAAAAAAAGAATATTTAATAGATTGGACAGAACTGAAAAATCGAGAGAAGTGGATTCAAGGTTGGAAATAGCGAAAACCTCACACACACAAATTTCATTTGACACGCAGCAGCACGTTAGTCCGGAAAAATCCGCCGGTGCGGCATGCCTTGACGTCATAGAAAAATGCAAATCAGAAGGCGTTTTTTTATATAACATGACTTCACTATCAGCATCACCACAAAGGGAAGTGGCTGTGGATAACGCTTTATTGCGTGCTGTTTTACTGCCGTCTTGTTATTACTTTTATATTCCTTGTAAGGCATAAGTGCTTATTTATGGGACTGAAATGACTTCTCTTGGTTTTGGTCATAAATATCAAGGTGTCCGATCGGACGCTGAATCTTGCCCTTAATTAACCGTTTTACAAACAGCAAGATGTGTCTACTTCAAGCAGGATCAATTTCCTTAAGAGTTTTACAGTTAAATTTCTTGCTTGGTTGTCTGTTAAGACCGGGAGGAATGACGACATACGTTGCTGCTCCCTCAATGAGAGGGGCAGCGTTAATTGAAAATACTAAAGCATGCTTTTTAATACATTATCTTTGCGAACAAAGTGATGATGTAACGCGGCAACAGCGTGTAAACATATTAAAGCCATCAAAAAAAGCGCCAACCAGCCATGAAGTTCACGAAATATCGAATATGTCTGAATATCTACGCTGAGAGAGGCGGGTAATCTGAATAGACTAAATACCTCTACCGGACGACCCGCGGCATACTGCATTAAATAACCAGAAATGGGCATTGCCAGCATAAATCCATACAGTAATACATGGGATAACCTGGCAATCGCTTTTTGCAGTGCCGAGAGATCACTGGGTAAATCGGGTACCATATTCCGGAAACGGTTGAGAAGTCGGATAATGACTAATATGGCAGCTAATACACCGAAGCTTTTATGTAGGCCTAGTATGGTGATTTGCCAAGGTTCTAATGATTGCACCATCAAAAGTCCTGCGGATAACAGTGAAATCAGTAACGCAGCCATGGCCCAATGGAAAATACGCATGGACAAAGAAAAACGATTATTCATTGCTGTTTGCCTCCAAAGCACCATTTAGCACCTCGCGTGCACGACGCCGATATGACTCTGCATAAGCTCCAGAACGTGCCCGTAAAATAGGGTCAGCCGTGGGCTCGATACCTTCAGGCAGTACAAGTGGGTCATAATTGATGCTATGGCATTCACCTTTCAATTGAAATTGCCAATCTCGTATCACCAGTTGTCCGGCGGTGATTTGTTGCCGTGAGTTAGGCCACGCTCGAGCGGGGTCATTCTCGTTATCAGCTTCGGTTGCTAATGTATAGACCCAATCAAAGACGATATCTTCTTTCGCCAAGCGCTGTTGCAACTCTTGCTGTAGTGCATCCTCACCTTTCAACCCTTCAGGCGTAGCGGTAAGGGTTGGGCGCATATGCCAGCGCACAGCTTGTTTTTCGTCCTGTTCATTGATCAGATAAAAGGCGTTGATGCTGTTATAGGTTTCAGCGGCGAAACTCCCCGAAGGCTGATAGCTCGACTTCCAGTTTAAAAAGTCTTGGCTCTCTGGATGATCTTTAAAAAATTTCTGTATGGCCTCAGGGCCAGCTTTGATTGCGATTATCTGTTGATAAAAGGTATGTGGATCAGAAACGGCCATTACTGGAGGAGTATTCATAGCGACTCGCCATTGCTGTGTGGCGCTGGTAGCAAAGCTAAGTGCCATGCTTCTTACCGGTGCTTTTAAATCAGGTGCTGAGGGATTACTACCTGCGATAGAGAAACGACCGATAAACGGAGTCGAGCCTTTTTCAAAGACCTTAGCGTGTGTATATTTGGTCAGTGAGCCATTGGATAAAAATTCACCGCTTATGCAAATACCCTTTGCGTGTGCGCGACGAAATCCCTTATGTACAATGTCACCTTCCTGTAAGTTGACAAATTGTTGCGGCGTCACTTTAGAAGGCTGCTGGGCCAATGCTATACATGGTAAGACCAGCCCCAGCATAAAGATGGTTTTCATATGTGAATCCTGACTCGGTAGTTCGTGTAAAAAGTTTTAACTTGAACTGAAGATCGGTTGTCGAGTAATAAAATTATGAGTTACCCCACCACGAAATTTATATAGCCTCAGGGGTTGATAACAATTTTGCAACTATTTTCTGGATTCTATGACTTTGTGTTTAAAATTGAACTGGAAGTAGGACTCTGTGCCAATCTATTGGTTCCGATTGCGAGAAAACTTATCTGTAAGGTCTCACTGAGACATAAGCAGTTGTTTTTTGGATGAGAACTGCTGTACTTCTCAAAGGTAGATCCGAAAATCAACGTAGATATCTGGGACAGGCACTTTTATATCCCGGAGACTACAGTGCGTATGTATCCTGCTCGCGCACCTATGGCATAACCTTACGCGGACCATTCTGATCATGATCGATGTGAGTCAGCAGCAGGCATCTGTGGCCGACAAAAAGCCCGGGCGCACAGGAGCGCGGTTCGATTTTCTCCATCCCGCGGGCGAGGAGGCTTTGTTGCCGGCCGATTCGGTCACCTGGCGTGTTTTCAAAAATCCGGTCGCCATGTTTGTCGGCGGTGTTGCTGCGGTGATTCTGGAGCTGGCGGAGCCGAGGGTGTGCGACGGAGTTTGGAACAATACCACTTTCCGCACCGATCCACTTGGCCGTTTGCGCCGCACCGGGCTGGCTGCCATGGTGACCGTTTACGGGCCGCACACCAAAGCCGAGGCCATGATTGCCGGCATCCACCGGTTGCACGGCAACATCTCCGGTGTGACCGCGGCGGGGCAGGCCTACAACGCGAACGACGAGGAGTTGCTCAACTGGGTGCAGGTCACTGCCAGTTTCGGTTTTCTGGAAGCCTACTGCCATCTGGTTAAAGCCCTCCCGGCTGCCGACAAGGACGCCGTTTACCGGGAAGGAGCTATTGCCGCCAGATTGTACGGGGCCGTGGGGGCGCCAGCTTCGGTGGCGGGGCAGGAGGAACTGTTCAAGGCCATGCGCCCAAAGCTGCAGCCCACAGACGTTATCGAAGAATTTCTGCAGTTGATGTTGCAGACGCCGATCCTGCCCTTTTTCCTTCGACCCTATCAGCACCTGCTGGTGCGCGCCGCCGTGGGTATCCTGCCCGCCGAAACCCGGCGATTTCTGAAGCTGGGTGCCCGTTGGCAGCTGAAAGACTGGCAGCTGGATTTGGTGCGATGGACGGGCCGCCTTGCAGATCGGCTGGTGATTAAAGCCAGTCCTGCAGTGC
Organism: Pseudomaricurvus hydrocarbonicus; assembly: GCF_011602365.1. Taxonomy (GTDB): domain Bacteria; phylum Pseudomonadota; class Gammaproteobacteria; order Pseudomonadales; family Cellvibrionaceae; genus Pseudomaricurvus; species Pseudomaricurvus hydrocarbonicus. The sequence continues at coordinate 30,058 of NZ_JAAONZ010000015.1, forward strand.
ACGCTTGCCGGCGGTTGGGGTTACCGGATAACTATCTTTATAAACGATCTTGATAAACCGTCTTAACCCCCACATTGATATCAATGTGCATTCCGCGATACCGGGCAGGTGTGTGGGTGCTCACTGTTGGGTGCCGGGTGCGCATGAGCCGGTGTAAATTGTCCTCTGGCCATAATCGTAACGATCTACGTTGACCCGCCTAGGAGCCGATATACACCGAAGAATCCTGTTGGGTATCCGGGGTGGATACTTTCCAGCGTACCGAGCCAAAGGGCCGTTCCAGGCCGCGCCGAATACGTTTGACCGCGCCGGGCATGAGATATTGATCCGCAATCCGTTGGGCGTCTATGTCCGACTGGGTAGAGCGATCCCGCATGCGCAGATAATCACCCCAGGCCGGGAAGTGAAAGCGCTCGGTCCACTGGGCCGGATCGCCAATATCACGGCTGATTGACCAGTTGAATCCACCATTGCGCAGGCGCACCCGTCGCACTTGTTGCATGGCGTCGTAGTAGTCGCGGGCATTATCGGGATCTACCCGATATTCAATGTCGATAACAATAGGTCCTGAACGCATGGTGATCGGCAGCTCTATCTCCGGTTCATTGGTCAGGTCGACTGTCTCTGAACCCACAGTGTTTGGATTTGGGAGGGGTAATATCAGGGCAAACACTGGCAGGGTCAGCACGTATATGCCGGCGGCAATAAGCGCTATTTCGATCGACCAGTGATCGGCGATAGTCCCCCAGCACCAGGACCCGAAAGCGATGCCAGCGGTCAGAAATGATGTGAAAAGAGACAGTGAGCGGGCTATCACCCAGCGCGGTGCTGATAATTGAACGACAATGTTCATCAGCGAAATAGCGATCATCGTGCTGGCCCCGGCGATAAACATCAGCAGGCAGGTGAGTGTCAGCCAGTGACTGAAGCCCATGCTGATCAGGGCTACCCCGCCCACGACAGATACGCCAGAGACCACTTGCTCTGTGGTAAATTTGTCATTGAGTTTGCTCACCATCAATGCGCCGAAAACAGCCCCAACGCCGGTGGCACCCAGCAAGATACCAAACGTACCGGCATCGCCTTGCAACATGTTTTTGGTGATCAGTGGCGCCAGGGCCCCCGCTGTCGCAGTGACGCTGCCAAAAGTGAAAATACAAATTCGAACCAGGACGATGCGGATAGGGCTGGAGTGCAGTGCGTAGCGCACACCCGAAACGATGGCTCTGGTGATACGCTCCGGGGGCAGGCGCGAAGGAACTTGCCCTCGCTTCCATAAATAAAAAGCCAATATCAGTGGCAAGTATGCCAGCGCCGTTACGCTAAAGGCTGCCTGGGCGCCGGCTGCGACGAGGATAAAACCCCCGACTGCAGGTCCAAAACTGCGCGCCACGTTATAGCTGATTGAATTCAGGGCAATGGCCGCAGGTAATGCGCTGGTGGGCACCTGCTCACCAATGGAAGAGCTCCAGGCGGGGTAGTAAAAGCCCGCGCCAACACTGATTAATGAGCAAAAAACCAGCAACACCCAGGGGGTTGTGAGCTGGTAAAAGGCCAATAGTGTCAGAATGACAGCAAAAAAGACGGCAATGCCGAGACCGGACATGGCCACTTTTCTACGGTCATACATATCGGCTATGGCACCCGCAGGCAGGGAAATAAACATCAAAGGCAACGCTAAAGCTGTTTGCACCAGGGCCACCATGGTTGATGAATCTGTGAGGCGGGTCATTTCCCAGGCAACACCGACCCCCAAAATTAACTGACCAAAATTCGAGAGAATGCTGGTAGTCCAAATACGTTGAAAAGCGGTGATTCGCAGAGGCGCAAATACAGAGCCTTTGGTGTTTGATATTGAAGCTGACATTATTTAACGCCGATGAGATGTATACGGATGAGTAAGGGAGTCGATGCCTGCCGGTAAAAACTCATGAAACAGACGCCTGGCATATTGATGGAAACTCCGGTCCAGCAAGCTGCGATGGCGACTCTGGCGTTCAGTAAAAAGACCAGGTCTACCTGAACATCTAAAAAGTACGGGTTAGCTTTTTTGTGGTTTTGTCGGTATATACGTCAAGGGTAAATTGGCGCACTGGAACCCTCTACATGCGCCACTGCGAGCTCATTATACGCTCTGAGTCCCTTTTTATTGGGCTTCAACCATTATTCAGTGTGTTCTTCACATGACTTCATGTGGCCTTCGCTCCGTTCTTTTCAGGCGCATAGTGTATGCGCATGGTACGGGAGTGACAAATGCAATCAACAGGGTGCTGGGGCTGGCATGACCTGTCCCGAAGTACAGTCGGTAGGGGACTGATGTAGCAGTGGTTTCTGTTACACGGTATGATCCTTAAAACAAAGCAACACTGTTGTCTAAATAAATATCAGTAGAGACCCTTTATCATGTCCGTTGAGCAAGCACCGGCCTCCATCGAAGTTCTGCACGAATCCAATATCACGCCCATGCAATGGATGATTTTGCTGCTGGGGTTGCTAGCCAGCATGATTGAGGGTTTTGATATTGTGGTGATCGCCTATGCGGCGCCGGCCATCAGCGAAGACTGGGGTATCTCCACCGAAAAAATGGGGATCGTTCTCAGCGCCGGGGTACTGGGTATGACGCTGGGGGCGATGTTTCTGTCATGGCTGGCGGATTGCTATGGGCGACGCATTACGGTCAGTGGCAGCCTGCTGGTGGCGGGGTTGGCGACCAGCGCGATTGTCTTTACCTCGACGGTGTGGGAGCTGGTGTTGTTGCGGGCCGTGGCGGGTTTGGCGTTGGGGGTGCTGGTGGCGTCGCTGACACCACAGATGGGCGAGTTCAGTCCGCTACGGCATCGGGTCTTGATTATTTCGGTATTGGTGGCGGGGGCTTCTGCTGGTGCGGTGGCCGGCGGCCTGATTACGGCGGCGTTGATTAGTAGCCTGGGGTGGCAGGGGATATTTTTATACGCCGGCCTGATCACACTGGCCTTGGGGGGGCTGATGTACTTGTTGGTGCCTGAATCCATCGCTTTTACCATCAAGCGACACCCTGAAACGGCGCTGGCCAAGGTCAATCAGATTCTGGCGTATATCGGCCAGGCACCGGTGCAACAATTGCCCGCCATGAGTGTCACTGCCCAAGCGGAAAGGGCCACGGTGGTGTCTCTGTTATCCCCACACAGGCGTATGGCCACACTGTTGTCCTGGAGTGCTTTCTTTACCGGTTTTGTGGTGGTCTACTTTATCAGCAGCTGGATGCCTCAGGTGTTGACCAACGCCGGACTGCCACAGGAAAAGGCGATTCAGGCAACCGCGGCTATTCCTTTCGGCTCCATCATCGGCACCATACTGATTGGTTACATGGCGAAAAAAATCCCCCTGAACAAACTTATCGCCAGCGGTTTTACGCTTGGCATGCTTTGCATTTTTGTCGTCGGTAGCATGGCAAGTAATCTGGGGGCGGTGCCCTATCTCCTGGTACTGACGATGTTGTTTCTGATCGGGATCACGCTGATGGGGGCGTTTTCCAATCTCTATAGTATTGTGTTGGTGATCTACCCTGCCCAGGTGCGCAGCACGGGCTTGGGTTGGTCGGCGGGCCTTGGTCGTGCCGGGGCGGTGATCAGTCCCATGTTGGCTGGGCTATTGATGGGGCTGGGGCTCTCCATGCCAGTGTTGTTTGTCATCTTTGCAATACCGGCATTGATCGCGGCGCTGTGTGTCTGGCTGATTCAGCCGCGTGAGTTGCTTTAGTTCTCCGGGTTTAAAGTTTTAACGTCGAGCGTATAAAGTGGGGGCATATAAAGACGCCCTTTAACGGTCAATCCAGGCCGATTTCGAAAGCCTCAAGGCACGAACCTGGCAACGTGGTGGCTTTGGATCCGCTATGGGGCGGCAGGAATGTTTAACCGTTTGAGAATCCTCGGCAGCTGTGTGGACTTTAAACGCGTGTCTCTCCTGACATTTTACCGAGCGAACCGTACCAGGGGGATTGTTCCAGATGCCCTTAACGCGAACAAGCGCATATACTTTGATGAACTGGGTTACAACACCGATGGCATCGGTGTTGTCATGTTTTTCGTCACACGCCCACAGGCAAGGTCGGAAGTAGAAATGTTGGATTGGTATCCAGCGACCAAGCTGCGTGAAAAAAGTGCCGCAGCTGAAAATTAACAGAAGGCCAAAATCGTTGATTGATTCAGCCAGTCATCGTCGCAGTACACTTTTGCCAGCGCTGACGGTCATCATCAGCGTGTTGCTGAATGCCTGCACAACGGTACCACTGGAACCCTACACTGAAGAGTCACCACCTTACATCCTGATACCAGCCACACAGGCAGGTGTGGTGGACAAGCGTGGACGTTTCCGTGAAATCTTTTGCAGTATTCTCCGGGCGCGGGGCACAAAATTACCCGATTTCCGCCCTTGTGACGAGGCGCTGACGCGTATCGGCGATGAACCAGAAGGCACAGGAAGAACAGTCGCTCTCGGCCATGGGAGACGACCGCTGGTGGCGGTTATCGTTCCTGGGCTGGGTTGGCATTGCTTTTCCAGCTGGTTGGATATCAATCAGAGTGTCGTCGAACATGTTCAGCAGTTCGGCTACGACCTGAGAATGTCCCAGGTTGGCTCTCTGTCCAGCACACCCAAAAATGCACGCCTAATCCGTGATGCCATCATGGACATGCAAGCAACAACACAGCGCAACCTGGTGTTAATAGGTTACTCCAAGGGCGCTCCCGATATCCTTCAGGCCGTGGTAGCTTATCCGGAGATACATTCGAGAATCGCCGCTGTTATCAGCGTGGCCGGTGCGATTGGTGGCTCGCCGTTGGCAAATCATGCCAAACAATCACAAGCTGAATTGCTGCGACACTGGCCAGGTGCACAGTGTGACATTGATGGCGGCGGGGTGGTTGAAAGTCTGCGCCCGATTGTGCGAAAAAAGTAGTTGGCCATGCATATTTTACCTGAGGATATTTCGTATTATTCACTGGTGACGCACCCCAAACCCGATCGTATTTCTTCCATCCTTAAGCCCAGCTATAAAAAATTAAGTCGCATCGATGCGCGTAATGACGGTCAGCTATTGTTTTATGATCAAGTCATTCCCGGCAGTGCATTGCTAGGTTATGTCAATGCGGATCATTGGGCCATATCCGTACCCATCGCACGCTCACATCCCATTATTGGTTCTACTTTTGTTGATCAAAACGACTATCCCCGTGAAGCGTTACTTGAAGCCTTGTTACGCTTCGTCGAAGAAGATTTGAAGGCATCCGGAAAATAGTTTCTTCACCGTTAAACCTGCCGAATCCCTTGAGTTATCTGCTCGGATTCTCCCAGAAATCAGGGCTCGTTGACCCACAGCGTCATGTGCCCAATAGCCCGATGTCATTCATAGCAACCCATCACTAAGAAGCGATAAGTCAATCTGCAGCGTAAGTCTTGATGGCCATCCATCTCGAAATTTGAAAGTCATCTGCTTTAGCTGGATAAGGTTATTTTGGTGTCTATACTTCCTAAGGATTGAAGCAGAGTTATAAACGGCCTGCTGTATATACGCAGGGCTTTTTATACTGTTATTAATAAGCATGGAATTAACCCTGTTCATAACTTAAAAGTGTCAATAAATTTTACAGTGTCGCCTTGTTGATTTTCTAAGTTATTGATTTTAAAAGGGTGGCGCAAATATTGCCTTATGTTGGTTGTTGCATGGCACATGGTTCTAAATGCGGATGGACTGGTTGTAAGACGGTATGGAAAAGGTCACAAAGCTGCGGAGGGTGTGAATTAACAACGTACGATTTATTCAAACAATGAGGGAACGCAATGAATAAGATCCACTGGATTTTGGCTCTGGTTGTCTTCATGGGAGTGAGCACTGGTGTACACGCCGGCTTTTTCAGTTACGGTGGGGGGTATAACGACGGCACGTCGTTCAAAGTTTTGTACGAAGATAAAGCTGGCAATACCGACGATGGGTTTTGCTCCGGAACGGACTGCCGAATTTTTGATATTATTTTTGATTTCGGGCCCGGCAGTGTGTTGGGGAATTACGCGGCTAATCCTGCTAACCCCTTCCCGGGCAGCTACCCGAACATCTTCGCCGTCAACCTCGACGACCCGCTGCTGAATAATATCTTCAGCTTTTCCCTGAGCGGGTTGGACGGACCCTTTGGGGGATCGTTTTCGCTGCTTCTGGAAAATCCCGATCCGCTATTTGGCACGGACTCGGTGAGACTCAGTGATGGCCCGCTGTTTATCAATGACGTCTATTGTCGAGGGCTGGTGCCTGGAGGGCCTAACGAGGGAAACTGTACGCATACGAGCAGCGGACCATTATTCGCGGGCATCAATCTAGGGCACACCAACGGTGCACTGGCCGAGTTTATGGCCATTGAAAACCCCTTCCCGGATTCGGTTAATGAAGTGCCCAGCCCGGCGACGTGGCTTTTATTGGTAACCGGGCTTTTGGCGATTGCAGTATTGCAATACCGGCCTCGCAGACGAGCAGGTCTGGCGACCGCCCGAGCATAAGCCTTGTCGTTTGGCCCCCAATCGCTGGGGTCATGGTGACTGAACACAGGGCACCCAACAGTGCTGTGACCATGATTTTCCCAATCAAAGCCTGACCCAGTCTGGATCAGGCTTTGTGGGGGGGGGGGGATAGATGGCTGATTTTATTATGTCCTTATGCAACACACTTATCCGTGCAGCCTATCCTAGGGTTGCTGAAAGACCTGGTCACCGTTAAAAACTGTCACTTTTACTTTGATGTCACCAATCCCGGACACAGGAATCTCAAACGGATTTGCGTCAAGCACGATAAAATCTGCGTACTTCCCAACTTCCCAACTCACCCGGTGAGCGGCATGGATTTCAGCGCCACCGCCGCATTCAGGGTAACTGCCTTGATGGCTAGCGTGTGGTTTCCCGAAATTGTAAATCCGCCAGCCGCTTGTATAGTGGCGATGTTTCAATCAGCTCCGCATGTTTGCCTTGCGCAACCAGCTGGCCCTGATCGAATACGGCAATGCGATCGACATGCAGAATGGTGGCCAGACGATGGGCGATAATGATCGTGGTTCGATCGTGCATCAGCGTTTTTAGCGCTTGCTGAACATGGTATTCACTTTCGGAATCAAGGGCGCTGGTGGCTTCATCCAGCAGTAAAATTCTGGGGTCATTCAGAATGGCGCGGGCGATCGCGAGGCGTTGCTTTTGGCCACCGGACAGGCGGGTACCCTGTTCACCCAGGTGACTGGCGTAGCCATCGGGCAAACGTTCGATAAAGTCGTGGGCGTGTGCGGCCTTGGCCGCGGCGATGACTTCTGCATCGCTGGCATCGGGTTTACCATAGCGCAGGTTGTACCAGACGTCGGCGGAAAACAATGCCGGCTGCTGAGGAACGACCGCAAATTGTTGGCGCAGTGAAGTAATATTGAGTTCGCGAATGTCTTTGCCATCAAGGGTGATGCGCCCACTTTGCGGGTCGTAAAAACGCTGTAGCAGTTCAAACAGGGTGGATTTTCCAGCGCCTGACGGGCCTACCAGGGCCAGGCTTTGACCTGTTTCGATGTTGAGGTTTATTCCCTGCAGGGCTGCGTGCGCGGGTCGCGACGGGTAATAGAAAGTCACCTGCTCGAAGGCCAGCAAAGTGTTTGATTCAGGCGCCGCGGTGCGATCACTGAGGTCGCCAATATTGGCCGGGATCAGGGATTCTACCTGCAGTAATTCCACCAGCCGTTCAGTGGCGCCGGTGGCACGCTGTAACTCACCGTAAACCTCTGAGATGGTCGCCACAGCCGAACCCATCATAATCGCGTAGAAGACAAACGCAGCCAGGTCACCACCGCTGATGCGTCCGGCAATCATGTCGTTGCCGCCAACCCACAACAGGCCACTGATGGCCCCAAACATCAGTAGAATGACAACCGCAATTAACAGCGCTCGTTGACGGACACGGTGTTTGGCTATCTTGAATGCCGTTTCGACTTCTCTGCCGAACGCTTGCTGCTCGTGGTTTTCGCGAGTGTAACTTTGAACGGTTTTGATGTTTTGAATGATTTCACCGGCATAGCTGCCGACATCGGCGATAGAATCCTGGCTGGCTTTGGAGAGTTTTCTGACCCGGCGACCGTAGAGCAGGATCGGCAGCAGCACCATGGGGACACCCAATAACACGATTAAGCTGAGTTTGAGGTTGGTGACTATTAGCAATATGAGTGCGCCAATAAACGTTAAGGTACTGCGCAAGGCCATGGAAAAGGACGAACCGATGATGTTTTGCAATAAACTGGTATCGGTGGTGAGGCGCGACATGATTTCACCGCTGCGATTGGTCTCAAAAAAGCTCGGGTGCAGCGTGACGATGTGATCGAAGATGGCTTTGCGTAGATCTGCAACGACACGCTCTCCCAGCCAGGAGACTAAATAAAACCGGGTGTAGGTACCCACCGCCATCAGCACGGCCAGGCACATAATAACCATCACGCTCTCTAGCAGTGCTGCACTGGAGCCTTTTGCAAAACCATCATCAACCAGTAACTTGACGCCCTGCCCAATCGATAATGTGATGGCGGCGGTAAGCACCAGGGCAATCCCTGCGCCTGCCAGCACGGCCTTGTAGGGGCGGATAAACTGCCACAGGGTGATCAGCATCGTGCGTGTGGCGACGGGCTCCGCTGAACGCCTGGCGGATAATTCTGGTGCTGCAGTCTCAGTGCTCTCGGCAGTCATCAAGGGGGCTTATACTTGGCTTAGTGGCTGTCCAGTTTAACAGCGGCTGCCCAGTTTAACAGCAATCAAGAGAACAAGAAGAGAACAAACGGCGGATATCGCTTAACCTGTTCTGGCTATTGTGCTGGGGAGTCCAGTTTAAAGTGTCGATTTTATGCGTTTAGGAATCGTGACTGTCCTTTTATCTCGCTGTCTTCTTCTCACTTCTCTCCCAAAATGGCGCTTCAAAATTATCTGACGGCTTTCAACAATTTGAAGGCTAATGACTGTACAGTGGTTAAAAAAATAAGGACAGCCGCGAGCAAGAATAAAGCGCCTATTGTCTGGCGGGTCCATAGAGTGAGTTGGACATAAAAAGAAGGACAGGAGGATACTTGTGTTGTGTCTTCTCTGAGTCTGACTTATCCTTTTTTAATCACTCCTCAAAAGCACAGGCGCTATGAAACCGGCATCCCCCCTGGAATCACTGGTTCGCTACAGCCTCTCAGGCGGTCTGCCGCTGATGTTGCTGCTCCTGTCACTGGGGCTTGGCGCCCTGGCTCTGACTTTTACCCCGCGAGAAGAAGAACCGCAAATTGTCGTGCCTATGGTGGATGTGTTGGTGGAGGCGCCCGGCTTGTCCGCCTCTCAGGTGGAGCGGCAGGTGACCATTCCGCTGGAAAAACTGCTGGCCCAGATCCCGGGGGTGGAGAATGTGTATTCCACCACCATGACCGGCCGCACCACCGCGACCTTGCGCTTTTACGTCGGCGAGGACCGGGAGACCTCACTGCTCAATACCTACAACAAACTCTATTCCAATCAGCAGCGCGTGCCAGCAGTGGTGAGTCGCTGGCAGGTGAGCCCGGTGGAGGTGGACGATGTGCCTATCCTGTTGCTGGCCCTGTGGAGCAGTGACCCCGATCGCACCAGTGACTATGAATTGCGACGGGTGGCGGACGAGGTGTCGACCTTTTTGCAGTCGGTACCCGACACCAGCGAGGTGAATGTGGTGGGCGGCCGACCGCGCACCATTCGTATCCTGCCGGATCCGGAAAGCCTGGCGGCTCGCGCCAGCACCGTTGGCGATATTCTCAATGCGCTGCAGGTGTCCAATCAGTTGCTGTCTGGCGGCAACTGGACGCTGGGTAATGAAAGCCTGCAATTGGAGAGCGGAGATTTTATTCGCTCGGTTGACGAGTTGCGTCAGTCGGTGATCAATGTGGTGGACGGCCAGCCGGTGCTGTTGCGCGAGGTGGCCGAAATTGTGGATGGTCCGGCCGAGCCCGACAGTTACACCTGGATCGACTTTGCCGAGCCTCCTCCAGTAGGTAATGAGAGGAATGTAGTAGGTAATGAAAGGAATGAGGGACATGTGGGCGGGCAAGGTTTGCCCATGGTCACGCTCAGTGTCGCCAAGCAGCGGGGCAGCAATGCGGTCAGCATGGCCAAAGACATCCACACGATGATGGCGCGCTTGCAGACCGAATTCCTGCCATCCGATATTCATCTGGAAGTGATTCGCGACTACGGTGCAACCGCCAATGAAAAGGTCAATAACCTGGCCCAGAGTCTGGGTTTTGCGGTGTTTACCGTGGTGGTGTTTATCGCCGTGTTCCTCGGCTGGCGTCCGGCGGTGGTGGTGGGCGTTGCCGTGCCCATCAGTTACGGTGTCACGTTGGCGCTGGACATGGCCTTCGGTTACACCATCAACCGCGTCACACTGTTTGCGCTGATTCTCTCCCTTGGCTTGCTGGTGGATGACCCCATTACCGGGGTCGATAACATCGAACGGTTTATGCGCGAGCGCGGTGGCTCGCTGAAAGAAAAAATCGTCGCCGCCATCAGTGAAATTCGCACCCCGCTGGTGATGTCGACACTGACGATTGTGCTGGCGTTTATTCCGCTGGCGTTCATAACCGGCATGATGGGTCCCTACATGGCACCCATGGCTTTTAATGTTCCGGTGAGTGTGATCACCAGTACGGTGGTGGCTTTTGTGGTGACGCCCTGGCTGGCGATGAAACTGTTGTCCGGCGCTACCGTAGTGAATGAGCAAGGGCGCGGTGGCCTGCCGGCGTTCTACCGCCGCATGATGACGCCGATCCTGGCCAGCCGCGGCCGCGCCAAGTTGTTGCTGTGGGGAGTGGCGGTCTTGTTTGTGGTTGCAGCATTGTTGCCACTGTTGCGACTGGTACCGCTGAAATTGCTGCCGTTCGACAACAAAAACGAACTCCAGGTGGTCATCGATATGCCTGAAGGGGCCTCCCTTGAACACACTGCAGCCATCGCTGGAAAAGTGTCAGCACGGGTGCGTCAGTTTAACGAAGTCAAGGCGGTGGCAGCTTATGTGGGGGTACCATCGCCCATCGATTTCAACGGTATGGTGCGACATTACTACCAGCGCCAGGCACCGCACATGGCGGACCTGCGGGTCACCCTGGTGGACAAGAGTGAGCGCCAGCACCAGTCTCACAGCGTGGTGTTGCGATTGCGTCAACACCTGTCATCAATGGCGGCTGACGGGGTATCCATTAAGGTGGTGGAAGTGCCGCCGGGGCCGCCGGTATTGAGTACGCTGGTGGTTGAAGTCTATGGCAGTGAGCTGACCCCGTACCCGGAGATGCAGGCGGCTGCAGCCACAGTTATGGCGCGATTGCAGCGAGAGCCGTTTGTGGTCGAGGTGGACAGCAGCGTCGAGGCAGAGCACCAGCGCCTGCGCTTTATAACGGACAAACAAAAGGCCGCACTGTCCGGGATTTCGACCGCGGACATCAACCAGGCACTGCTGATGGCCAATTACGGTGTCGGGGCTGGCTTTCTGCAATTGGAGCAGGAGGCGAAGCCATTGCCGTTACAGGTGCGTCTGCCGCCGCAACAGCGTACCTCCGTGCACGACCTGCAGCGCCTGCAGGTTCGTGGCCAGCCGGGAATCGTCAAGCAGAGCAGTAACAGCGGGCTCGAAATCGCACCGCAACCGCTGGTGGCTCTGGGTGAGCTGGGCTCTTTCCAGTCGCTGCCCGCCGACCAGACCATTCAGCGCAAAGACCTGAAACCGGTGGTGTATGTCATGGCCGAGCTGTCTGGTCGCACACCGGCGGAAGTGATTGCCGACATCAACGCCGATCTTGGTCAGCCAGCTGGTGGCAACAGTGGCGAGAATGACCTCAGTGACTGGCAGGACCGCACTTTCCTCAACACTTTTTTGGGGTCTGGCGCTGGCGACGGCTGGCAGTTGCCCGATGACATCAGCATCGGTTGGACCGGCGAGGGCGAGTGGCAAATCACCGTGGATGTGTTTCGCGATATGGGCCTGGCCTTTTTGTTTGCACTGGTGGGCATCTTTTTTGTGTTGAAGTTGCAGACGTCCTCCACCAGTCTGGCGCTAATTATTATGTCGGCCATTCCTCTGACCATCATTGGCATCATGCCCGGTTTCTGGTTGCTCAACCAGATTGGCGAGCGGCAAGTGGCAGGTGCACCCGATCCGGTACTGTTCACGGCAACCGCCATGATCGGCATGATTGCCCTGGCGGGTATTGTGGTGCGCAACTCGCTGATTATGGTGGAGTTTATCACCCAGGAGCGTGAGCGCGGCGCGAGTATCCCTGACGCGCTGTTGCACGCCGGTGCGATTCGCATGCGGCCGATTTTGCTCACTGCCGGCACCACTCTGCTGGGCAACCTGGTGATCACGCTGGATCCAGTGTTCAGTGGCCTGGCGCTGGCGATTATTTTTGGCATTGTGGCCTCGACTTTATTCACCTTGCTGGTTGTGCCGGTGGTTTACCTGCTGGTTTTTGATCAAACGCCACCCCTGAGGACAGACTCATGAAATCACTGACCCGATGGCTTTTCCCTTTGTTGGCGATTCTGATGTTGCTGTTGATGGTGGCGTGGATGGCCGGCGTTTTTAACGACGCCATAGAGCCTGGCCTGCAACCGCAGCCCGTTGTCACAGCAAAAGGTGGGGTGCCGGTGGAAGCGCAAACAATCGAATTGTTTGAGGCCGTACCGGCGTCGGTGGAGGCCAAGCAGGCGACGTTGATTTCTTCTCGCCTGCTGGCGCGTATTGTGAACGTGCATGTACGCGCTGGTGATTCGGTGGAAGAGGGCCAGTTGCTGGTGGAGCTGGAGCAGAGCGATCTGCTCTCGCGCGTGTCCCAGGCCCGGGCGAATGTGCAGTCGGCCAGTGCTCGCCTGACCGAAGCCAGGCAGGCCCTTAACCGGGCCCAAACCCTGCGCGATCGAGGTATTCTCGCCCAGGCCGATCTGGATAAAGCCCAGGCGAACCACGATACCCTGGTGGCTGGTCTCGACAGTGCTCAACAGGGGCTGCAGGCAGCGCAAGCCGCTCTTGACTATGCCAGCGTGCGGGCGCCGATCCAGGGACGCATTGTTGATCGATTTGCCGAGCCGGGTGATACCGTGCAGCCGGGTATGAAGCTGCTGTCGCTCTACAATCCCAATTCCCTGCGGGTAGAGGCCAATGTGCGTGAAGCGTTGGCCCTGACCCTGACACTGGGACAGGCACTCACGGTGACCATTCCGGCACTGAACAAGGAAATGACGGCCGTCATCGAAGAACTGGTGCCGGCGGGCAACCCCGGCTCGCGCAGTTTTCTGGTGAAGAGTCGGTTGGAGCAGGGAGCGGGCTTATTGCCGGGGATGTACGCGCGTGTGAAAGTGCCAGCAGGGGAAGCTGACATCCTGCTGATACCCGCCGAGCGTGTTGCTCAGGTGGGGCAACTGGATCTGGTGTGGGTCGCTGGCGAACAAGGAGTGGAGCGTCGTTATGTTCGACTCGGCAAAACCTACCCGCAAGGCAAGGTGGAAGTGATGTCCGGCCTGTTGCCGGGTGATCAAGTGCTGTCGGTTCAGACCCAGTGACGGGTTGGATGACCGAGGCGTCCGGTTAGGTGCGGGGCTGGTGTTGCTTTTGAAAATCAGGGCATGCAGCTTCGATGTGACCGGAGGAACGCGGGTTACAGACAATAATACAATGTCAGAAATACAATGTCAGAGCCGGGCATCCAGCATCTATGCGTACTATAATGCCCGGCCTTGTACTGCGTTAGGAAGTGACCACTGTGTCCAAATTGTTCGAAGAAATTGATAGCCAGGACTCTCCCCTGGGAGAGATATCCCTGCGTAGACGCCGTATCCCCGTGTTTGGCGATCGTGACATCTATGAAGTTAAGCTGGGCGACGAATTTTTGATGTCGAGTATGTTTGTTGAGGCCGAAGAGGCCTTGTCGACGCTGGGTCTGGCAGCCGTGCAGGGCGATCAGCTTAAGGTTGTCGTGGGTGGGTTGGGCCTGGGGTATACCGCCGTCGCGGCCCTGGAAGACGAGCGAGTGTCCGAGTTGCTGGTGGTGGATGCCTTGGACACGGTGATTGGCTGGCACCAGGATGAGCGCGTTCCGCTGGGGAAAATCCTCAACGCCGATGCACGCAATCGTTATGTTCTCGGCAGTTTCTTTGATCTGGCCACTGACCCGGACACGGGCTTTGACCCCACAGTCGGCGGTCGAAAATTTGATGCGATCCTTTTGGATATTGATCATTCCCCCACTGAATTCCTCAATGCCGCCAACGCAGGCTTCTACACCACCGAAAACCTGGCGCTCATGGCGCAGCAACTCACGCCTGGGGGGGTGTTTGCCATGTGGTCACAAAACCTGCCGGAGGCGCGTTTTGAGGCCTTGTTGAAAACGGTGTTTTCGAGTGTCGAATCCCATGTGGTGGCGTTCTACAATCCGTTTCAGAACTGCGAATCGACGAATTCGGTGTATGTTTGTGTGAAGGGCGAGGCTTAGCCGGATAAGGCAATCAGAGTCGCTTTGCAGGATAGGGTTAACACAGATATGGCCAGGCTGTTTACGGCGGGGTTAGTCCCAATGTCCTGAATTTATCGGCAATACCGTCAAAATGACTGCCTTTCCAGTAAATCTGCCCGCAACCCTGACAGCGGTAAAACTTCTGATAGTAACGAATGGTTTTCGGTTCCAGCTGTGTCAGAATGCTGTCCTTGTCGACAGCAGCCAGTTTGCCGTTGCAATGCGTACAGCGAGAAAAGGGGTGGATGTTGTGACTGAGTTGGAAATGTCTGAGGACCTCCCGGGCTTGCTGCTCGGCGTGACAGTGATGCACATAGTGACCATACACCACACGCCGGTGAAACAGTAAACGGCGATCGCGAGTTAATAAGATACGCTGCTCGCCTTCGGTAATATTCACCAACTCCCTGTCTTCATAGGCATTGCTGTAAAGTGCATCGAAACCCAGCATGCGCAGTATTCTGGCGAGCTTGCCAAGATGAACGTCGAGTACAAACCTGACTTTGTGCAGCGGTGGTCGAAGTTGTATGGGGGGCTTTATATCGCTGTTTGCCAGGGCGGGGTAGACCGTCACCTGATCGCCGTGACAAAGCCGGTAACTGAACGTTACGCCCCGACCATCAACCACTATCTGTTCAACGTCGGTATGGGGAACCCCCATCGCTTCGATGGGATCTTTTATGCCCAGAGAATGTGTAAACCGGTAGGCTATTCGCTGGTGTCGATAGGTGGGCTTTAGAAACTCATTAAGTTCGGCGATAAAGCGAAAATTGGACTGGTATGATGGTTTGGTGTTGTTCATCACGGCAGGTGCTCATCATCGTGAATAAAACCAGTATGACTCACTTTTTCCACCTCGGACAAGGTTCCGGCTTTGTCGGAGCGCAGAACCTGCAAAGGCTTTTAAGACAATAACCTACGGCTCAGCACCATTCGAAAACCTACAGCCCAGCACCATTCGAACTGACCAGCCGCCGATGAACTGAGGTTAACCATTAATATAGTCGCGATTGCTCATCCGGGCGTAGGTACTGATGTCGATGGCTCGACGAAACTGAATGAGTGAGTTGTACTGAAAGGCTCTGCGGTGTTGAGGTGCATTACACGGCAGTATCTGCTGTTGGCTGTTGGGAGTGGTGAAGCTCATCTAATGCCTCTATATTCGTGATCCTGAAATTTTGTTGGACGACCGTTTGATAACTTCTTCTGTCCCCCCTATAATTTTTTAGTCAAAGGATACGTGATCAAGGGGTTTACGGTCACAGGGATGCCCAACATGAGACCCTGACAGGGATGTGATTATGACAAACTCCAGCGATCCTGAGCTTATTGCCAGCGACATTGACCTTATTGAAGGGATCTATGCCGCCACGACTCAGGAGGGTTCGTTAAAGGAAGCGGCCAGAACCTTTCTGTCTCTTCAAGGCGACATCGGTGGCGCCATATTTCACTTTGACTCGATTGCGGAAACGCCCTCCGGCTTCGAAGTGTTCACCTCTCCCCCGGACATGGAATCGGTCGCCCAAGAGCTGTTCGATAACTACTCGCATGAATTCGGGTCGCTTGACAATCCCTTGATTACCGCCGGTCTTAAAGATCTCATGGCCGGCAAGGTATTGATTTCAGACGATGTCATGCCCTATGAGGAATTTCAAAAAACCGACTATTACAAGACCGTTATTCATCCTTTGGGCATCCGCCGCTCCATGGGGTGGGTGGTCGCCGGTAACGCCCAGCTGTGGCTGACCTTCACCAGTTCGCGCGATGAACTGGCCGGAAAATACCAACCTCAGCATCTCGCACGAGCTCAGTTATTTCAACGACACATGGCCAGGGCCATCCATATTCTGGAGTTACTGACCGATTCCGAAGGCAATCGGCTGGTCTTCGAGCAAGCCATTGAGCGGGTACCGCAAGCCATTGTGCTGGTGGATGACACGTTGAACATTCATTTTCTCAACGCTTCTGCCAAAGCGCTCATTTCGTCGACCAACAGTCTGTCGGGCAATTCCAATCGTTTTCTATTTGGTGAAACGGCTCATGAACGTGCGACCTTTGAGAAATGGTGGTCCATTTTGACGACCGCACAAGTAGGCGACGGTGCCCGATTCAACCCGTCCAGAATCAATCCCATCTGGGAGATTGAGGTAAGCCGGGTGTCATCAAGAGGGGCTGGTGCCACTCAGGGCCGACGCTGGATGTTGTCACTAAAACGCAGCCCCGATAACGGTGTACTGCCCGTGGACTATCTGATGTCGAGGTATGCCCTGACGCGAGCCGAAGCTAAAGTCTGTATTGCCTTGTGCAACAATGGTGACGCTGTGTCTGTGGCAAACGCCATGTGCATCACCGCGAACACCGT
Source organism: Pseudomaricurvus hydrocarbonicus (assembly GCF_011602365.1). GTDB lineage: Bacteria > Pseudomonadota > Gammaproteobacteria > Pseudomonadales > Cellvibrionaceae > Pseudomaricurvus > Pseudomaricurvus hydrocarbonicus. Next base: position 46,966 of record NZ_JAAONZ010000015.1, read on the forward strand.
CAGGAGCCATTTGAAAAACATCTTCAAAAAAACGGGATTTAAAAGCCAGGTAGAGCTGGCTGTAAATCTGATTCGCACTGAACAATAGTGATTTTCGGGGTAAAGACTACCCACATGGGTGATGCGCACTGCGTTTGCTTCAACCCATAATGGTGGTGTAGATACCCTTCTGGGATTATTTCACTCAGAAGCATAATAACAGGGTCGAAATATTCTCGAGCGTTCGGGGATCTGTGGTTCTCAAGAACACCACGCTTGGCCCCCTGCTTCCAACGATGGAATGTGGAGTTGTGTGATGCGAATGTCTAATAAAACCCATCTGCTTTTTTATACTTTGACAGCCTTGGTGTGTGTTTCTGGAAAGGTTGACGCCAAGTTAATTGATGCCCCGCCAAAGAATGAAAAACAGGTCACCGTGCCTGGGAATACAGCTACGGGGGCATCGGCTGCTTTAACCCAGCAACAGGTACTGCCCGATCTGTTTGCCGGCCTTGAGGAGGAAGGATCAACCTTAGGAAATACCCGCACCCACCAGGATCTCTTGAGGATTATGAGGGGCGAATTAACCGAGAGTGAGCAGGACTTACTGTCGATGTATGGGCTCACGATGGATGATGTCAGCAATATCGCCAGTGACTTGCTTAATGGTGAAATGGACATCCCCATGCCCTTGTATCAGGCCTTTATCAATTACTTTGAAACGCTGGAACGGGATAACCGTGCGGTTGCTGCGGCAGAGGTACCAGCACCCGGCACCACGCTGTTAATTTTGGTGGGGATGTTGGTCATTATTGGGCAGTTAAAGTCTTTACCCGATGCCACCCTAACCGCCACTCTAACCGAAAAAACAAAACTTGCCTGAAATACGGCAGGGAAGGGGGAACTACTGTTTAAGGGGGATGTTGGTAAAAATGCTGATACCCAGTCCAGGGACAGACCGGGTATCAGCGACTTGTGTGGGATCAAGACTGGGGGCCGTTAAACCCATACGGTGTTACAAACGCCCATATTTTGCCATCAATGCTGTCAAGTCCTTGTGATCAATGGCTGGCAGGGTATAGCCTGCGGGCTTCACGACCGGTAAGGTTTCCGCCGCCATCATGGCGTTGATGATGGCTTCTTCAACGGCCTGCACAGCGGCGGTATGCATCAGGTCACAGTGAGTATCGTTGAGGGTGTCGATGCTGAAGCTGGTTGGCTGATGAGCCCCCGGGGGCGGTACGTCGATCGGGTTGGCAACGGAGAAGGCCAGCACCAGATCGCCGGAGTAGTGACCGCCGGGTGATCCCGTGCGAGCGATGCCCATCGCCCCGCGCTTGGCCAGACGTGACAACTGGGTAGGGTTCAGCGGTAAATCGGTGGCGATGTTGACGACAATCGAACCCTGATCGTGCCCCATGACTTCTGACAGCCAGGCATTCTCCGTCAAATGCTCACCGACGGGGACACCCAAAATATTCAGTTCACTGCGCATGCCGAAATTGGACTGTACCAATACGCCCACGGTGAAGCGCTCACCATTAATTGCTATGACTCGTGAGCTGGTGCCGGTGCCACCTTTGAATTCATAGGTTTGCATGCCGGTACCACCACCGACATTACCTTCGGCAACCGGCCCGTCAGTGGCACCGTTCAATGCCGCGTGAACCTGCTCGGCTTTTACATGAAAACCGCAGATATCATTGGTCGGGCCGTCGTAGGTTTCCGCCACCACTGGCATCGCCCAGCCGTGTTGCTCAATGAAGGCGTTGCGGTACTGGTTAACCATCCATTATTAAGATGATGACCACCGTCAGGCCGGAGCCTGACAACAGTAGCGCCACCATGGCAGGCACCCCAAACGCCCAAATACAGGAGCTTGATAAGCGGTACGGATACGCAGGTGAAATCGACAGCCCTGTGTTCGATTGGGGGTTTTTAATAGCGTTTTTTATAATAAATTTATTTTTAATGACAATGAGTGTAGTGAAAGTACCAGAATTGATACTGAAATCGACATAATCAGTCAGCAAGCACTAGACTAGTAAGAATGGTTCTGGCTGCCAAAGAGCAGACGGCTAACAATGATAAATTAACCAGCCTGTGCAGGTACTCTTATGCAATCTGTGGCAATCGTCATCCTCGGTATTATCGGCATGTTGTTGGGCTGGTTTTTGTACTCGAAGTTTATCGCAGAAAAGATTTATCGACTGGATCCCAACTTTACCACCCCGGCTGAAGAATTTAACGACGGCAGGGATTTTGTGCCCACCAACAAAATTGTGCTCTGGGGCCATCACTTTACCTCGGTGGCGGGAGCCGCGCCCATCGTCGGGCCGGCCATTGCGGTCTATTGGGGGTGGGTGCCGGCCGTGTTGTGGGTGGTGTTCGGTACCATTTTCTTTGCCGGTGTGCATGACACCGGTGCCCTTTGGGCCAGTACCCGCCACAAAGGCAAATCCATAGGCGCGCTCTCACAGAGCGTCATTGGTTCGCGCACGCGCAGCCTGTTTATGGTGGTGATCTTTCTGGTTCTGTTGATGGTCAATGCGGTGTTTGGGGTCGTCATTGCCAATGCTTTTGTCAATCAACCGAATTCGGTCTTCCCCGCCTGGATGGCCATCGTTGTGGCCTTGATCATCGGCCAGTTGTTGCGCCGCAATTTCAGTCTGATCCCCTTGTGTATCGTCGGCATTCTGGTGCTGTACATCACGGTCTACGCTGGCAGCTATATCCCCATCAGCTTGCCGGAAAATTTATTTGGCCTCACCGCCAACGCTAACTGGATCATCATCCTGTTTATTTACGCCGCTATTGCCTCACTGCTGCCGGTGTGGATGCTGTTACAGCCGCGGGACTTTATTAACGGTATGCAACTGCTGGTGGGCTTGTTATTGCTCTATGGTGCGGTATTCCTGTCGATGCCAGACATCACGGCGCCGGCCTTTAACACCCAGAAAGCCATCGATACTCCCTCCATCATTCCGCTGCTGTTCGTTACCATCGCCTGCGGGGCGGTCTCCGGTTTTCATGGCATCGTGGCATCCGGTACCAGCTCCAAACAACTGGCCAAGGAGCCTGATGCCCGCTTTGTGGGCTATCTTGGCGCCATTGGCGAAGGCTCTTTGGCGTTAATCACCATTGTGGCGGTGAGTGGGGTTGCTCTGGCAGCAACCCCGGAAGAATGGCATGAGATATACAGCCATCTGGGTGATGGCAGCGTCGCGGCGTTTATTACCGGTGGCGCCAACCTGATCGAGAAGGGCTGGGGTTTACCGGTGGAATTCTCCTCCACCATTCTCGCGGTCATGGTGGTGTTGTTTGCCGGTACCACCATGGACTCCGGTGTGCGGTTGCAGCGCTACATCATTCAGGAGTGGGGCGACATCTATGACCTGCAGGTTTTGAAAAACGGCTCCTTGGCGACTTTTATTGCCGTTGGCTGCTGCTTGCTGCTGGCGTTCGGAGCGGGCGGTTCTTCCGGCAGTGGCGGTATGATCATCTGGCCCTTGTTTGGCTCGACCAACCAGATACTCGCCAGCCTGACGTTACTGGTGATTTCAGTCATGCTCATAAAAATGCATCGGCCAGCGATTTACACCATGGTGCCCATGGTCTTTGTGTTGGTGATGGCGTTTTTTGCCGGGCTGATCAAACTGAAGGAATATTATCTGGACGGTAATTATTTGCTGGTTTTTCTGGACGCTATTGTGCTCATTGTCAGCGTGCTGGTGATGCTGGAAGCGTTTGCGGTGGTGTCGAAGTTCAAGCGAGACCTGGCCAATGCAAAAATTCTTTCTTGAAACCCCTCACATTGATTCGGCTGGGCTATAGATAAAATACAAACACCCTTCTTGCCTTGTGAAGCCATACCGAGGCGTTCGATATCAAAACATGAAAAGACACCTCCTCAAAGGACGTGTCTTTTCTCCGGGTTAATTGTCCGTCTTGCGGCGTTTAGATGGCTCAAGTGAACCGTTATCGGAAGCCGGCAATTTACATATTACACGGTGGCTTCACTGACTTGTGACGACACAGCCCTTTCATCCCCACAGCGAATTTGGGTTCGCAGGGTCGTTGAGGGTGGGTTTCTTAAGGTTTGCAGAATAATACAGCTGTACTCTGCTGCATTTATCAACACCTCAATGAGCTTTTCATCGGCGTTAGTTGCTTCAATATCCACTGTGATGTCGAAGGTCTGAAAGCCAACCGGTGTGCCCTTATCCAACCGCAAGGTACCGCGCACATCCACGGTTCCCGCTACCGAGACGGCCAAAGTGGTGAGTTTGATGCCCAGTTTGTTGGCGATGATGCGGATTGTGGTATCCATGCAGGCAGACAGTGCGCCACACAAAATATCGCCGGGGGTGGGGAAGTCACATTCACCGCCGACGGCGGAGTGTACCCCCACGGGGACGGAATACGGCATGTGCTTGGTGAGCATGACTTCTGAGTACAACGGGGAAGAGGCGGGACTCTTACCGCAGGAGGTGGTCGCAAAATCCACCACCAACGCTTCTTTCGCACCTTCCGTGCCATTGCGGTAGGTGTCTGTCAGTGGGGTCTGACGCTCATTCATGGAGACGGTAGTGGAGTGTTCGGCAAGTGCTATAAAGTTATTCGTAGGGTTCATGACATTATCCTCCAAAGAAAGTATCAGCTTCAGAGTATCGCAGTGGCCGAGAGGGAAGCAGTGCACCAGCTGTAGTAACTCACTCACTTACATGTAGCCAGCCACTACGTAAAACGTAGTAACCAGACCCAGTCAGTGAATGTAGTTAGAGAGTTAGTCACTAAACACTAGGCACTAAACACCGTCAGTAGGACACATGACAATGAATACACCCGGTAGCTTATGCCCCACGGTCAAGGCGCTGGATATCGTCGGCGACAAGTGGACGCTGCTTATCTTGCGCGAGTTGTTCTTTGGCTCGTACCGCTACAATCAGTTTCAACGCGCGATGCCACGTATTTCACCCACGGTGCTCAGTAAACGTCTAAAACATCTGGAAAATTGCGGCCTGATTGTGCGTAAATCCGCCGTGGGGCAAAAGAATGTCGAGTATCGCCTGACCAGGTGTGGTCGGGAGCTGGGGCCGGTGATTGACGGTCTGGCCCGGTGGGGATTGCGGTGGGCAAGGGATCACCTCTGCAATGCCGATCTCGATGCCGGCAGTTTTATGTGGGATTTTCATCGCACGCTTAAAATCGATGAGTTGCCGGAAGGTGAAACGGTATTCTGTGTCATGGTTGATGATACAAAGTGGTGGTTGATCGCCAGTCATGACATGGTGGATCTGTGCAATGAGGATCCGGGGCGGGAAGTGGATGTCTATCTGTCTGCTCCACTTGCCGTTATGGCAGAGCTCTGGATGGGGGACACGAGTGTCGAAGCGGCCATTAAGTCCAAAGACTTGTTGTTAAGTGGATCGAATCATTTGACCAGGACGGTGACCCGCTGGTTTCCAACATCGAGCTATACGGAGGTTCGTGCAGAGCGCTTTATTTAAATAAATATTCATGGCGAGGTGCAGTCATGGCAAGTGTTTGGAAACATTGCCAGGTGCCGGCACTCCACACGGGGATTAATGCTCACCGAGAAGGTCACCGACCATTTGAAACACAGCAGAAAGCAATAACCGCAATGGGTGTATTGATTTCTGACGGTTAGAGCTAACAGCTCAATGGTGTTATTTTTCGAGCTCCAGGTCCATGCGGTACTGAAAGCGATCCGGGTGGTAATACAATTGCATATAATCCACCAGAACTTCAGGGTCGGTGCCGGAATAAGAGTGACGGGTGAGGCTGATCAGCGGGGCGCCGACCTCAGTCTTCAGTTCGCGGGCCAGTTCTTCATCGGCGGCGACAGCGCTGATGGTCTGGGTCACATGCGTCAAATGTATGCCCTGTTCACGGAACAGCTCCAGACGGGTTTTTTTCTTCACTTGCGACGCGGTGATGCGCGAGGTCAGGCCCTGCGTCCAACTGGTGTAGTAACCAAAAGGTTCGCCATCCTTGGAACGTACCCGAATCATGTGATACACGTCCTCACCCTCAGGCACCTGCATTAATTCACGAATGTGTGTCGGCGGGGCCTTTTTTTCACACAGCAGAACTTTGACATGGGTTTGTCGACCCATGCTTTCCAAGTCCTGCAGCATTCCCACCAGGGGCGCCTTAACCGGTTTCGGTTTGTACTCGTGAATGACGTGCGTGCCCTTGCCGCGACGACGCTCTACCAGCGCTTCGGCCGCCAGCTCATCCATGGCACGTTTGGCGGTTATGCGGGAGACATCAAAGGCTTCTGCCAACTGCTGCTCGGTTGGCATTTGTACCCCGCTGGCAATGGTGCCATTAAGAATGGCGCCTTTTAACAGGCTATACAGCTGATGGTAGAGTGGCGCGGGCGACTCGCCGTGCAGGGATTGAATCTGGTTTAAGGAGAACAATTCCAGAACTGTGGTCATCGTGCATGATCCAAATTAGTCAGTGTATCCCCGAGAGTGAGGGCAGATTGTATTAGGCTTAATGATATATGATTTACTGGATGGCTGGCCAGACGCTGTCACTCAACAGCTCGAAGTTATGCAACATTCTTTGCTGTTGAGTGTCAATTTCGACAAGAATTGTTCAATCACTCCTTGGTTGCTGAGCAGGCAGAGAGAATGTCAGAAGCACTTGCTGACCAGACGCCCGGGCGGCTGGTGATGTATTCCAGGGCTTGCTCCAGTTTGCCAATCCGGTGGGGCTGACCCAGCATCCAGGGGTGTATGTTGAGTGACAATATGCGTCCACCTTGCTGCTCTGCTTCCTGCAGTAGAAAGTCGCAAGCATCACTGACTTGTTCCACATAACTGTCTTCCGAATGCAGGTTGTTCATCAGGATAAAGCTATCGTCCAGCTCGTTGGACAGGGGCATGGCCGTCAGTGGGCCCTGAGCGGTCCGAAATGGGTAGGGCATGTCATCGTTGACCCAGTCACAGAGGTATTGGATACCATTGGCCGCCAGTAATTCCGGGGTATTGCCGCTTTCGTTACGAGCTGGGCTTAGCCAGCCGGTTATGGCTTGGCCCGTGGCTTCGCGCAGGGTGGTGAGGGTACGTTCAATCAGTGCGCGTTCCTCATCGATCGCCTGACCGCCATAATGTAGACAGTCCATGTTCCAACCGTGGGCGATGATTTCGTAGCCGCGTTGGTTGATGCTTTGAATCAGGTAGGGTGCCCGTTCCACCAACTCGCCATTAATGGCGACTGTGGGGGTGATGCCATAGCGGTCGAACGCTTTAAGTAAGCGGAAAATACCAACCCTGTTACCGTAATCGCGCAGTGAAAAATGGCGCAGATCAGGGTAGGGCATCGTCATACCGCCCGGTACTTTAAAGGGGATGCCCTGTTGATCCAGTGGGAAAAACTGCAAGTTCACATTGACCCACAGTGCCAGTTTGGCGTTATTAGGCCAGACAACGGGTTTACGCTCTGACAACAAAGACCAGTCGTAACGGTCGTGATCCATACCGTAGGAGCGGTGTGGGTAGTCAAAATAATCCGGTTGCAGAGACATTATGGTTTCTCCTGTGTGACGGATACGCGGGCCTGCTGCTCAATACTCTGCAGTGACGTCTCATAATGATGGGTTAGATAATATTCGGCAATCTCACGACCCGTGGTGATCCAGACGTCCTCATGGGAAGTGATGTAATCAAGGGCTTCTTCAAAAGCGCGCATTCGATGTGGACAACTCACCTGGTAGTTGTGGGTCGGGATACACATCACCGTGCCGGACTCGGCCCCTTCCTGATACAAGCGATCAAAGTTATCGCGAATCATTTGGCCGTAGCGACGGGGTTCCATCTTGTTGACGACATAGGCAATGGTGTCGTTCATTTCCAGGGAATAGGGGATGGAGATAAACCGTTTGTTGCTGCGGGTGTGAACGGGGGTCGGTTGATCGTCATGGAACAGGTCACAGGTATAAAAGCCTGCGTCATTGCCAAACAGGTCACTACCGGCTTCGGCAAACAGATCAATGGTGTGTTCAGAATGAGACAGGGCGGGCGCCAGGTAACCGGCACACTTCTGGCCCGTGTGTTGGAAGATCGTCTCGATGGAGTCCTTGATCATATCCAGCTCTTGCTGCTCAGACATGCCATAGGTGTAACGGGTGTTGTAGATGCCGTGACTGAAGAACTCCCAGTCGCGCTCTTTACACATCGAAATGATTTCCGGGTGGTGATCACACAGCGCCGTAGAGAGAGAAATGGAACCACGAATGCCGTACTTATCCAGCAGGTCCATCTGCCGAACATGGCCAACCCGATTGCCATAGTCACGAATGCCATAACCGCCAATGGCCGGATAGGGCTGCGGCCAAGCCTGACGGTGGGGGTTGGCGGGAGGGTTCAGCTCGTAATATTCAATGTTGGGAGCCACCCAAAAGGCCACTCGGGCGCCATTGGGCCAGGTGATTTTCGGGCGCTGATCGTAGGCCCAGTAATTGTACAATCCGGGGTCGTGTTTCATGTTGCTTCTCGTCGTTTCAGAGTCTCGTGGCAGGTACTGGTTTCAGGCTCCAGGGTCAGAACGAATCCGGGTCCGTTCAGGCTTGGCTATCCAGCCAGTCCATGACCGCCTGCACATCCAGCACATCGGCGTATTTGAGGGATAAATCCGTCAAGTTGGCGTAGTGGTAACTTTCGTGTTTATCGGCCACACATTCCTCAGGCACGATGGTTCGATAGCCGCGCGACAAGCTGTCCACTGCCGTGGCCCGAATGCAGCCAGAGGTAGAGCCGCCGGTGAGAATGACCGTGTCCACCTGGTGCCATACCAGCAGCGACTGTAATTGTGTTTCAAAAAATGCCGACGGCATTTTTTTGGTGTAGATAACATCCTTGACCGGATCGATGGTCAGACGGTCATCGAATTCACTGCGCTCTGAACCGTATTTGATGTTTTGCAGGGAATCCTCCGTGTCGGTTCGCGTTCCCCAGATGCCGGCATCTTCGCCAGACTCCATATAAGCCACATGAGTCCAGACCACAGGCCAACCCAATTGGCGGAATTTCTTCGCCAGTGCATCGATATAACCCATCTGATTGGGGTCTGTTTCGTACGCCGTCTTGAACAGGTCCGTGCGGGTGTAGGCTTTCTGGGGGTCAATATTGACCAGCACGGCCTTGTTGCCAAAACCAAAACGTGCTCGCGCAGGATTGGCTTTGATTTCCTGATAAATTTGTTTGGCTGTCTTGGTGGTGGTTTCCATAGCGTCTCCAGAATCCGTAAACATCGCTGGCGGGCGATACAATCGATACAAATGATATATAGTTATGATTTTATATCATGGGTGCTGGTTTGGGTAAAGTCTTGCTGGGTATGAACGGCTGCTATTTCCAGCGTTTGGGGGCAGCAGCGGGTTGTGTTAGACATTCCCTTATGTTGCCGTCGTTGTCAACGGCAACTGGGCCTTTCGAAACGTTCGGGTCGGCGGTATTGAGTCTTCTGGTGTGACTTCACGGAGCAGACAACATGGGCCTCTGGGTGGGGGTGTAAAGTGGCTGCTGATTTTCAGGTAATGATATATTGATAGGTCATTAGGTTTAATGTAGGATATTCTGCAATCACGTTTACTTATGGAATGCGGATCGGTGTTTTCACTCACGCAACAACTGGTTGTCTTGTTACGGCGACCCATCAGCCCAGCGGACCGGCAACGAGCTGCACAACACTTGCTCGATTGGCTAGGTTGCAGTGTATTGGGGGTGCGCTCGAATGCGGGTGAGAAATTTTTGTCGCTGCTGCAGTCGCTGGCGACCGATGGACCGTGTACGGTTCTGGCGCATGACGCGGTGGACTGGCAATCGGCATTGTGGGTGAATGCCGCCATTGGCAATATCGAAGAGATGGACGATGTACACCGTACGTCGGTGTTGCATCCAGGGCCGGTGGTGATTCCGGCAGCCATTGCTGCGGCGCAACGGCTGGCCGCCAGCCCGCAACAGCTGCTCGACAGCATCGTGATAGGTTATGAGGCCATGATTCGAATCGGCCAATCCCTGGGGCCTGATCATTACCGTTTTTATCACAATACCGCCACTTGCGGCAGTTTCGGTTCAGCTGCGGCCGTGGCCAGTTTGTTGGGCTTGACCGATGAACAGTTTGTCTGGGCCTTGGGCAACGCCGGAAGCCGTACAGGCGGTCTCTGGCAAATGCGCCATGAAGTGGTCGACAGCAAGCAATTCCACACGGTCGATGCGGCTTTGACTGGCAGTCTGGTGGCGTATGCGGCTGAGTCGGGCGTGCGTGGGCCGGCGGCCATCTTGGAAGGTCCCCAGGGGCTGTTTGCCGCCACGTCCCCAGAGGCGGTTGGGGAGCGAGTGCTTGCCCCTGAGGCAGACTGGCTGATGTGGCAGTGCAGTTTCAAACCCTGGCCCGCCTGTCGTCACGTGCATGCCACCATCGATGCCTGCCAACGGTTAGTCGTGCGACGTCCGTTGTCGGACATTCAGCGGATTGAGGTCCGTACTTATCGTGATGCGCTGGTGTTCTGTGACCGCTCGCAGCCGCAGAACACCCTGCAAGCCAAATTCAGTTTGCAGCATGCCGTGGCTGTCTGCTTGCTGCACGGAGCGCCACAGCTAAGTCATTTCAACGAGGGCTGCTTTCAGGATCCGATCATCGACCGTTTGCGTGGCCAGGTGCAGGTGACTGAGTGTGAGGCGTTTCAGCGAGCTTATCCGAATCACTTTGGCGCCAGTGTCACCCTGACCTTTGCAGATGGTAGCTCTACCAGTGAAGAGGTGAGCGACGCCTGGGGTGACCCCGAGAACCCGTTGTCGGGAGAAGAGCTTACTGACAAAGCGAATACGTTGATGCGTGCTGCCGGTGTGCCAGAGGCGCAGCGTCAACAGTTGATTAACGCCACCCTGGCATTGCCTGATGCTAACAGCCTGGATCCATGGCTGCAGCAATGGCCCACCAGCACAGGAGCATTTGAGTGAGCCGCATCGAACAACTGTTGGATCATGTGGTCAGTGTGACTTATACGGATCTGTCCGCTGCGGCGGTAGAATCGTGCAAGACTTTCGTGCTGGATTCCCTCGGAGTGGGGCTGTCGGGGTCGCGGGTGCCGTTTGTGGATTCTTTGATCAAGGTGGCTCGCGTTCAATGGAGTGGACCGGGTTCAGCCCACGTCTGGAATTCCGGTGTTGGCCTGGGGCCAAGCAGTGCCGCGTTGGTGAATGCTTACCAGATTCACAATCAGGAGTTTGACTGTGTTCACGAACCCGCGGTGGTGCATCCGATGGCGGTGATTCTTTCGACACTGTTGGCCTGGAGTGAGCAACTGGCTGTGCGTGGTAGACCGGTGGATGGCCAGGCGTTGATCAGCGCCTTGAGTGTGGCCGTGGATGTGGCCACGGTCATCGGTATGTGCGCCAGTCAACCCATGCGATTTTTTCGTCCAGGTATTTGCGGCGGCTTGGGGGCTGTTGCCGGCATGGCCAGGCTCTCAGGGTTTGACCGCGCACTGACCCAGCACGCGCTGGGAATTTTCTACAGCCAGATGGGCGGCACCATGCAGGCTCATCTGGAGGGCTCGGAAACCCTGCCGATGCAGATCGCCTTTAATGCCCGTAATGCCGTCGTGGCGATTGAGCTGGCGCAAGCGGGATTGACGGCGCCGCAGAACATTCTCGACGGTGAGTTTGGACTGTTCAGTCTGTTTGAGGACGCGGGTAATGCCGATGAGGCTTTTGCTCAGCTGGGGCGCATTGAACAGATTACTCGTGTCAGTCACAAGCCTTACCCCACTGGGAGAGCGGCCCACGGCGGCCTGGACGGTATCGCGCAATTACGCGATGCCATGGGCTTTGCCGTTGAAGATATTGACTCCATTGTCATCAGTGCGCCGCCATTGATCCGGCGCCTGGTGGACCGTCCTGCAACCGCCAGTATGAATCACAACTACGCCAAGCTGTGTATGGGGTATATCGCAGCCACGTTTTTACTGACCGGTGATATGACGGTAGCCGATTACCAGGAGCAGGCGTTGCGAGATCCCCGGCGTCTTGCGTTGGCAGACAAGATCCACATGCAGGCCAACACCATCAATGACCCCAACGCTCTGGCGCCCCAGAGCGTAGAAGTTCACCTGACCGATGGTCGCTGCCAGCGGGTTGAGCTGCCGGCCGTGCTTGGGAGTCCGGCGCGGTCATTGAGTCGTGAACAACATCTGAAAAAGTTTCGCCAGTGTTGCCGCAGTGGTGCGCAGCCCTTATCCACGACCGCTATCGAGCGCTTAATCGACAGCGTCGATCAATTGCAAGCGTGCGCAGATGTTCGCGCGCTGATTGCATTAACCCGTGCCGGCTCAGTCTCAGACTGAGTGGTAACAACGCCAGACCATGCTGTAAGAGATTTGTTGATCATGACCTACCCTACTTATTACGAGAGCTTTGATTATTCGGCCATGCTGGACGACTATCCGTTGGGCGAAACGTTTATGCAGCGCTATCAGGGCATGAGTCGAGAGGCCTTGAAGGCCATTCAAAACCAGCGCTTTATGGCGCTGATCGATAAGGCCTGGAACATCCCCTTTTACCGGCGCCTGTGGAGCAATGCTGGTGTTCAGCCTGCTGACATTCAAAGCATTGATGACATCACCAAGCTGCCCACCTATTCCAAGTCGGATATCATGCAAAGCGTGGCGGATTATCCGCCGATCGGTGACTTCAACGGCTTTGAACACCTGCCCCCGGAGCAGCGGCCACCGGTGGTGTTTCATACCACCAGTGGCACCACCGGCACTCCGCAGCCGATTGTGTTTGGTGCCAAGGGGCGCGAAGTCCAGGCGCTGTTGGTGGCTCGCGGCTACCGCTTTATGGGATTAAAACCCGCGGCGACGGTACAGTCCTGCTATGGCCACGGCATGATTAATGGCGGTCACTACATCCGTGAGGCGGTAACTCGCTACACCAACGCCCTGTTCCTGTCAGCCGGCACCGGTATTGAAACGCGTTCGTTGCAACAGGTGAACCTGATGAAAACCTTTGGCACTAACGTGCTGGTGGGGTTTGCTGACTACATCAACAAGCTGGCCTCGGTGGCGCGGGAAGAGGGACTGGTGCCGGGTAAAGACATCAAGATCGACATGATCATTGGTCATCTTGGGATGGAGACCCGGGAGGCTTTGAGTGAAGCCTGGGGCGGTGCTGAACTCTACGACTGGTATGGCGTCGCAGACACCGGCTGTATTGCCGCCGAGGGACCGGATCACAACGGCTTGTACGTTTGGGAAGACGCCCAATACCTCGAATTACTGGATGTTGACACCAACGAGCCGGTGGCTGATGGTGAAAAAGGCAACATGGTGGTGACCTGCCTGTATAAGGACGATGTCTATCCGGTGATTCGTTTTAATACCTGTGACGTGACCGAAGCCATTCCCGGAGACAACCCATTCAACTTGCCCTTTAAACGTATTAAGGGATTTCTGGGGCGCTCTGACAATATGGTTAAATTGCGGGGGATCAATATTTACCCCCACGGTATTGGTGGCATGCTGGCTGAGCATGCAGCGTTCGCCGGAGAATACTTCTGTGTCGCCGAGCGCGACAGCAACGGTCGGGACGAGATGACAGTGATTGCCGAAGTCAAAGCGCCGAGCGCGGCTCACGACGACTTGACCCGCCAATTTGCCGAGATACTGAAGCGTAAAATCGGAATCGAAGTGGGTGTGCAGCTGGTGGGGGAAGGGGGCACCGCAGCATTCACCGAGATTGATAAGCGACAGAAGCCCCTGCGCCTCAAGGACAGCCGGTTTGACTGACGGGAGAAGCTCATGACTGATTTTGATATGTCGCTGTTGTTGGCCGATGCGACCCATTTGGCCGAACTGCTGCAGCGCGATGAACTCAGCAGTGAATCCCTGACCTTACAAACCCTCAAGGCCATTGAGCGCCTGGATCCGGCACTCAATTGCTACATCAGTGTGTATCCTGAAGCTGCCCTGGCTGCGGCCCGGGCCTCGGATGAACGCCGTCGCCAGGGACGTTTGCGTTCACCGTTGGACGGTTTGACACTGGCGGTGAAAGACAACATTGATGTGGCGGGCATGGTGACCACTGCCGGTTTGAACATTCCCGCTGATTCAACGCCCGCTGAGCATGATGCGTTTGTGATTGCACAGTTGCGCCAGGCCGGTTGTGTCATCATCGGCAAACTGAATATGCACGAAGCGGCACTTGGGGCGACCAACGATAACCCCCATCATGGCCGCTGTATGAATCCCCATCGACCGGGCTTTACTCCGGGGGGTTCCAGTGGCGGTTCGGGGGCTGCTGTGGCTGCCGGGCTGTGCGCGTTGGCCCTTGGCACCGATACCATGGGCTCGGTGAGGATTCCTGCCAGTTACTGTGGTGTCAGTGGGCTGAAGCCCACCGCAGGCGCGGTGAGCATTGGCGGTAGTGTGCTGTTGAGCCGGCGCCTCGACAATATTGGTCCTCTTGCCCGCTCGCCTCGTGACCTTGGGCTAATGATGCCGTCACTGGTACAACAGGATCATGCCTGCGCTCAATCCCGGGGACTGTCTCTGGCCAGTGGTATGAAGCCGGTGGAACAATTGCGTTTTGCGGCACTGACTGATGTGTCCGGGGTAGACACCGATATAAGCCTGGCCTATACGCAAGCGGTGCAACATTTCATACAGCGAGGAGCGCAGGTCACTTATTGTGATCTGTCGCAATTTGATTTTGCCCGCTCACGCCGGGCTGGACTGTTGATGTGTGAAGTGGATATGTACCTCTACCACCAGCCACAACTGGATGCCCATCCGGAGTACTACTCGGATCAACTCAAGGCAATGATGCAATGGGGGGTGGGTAAAAGTGCGGTAGAAGCGCTGGCGGCAGATTGGTTAATGGACGACACGTCGGTGCAATTAGCGCAGCTGTTGAGTAACGTGGATGTTCTGCTGTTGCCTACCGCACCGCAGACGGCCTTCAGTTTTGAGCAGCCGGCACCAGCAGGCCAGGCCGATCTGACCAATATGGCCAACATGAGCGGGCACCCCGCCATCAGTGTGCCCATGGGGATATCACCGGGGGGGCTGCCCATGGGGTTGCAGCTGGTTGGCCAGCGTGGTGCAGACAGATCGCTGATTGAGCTGGCACAATGGTTTGCTGATACTGCGGCCGGACAGTGCCCGCTGGATCCTCAACAATTACTGGCCTCGTAGCCGCCGGCGAGTGACTCCCGCCATTAAAGACTGTAAGGAGAACTTCATGAGTGGCGCCATCAAAACTCACATTGAAAACCACATTGCCTGGCTGACCATTGATCATGAAGCCAAGCGCAACGCCCTGACTCAGGTGATGTGGCGTTCTCTTGACGAAGCTCTCAAGCACTTACAGCAGTTGCCCGAGGTGCGGGTGTTGGTGGTTCGGGGTGCTGGCGACCAGGCGTTCAGTGCCGGTGCGGACATTAAAGAGTTTACCGAGATGGTATCAGCGCCGGATAAACTGGCGAGCAATAACCGTTTGATACAGCAGGCTCAACAATCCCT
Source organism: Pseudomaricurvus hydrocarbonicus (assembly GCF_011602365.1). Taxonomy (GTDB): domain Bacteria; phylum Pseudomonadota; class Gammaproteobacteria; order Pseudomonadales; family Cellvibrionaceae; genus Pseudomaricurvus; species Pseudomaricurvus hydrocarbonicus. The sequence continues at coordinate 62,504 of NZ_JAAONZ010000015.1, forward strand.
GCAAACATTTACCAAGCCCACCATTGCCATGATTCATGGAGCCTGTGTGGGTGGGGGCTGCGGACTGGCGTTGGCGTGTGATTTTCGTCTGGCGGCGTCCAGCGCGCGGTTTGCCATTACCCCGGCCAAATTGGGATTGCTCTATAGCAAGGCCGATACCCGACGTCTCTACAACCTGGTCGGTCCGGCTGCCTGCCGGGAGCTGCTGTTTACCGGTACCTCCATAGACGCTGACAAAGCCTTACGCGTCGGGCTGGTGAATGAGGTCCACGAACAAAACACCCTGCTGGATCGTGTCACCCGCTTTGCCGGCGAGCTGGCGACAGCCTCACAGTATTCCCTTCGCGGCATCAAACAGCTTTTGGCCAGTCTTGAAGGACACGGCAACCTGGACGACGACCAGCTACAAGGGCTGTTTGACGATGCCTTTAACGGTGAAGACTGTCGAGAAGGCTGCCAGGCTTTTCTGCAGAAGCGTCCGCCGCAGTTTACGTATTCGTAGCAGCACATATCCCTTCCCCATGAATCACCCTCTTGATGATTGTCAAAGTGCCTGCCGCGCAAGAATGAGACACTGATAAGCATCAATAACGAAATAAAGTTGAAGGAAACCAGGTTATGGCGAGGAACGGTTACCGCACGTTGCGGGGCAAGCTGAAATACACCAGCAAAAAGCCTGAGCGCATGAATGAAGAACGCGGTCGTGAATATTTTACACTCACTCAACAGCCGGATGGCGTAGATGTGTTGCTGGCTCATTGCGAAATTGATGATGCTCCGGCTGTCATTCGTGATGTGACCCAGGCACTGGATCATCAGACCTCAGCACCTAAAGACTGTTCTGTGCGACTGACTGTCGGTGATCGTTTCGAAGGCAGTGGCTGGTTCCGTTTTGGCAAGCAGGTTGTCGAGTGTGAAACCCTGAACTGGCGCGATGGTCGCATTAGCCAACGCATTGAAATTGATGAGCCGATACGCTGGATGCAGTGTCATCCCATTATTGGCGATGGTCTGATGATGAAACTCTATGACCTTAGCCAGGGACCGGGTAAACAGCGTTTTGACAATATGATGTTGTCTTCACCGGATCATCGCGGGGCTACGGGGCCGATGCTGTTTCCCATCGGGTTTTCTCTGGTGTATATCGGCGAGGAAGAAATTACTGTAGAAGCGGGCACCTTTAAGGCGCGTCATTTCCAGGTGACCGATACCGCTGGAGAACTACCGCAGGAGCACCCGCCTTATAATGTCTGGGTTACCGCTGACGATGATTACCTGCTGTTGCGAGCCGGTGCCGAGGGCTATATGCAAACCCACTATGAGCTGGCTGAATTGACGATCGAATAGCTTGAGTTGAGGCATGGGTACCGCTCGCGTGCGGTACCCTGCAGGGTGTTATATCCGCGACAATTCCTGCTCAATTTCACTCAAGTCATTGTTGCTCTGGCAATGTTGTTGTTCCTCCAGGGCTTCTTTTTCCTGTTGCACAACCCGGAGAATGCGGGCGATATATTCCTGCTGTAATAAGCCTCGGGCTTCGGCCTGATCGCTGTCTGGGGTGAAGGTCTCGATCTCGTCTTGTGACAACAGACCTTTTGCTTCCAGCAAGCGTTCAAGGGTGTCGAGTCTTTCACGGGTAACGGCGAGTTCACCCGCTACCGCCATGAGTATGCTTAACAAGCGTTCGTTGTCGCTGTCAGCGAAAAATTGCGGTCGCTTGCCCTTGGCTTTGGTGCCGGCCAGTTGCAGGTAGTCCAAGCTCATAATCATCTCCTGATTCTTTTGTTCGCTCGTTGAGCGTGTCACTTGCTGGCGACGTAGACATTCCAGGCCGGTTTACGGCCGTAATCTTCACCGTCATTGGCTTCTGTATCGGCAGCGCTGGGAAAAATGTTTTTATCCACCACAGCATGCAAACCAATGGTAGTCATCTTGTCGCGAGCAAAACCAGCGTTTTCCATCACTTCAAATACATCAATGTCGTGCATGGTGCCCCAGAAGGGTTCGTTGTTGTTGTGTGTATCCCAATCGCGCATAAACTGCTCGAACAATGACATCTCATCGGTGTACTGTGGCTGTTCCACATGCAGCACCTTGCCGCCGTCTGCCAGCAGGCGGTGCGTTTCCTGGATGATGCGTGGCAGTGATTTTGATGACAATTCGTGCAGGAACATACAGGTAATGATCAGATCGAAGCTGGCGTCGGCATAATCCAGTTGTTCGGCATTGGCCTGGCGAAAGGTAATATTGTTGACGCCGAGAGATTTAGCGCGCGCATGGGCGTAACGCAACACCGGTGCGGCAACATCCACGGCCACTATCTCGGTATCCGGAAAGGCCTGGGCGATGGGGACGATGTTATGGCCCACGGTTGAGCCGATATCAAGAATGCGTTTTGGCTTGAATCCCTGTGTTGCTTGTTGTTGCAGCCATTCAACAATGGCCTGGCCGCCGCCGTCGCTGTACTGACCAAGCATGCCGGCGGTGGTGACAAAAATACCGGAATCGTAGTTGGCCCCTACGGATACATCCTCTTCACAATACTCGGTGTAATAACAGCCTGGCATACAGTGAATGTCCACAGCGCTGACATAGCGGGGGACAGGTACCGAATCATCCAGCAACAATTGTTTGGAGCCTTCGTTCAAGGCTTTGGCGGCCTGATTCAATTCATCCCATTGTCGATAAACCATACTGCGGCCGTTTTGCTGTCGCATTTCCATGGTGTTGCGACGCAAGGCACTCCAGATTTGGTAATAGGGGTCGCGTTCCATCAGTTTTCGGATTTCGCGACGGTCCTGTGGCGGGCGTCCCTGCGCTTGCTGAAGCGTGGGTTCTACGCGTTTGTCGTAGGCAGTCTTGACGCCCGGCAACACTTCATGTGACAGGTGAATGTTCATGTTGGTGAGGAAGTTATAGCGCGCAGTTTCGTCATGCGTCGCTTTGGGAAATACCCCGTGTTTACCAACCACATTCCAGGGGGGGGGGACCATTTTGCTCATACCTTGCTCCTTGAGCCACTGTGTTTGCCTGGCATGCGCTGACCATTCACGGTCGGCTTGGCCGGAGTATGCACTTTGTCTCGGTAACAATAATTGTGGGAATGCTGTCAGTGTATGAACACATCGCCGTGTTGCCCTTGATAATTGTCAAAAGACTTTTGGGGCGGACTGATATATTGAACCGAAAGAACCAGTACATTGAACCGAAATAACCAGAGTCGGATTTTTCCGACGGAGATCGTGATGTCAGAACCAGAAAGCTCGGTGTTGGGGCCCTCCTGTTTGAGCACCATTTGCTGCCCGGATGTGGCGGCAGTGGTCGAGGATTATTGTCACTATTTGCACCTGAAGGTTGCCGCTACGTCCATCGTAGATGAGCTGTTGGCTGAATTTTGGCAGTGCCCAGAGTTGGTTGGTGCCAATATGACCGTGCTGGCCAACGCCTGCGGTGAACCCTGGTTGAGATTGGTGGAGGTTAAGGGCATTGAACGCTTGGCGCCTCTCAAATACCACGGCTGGATGGCACTGGAGGTGTTGGTTGAGAATGTTGATTCGCTCATTGACGGCTTGACGGCTAGTCCATTCAAGATATTGAGACCGGTGGCCAATCTGGAGTTGTCTGACAATATACGGGCCTGCCAGGTCGAAGGCCCCTGTGGAGAAGTGTATTACTTTACCCAGATCAAGGGCGATGTCCCGCCGTTTGATTTGCCCCGTGCCCGCTGTGTGGTGGATCGCCTGTTCATCCCGGTTCTGTGTGCGCCCGATCGGCAGGCGAGTCAACGTTTTTACGAGTCCTTTCCGGGTACAAGTGGGTTGGCATTTGATACCAAAATTACCGTCATCAATCAGGCTTATGGCCTGCCTTTGAATCAGCAGCACCCGGTTGCAACCCTAATGCTGCGCGATCAATGCCTGATTGAGATTGACGAAATTGACGCTGCCTTAACACCGCCTGCGGCTTCGATGCGGGCCAACATAGCCAGCATCGGTTTTGAAGTGGACGATCTCGATGTCCTCACTCTTGACTGGCTGAGTCCTCCCAGAAAATTGGCGGCCTTACCCTATAGTGGGCGGCGGGTCGGACTTGCGCGCGGACCCGCCGGCGAGTGGTTAGAGTTGATTGAACGCTAATAGCCGGCATTAGCGTTATTTCACACTAAAATGATATATTGACATATCATTATGATTCTAGTAATTTTTAATAATACATTCCTTTCATCAAACCCAAAAAAGTGAGGCGATCATGTCGATGATTGTGGTGCTGTTCAACCTGAAACCCGGTGTGTCTGTAGAAGCCTATGAAAACTGGGCGCGCCAGAACGATATTCCCTCGGTGAATGCACTGGCTTCTGTCAGGCAGTTTGATGTCTTGCGTACCACCGGACTGATGGGATCCGATGCCCCCGCGCCGGTTCAATATGTGGAACTTCTGGATGTCAGCAGCCTGGAGCAATTGGGCGCAGACGTTGTCAGCGAAACCATGCAGCGTATAGCCGGTGAATTTCAACAGTTCGCGGACAATCCACAATTTATTCTGACTCAGAATATCGCGGATTAATCCAATCATATTGCACATAAACGGCAGGAGAACAGCATGGCCAGGTACGAAGAATTGATGGGTAAAGTCGCGGTCATCACCGGTGCCGGTCGCCGTGCGGGGCTGGGTGAGGCAATGGCGAAACGATTGGCGGCGGAAGGTGCCAAGGTGGTGATTACCGACCTGGGCCAGGCTCAGGGTGAATTGTTACCCGCTAATGCCATTGGTGGCAGCGATGAAATGCAGCAGATTGTTGACGACATTCATGCTGCAGGTGGTGAAGCCGCCGCTTTTGTCTGCAACGTATTAAACCCTGAGGACGTCAAGGCTGCCGTGGATTTTGCCATCACCACTTTTGGTGGGCTCGACATTTGGGTCAACAATGCCGGCGTTGGTTACTTGATGAAGCCGATTCTGGAGATGGAGCCAGCGGAGTGGGACACCGTGTTGAATGTGAATTTGCGCGGTACGTTTTATGGCATCAAATACGCGGCTGCACAAATGGTGGCACAAGGACGTGGCGGTCGAATCATTAATATTGGCTCCCAGGCTTCCAAGTCGGCGTTTGCCCATGCTTCTGCCTATACCACATCCAAACATGGCATGGTGGGCTTGACCCGGGTAGCGGCCCAGGAGCTGGGTGAACACGCTATCAACGTCAACACTATCTGTCCGAATCACGTCACCACTGGGCTTGGTGCCTGGCAAAACAGCCATTTTTCCCAAGTGACGGGTAAAGGGGATGATAAATACATGCAGGACATGAAAGCCCGCATTCCATTGGGTCGTCCTGGTTTGCAAGAAGATGTGGCTAAAGCTTGTGTGTTTCTCTGTTCAGACGAGGCCGCCTATATCACTGGTGAGTCGATGAATGTTTCCGGCGGTGAAGAATATCACTGACAGCCGTCTTCAGCTGCCGAAGTTTTAAATACAACAGGATAGATCAGCTATGTCTCAAGTTCTCAGGTGGCCGAACGCGGCACGATTGGCGTTATCGATCGTGGTAAATGTGGAAGAGGGATCGGAAAGTACCATCCTTGACGGCGATCGTGGCCCCGAGCCAGTGGATGAACTGGGTGTTACCCTGAAAAAGCCGCTGCGCATGCACGCCAATGAAAGTAATTACGAATACGGTATACGTGAGGGCTGGCCGCGCATTCACCGGTTGTTACAGAAATACAACATCCAGGCGACGTTTACCGCTGCAGCCGTGTCGTTGGAGCGTGCCCCCGAGATTGCTCAAGTCATCCGCGAAGAAGGCCACGAAGCCTGCTCCCATGGTTACCGCTGGATGCATCAGTTTTTTATGAATGAAGACCAGGAACGGCAGTTTATTCGTGACGCCGTGGCGTCAATAGAGAAAACCACCGGCCAGCGCCCATACGGCTGGTTAAGTCGCTACCTGCACACCGACAACACCCGTCGACTGCTGCAGGAAGAGGGATTTCTTTATCATATGGACGATTACAGTGCTGATGCTCCTTTCTGGGGAGCGGTGGAAAACTCCAGTGAACCCATGGTGATAGTGCCCTACGCGCTGGACTCCAACGATATGAAGTTCTGGACGTCACCCTCGCTGACAGCGGAAGACTGGCTGCAGTACGCAAAGCGTACCTTTGATGTGTTGTACGAAGAAGGTGCGGATACTGCCAGGATGATGTCGCTGGGATTGCACCTGCGCATCATTGGTCGACCGGGCCGCATCTGGGCTCTGGAAGAATTTTTAAAATATGCCACCGCCCACTCGGACGTCTGGATCACTACCCGCAAAGCTATCGCTGATACCTTTGTCGAGCAGGCTGGCGACAAACGGGTGCGTCCTTCCCTGCGTTAATTTCTGATTGAGAATTTGATATGACTTATCAACCCAGACGCAGCTTGCTGTTCGTGCCGGGCAATCGACCTGAGCGTTTCACCAAGGCGATCGCTACCGGTGCTGACATGGTGTGTATCGATTTGGAAGACGCGGTATTGCCAGCAGATAAAGTGCAAGCGCGGTCTCATGTACTGGCGTTTTTGCGACAGCCGGGGGGCGCTTGTCAACGGGTAGTGCGTGTCAATCAGGTCAGCAGTATGTTCGGTATTGATGACTTGCAGGCAATTGCCGCTGACGCCAATCAACCCGACATCATTATGCTGCCTAAGGTGGAATCGCCTGTTGATATCGAGCGGGCCGAGTCCTGCCTGGGCAGTGCTCAGATTCCTCTTATTGCGCTGATTGAAAGTCCGCGCGGCCTGCTCAATGCGGATGCCATCGCTGCAGCCAGCCCAAATGTAACCGCCTTGATGTTTGGCGGTGCTGATTTTTCGGCAGAACTGGGGGGCGACATGTCCTGGCAAGCTATGTACCACGCCCGCAGTCATTTGAGTACCGTGGCCTCGGCCCATGGCATGGATGTGATTGATGTGCCGTTTCTGGATGTTCACAACCAAAACGGCTTGCGCGAAGAGTGTCAGCGTATCCGGTCGATGGGATTCAATTGCAAGTCGGCCATACACCCGGCACAGATTGATGTCATTCATGAAGTATTTACGCCTTCCGAAACACAAATCGAAAAGGCTAAACGTATCGTCCGAGAATTTGAGAATTCTCAGGGTGGTGCGGTACTGGTGGATGGTAAATTAGTAGACAGACCGATCATTTTACTGGCTGAAAAAACCCTGGCTATGGCCAAAGCCCTGCAATTGGCCTGACGCGCCAGGTTGCACACATTTAACCACTGTCGTTCGGAGCCGATGTTGCCACCGACGAATGATTACAGGAGAGCCCCGTGTCCGGCAAACTGAAACAAATTTCTGAAAATCGTTACCGCGAAACCTTTGGTCGTTTTTATGAAGAGTTCACCATTGGTCATATCTACGAACACCGTCCTGGTCGCACCATCACGGAAACCGATAACACCTGGTTTACTTTACTGACCATGAACACTCACCCGGCCCACTTTGATAAAGAGTACGCCAAAGGCACCGAATTTGGACAGCCGCTGGTCTGCAGTCCGTTCACTGTGGCGTTGATGGTGGGCATGAGTGTCACTGACGTATCTCAAAAAGCCATCGCCAACCTGGGGTGGGACGATATTCGCATGACGCACCCGCTGTTTGTGGGCGATACCCTCTACGCCGAATCAGAAGTGCTGGACAAGCGTGAATCCAATTCTCGACCCAGTCAAGGTATCGTCACCGTCAAGACCCGTGGCTATAACCAGAATGGTGATCTGGTGTGTTCTTTCGTTCGCAAAGTTCTGGTGTGGAAAGAAGGCTGTGAAAGCGTAGAAGATCGCGTGAACTATTAAACAACAGACGATTACAGAGGTTGACCCATGAGTTGGAGCGACGACGACATTCGCGCGATTCTCGACACTATTGATAAATTTGTCGAGCAGGACATTAAACCCATTGCCCGTGACCATGATTTGGCAGACAGCTATCCACACGAGTTGGTGGAGAAAATGAAGGAGCTGGGACTGTTTGGTGCCACTATTGGTGAGGCTTACGGCGGTCTGAGTCTATCGGCAACGGTCTATTCGACTATTGTGCAAAAAATTGCAGCCGTCTGGATGGCTCCGTCCGGCATCTTCAACTCCCATTTGATTATGGCGTCTGCCATTGAGCGGGTGGGTACGGATGCGCAAAAGCAGGCATTTTTGCCACGTATGGCCACAGGTGAGTTACGCGGCGGGATTGCCTTGACGGAACCCAATGCCGGTACTGATCTGCAGGCTATTCGTACGACCGCCAAACGCGATGGTGACGACTATATTCTCAATGGTACCAAAACCTGGATTACCAATTCCATGCACGGTGGCGGCTTGGCGGTGTTGGCAAAAACCGATCCCCATGCCGAGCCACGTCACAAGGGCATGAGCATGTTCATTGTGGAAACCAAGGATGAACAGGGCCGAGTGAAGCCGGGTATTCTGATCAACAAGATCAAGAAAACCTGCTACCGCGCTATTGATACCTGTGAGGTGGTGTTTGAAGACTTCCGGGTTCCGGCGGCCAACCTGGTGGGTCTGGAAGAGGGCCGTGGTTTTCAAACCGCTGTCGGCGGTCTGGAACTGGGTCGCATCAATGTGGCGGCGCGCGGTGCCGGTATTGCCCAGGGGGCGTTGGATCTGTGTGTGCGTTACGCCCAGGAGCGCGAGAGCATGGGCAAACCCATTTGTGAGCATCAGGCGATTCAACTGAAACTCGGAGAAATGGCTACCAAGGTGGAGGCCTCCAAACTGCTGATCAAGCAGGCGGCAGAGATGTACGACACGGGTCAACGCTGCGATATGGAAGCGGGTATGGCGAAGTATTTCGCCAGTGAGACTGGTGTCTATTGCGCTTCTGAGGGCATGCGTATCTTTGGCGGCTACAGCATGTCGGTTGAATATGAAATTGAACGATATTATCGCGATGCCATGCTGATGTGCATTGGTGAAGGCACCAATGAAATGCAGCGTATTATCATTTCCAAGCAACTGATCGAAAAAAACCGAATTTAAGTTTTCTTTGTACCCCGCTGACGTCAGTCAGTGGGTCTTTTTATGACATTCCCGATGCCTTCAACGGCAAGTTGTATAGGACATTTTCATGAATCAATTACCATTGCAGGGTGTAAGGATTCTGTCTGTTGAGCAGTATGGTGCCGGACCCTTTGGCTCCATGTATCTGGCCGATCTGGGTGCTGAAGTCATTAAAATCGAAAACCCGGACATAGGCGGTGATATCTCACGCCAGACTGGCCCTTACTTTCTGGGTGAAGGCGACAGTCATTTTTTTCAGACCTTTAATCGCAATAAAAAAAGTCTTGCCTTGAACCTGAAGGTGCCGCACGACCGCAAGATATTTGAAGATCTGGTGAAAGACGCTGATGCTGTCATGAACAACCTGCGCGGTGATCAACCGGCCAAGTTGGGCATTGATTACGATAGCCTTAAAGCGCTAAATCCGAAAATTGTGTGTGCCCATTTATCGGCCTATGGTCGCGATAACGACCGCGCCGATTGGCCGGGGTATGATTACCTTATGCAAGCCGAAGCCGGCTTTATGGCGCTCACCGGTGAGCCGGATGCGCCACCGGCGCGGTTTGGCTTGTCCATGGTCGATTTCATGACCGGAGTCACGACCTCCATGGGGTTGCTGGCGGCGCTGCTCGGCGCCGGCCGCACCGGCATCGGTTGTGACGTGGATGTCAGTCTGTTTGACGTGGCGTTGCAGCAACTGACCTACCCGGCAACCTGGTTTTTGAACGAGGGTCACATCACCGAACGCATGCCGCGTTCAGCACATCCATCCACAGTACCCTGCCAGTTGTATACCACGGCTGACGGCTGGTTGTTTGTCATGGCCATGACTCCCAAGTTCTGGATTCATTTGATTGAAGGCTTGTCATGTTCGGAATTGGCGCAAGACCCACGCTTTATCGATGCCAGGGCGCGACGGGAAAACCGGGAAGAACTCACTGAAATTCTGGACGCAATCTTTGTGCAACAGTCGACGGCTCACTGGCTGGCGTTGTTCAAGGGACGGGTGCCCATGGCACCGGTTTACCAGTTGGATCAGGCGTTAAACAATCCCTATTTGCAGCAAGTCGGTATGATTCAGAGCCTGCCTCATGACCAGCAGACCGATTTCAAAGTCTTGTCGAACCCGATCAAAATCAACGGCGACAGATTGCCGGGACGGGGATGCTCGGCGCTTGGCGCAGACAATCAATCCCTGATTGACGAACTCAAACCGGCTTGAGGATCAGCGTATGAAACTTGAAGGTATCAAGGTTATCGATCTGTCACTTTTTTTGCCGGGTCCGCATTTATCAATGATGATGGCGGATCATGGCGCCGAGGTGATCAAGGTTGAGCCCCCCGCGGGTGAACCGGTTCGTCAGGTGGGATTGTCCAAGGATGGTGAGACGGTTTGGTTTCGCAATACTCACCGTAACAAGCAAAGCCTGTGTCTCAACCTGAAGCTTCCAGAAGCCCGCGATGTGCTGTTGAAACTCTGTGCCGAAGCCGACATTTTTATTGAGGCGTTTCGCCCCGGAGCGGTGGAGCGTATGGGGTTGGATTATGACACCTTGAAGGCGATTAATCCGGGCCTTATCTATTGCTCGATCTCGGCCTATGGCCAGACGGGCAGTAAACGTTTGTTGCCAGCGCATGATCTCAGTATTCAGGCGGATTCAGGCACCGTCTCTATAAATGAAGGCGCCGACGGCCAGCCGGCTATGCCGGGCATGCCGGTGGCCGATATGGCCGGCTCCCTGATGGCCTTGAGCGGGATTCTGATGGCTCTCTATCGGCGCACGCAAACGGGGGAAGGGGATTACCTGGATATTTCCATGCAGGACAGCCTGGTGGCCTGGTTGCCCAATGTCATGGGACCGGTATTCGCTGAACAGCGCTCACCGGTAGTGAAACACGAGCGCTCCTGGGGGGGCGCTGCACTGTACGGTATTTACCGGACTGCCGATGATCAGTTTCTGAGTCTGGGGGGCAGTGAAGTGAAGTTTGCCGTCAACCTGTTAACGGCACTTGATCGGGCCGACCTGGCCGAGTTGTGCAAGCAGCCGCCGGGCCCGGTTCAGGATCCGGTCAAGGATTTCCTGCGGCAGACGTTTGCCAGCCAGACTCTGGCTTATTGGACCGACTGGCTGCAGCCCGTTGATGTGTGCTGGGCGCCGGTCCGCAGTCTGCATGAAGCGATTCATGAACCTCATCTGGTTGAACGAGAAATGCTGGTTGTCGATGAGCGCGGCAATGAGCACCTTGGAATCCCCATCAAATTTCTACAGGAACCCGGGCAACTGCAGTTTAATTTGCCTCAGTTGGGCCAGCATAATCGTGAAATTCTGATGCAACTGGGTTACAGCGATGGCCACATTGACCGCTTGATGGCCGCCAAGGCGGTCAGTGAGACGGTGTCATAAGCTATAAGGAAAAGGCATTGGCGGAGCAGCCTATGAGTCAAACTCTTTTTGAAAAACTCTGGCAACGTCATCTGGTCAGTGAACTGGATGGTGATACTGGATTACTCTACATCGATCGGGTATTTCTGCATGAACGCACCGGCTCTATTGCTTTAAAGAGTCTGGAAAGTGACGGTCGTCAAGTCAAAAGACCGGATCAGGTGTTTTGTGCCATGGACCACATCGTCGATACACTGCCTGGTCGCAATGACGAGACGCTCGTTCCGAGCGGTAAGAATTTCATCCAGACCACGCGTCAGGCGGCCCACGCGGCTGAGATCCAGTTGTTTGATATTGACGACCCGCGTCAGGGCATTGTGCATGTGGTGTCCCCGGAGCAAGGAATCGTTCAACCGGGATTGACTCTGGTCTGCCCGGACAGTCACACCTGCTCCCAAGGGGCATTGGGCGCTCTGGCTTGGGGCATTGGGTCCAGTGAAGCGGAGCATGCCCTGGCCACCAAGACGCTGCGGGTTAACAAACCCAAAACCATGCGCGTTCGGTTCGACGGCAAGCTGGCCGACGGTGTCACGGCCAAGGATATGATCTTGCATTTGATTGGTAGCTACGGTGCTGCAGGAGGCAGTGGTTACGTGATCGAGTTCGCGGGAGCAGTGATTACCGAGCTCGACATTGAAGCGCGTCTGACGTTGTGCAATATGGCCGTTGAATTCTCTGCATTTACCGGGCTAATTGCGCCGGATAGCAAAACCTTTGCCTACCTTCAGGGACGACCTTATGTTCCGGCCGGTGAGGCCTGGGGGCAAGCTGTTGCCGATTGGCAAACGCTGTACAGTGATGAGCAGGCCGAGTTTGATCGTGAGATTGTGGTCGATTGCACGGAAATTGCCCCCACCGTTACCTGGGGGACGAGTCCTGAGCATGCGCTGGCCATTACCGCCAGCGTGCCTGATCCTGGCGGCGAAGCGGATGTTCATCGAAGCCAGGCGATGACAAAAGCATTGACCTACATGGGATTAAAACCGGGAGATAAACTGACAGAGTTGGCCATTACCGGTGCCTTTATTGGTTCGTGTACCAACAGCCGCATCAGTGATTTGAGAGTCGCCGCCAACATTTTAAAAGGCCGGCAAGTGGCCGAGGGCGTAACAGCCATTTGTGTCCCCGGGTCGAGCCTGGTCAAGCGACAGGCTGAAGCCGAAGGTCTGGATAGTGTCTTTAAAGCAGCGGGTTTTGAATGGCGAGAATCGGGTTGCTCCATGTGTTTTTTTGCCGGTGGCGAAAGTTTCGGGTATCGAGAGCGTGTGGTGACGAGTACCAACAGGAATTTTGAGAGTCGGCAGGGCCCTGAAACCCGTTCACATCTGGCCAGTCCTGCTACCGTTGCTGCTTCTGCGGTCTTAGGTCGGCTGGCCGATGTGCGTGAATTGGAGAAGCGTATATGAAAACTTTCACCCAACATCAAGGCGTCGCCGCACCGCTGATCCGCAATAATGTCGATACCGATGCGATTATCCCTTCCAGAGAGATGAAACTGGTTTCCAAGCAAGGTCTCGGTGAAGGGTTGTTTGCCGGCTGGCGCTATTTGAACCCGGCCGAGCGGCAGGTCAATCCAGAGTTTGTTCTCAACCAGGCGGCGTATCAGAACACCAGTATTCTGCTGTCGGGTATGAACTTTGGTTGCGGCTCATCCAGAGAACACGCGGTGTGGGCTTTAAAGGAATTTGGTATTCAGGCGGTGATTGCTGCGTCATTTGGCACCATCTTTTATAACAACTGTACTCGCAATGGCATATTGCCCATTGTCTTGCCTGAGCAGGCAATAGATCAACTGATGAAGGATTGCTCTGATGATCCTCAAATCAACCAGATTAATATTGACCTGCCTGGCCAGCAAGTGCTGTCGCCTTCAGGTGCTCACTGGCATTTCGACATTGAAGCTGCCCCAAAAGAAATGTTGGTAGAGGGATTGGACCCTATCGCTTTGACCTTGAAGCAGGCCGATCGCATCGAGAAGTTTGAAGAGCGTTACCAGCAGCAATTTCCCTGGCTGCAATAAGCGGCGAGCGCGAACGATAAAAAAAGGGGCCTTAAGGCCCCGAACGAGAGAACGTATTGCTACGTGATAGTGGCTATCACCGAATTAAAAAGATTTAATAATTTGCTTTTCCAGCAGTTGCTCAATCTGTTGATCATCCAGACCCAACTGCCGCAGGGTAGTTTTTGAATCTTCGCCTTCTTGTGGAAGATCGTGATGCAAGCCGGGGCGAACACCGCTCAATTCCAATGGCAGCGCCGGCAGTTTGGTTTTACTGCCATCTACCAGGGTAATATCCAGCAAGCCTCCGGCATTCAGGTGAGGGTCTTCAAACAGATCGGCGGGCTTGTTGATTGGCGCAAATGGAACACCGGCACGGTCCAGTCGTTGCATCAGAGTTTGTTTATCGAGAGATCTAAACAGCTCATTAACAACAGGAAGAATTCTCTCGCGCTGTTGAACGCGATCGTTGTTTTTGTCCAGGCTTTCATCATTAAGAAACGCGATGAGTTCAAACTCTTCACAGAATTTTTTCCAGAGCGTGTCGCTGACAACACCGACAAATACCCGCTCATCGTCCTTGCAGTAAAAGATGTCGTACACGGACCAGGCGCTGCGACGAATGGACATGGGAGGTGGCTCTTCACCCGATACCGCTTGCTGGGCCATGTGCTGACCCACCATAAACGCCGTCGTTTCGTACAGTGAGCTGGTTACATGCTTGCCTCTGCCGGTGAGGTGACGCTCATGGACGGCAGCCAGCACACCAATCACACCAAACATGCCGCCAGCGATATCAACCACCGAAGAACCGGCTCGCATGGGGCGATCAGGAAGACCGGTCATATAGGCCAGGCCGCCCATCATCTGTGTGACTTCGTCCAGTGCAGTGCGGTGTTGATAAGGGCCTTTTAAAAAACCTTTCAGGGAGCAGTAGATCAGGCGGGGATTAAGAGCCTGCATGTCAGCGGGCCCAAAACCGAGTTTGTCCATGGCGCCAGGGCGAAAATTTTCGATGAGGATATCCGCCTCGGCAATCAGTTTAAGGGTTATGGCTTTACCTTCATCAGACTTCAGGTCAATGCACAAACTTTTCTTGTTGCGATTGTACATGGGGAAATAGCCGGCACCGGAACCCTTGAGGCGACGGGTATTATCCCCCCCAAGCGGCTCAATTTTGGTGACATCGGCGCCTAAATCGGCAAGTACCACTCCGGTGGTGGGACCCATCACCATATGAGTAAATTCGACAACCTTTAAGTCTTGCAGGGGGAGTTGTGGTTTTTCAGTCATGGACGAATCCTGTTGCTCTTGTTGGGTGGCCTCAATTACAATGTCTATATGATATAACAATATACCAAATAATCAATAGGCTGATCATGATCTCCTCGCATTGAGTAGCGGCGCAAGGCAGTCAGGATTGGCAATATGAACATTTCCAATGTCGCGCATCGGTTGATGACGTTGTCAGTAATCCAGAGGAACTTATGTCGAAATTTGATATTGAAATCAGTGAAGTCGGGCCACGTGACGGCCTGCAAAGCATTGCACCGATTATGACCACTGCAGATAAAAAGCGCTGGATCAAGGCGCTGGCGGACAGTGGCATACCGGAAATTGAAGTGGGTTCTTTTGTGCCGGCCAAGGTGTTGCCACAGCTGGCGGATACTGCGGAAATTACCCAGTTTGCCAAAACCATTCCTGATCTCACAGTAGCCGTGCTGGTACCGAACCTGCGTGGTGCTGAAGGTGCGATAGCGGCCGGCGCTGATAAAATTACCATTCCCCTCTCAGTCAGTGAAACCCACAGTCTGAAAAACGTGCGCCGCACCCACGAGCAGATGCTGCAAGAGGTTCGGGAAATTCGGGCTTTAATCGATACCCTGCCCGTGGCGGAGCGCCCCAAGTTTGAGGGCGGCCTGTCGACGTGTTTTGGTTGTACGCTGGAAGGTAATGTGCCGGAAGACAAGGTGGTTCGCATTGCCGAGGCGCTGATGGAAGCGGGTTGTGATGAAGTGGGCTTATCCGATACCACCGGGTTTGGCAGCCCGCTTCAGGTCCGACGCCTGACACAAAAGGTATGGGACGCTGTGGGCAAGCAAAATCTCACGGGTATCCATTTGCACAATACCCGAGGCCAGGGGCTGGCCAATGCTCTCGCCGCGGTTGAAGTGGGGTTAACGACGGTGGATGCCTCGATGGGAGGCATCGGTGGCTGCCCGTTTGCACCGGGAGCCAGCGGCAATATTATTACCGAAGATCTGGTGTTCTTGCTGGAGTCCATGGGGCTCAAGACGGGCATCAATTTTGAAAGAATGATGATTGCCCGCGAAATTCTGCAACAAGCTTTACCCGGCAACATTGAGTTGTACGGTTTCACGCCCGATGCTGGCTTGCCCAAGGGCTTCGCCATGGCCACGCCGCAATTCTAAAAAAAACGTCGTCACCCTGAAGAGCAGTCCGGCACTGACACAAAAAAACCTCGACCTTTTGGGTCGAGGCTTGGAGCTGAATCAAGATGAGATTCAGTTAGCCGCTGCAAATGCCTCGATAGAGGCATAACGACCTTGGTGAAACAGCAGCGGATTACGCTGCTGGTGATCCATATGAACGACGCGGCCGACAATGATGATATGATCGCCACCTTCATAACGATGCTCGATCTGGCATTCCAGCCGGGCACAATACTCCGTTAATAACGGGGTCTGGTTCGGGCTCATTTCACAGTCAATACCGGAAAATTTGTCGATGCCTTTGCTGGCAAAGCGCGATGAAATATCAGCTTGTTCTTCACTGAGTACGTGTACGGCAAAGAAGTCGCAGTTATTGAAAGCCTCAAAACAGCCGGTGTTCTTGTCAATGCTCCAGAGAATAAGGGGCGGGGTAAGCGACAAGGCATTAAAACTGCTAACGGTCATGCCGACCCTGTGGCCCTGCTGATCCATCGTTGTCATGACCGTGACACCGGTGGCAAATTCACCCAACACCTTGCGAAAGGTTATGGGAGAAATTGTGGGGGTGTTGTTCATGGTATTGATCCTGTGATTGAACATTAATCGATGTAGTTGGCGCCCAGAATAAGATCACCTTGCTCCCAGCGTAATACACCAAACGTCATGTATTTTTCTTTATGCGATTCCTGGAACTGCCAGGCGCACACGTAAGTGTGGTTCTCATCTATCTGGGTTTCGCGAGACCACAGTTTAAAGGCTTCACCGTAGACGTGGCGAATCGAATACAGGTAGCGACCGTAGGACATGCCATTGCCAAACATGTGTGGACCATGGTACTGGTGATGATTGCCGTTGCGGGTACGCATCGTTGTCCAGCGACGGTTGATTACGCCTTCAATTTCAATGGTTTGTTCAGAGTGCAGCAGATTAATAGGCTTATGATGAATGGTGACCTGGTTATGACCAATCAATTCCTGCTCAGCGTTGTAGACCTCAAACTCACCGCGCAGTACACCCGCGTGTTTGACGGGCAAGTTGTAGGGGCGCTTGCCGTCGAGGGTTTCCTGCTCAAGAAATTTGTCTACCTTGGTTTGGGTGTCTGGATTGGTGGCCATATCGTGAGTTACTACGTAGAGCCCGTTAAACACGCCTATCAGGGTATCGCCTTCAAACAGTTGCGATGAGTACACCTGCATACCCAGGTCCGGTACAACATGGTTCATGGTGCGTAAATTGACGTTCCAGCCCGGTGAAAAATAATTAGAGTCCACCAGCAGGCCAAAGGGACGGCCACTGCCGATAAAATCCGGGCCTGTATAGATTCGATCCTGATCAGAATCTATCACCCCAAAATCAAAATTACTGCCCAGCTCAAAGCGATCGTTTAAGGGGCCAGTGGCATCAAATTTGGTGTCCATCCAGTAGTTGGTGCGACCGTCAATATGTTCACTGGCACGAGTAACCTTGTTGTACCCCACGTGGGTGCCGTCGGCTTCAAACAGTGATGGCCGGCCATGCCATTCGCCGTCGATGGACTGTTGCCAGTTGCTGGGTTTTTTGTCTGCAGTCATAGCGCTGTTCCTTAGAGTCAATGGTGTCCACATGATGTGTATGGAACCATTGTCTCGATTTGCCCGAAAACTACCTTGCTAATTGTCAATTTTGTTGATGTGTGATCAGGAAGTATCGGCGGGCGCGATTTTTCTGAACTTAAGCAAGGTTATTTACGTTGGTATAAAGAAACCAGAGGATGCGAAGTAAGCAGGTTTTGCAGCTCGCTGCCTTCGCCAGTGATAATGTGTTCAATAAACAGTTGCAGGGTAGTCAGCAACAAGTTGCGGTGATCGGCCAGGGACTGATTGGATTCTGGATTTAAAAACCCCAATCCGGTGGTGTCGTCTGGCGGGTAAACTGGCATTAGATGAGTGGCGTCCTGGATTAAGACTAACCAGTTTTTGCCGTCAAGGGGGGGCATGACCTGCTCAAAGGTTTGCACAATGCGACTGGCTTGACGTGCCGCGTTGTCTTCAGGGTTACTGCCACTGACGTTGCTGATTTCAATTTCCCGGGTGCCGCCAATCAACAGAGTTGGCACCCGACCGGGCAGGGGCAGGTAACTGTTTTCACCCCAGCCGAGCATTGGGTTGGCGGCGGTCGACGCGCCGTAACTGAAGCAGCCACAGACCCCGCTAAACCATTCCGGATTGGCATTCAGTATCGCCATCAGGCCGCCAGCGGAATGGCCTCCTAAAATAATCTGTTCGAGATTGAGACAGCCCTGTAGCGGACCTTGTTGTTGCTGGCGCTGCAGGTAATCCAACAAGTGTGTTAGCACCGTTGAAGAGCTTGACTGACCGAGGGTATCGGGCAGCATCGCCGGCAGGTTCAGACCAGGACTGCTGAAAATGCTGCCGGGCATTTCTTCGGCCATAAACTGATAGCAAAGCGTGGCAATACCACACTGGCCAAGAGCTTCGGCCAACCAACGATAGCCAGCGGGATCTATGTTCATGCCAGGCATGAAAATAACCACGGGAAAGGGAGCTTGTTGACGATCAGCTGCAAGCATGCCGAACTGTTGGGTGGGGTTGTGTGGGTCTAACTTCGCGGGGTAATAAAGTTTCAGCTGGACGCTGTTGTAAGGGGCTTGGGCTTCAGGAATGACGATGGTGTCATAGAAAGCACGGGTCATAAGATTGGGGGGCATAGTCTTGTTACCTCCCTCTGCCAGCGAAAGCTGGCAGAGGGACCGAATTTAGTTGCCGAGTGGACGTGGCAGGGTGCGGTTGCCGCCCCACAGAGTTGTTACCATTTCTTCTGCATTGGCTTTGCCAAACAACTTGTCGGCCAGGTTGTTGGCTGGGTCGCGAACACAAATATTGCGACGAATACGCTGATCGCGATCAGATAATTGTTGGCGAATCTCGACCGGTGTTTTTTCCGCCTCATCGACCCACTTCAGCCAGCGATCCAAACGGGAGTGGGCGATGCGTTCGATTTTATCCAGTAGCTCCAAATCATGTTTGGCGGTGTAACCCACTGCGGTTGGAGTCATGGCTACTCGGGTGAAGAGGTCGCGACTGATAAAGGGGTTAAACCGGTGATCGGCTTGCAGGTCGAGAAATTCTTCATTCACTTCTGTGTAGTAGCGATCGACATAGTCGATGTTACTGACTAGATCCACTCGTGGAATATAATCCATGTACATAAACAAATCGGGTACTGTGCCCAGGGCAAAACCGAAGTTGGGTACCAGATATTGGGGGCCCAGACTGATGGTGATGTGCATATTGGTAAAACTGGATTCCGGAGAACCAATAAACGAATGAATGAACCAATCGATTTCTTCACCGCTGTAGGCTTTCAGTGAACCTTCTGCACCTTCTTTGCTGGCAGCAATGTCCCGATAGTCATGGAACTTGTTGCTGCATGGGTCGAGAGTCAGCGTAAAACGCTCATCAATTTTTTTACGCATGGTTTCCAGAATGGACCACAGGCGTTCAAACATTTCGCGGTTGTCTACATTCGGGTTTTGTTCAACCAGATCAATAATGGGAGTTAAAATTCTTTCGCTCATGGGGTGTCAGTCTCTTGTTTTAACGGTGTGACAGCCGTTTACGGCGGATTGTGGTTAAGGGAAATATTATGTCTGCAACGATTGTATAGAGAACTGCGGTTGCTGAAGCATGATATTTGTCAATAAACACGGGGTTCAACAGCTGGCAAATGACTGTTACCAAATGCCAGCTCTAATACCACTGTTCAGTCATCGGCCAGATGTGACCATATGCTGGCTTTAAACGGTGGTTCATGCACAGGACCTTCAATTCCGCGAGGATCAATGGGGTGGCGCCGGTCGCAGGTTGGCAGCAGTCGGGTGCCGTGTGCAGTGAGCGTGCGTGTCGCCACGCCGTCGCGATACAGGACGGTGTGGCGAATGCGCTGACCCGGAGCGGTGAGGACAATAAAATCAGGTTCCATATAGGTGTTGCAGGCCTCATTCAGGTGCAGGGCGTTGAAGGTCAAAATACCAGGCCCCCCTGACACACCGACATTTTCGTAGGCACCGGGGCCCAGCGAATCAAACACCAGAATATCGTCTCGCATCCTGCCGGTAAAGGTTTTGGCTACTGGCTCCCGGCCGCGGAAGTGGACATTGGTCAATCGAAGTTGATACCCGTCAAAATCGATATAAACCAGATTGTCAAATGGGCTGGGACCCGGGGTACCGCTGCCGGCGGCTGTGTCATTGCCCAGTGGGGCGCCATCCAGGTGATAGGTTTCCACGTGGTCGTGCCAGGTACCGCGCATTAGCATCAAATTATAACCAACAGATCCAACCGGAAAAGTGGGGTAGTTATCGTTCATTGTTCAGCCTTGTTGCGATTGATCATTTATCCGTGAGAGGTTCAGCTATCTCTATACACTGGCCGTTTCCAGGCCACCATCGAGGTTGTCAGTGACGCTCAGGGGCTTCACCCGGCCTTGAACAAACATGGCCCATACCAGCACTATGAAGGCGACACCGCCAAACAGCACAAACGGGGCAGAAGGTCGCCACAGGTCATAGAGATAACCCCCAACAACGCTGGCCGCTAGTATGCCTACAGCACCGCACATGGTGAAGAACCCGATCGCGGCTCCGCGTATCCTGGCTGGCGTTTGTTGAGCGATCAGCACGCCACTGGTGATGATGCAGCCAATTTCTCCGAGGCCAATAAAAATGGCGCACACCAGCATGCCACCAGAGAAAGGGTTGTGGATGAAATAGGTTGAGGAGTAGCCAATGGCAGACACGGTGAGCGCAATCATGAGAGCGTGGACACGGTTCATCTTGTCACTCATCAGGCCGAACAAGGGGGCACCCAATAAGGCACAGCCCTGCGCCACCCCGACGATTGTGCCGGCCTGGGCGAGAGCTTCAGCGCGCCCCAGCTGTAACACGCTGGTGCCGTAGTTGGTGATCCAGAGGGTAAAAAAGGTACCGACAATCATCAAGTTACCTCGTGCCAGGAACGAGGCCCCGTAGGCCAGGGCCACCCCGGGATCCCGGGCGGCCAACAGACCATTGCGAGCAGAGCTCAGCAGGCTCTGGTGAGGGCCGTTGTCTGTCTTCTGGTGGGGTTTTAACCCCACCAGCATCACCACCGAGGTCAACAGAATGATGACCGCCACCAGGTCGTAGGTTTTATACCCCGCCTCCTGAGCCGTCAATCCTTGCTGTTGAAACAGGGCTGGAAGCTTCAGCAGCACAAACACCGCAATCATGGCGCCCACGCCGTTCATCACGCCCAGCAAACCGGTGGCCTTACCGCGACTCTTGTCGCTGGCGTAATCTGCAACAATGGTGACCACCATGGCGGTGACGGCAGCAATGCCGACGGAGTAGAGCAGACGATAGGCCAGCAGGTAGTCCAGGTTCTCTGCCCTGGGGTATAAATAGGTGCCAACTGCCATCAGGGCAAATCCCAGTGTGGTGACTGGCTTGCGCCCAAAACGATCCGACAGCGGGCCAAAAATGGCTACCGATAGGATGATGACGATTTCTGCCCAGAAGTTCAGCATACCGCTCACGAGCCCGTGGCGGCTTTCGGGGATGGCGAGAAATTCGGTCAGAATAAACGGTTGGCTTTGTGGAATAAAAGACGCCAGCATGATGCTGCACAGACAGGCGAAGTAGAAGGTCAGCATATGTCGACCAGCAACACCGCTGTTCAGTTCGATACCAAGAAAGCGGTTGCCGGTGTTTATCGGTCCGCTGGTTGCATGGGGGGTGGGCATGTTCAGTTCCTTCCATCTAGGGCTTTGTTGATCTCGATTGTAAGGCCCACCCTCAGAAGGCAAAGCGCTTCCGGCACAAAGAATTGACAAATGTGGTTTTCGACTTCGAATTTATAGAGTATTCATAAAACCCAGTGTGAATGGGTATATCCCCAGTTTGCCCGAACCGTGAAATAATCCAGTAATAACCGATGAGTTTTAAGGACAATGATGTATAACAAGATACGTGTGGCGGCAGCCCAATTCCATGTTGGCACCGATGTGGCTGACAATCTGTCGACAACCTTGCGAATGCTGGACCAGGCCAGTCAGGTGGATCCCCAGTTGGTGGTTCTGCCAGAGTTTTGTAATCATTTGTCCTGGTACGACGGCCCCGAGCACTGTTATGACGTGTCAGTAGCGTTGGACGGACCTTTTTTACAGGCAATAGCGAATAAAGCCCGCGAGTTGGGTATTTATGTGGTGGTTAACTGCACAGTGCAAAGGCCTGGTCAGCGTGCGACAGGCAGCAGCCTGTTGTATTCGCCTGCCGGAGAGTTGCTGGCCGACAACACCAAACAAATTTACATTGGTCATGAAAACGATTTTCTCGATCGTGCGACAGAGCCTGGCCCCATCGTTGAATTGCCGTTTGGTCGGCTGGGTTTTTATGCCTGTATGGACGGTGTGATCAATGAGACTCCCCGCGGTCTGGCATTGCGCGGTGCCCAACTGTTGTGCAACAGCCTGAATTCTTTTGCCAGTGACGAAGGTTCGTTGCACATCCCGGTGCGGGCGGCTGAAAACAAAGTGTTTGTGGTGGCGGCCAATAAAATCGGACCCCTGGTGCCGGAGGAGATGGTGGGGGGGATCAGTGAAGCTACCGGGATTCCTCCGCGTTTTCTCGGTGGTGCCGGCGAGAGTCAAATTGTTGCTCCCAGCGGCGAAGTACTGGCGCGGGCCTCGCTGGATCAGGAAGAGGTGATCTATGCCGATATCGACCTGTCCGAGGCTGACAACAAAACCCGGCCCGACGGTACCGATGTGTTCAAGGCGCGGCGACCTGAGTTGTATCGCCCCATTGTTGAGAATCCCGTCAATCAACCTGAAGCACCCTGGACTCAGGTTGGGCAGCTGCCAGCCGCGATTTTGGCAACAGCCAGTGACGGCGAATTAATGTTAAAGGAGCTGGCCGATGCCCTGTCCTCAGGCAGCTTGGCCGATGCCGCCTGGGTGGCGTTGCCGCCGTTGTTGTCGGCCGAGCGTATGGCGAGGGATCCCAGGGCGGCGATGGAGTTCTCGCAGGAAGCGTTGGCCGAACTGCAGAGTCTGGCACAGCTTCATGATCTCTATCTGTCAACCTCGCTGGTGCTGGCGGATGAGCTGGGCCAGCCGCAACACTCGGCGATCTTGATGGGCGCCGCTGGGATCTGCCTCAGGCAGGGGCAAATCCATCACAGTGAACGCTTCGCCTGGTCATCCCTGGTCAACGACATTTCTACGGTGGAGTTGGCAGTCGGCCGTTTGGGGCTGTGCTTAAGCGACGACAGTATTTACCCTGAAACTTTCCGCCTGATGGCCATGGCCGGTGTGGAAGTGGCGTCAGTTCCCCTGCAGGCACTTGAATCGTGGGAGTTGTCCACCGGTTTGTTGGAGAGAGCGGCGGAAAATCGCATCAATCTGTTGGTGGCGACTTCCAGCAGCGCTCTGGGCAATCCGTTTGCCGCAGTACTGCAGCACGACTTCACTGTCATGACACCCTGGCAGGAGCGCCCGTTTGATGGTCTGTTAAGTCAGCCGGAATATCGCCCCGTAGCTGCAACTGACTCGTTTATGACTGTCAGCTTGCATCCTTCTGCAGCCGCCAACAAAGAAGTCTCACGCAACACCAACTTGTTGCGCAATCGTCCCTGGGACTTGTCAGCGGCGATTGCTGAATACTGAAGGTGTATTTTGCGATTTGTCATTGCTGTGGAAAGACGCTTGGCTCAGGATTTGTGTCAGTGAATATTGATGAATTTTCGTAAGTTGGGGACGCGAACAATGAATGAATACGGACTGATTCTGGCTGGCAAATCACAGCCAAGTCTCGGTAATGGATGGTTCGAAGTACTATCCCCTGTTACCGAAAAACCAATCGCTCGGGTTGCTCGTGCCGGTGAAGCGGACGTTGATTTTGCCGTGCAAGCGGCCTGTGAAGGTTTTCGGATTTGGTCTGGGTTGGCACCCAAAGCGCGCGAGGCGGTTTTACTTAAAGCGGCTGACATTGTTGCGGCAGAAGGCGAAGCACGATTTCTTGAATTGCTGATTGAAGAGAGCGGCTCAGCGATCACCAAGGCCCGCAATGAAATTGTTTATACCGTCGATTTACTGCGCACCGCTGCTGGAGAAGCGCGCCGCTTGTACGGTGACACCTTTCCCAATGACAACCCGCAACGGCTTTCCATGGTGTTTCGCCAACCGTTGGGGGTGGTCGCTGTGGTTTCTCCTTACAACGCGCCACTGGCGTTGTTGGCAAAAATGGTGGCTTTTCCTGTAGCGGCGGGTAACAGCGTCGTGATCAAGCCGTCGGAAGAAACGCCGTTAGTGGCTCTGGAATTTGCCAAGGTGCTGCTTGAGGCGGGCCTGCCTGAGATGGCCATTAGCGTATTGCCCGGATTTGGCCAGGAATGTGGGGCGGCGCTGGTGGCCCATGCTCAAATAGACTGCATTGCCCTGACGGGGTCGACTCAGACCGGCATTGCCATTGGTCAACAGGCGATGCAACAGATGCGGCCAGTGCAACTGGAATTGGGCGGCAAAAGTGCCTTATTGGTGTTGGCAGACTGTGATCCGGTCAAGGCCGCGCAGATTGCCGCGCAAGGTATTTTTACCCATGGTGGTCAGATCTGTATGGCCAACTCCCGAATTGTGGTGGAGCGCAGTATCAGTGAGGCATTTCTGGCCGCGCTGAAACAGGTTGCAGAAACCTTGTCCATCGGTGATTTGCGGGATGAAGCCACCCTTTATGGCCCACTCATCAACCGGCGTGCGGTGGACAAGGTGCTCACCCACATTCAGCAGGCGCGAGAGTCCGGTGCCCAAGTGTTGACCGGCGGACATGTGGTTGAAGGATTGGTGATAGCGCCCACTGTACTCATTGAGCCACCCAGAGCTCATGGTATTTGGCGGGAAGAAAGTTTCGGTCCGGTCACCAGTGTGGCAATTGTGGACGATCTCGACGAGGCCATTAGGGTTGCCAATGACAGTGAATTTGGGCTGTCGGCGGCGGTTCTGACCCATAACATCCAGTGGGGATTTCGCGCCGCGAAAGAAATTCACGCCGGCAGTGTACACATCGGGATGCATTCCTTTCAGAGCAATGCCCTGGCCCCCATCGGTGGCAATGGTCTGTCGGGTGTAGGTCGCAGCGGCGGCAAATACAGTACCGAAGAGTTTACCGAGTTGAAGTGGGTGAGTGTGGAGCTCGGAGTGTGACGATGCCAGGGTTGCTCAAAAAATCATTGCGGTGCGGTTATGTGGATGTCGGTGAAGGGCAAATTCATTACCGCTACAGCAAGATCAGCGATACACGGTCTTTACCACTGTTGGTGTTGTTGCACCAATCACCCAGTGCGTCGGTCATGTATGAACAACTGATGTTGGCCCTGGCCGAGCACTTCGAGGTGTTGGCACTTGATACTCCGGGGTTCGGGCAGAGTGATGCGCTTGAAGGCCCCACCAGCATTAACGCGCTTACCCTGGTGCTTCATTCCGCCAAAAGCCAGATTGATTCCCGTCCCTGTTATGTGTTTGGGCATCACACTGGAGCGGCCATCGCCGTAGAGTGGGCGGCCACCTTTCCGCAAGAAGTGACCTGCCTGGCACTTTCCGGACCGCCATTATTGGACGAGCACCTGAAGTCGGTTTTAGTGGAAAGAGCTTGTTTGTTTCCACCGCGGGAAGATGGTCAGCATCTCATCTCAATGTGGCACAGGATCCGCGACAAAGATCGTCAAGCCCCCTTGAGTTTAAGTGTGCGTGAGTTGTGTTTGGCTTTCAGTGCCGACACGGCCTATCCCCAATCTTACCAGGCGGTGGTGGATCATAACTTCACCGAGCAATTGGCAAACATAATTTGCCCTACCCTGGTGCTGGCGGGTGGCAAAGATCCGCTTTATGACAGTGTGGAACCCACGCTGAAGCAGTTAAAACACCCACAGAAGGGTGAGCTGCCAGCGCAATCGGGAACCTATGTCTGTGACTTGAACACTGACGCAGTCGCTCAACAGTTAACCCGTTTTTGGCAGCAAAACAGCTGATCATCAACGTTCACATTAGCAGGAACCAGGTTATGGATTTACCAAGACAGACTGTTTCGCTCGGTCAGAAACCCGCGCTGTTACTGGTCGATATGGTGCAGGGATTCACATCGTCTGCGTGCCCTTTGGGGACAGATTGCCCCGATGTGGTTGAAGCCAATCGACGCTTGCTGGAACTCTTTCACGACAAAGGCTTGCCGGTGGTATTTACCACGGTGGTTTACCATAACGACGATCAGGCCAAAGTGTTTCGTCAACGTATTCCGGCACTGAATGTTCTCACGCCAGACTCGGACTGGGTCAAAATCGATGCCCGGTTACCCGTGCACGAGCAGGATATGCTGGTGGAAAAACAGTGGGCCAGCTGCTTCCATCAAACCGACCTGGCGGCGCGCTTGCGGCAGCTCGGTGTTGATTCGCTGGTCGTCACGGGCCTGACCACCAGTGGGTGTGTCAGAGCCACGGTGGTGGATGCGCTGCAGTACGACTTTCCGGTTGTGGTTGTAGAGGAAGCGGTCGGCGATCGTAACCTTGAGGCTCATGCGGCAAATCTGCACGATATGCACGCGAAATACGCCGAAGTAGCCCGTTTGGCAGATGTGCTTGCCCTGTTGTCCTGACACAAAAATTTCCCGGTGCCATTGGCATGAAACGAATCAGTAAGTAAGGAAGACGTTATGAAGTTGCAACACCCTGTCATCATTGCCGGTGCGGGTCCCTCCGGTTCGGTGCTGGCGTTATACCTGGCAAAGCAAGATATTCCCGTTATTTTACTGGAGAAGCATGCGCAATTACCCATTGACTTGCGGGCCTCGACGTTTCATCCCCCTTCACTGGAAATGATTGCCGATCTTGAACCAAAAGTGATCGAAAAAATGCTGGCCAAAGGCTTAAAGGCAGATCGCTATCAATACCGGGATCGGCGCACGAACGAGACGGCCACATTTGATATGGCGTTGCTGGAAGGTGAAACCCGTTATCCTTTCCGTTTGCAGCTTGAACAGTATGAGTTGACGCATTTTATCGTGGAAGAACTCAAGCAGTACCCCTGCGCGCAAATCAAATTTGAGCACGAGCTGCTCAGCTTCAGCCAGGATGAAGACGGCATCAACGCGCGTGTGGCAACACCCGACGGGGAAACGGAATTGCATGGTAGTTTTTTAGTGGGCGCCGATGGTGCGCGCAGCAATGTTCGCAAGTCATCTGCTATCGGCTTTCTGGGTTTTACCTACGATGAAAAGTTTCTGGTAGTCTCGACCAGCTTTGCGTTTGAAGAAGTGTTCGATGATTTTTCTTACGTCAACTATGTCTCAGATCCGGATGAGTGGTGTGTCATTCTACGGACTGACAAAATTTGGAGAGTGCTGGTGCCTGTCACCATTAACAATGATGACGATGAACGTCATGTGCTGTCAGATGACTTTGTGCAGGAACGCTTGAAGCGAATATACGATCAAGGCAGTGATTACCATATCGGCCATCGAACCTTATACGCTGTGAATCAGCGGGTGGCGGAAACCTATCACCAGGGCCGTATGGCATTGGTGGGTGATGCCTGCCACATCAATAATCCTCTGGGTGGCATGGGCATGAACGGTGGTTTGCACGATGCCTTCAACCTGGCCGAGCGTTTGGTCCGAATTGCCAGGCAAGGGACGGACTATCAGCAAGAATTTACCCAATATGACCGTCAGCGAAAGGACCTGGCTGTTCGTTTTGTGCAGGAACACACTATCCAGAATAAACAACTGATGGAATCTACCGACCCGTATGTGCAGGCCAAACGTCAACAATGGTTGATGGAAATGTCAGTGGATCCGGTAAAAGCCAAGGAATTTTTGCTGGAGCGGGCAATGATCAATTGTGTACGTGACAGCCTGGCGGTGGAGTAATGTTAAAATTTTGGCAGCCGTGAGGGTGGGCGGGAATTTCTTTGCCTGCCCAGCCCAATACCCAGTGACACAGAAAACCTATTATTTTGAGCAACGCTAAAAACGGCAATTGGTCTATGTTCAAGAAATGTCAATGGTGTTTGATGGCGGCATGACAATCCGCTGTAGACAAGACACCCAGTCCAGGTTATCCGGGTGACATATTGTGGAATATTTGAGAAATGTCAAATTTGTACCTCTTTATCGAATGTTCGACAAGATTTTTAAATTGCCTTGGCGGTAGGATAAACGCTGGCTTTATTGATAATCATGCAGGTTGGTGGGAGTAACGATGAAGACGAACCTTAAGGCAGTATCCTGGGGGGCATTGCTGATACTGCTATCAGCTTGTGATGGGGCCAAAGAGCGCTATGAAAATGCCTCGAGCACTTCTGAAGGCAATTGTGTCAATGTATTTCATTTTTGGCTCACCGACAGTCTGGAACCTGTTAATAAAATACATCATGATCTGAAAAGTTTCATTAAATCCAAACCCAGTGCCGACCCTTTAGTGATTCATCAATACACTGCTACCGATGAACAGGGGCATGATCAATCACTGTCCTGTAAATTCAAATCACCGGATGTCATGTCTCAATTGACGCAGCGATCAGTTGCACCCGCCAGCTGTTTGTCGATGAATCGTGAGATTGTTTCACGGGCCAAACAGCGGTTGGCGGGTGAAGGCAAAAAACCGACCAGGGAATTGCAATTCGTTGACGATGAAGAGGTGAGCCTGGGACCTTTCTATCTGAGGCCCTGGCCATATCAAGTTGCCTATGAACAAAGCGGGAATACCTACGTTCGTGCAAAATCGTTGATGGTTTCCGCTGATTCCTGGATGCCCGTACCGGACAGTTTCAAAGGCACATTCTATTGCCACCTGCTGTCACCCGGCTACGCCTATGACCTTTTGCTGGGCGTCACTAGTGCTCCCCCTTTGGGGTGACAATGCACTTCACTGTGGTGCTTCAGGAGAGTGGCATTCAATGATTCGAGTAGCGGCCGTTCAGTTTACGAGCAGTGCAGATCGTGTAGACAATTTGAATACCTGTTTGGGCTTAATTGATGCGGCTGTCGAAGGGCAGGCACAGTTGGTGGTTTTGCCACACCTGAATGCGGCTGGCAGGGAATTTGCTGACTCCACTGAGGCTTGGGACATGGCGCTGTGTCCCGACGATCCATTGCTAACGGCCATCGCGTCAAAAGCCCGCAAGCATGGCTGTTATATAGTTACTGCGGCCACTTTGCGTCTGAAAGATTCGCACACGGCAGAGACACCGCTGTTATTCGGACCCGGAGAACACAGTGTGTCAGACGTTGAGGCCGCGTCTCGCGTTCATTTGGGACAAATCCCTTGTGTGACTGCAGAGCGGATGCCACGGGTGGTGGACACTGAGCTGGGTCGAATAGGAGTGTTGGCTGCAGGAGATGTTTGCAGCTTTGACACTGCGCGGGTGCTGGCATTGCAAGGGGCACAAATTCTCTGCAGCTCAATGGGTGCTGCCATACCGCCGCACGTGCATTTGCACCACCCAGTTCGATCCGCGGAAAACAGGGTGTTTTTGATCGCAGCTACTCATCTCCAAGACCCAATATTGCCAACTGCAACGTCGTGGGTTGGTACTGCTGAGCCGCAAGCTGAGCTGATGGAATGCCGGGCCAGTCAGATTATTTCACCGAAAGGACAGGTTCTCGCCCACGCACTGGATGCGCAGGAAGGTGTGATCTGGGCAGAGATAGAGCCAGCGGAGGCCGATCGTAAACTGAGGCCGGATGGCAGTGATGTGTTTTTTAATCGCCGGCCAGCACTGTACGGCGACATCGCGCTACCCTCGACAGATGAGTTTGGGCAGCGGTCTGGTGACTTGGTGTTGGCTGCAGAGGATCTCGGTATTGCCATGGTAAGCGTCGATGCGGTAGACGGTGAGCGTCGTTTGCGGCAGGCCTTGAGGGCAATCTCGAGTTTACCGGATACGGTGCGACTGGTGATGTTACCCGAATTATTTTGGCTGGAGTCGACGAGTGTTTACCCCTTGTCCGACACGCTGGAGCTTTCCAGGCAAGTGCAAGCAGAGTTGTTGCAGCTCTGTTATCAGCGTCAGTTCCACATTTGTACCAGTCTGATCATGGCCAGTCACAACGGCTTACAGCATTGTGGGGTACTGCTTGGCCCGCAGAGTATTGAAATTCTTCAGCCCCAATTGCATTTCAGCGCCCGTTACGGTTGGCACCAAGCGGGAGAAAAGCTGATGATTGCCGATCTCCCCTGGGGCCGGACAGCGGTTTTGACCGGCGATGACGGTTGTTATCCGGAGCTGGTGAAGTTAGCCGCCCAGCGGGGAGTACAGACGTTGCTGATAACCTGTAATTGTCAGGAGGACTGGGAACTCCGCAGCGGATTTTTATCTCGGGCAGCGGAGCACCGTATCAGCGTGATCATGTGCAGCCGTGACAGTGAACCTGTTTGTGGCCTGATCGCCTCGGCCGAAGGTCAACGGGTATCCAGCACCCGCCAATCCGCATCGACCCTGCTGGCACGGCTTGAACCGGTTGCCGGCGACTGTGTAACCTCTTTGTCGAGTACTGAGGCAGCAAGACGGCGTGCTTCGTTGCTGGCAGCAGAGTTATGTGCCCCTAATCCCTTTGATATAGAGCAATCTGACGATCTGGGAATATTTCTGGTGTAGAGGGTCTCTTCTGTAAAAAATTTCTTATTTAAAGGAGCGCTTATTACAGCATCTCTTATTTACAGAAGCTCTTATTTACAGTATCCCGCACCCGGCGGAGCGAAATTGTTAAAAAAAATGAATTCCATGATCTAAATCCTTTGCTGTAGCCGTATATGTGAAAGGTCAGCCAGGATTGGTAAAACGGGTAGTAAAAAAGCACTGAATGCCATTGTGACACCGCTTGAAGACCGGGCGTCAGAGGCAAACTGGCAGTGTTCTGAGTAAATACCATGAACGAGAAATCCAGACAATAATCAAGGTGTTTAAATGAAGCTCAATGCAAGCTTGGCACACAACAAACAGTATCCCTTCCAGCTTCGCTGGGGGCTGTTAGGTTGTCTGGCTTTGTTGGGGTTAGCCATAGGGTTTGGACCCTACAGTGACCATATTGAGTTTCTGTCAGATCAGGGCAAGAGTTGGTATTTCTGGCAATTACCCGAGTCTACGACATGGGGTTTTTATACCGCCTGGGGTGGCTATATTGCTCATCAAGTTTTTCACTGGTGGATCATTTACCGGGCTCGACAGCTGAAAGCTCAGGGAGCCATCGCATATACTTCGGGGCTGAACCGCATCAATGTGCTGGCTCTGGCGGGGAACGCCGCCTTCATCGGCCTTCACATTGTGCAAACCAAGTTTTTTTATGACGGTCTGGCGCAGACGGTGTCGGTCTGGTCATCGCAATTTGCGGTGATTTTCATGCTCGTCGTTATTATGATCATGGAAAACCCTCGCCGAGGGCTGCTGTTTGGCAAGCGCATGCCGATTAAGCAAATGGTGGTCACTTGCTTTCGACGCTATCACGGTTATTACTTTTCCTGGGCGATTCTCTATACTTTCTGGTACCACCCGATTGAGCTGACCGAAGGTCATTTGTTGGGCTTCTTTTATCTGTTTGCACTTTTGCTGCAGGGCAGTCTGATGTTTACCCAATCTCACCGCAATCGCTACTGGACATTTTTTCTGGAAGTCTATGTTCTGGTGCACGGTACCGTGGTGGCATTTCAGTCGCCGGCACAGGGTATGACGGCGGTGGCGATGTTTTTTACCGGCTTTTTTACCTTGCTGGTTGTCACTCAGATACACGGCTTGGGTTTGTCCCGGCGGGTCGTCACTGCGATCATCATGCTCTATCTGGGAGTGATTACGGCTCTGATCGTGCAGGGTACGATTACCTGGGTGATACCGTTGCGGATCCCTATGGGGGAATATGGGCTGGTGCTGTTGGTTGCCCTGTTGGCCTGGGGTCTGCTCGCCCTGTATGCCCGCCTTCGAGGTGGGTCGGACGAGGGAACCGGGAAGGGCTAGTGTGCGCTGGCCAGCTCTTCCAGTATCAGACGGTCAATTACCCTGACTTTGTGGGCCGATTCGATGTGGATAATGTTACTGTTTTTGAGCTTGGTGAAGGCCCGGCTGACGGTTTCAATCGTTAAGCCCAGGTAATCGGCAATATCCTGCCGATTCATGATCAGATCAATGACATCGGGGTTGGAACCCGGCTGTCGCAGGCTAATTTGTTGCAAGAGAAAACAAAGTCGCTCATGGGCTTTTTTCTGCCCCAGTGCAAATAGTTGATCAAGGGTATGGGCAAGAATATTACAGCCTGTTACTCGGACGCGACTTTTAAAGTTGCTGTTGTTGTCGATAATGTCAAGGAATTCACGGTGGGGGAATACTTGCAGATGACTTTCTTTCAGGGCAATCACGCTGTATTCGAATTCCTGATTGCTGGTTATGCCAATCAAGTCACCGGGAAAGGAAAAACCGATCACTTGCCGTTTACCGTTTCTCGAGCTTCGTTCCAGCATGAGGGCGCCACTGATGACGGAGTAAACCTGGCTGGCTGGGCTGTGCTGACGAACCAGACATGTGCCGGCGGGAACTTGTTTTCGCTTGCAGATATTTGCCAGGGGCTGAAGCTCGTCTGCACTGATGCCCCGAAAAAAGCGTGAGTGGAAAAAAGTTTCTACAGGTCGGTGTATTTCTGTTTCAAGCATCTATTCGTACCGTCAATGATAGGCTGAGCTTAGCCCAATCGGCTGACGCTTGTCTATTTAGATCATTAAGGAAAATCGAGGGAATGATCGAGCTGACTGGCAGGGGTTGAAACTCAGCCAGAGCGGCTGTTTTATGTACGGCTCTGGGGCCGGCGATGGTGTGAATTTATTTGCGTATTTTGCCTGTTTTTAGCGTGACTTGGCGGTCTATGGGTCATCTTTATTCAAAATCTTTCCCATCTGCCTTGAGGCTTTAACCCAAAGCCTGAGAATGACGATTTCTCGACTATTGTCTCGACTTTTTTGT
This sequence comes from Pseudomaricurvus hydrocarbonicus, assembly GCF_011602365.1. Lineage (GTDB taxonomy): Bacteria > Pseudomonadota > Gammaproteobacteria > Pseudomonadales > Cellvibrionaceae > Pseudomaricurvus > Pseudomaricurvus hydrocarbonicus. Next base: position 95,481 of record NZ_JAAONZ010000015.1, read on the forward strand.
TATAACTGAACAAATTTAAGACATTGAACGTAAATAGACAGTGCAGTAGCAAATCACCCACCCAGGAGAAATTATCATCCCTTTCGGGTGGGTGGCGCTCTGAGAAAACCCTTACTTGAACTTATTGATAATTGTCAAGATGCTTTAGCTGGCTGGGTTTTACAGTAGCACTAAGAAAACACATAAATCGTGTGGATAAATGCGTAACCGTCTGGGGAGGAAAAACCCGTGTTAATGAATCTGTGGTATGTGGGCGAGTGGTCCAGAAACGTTAAAGACAAGCCCGTGAAAACCAAGATCCTGGGGCAAAATCTGGTGTTATTTCGTGATGCCGAAGGTAAGGTGAAATGTCTGGCGGATGTGTGTTTGCACCGCGGTGGTTCACTTTCCGGTGGCTGGGTCAATGAAAAGCGGGATTGTGTGGTATGTCCTTACCATGGGTGGGAATATGGAGACGGTGGTAAGTGCAAGAAAATTCCGTCCGAAGGTCCCGATTTCAAGATACCCGAGCGTTTTAAAATCGATTCTTATCCGGTCGAAGAGCATTATGGCATGGTGTGGATCTTCATGGGGGATCTGCCCGAAGAAGAGCGCTACCCGATACCGCCATTCCCCGAGTTTGATGATCCCGAATGGCGAGCTGTGGATTCGGAATACGTTTGGAAAGCAGAGGCCGCAAGGGTGGTCGAAAATGGCATTGATATTGCCCACGCATCTTTCGTACATCCTGAGTTTGGCTATCCGGATGCCGCAGATCAAAACTTTATTGAAAAAATTGAACGTCACGAGTGGTGGGCCTCATCCAGTAACGTTATGTACCCACCGGAGTTGAACGGTGGCTTGTTCAACTGGCGCAAGAGCATTCGTAAAGACAAACAGGAAACGCGGGTCCACCCTGTCTGGTATTTGCCGGGCATGACGGTTCGTATTCAGATCGATCTCAAGCCGGGTTGGCATATTCTAATGTTTGATGCCAACACACCGGTGGACGAACACACCACTCGTACCTTTGCTATACAGTTGCGAAGTTTCTTTAAACAGAAAATATTTGATAAGGGCTCGGTCAAACGTTTGAAGAAAGTCTTGCTGGAAGATGCGGCGATTGTGAATGAATCCAGCCCTTATTACCTTCCGGAAACACTGGTGAATGAGCTGTCGGTGAAATCCGATCGATTTATGTTTACCTTCCGTAATGCACGTCGCAAGCTGATAGAAGAAAAGGGGTGGTTAATTGATACCGATGCCCGTGATCGTTATCAGGGCCGAAAGGTGCTCACGGTACCTTGCCCGGAACGGCGTGAGGCCCTGGAAAAAGGCGAGGGATGGGTGTTTGATGCCATGCCATCGGTCGCACCGATTGTACAACCGGTAAAAATTACCGATACCCAGCCGGGGTCAGAGCACGATGTGATTGCTGCAAGCAAAGCGGCCGGAGAGGCGGTCAGCGACTGATTTCAGCCGCTAATGGTTAAATCGAAAAACGCGTTCTTTGAACGCGTTTTTTTTTGCCGGTTTAAAGCAAATATTGTGGGCCAAATTTGACATTTGGCAAGAGCAAATCGTGAAAAGCTAGTTCACTGGTTATGTACGTCAGTGGTTATGGCTGGCCGAAATAACAACCCTAGACACTTAATTGGAGGCTTGAACAGTGAAATCAGTTGTGATTACCGGAAGTACCCGGGGGATTGGTAAAGGATTGGCGGAAAACTTTCTCAAGCGTGGTTGTCACGTAACTCTCAGTGGGCGCAGCCAGGCTGCGGTGGATGAAGTCTGTGAGCAATTGAGATCAACCTACGGAAAAGACAAGGTCACCGGTAAGTCCTGCGAGATTACCTGCGTTGAAGACCTGCAAGGTCTCTGGGACCATGCCCGGCAAACGTTTGGGATGGTGGATATCTGGATCAATAACGCCGGAATCAGTATTGAACGAAAACCTCTTGATGAGCAGAGCCCCGACGATTTGATGCGAATTGTTAATACCAATTTGGGTGGCTTGTTGCTGGCTAATAAGGTCGTGCTGGCGGCAATGAAGGCCCAGGGTTTTGGTCATATGTGGAACATGGAGGGCTTCGGCAGCACGGGCCAGATGAGTATTGGCATGGTGCCCTATGGGGCAACCAAGCGAGCCGTGCATTATGTCAACCTTGCACTGCAGAAAGAAGTTAAAAACACCAATGTGCAGGTGAGTCGATTGAGCCCGGGGATTGTGGTGACCGATCTGTTGGTCGGGGACTATGACCTGGCCTCGCCTGAGTGGCAAAAGACCAAAAAAATTCTCAATATCCTCGGCGACAAGGTTGAAACCGTAACGCCGTTTCTTGTCGACGGGGTACTCGCCAGTAAAAAGTCAGGCGATACGGTGGCCTGGTTAACGACAGGAAAAGCGTTTCGTCGCTTTCTGACCGCGGCGTTTAACAAGCGTGATTTGTTCGCCGAATATGAGGCCGAATGTATACCAGCCGCTGATTGATTATTGTCAATAATTGACTCTATATCAAAATATTTCAATATAGGTTCGGATGCTTTTGGGGTAAGGTTTAGTCATCACATTGAAACATGGCCAGGAGCAGGTAATGAGCAAAGCATATAACGAAATGTCCTACGTCGAAGTGGCTGCTATCTACAACGACATCAACAACATTCCTTTAGACGCAGCCCAGACTCTGGGCAAATCCATCAGTGAGCTGGTCGGTGAGGGTGCCACAATGATGGATTTTGGCGGTGGCGCGGGGCGTATCTCGGTACCCATTGCTGCGCACACCAATATGATTGCTGTGGACATTGAACACCACATGCTCAAAGCATCGAAAAAGCTCGCAGAAGATCGCCATATCGTTGCGCGCCAGGCTGTAGGAACGGTTCTGCAAACCCCGTTTGCCAGTAATACATTTGATGCGGTCATCACCACCAACGTCTTGCACCAGATTGAAATGTGGCGTGATGCCTTAAATGAAGCAGCTCGAGTATTGAAGCCAGAGGGGTTGTTCCTCATTGGTCGTGATGTACTGGACGAAGAGTCTTGTGCCGGTATTTTACGCAGTATGTCCCGCTACTTTACCGTGGATATCGCGCCGGAAATGAAACCTACTGATGCGGCCGGACCTGCGCTGTTCCAGAAAATCCAGGAGATGGGTGGGTCGATGACGCGCCCAGTAGTAGCAAGCTCCTGGATTGAGAAGGTGTCGGCTAATGAGATCCTGCAGCGTATGGAAGACGGTGTTCATAACGAGACCTGGAGTTTGAGCCGAGAAGTGATTGATGAGTTGATGGCCAAGTTACGTCCGTGGGCGCAAGAAAATATTGCAGATCTGGACGCGGTGGAAGATGTTAAGTGGGAATTCCATGTCTACCCCATTTCTGGCATTGGACAGAAAGGTTAACGCGCTCGTTTCTCTCTAATTGCAGAAGGTACATCATATGGACAAGTTGATACTGTTCGTCAGAGCGTTTCAGTTAACATTGCCCAGGGCAGCAGCCGGTTGGTTGTTTGCCCTCTTGACCAGTAACTTCAACCGTATTGCTATTTATGAGTTGGGGATTACCGCAGTTGTGATTACAACCTTGCTCGGATTGTATCACTTCCTGTCACCGTTCCAGGTAATTTATGGACGTATTGCTGATCGGGTACCGATATTTGGGCTACACCGTACTCCCTATGTGTTGATTGGGATGTTGATCTCAGCCGTTGCAGTGGCTGCGTTGCCCTACATTGTTGTGCCCATGTCACAGACACCGGATGAGTTTTACTTTCTCAGCTTCCCTTATGCCACTTACATCATCGCATTTATCGTATTAGTGTTTTTTGGGATTGGTTTTGCAATGGCTGGAGCGAATCATTTGGCTTTAGTGGCAGAAGTTATACCAGAACGCAGCCGTGGGCTGGTAACGGCACTGATCTGGACCATGTTAATTCTGGGCATGATTCTGTCTTTGCAGTTCATTCGGGGGTACATGCCGGAATATAACGAAGACACGATGCGCTCTCTTTATCTGCTGTCCATTCCGATTGTCGGTATTGTTACTTTACTCGGTGTTATTGGTGTAGAGCCCAGAGTCAAACCCGGTGAAAATATTGCCGCAGGCGGAAAGCTGGAAGCAGAAGAGCATGCTTCGTTAAAAGAGTTTGCGGTCGATGTCGTGCGCAACAGTACTGTGCGCAACTTTTTTCTGTTTATCTTCCTGTTCATGTTTGGTTATAGCCTGCAAGACAATATTTTGGAAGTGTTCGGTGCCGAAGTCTTGAGCATGACCGTGGGCGAAACCGGTCGCTTCCAACAGATATGGGGTGGTGGTGCCATAGTGGGTATGTTCATGATGGGCTTTCTGGTGTTTAAAGGGGGTATTTCTAAGATCGCCGCCATCAGCTTTGGTATCAGCGGCATCGGACTGTCCATGTTCTGCCTGGCTTATGGTGCTTACGAGGCTTCGCCGTCTATTGTGCACATGTCCCTTGTGGCAATGGGGTTCTTTAATGGTTTTGCGCTGGTTGGCACCTTGACCAGCATGATGGAGTTCACCACTGATAATGAGCGCGGTGCGTATATAGGTTTGTGGGGGTTGGCCATTGCTTTTGCCAGTGGTCTCGCTTCCATAGCGGGAGGACAACTGGTGACCACTTTAATTGAAAGTGGATGGTTCGCAGCCAGCGAAGGCTTTGCATGGATTTTTGTGCTGGAAGGCGGCATCAGTTTACTCAGCCTTGTGTTCTTGTGGCAAGTGAAAGTCGACAGTTTCCACAAAGCGATCAGTAAAGACGGTCTCAGCAACGCTATGGCTGCTGATCTCGGATAAGTCACGGTTACTGAACTACTCAGGAGATGAATAATGAAAGTCAGTGAAGGTCAGGCAAAACTGCAATTTACGCTGCAAAAGATCGCCATAGCCTGGAGCTTTTGCATGGTAGTCACCAGCTTTAACCGGGTGGCAATTATTGAGATGGGTTTACCCGCAGCAATTATTTCTGTATTGATCGGTGTCTACACCCTTTTTGGTCCCTTGCAGCCGGTGATTGGCCGCATGTGCGAGCGCTGGCCGATTTTCGGTTATCGCCGTACGCCGTACATGTTACTGGGTACCCTATTGGGAGGTTGTGCCTTTCCATTGATGCCAGCGGTGCTGGTGGATATGCAGGCAGGCAGCACACTGGCTTATGTTTATTGCCTGTTGCTGTTCTGTGCCTTTGGCCTCTGTATTGCCATGCAGGCGAACGTATTTCTGGATCTGTTGAACGATGTCACCACCAAGGAAAGCCGTTCGCGAGTGGTCACCTTGACCTGGACTGTACAGGCATTGGCCATGGCAGGCTGGGCCTGGGTGTTTGGCTTATTGATGCCCGAGTACAGTCTGGAGGCGATGCAGGATCTGTATAATCTGACCCCCTTCGTTATGTTGAGTATCACCTTTCTGGGGCTGTTCAAGCTGGAAACACCATTAAATGCCGAGCAGCTTCAGACACTTAAAAATAACCCGCCAAAACCGGTTAAACTGTTGGATCCTATGAAAGAATCCATGGCGGTACTGGGTTATAACCGTCATGCATTTTTATTTTTTGTCTTCATTATTTTTTCTTTGCTGTCGGTATTTTTGCAAGACATGCTGCAGGAGTTGTGGGCAGATGACCTGTTTGGCCTGGCTGCAGGGGAATCCACTATCTACCAGCGTTTCTACAATGGTATTCAAACGCTGGGTATGGCAGCGTGCGGTATTTTTGTTGGTGTTACAGCAAAAAAACGCATTGCCGCCAAGCAAGCTGCAGGTGAGTCCACCGAAAATGAAAAAACCCTGCCATTTGATTTTGGAAAACGTTTAATGGTGGTGGGCGCCCTTCTGTCGATTATGGGATTTGCTTTACTTGCCTGGGCATCATGGCTGCAGAATCTGACTTTGTTCAATGCGTTCTATTGCTTTAGTGCATTCTCTCTGGGTCTGCTGGTCTTTCCATCCATCAGCTTTATGGCGGATATGACAGTTGAAGGTCAAGAGAGTAAATACCTTGGCCTGTGGAGTCTGGCACAAGTGATTGGTTTGTTTCTGTCATTCACGGTCAGCGGTGTTCTTTACACCCTGCTGGTAGAGAGCGCCTGGTTCTCAGCCAATGTTGCCTTCGCTCTGATATTTATTTTGCAAGCATTGATGGTAGTGATGAGCTATCTGGTCGTGCGTAACGTTACCATCGAAGGTTTGCAGAATGCTGCTCAGCCTGAGCAAGACATACTTAATTCAATTCAAGCTCAGACTTGAGGTCTGATTATTCAACTCATTGCGGGATAAAACTTATGAGCACACAAGATTACACTGACATTTTGCATTGCCCCCATTGTGCAGCGCAAGAGAAAGGAACATTACGGTTGGTCAAAACCGATTGGTTAGCTTGCCAGGACTGTGAGCGTCAATACCCCATCGTGGAGGGCATTCCGGTGATGCTGCCGGAAGAGGGTGACAAGTGGCGTGGGGTAGCCGTTGACGAATTGCCCGATATTGAAGAGCACAATCGCTTCGTCAGTGTGGCCGGTTAAATGTGGATAGTGAACTTTTAGGATAATAAAAATCGAGGAATTGAAACATGTGGAATACTGACCTGTTTCCTACCCAGTTGGTGGGCAGTTACGTCAAGCCGAAGTGGCTGGCGAATCACGAGAAGGTCTACCAGAAAGAAGGTACCTGGTGGAACGTTGAGCAACCGTTATTACAAGATGCCATTGATGACGCAGTTCGCCTGGCCATTTACGATCAGAATCTGGCAGGAATGACATTTGCTACCGACGGCGAAGTACGTCGCCAAACGTTTAGTGGTCATTTTTACAATTTATCGGGCATTGACCAGGAACAACCGGAAGAATTTACCAACTTTCACAACGATATCACCGAATACCTGAAGATGAAGCAGAAGGCCACCAACGTGGGTGCCGATCTGGCCAAAGACGAAAAACCCAAAGAGCCTATGAAAGTGCTTTTCCCGGCCGTTCGGGAAAAAATTCAGTGGCCAGGACCCATGGTGGTGAGTGATATCCCATTCCTTAAACGCTATGCAAATCAGCGCAGTAAAATTACTGTGATTGGACCGGTGACATTGTCCTATCGTCTGGTGGACACTGGCGTCTACGCCAACCACGCCGAACTGTGTTTTGCCATTGCTGATGCACTGAATCACGAATTAAAAGCTCTGGCTGCGGCTGGTGTGGACCTGATTCAAATCGATGAACCTGAAGTGCACTTCCGCTACAGTCAGTGTCAGGATTTTGCCGTTGAAGCGATCAACCGTATGATCCACGGCGTTGACTGCCTGACTCAGGTGCACGTTTGCTATGGTTATTCGAAAAATATTGCCCTCAAAGAACCTTCCCCCATTTACCCGAAAGCCGTATCGCTGATTGCCGAATCCAACATTGATGCAATCCATACCGAATACGCGCAACCGGGTCACACACCGGATTTTCTAACCTCGGTGGGTGACAAGCTGGTGGCGATTGGTGTGTTGAATCTGGATCCTCAGGGTGAAGTGGAAGAAATCGAAAATATTCGCAAGCTGATTATGGATGCCATGGACGTCGTGCCTAAGGAGCGCATCAGTTTGGCACCCGATTGTGGTATGTGGTTTCTGGATCGTGACTTTGCCTTCCGTAAAATCAAGTCCATGTGCCTGGCTGCGGACTCTCTCCGCAATCAGTTTGGATAAGTGGAGGCATTGTGAATTACGGCGATCAATTGCGTGATTGCGTCAGTGTATTGCAGCTGGATATAGTCGAGGGAGCCGCTATGGCTCCTCATGACATTCAGGTTCAGCTCTATCGTGACCACGTCGATTTCAAGGTGCTGGATCAGTTGGACCAACACTTTAAACAACAAACTCCGATTCCCGAGCATGCGGCAGACAGCTTTACGGCGTTCATTCTTAGTAAGCCTCTGCGGATGGATAGCACACTGGTGCTGCACGCCATGCAATGCCTAAATGAACAGGGCGAGCCGAATGGCGAACTCTGGGTTAAATTTAAATCTACCCGGTCTCTGACGAATTTGGACAAGGATGTGACCGAGCTGGGTTTACACGCCTTGCAATTACGAATGCTCAAAGACCAGCCCTTACCCGCTTGTGAGGCTAAAGTGGCTCCTTCTGGACCGGAATGGTTGCGCACCGGGATTGATTTGGGAGTGGGCCTCAACGCCGGGAGTTGGCAATTGCCTGTGTTGGAAACTCCACTGGATGTGCCTGAGCGCTTTGCGGGGCATCTGTATCTGAAATTGCTGACGGTGGATCATCCCGTTTGGCATGGATAACACTGGCATGGATAACGCAATAGGAAAGGCAAACTACATGGCTAAATATCACATTTATGGTCTGGGTGCTGCCCTGGTGGACACTGAAATCGAAGTGTCGGATCAGGATCTTAGCAGCTTGAATATTGAAAAAGGCTTGATGACGTTAGTTGACAGTTCGCGTCAACAAGAGCTGATTGCCCATTTGAATGGTCACCTGGTCGCTTCCAAACGTGCCAGCGGTGGTTCCGCAGCCAACACCATTATTGCCGCCAGCTATTTTGGCGCAAAGTCTTTTTACAGCTGTAAAGTCGCAGCCGACGAAAATGGCGATTTCTACTTGCAGGATCTCAACAACGCCGGGGTTGATTATCATCGTGAGCTCCACCGGCAAGCCGGTGACACCGGTAAGTGTCTGGTTATGATTACTCCCGATGCTGAACGTACCATGAATACTTACCTGGGCATCAGTGAAACACTTTCGGTGGCCGAATTACATGAAGATGCCATAGCTGTGTCCGAGTATCTGTATCTCGAAGGTTACCTGGTGACCTCCGACACTGGACGTGCCGCGGCCATTCGGGCGCGACAGTTGGCAGAAGCGTCCGCAGTCAAAGTCGCCATCAGCTTATCAGACCCGGGCATTGTTCAGTTTTTCCGCGATGGTTTGCTGGAGATGATTGGTAATCGCATTGATCTGTTATTTTGCAATAAGGATGAAGCTCTCAGCTTTACCGGCGTTGAGGCGCTGGAAGACGCGATTGATCAGCTAAAACGTTATGCCCGTACGTTTGCGATAACTCTGGGCGCCAATGGGGCTTTGGTGCACGATGGTAAGCGCACAATGATCGTTCCCTCTACCACGGTAAAAGCCATCGACACTAACGGTGCGGGGGATATGTTTGCTGGAGCGTTTCTCTATGCCATCACCCACGGTTACTGTTTTGAACAGGCGGCTGAACTTGCCAATAAAGCTGCGGGTGTCGTGGTCTCCCAATTTGGGCCACGGCTAAGCGCCGAACAACACCACATCATTTTATCTCAATAGTCTGTCTCCAGACGTTTCGATAAACTTGCTAGATCACAGCACTGTGTTACCTTCAAGCAGTGCTGGTTTCCTGCGACACATCCTGTTGGCTGTAAATCTGTTGGCGGCGCTCAGTCAGTATCAAGCTGATAATAAACACCACTTCGGCAAAATTGCCGGCGAGAAATCCCCAGGGTTGTGCCGCACTGGCACCATTGACGATAAAGATGAATACCCCTCCCAGTAACATCCAAGGCCAGCCGGTGGTCCTCCAATACACCCAGGCCAAAGGCAAAAACACCAGATTGGAGAGAATCGTCGCCCACGGGGGCGCAGAAGATAGATTGCCGAGTTTATGTACCCCAAGGGCTGATTTGTCGCCCAACTCCAGTAACACGACCTCATGGTATAAACCGAACATTATAGCGGCGCCAGTAAAGAGCATTAACGCCCTTTGCACTAGACGCTGGCGAAATAACCCTACTGTCGTGGCCCGTAGCAAAGAAAGGGCAAACAGCGGCAGAAACGGCAGTACCATAGCGTGCAATATAAACCGTGGTACATTCGCTGATGGGTACCAGTCTTGATTGAAATAAAGATTGCCCATAGCCGTGATCATGTTGTCATAACACATGCCGAACAGCAGGGCACACAAAAAGGCAATTCGCCAGCCCTGCCGATGTGTCCCTTGATTTGATTTCGCAGACAGGATCCAGACTAGTAATCCAGCATGAATAAAAGCGTAAATGAACAATAAAAAGTGCAACATATTCTGGGTTTATCGATGCAGAGATATAGCTTTTCTGTAAAAAGTGAAGAGCGAAAAGCGCGATTTTTTTGAAATATTTCTGTTGAAAAAAGGCTATTAAAGATGAGAAATAAATTATTAGGATAGTGTGGTGAATACCGTCCTGACAGGACGGTATTCACCACCGTTAGTTTAGAAACGATAACCTACGGTCAGGGATGTCATGCGACCCATGCGGTTAACAATGGTTGGTTGCTGTTCTTGCGTCCAGAGATATGGGCGGAAGGAGGTGGTAGGCGTGTCATCATCCAGCAGGTTGGTGATAGTCAACTTGCCGTACCAGTGTTCAGCTTCCAGACCTGCGAGGAAATTCACATCCCAGTGATCCTCTATCGAAAGGGTATTGACGGTATTGATGTAACGCTTGTCCCGCCATACTGCACTGAGGTCAGCATAGAGCTCAGCGCCAAAGGACAGTTGTTTGCTGTATCGGAAACCAGTATTGAAAGTATTGCGGTAATTGTTGACCATTTCCTTACCGGACAGGTCGCCATCAGACACCTGCAGGTTATTCATGACCACGCAATCACCACCGGCGACATTGAAGCAATAGGGATAATTGGTTGCATTGAGACCCATTTCTTCATAGTCAACATAGCCAAAAGTCGCGCTCTGGAAGCCTTTCTTTACTTCGGTATCGTTAAACGTGTAAGCGGCTCTAAAGGTCCAGGCATCGCTGATCTGGAAAGCCGTTTCAATTTCGATACCTTTGATTTCCACTTCACCCAGGTTGGTTACAATTGCCGATGGAATAGTCGCCCCGGTGGTGTACTGGGAAAACTGGCGCAATTGCTGATCCTCCCAGTCGATCTTGTAGGCAGCAATATTCATATAACCGCGACCATTGAGTACAGTGCGTTTGGCGCCGAACTCATAGGTAATGTTGGTCTCTGGTTCGTAGGTAAGTTCAGAGGCAATAGGGGTACCGCCGTTGATACCCCCGGATTTGGTGCCCTTGGCGATATTCAAATAAAAGGTGGTGAAGTCGTCGTACTCGTAGGTGGCAATCAGGCGTGGAGAAACCCAATCCCAGCTTCCTTCTTTCAGACCTTGTGCGCCGGTGAAGTGCAATACGTTATCGGCTTCTTTTTCTTCCTTGGTGTAGCGGGCTTCAATACCGACATTGAGCTTATCGGTGAAATCGTACGCCAGTGAGAAGAAAGCGGATTGGATTTTAGTGTTGTGGTTGGTCTGGGTAATTTTCTGCGGATCACCATTAGCGTCAACGGAAAGAATGGATGAGGCAATAGTGGCTGCGTTGATATCGTCTCCGTAGACACTACCGCTGGCCGGGATGGCACTGGAAGTCAGCCACTGATCAAGCTCGATGTCAGCATACAGCAAGCCAGCGCTCCACTCCCAGGGGCCTGAGCCCGAGGACTGGATGCGCAGCTCCTGGCTGAACTCTTCCCGATCATCGTTGGGCTGGCCGCCGTAATTGTAGGCGTCTACGTTAAGGATATACGCACTGGCACCCCCCAGATTCAGGGTCGTGACGTAGTTAGGCATCAGTGTGGTGGGTGTCACAGGGCCAAAGCCGGTGTTCACTGCGATGACTGGAGCGAACACCATCGTTTGACCATTGTAGGCGTTGGCATAGCCTTGCAGTGAACGGGTTTCAGTCTCCGAGTTCGCCGTGATGGAACTGATGGTGAAATCGTCGTGATACCAATTAACGGACAGATTATAGCGGTCTGACTTGTTGGTCACGCCGAAGGCTCCGTCCACAAAACCATCCGGATCTTCGGCTTCGATTTCACCGTAATAGGCAGTGGCGGGACCGGTCACGGCGGCCATGCCCAGAGGGGTCAGGGTATTTAAGCCGGGGGTATAGTGCAGGCCAGGAATCAGGAAGGGTGCGCCACCGGTGACGGCAGTATTGATTGCGGCTTCATGCTCGGCATTGGAGGTGATCTCATAGCCGGCATTGTGATGTTCCTGCATATCAATATGCGTGGCTGAAAAATCGAATTCCAGGCTGTCGATGGGAGTGAACACCACGCGTAAGCGTTGTGATTCATTATCGATGGCCCCCATATAGGTGTCGTCTTGCTTAAAGGTGGAGCCGGTTTCGGTATTTTCCAAATCGAGGCTAAACGCCAATGTTTTATGTACGGGCACTTCTACTCGACCCTTGATGCCACGCTGGCCGTCGGTACCACCGGTAACTTCAACCTGCGCTTCGAATTCATCACCGGGTTTGGCGGTAATGTAATTCATCGCTCCAGAGAAAGCGTTACGTCCATAGATCGCTGACTGCGGACCGCGCACGACCTCGACACGTTCCAGTCCCATCATGGGTATAAAGGAAGCCGCTCGGCCTGAGGCGTAGACGCCGTCAACAAATACAGCGACGTTGGTATCGTCACCGATCAAGCCGGGCTGGCTCATGCCACGGATACTGATATTACCTGTGGCCATGGTGCCTGATGAATCGTAAACCAGCCCCGGAGATTTTCGAACAATGTCCCGCATGTCTTGCATGCCGGATCGTTCAATGTCCTTGGCTGTGAAGGCGTTAATGGCGAGAGGAATATCCTGCAGGGTTTCTTCCCGTTTCCGGGCGGTTACTATAACTTCTTCCAAGAGTGGCTGTGCCTGTTCAGAGGCTGCCCACACTGGTGGAGTGAGACTGCTAACCAATACTGCTATATACAATGGGTGCTGCTTGAATGTGGACATAAGTCCTCCAAAATTCGGGTTTTTTTATTGAGTTCTCACCGAGCGTTTGGAAATTTGATCCTTAAATGATCCAGATCAATAAAGCTTCCGTACCAACTAGTTTATTTTTTACCCTGACCCCAAATTACCAAGCTATAAAAGTACTATCAATATATCTTTATGGGCGTCAAGTGGTGAAAATTGAGAAATGTCAATTAACGTTAAATTCCTTTGCAGGCCAAGTACGGTGCTGGCTCCCGCGTTCCCATGTTGAGAATGCCTGCATCGGGGTGGTTTGGCCGGCCCTTAAGTGGACCAGTACTGAATGCAGTTTTAGTACTTGTAGGCTTCTGGTTTAAAGGGCCCATTAACGTCCACATGGATATAATCTGCCTGATCCTTGGTCAGCTTGGTGATTATGCCGCCAAAACCTTCAACCATATCTTTAGCTACCTCTTCGTCCAGCTTCTTGGGTAATACCTTCACATAGAGGTTTTCAGTTTTCTGGGCTGCGGGAAGATCGGCAAACTTTTTCTCCCATAAATAGATTTGAGCCAAAACCTGGTTGGCAAATGAACCGTCCATGATGCGCGACGGGTGGCCGGTGGCGTTACCGAGATTCACCAGGCGGCCTTCGGACAACAAAATCAGGTGGTCATCGGTGGCTTTGTTCCGGTAGATCTTGTGCACTTGAGGTTTGATTTCGTCCCACTCGTATTGGTCGCGCAAATAGGCGGTATCAATTTCATTATCGAAGTGACCGATGTTACACACTACGGCTCCGCGTTTAAGGGTTGTCAGCATGGCGGCGTCACACACATTGATGTTGCCGGTGGTGGTAACCAACAGATCCGTGGTGCCCAGCACGGCGATATTAATGTCGGCGACTTCACCGGTGTTGATGCCGTTGTTGTAGGGGGAGACTACCTCGTAGCCATCCATGCAGGCTTGCATGGCGCAGATAGGATCGATTTCGGTCACCTTGACAATCATGCCTTCCTGCCGCAGTGAAGCTGCAGAGCCCTTGCCTACATCGCCGTAACCAATCACCAGCGCTTTCTTGCCGGACAACAGGTGGTCAGTGCCGCGTTTAATGGCGTCGTTCAATGAGTGGCGGCAGCCGTACTTATTGTCATTTTTGGACTTGGTGACGGCGTCGTTGACATTGATGGCCGGAACTTTCAGTTCGCCCTTTTCCAGCATCTCCAGCAAGCGATGGACGCCAGTGGTGGTTTCTTCACTGATACCGTGAATGCGATCAAGCAGCTGCGGGTATTTTTCGTGGCACAGTTGGGTCAGATCGCCGCCGTCATCCAGAATCATATTGGCGTTCCACAGCTCGCTGCCGTTTTTTTCCGACAACAGTGTTTGTTCAATGCACCACCAGAACTCGTCTTCGGTTTGACCTTTCCAGGCAAATACGGGAATACCGGCGGCAGCCATGGCGGCGGCAGCGTGATCCTGGGTGGAAAAGATATTGCACGATGACCAGCGCACTTCGGCGCCCAACTCTACCAGCGTTTCGATCAGCACGGCGGTTTGAATGGTCATGTGAATACAGCCCATGATCTTCGCTCCAGCCAAAGGCTGATCGGCCTTGTACTTGCGACGCAGGGCCATCAGGGCCGGCATTTCGCCTTCGGCAATGGTGATTTCCTTGCGGCCCCATTCGGCCAGTGACATGTTAGCGACCTTGTTATCGGTAAAACTGCTCATAATAACTCCTAAAGATACAGGCGCCGGGCGGGGCTGGAAGCCTCGCACTACGGCATTGGGTTGATGTAAAAAATGTAGGGGTCTGGTGTGTTTTAACGGCCAATGGCAATTTTTAATGCATCCACCTTGTCTGTTTTTTCCCAGGTAAAAGCCGTAAAAGTGTCGGATTTCTGTTCGCCATTTTCTTCCCAGGTGTAGGTGTGCTCGAAGGGTTCGCGACCGAAGTGTCCATAGGACGCGGTCAGCTGGTACATGGGGTGTTGCAGATCCAGCACCCGAGTAATGGCGTAGGGACGCAGGTCGAAGACTTCGCGAATCGCGTCAATTAATTGCTGATCGGTCACTTTGCCAGTACCAAAGGTATTAACAGAAATGGAAGTGGGTTCTGCCACGCCAATGGCATAAGACACCTGGATTTCACAGCGGTCGGCCAAACCTGCCGCCACCACGTTTTTCGCTACATAGCGTCCGGCATAAGCCGCAGAACGATCCACTTTAGAAGGATCCTTGCCGGAAAACGCGCCGCCACCATGACGAGCCATGCCGCCGTAGGTGTCGACGATGATTTTACGGCCGGTGACACCGGCATCACCAACGGGGCCGCCAATCACAAAGTTCCCGGTAGGGTTGATATGGTACTGAGTGTGTTCGTGCAGCAGCTCGGCTGGCAGTACTTCCAGAATGATGTTTTCCATCACCGCCTTTTTCAATTCTTGCTGAGAAATGCCCGGATTATGTTGTGTGGACAGCACTACAGCGTCGATTGCGGCCGGCTTGCCATTGTCGTCATAGCGGATGGTGACCTGGCTTTTGGCGTCCGGTCGCAGCCAGTTCAGGATGCCGTTCTTACGCAGGTAGGCTTGCCGCTCTACCAGGCGGTGTGAGTAATACACAGGAGCGGGCATTAACGATGGGGTTTCATTGGTCGCGTAGCCGAACATCAGGCCCTGATCGCCAGCGCCCTGATCTTCGGGCTTCAAGCGATCCACTCCCTGGTTGATGTCGACCGACTGTTTGCCAATGGCATTGAGGACAGCGCAGGTGGCGCCGTCGTAACCCACATCAGAATTGTTGTAGCCAATGCCGGTAATGACGTCACGGATAATATCTTCCAAATCGACGTAGCAACTGGTCGTGACTTCTCCGGCAACCATCGCCATACCGGTCTTAACCAGAGTTTCTACCGCAACACGGGCCTGGCGGTCGCGGGCGATGATGGCATCCAGTACGGCATCAGAAATCTGGTCGGCCATTTTATCAGGGTGACCTTCGGACACGGACTCCGAAGTAAAAATTGAATATTCAGACATAGTTATCTTCTACCTTGTTAGGGGAAACGGGGGCTGTGGCAGACGCGCTGTCACCAGCTTGAGTTCAGTCTACCCATCTGGATCTATATCAAAATATTTTGATATAGATTTTTTTGAGAATTCTCAAATTTACTTCTTTGCCAGCTTTTTCTTTTTATTGGTTCATTTTTAAAGCGACAATGGAGTCATCGGGTTTTTGCGGATTATCAATGTTTGCAAACAGCAATCGCCGCATCATGGCAACCATCAACATAAAAGGACAATTTCCCATGAGTGAGTTATCCCTGCCTCGACAACTTTGGGGTGAAACCCTGGACAAGCTGGTCAACGGTCTGCAACTGACAGAAGTGTTGGGCGATGACGGTGGTTCTTATATGTCATTGCAAAGCCAGGCACCGTTTGCCAATGGCGAAGTAGGCAATGTGCGTGTTTTCAAAGGAGATCACATACATCAGGTGGTGACCTGCTCCTTGGTGGTGCCGGCTATTCATCTGGATTCGCACATGTTATTTGCGTTTATGCCGCCTGAGAGTCCGGTACCACATTTCACCCTGGACTCTGTCAGCGGTGGAGAGCACTTTGCTTTCCATTTGGACCTGATTCCGCGTGTCGACCTGGGAGCGCACCTGGACTATATGGACGCGGTGTTTACGCCCTTGACTGAGCTGTTGCAGACGGGACGCGCCGTAGAAGGGCTATCACCGGCTCAATTGGATCCCCGCCAGTACGCGGTGATGTCGCCGTGGATGTTCGTGTCTCGTGCAACCGCCGATGCATTCCAGCAAATTCACAATATCGTCGATGGATACCTGGATCACTGGCTTACGCTGGTAGGTCAGGGCGTGTCGCCCGCTGCGTTGGGCGGTGCAGATGCCCAGCAGCTGGCCGAGCGCGACCAGCGCAACAAAGCCATCATTTTTGATCCCAATGTGGATAAGGTCTGGAATCAGATACAAGGCTTGATTGGCGAGCAGGCGTGTCTGGAGTTGCGCACTCTGTTGAAAGCAAGCAGTTGATTTCCACCCATTGGGGTTCGGGCCTGCATCGACTGGATGTCAGGCACAGTGTGATAAATACGGGATGTCTATTATGAAGCTGACTGGTGAATACCTGGTTGAAAATATGGAGCCGATGGCTCGCAGCCGGGCTGAAGTGGTTGAATCAGTGTTGCCCATTGTGCGTGAAATGGCGAGGGAAGTTGATGAAAAGGCCGCGTTTCATATGCCTCACGTCAAAACCTTCAGTGATTCAGGCCTGCTGGGACTTATTATTCCGCAGCAGTACGGTGGCCTGGGAGGGGACTTAAAGGATTTGTCGGCTGCCTGTTTTGCGTTGGGAACGGCTTGTCCGTCTACTGCATTGGCTTTTTTCTTTCATTGCAGTGCAGCATCACGAGGCTTGCTTGCCATGGAGGCGCTGGAAGAAGGATTGTTCAGTGAGGAAGAAGCGCCGATAGTACGGCGTTTTGCTGAGCAGGTGCTCTATGGCATGGGCCGTGATGGTTTGTGGTTTGCAAATTTCGCTTCCGAGTCGGTGAAGTCTGAACAGGCCGCCGTCACCATCAGTACTACCGCCAAAAAAGTGGAAGGCGGATACCTGCTCAATGGGGTGAAAAGCTTTGGCACCGGCACGGGGGTGGCGGACCGCTATCTGGTCACCGCCAGTCTGGAGGGCTATGACACGGCGGAAGGACTGTGCACGTTTTTTGTTGACCGTGAAGGTGATGGGGTGAATTCAAGAGCGCCCTGGAATGCCATGGGCATGCGCGGCTCAAGCTCCAATGGCATTGTACTGGAAAATTATTTTGTTCCGGACGACAAGGCATTGGCCATTCCCGGGGCTTTCACGCGCTGTATGCAAATGAGTCGAGGCAGTTTTGTGGGTAACCAAATGGCGGCCATCTGTGGTTATGCCGGGGCCGCTTTCAGCGCCTACCGCCATGCCCTTGATTCTCTCACCAGTAAGAAATTTGCTGACACCGGCAAGCCAATCGGTTCGGCACCTTTCCAGCAGGAATTGATTGGCAAAATGATGGTGGATCTTGAAACAGCGCTACTCTGGTTGCGCCGTCAACTGGAACTGGAAACCAGTGAGCCACCCTTGCTGCCCAAGCATGATGTCGTGAAACAATGGCGTTTGTGTAAAGGGGTCGTGGCCGAGGCGGGGTTCAGTGTTGCGGTTAACGCGCTAAAAGCCAGCGGTACCTCCGGCACCATGGGCGATCCTGCACGCTACCTGCGCGAGTTGGCCATGGGCATAGTGCAGGCCTTCCCGGCAGAACGAGGACGCTTAATGGCGGCACAAATGGAAGTCGAAGGTAGTGAGCAGAGTCAGTTTGGGGTGGGTAATAGAGAATAATTCACTCATCGAGAGTGATAAATAATAAATCAATATTTTTTCTGTTTTTGAATGGGATGGTCTTAACCTGTGGCACAGGTTTGAAGGCTATGGCGTTACCTTTAGGAGTCAAAAATGACGTTTCCAGAAAATTTTGACCTGAGTCGTACCCGCGATCGAGATCAAAAAACCAACGGGCATCAGGATAATTATATCGGTCATCGCGGTAAAATCGGTGTCATCATCCCTTCGACGAATACTTCAGTTGAGTACGATTGCCAACGTATTATTCCTCGTGGCGTCAGCTGGCATTTTTCGCGTTTCATGATTGAGCATGCAGACCTCAGTGATGACGATAATTTTATGCGGTTTTTGGAAATGCTACGACAGACCATTGGTGATTCCATCGCGTCACTTAAAACCTGTAAGCCGGATCACGTGATGATGGGCATGTCTGCGGAAACCTTCTGGGGCGGCATTAAGGGTAATGATGGTTTTGTCGATCGTATCCAGGAAATGGTCGGCGAAGATACCGGCCTGACCACCGGTGCCAATGCGGTGATTGCCGCTCTGGAAGCGCTCGGAGTATCAGGCAATACCAACAAGCGTATTTCGGTGTTGACGCCTTATCAGCCGATTGGCGATAAAAATGTGCGCTTGTTTTTTGAAGACTCGGGCTATGAGATACACCGAGTGCATGGGCTTAAGTGCGAAAATGCCCACGACGCTATTGCCCTGGTCTCTGAGCATCAGGTGTTGGATTTAATTCACGAGCTGGATGCCGACAATGTGGACGCCATCGTGCAGGTGGGCACCAATCTTTCTACCGCCGGTATTTTTCCAGTGGTGGAGAAAATGCTGCAAAAGCCAGTGCTGCCTATCAATGTGGCTACTGTCTGGCATGCGCTTAGGTCCTGTGGCGTTAAAGATCAATATGACAATATGGGTCGGTTATTCGAAGAAAACTGATCAGTATCGAATCTTTTTTAGTAAAGAGCAAGGCAATACCTTGGCGCCGGGCAAGAGTGGATAACCTCTCTCTTGACAGCGAGCTCGGACCGGCTGCTTAAGCAGACCCAATACTGGATACGTTGGAACAGTGTATGTTAATTGCCTTTGTGGTGGTTTTGTTGGATATGATCGGCTTTGGCATGATGGTGCCGATCCTTGCGTTTTATGCATTGCGTTTGGGGGCCGGTCCTGAATTAGCCACCTTCTGTATGGCACTGTATGTTATCGGTATGTTTTTCAGCACACCTTTGTTGGGACGCCTGTCGGATTATTACGGCCGTAAACCAGTGCTGATGATCAGCATGGCGGGATCGGTTATTGGCTATGTCATTCTTGGCTTTGCGGACACCGTCTGGATGATTGCGTTAAGCCGGCTGGTCAGTGGTTTGATGGCGGGTAATGTGGCGGCCGCTCAAGCCTATGTAACGGACATCAGTACTCCGGAAAATCGGGCCAAGGGCATGGGATTGATTGGTGCCGCATTGGGGCTTGGTTTTATCATTGGCCCTCTGCTCGGTTCTTTCCTGGCCGGTGACAGCTTCGAAACCGCCAATTTACAATTGCCCGCTATGGTTGCCGCAGGTCTGTCGTTTGTTGCTTTATTAATGGTACTGCTGGTGATGAAGGAAAGCTTATCCGCTGAGAGTCGTACTGCTCTGCAGCAGGAGAAACGCGTTAGTCAGTGGCAAGCATTTTATCAGGTAGTCCAGCACCCGGTGATTCTGTTGCTGGTGTGTGGTGGTTTGACTTACAACGTCGCAGCCGGCCTGGGTGAGTCAATTTTTCCTATCTGGACCGAGGCTGTCGAAGTTGCCAAAGGCCCCCGCGACCTGATGCCCATGTTGTTGACCGCAGGGATCGCCATGGTCATTGTCCAGGCAGGGTTAATTGGTCCCTTGACTCGACGTTTTGGCGAAACCCGTTTGCTGTTGAGTGGGGCAGTGTTATTCACACTGGCGATGCTGGGGATGACCTTTGCCGGCAGAATGGCCAGTGTGGTCGGTGTGATGGGGGCACTGGCGGTGCAGTCGGTGGGCGCTGCCATGATTCTCACGTCCATGCAGAGTCTGGTATCGCAATGTGCGACGCCGACCAATCGAGGTACGGTATTGGGTGTCTACAGCTCAATAGGGACTTTGGGGCGTGCCATTGGGACCTCTGCCACCGGCGCAGTATTTGCCAATCTGGGGGTGCAGAGCCCGTATTATTTTTCGGCCACCAGCACACTCTTGCTGGTGGTGTTGGCGCTGTTTGTCATAGGGCGTTGGCAGAGCTACAAGCTCAACGCCGAGCCAGTGTCGCAGGCTATTTAACCTAAGCAGAGGGTATTATGGACAATTATCAAATAGCCCGTCGGGCACAGATCGGGGTCATCATCCCGTCCACGAACACGGGGGTCGAATACGATTTACAAAAATTCATCCTCGATGGCGTCAGTTGGCATCCGTCAAGGTTTTGGATAGAACTGCGCAATTGGGCCGATGAGGTAGATGAGACCGGTGACGATGAAAATGCCGTGTTTGAGCGTTTTCTCGATATTATGCGTGGCGAAATTCCCATCTCCTTACGCAATGTCATGTCGGCCAAGGTTAATCACATCATGCTGGGAATGTCGGCGGAAACCTTCTGGGGGGGCGTCGAGGGAAATATTGCCTTTGAAAATGCCGTGCGGGAACACATTGGTGATGTGAGCCTGACCACTGGCGCTACAGCCACGCGGGAAGCGCTGGAGTGCTTTGGAGCCAAGCGGATTTCGGTCATCACGCCTTACCCTCAGGTGGGTGATGATAATGTACGTCAGTACTTCACTGAAATCGGCTATGAAGTAAAACACGTAAAGGGCCTCAATCGGCCGTCGGCGACCGCCATTGCTGAAACACCCATACAGGATGTTCTGGCAGCGGTTCGCGAAGTGGATGGCGATGATGTTGATGCCATCATTCAGTGTGGCACCAATCTGTCCACCGTTGATTTGTTTCCGGTGTTGGAGCACACCTTGCAGAAGCCTTTGATCCCGATCAATGTCGCCACCGTCTGGCATGCCCTGCGTGCCTGTGGCATTAATGACAAGGTAACCGGTAAGGGTAGATTGCTGGAAGAATTCTAAGTTGCATTTAGAGGTTGTTACTGAAGAAAAAAATGACTTTTCGCATATTACTCGGTAGCACAATCAGTAGACTGGATCATCAGTCACAATAAGACAGCTAAAACGACGATAACATCTGGGAGTGTGATTATGAGCAATGTTGAGCTTGAGTGGGATATATTCGCCGAAGAATCTTTAAAAATGGCTCCGATTTTCGTTCGCTCAAAAATCAAAAAGCGAGTGGAAGAGGCCGCTCTTGAGCAGGGCATTGCCGTAATCACCTGTGAGTTCATGAACGAATTACAAAAGAATGAGCGCGGCGACGTTAATTAAACGTCCTTCCAGACAGGGTAGCGGATCATGGAGAGGCTCACACAGGTGTTGGATGATTCCTTGCTGCTGACGTCGGCTACGGACCAGGCCGCCTGGTTGGCCTGCGGAAATATCACCAGTGAACACCTGACCCTGGCAACCCTTGAGGCCATTGATCGTCGGGATGGGCAGCTAAACAGCTACACCTGCCTTCAGCCTGATGAGGCACTCAGAGCGGCTCGAGCGTCGGATCAGCGTCGAAGTCAAGGTTTAACGCTGTCTCCACTGGATGGACTGACACTGGCTGTGAGCGATAACATCGATGTTGCTGGTATGGTGACAAGGTGCGGCATGGATGGCCCTAAAATGCTGAGCCCGGCTCTGCAAGATGCTTTTGTGGTAGAGCGATTGCGGGCCGCCGGCATGGTGATTCTCGGTAAACTGCACGTTCAGGAGAGCCCGTCTAGCGACGTGCTTGGCGAGGCATATCCAGTTCGTTGTTACAATCCCCATAAGCTGTCTCATGCCGCTGGGGGGTTAAATGGGGGTTGTGGTGCGGCTGTCGCCGCCGGTTTATGCAGCTTTGCCGTGGGTACCGACACCTTGGGAGCCCTGCGTATTCCCGCCAGTTATTGTGGTGTCACGGCGATTAAGCCCAGCGCAGGAACGGTGAGTACGGTTGGCAGTTTCAGGCTCAGTCGTCGTTTGGACCATGTCGGCCCACTGGCTAAAACCCCGCAAGATCTCTACCTCATTTTACCCTACATGATGGCGATCGATCCTAACTGTGTCGGTTCCAGACCATTATTGTTGCCGAAACGTCCCGTGCGTGTGCGTGATCTTTCCCTGGGGGCATTTCAAGGCTTGGATCAGTGGGGGTTGATCCCAGAAATAGCGACAACATATGATGCTGCGCTAGAGCTGTTTGCAGAATTTGGGGCACACATACAGAACTGCGATTGGGGGGATTACCCGGGTGATCAATACCAATCTGCAGGACTGACCCTGTGTGAAGCGGAGATCGGCGTTGAGTATGGTGGTAAATTGTTGGGATTGCCCAACGCTTTGCCAGAGAAACTACAACGCATGATCAGTCGCGGCCAAAAAATTATGGCCGCCGACGTGATAGTTGCGGATCGTCTGCTGGATGAGAGTGTGTCAAGGTTGCAAAAGGCTTTGGTGAAAAATGATTTTTTATTAATGCCGACCAGTTTACAGGCTGCTTTTAATTTCAAGGAGCCCGTACCAGCATTACAAACCTGCCTCACCAGTATTGCCAATTTCAGTGGTCACCCCGCCGTCAGTGTACCAATGGGCTGGTCGAAAGATGGCCTGCCGTTGGGGCTTCAGATCATCGGTAATCATGGCAGTGATATGCAACTGTTAAGGTTGGCTCAATGGTTTGAAAAGCAGGCTGGGCTGAATATGCGTCCGC
The DNA here is from genome assembly GCF_011602365.1 of Pseudomaricurvus hydrocarbonicus. Taxonomy (GTDB): domain Bacteria; phylum Pseudomonadota; class Gammaproteobacteria; order Pseudomonadales; family Cellvibrionaceae; genus Pseudomaricurvus; species Pseudomaricurvus hydrocarbonicus. Next base: position 118,437 of record NZ_JAAONZ010000015.1, read on the forward strand.
TTCACCTCAATCATGAGACAGATCAGTGGGGCGCGCGGTTACAGTATGGACAGCTTCATTAGCCACATTGAAGCTGCAATTTAGCTTGACTACAGGCAGTAATCGTTGTTTTCAAATGGTTTTTTATGGGTATGTTATCTGCATTAAATATAACGTGTTGTTGATTCAATAAAAATCTTACTATGGAACAAAAGAGGTAATCTATGACTGCGCAGATCGCGGTAAGTAAAGGGGTAGATAAAGCTTGGTACTATTCAGCACCCATGGTTGGTCTGCTGGCTTTTAGTTGGGTGGTACTTGAAAAGATGATTGCACATATGTATTTGGTTACCTTGATTTACGCCGGAATACCGATGGCAATTTCTTACGCTATTGCTATTGTTTTGGGCGCTTTGGGCTTGCATCTGGTCTGGCGGGGACTGTCACAGAGCAATGAAGTGAAAGCTACCTGGTTAGGTTATATGGGTGGCGCCCTGATATGGGTTTTTTGGTTTGAAATGTACTTACATTTTATTGGAGCGGAAAATAATTTCGCATTGGCCAAAACTGCAGAAGGCATCGCTTACCTGGATAAGACAGCTGTTGGTGCTTTATTCAGTGGTGACACCAGCATTCCCCGGCCGTATTTTATGGGAGAACATGTATTCCTACAGAGCAGCTCGCTGTTCTGTCTCATGATGATGGTCTACATGGGAATGAATAAGGACATTCGCTGTCGCTTGATTTTGTGGGTGCGTAATTTGTTTGGCTTGCGAACCGGGGCACCCAGTCGGGGTTACAAACCTCAATATGCGCGAGTGGCGGCTTCCGAGGTTATGTTCGTCAACTGGTTTATGTACATCCTGATGCTGTTGGTCAATGATGAGAGATTGCTGGGCCTGCACCACTGGATGACCTATGTGATTACTGCTGTTGTGGCTGGATGGGCAGTGTATATCCTCTGGAAACAGAGTAAGCAGAAGGAAGTTGGTCTGGCCATACGCTATGCCATTGCCGTAGGGGGAGTGTTTTGGTACTTGCCAGAGCAAGCGGTATTGTGGGAATGGTTCAAAGAGCCTTGGGTATACTACCTGGACTTTCCCACCACCTCATTGTTGATTATTACAGCGTACATCGGCTTAATGCTTATGTTTTGGAAAACACCGGTTAATCCTGATACCGGAAAATCTTACTAAGCCCAATTCATTGGTATAACCAACATTTCACAGGTATAACCGACATCTCACAGGTATAACCGACATCTCACAGGTATAACCGACATCTCACAGGTATAACCGACATCATTTTTGGTGTCGGTTTTTTGCGTTTAACAATAATAATTTCGACCGCGCTGACGCAAGTTTTTAATTTTAAGAAAGAACGTGGCGACACCTTTTGGTGCTTCACTTTTTATTATTCACCAGTTTGATGCATGATTTTATTTGGTCTGTTAGAGCCAGTGGTTTGGATCAGTCCGGCTTCGAGCAATTATTGATAAATGTCATCTTTTACTTTTTTTAACATTTTTGAAATGCAGCCGCCAAGATAGTCTGGTTGCAGTTGTTGAGGAGATTGAGGTACATCCTGCAGCAACGGGTTGATAAATAAATCTAAAGATTTGAGTAGGGCAAAATCATGAATCTTAGAAATAAATTGTTCTTAGCGGTTGCTGCATTTTCGTCGTATAGTTCAGTCGAAGTGTTGGCACAATCTACATCCGATTATTTGATCGAAGAGGTGGTGGTAACTGCCCGTAAGCGTGCTGAGAACCTTCAGACCGTACCATTGGCAATTGATGCAATATCTGCAAGTAAATTAAGAGAAAAAAATATCCAGGACCTGCAATCCGTCGCCAAGCTGACGCCGGGTCTGGTGTTCGATGTTGGTTTGCTGCCGAATGATACTCGTCCAGTCATTCGAGGTTTGTCCGCGGACCGTGGCCGACCCAATGTGGCAGTACTGGTGGATGGAATCGATATCTCCAGTGAAGCCATGACCACTGCCGGCGGCGGTAGTAGTGCCAACGTGGCACTTATGGACCTGGAACGTGTTGAAGTGGTTAAAGGCCCGCAGAGTGTGCTTTACGGCCGTGGGGCTTTTACTGGTGCCATCAACTACGTCACCAAGCGTCCCAGCCATGAGACAGACATCCATATGGATGTCGATATGGATGAGTATAATTCGCACAGTCTGAAATTTGGCGCTGCTGGCACCATGATTGAGGATGTGTTGGCGGGCGGAATCAACCTGGCTTACGCCCGAGGCGAAGGCACCTATGAAAACCCCAATACCGGTGGCGAATTAGGTGGCAGTGAAATGACGGGCGCAGCCCTCAGTTTTAACTGGACGCCGACAGATACCTTTTCGGCATTTACTCGTCTGGAATACTCCGAACAAAAATACACCTCGCGGCCGATCGTCTTTGCGCGGTCACTGGATAATGCGGTTGCTGACCCATTTGCGGACCCATTTTTGATCGGCAGCCTGGCTGACGGGGCGACCTGGAGCGGTGTTCCGGGTACCAGCGGTTGCGGGGCGGTGCCAAATTATTCCGACACGTGTCGACCACACCTGACAGGTCCAATCGGTACCCATGCCAAAGAGTCTGATATTGACTTGTCGCCAAACCCAGAGACTGGCAATGATTTCGAAGGCACCAACAGTGAGAATTTTCGAACGCACCTGGAGTTGTCCTGGGATTTAGATGATAACTACAATGTGATCTCTCTGACGGGTTACAATAAAAACAATTCCTACATTCAGGAAGACTTTGACGTATCCAACTACACCTTGGTCTCTTTTCCACCTTATGCCTCCCAAATCGGCTTCTCTGCTGATTCGGACAGCAGTCATGAAATGGAGCAGTTCAGTCAGGAGTTGCGTTTGTCCTTCACCAGCGAAAACTGGGACTGGATGGTAAGCGCCATGTATTGGCACGAAGAACTGACTTCTACTCTGGGAGCGGCCTGGTGGCTTCGTGATGGAGCGGATGTAGATACTTTGTTGCCGTATCTGATGCCTGCTGGTATCTCGGAAATTAATACTGATCCAAATTTTAGTGCGGTGATCCCAATGTACCGGGAAACCAAGCACGCTTCGATTGCGGGCTCTGTTGCTTATCGGATCAATCAGGCACTGCGTGTTACTTTAGAGGCTCGCTACCTGACTGAAGATATCGATTACCAAGGCTCAGCCGATGATCAGACTATCCACGGTGCTTTTGTTTACCCTACGTTTGGCTTGATGACCGAGAATTCACGCAGTGATGAAGCTTTCTTGCCCCGCTTGACGTTGGATTGGCAAATTAATGATGACGTCTTTGCCTATGGTAACGTAGCCACCGGCTTTAAACCCGGCGGTGTTTCAACCACCGGTGCCAGTGGTGACATGCGTACAGGCGAATACGATCCTGAAAAACTGACCGCGTTTGAGATTGGTGTAAAAAGCCTGTGGCTGGATAAGAGTTTACAGGTCAACGGCGCTGTGTTCCATAACGTCTATACCGACCAGCAGATCCCGTTTAACTACACCAACGCCTGGGGCGTTTTGAACACCTCTATTGCTAACGCAGGTGAGTCGCAAAGTACGGGTTTTGAAGTGGATGTTCAGTATAACGTTAACCAGAATTTTTCGTTGTGGATGTCTTACACATACTCAGATGCTGAGTTCAAAGACTTTAACTTAAGTGATGCTATTCAGGGCCAGGTTGATGGCTTTGGCCGGTCACTTGAAGTGTCCACCATGGAGAAAATCGAAGCGGGTAATGTAGAAGGTGACTTCTCCGGTAAGTCGCTGCCGTTCTCTGCCAAACACGCCGCTAATGTGGGTGTTCGTTTTGAGGATCAAGTCGGTGTGGATATGGACTACTTTGTAGAGCTATCTGGCACCTACCAATCCAAGCGTTATATCGAGAAAGGTAATCAGGGCTGGATTCCGGAGTACACACTTTGGGATCTATCCGCTGGTTTACGCAGTGATCAGTGGAGCGCCATCCTCTATGTGGATAACGTTCTGGATGATGATACCCCTCGATCAGTGTTAGGTAACCCGGATTATGGTCATATGCCATTGACCATGTCTGGCCTGGGCTTGACCTTCGGGGCGAATGTAACCTTGCCTGAACCGCGTACGGCAGGCATTCGTTTCAATTACGAGTTTTACTGATAGCTTATAATTGTTAGAGCCAAAAAAAACCTGGGAGTAAGACCCCAGGTTTTTTTATGTCTTTTGATTGGTGCTTAAGAAGAAAAGGAAACACCTGCTCTCAGAAGTAGCAGGTGTTTTAGCAGAAAGTTAGTAGAGTTTTGTGTTCGCCATTTGCTGTTTGCCCATACGTAAATCCAGCATGGTTTGTACCTGGTCTTTACCAAACACGTTCTCGGCCAACGCATTCATAGGATCCCGCTCGTAACCGAGTTGACGGATTTTATGACTGTAGGCCTGCAGCGAAGCCTGTTCTTCCTGAGGTACAGGCTTGGCATTTTTTACCCATCCCAGCCAGTGGTCCAGCATGCGATAGGCGTAAGCTTCCAGAGTGTCGATATTCTCATCGTTCAGTTCTGCCGTCAGGCTTTGCGTGGAGGGATTTACCATGCTCCTCATGTAAGTGCCGTGGCTGACATTCCACTGAAAATTGTTATTGCCACGTAATTGCAAATAGTCTTCGTTGATGGCTTGGTAGTAGGTGTCGAGATAGTCGGTATCCACCATGATGTTGCGACGCGGAGTGAAATCGAAGTAAAAGAACAGTGATGGAATGGTGCCAAATACCATGACAAAGTTTGGTACATCAATGGCCGCACTCGGAAAACAGGTAGCGTTCATGTCGAGGATTGAGGCCTTGCGATTACCTAGCCATGAATTCACCAGCCAGTCACAATCTGAGCTGGACCACGCCTGGAAAGAGCCTTCGAACTCGCCATTGGGGGAAGTGTAGTATTCCCGTCCAACACAGCCAGGATCTAATTTAAGTTCAGTAAATTGTTCAGCAATTTTGGTTTTAACATCGGTCAGGATGGTGAAACAACGATCCCAGTAACGGCTGACATCTACATTGGGATTCTCGGCCAGAAATTCATGAATGGATTTAGTATCGGACATTCGTTTTTGCCTTTTATGGTTTTGATAAATTGTTTGTTCTATGAAGTGGACTGGGCGGAAACTTCCGGGAATTTGTCCTCAGGCGCTTTAAATAACGCGCTCAGCATGCGCCAAGAGATCTTGCCACCGGTTAACCAGGATATTTTGCTACCGCTCTTTTGACACATGAGCATACGTTCGGCCAAGTAGGGACAAACCGTATCAACAGAATCTGACAGAATGTTCATCATTTTGCGGTTTTTGTGGAAGTTATCGGGATCTTCCTGGATTTCACGGATAATGGCTTCCGTTACTACCATGCCTGGACGAACTTTGCCGATAATTAAAGGCGTTTCTTGCAGCTCTTTGACCAGGGCATCGGTCACATAGTCCAGTCCGCGCTTGGTGGATCCGTAGATACCCATGCCAGGGAAATACTCACCATTGGAGCCGCCACCGAGGATGTTGAATATTTTTCCCTGCCCCTGGGTCAACATGCCCTTAACCGCGATTTGAAGAGCGTACAAAGTGCCTTTCAAATTGGTGTTGACCATCTTTTCTACATCGTCGATTGAGTAGTCGATGATTTTTTCAGTGGTTCTGGCAAAGCCGGCATTATTGATCCAAATGTCAATCGGGCCGAGCGTGTCTATGGAAAAATCCCACAGTGCCTGCAGCTCACCGGGTTGAGAAATGTCACATTGACGACCAAAAGATTTTCCTTTGGACTTCGCGAGTGCTGATAGAGCAGAATCCAGGGCAGCGCTATCGCGGCCACAGATAACGACATTATGACCGAGATCGGCAAACGCTGTTGCGAGCCCGAATCCAATCCCCTGAGTGCTTCCGGTTATAACGATGTTTGCCATCGTAGCGTGCTCCTTATCAGCTGTGTACTTGACGATAGACGCTGTTCGGGTCGGAATGCTGCACACTGTATCCGCTGGCATAGAGCTTGTCCGCGGAGATTCTTTGAGAAGGGGCCTTGATATGGTTGGTGTACTCCAGATCGGAAAGTCCCTGTTCGCGACAAATCGCATCAAACACTTCTGCATTGGTGCCAGGAAGACTGAGGTTATCACACACGTTATAGATACCATTCAGCTGCTTTTCCAGAGCATGCAGGATCGCTTGAACCACATCTTCGAAGTGGATAGAGTAGAGCAGGGCCTCGCGACCAAACAGTATTTTTCCTCCAAAAAACTCGTGTGCCATTTTGACACGTTCACTAAAACTCATATCCCCAGGTGCACCGTACATATCCGGGAAGCGCAGCACACAACCCTTTTCATGCCTTAATACCTCTGCTTCAGCCAGTTGATAATATTTCGAAGATGGCTCTTCATGATTGGCAGTAGGACTGTCTTCAGTAATGTCTTGTTCAACCTGGGTGCCATCGCCATAGACAGAAAACGAAGAACAGAACAGCGACGGAGTCTCTGAATCCGCTACATTTCGACAGGTCTCAAGCAGGGTTTGCTGGTAATGTTGGTGACGTTCCTCAATGGTTTTGGTGTTTTTCACATTGGGTGCAACGGTAATAATGACATAATCCACGGAGCGGGCGGCATCGATCACCGCGTCACGATCGCTGCCTTGCAGAACGATGATCTCATCCGCGCATTGTTGCAGGCTTTCGACTTTGGCAGGAGTGGTGGTGGTACCAGTGACCACATGGCCCTGCTGTCGCAATGTTGTTGCCAGAGCTTTGCCAATATGCCCCATACCCAGAATTAATATTTTCATTCACAGCCTCATTTATACGGATGACTTTAGTCTTTGGTTTGTCATTGTTAACGATAGATTTTCCAGAGGCAGCAACCATGATAAATATCAAAAAAGTTCTTTATACGCATAGAGTTAGAGCTACACAGTGTGATATTTGTAGGGTTTGAAAACGACTCAGCGAGGCAACAGCATGGCGGTGATTTGGCGAGGAATAAAATACACCTTGTTAATGGCAGTGGTGGCAGTACTGTTATCAATAGTATGGGTGCTGATCAGAGGTTCGGAGTTATCCCCCGAACGGCTGCAAGAGCGCCATTATGACTTCGATGTCCAGTCAATGGATATCGATGGCGTGCGTGTGCATTACCAGGATGTTGGTGAGGGTCCGGTATTGCTGTTAATACACTCGCACTTCTTCGCCATGACCCAGTGGGATCAATGGGTCCCGGCGTTGAGTCAACACTATCGTGTCATCCGCTATGACATGCGAAGCCATGGACTGACAGGGCCTGATCCGGTCGGGGATTACAGTATGGCGTCATCGCAACAGTTGGTGCAGCAGTTACTGCAGCGGCTGGACGTGGACCGTTTCAGTGTGGTGGGCACGTCTCTGGGTGGCAATGTCGCTTTCCACTTGGCTGCCGGTCTGCCGCAGCGCGTCGAAAAGCTGGTGTTAATCAATTCCGGTGGCCTGAAACGTGACAATGCCCGTTCCGGTACGATACCGGGCTGGGTGGACTACGCTGTTTATTTGATTCCGCGTTGGGCCTATAAAAATTTTTTGCAGTGGATGGTCATTGATGATCAGCTCGTAACCGATGCGAATGTAGACGAGTTTTACGATATGTTCCGGCGTCAGGGCAATCGGCCGGGCGAGATGGAGCGTTTGCGTGATTTTAACGTCGGCGAACCCGATGCCCTGTTGGCCAGTATTGCCGCACCCACGCTGGTGCTGTGGGGTGAGGAAAATCCACAGCTGCCTTCAGGTCTGGCGTATGACTTTCAGGATAGGTTAACCAACAGCGCCTGTGTTTGGGTCAAACTCTATCCGGGAATAGGGCATGTACTACCCATTGAGTCTCCCGAAGAAGGCGTGACGGATGTTCTGGCGTTTCTGCAGGACAAGCCTTTGCCAGACATGCGCTCGGTGAGCATAAAAGCCAAAGGACAGCAGCTGGTTGCCACAGATACAGATGTGGTCAATTCCGTGTGTCTGTAAAGCCAGGCAATGGCGAGGTGTCTTTAAGACGCTTTGCCATTCTTATACAAGTCTGACATAAATCAAAAATCATCCTGAAAAATTCTGAAATGCTGGCGCCAACGCGGTTTAATAACCTCCAAATTCAAGTGTATAAAAAGAGGTTTTATGCCGATGAAAAAAGCATTGGAAGGCGTCAGGATTCTTGATCTGACCCATATGTTATCCGGCCCGTACGGCACCATGCTACTGGCCGATCTCGGTGCCGATATGATCAAGGTAGAGCCGTTAGAGGGAGAGGGAACCCGTAAGCTGCTGGCCACCGATCCGGACAATTCAATAGATGGCTTTGGTGCTTATTTCATTACCCTGAATCGTAACAAGCGCAGTGTGGCCCTCAATCTCAAATCCGAAGAAGGCAAGCGGGTCTTCTACGATCTGGTCAAAACCGCCGATGTGGTGTTCAGTAATTTTGGCCCCGGTGTGCCCGAGAGATTAGGCATTGACTACGATACGCTGTCTGAAATTAACCCTCGCATTATCACCTGCTGTGTGTCGGGCTTTGGCTCCGATGGCCCCGGGGCGAAGCGTCCCGCCTTTGATCAGGTGGCGCAAGCCTATGGTGGTGGTATGTCGATCACCGGCATTGATCCAGCAGATCCTGTGCGTTCTGGTATACCCACCGGTGACCTGGGGGGGGGCATGTTTGCGGTAATGGGGGTCTTGGCCGCCTTATATGAACGTTCAGTCAGTGGCCAGGGTCAGCATGTGGATATTTCCATGGTGGATTGTCAGGTATCTATGTTGAATTACATGGCCACCATGTTTTTCCTCAGTGGCAACAATCCCTTCCCGATTGGTAACGCGCACTTCGTTCATGTGCCTTATAACAGCTACAAAACCGCGGATGGCTTCCTGATCATCGCCGTCATTACGGACAACTTCTGGCAGAACCTGAAGCAGGTGGTGAATGAACCGGCGTTCGACAAACCGGAATATGATGGTCAGCCGGGACGGTTTGCGGACAAAGATTTTATTGATCGTCGGCTGGGCGAAATCTTTTCCACCAACACCACGGATTTTTGGCTGGAACAGTTGGAAGAAAAGCGCATTCCCTGTGCACCGATCAACAATTTCGAACGCGCCCTGAGCGATCCCCAATTGTTGCACCGCAACATGGTGGTGGATATTGAGCACCCCAATGGAAAACGCACGCAGGCGCCGGGTAATCCGATCAAGCTGTCGCGCACCCACGAAGACAGTTTTACCGCAGCGCCTCACATTGGTCAGCACACGGATGATATCCTCAAGGGATTGCTGAACTACAGCGACAGTCAATTGGCCGAACTGCGCGCCAGTAAGGCGATCAAGTAATGGCGGGCGAGCGTTGGGTACAAATCAACGATGTAGGCCCGCGTGATGGCTTGCAGAACCAGTCGGCGCATCTCAGTGTCGAACAGCGGGTACAGTTGATTTGTGGCTTGATTGAAGCCGGTGTGCCGTCTATTGAAGTGGGCAGTTTTGTGTCTCCGAAAGCGGTCCCTGCGATGGTGGGTTGCGCCGATATTTTATCGGCTTTGTCGGTTTTGAAAGGTGTTGATTATCAGGTATTGATTCCGAATTTGAAGGGTTATCTATTGGCCAGAGACGCGGGTGCTAAAAGCGTCATGATGGTAGTTTGCTCCACTGAAACGATGAATCAAAAAAATGTCGGTCTGAGTGTGGAGCAGTCTGTAGCTGCAGCGGCCGAGATTGTTCGTCAAGCTCAGCAAGACGGCATCAAAGTCCAGGCGTGTACGGCAGTTGCCTGGGAATGTCCGTTTGAAGGGAAAACGCCGGAGCCGAGTGTTTTTCAGCTCACGGACCGCTTGTCTGCAATGGGTGTTGACGAATTGATTATCGCTGACACTATCGGGGCTGCCAATCCTGACAGTGTACATGCGTTAATGTCACGCCTGATAGAACGTGAAGGTGCAGAGCGCTTAACTTGCCACTTTCATGATACACGAGCGATGGGAATGGCAAACGTGTACGCAGCATTGATGGCAGGAATACGAAAATTTGATGCTTCAGTCGGGGGCTTGGGCGGTTGTCCTTTTGCGCCGGGTGCTACGGGTAATGTCGCCACAGAAGACGTCGTTATGATGCTGCATCAAATGGGGTATCGTACCGGTATCGATTTGCCCAGGCTGATGGCTGTAGGTAAACAGGCGGGTGCCATGCTGAATATCGAAACGGGAGGCCGGGCTGATCGATGGCGCTGTCTGGAGTTGGAAAAAGGCAAAACACTGTGTTAAGTGAAGTCTCTTAACGAACGTCGAACCTCTTGATGATAGAACAGAATGGAGTTGCGCCTGATGGCCAAAACCCTCTTCGATAATGTCTGGGATTGACATTGTGTGAGTGCCGTTGCTGATGGCAAGTCCCTGAGGTTACTGCAGGGTCTGGATGCTATCGATGTTACCCTGATTCAGAAGCCAGAGATCAGCAAGTTTGAGTTACAACATAAAGCTCGACTCCCCTGGTTGTTTGAGGACTTATAGGCGAGTCATGGGTCTGACGACCTTTGCTTAATGCATTTGCATATTTCTGTTTGGCATACAGCCAAAGTTCATAAAAGTAATTTCAACAAAGTTATAAAAAGGAGCTTATTGAATGAAACGTTTAAAGTCATTGTTATTATGTTGCGCCACCGCAGTGTCCTTTCAGGTGTCGGCTCAAACATCAACCCAGGCGGAAACGGGTACCGATATTAAAGATAATGCTGGAACGGCGTCGCTGAAACTTGAAATCACTCCCTTTGAAACTACTGTCGGACGTATTGTCATATCCATCTTCAACAGTCCTGATACATTCTTCAGCCCTGACAAATTCAGATACCATGAGCTGAATGTGGCCGAGAGCATTGTGAATGGCAAGGTGTCAACTACCTTTGAATTACCGGTTGGTGAGTATGCGGTAGCGGTATATCACGATAGTAATGATAACGGGAAGATGGATACGAACTTTATTGGCATTCCGGAAGAACCCAGTGGCATGTCCAATGGCCATGTCCCTAAATTTGGACCACCTCGTTATGATGCCTCAAAAATTCAATTGCCTGCTGAGGGGTTGGTCGAAGTGATCCATTTAAACTGATTTAATGTGTGAGCTTCATGATTGACCTCTACTATTTCCCAACGCCGAATGGCAGAAAAATCACCATTGCACTGGAAGAACTCGAGATCCCCTATGCAATACATCTCGTTGATATATTAGACCGGCAGCAATTTAACACCGATTTTCTCCGTATCAGCTGTAATAATAAAATTCCTGCGATTGTGGATAACAGAACAGAAGGTCGGGGATTATCGGTGTTTGAGTCGGGGGCAATCCTGATGTATCTGGCAGAAACCGCGGGCAAGCTATTGCCCTCGTCAGGTCCTGCCCGAGTTGAAGTGTTGGAGTGGTTGATGTGGCAGATGGCAGGCCTGGGGCCTATGGGCGGCCAAGCCAATCACTTTAATTACTATGCCCGTGACAAAATTCCCTATGCGATTGACCGCTACACCCAGGAATTAAACCGTCTGTACGGTGTTATGGACAGACGTTTAAACGGGCGAAAATTTCTCTGTGAGCAATACTCGATTGCGGATATTGCGTGTTTTGGGTGGGTGCAGCAAGCGGCTGTTGGGGGTGTTGATCTTGCCCGCTTTCCACATGTGTCGAAATGGTATTCTGGGATGAAAGCTCGACCTGCTGTGCAGCGAGCTTTGGCAAAAGATGAACAATTTGACCGGCCCACACCTCTGACGGATGCACAACACAGAAATTTATTTGGATCTTCTGGTTCAGACTAAAAAACGGCCAAACCGTTTTTTAGTCCTCTGTATTCTGCTCTATCAATAGCCGCCAAGCGCGTCCTGCGGTGAAACCCCAACGACACGTGCGCCGGTAAAGAATTCAATAGATTGTGTGTGCCCTTCTTCTCCAATACCGGACAACCCCCAGGCTCCGCGAGGAGCGTTATGACCCAGGCTCAACAGACTGTAGCCGTTGATTTTTACTCCACCGGTACGCATCTGCCGCGCAAAGGCGAAAGCCCGTGCTTCATCTTCACCGTACACATAACCGGCCAGACCCAGAGCGGTGCCATTGGCCAGCGCCAGCGCTTCGGCTTCGGTTCGGTAGGTATGAATGGACGCAACCGGACCAAAAATTTCCTCGCGGGTGTCTGCCGGTGAGCAACCGTCTAGCAAAGTGGGGGCGATGAAATAACCGGGTAGGTCAGACAAAGGTGTACTGCTAAGCGGTATTCCGCCTTTGCTTTTCAGTCGTTCAATCTCGCTGAGGACCAAGTCATACTGACCGCGATGTACCATGGGACCCATATCGCTTGCTTCATCGAGTGAGTGGCCCAGGCGGATACCCGCCAGGCGCTCCAGGCACTTATCCAGCAAAGTTTGCTTCATGGATTCATGCACTATCACACGTCCTAGGGCACGGCACCACTGCGCATTGAGATTGGTCAGACCATAGGCAATGCCCTCAGCGGCTTTGTCCAGATCGGCATCTTCCAGCACCACCAGTTGGTTGTTGCCACCGAGTTCCAGTTGGGTGGGAACAAAACGATCGGCACAGGCGCGCGCGACGGCACGGCCACCGGCCAAGCCGCCGGTAAAGGAGATGGCCTTGATGCGATCATCCTCCACCATTTGACTGCCGATGGTGCGGTTGCCACAGGTTAATTGAAACGTTCCCTTGGGCAAACCAACCTTGTGAATCGCCTGGGCCATGATGATGGCCGAGTGCGGAGCCCACTCTGAAGGTTTCATAATACAAGGGGCGCCAGCGGCCAGCGCGCTGGCAATTTTATGAGAACCAATAGCGGTAGGGCCGTTCCAGGGAGAAATCAGTAACGCAGGACCCCACGGACGACGGAAGTACTCCACATCGCCGCGCGGACCCGGTAAGCGCTGCTCCAGGCCGCCAGCGCGAATGAAATGGGCTGCCTGGCGAAACACCAGGGGGACCAGTTGGGCCATTTTGCGGGTGGTGCGGATAATCGCACCCGTGGTTACCGCATCGGCGTGACTAATACGCTCGGCATAGTCCGTCTGTTGCAGCTCGTCGGCAATTTTCTCAAGCACGTCAGCGCGCTCGGCGGCCGGGGTATTCTCCCACTCACCAGATTGGTAGGCGTTGTCGGCTGCAGTCAAGGCGCGTTCGATTTGCGCTGGGCTGCAACTGAACTGAGCCTGTAATGGTTCATCCGTGTTGGCATTAAAAATATGATTGTGCCGATCCAGTTCAGGAGTCGTAAACTGTTCGTCAATCAGGTTTTCCAATGCCGGTAATGTCTGCGTATCGACAGGTGCTATCATGAAATGTTAACTCTCGCTTTGCGGGCGATCCCGGTTAGTGCTTATAACGCTCGCTGTCGGCCAGCATGGCCGGAGCTTCCAGTAATTCATTCAGGTAATTCAGGTTCACCAGCGGTGATCCCTGCCAGTCGCTGGTGCTGCCCGTGTGTACAATGTGTTGCAATAATTGTTGCGCCTGGGGCACAAACAGATGCAGTAACGCGGCGGGGTAGAGTGCGATCTTGTAACCCAGCGCCTGTAATGGATAGCTGCCATCCACTGGGCTTTTGCCCCCTTCAACCAAATTGTGAACCAGCGGTACCCGCTCACCAAAGTGATCGCCAATGATTTGCATTTGCTCAAGGCTTTGCGGGGCTTCGATAAACAAGGCATCGGCGCCCGCTTGCAAATAGGCCTCAGCCCGTTGCAGCGCATCGTCAAAACCGTTGACCCCCAGTGCGTCGGTGCGAGCAATGATCATGGTCGAGTCATCATAGCGGGCATCCAGTGCGGCTTTGATCTTGCCCACCATTTCTGCCTGTGCGATGACCTGTTTACCCGCCATGTGTCCACAGCGCTTGGGCATCACCTGATCTTCCATTTGCAGAGCGGAAGCGCCAGCCAGCTCAAAGGTGCGCACGGTACGCTGCACATTGAGGGCATTACCGAAGCCGGTATCCATATCCACAATCAATGGCATTGCGGTGCGCTCGCGAATGACGCTGATGGTATTCACCACCTCTGTGGCCGTCACCAGGCCCATGTCCGGTCGTCCGAAGCGGGCAAACGCAATACAGGCCCCGGAGACAAACGCGGCTTCAAAACCGGCGGCCTCCACCAGTCGGGCACTCAGCCCATCATAAATCCCGGGAGCTTGTAATGTCTCTGGCTGTTGGCACAGGGTTCTTAAGCGTCGAGCATGAGTCAAGCCGTGATTGTTCATTAAGCGGTTTATCCTCCTAACCTGGTGTGGCTTTTGATTATTCGCATATTGGTTCAGCTCTGACGCTATATCATCCACACTCTCGGGCGAATGTTGAGGATTGAATATGCAGAAAAATGAGAATAATCAAACCTGTCGTAAAGTGGCGGTCGTGACAGGCGCAAATCGGGGAATTGGGGCGCAAGTGAGTCGTCAGTTGGCTCGCCAGGGGATTCATGTGATTGTCACGGCCAGGCAGTTACCCCAGGCTCAACAGTTGGTGGATGAGATTGTTTCTGAGGGCGGCAGTGCCGAAGGGTTTTGCCTGGAGGTCAGCAGTCCGCAAAACGCCCATGCTCTGTGCGAGTATCTGCGTCAACATCATGGTCGGCTCGATATTCTGGTCAACAATGCGGGTATTGCTGTGGATCAGTGGGTGTCAGGTTTCGACGTGTCTCTGGACGTTATGGCGCAGACGTTTAACACCAATGTGACCGGTGTACTCAATTGCTGCCAGCAATTGATGCCCCTGATGCGTGAGGGCGGCTATGGTCGGGTGGTGAATGTCTCTACAGAGCTGGCTTCATTGACAGGCATGGAGCTCGGATCAACGGTGGCTTATCGCACATCCAAAGCGGCCTTGAATGCGCTGACCAAGTTGTTGTCTCTGGAGTTGAAAGATGAGCCGGGTATCTTGATCAATGCCGCCTGTCCCGGCTGGGTTAAAACGGATCTGGGCGGTGATCAGGCACCGCGCACGGTCGCTGAAGGTGCCGATACTATTGTCTGGTTGGCAACGTTGCCGGCCGGCGCCGGCTCTGGTGGTTTGTACCGGGACCGAGAGCCTTACCCCTGGTAAAGTGCTATGGCTTCTCCGGAATCGCCGCTGGGACTGAAATCTGCCGCGGGGACTGAAATCAGGCTACACCGTCATGGGTTTGGGCGGTGCTCGTTGTTTCCCGCTGGCGTAACAACAGCGCCCAAAAACACACCATGGCATTGAGAAAGCCAAACAGGACAAACGGCGCCGACGGTTGAACATAACCAAACAACCAGCCGCCACCGGCGGTGCCGAGCAGAATGCCGATGGCACCACTGACTCCGAAAACACCAATAATGGCTCCCCGGTCGGCAGCCGGGGCTTGTTGTCCAACCAGCGCCTGGCTGCTGACAAAAGCGCTGATTTCGGCAATACCCATGCAAAACAGCAAGCCCATCACCCAGTCGGCGGTCGGGTCTGAAATCAGAAATACACCCAGGTAAACACAGGCAGCCATTCCGGCTGAGAGCGCTACTGCGCTGACCCGATCCATTTTGTCAGCCAACTGTCCCATCAGAATAGAGCCGAGCAGGGCGCCTGTGACCACCGCCAGTGTGCGCGGCACCGCCAGCTGAAACATGGCCTCGCTGGGCGTCAGTCCCAGTTCACCCACACCGTATTGCACCAGCCAGAGTGACATAAAAGCGCCGGTTACGGCGAGGTCACCGCGGGAGATGAAGGCGGCCCCATAGGAGAGCGCGGTGCGACCATCCCGGGCTGCCTGCAAGCCTCTTTTCAATTGTTGGGCCAGAGTCAATTGATTGGCCTGCGCGGGACTGGCGGGGGCGGGTGACAGTCCAAACAATGCGATCATGCCACCCAGTCCTCCAAGGGCGCCGGCAATGGCAAAGGTCAATTGCTGGGCAGTGAGTTCACTGTGGTCCTGCTGGGCAAAGACGGTGGGCAGGGTGGCCAGGATGGGGGGCACAAAGGCTCCCAAAGTTGCCAGCAAGCCTTGCAGGCCATTGGCCTTGCCGCGCGACTCGTCGCGGGCATAATCGGCGACGACGGTGATCATCATGCCGATCATGGCCGCACAACCTACCGCCACAATCAAACGAAACAGCACCAGTTGGGTGACGTCCACTGCGTGGGGGTAGAGGGCAAAACCTATACCGGTAAGCAACAACCCGGCCACATACACGGGTCGGCGACCGATGCGATCTGACAGTGCCCCCATAACCCCCATCAAAAGAATCAGTACCACTTCCTGTAATGCGCTCAGTGTACCGGTCAGCATGGCCTGTTGGCCTTTGTCGATCCCCATCACTTGCAATAGCCCGGGCTGCAGCACGGCCAGCGCGCCGGCGTAGCCTGATGAGATAAAGGCCACTGCCAGATAGGCACGCATATGAGACTTGCGGATGCCATCGCTCAGGCGGATGCCCAGCAGGGTTTGATCACTTTCAGTGGTTGGTATTGTCATTGGCAGGCCCGTCATCAAAATTTGTTGTGTAGGGTTTGTTATTTGTCAATTTGGCTGGTGTCAAAATTTCATATTATTAAAGTTATGACTATAGAGCAATTGGGGTGTGTTTCATGAAGGTTGCCGCGATACAGTTTGCTACAACATGCGAAGTAAAGGAAAACTTGCAGACCTGTCTGCGAATGATTGATCGTGCGGCTTCAGTCGGCGCTCGTTTAATGGTGTTGCCAGAATTTTGTAATCATCTGTCCTGGTACGATGACCTCAATCACGCCTGGGATGTGGCCGTAGAAGAGGGGGACGAGTTCTATCAGGCAATCGCTGCCAAAGCCAGTCAGCATCACTGCTATATCGTAATCAATATTTCCTACCGTCGTCACAAGCCTGCCATCACGGTCACCTCATTACTGTTTGGGCCGGATGGTCGATGCCTGGTTGAGGCTGATAAACAAACCTTAATGGGGCATGAAAATATTTTTTTCACCCGAGCCAAGCACATCACTCCAGTGGTGGATACCCAGGTGGGTCGGCTGGGGTTGTTTCCGTGTCGCGACGGGGTGACTTGCGAAACACCGCGCAGTCTTGCATTGCGGGGCGCACAGGTATTCTGTGACTCACTGAATTCCTTTGCCTTTGATGAAGCCGCTCTGCACGTACCAGCCAGAGCGGTAGAAAACAAAGTGTTTCTCATCGCCGCCAACAAAGTCGGGCCACTGATTCCTGCAGAGGCGTTAGCCGGGGTGAGTGAACAAACGGCCATCCCGGAACAGCTCCTGTATGGTGCGGGTGAAAGCCAGATTGTCTCGCCCACCGGGGAAATTCTGGCCCGCGCACCGCGCCAGGGCGAAGCGGTGGTTGTGGCGGATATTAATCTGGACGAGGTGCAACCCTACCGCGTCGATGGCACACACTGGTTTCATTCGCGGCGACCTGAGCTTTACCACCCCATTGCCGAACCCCCCGCGGTACTGTCTATGGAACCGGTAGTCGCCGAGGCCAGTGTCTCTTTGTTGCAACCCAAGGGCATCGGTGAAGCCGCTTTACAAGATGGCCTGTCGTTGCTGCAGCGTTTACCTGCGGGTACCGCCATTGCAGTATTGCCGGAGCTGTTCTGGCTAAAGCAGCTTCAGGATCTTAAACAGGCGGCAGCGACCTCTCGCTGGCTGGAAGAAAGCCTGCTTTCTATTTTGCAACAGCGTGACGATGAACTGGTGGTGTGTCTGTCGTTGGTGGATCCTGCCAATACCAGTACCAGTGCCGTTGAACAAGATCGTTGGTGTCATGTGGGCGTGGTGTTGAATAAACACGGGCGATTGTTGGTGCAACCGCAATTGCATGCTGTACAGCGTTTATCCTGGAGTCAGCTGGGCGATCGTTTACAAACGCTGGACTTGCCTGTCGGTCGAGCAGCCGTGCTGGTGGGTGACGATGCCGCCTATCCGGAATTGGTCAAAGTGGCGGCCTTACAGGGGGTGCACATGGTGTTATTACCCTATCGCGGGCAGGAAACCTGGGAAACCGAATTGGGATTGCCTTCGCGGGCGGCGGAAAACCGCATCTGTATTCTCGCATCGGCACCGGCGGGCAATGCCTGCGGAGGTCTGATTGCCACGTTGGAGCGGGATTTCACGCTGATGACATCTTGGCGTGAGCGTACCTTCGATGGTTACATCAACACCCCCTTGATCACCGGCCAGCGCCCGGGAATAACCCTCGCCGATATCCATCCGCAAGCGGCGGTGAATAAAGTGATGTCGGAAAACACCGACCTGCTACAGCAGCGGCCCTGGCGTTTAAGCGGCACATTGGTTGAGGCCGTGTCGACTTTCCCGTTCACGCAACCGGATAGTGACTGCCGTTATGAATCTGTTTAGCTCTGAGCGTTTGAGTGATTACATCACCGGCTTGGCGCATATCGGCTATGTGGTCGATGAGTTGGCCAGTGCCATAGCCGAGTTGCAGCGAGTGTATGGCGTGCCGGACTCGGCCGTTCGAGTCGTGCCGCCCTTCGACACCGAAGCACCGACACGATTTGCGTTTGTTGATGTGGCACCCGGGATTCAATTTGAGCTGATTCAGCCGATTGCCGAAGCATTTAAAACTCAGTTGTTCGCACGCACATCGGGTCCTGGTGGTATTAATCATCTGGCCTATTGGGTGCGGGATCTGGATCAGTTGCTGGAGCAGCTGGCGCTAGACGCTGTGCTGCCCGGTTATGTGACGCCGGACGGTCCGGTCACCACCAGCGCCTATCGGATGGTTTATCTGGACCCGTCCCAGACCGGTGGGCACCTTATCGAACTGCTGGAGCCACTTGCTGAATGAATGGTGAAAATGACAGCGCTCTGGTTGCCAGCGGTTGTTATCGATACAGCCTCAACAACCAGCGCCAACATTTGTCGGAACCCTGGGCGTTGTATCGCCAGCGCCATCGTTGGCTGTTGCGTTCGGAGCGACAAATACCGGAGGCGGGCTTAAGCATTGCCACCGAGACCCTCTGGCAGGCCTCGCAGTTGGTGACTGCCGATCTGCACTGGCAACAGCGCTCGCCGCAGAGTTGGCAGCGATCTGTGCGCTATCAGCTGGATGCTGACGGGAAGTATGCGCCAATCTTATGCCAGGATTTGCCGTGCAACTGGCCCGGCATACAGCCCCACGACGATGCATTCACAACGACTGCACCTGCAACACATGCCGATACAACTCATGCCCTTAAAAATAATGCGACACACTCGGTGATGTTTCCGTTAATGCGGGTATACATGGGTCATGTTATTCAGCAATTGTTGCAGCGCGGCGGGCAGGGAGAGGTACTGGTGCCCTGGATCAAGGATCCGTTTGACCGCGATCGGTTGCTCAAGCCTAGTCATTCGCAACGCTCTGTGCGCTGGCTAAAAGATGAAAACCTGCCGCTCTGTTTGGGTGAGCAAGACAGCCAGACGATGGCCACTCAGGCGTTTATCTATGAGGGTGATCAGTATGGTGAGGACAGCACCTTCTGGTTGCACCGCGGATTATTGATGCAATATGAGTGGCATCAGGCCGGTGTCGGCCAGTGGCGTGTCACGCTATCGGACTTTGACAGTGTGTCGGAACAATGGCCGGCCTTGTTCCAGTCATGGTGTGGCCAGCCGGGATAATTCCTCGCCTTGGTTCACCCGATACGTTTTTATTATTACCGCTAATGAGTATGATGATGTTATGAATGAGTACCTGTTGATTAAATTGCTGCACATTGTCTGTTTTGTTTATTGGCTGGGAGGTGATTTGGGAACCTTCTATGCCAGCCGCTTTGTGGTGCGTTCCGATTTGTCGAACGAATCCCGCTCAACAGCCTTAACCATTATGATGGGCTGTGATCAAGGCCCACGTTTTGCTATGCCGTTGATTCTGCCATTGGGTCTGCATCTCGCGCATATCACCGGTCTGTTTGCAGTGCCAGATGCCTGGTTGGCAGTAACCTGGTTGTTAGCAGCAATATGGGTCACCACCGTGATGGTATTGCATTTTGCCCATGGTAAATCTTTTATACCGGCACTGACCCAGTTTGATTTTTATTTTCGCGCAGTGATGATTGCCGGGCTGCTGGGGTTATCGAGTTATGCGCTGATGACAGGCAATATTCTTAAGGCCGATTGGTTGGCGACCAAACTGCTGATCTTTGCTCTGTTGGTGGCTTGTGGTTTGATGATCCGGGTGGGATTAAAACCGTTTATGACTGGCTGGGTAAAACTGATGAGTGGAGACACTTCCGATGCGGTCAATCAGCAGATTCAGCAAGCAATCGCCAAGTGCCGTCCCTATGTTTACGCCATCTGGGGAGGGCTGTTAATTTGTGCGGCTCTCGGGACGCATTTGATCTAATCTGGACGCCATAACAATACTGGACCCGTTGTCATGAAATTATTAAACCTCGATCATTCACCTTACGCCACCCGGGTACGCATCCAGCTGCGCAAGAAAAACCTGCCCATTGCTATTGGGGCGCCGGACGTTGCCCTGCGTACCCCAGAATTCAGTGCACGCTACCCACTCGGCAAAGTGCCGGTACTGATCCTGGACAATGGCGATTCACTGGGTGAATCGACCGTCATTATGGACTACCTGGAAGATACCCAACCGGGTGACACCTCGTTGCGCCCGGACTCTGCCTGGGCGCGGGCTCAAATGCAGCTGCTAACCCGCTACGCGGATACGCACCTGGGGCCAGGCGCCTTGTTTCCGGTGTTCAAGCAATTGATGAGCCCGGGCGAAAAAGACATGGCCAGCTTGCTCCCGCTGTTGCACGCGGAACTGGCCAAGGGAGATCGCTTACTGGCCACACAGCCGTCGCTGGATCAGCGCGGCTTACACCTGGGCGATATTGCGCTTGTGACGACGCTGGCCTATGTGGTGTTGCTGGCACCGGTCTTGGGAGAAGCGGATATACTCGGTGGTTACCCACATCTGCAAGCCTGGTGGCAGTGGGTGATGAGTGACAGTGCTGTGAGTCAGTCAATTGACGAGTTATCCGAGGCTTTTAAGGCGTTTTCCTCTCGGGGGAAGTAATGGTCTCTATTGCGGTTGCCAGGAAAAACCGGGCAACCGCAATCCTTCAGTGAAGTTTTCCGGCTTCGCCTAAAGTGGTCAATTAACGGGCGCTGGCCAGTGTGTCCAGTTGTTCGTGTTCCACAATTCTCACCCGATGGGGGGAGTCCACCGCAATGATGCCGTCTTTTTTCAATTTGGAAAATGCCCGGCTGACTGTCTCGATGGTCAACCCCAGATAATCGGCAATATCCTGTCGGTTCATAAACAGATCGATGGTTTCCCGGTCCGTTCCCGACTGTCGAAGACTTAATTCGTGCAGCAGATAACAAACACGCTCATGGGCTTTTTTCTGCCCCAGTGCAAACAGTTGATCCAGAGTGTGTGTCAAAACGTTGCTGCCGGTACGGCGAATATTATTCTTTAGAACGGGATTACGATCGGCGAGCTCCAGGAAGTTGTTGCGCACATAACATTGCAGGTGGGCATCGCGCAGGCAATAGACACTGAATTCAAACTCATCGTTATTGGTGATGCCAATAAAGTTACCGGGGTGGGAGAAATCGATCACCTGGCGTCGGCCACTTTGTGACGTTCGCTCCAACATTAATGCACCGCTGATGAGTGTGTAGGCATGAGTGGCTTTGGAATGCTGTCGAAACAGATAGGAGCCAGCCTTGAGGCGTTTGCTTTTGGTAAAGCCGGCAACCTCTTGCATGTCCTCTTTTGACAAGCCTTTAAAAAGTCTTGAGTGAAAAAAGGTTTCTTGTTGGGCTATATCTTGTATCACAAGTGCAGGATCTCCAGCAAAATGCCTACGCCATCACAAATCTGTTGGTTGCCGTAGGCTCAAGTTGAGGCCTAGCTTAAAACAGGCTAACTGGCCTGTCCATACTCAGAAGGCGATCTGTTGAATAACTTGGAACCAGGGAATTTCAATGACTTCAGGATAATCACTGTTGCCCTGAATTCCCTCAGTGTGCTTAAAAAGGTTGACCGTTTTCCGAGGTGCTGCCGCCCGCTCAAAGAGCCTGTTAATAAGGTGGAGATACAGGGCGACACCACACAAATCAGCATTAATTGATTAAAGTCATACGATTGTCAGCGGCAAAGGTTTAATGGCAGGCAGACCATATTTATCGATGGGATCCGGCCTGTACCACCCCGGTTTAAGAATCAACAACAGCAGGGTTTTATTCCCACCCCTACAGTGGTACTCGGGGTCATCACTTTCGCTGCGTGATGAGACGACAGTTGCGGCTATCGCCGTGACCTTGATCATTGGCCGGTTGTGAAGATGCAATTTTAGCCTTATTGCCTTATTGCCTTATTGCCTTATTGCCTTATTGCCTTAGTCATTCCTTTATTTATGACCGGCATTGTGGTGCTGAGCGCGCAGCTTCTCAGTTTTTACGGTTTTCAGAATGTCGTGGCAACGGGCTCCAGCTCCAAGCTGTTGGCAATGCTGCCTGATGCCCGCTTTGTGGGCTTTTCGGTGCTATTGTACTTATGGACGTTACTTTTCCAGTTAGTGTGAGTGTGTTGGTGGTATGACAGCTTGCATCAGAAAATCCTATTCAAAAGAAAATATAATAGAATTTTATCTTTGTCAGGGATTAATTCAGGCTAAAGTCATGAAACTGGCTATCTGGAGGCCCTAAATAGAATGAAAACGCATGAAGAGTGGCAGAAACAGGCCCTGAGCCTGACTTTTCCATCACAGGCTTATATTGATGGTCAAACTGTGGGTGCCGTCAGTGGCAAGTCCTTCGACAGTATTAACCCCGCCACCGGTCAGTTGTTGACCACCGTCGCCGCTTGCGAGCAGGCGGATGTTGATGTTGCTGTAACGGCTGCAAGACGGGCCTTTAACGATGGTGCATGGTCCCAGTGTTCACCGGCAGAGCGCAAACAAGTGCTGTGTCGACTGGCCGATCTGATGGGTAATGGTTTAGGTTATTCACTGGCCAATGTTCATTTACACCACTCGCTGGTAAGGGATGAAACCGAGAACGGAATCTCAGCGGTCGATGGCAGTCATGCCACTGGTGACGAAAACAATTGAGAGCCCAATAAACCATCGTTTTGATCGCCCTGAGGCAATCAAGGCCGGCGCGCAATCCGGGTATCCGCACATGTTTTTCGTGTACCGATACGGACCAGGGGTGTTGTGACAATAAAAAAAGCCCGGTATACACCGGGCTTTAATGGAATGGTTGAGGTTTCGCTCAGCGCCTTACCAAAGTTTCCACCATTTTTTGCTGTTCTCGGCGCGAGCCTGTTGGCCTTGCTCGGAACCTTTGTCCAGCTCCTTGCGAACTTGTTCGGTTTTTTTCTCTTGCTGTTTTTCAGTCGCTTTTTGTGCACTCTGGGGGGTGTCGGCAGCTTGACTCTGATGTGCGCCAGTATGAGTTTTATCACCGTGGGCCGCATGGGCTTTTTCGGCTTTTTGGCGTTTTTCTTCTTCCGTCAGGCGATAGGGCTCGGCTTTGGCCTGAGCTTTATCGTTAGCGTGTTCTTTGCCCATCTGCTGATGCGTTTTCATGGGTTCACGCTCGGATTTACCGTTACCTGCTGTTTCCGGTTTAGCGGCCAGAGCGGGTGCAGTAATGATCAGGCTGGTCAGGGTGGCAAGGAGTATTTTGTTCATGCGGGTTCCTTTGAAGTGGTCTTTGATGATGAGTTTGCTTATGACTGCCTGAATCCTTGCTGAACGGATTCGGCAGACTTCGAAACAGCAACGCTCACACGGGAAGCTTTCACGTGGGAAATTTTCACACAGGAAACTAGCACACGGAAACCGTTCAAATGGGAAACCATCATCAGCTTAGGCGGCCAACGAACACGCGCTAAGCCGCGCCGCAGCGCTGGTCATGGAATTGCCTTTGGGCTTTAGTGACGCAGGGGTCGCGGGTTTGCCGAGTGCTGACGCTAGGTTTTCGGCTCTGACCCCAGGCGCTTTTCAGCACTGGCGATATGCTGGCTGGCTTTGAGCACCGAATCGGGATTCAGCGAGATCGAATCAATGCCACACTCCACCAGAAATTCTGCGAAGTCCGGGTGATCCGACGGCGCCTGCCCGCAGATACCCACTTTGCAGTGGTTTTCATGGGCGACTTTGATGACTTGTGCAATCAGGCTTTTGACGGCGGGGTCGCGGGCGTCGAACATCGCTTTCAATTCGGCCGATTCCCGGTCAATGCCGAGCACCAGTTGGGTCAGGTCGTTGCTGCCAATAGAAAACCCATCGAAACGCTGGGAAAACTGATCGGCGAGAATCACGTTGGAGGGAATTTCGCACATCACATAGACCTGCAAGCCCTGTTCTCCGCGTTGCAATCCGGACGCGGCCATAACCTCAAGGACTTTGTCGGCCTCGCCGGTGGTCCGGCAGAAGGGGATCATGACGATAATGTTGTTAAAGCCCATCGTTTCACGGGCCTGTTTGATGGCCTGACATTCCAGCGCAAAGGCATCGCGGTACAGCGGGTGGTAGTAACGGGAGGCACCGCGCAGGCCGAGCATGGGATTTTCTTCTTCCAGCTCGAAATATTCACCGCCGAGCAGGCCCCGGTATTCGTTGGATTTAAAATCGGACATGCGCACGACGACCGGATCGGGGTAGCGTGAGGCGGCAATTTTGGCGACACCCTGAGCCAGCGTGTCGACAAAGTAGTCCGGCATATGCGCGAAGCCGCTGCTCAGGGTCTCGATCTGCTGACGCACTTGGTGATCGGTCACTTTGTCCGGGTGAATGAGCGCCATGGGGTGGGCTTTGATCTGGCTGGTGATGATGAACTCGATCCGGGTCAGGCCGATCCCCGAGACGGGCAGTTTCCACCAATGCAGGATGCCATCGGGCATGGCGGCGTTGATCATGATCTTGGTGCGGGTGGCCGGGATCTCTTCCAGCCGCGTCGCTTTGGTCTCAAATTCCAGAGCGCCTGCATAGACTTTGCCGCTGGTACCGCCGGCGCAGTCGAGTGTGACGACTTGCTCCGGGGTGAGCACCTGGGTGGCGTTGCCGGTACCGACAATGGCGGGCACTTTGAGTTCGCGGCTGACAATCGCAGCGTGACTGGTGGGGCCACCGCTGTCGGTAATGATGCCGGCAGCTTTACGCATCACCGGTACCCAGTCAGGGTCGGTGCGTTCGGCCACCAGCACGCCGCCATCGGGAAAGTTGTCGATGTCGGCGGGGCTGCTGATGGTACAGACCGGTCCACTGGCGATGGCGCCTCCGACACTGGCCCCCTGGGTCAGTAGCGTGCCTTTCTGTGTCAGCTTGTAACTCACCAGTACCCCGCGATCCTTGCGCGATTCGATGGTTTCCGGGCGCGCCTGCAGAATCGTGAGCTGACCACTGATGCTGTCTTTGGCCCACTCCATATCCATGGGTTGGTTGTAATGTTGTTCGATCAGTATCGCCCAGCGCGACAGGGTGAGGATTTCGTCATTGCTCAGTACCCATTGACGACGCTCTGCCTCACTGGTTTCGACCGTTACGGTGGGGGCTGAGCCGCCATCGGCATAGATCATCTTCACCTGTTTGCTGCCACACTGTTTTTCGATAATAGGTTGCAGCTCGGGGTTGTGCAGCAGTGGCTTGTAAACCATGTAGCGGTCAGGGGTCACACTGCCCTGCACGACAGTCTCTCCCAACCCCCAGGCCCCGTTAATCAGCACCACATCGGGAAAGCCGGTTTCGGTGTCGAGGCTGAACATCACCCCGGAGGCGGCAGATTGCAGCATCTGCTGCACGCCCACCGACAAGGCGACCTGTTCGTGAGCAAAGCCCTGACGTTCACGATAGACAATGGCCCGGTCGGTATAAAGGGAGGCGTAACATTGACGGCAGGCGTCGAGCAGCGCCTGTTCGCCGCGAATATTCAGATAACTTTCCTGTTGCCCGGCGAAACTCGCCTCAGGCAAGTCTTCAGCCGTGGCCGAACTGCGCACGGCGACTGCCAGGTCCTGCTGGCCCAGCTGGGTGCAGAGCTGACGGTAGGCCTGAGAAATCGCGTCGCTTTGCTGATCACTGAAATGGCCCTGCAGAATGATCTGACGAATGGCTGCGCCGGTGGTGGCCAGACTCTGATGGTTATCGCCGTAGGCCTGCAATTGTTGGCGGATGTCGTCTTCAAGCTGATTGTCCGCCAGATAATCGCGGAACATCTGGGCATCGGTGGCAAAACCCGGTGCCAGATGAATGCCCTGGCTGGTCAGTGCCTGGGTCATTTCGCCCAAACTGGCATTTTTGCCACCCACCTTGGGAATGTCGTTGATACTGAGCTGGTCAAACCAGAGGATCTGGGTACCTGACATGAGGTTCTCCCCATTTTCTAAAGACTGTCCATGTTCTAAAGACTGCCCATTGTCTAAAAACTGCCAATCTGTTGAAACACTGCTAAGGATAGCTTGCTGTGAAGCCGGGTGAGGCTTTTTTGAGCGGGAAAAACGACGTGGCGTGATAGACCTTTTATAAATCGGCGTTGGCCTTTTCACGGCTCAGGCGTGAGGTGTACGTATTCACGAATGGCGCAGCGGCCCCGGTTTTATCTTTGGGAGGTTTAACACTATATTCAAATAAGGGCTTATAGCGGCAGGTAACCAGGGACGTATGGATATCGTCAAATGAAGGTGTGGATCAGAGCGGGTCATTATGCGAGCAGCCATTCTAGCAGCTGAACACCTGGACCTTCTGATCCAGGCTTTACGGGACAGTGGCTATCTGGTCATTGGTCCCGTGCGTGATGAGTTGGCGATTGTCTACGATGAAATCCGCTCGGTCCGCGATCTCTCACAAGGCTGGCTGGACGAGCAGGAGAAGGGGCACTACCGTCTGTTGCCCTCCGGGGACGGGCGCTACTTTGGCCACACGGTGGCGGCCAACGCCTGGAAAAAATTTCTCAACCCGCCGAAACGGCTGTTGTGGCGCGCTCGTCAACATAACGGCCAGCTGCAGTTTATGCCCCAGTCGGAGGATGCGCCCCAACTGGCGTTTCTCGGTGTACGCAGTTGTGAACTGCACGCCATTGAGATTCAGGATGCGGTGTTTGTACACGATCAACATCGCGACGAGGTCTACAGCCAGCGTCGTCAGTCTCTGTTTACCGTGGCGGTCAACTGTACCCGCGCCGCGGCCACCTGTTTCTGTGCCAGTATGAACACCGGCCCGGAGGTGACTCTGCCCAGTGACCTGGTACTGACCGAAGTGCTCGACGATGCAAGCCACTATTTTCTGGTCGACGGGGGTTCGGAGCGCGGCCGGAACATTCTCGCCACCTTGCCCCTGCGTGCCGCAACGTCGAAACAGCAAGCACTGGCTAAAAAAGGCATTGAGAGTGCCCGCCAGCAGATGCAAACCGGCCCGCGCTTTTTTGACAGCGCGGGCATCAAAGAACTGCTCTACCGCAACCTGGAATCACCCGCCTGGGATGAGGTCGCCGATCGCTGTCTGTCCTGCGCCAACTGCACCCTGGCCTGTCCCACCTGTTTTTGTTCTGCGGTGGAGGACACCACCGATCTGACCGGTGAACACGCCGAGCGCTGGCAGCAGTGGGATTCGTGCTTTAATGGCGAGTTCAGTTACATCCACGGCGGCTCAGTGCGACAGACCACCCGCTCCCGTTACCGCCAGTGGATGACCCACAAGCTGGCGAGCTGGATCGATCAGTTTGGTCACTCGGGCTGTGTGGGGTGTGGCCGGTGCATCAGCTGGTGTCCGGTGGGCATCGACATTACTGAGCAGTTGCAGGCGATTCAGCAGGCGGATAAGCCATGAAAACCGTGGCGCAATTTGTCTCCGAACACTCATTGTTCAAGGGGATGAAGCCTGATCAGGTGGATTTTATTGCCAGTTGTGGTCAATTGCGTCGCTTTGCCGAGGGTGACTACCTGACCCGCGAGAATGACCCCGCGGATTTTTTCTATCTGTTGCTGGAGGGGCACGCCGTTATCGAAACCCACCAGCACAATCAACCGCCGGTGCCACTGCTGTCGCTGACCGACAATGACATTATTGGCTGGTCGTGGCTGATTCCTCCGTACCGCTACCAGTTTGATGCACGGGCGCTGTCGCGATTGCGCACGGTGCGTCTGGACGGTCGCTGCATCCGGGCGAAGTGCGACACCGATCCGGCCCTGGGGTTTGAGTTACTCAAGCGGTTGGCGGCGGTATTGGTGCAGCGCATTCACGGTGCCCGTTTTCAGCTGCTGGATGTTTACAGTGCTGACCCGGCACCGCTGTGCCGGCCGGGAGAATCGCTGCGGTGAATACCCCTCGCCTGTTTACTGTGACCGATCGGCGCGACGAGATTACCGCGACGGTTACCCTGGAGCTGCAGCCGCTGGACGATCAACCGCTGCCAGTGGCCCGGCCCGGTCAGTTCAATATGCTGTACAGCTTTGGCGCCGGCGAGGTGCCGATTTCTCTGAGTGGTTCGATCAATGCCAGTGATTCAGTCCGCTCTGCGGACCGCTATACGCACACCTTGCGGGCGGTGGGCAAAACCACCGAGGCGCTGGCTCGGTTACAGGTTGGCGATCAGCTGGGGGTGCGCGGGCCGTTTGGTCGTGGCTGGCCGATGGACCAGTTAGCGGGCAAAAAGGTGGTGGTGATTGCCGGCGGGCTTGGCCTGGCACCCCTGAAACCGCTGCTGGAGGCTTTGTTGGCAGACATCACTCACTATGGCCATGTGCAGCTGTTTTACGGTGGCAAACGACCCGAAGAGCTGCTCTACCCAGAGAGTCTTATTCACTGGAGCGAAAAGATCGAGGTGCAGCTGAGTGTGGATCAGGCCGGCCCTGACTGGCGCGGTCATGTGGGGGTGATTACTCAGTTGCTGGCTTCGGCAGAGATGGACCCTGACAATACCCTGGCGGTGATCTGTGGCCCGGAAATTATGATGCGGTTTACCATTCAGGCGTTGCAAAAGCAGGGCCTGCCGGATACTGCCCTCTATCTGTCGATGGAGCGCAACATGCATTGCGCGGTGGGCCACTGTGGTCACTGTCAGTGGGGGCCCCACTTTATCTGCAAAGATGGCCCGGTGTTTTGCTATGCCGACATCGCGCCGTGGTTTTTCCAGAGGGAGTTGTGATGACGGAAGCCACTTCGACGTCGAAACATCCGTCGCCTTCGGATGACGCACCGGCAGGCAAAGCCAAGCTGGCGGTGTGGAAATTCACCTCCTGTGATGGCTGCCAGCTGAGTTTGCTCGATTGTGAAGATGAACTGCTGACCCTCGCCGGGCAAGTGGACATTGCCTATTTTATGGAGGCGAGCAGCCGCCAGCTACCGGGCCCATATGACCTGTCGATTGTTGAAGGGTCTATCACCACCCCGGAACAACGGGAATTGATTCAAGCTGTGCGCGCTCAGTCCCGTTTCCTGATCGCCATAGGCGCCTGCGCCACCGCCGGTGGCATTCAGGCACTGCGCAATATGGCGCAGGTCGATGATTACATTCAGATCGTCTACGCCAACCCGGAGTACATCGACACACTCGACAGATCGACCCCGCTGAGTGATCACGTCAACATTGACTTTGAGTTGCGCGGTTGCCCGATCAACAAACACCAGTTGGTGGAAGTGATCAGTGCGTTTTTAAACCGGCGCCGCCCTCGCATCAGTGAGCATGCGGTGTGTGTCGAGTGCAAACTCAACAATACGGTGTGTGTGGCGGTCAGTCGCGGTGAAGCCTGTATGGGGCCAGTGACCCAGGCCGGTTGCGGCGCCCTTTGTCCCCGTTACCATCGTCCCTGTTACGGCTGTTATGGGCCGAAGGAAAATGCCAATCCGCAAGCACTGATTGACTGGCAGTCCTCTCTGGGGATTGAAACGGTCAAAATTCTGGAAAATTTCACGAACTTTAATACCGCAGCGCCGCCGTTTCACAATGCTGCGTCCAGTATCCGCCGGGACCGTCAGAATCCTCCGGGAAAGTCACCATGACGGATAAAACCAAAACCCTACGCGTCGACTACCTGGCCCGAGTGGAAGGAGAGGGGGCACTCTATATCCGTTACGATGATACGGCGGTGCACGAGGTGAAACTGAAAATCTTTGAGCCACCGCGTTTTTTTGAAGCTTTTCTGCAGGGGCGCGACTACACCGAAGCACCGGACATTACCGCGCGCATCTGTGGCATCTGCCCGGTGGCGTATCAGATGAGTGCAGTGCATGCGATGGAGCAGGCGCTGGGGATTGCCGTTGATCCGGCCATTGAGCAGCTGCGTCGTCTGCTCTATTGCGGCGAGTGGATTGAAAGCCATGTGCTGCACATGGCCATGCTGCACGCCCCCGATTTTCTGCATCTCGACAGCGCGGTGGAGATGGCCAGTGTACACCCGCAGGTTGTGCAGCAGGCATTGGCGCTTAAGAAAGCCGGCAACGCAATTGTGCGTGTTTTGGGGGGGCGTGAGATTCACCCGATCAATGTCCGCGTTGGCGGCTTTTACAAACTGCCCTCCCGGCAGGAGCTGTCAGAGTTAAGAGCCTCACTTGACGATGCTCTTGAACAGGCCGTTGCCTTGACGCGCTGGGTGGCCACCCTGACGATCCCCGATTTTGATCGCCAGCAGCACCCCTACCTGTTTGTCGCCCTGCACGATGAACACGAGTACCCGATGAACAGCGGACGGCTGGTTTCGAGCGAAGGGCTGAATATCGAAGCGTGTGACTTCGAAAACCATTTTATCGAGCAGCAGGTCGCACACAGCAATGCCCTGCACTGTTTGCTGGATGGCAAGCGCCCCTATTTTGTCGGCCCGATGGCGCGCTTTAATTTAAATTTCGAGACCCTGTCACCCACGGCAAAACAGCTGGCCGCAGAGATCCAGGTGACGCCGCCGTATGTGAATCCGTTTGGCAGTATTTTGATTCGCGCCCTGGAGGTCGTGCATGCGGTCGAGACGGCCATGATGGTGCTGGATTTTTTTTCAAAACAGGGGGTTTCTTGTTCAAAACAGGAAGCTTCTTGTTCAAAACAGGAAGCTTCTTTTAGGCACAACACTCAGACGGGGTCGTCTTACCAGCAGCCAACAGTACGGGCGGGCAGTGGCTATGCCATTACCGAAGCACCGCGGGGTATTTTGTATCACGGTTACCGGATCGGTGACGACGGAAAAATTGTGACCGCGAAAATCATACCGCCCACGTCGCAAAACCAGAAAACCATTGAAGATGACCTGCGCCTTATGTTGCCGGCGCTGATGCAGTTGAGTGAAGACGAGTTGCGCCATCGCTGTGAGCAGGCGATTCGCAATTACGATCCCTGCATTTCCTGTGCGACGCATTTTCTGAAGCTCACGCTGGAAAAAGGTGCAGAGCAGCAATGAGCAAACCGTTGATCATCGGCCTGGGAAATCGCTGGCGCGGTGACGACGGCATCGGCCCCTTGGTGCTGGATGCGTTGCAGGCGCAAAACCCGGAGGCGGTTGATCTGCTGGAAAACCCTGCCGACACCCTGAACCTGATCAATGCGTGGGCGGGTCGAAAACGGGTCTATCTGATTGATGCCTGTTGTGATCCGCAGCGGGAAGATGGCAGCCTGGTGATCATTGCTAATGCTCTGGAAGATACGACGATTCTGCACACCTTAACGCGGCCGACGTCCAGCCATATTGTCGACATCGCACAGGCGATCCGTCTCAGTCAGGCACTGGGTCAGGCGCCGCAACAGTTAACCATCTATGCGGTGGTGACGTCACAGTTTGAGCCGGGCACTCGACCCCGTGCGGTCGTTGCTGCGGCCGTCAGTCATGTGGTGGAAGCACTGCGGCCGGCCG
This sequence comes from Pseudomaricurvus hydrocarbonicus, assembly GCF_011602365.1. GTDB lineage: Bacteria > Pseudomonadota > Gammaproteobacteria > Pseudomonadales > Cellvibrionaceae > Pseudomaricurvus > Pseudomaricurvus hydrocarbonicus. The sequence continues at coordinate 150,249 of NZ_JAAONZ010000015.1, forward strand.
TGACGGCCAACGCATCATAAACATCCGGAACCGCGGCTATGCATGAACTGTCACTGCTTAAAGATCTGTTGAACAAAATTCGTCAGATTGCTCAGCAGCAGCAACCGAATCAATTAACCTCCGTCACGGTGGAATTGGGCGCATTGGCGCATATTTCGGCTGAGCACTTTCGTCAGCATTTCGAGACCGCGGTCATTGGTACCGACCTGGAAAGGGTGGATCTGACGGTCATTTGTAATGACGATATTCACGCGCCGACGGCGCAGGATATTGTTCTGACCAGTGTTGAACTGACCACCGCCGATGACTAGCCGGCTGTTGATTTTTGTGTTGCGGCTGTTAACCCAGGGAATATCTCCTATGGAATAAGGGAGTTGTTGTGTGAGACAAAACAGAACTGAGCCCGTTGTTAACGCTACAGGGACCACGCCGGCAGCACATCAACAGCCGACGGGAAAAACTTCCACTCGCAAGTCGGAGTCTCAAACCACGATGCCTGTCAAACAGGCAACAGCTCAGCTGCGTCAGCGACTGGACATCAAAGGCACGGTTCAGGGGGTGGGCTTTCGGCCGTTTGTGCAGCGGCTGGCGGTTGAAGTGGGAGTCAGTGGCTGGGTCGCCAACAGCTCCGGGGGGGCGGTGATTGAGGTGCAAGGCGGGGAGGCCCTGCTCAAGCGTTTTCACCAGGGCTTGCGAGCGCTGCCGCTGGCCAATGCCCGAATTGAAACCATTGAAACGCAAGCCCTGTCGGTTGTCGCGGACATCGAAGGGGATGCCGGGCATTTTGTGATTATGCCCACGACGATTGATCCCGACCGTGCCAGCGCCATTGCCATCCCTCACGATCTGGCCCCGTGCGACGAATGCCTGCGTGAATTCCACGACCCGCACAATCGGCGCTACCAGTATCCCTTCATCAGCTGTACCGCCTGCGGTCCGCGCTGGTCGGTGTTGCGCTCGCTGCCGTATGATCGCGGGCACACCAGTTTTTCGGAATTTTCCCTGTGTGAGCACTGTCGGGCAGAATATCAGAGCCCCCACGATCGACGCTGTCACTACCAGGCAATCAGCTGCCCGCAATGTGGGCCTGGCTTATCGCTGCTGGATCATGCCGGCGTCACACGGGCGCAAGGTGACGGTGTCCTCGCGCTCGTTACAGAGCAGCTGCGGCAGGGCAACATTGTCGCCCTGAAAAGTGTGGGCGGCTTTCAGTTGCTCGTCGATGCACTCAACCCCGAGGCCGTGCAACGTCTCCGCCAGCGCAAGCACCGGCCGGCCAAACCGCTGGCGGTGATGTTTGCATCCCTGCAGCAGCTGCACGACTACGGAGATGTCGAGGGGGATGCTTATCAACCCGAGCGGCAGGCGTTGTCGTCGGCGGTGCGGCCGATAGTGTTGGTCAACAGCAAGGCCCGACTGCCCGACGAGATTGCAGGGGCAGCGGGCAATATAGGCGCCATGTTGCCGCCGTCGCCATTGCACGAACTGCTGTTCACGGTTTGGTCGACGCCGCTGGTGGCCACCAGTGGCAACCGCAGTGGCGAGCGACTGTGCATTGACAATCGTGAAGCGCAGGAAAAGTTGGGCGGCATTGCCGACTGCTTTGTGCTGCACGATCTGATCATCACCCAGCCACTGGACGATTCCGTGGTGCGCGTAATCAACGGCAAGCCGGTGACGATACGTGCCGGTCGGGGTCTCGCACCCTACGTGTTGCCTGTGAATGTCGGGTCAGTGAAGCAAAAACCGAGAGCGGATAAAGCGCTGCTGGCGGTGGGCGGACATCAGAAAAACAGCCTTGCGCTGTCTCTGCCGGACAGCCTGCTGGCCAGCGCCCATATTGGCGACCTGGATGCCCTGTCGAGTCTGCAGCGATTTGAACGCATAGCCGCGCGCGGCAAGGTGTTTTGTGGCAGTGATTATTCGGCGGTGATCACTGATCTGCACCCGGACTACGGCAGCAGCCAGTGGGCCGCAGAAGCCGGGTATCGCATTCAGCGTGTGCAGCATCATGTCGCGCATTTTTTCAGTGTGATGGCGGAACACAATCATCGCGGTCCGGCACTGGGTATCTGCTGGGACGGGTCGGGCCTGGGTGATGATGGCAACCTGTGGGGCGGTGAATGCTTTCTGTGGGATGGCCAGAGAAAGGTTCAACGCGTGGCACACCTGCATCCGTTTCCTCTGCCGGGGGGGGAGTCGGCAATCCGCGAACCGCGCCGCCAGGCATTGGGTCTCTTGACAGAGGCCGGCATGGATTGCCCGGCCCACCTTCGAGCCGCCTTTAGTGACAGTGAATTGCGCAACTTGCACATCCTGTTAAAAAATCGCGTTAACAGCCCGCTCTGTTCCAGTGCCGGGCGTCTGATTGACGCCGTGGCAGCGCTGTTGCAGGTGGCCATGTTCAATCGCTTTGAGGCCGATGCGGCGATGCAGCTGGAAGCGTTGGCCTGGCGTGCAGACGATACCAGTGGCTGTTTGCCGTTTGCTCTGAAGCACAGCGATCGCGGCCTGGTCATTGACTGGCGACCGATGGTGAAGGCTCTGTTGGAGCGTGTTGCGGGGGGCAACGAATGTAGAAATTCAACGTTGAATTCGTGCACGGAACAGATGACGGAAACTTTGGCGGCCACGGTGCACAATACGTTGGCGGCTATGATTACGGCAACGGTACACGAGTTTCCGGCGTTACCGGTGTTTTTAAGCGGTGGCGTGTTTCAGAACCGCTACCTGACCGAAACGGCGATTCAGTCTTTGGAGAAATCGGGACGGGAGGTTTTCACCCATGCGCAGGTGCCCCCCAATGATGGGGGTCTGGCGGTGGGACAACTCTACAGTGCGTTGCAGTCGGTGGATTTACACTATAGTTGATAACAATGAGGTCTGACGAGGAAGACTGGCGATGATATCTGACATGGAACTGAAACCAGAGCCCTTAATGAAGAGATCAAGTGCCCATGTGTCTTGCCATACCCGGTCGCATTGAGGCGATCCTGACGGAAGGTGAGCTGGCCCGTACCGCCAGTGTCAGCTTTGCCGGTGTCCGCAAGACGGTGAACCTCACTTTTGTTCCGCAGGCGCAACCGGGTGACTATGTGATTGTGCATGTGGGGGTGGCCATCAGTCAGGTGGACCCACAGCAGGCGCAACAAATTTTCGAAGACCTGAAGGCCATAGGTGATCTGTGAAGTATCTGACGGAATACCGTGACCGACACGCAACCGAACGGCTGGCTGAAAAAATCCGGACCGTGGTGACGCAGCCGTGGGTCTTGATGGAGGTCTGCGGTGGGCAGACTCACAGCATTGTCAAAAATGCACTTGAGCAATTGTTGCCTGCCTCGGTGCAGCTGGTGCACGGGCCAGGTTGCCCGGTCTGTGTCACGGCAGCGGAAATTCTCGACCAGGCTATCGCCCTGGCCCAGCGCCCGGATGTCATTCTCTGTTCGTTTGGGGATATGTTGCGGGTGCCCGGTAGCCAGCAGAGCTTGCAGGCCGTGAAAGCCACCGGTGCGGATGTGCGCATGCTCTATTCGCCCATGGATGCCCTGGCAATTGCCCGCGCCAATCCTCAACGCAAGGTCGTTTTTTTGGCGGTGGGTTTTGAAACCACCGGCCCGGCGACGGCTCTGGCGCTGGCACAGGCGCGGCAGTGGCGATTAAACAATTTCTTTGTGCTGCTGTCTCACTTTTTGGTGCCGCCGGCCATCAGCACCATTGTCGAAGGGCTCAACAATCGGGTGCAGGGTTTTCTGGCGCCGGGGCATGTGTGTGCCGTCACCGGCATCGAACCCTATCAACAGCTGGTCGCGCGCTACCGTGTGCCAATGGTGATTACCGGTTTTGAACCGGTGGATATTTTACAGGGCATTCTGTGTTGCGTTGCACAACTGGAGCGCGGTGAGGCCAGGGTCGAGAACCCGTACCGAAGGGTCGCGAACGATCAGGGCAATGCCCGTGCGCAGTCTCTGGTGAATGACGTGTTTGAGGTGAGCGATCAACACTGGCGGGGCATAGGGAGCATTGCGAACAGTGGTTTGCGGTTGAGCCCGAGCTATCAAATGTTCAATGCGGTTGCGCTCTTGGATACGGCGTTACCCGCGGCAAGCCCGAGCGAGTGCATCAGTGGCGACATCCTGCAAGGGATTAAAAAGCCGAAGCAGTGCCCGCACTTTGGTCATCGCTGCCGTCCCGAACACCCGCTGGGTGCCCCGATGGTGTCTTCGGAAGGGGCGTGTGCGGCCTACTTTAATTACCAGTGATGTGTGTTGATCACAGTAACGAATACTATAAAAGCGACCTATGAGCGATATACTCGACGATCACAACGACTTTGGCCTTCAGTGTCCGCCACCGTTTCACGCTGACCAGGTGCAACTGGATCACGGCGGCGGCGGACAGCTGTCGCAACAGTTATTGGAGCAGGTGATTCAGCCACGCTTTGCCAATGCAGAATTGGCTCGCGGCCACGACAGCGCACTGTTGCAGTTCGGCGATGCCCGGGTTGCCTTTACCACTGACTCTTACGTCATCAATCCGCTGATCTTTCCGGGCGGGGATATCGGTAAACTGGCGGTGTACGGCACGGTCAATGACCTGTTGATGGCCGGTGCCCGACCACGCTATCTCAGTTGTAGCCTGATCATCGAAGAGGGATTACCCCTGGAAACCCTGACCACCATTCTCGACTCTATGGCGGCCGCCGCCAAAGAGTGTGAGGTCGCTATTGTCACCGGTGATACCAAGGTGGTGGATCGCGGCCACGGTGACGGACTGTACATCAACACCGCCGGTATCGGGGTGCGTGAATGGCCCGGCACCATTGCACCGCAATCGATCCAGCCCGGCGATGCGATTGTTCTCTCTGCGGGTGTCGGCCGCCACGGCCTGGCCATCATGGCGCAGCGCGAAGGCCTGCAGTTTGATACCCCGATTACCAGTGATTGCGCGTCACTGCTGCCAGCCGTGACGACCCTGCTGGAAAACGGCATCGACGTACACTGCATGCGCGATGCGACTCGTGGGGGACTGGCGTCCATCCTGGTGGAATTGGCCGAACTCAGTGGCCTGTCGATGACCCTTTCCGCAACCGCCATTCCGGTCAGTGAGGTGGTGGTCGGCGGCTGTGAACTGTTGGGGCTGGACCCGCTCTACGTGGCCAATGAGGGATGCTTTGTCGCCATGGTGCCCGAAGCACAGCTGCAGGCAGCATTGACTCTGTTGCGGGATCAGGCGGTGAGTCGCGAGAGTGTACAGATCGGCCGTGTCGATAAAAAAGGTGAGCCGAAGCTAACCCAAGGCAAAGGCCGGGTCTGTCTGCAAACCGCGATTGGCAGCACCCGATTGCTGCGCCGCATGACTGGCCGATTATTGCCGCGCATCTGTTGAGCATGAATGGCAAAGGGCTGGCTTTTAAGATGGAGAATCATACATCACGTTGGACATATCTCTGAAAGGGCTGCCTGAAGGGGTAGAAAATTATTGTATTTTCAATAGGTTAGAGATATTGTTTTAGGAATTTCAAAAGATATGTATCAGGAAGATATGTCTAACACGGATGCTGATCGTTACTCCCGCCTTGTTATTTCCCTGATTTTTTAAAAATTGAGATTCTGGAGCAGGATATGTTGCTTCGGGATATGTCCAATGTTGGGCATAAGAAACTGTTAACTGTCAAAACAAGATCGATCACACTAAGGGGATATATAAGTGGGTGAAACAACAAAAGCAAAAATTAATTTAAAGGAAGGGACTATCGAGCTTGAAGGTAGTGAGTCTTTCGTGAGTGGCTACCTTAATGAGTTTAAAGAGCTTCTTAAGGCTCCTCAAATAGCTGAGCAACAACTTCCGCCCCCAGCTCACAAAGCAGCACCACAAAAGGCCCCCGCGAAAAAAGCCGCTGCCAGCAAAACAACCCAAGGCAAGAAAGCTGCGCCCAAAGTTTCAATAGAGCGTTTTGATATTCATGGCGGCAATGACGTTCCATCATTATCAGCATTTATGGAAGAGAAAAAGCCTGGTACGGGTAACGGTAATATTATCGCTGTTATGGGCTTTTATATAACTGACCTTCTTGGTAATGACAATTTTACTGAAGGTCAAATTGAGTATGCCTACAAAATGTTGAAATTAAAGCGTCCTGCCCATTTACGTCAAATCATGATTAATGAAAAGAATAAAAGAGATCTCTTCGAGGCTGACGCTGAAGATAGTACGCTATGGAGCCTCACGCGAACTGGTGAGATTTATGTATCAGACATGCTCCCAGAATCATGAAAGTAGAACAATTCTCTAGTCAGTTCGAGTTGCTAGAAAAGTCCGAGCTCGAAAAAGTTGAGTACCTTGCTTATTATCTTCTCGAAAATAAGCAAGAACCTGAGTTTACAGTTAGTGATATTTCATCACTTATTTTTGCTCTTGGCTTTGCCAAACCCAACCAAACTCGTCTTAAGGGTAAAATCGTAAAGTCTACTTCTTTTGTCAACGGCACTAAGAAAGGTCTATTTCGGATTTCAGCAAAGAAGCTAGCAACGCTGAGATCCAGCCACCCCGACGTTTCTGAGTCGGAGGAGATTTTGTCGGATGACTCAATTCTCCCAGAAATACTTTTACAAGAAACTAAACGCCCATATTTAATAAAATTGGCGCAACAAATAAATTCATCATATGAGCATAATTTATTTGATGCATGCTCCCTTATTATGCGACGGCTTTTAGAGGTTCTTCTTATTCATTGTTTTGAGCATGCAAATATAGAAGCCGATGTAAAAGATAGTGAAGGTAATTATCAAAACCTCAAAACACTAATTAATAAGGCAATCTCTCGAACAGAGATCGAAATATCGAATGATGTTAAAAAAGATATGGACAAATTTCGTGAGCTCGGCAATCTTTCGGCACATAGAGTTAAGTACAATTGTAGGCGGGATGACATTAGAAAAACAAAACTTGAGTATCGAGCCATTGTTGAAGAGCTACTTTACGTCAGTGGGCTTATCACATAAAACAGCTAACACCTATACGACCGGAATTAGTAAAGAACCAATAAGTTACTAAAACGGCGCTTACACAGTTCCGTTGATTTTTAAAAACACCCCCTCTTGCCACTGATGATAAACAAATAAGGGACATAAAAATAAGGGACAGGCACTCCTAAAAAGATCTTCAAAAATCCTGCTGTACACATCGAAGCTTGTATCAGGATTCCTCAAATTAATCAGCATTACTGGTTCAACAGTTTAATACACGTCAAAAACCCATATTTTTGATACAGAAGCCTATCGGCCTGAACCGGTGGGTCAATATGCCAGGAGTGCTGGTGTCATCTAGGCCGATTTTCGAAATCGTCGATGCACGATCTGTTCAAAGTGTTGGCTGTTGGTCAGCCAATGCTCAGCGGGAATGTTGAATCGTTTAAGAATGGGAGGCAGGTGTTCGGGGATCGCACCCCGTTTGTCATCGCGTACGGCACGACCTGTCCAATCCACCAGTTGCAGGTAATCACTCAGTAAATAGGCAATGCCCGCTTGGCAGGTTGAACGGATAGTATCTTCAAAGGGCAAGAGTGGCTTGATCGGCAGCTTAAATTCGCTGGCTAATGCCTGATCCTTGATGGCGCTTTCCAACGTAATCACAGGGTTGATGCGTTCCTGAATACTGGTGTGCTCCGAGGTCTCTGGTGTTTTGGCCATTCCCGCGCGGATAGGGTTGAGATCCACATAAGCCATGCACGACAGTAACGCTTCGTCGGTGAGCAATGCCTGTGATTTAAAGCGGGATTCCCAAAAGTGACCCGTGCAATTGTCCTCGGCATTGGCGAGTCGGGCAATGGGTTCGTTCAGGCACTTCATGAACCAGCTTAGGCTTTGAAGGCGTTTTCTCCAGACGTCAATGATGTCTGAAACGGCTTCTTTTTCCACCTTGGACAAGGTCTCGCCATTGTAATAACGCTGAACCAATAGAGGGCCTTTATAGAGAGTTAACCAGCGGTCCAGCACCATCTGATCCGTCCATTCACCCGACTCGCTCAGCTTAACCACCAGATGGTAGTGATTACTCATCACGGCATAGGCACAAATGTCGATGGCAAAGATGGAGCTGAGTAAATGAATGCGGTGTTCCAGCCATTGCCGACGATGTTCATAACTTTGTCCGGTGACCTTATCCGAACCACACAAAAAGGCACGCCTGACGCACCGGGAGACACAGTGGTAGTAGGGCGTATCAGCCGGTGATATGAGTTGTTTACGAGGTTGGGTCATGACGGAGCTTCTGAAATGGTGAGCTGTTCTTAATTCCTTTTGAGAATATAAGAGGCTGTTCGTGTTACAAGGTCTGATGAGCTGATTTGTTCTGGAATTGAACTATTATTTGTGTGTGTTTCACACTTAAGTACCGGCTTTAGTTCGCAGGGAGCACGCAGGGAGTGCCTGTCCTCTTCAGCTCTCTTCAGCTCTTAATTAGAAGGGGTGCCAGAAGGGGTACCTGTCCTCTTCAGTTTCCTCGAAGGTGGAATGTAAATGTCCGCCATGATCAAGACTGATTGGTTGAGCTGAAATTCGATCAGTTACGGCTATTTTTGGCAGACATTCAGAGAAGAAAAGGAGGTACCGTAGAATGACTACTAAATCGTCAGCAAACGAGTTCGATGTCATTGTCATCGGCTCCGGTATGGGAGGTATGACGACGGCCGCTGCGCTTTCCCGCCTGGATCACAAAGTCCTGCTGCTTGAGCAGGCGCAGGCGATCGGCGGGCTGACTCACAGTTTCAGCCACGAGGGTTTTAGCTGGGATGTCGGCCTCCACTATTGCGGCACATTCGGTCATGATCAATTAGCGGGTCGGATCCTGGACTGGCTCAGCGGCGGAACAATCGAGTTTCGCTCGGTTGGCACCGTCTACGACACGTTGCACTTCCCGGATGGATTCGAGATATCCGTAGGGCGCCCGGCAGAAGCTTACAAGATGGAACTTAAAGAGCGGTTTCCCGATAATGCCGCTGAAATCGATGCCTACTTTGAGGCGTTGCTGTCGGCGGAGGAAGCCGCACACATGGTGGGTGCCGAGCGAGCGATACCCGAGCCGTTTCGTTCCGCACATCATTGGTGGAATAAGAAGAAAATCCAACGCTGGTGCAGTCGTACGACTGACGAGGTGATTGCGGAACTCACCAGCAACCCGAAGCTCGCCTCCGTTTTGTCGGCACAGTGGGGCACCTATGGCGGCAAACCGAAAGAAGCGAGTTTCGCCTTTCACGCCACCATTATCGGCCACTATCTTGAAGGCGCCGCCTATCCTGTCGGCGGTGCGACCGCCATTGCCAGCAGACTGGTGCCCGTGATCGAAGCGGCGGGTGGCAGTGCCCGGGCCGGCACACCGGTCAGCGAGATATTGCTTGAAGATGGCAAAGCCGTAGGCGTGCGCACCAGCTCGGGTGAAGAATTTAACGCACCCACCATCGTCTCGGCGATCGGCGCCGGTGAAACCGTGAAGCACCTGCTGCCAGAGGAAATTTGCCAGCAGCCCTGGGCTCGCGAGATAGCGACTTTCAAGCCATCGATCTGCCACTTCGATTTGTTTCTCGGTTTCGAGGGCGACATCGCCCAACACGGGGCAACGCGCTCGAACCACTGGTTTTACCAAAGCTGGGACACCAATGATGCCATCTGGGCTGCGGCAGGTGACGAGTCCATTCCGATGATGTTTGTCTCGTTTGCGTCACTCAAGGATCCCACTCATGATCCAGGTCCGAACAAATAAGGGACAGGCACTCCTAAAAAGGTCTTCAAAAATCCTGCTGTACACATCGAAGCTTGTATCAGGATTCCTCAAGTTAATCAGCATTACTGGTTCAACAGTTTAATACACGTCAAAAACCCATATTTTTGATACTAAAAATAAGGGACAGGCACTCCTAAAAAGATCTTCAAACATCCTGCTGCACACATCGAAGCTTGCATCAGGATTCCTCAAATTAATCAGATCGACTGGATCAACAATAACAAATAAGGGACACACAGAACAAATAAGGGACAGGCACTCCTAAAAAGATCTTCAAACATCCTGCTGCACACATTGAAGTTTGTATCAGGATTCCTCAAATTAATCAGCACTACTGGATTAACAGCTTAATACACGTCAAAAACCCATCTTTCAGACACAGAAACCCATCGGCCTGAACCGTTGGGTCAATATGCCAGGAGTGCTGGTGTTATCTAGGCCGATTTTCGAAATCGTCGATGCACGATCTGTTCAAAGTGTTGGCTGTTGGTCAGCCAATGCTCAGCGGGAATGTTGAATCGTTTAAGAATGGGAGGCAGGTGTTCGGGGATCGCACCCCGTTTGTCATCGCGTACGGCACGACCTGTCCAATCCACCAGTTGCAGGTAATCACTCAGTAAATAGGCAATGCCCGCTTGGCAGGTTGAACGGATAGTATCTTCAAAGGGCAAGAGTGGCTTGATCGGCAGGTTAAATTCGCTGGCTAATGCCTGATCCTTGATGGCGCTTTCCAACGTAATCACAGGGTTGATGCGTTCCTGAATACTGGTGTGCTCCGAGGTCTCTGGTGTTTTGGCCATTCCCGCGCGGATAGGGTTGAGATCCACATAAGCCATGCACGACAGTAACGCTTCGTCGGTGAGTAATGCCTGTGATTTAAAGCGGGATTCCCAAAAGTGACCCGTGCAATTGTCCTCGGCATTGGCGAGTCGGGCAATGGGTTCGTTCAGGCACTTCATGAACCAGCTTAGGCTTTGAAGGCGCTGTCGCCAGACGTTGATGATTTGTGAAACGGCTTCTTTTTCCACCTTGGACAGGGCCTCGCCGTTGTAATAACGCTGGATCAGCAAAGGGCCTTTATAGAGAGTCAACCAGCGATCCAGCACCATATGATCCGTCCACTCACCCGAGTCGTTCAGCTTAACGACCAGATGGTAGTGATTGCTCATCACGGCATAGGCACAAATGTCGATGGCAAAGATGGAGCTGAGTAAATGAATGCGGTGTTCCAGCCATTGCCGACGATGTTCATAACTTTGTCCGGTGACCTTATCCGAACCACACAGAAAGGCACGCCTGACACACCGGGAGACACAGTGATAGTAGGGCGTATCAGCCGGTGAGATGAGTTGTTGACGAGGTTGGGTCATGAGGAGAACTCTTACATCGTGAGCCGGAAGTTTGTTACTGATGAGACTATAAGAGACTGCCCTGGATGCAAGAACGGAGAAGGTGAATTGTTGTTGAATTGGAATGATATTGGGGAGTGTTTCACACTTAAGTGTTGGTTTTAGTTCTCAGGTAGTGCCTGTCCTCTTCAGCTTTCAACGGCATAGGCACAAATGTCGATGGCAAAGATGGAGCTGAGTAAATGAATGCGGTGTTCCAGCCATTGCCGACGATGTTCATAACTTTGTCCGGTGACCTTATCCGAACCACACAGAAAGGCACGCCTGACACACCGGGAGACACAGTGGTAGTAGGGCGTATCAGCCGGTGAGATGAGTTGTTGACGAGGTTGGGTCATGAGGAGAACTCTTACATCGTGAGCCGGAAGTTTGTTACTACTGAGACTATAAGAGACTGTCCTGGATGCAAGAACGGAGAAGGTGAATTGTTGTTGAATTGGAA
>NZ_JAAONZ010000016.1 GCF_011602365.1 Pseudomaricurvus hydrocarbonicus
AGAGCCCCTTCGTCCGAACCAAGTTTGGTCAATGGATTTCATGCATGACCAGCTATCCGATGGCCGCAGTTATCGCTTGTTCAATGTCATTGATGATTACCGGCGCGAAGGGATTGCCATCGAAGCAGGCTTTTCGTTGCCATCAATCAGAGTGATCCGAGTACTAAATCAGCTACTTGAGTGGAGGGAAAAGCCAGCGGTTATACGGTGCGACAACGGCCCAGAATTTATCAGCCATGAGTTTACAAAGTGGGCGGTTGCGCATGATATCCGGATTGAATATATCCAACCGGGTAAGCCTCAACAGAATGCCTATATCGAGAGAACAAACCGGACCATCCGGTATAGTTGGGTAAGTAAACACCTGTTCGAAACGCTCGAACAAGTTCAGGAGTATGCAACTAAATGGCTTTGGTTTTACAATCACGAACGGCCACATAAGGCCAACAATGGGAAACCACCACTGATGGCTGCTTAATCTCTACTTTGAACGTCAGTTAAAAATGGGAGGATTACCGGGGCGAATTGTTAACCTCTCCTCAACTTCAATTGTCACAAACGCTATTGGCGTTAGCCACTACATGGCATTAAAAATGGGAATCATTGGTTTTACCCGAGGTCTTGCTAATGATGTGGGTAAGGATTTGATTACCGTAAATGCAGTCGCACCTGCGCTAACTGAGACGCCAGGAACTAGCCATCTTTCTCCAGAAGTACGTGAGTGTATCGTCAATCAGCAGTCATTCAAACGAATGGCAATACCTAAGGATATAGTGGGACCAATTTTGTTTCTGACAGGCGAGGATGCACAGTTTATTACTGGTCAAGTGCTCGCTGTCGATGGGGGGATGATGAAAGTCAGCTGAATATTACTGACTACAATTGATTTCAATTGTAATTTAGGCAGCGTTCAAAACCGGGGTACAACAATATTAAAGAAAACCCGAAAGAGAGAGTTCAATGATTCAATCTGTATGGATCGCAGGCATAGGCTTGACGCTGACAGCTTTTGCACTTACCGCCTGCCAGCAAACATTTCAGCCTACACGCACTTCAGATACCACTGTGTTGACCCAGCCCGAACTGAAACATCATTCAGCACCGATTCTGAGTGTTGCAAACCTGCAGTTTCGCGATCTGGATCGTAATGGAAGACTCACGCCCTATGAAGACTGGCGCCTGCCGGCGGAAAATCGGACGTCAGACCTTGTTGGGCGAATGACTCTGCGTGAAAAAGCAGGGACTATGATGCACGGTAGTCTACGGGCGGGTGGAGCGATTGGTTTGTCAGCTGAGGGGTACGATCTAACTCAAGTTCGCAAACAAATTGACAAGCAAGCCATCAGTAGCTTTATCACGCGTCTATCGGCACCCCCCCAAAAAATGGCCGAGCAAAATAACAAGATACAAGCCATTGCCGAGGAATCTCGACTGGGTATTCCATTGACGATCAGTACTGATCCACGGAATCACTTTCAATATGTCATGGGGGCAAGTGTAAGTGCAAATGGTTATTCACAGTGGCCTGAGCCGCTGGGTTTTGCTGCCTTGCGTAATCCCGAGCGAGTGAGGCGTTTTGCTGAAGTGGCTAGGCAGGAGTATCGCATGACCGGTATCCATCAGGCGCTTTCTCCGCAAGCGGACCTTGCGACTGAACCTCGTTGGGCTCGTGGCACGGGTACGTTTGGAGCCAATCCTGATCTTGTAGCGGTAATGGTTAATGCTTATGTTGCGGGCTTTCAAGGTAGTGACCAGGGGCTCACCAGCTACGGTGTGATGACGGTTGTTAAGCATTGGGTCGCCTATGGTGCTACCCCCCATGGCTGGGACGGACACAATTATTATGGTCGCTTTACCCAGGCCGACAATGAGTCTTTCGCACTCCACGTCAAACCGTTCATAGGCGCCTTTTCCGCGCACGTGTCGGCGGTTATGCCGACTTATTCGATTGTCAAAGGCGTCACCGTTGATGACAAACCACTGGAGCCGGTTGGGGCCGGCTTCAGCAAACAACTGCTCACTGGCCTGCTAAGGGGAGTTTACGGATTTGGTGGTATCGTATTGTCGGACTGGGCCATTCTGGACGATTGCCCGAAGAACACCTGTGAAGCTCCAGCGCAGCCGGGACTTATGGTTATCGGCTTACCTTGGGGGGTTGAGGATCTGTCACGCCAACAGAGAATGGTGAAAGGCCTTGAGGCGGGAATTGACCAATTCGGTGGCGCTGAGGAGACAGATCTGCTGGTCGATGCGGTTAATAAGGGATTGATCGATGAATCCAGGCTTGACCAGTCAGTCCAGCGTATCCTGCTGCCCAAATTTAAGATGGGGTTGTTTGAAAATCCTTATGTGGATGTGCATCAAGCGGCAGTGTCTGTTGTGTCTCCTGGAATTCTCGCCGAAGGCGTAAGAGCACAGGCGGAGTCCCAAGTATTGCTCAAAGCTTCTGGCGGATTGCAACCACTTGAAGCGGGTCAGTCGGTATATCTGGTTGGCGTTGATCCTGACCAAGCTATCGCTCATGGACTACTTGTAGTCGATGATCCGGAAAAGGCTGATGCTGCAATTGTGCGCATGTCGGCTCCGTTTGAACTTCTCCATCCGTTCCATTTTTTTGGTAGTCGCCAACATGAGGGGAGGCTTGATTATCGCGATGGTGACGCAGATTACGAGAAACTCAAATTGCTGCGAGGCAAGACCCGGGTTATTGCGTCCATTTTTCTTGATCGACCCGCGGTCCTCACCAATATCATCGATCTGACAGACGTGTTGCTAGGCAATTTCGGGATATCAGACGATGCATTGCTGGATGTTGTGACGGGGCGCGCGGCACCTCAAGGACGAATGCCTTTCGAACTACCTTCGTCTATGGCGGCAATATTGAATCAGGATCCGGCAAAACCTGACGATAGTATGTCGCCGCTCTTTCCTTACGGGGCCGGTATCGTCACCGACTAGATTCGAGTGTAAAACGCTTAAATTCAGGTGGGTATGAGAAGCGAGAAAGAATCTACAAAGTTTAGAATCAATAAACCTGAGTGCTAACAGCTCGAGAGGCGATAAGGTTAATAACTCGATTAACTCTCAAAATATTAATAAAGTATCAAGTTCCATTGACGGCCGTTCAAGATTTCGGTCGTCAATGTATTTGTCTAATTTATAGTCAACACTCACTTCATGTAACTCATGGTTAGCTTTGTACTGAAATATTAACTTGATATGTTACAGTATCAGTTGCTTACAGGCTCAGGGGGAAATATGATAAAACCTCATATACAGATTAATGATCTGCCTTATCATAGAAATGTACCCTACAGATATATAACTATTGAGAAACATGAAAGTCTTAGATAACCCTAATACCATTACGGAAAATCTTATTGCTAATTCCGCTATATCTCATGGAATGAGGGTGCTTGATTTTGGGTGCGGTAACGGTGAGACATCCAAATTACTAGCCAAAGCTGTTGGAGAAAGTGGCGAAGTAGTTGGAGTAGATATCAATGAGAATGCAGTTATTCAAGCCCGTGAAAAGCTAACTCTTGAAGGCTATAAAAACTGTAGATTTATACATACAGATATATCTGATCGATTGGAAAAATTAGATTACTTTGATGCAGTTTTTGGACGAAGAGTGTTGATGTATGTGCCTGATCAAAACAAGGTATTAAGTACGCTATCTTCTTTGCTTAAAGCTGGTGGGGTTATCTGCCTCCAAGAAAGCGACTCTACAATTGTGCCCGCTTCAACTGATTTATTACCTTTGCACGATAAAGTGAATGGTTGGGTTTGGGAAACTGTAAAAGCCGAGGGTGGTAACGTAAATACGGGCTTTATGTTACCTTCAATTCTTTCTAATTGTGGATTCAAGGTTGAAAGCATAAAGGCTGAGGCAATTATTCAAGGCCAAAACCTTCACTATCCTATGAGCACCGTTGTTCGTGCGATCCTTCCTCGCATTGTTGAAAAAGGCATTGCCACTGAAAGCGAAATTGATATCGAAAATCTTGACGATCGCCTGAAAAATGAGAGAGATAAAAATCAGGTATTCATTAGTGATCTTGTGTTTTCAGTAATTGCTATTAAGGTATAAAGCTAGCAATGTGTCGAAGCAGGCCGCTTTGCGTTTGGATAAGAGGTTGACAGCTTACAGTGTTAATCCTTCTTCTCCATGGGCCTGAAATCGACGCCATCACTTCCTTAAAGTCGGCCTGGATATACCGCACCGGCTGCAAACCAAGCCTGTATCACCAGCCTCTTCATCGAGCAAACCCACTGTAATCGCTGTTAAATTTCTCTGTTTATGACACCTTATGGTAGTGGAAGGATGTCTATGAGTCACACATCATATTTTATTCCCATTTAACCATTAAATCCCATCACGGCTTTAATTTCTAAAAACTCGGTAAATCCATGATGTCCCCACTCACGACCATTCCCCGATTGTTTGAAACCTCCGAAAGGGGCCTTAACATCGACGCCGGCACCATTTAAATGGACCATGCCGGTACGCAATCGCAGAGCAGTGGCTTTGGCTAAGTCTGTATTTGAAGAAGACACATAGCCAGACAAACCGTAAGGGCTGTCATTCGCAATATCAATAGCTTCGTCCAGGCTGTCGTAAGGGATAATTGAAAGTACTGGTCCGAAAATTTCTTCTTGCGCAATGGCCATTTTACCACTGACGTTCGAGAACACTGTGGGTTTAACAAAATAACCCTTTGCGAACTGATCTGGCCGACTCACACCTCCTGCAATTAAGCTCGCGCCTTCGGCTAGCCCCTGTTGAATATACTTCTGTACTTTGTACCACTGCACTTCGGAAACCACAGGCCCCAGTACAGTATTTTCTCTTGATGGATCGCCAATCAAAATGGAGTTGGCTTTTTGTTGAGCCAGTTTTTCTACTTCACCCAACAATTTCCTTGGTACCAGCATACGTGTCGGTGCATTGCAGGTTTGACCGGAATTCATCATTACAGCTTGAACATCTCTAGGGATGACTGTTTTAAGGTCGGCATCTTCAAGAATAATATTGGCAGATTTCCCTCCCAGTTCCTGAGTGACACGCTTGACTGTCGGTGCTGAGCATTTTGCCACTTCGATACCGGCATGAGTCGAACCGGTAAAAGACACCATGTCCACATCGGGGTGGCTGCTCATTATTGCACCGACAGTAGGTCCATCACCATTGATCAGGTTGAATACACCTGCGGGAACACCAGCCTCATGGAGTATCTCGGTCAGTAACAGCGCATTTAATGGGGCAACTTCACTGGGTTTTAGCACCAGGCTGCAACCGGTGGCCAATGCGGGTGCAACCTTGCAGCCAATTTGGTTAATTGGCCAGTTCCAGGGGGTAATCATGGCACAGACACCAATAGGTTCTTTGACGACCTGAGTGGTTCCAAGGGTTTCTTCAAACGCGTAATCGCGCAACACGTCCAAAGCAGTGATGAAATGGCCAAGACCACCAGGGGCATGTGCACGTTTGGCTAGCGTAATGGGGGCGCCCATTTCTTGAGAGATAATATCAGCAACATCATCCAAACGACGCTTGTAGTGTTCGATGATGCTTTCCAGCAGTTCGATACGTTCCTGACGACTGGTCAATGCAAAAGAGGAAAAAGCGCTTTTGGCCGCTGCGATGGCAAGATTGGCATCTTCGGCATTGCCCAAAGCAATGGTCTCAATAACATTTTCTGTTGCTGGATTGATGACTTTCAGAGTGTCTGTGCCCTTGGGATTTACCCATTGACCATTAATGTAAAATTGTTGAGCATTCATAGATTTTCCTTTGAACTCACTGTTTCGTGTGTAGATAGCTTAGTCGACTAACCTTGCCAGTACTTCGTTGCGGTAGCCGGTGAGTCGACCACCATCCACGACGATGGTCTGTCCGGTGATATAGCGGCTCTGTTCGCTGGCAAGAAAATGATAAACCCCAACAAGATCGTCCACTTCGGCGATACGCCCAAGAGTAGAGAGCTGTTTTGCCAGAGTATTGAGGATATGACCTGGTGGAAGCATCGGAGTTTTCACCGGACCTGGAGCCACCGAGTTACAGCGAATACCGCGCATGCCCAACTCAACGGCTGCGGTTTTTGTCATGCTGATGGTAGCAGCTTTAGTGGCACTGTAATCGAAGAATCCTTCATTCTGTTGTAAACCCGCAACTGAGGCCGTGGTGATTATTGAGCCGCCGTCATTCATGTGTCCGGGGCCATATTTTAGAATGTAATAGGTACCATAAAAGTTCAGGGCAACCAGTTTATCCAGTACCGCTTCTTCGGACTCGGTAATGTGTGTACCACGACCAGGTTTGCCGGCGTTATGGATGATGACATCCAGTTTTCCGTGAATGTCTTCGGCGGTTTGAAACGCGTTCAGAATTTCTTCACGCTGGCTGATGTCCACTTCCAGATAAATAGCTCCGTTATCCAGGATGGATTGCGGCGGGGGCTGAATATCCACAATCACCAGCTTGGCGCCTTCTAGCAGAAAGCGTTCACTGGTTCCCAGGCCAATGCCGGATGAGCCGCCGGTAATCAGGACGGACTTGTCTTTAAGACTGAACGGATTGTAGCTATTCATGATATTTTCTCGCAATGGTCTTTTTTTATGCAAACCATTGTCCATAAGAACGCCACGATCCAGCCATGACACTTCCGGACCTGTCGACTCACCAATCCGGTCATATCTTGGGCAGGTATTCCGAAGAGGATGTGCGTCCAAATCTGTGACTGACTTGACCGGAAACGACAATGTAAGTCATCACACGACTCATTAATCTGTGGTGCAAGCTGGCTGTGACTTCAAGCTACCGGACATGAAGTTAGTGCCTGATAACAAAAAATAACCGAGGAGAGTCCGTATGAAAGTTTTTAACAAACAGGCATTGGCATTGGGAATTGCCATGGCAACCGTTGGGGGGCAGGCCATGGCACAGCAAGGCAACTCTGAGGAACGTATGTTTTTTCTGGAAGAGATTGTTGTTACTGCGCAAAAGCGGGAGCAGAGTCTGAATGATGTCCCGGTATCTGTTGCCGTGGTCACTGGAGATGATCTCAAAAATTCCGGCACTCAGGATTTTCAAGCCATGGCAGACAGTGTTCCCAGTTTATCAATAACCAATGTGGCTAACATCACGGCTATTTCCATCCGCGGTATTGGGACGACTGATAACGGTGGTTTTGAGCAGTCTGTAGGCTTGTTTATTGATGGTGTTCAACAGCCAAAAGACCGTTTGTACCGCGCGACTTCTTTTCTGGATGTTGGCAGCATTCAGGTTTTGCGCGGCCCGCAGGGCACGTTATTTGGTAAAAATACCACCGCTGGCGCGATGATGCTAACGTCTAACCGACCTACACAGGACTTTGAAGGGAGTGTTACCACGGGCTATACCTTCGATGAAGGTGGAATCGGCGGCAATAATGGGGGTTATAGTGTTGAAGGATTTCTCTCCGGTGGTTTGACTAATACACTGTCAGCCCGTCTGACGTTTCGTCAAATTGAAGATGAGGGTTACTTTACTAACTTTACCCCGGACGGTGAAGAAAACGTTAATGACAAATCTCAACAGGCACTGCGTTTAAGTGTGTTGTGGCAACCCAATGATAATTTCGATGCATTGCTGAAACTTGAAAAAGGTCGTGTACGGGAAACCGGTGAGCCAAACCGTACCTTTAATCATGATACAGCGTATTCCACCAGCTTGGGGATTACTCCAGATATTGTGAATGCTGCAGCTATGTTTGCTGGACAAAATGTTGTGCCGCTAAAGGAAGGTTCTTACGCACAAAGCTGGAATACCGGTTTCGACGACACGAATAGTGAAGCGGCGACGCTAACCATGAACTGGTATGCTGGCGAGTACACGCTGATGTCCATTTCAGGCCATACGGCTTTTGATTACCAGCAAAATCGTGATTCTGACTGGATTTCTGCAGACCTGGCAAATCAAGATGACACTCAGGACTACGATGCTTTCAGTCAGGAGTTTCGTCTGGTATCTCCACAGGGACAGACCGTGGAATATGTTGCCGGATTGTATTATCAAACTACCAGTGATGAATCCAATGAGACACGCAATTTAAATGCCTCTATTTTGGGTTTACCTAATGCAATTGCCAGCCGTGACTACCAACAGGATGGAGAGACCTATGCCATTTACGGTAACGCAGATATTCACCTTGCAGATAACTGGACGTTGACCCTTGGCGTTAATTATACCTACGAAAACAAAGACGCCACCAGAGACTTATCGGTGAGTGGTGATCCAGGTGCCAGTACTGTTCTGGCTCTTTTGACCGGTGATGTTGCCCACCACATGGAAGGTGACCGATCCGTAG
Source organism: Pseudomaricurvus hydrocarbonicus (assembly GCF_011602365.1). Classification (GTDB taxonomy): domain Bacteria; phylum Pseudomonadota; class Gammaproteobacteria; order Pseudomonadales; family Cellvibrionaceae; genus Pseudomaricurvus; species Pseudomaricurvus hydrocarbonicus. The sequence continues at coordinate 8,352 of NZ_JAAONZ010000016.1, forward strand.
ACCAGTTTAACAGTTCGGTAAAACTCAGCTGGAATGTAACAGACGAGACCATGCTTTATGTCAGTGCTGCGCAGGCTTTCAAGTCCGGTGGTTTTGATGAAACAGGTGGGCAGGGTGATGATCCTGGCGAGTATTTGGTTGATCCGGCGCAATTTGAGTTTGATGATGAAAAAGTACTGTCTATGGAAGTCGGTGGTAAAGGCACGTACCTGGATGGGCGTTTAAGCGCTAACTGGGCCGCATTCTATGTAGAGATGACTGATCGTCAATTTAGTCGTTATGTGCCGGGTACAGGTTTTATAGTGGGTAACTCTGGACAGGTGGATTACAGCGGTGTTGAGCTGGAAACACAATTTCTGATTACCGAAAACCTGAAGTGGGATTTACAGTTGTCTTACTTGAACGGTGAAATCGTGGAGCCGATTTCTTCACCTAATGCGGCAGGTCTTGAAAAGAAAGGCCCGACCAAAAACGCAAATTGGGGAGGTACGAATACATTGAGCTACGACTACTACGTGGGTGACTATCTGTTCAATGCGAAGATGGTTAATATTTACGATGGCGCAACTGATTTTAACGGTGCCAATCTGGATCGTGAATCAACGGTTCGCACCAATCTGCGTTTTGGTTTTGGCAGCAGTGATGGAGCCTGGGATGTGGCGTTCCTGGTAAACAATGTGACGGACGAAGAAGTGGTTCTGGCTTATCAGCAAAGTAACTTCTTTGATGCCTCTGCTGCAGGTGTAGGGACTGCCGCCGAAGCCTGGGTGCGTCCGCCACGCTCATATATGCTGCAGGGAACTTATAACTTTTAACAGAATTGTTGTAGCTATAGGTAAAGGCCGTTCATAATGAACGGCCTTTTTTGTCACTGTTAGAAATAGAAAATTAATGACCAAAATTATTGCATCAGCTGCCTGCGATAGCTACTGATGGTTTCTCCGGTCCATTGTTTGAAGCTACGGTGAAAGGATCGGGTTTCGCTGAACCCCAAGCGTTCGGCAATATCATCTATCGATAAAGATAAATCTTTCATGTAGTAGATCGCCATTTCCTGCCGCACTTCATTAAAGACTTCTTTAAAAGAGTAGCCTTCATTCAGTAGATGACGCTGAAGTGTACGGCCGCCCATATACAGGTGCTTGGCCACATCTTCCCGTGTAGGAACCATCTGCTCCAACAGCTTTCGAATCAAACTCTTGACTTTAAACGTGAAAGGAGGCGTAGATCGGATTTCACGGAGGCGAGTTTCCGCGTGAGATATGAGGATATCTCGCAGAGCAGGATCAGCTTGTGGAAAAAGTGTATCTCTTGCCATCTCGCGATCCATGCCAATGGAATAATGTTGTTGATCAAATAATAGAGGACACTCAAACGTTTCTTCATAAAGATCCATTATACGAGAGTCCTTTGGCGCAGAGTGACGAAAAGATGCGAATGCAAAACGACTAGGGAGTCTGAGTATATCTCGGGCGTAGCGAGCATGGCAGGCCAAAAGATGGTCAGCTACATTGCGTGACACCGTATCGATTTGAGGTGACAGTTCCCATCTGCTGATCAGATATTTTTTGTCTTCGGAGCTATAAAGCACCTGGCGATCCGAAAGGATGCCATAGAACTGCGAGGTAATATTGATAGCTTCCAGTGGGCAGGAGCAATTCGCATAGATGTAACCATTGATGTCATAGCTGCCCATTTCAACCTTCTGAGCCGCTTCCAGGCCAAACCAGGGTTCATCCGTCAGCTCGATACAGCGTTCCAACAGTCTGTTGCTCTGCTCAACAGGAATGCGCACATGGCGTTGAGTCACGTCACTGGTCTGTAGTCCCACATGGGATAACAAGCTAGTCGGGCAGAGTCCAAAATCGCTGGCGGTTTTTAAAAAAGGGATCAATGAACCTGAGTTTACACGGTATTCGATCATAGGTGCTCTCTTTGCAAATCATTCGCAAGTGGCTTTTGCTTTTTATAGTGTTTTACGTCCTAACCATAGGCTAATAAAAGCTGTCCGGAAACGTGATTGCTATCGACCATTCCAGTCAGTGATTTTACCTGCAGTTATCCTAATATGGTAGCGATTGGCTTATTTCGTAAAAAATCCAACATTTATCAAAATCTACCAGAAAATTCCCGTGTGAGCCAAGAGCTTGTGCGGGTAAAGCTTGTGACTATTCGAAAGAATCTAGTCATGTCATTAAATAAGATCTTAAGGCGCAGATGTGAAGGCAGCAGTAAAAATTATAATGACAACAGCGAGTATCTTTTCGTTATTGACGATATTCAGTGTGGCCGTAAATGCAGATTCGACACTGTGGAACTATCCGGCGGGTAGCGCCGGGGGCGAACGTTATTCTGGATTGACACAGATAACCAAAAACAATGTCGATCAATTGCTACCGGTTTGGGAATACCATTTTGATGAGGCTGAATCGAAAAAATACCCATCTTCTTTGCAAATGACCCCACTGTACTTACCGGAAAGGGCTGGTGAACACCTTGTGACCTGCAGTCCGTTTGGCCGTATTGTGGCGATTGATCCGGAAACCGGAGAAGAAAAGTGGCGATTTGACTCAGAGCTGGATGAAAGCCAGGTGCGAAATCACTTTAAGTGTCGTGGTATTACCTGGTGGGAAGATCCATTAAAAAAACAAGGTGATCATTGTAAGCAGAGCTTATACATGGCGGTGATCGACCGTCGAATTGTCGCAATTGATGCAGTTGAGGGAACGGCCTGTCAGGGCTTTGGTGAAAATGGCGTGGTCAAGTTGTATCAAGGCGATAAGCGTACGGCTACTGTTTTCTCCACATCTCCACCCGTAGTGGTGAATAATAATTTGGTGGTTGGCTCGCAGATAGAAGATTTTAATAGTGCACATATGCCTGCCGGGACGGTACAGGCTATAGATGTGCGTACTGGTACTTCACGCTGGTCATTCAGTACCATTCCCGAGCAGGACCACAATACTGAAAGCTGGCCCGCGAATCCCAAAAAAATCAGTGGTGCAGCCAATGTCTGGGCGCCATTGTCTGTAGATGCTGAGCGGGACATGGTGTTTGTACCTACCAGTTCTCCATCACCGGACTATTACGGCGTCTACCGGCCTGGTAACAATGAGTACGCGAACTCATTAGTGGCGTTGAATGGTAGTACTGGAGAAGTGCTGTGGCATTTTCAGTTTGTTCATCATGACCTGTGGGATTACGACACGCCTTCGCAACCGATTTTGACGGACATTAAACGCGACGGGAAAGTTATTCCTGCGGTGATTCAAACTACCAAACACGGTTTGGTGTTTATGTTTAACCGTGTTACGGGTGAGCCTCTATTTGATATTGAAGAGCGGCCGGTGCCGAAGTCTTTGGTTAAAGATGAACGTGCGTCACCTACTCAGCCATTTCCGGTAAAGCCCTTACCTTTGGTGAATCATGCCATCGGTGCTGAAGATGCCTGGGGATTTACTTTCTGGGATGAAGGTAAGTGCCAGGAAGCTTTCAGAAAACTGCACAATGAAGGCATTTTTACACCCTTCAGTACCACGCCGACGCTGTATAACCCCAGTGCGCTGGGGGGGATGAACTGGGGCGGTGCCTCGGTGTCGGTAGAAGATCAAACGCTGTATGTAAATCTCAGTAATATGGCGATGTTTGGTCAGTTGGTACCCATTGACCAGGCCAATTCTCAAGGAGAGTGGAACCCTGCGTTGACCCAGGTGAACTCTATGCAAGGGACGCCTTATGCCATTGTGATGGGCGTAATTTCGTCTCCTTTGGGGGTTCCCTGTTCTCCACCACCTTGGGGGAAATTAGTGGCGGTTGATCTGCAAACCGGTGACTTGCGCTGGACTTCGCCCCTGGGTTCAGTGCACGAAATGGGTCCTGTAGCCCTGCCATTTGAAATTGAGCTGGGTACTCCGAATCTCGGTGGTCCGTTGTTGACCAAGAGTGGCTTGATCTTTATTGGTGCCACCACAGATCGTCGTTTCCGTGCGTTCGACAGCAAAACCGGCGAGAAGTTGTGGACCGCGACCTTGCCCTTTGATGGCTCTGCGGCCCCGATGACGTTTGAACACAAAGGCCGTCAGTACGTTGTTATCGCTGCCGGAGGACAAATTGCGTTTGGTCGCCCGACAGGTGACTCCATTATGGCCTATGCGCTACCTGAATAACCTATGATGAGATAAAAATAATGAATGAAGAGTTGTTGAATGCCTTGCAATTGATGAAACCGCCACAGCGTTTCGCGGCTTCATTAAAACGTCACGGTGTAGAGTATCTTTTTGGTCAGAGCAATCCTCCGGCGATAACCCTGGCGGCAGATGATATTGGTATCTCGCAAATTGGTTACCGTCAAGAGAACGCGGGTACCTATATGGCCGATGCCTACGCGCGAGTAACAGGAAAAGTTCCGGTGGTGACTGCGCAAAACGGTCCTGCGGCTACCTTGCTGGTAGCGGGACTGGCGGAATGCTTATCGGCATCGACGCCAATTGTGGCTCTGGTGCAGGACGTTGGTCCCAATAACCAGGATCGAAACGCATTCCAGGAGCTGGATCAGGTCGAATTGTTTAAGGGGGTATCCAAATGGACAAAACGTGTTACCTCTGCCGATCGGATCGAAGATTATGTGGATATGGCGTTTGCCGCCGCTGCAGGTGGTCGGCCGGGCCCGGCGGTGCTGTTAGTATCCATGGAACTGCTGGCAGAGCGAGATGAAAAACCGGTGGCACCTCGCAAAGCGTGTTTGGGGTATTATCCATTGGATCGAACTCAGGCAGATCCCGCCAAACTGGTTGCAGCCGCTGAACTTTTAGCCAATGCAAAGGCGCCGATAGTGTATGCCGGTGGTGGTGTTATGGGTTCACAGGCGCAGCAAGCGTTACGTGAGTTGCAAGAACTGGCTCATCTTCCGGTGGCCACCAGCACCATGGGAAAGGGTAGTGTGGATGAGACACATCCCTTATCCATCGGCATTATTGGTTACTACATGGCGACTCGCGGTATGACAAAGTTTGCCAAGCCGTTGGTACAGGATGCAGATGTAATTTTACTGATCGGTAATCGCACTAATCAAAATGGAACGGATTCCTGGACGCTGTTGCCCAAAAACGCCACCTACATTCACATCGACATTGATCCCATCGAGATTGGTCGTAACTATGAATCCTTACGCTTGCAGGGTGATGCTAAATTAACGCTGCAGGCCTTAAACGAGATTTTGGCGGGGCAGGATTTAAGCATACGCCAAGCGGCCCGTGAACAGGTTGAGTCCATCATTGCTGCGTCCAAAGCCGCGCACCAAACAGAAATTATCGAAGTGACCCAGGCAATCATCAACCCGATCCGTCCGGAACGGGTCATGGCAGAGCTGGAACAACAATTGTCAAATAATCACATCGTGGTGGCCGATGCCAGTTTCTCTTCGATTTGGATCGCTAACTACTTGACCGCTAAAGCTAACCGCCGTTTCATCACCCCGCGTGGTCAAGCAGGTTTGGGGTGGGGGTTCCCGATGGGATTGGGGGCAAAATTGGGCAACCCGGATCGACCGGTAGTGTGTGTGGTGGGTGACGGAGGTTTTGCCCATGTTTGGTCGGAGCTGGAAACCGCCAAACGACACGGCATCCAAGTGGTGGTCATCGTGATGAATAACGCCATTTTGGGGTATCAAAAACACGCAGAAGATTCCGGTCTGGGGCGTCACAGTAACGTGTGTGAATTCGAACCGGTAGACCACGCAGCGATTGCGGAAGCCTGCGGTCTTAAAGGTATTCGTGTGGAACGGGCTGAGTACATTGCCGCAGCTTTAGCCCTTGCGATGTCTTCAGATCAATCTGTAGTGATTGATATACTGGTAGACCCCGATGCCATGCCACCCGTGAAAGTGTTTGAACGGCTACCCAACTATTAAGGCTGATAACTATACAATTTTGGTGCTCTCTTGAGGGGAAATCTTGCCCCTGATGTTCCACAGGCCTCTTTGCGAGGCCTTTTTTTTAGATTTAGAAATACTTTTATTGATAAGAGAGAAAATATAGAAAACTGCGAACGATAGGATTACCAGAAGGAGTCCGCGTCGATCTGGTATTGCTCGGAGACGTAGGTATCGTGTTGACCGTTTTTCAGAAAAATCTTGAACACCTCATGAATCAGCCCGATAAACCGCATCATAGTTTGCGCGCTTAATTTTTCAGTTAAAACCATCTCCAGAGACAGGTTGCTGCTGCGATTAACAACTTTAATTTGTTCGCGGTTGAAACGACGATGTTCCAGCTGAACGGGTGAACAGCGTTCAGCAATAAACGCGCGAAAGTCTTTGTCCATCCTTGATCGCGATTTCACATTGGGAAAGACCACTGGCATCTGAATCTTGCCAGTCATAAGGTTGATGTCTACCTGATACAGGCGATTAAAATGCCAATGCAGTTGATAGCGAGCTTGTTTAAGCGTCTCTTTCTCAACCGAAAATCCGTTAAAAAAACCCTTGGTGGCATAGCCTGCAAGAAGATCTGTGCAGGCTGTGATGTCAGGGTTTGTTTTTTTTACTGTTGAAGCCATGTTGTGACTCGTGATGTTTGTTTAGGCGAACAAGAATCAGTGAGCTACGGCGCCGCGGCCGGGTTCCACTGGCCATGCCAGACTGGGGTGCGGGAACTTGCTGGCACTGCTGAACTCTTTCAGCCCCTGACAGTTAATTACGCTGGATGCTCCTTCAGTACTGGCGAGTTTGTAAGCGCGGGCCAGTGCGGCCTGTAATTCTTTGGGTGACTTCACATATTCACCGTGTACACCCAAACCTTCTGCCATTTTATCGTAACGCAGATTTTCCTGGAACAAGTGAATGTGCGTAGCCTGTGGTTTGCGATAAGCCTGCCCCCAGGTGCCCCAGGCGTTGTTGTTATAGATCACCACAATCATTGGCACCTTGTATTGGTTGGCGGTATCCATCTCAAACAGACCGTAAGCTGCTGCTGCGTCACTGGTTGCACACAGGATAGGAGCACCCTTGTAGGCGGCTTGAGGCCCGATGCCGCGCTGTACCGCAACACCGATACCAAACGCCATGCCTATGTCTGCACCGATGGCGCCGTACTGATAGGGCACGCAAAAAGATTGAGCTGGACGCAGGCTAACAGCATTGCGAGCTAAAGCTCGGCCAATGGTAAAACCGCCCATTGTGTGACAGGTTTGCTTGGGATCAATGTCTCCACGAAAGAAAAAGTTTTCCAATTCCATAGCGACCGCCGCCGGGTGTAAATGCCCGGTCTTTTGGCTGTATTTTTGAGCGAGCTGGTAACCGCGATCAACGCCTTCGCTGAATTTTTTCCGTGCCCCTTCCAGCTCATTAACCCATTTACTGCGTTTTTTTCTGGGAATTTTATTGGCAAGTGCTTCCAAAAACAGAGCTTCATCACTGACGATACCGTAATCCACAGGCCAGTTGCGGCCAATGTCTTCCTGCTCTGGGTGAACTCTTATCATTTTAACGCCAGGGCTTACCGCATACTCATTGGGGCTCGGCATACAATATTGGCCGATGAATATAACCAGGTCAGCACTTAATGTAGCACCGGTTGCGGTAGCAGCAGACAGCCTGTGATCATCTGGAAAATGTCCGTTAACCGGCCCTGACTGAGCAACTGCAATATCGTTACGTTCAACCACACTCATCAGAGCTTCCCATCCTTTGCGCTGAAAAACACCTTGGCCGGCAATAATCAGCGGGCGTTCGGCCTGACCAATCATCTTGATAACGGTTTTGATCTCGTCACTGGATACTGATGCACGGGATTCTGTGCGATAATGGTCTCGGTTGTAATAGTCTGTCAGTTGGGTCGGATCGGTAAACTTCGCCCGAGAAACTTCAGAGGGAAAGTCCAGGTGTACGGGGCCGGGTACGCCGGATTTTAACTGACGGAAGGCATAGCCTGCGTACTCGTGAACACGATTGGGCGTGATGATTCGCTTGCCGTACTTTTTCATACCCTCAGTGGTGGGCTGTTGATAGACGTTTTGAATCATCTGCTCGCGATCTTCGCCGGCGATAGTCATGTTACTGGCTAGAACCAGTAGGGGAGTGCGCGCGGCATTAGCAGTACCAATTCCCATGATCATCGAGGTAAACCCCGGACCTTCGGTGCCGGAGCAGGCAGCTACCTCTCCCGTTGCACGGTGAAAACCATCTGCGGCATGGCACATTTGCCCCTCGTTGCGGCCGCCATAAGAGGGGATTCCCTCGGCCGCGAGAGCATGAACCACGTCGTAATTACCCGGGCAGCAAAACAGTGCGGCCAGCTCTTCTTCTTTACAGGCACGTGCAAATACTTCAGCGCCCGTCATACCGTCTTTGTTACTAAATGACGATGTTACCGCTGGCGTGGCCAGTGAGGTTTTAAAATCTGGGGAAATCATTACGGAAGGGATGTCCACTCCGCATTTGTCCGCCAGGGAGGTATCGGCTTTGGCCATGCCACCGACAGCGAGGGCGCCAGTGCCGAAGGCCGCTGACGCCATAAATTTGCGCCGTGACAGGCTGTCATTGGGGGACTTTTTATTATCATCGCTCATTCTATATTCTCCGGGTCTTGCAATCTGATTATCGCTTCGGGGCGTTACTATGGGGTCTACTGGGATTCGTGTTCTGCCAGTGCCTTTTGACGCGCCTCTTCGGGCCACAGGCTCAGTACAAAATTGGTGAGGTGCCAGATGTCTTCATCACCACTCAGAATCCACTCATACGCTGGCATATCTACCGCCTGGCCACCTTTAATGGCATCAAAAATATGCTGCCGAGTATTTCCACCACGCCACTGGGCAGGAGCCGTTAAATTAGTTGCATCCGCGACAAAGTTCACTGTGGCTTTGCCGTCGTTACCGTGACAGGAAGTGCAATTCATGGCGAATAGCTGCTTGCCGGCTTTGATGGATTCTTCGTTATACTGGATCTCGGCATGGGTTGTGGATGTCGCTGCTGCCAACAGAGACATTCCCAGACACAATGATTTAAAAGTCATAAAAGCGCCTTTGGCGTAAATGTAATAAGTATTGTTTTAGAGAGTTATATACGATTGACTATTCTCAAGGGGGCGTCAGAATCAGTCCATGCTTCAATCGGTCAGAAGAGAGACATAAATGGACATTGAGAACTTATCAATCCCAGGCTCCGAGATGGAAATTATTGAAATCTGTGACGTAGCTGGGGGTTTTAGGTCAGAAGGGGTTTTAAATTACAGGTGAGCCTCAACTCTATGTACAACCACAATGGCATACAACGTTAACGATCTTCTGCACGAGTCTCACAGGGATTGAACAAGAGCTACTTGCTTTATGGTCAACCTCTTTGACCGCATCGATTATCGGATACGGGATAGGATTCATGTTATTTCAAATGAATATGGGACCTGCACTGGCAATGATCCAAACGGCAGTGCAATCGCACCAAATAGCTCAGGCGGCATCAATTGTCTATTTTTTCACTAACTTGATGGGATTGGGAATTGGCCTTGTACTCGTTGGCATCTTAAATGATGTTTATGAATCCCCATTTGGAGATAAATCCTTGTCAGCAGCGATTTCAATTGTCGCACTTGAATATTTTATCGCAGCTTATTATTGGCGAGCAGGGGAGTCTGTCAACCATTCCAAATGGTTCGGCTCATCATAGTTGGCTTGCTGATGAAAAAAACGAAAGTGCGATAGTAACCATATTTAATATCATACGTCGGTAATGCGTGTTGACTAAATTAACCAGAGATTTTTTATCTATGTGAGCCTGGAATCTTGTATTCCAGGCTCACATCCCATCCGCAAGGTTCGTCAGCTCGTCGATACTGAATTTTTATATCGCACCAGCCTTTGACCACATCTATATACGTCTGTTGATAGAGCATAAATTCCACCAGATCAACTGATTCGCTCCATGCTGGTGAAAATCTCTTTACGCTCTATCCGAGTGTGTAGTGAGGGTATGCGCATGATGGTTCAAGACTGAGTCTCGTCAGAGAAGCTCACTTCCAAACCGCATCAGTTCATGATTTCACTCATGATCGACTTTACTTTAACAAGCACATTACCAGCGTTGGGATTTCCGTTACTTTCTTGAGTTTCCACCCACTTAGCTTGCACCTCTTCATATTTTGTTGCTTCTTTCAAATGTTCAATTTCATCAGAATTGAGTATCCGAACTTTGGCACCTGCACGTCTTAATGCATCAATCTGGGCCTCAAAACTATCATCCATCACAGCCCCAAGAGATTGGGAGGATATTTCAACAGCGCGATGAATGGCGTCCTTGTCTTCTTGGGTTAGGCTATCCCACACATCGTCATTCATCGTCAAAGGATAGATATGCCCCAACCACAAAGCTTTCGAAACCAGTATATTTGGCGCAACATCATGTACATTAAGAAAATAGCCACTATCCACGTTCACCATGAGGCCATCAAGAGTCTTTGCTTTCATGGCTTCGTAGATTTCGGGCCCCCAGTGCATGGTGACGGGTGTCGCGCCCACATTCTTTAGGAAATCCAGATGCCAAAAACTTGCAGAACGCCATTTTGCACCGGCGATACCATCAAGATGATCTAGTGGCGAAGCGCTATAGAACGCGACTGGGTATCCGGTCCCAAAGAATATCGGAACGATATTGTTTTGCTTCAGCTCCGCAGTGAAGGCCGGTATCTCGTTATACACCCGATGAAAAAAGTTGATTTGGCTGTTTGCAGTTGGTCCGACCGGAAAGCTCTTGAATATTTGGTGCAGTGGCAGTTCTTTGGCTGTGTATTCAGGCACCGTCGTCGCCATATCAGTAACTCCGTTACTGACTGCATTTAATGCATCATAGGCCGCCGCGATTTCGCCGTTCCAGTGTGCATCTATCTTCAGCCTCCCACTTGATTCCCTCTCAATCGCAGGGAAAAGAACATCTTTGAGAAACCGCGTACGCATCCGGTCAGACGGCTGATGATCACTGAATGTAAGAACGCGTGGGGACGGCGAATTCACTTGGGCAACAACTCCTGCCGCCATGACTGCTGCACCGATGATTGCGCCCAGAAACGCTTTGCGGGCTATACCTATTTTAAATATAGGTTTGTTATATTCATTCATACGTAATTTTCTCCACTTGATGCTTAAGTGATCTGACCCGTCAGGCTGAGGGCTTAACCTTGATATTTATGTCAATAGAGCGTAATTTGACCAAAACTACATGAACCAAATGTACTGAAGAATCAATCAGTTTGGAATTCGCATATTGAAAACATCTGTTCCACAACGGCTAAACCCTAGAAAAGAGCCCGCCCAGACGCGATCAAGAGTCACTGTAGACGCCATCCACACAGCAACTATTCAGGTTTTGCTGGCAGATGAGCTGACTAGCCTTACAACAACGCGGGTTGCCGAACGTGCAGGTGTCTCTGTTGGCACTCTTTATCAATACTTTCCTAATAAAGAGGCACTGCTCTATGCAGTTTTGCTGAACCACTTCGAACGACTGGCTGAGGCTTTGAGCGCATTAACACCTCCGTTCCCAGACTGCCACTCTGCGAGCGGGCAGATCAGCTCGTCGACACCTATGTTGGGGTAAAGATGTCAAATCCTGAAGCAACAGCTGTACTTTATAGAGTCGCAGGCACCATCAATCAGGCGAAGCTGTCCACCGGAATTTACAAGCGACTAGAGAGCGTAGTAGTTAGGGTATTAGAAAGTGCTTCCGACGCATCGTTTAGCGATCCTGCAAGAGTAGCTTTCACCTTGCTATCTGCTTTGGCAGGGTTATCGCGTAGCAGCTTTGGCCAAATTCATTCAGATAGCAGGCTACTGCAAAGATTTCGCGAGGAATCACGCTTGCTTGTGCACGCTTACCTCAAGGCGTCAGCAGATGTCTTAAGTACAGGGAAATAGGGCTGCACATTGAAAAAGATCTCTACCTAGGGAAACTGGGGTAAGTTTGATCAACGACAATTCACGACAGAAACTAATCTTAAGCATCTGTAAAATCCATTAGGGTCTCTCCAGTATCTGAATATTAAACAACTCTTTGCCAGAAAACGTGGTCATAGAGTTGGATTAGATCGAGCTGTACAGTTGTCAGGCCTTAAATCCCAAGGGCGGCATCACTCCGGATTGGATGATGCTAAAAATATTGCTCAGCTGATTGCTCATGATGAAGTTTTGAGGGAAGAGGTGTTGGTCAGGGCAGGCTCATAATCCTCTTCAAAAAATTTAATATATCCGATATATTGTTATATCGGATATATTCTCAGATTTTATGTTTCGACGCGGTTAACGCTCTCTCTCGATTATCGGAATCAACATACAGTTCATCAGTCGTACGAATGCTGCCATGCCCAAGATCCGCTTGAACATGTTGCAGAGGTCTATTCGCTGCGACTTCCATGGAAGCACCTGTGTGCCTTAGCCAGTGAGTGGTGGCAGCTTTTAACTCTCGAGCATCTTCTAGAAAGCCTTCTTCAGTTAACTGATTTACTGCTACAGAAAAAGCAATTTCGACCAGATTCCGAATCTGTCGTGATCGTAACCCCGATCTCCCGTTTAAGGCGGGAATCAACAATGAATCATCATCAGGGGAGGGGAGACCCAGTAAACCCAAGGCCTGTCGGTAACGCTCCAGGTAGTTCAGATAATCGCTGGAAATCGAGACATCGCGCTCTTTATTGCCTTTTCCAAATGCCTTAAACCACCAATTACCTTCATGATCCCTCCAGAAGTGATTCATAACAGGGGTCCAACGTTCTCGATTCGATAATTCAGATATCCGCAATTTCAGTGATTTCAAGGAAGCAATAATAAACAGCGTGCGCTCATGAATTGGATCTGAAATAGCCAAGCGCTCTGACGTGTCCAGCAGTGTTTGCCATTGTAACTCGGACAGCCGTTTGGGCTTTTTTATAGCCGCATTATCAATTAAATACTTGCAGTTTTTCTTAACGACAGAAACTGGATTACCCAATGCGTAGTCTTCCTCCATCAAATACTGGAAGTAAACGCTTAAATTTGAATAAAGGCCCTGGAGGCTTTTGTTATTAAGTCGGCCGGACCCGCTGGCAATTTTACGAAATGGGCGCCAGAGTGGATTAGGTAGTCTTAATCCGTCTTTGTCCAAAAAGCGTCGATGTGTGGTTTCAGCTACCCAGTCAGCAGGTGGCTTCATGACAAAATCAATGAAGTCTTCCAGATCCTGACGTCTCAGCTCAGCGACTGATTTCTTTTGAATTAACCAAGCCCAAAGCAGTAAACGCTCTGCATCTCCACGGAATTTATCGTATGTCTCTGTACTTTTTCGGCTATAACTGGTGAGAAACGCTTTGGTATGGCGATAATCATCCAGGGCATTTGTGATAGCCAGGTCAGTGACAAAAGCCTCAACGTCGGGGCTTACAGATGAAAACTGTTGATGTTTACTGAGACGAGTAAAGTGTAGGGCGGAATCAAAGAGTGGAATCCCAGGGAATTTCTTCGTGTCTGACATTGCTTAGAACCCCAAAAGTAATGGATTTGAGGACTATATCAAGCCCCGCCCCCCATTACCAGTAGTAGACACTACTGGTAATGGGGGGCGGGTTATTGCTATTTTTTAACACGTAAATCGCCAAGTAGGGTGAATTACGAAATTTGCCCTAAAACCTGTGCAAACCCTTGTAACATATTGATTTATTTGGGTTTACGTCTTAAAAAACTTTCAGCTCCGCATGCAACCGCACCAGTCACCTCGATCATAAATTACAGTAGAAGCTGACGAGCACTGGCAATATCAAGTTAAGGCAGAAGGCATAAGCCGCGCAGGAACGTGCAGGGTATTGAAAGTATCAGCAGGTAAATCTGCACGAAGGATTTTGTCGCCTATTTTTACTCTGACCGGTAATACTTCGGCCATCTCATTTTGTATAACCAGAACTATCGACTTGTCCGGATTTTGAAAGGCCAACTGATTTTCAAACCCCAAAAAGCTGGTGGCCGGCAAAAATCTGGCTCCTCGGCTGATGAACTGGCTGAAATGCTTCATCAAATAATATTCGTGATTAAACTGGTAGCTGCGAGCCTCAGGATCAATGGTCACCAGTGAATTCTGCGGCCAGCCCCAAGTGCTGAATGGATCGGTGGTAAGCGCGATATTCCAGTAGTGATAGGCGCTGGCGCCATGCTGGAGATACGTTTTGATCATATCCCACGCGTAGTGAGTATAGTGCCAGTCATTAGCCCCCGTGCCACATTCATGCTCGGTACCCCAGATGGCCAACTTGGGGTGTCGCTTGGCGATAAAGGGTAGCGCTCCCCTGCCCGCCCATTGCACGCCGACCCCCTTAATCACCCGCTCTGCTTGCGGAACCGCCAAAATTTGATCCACTAAATAGGGGTTATCACGCTCCAGTGTGCCCAGCAACACGTCGACATTGACCTTATCCATCTCTGCGCCCAGATAAGGGATAAATCGAGCCAGGCCCTCAGGCGTCCAGCAGCAACTGGGAAACGGTTGCGCCGAGTTGAATTCGTTTTGTGGCATTACGGCACACAATGGAATTCCGGCTTTTTGATATTCCTCGACATATCGGCGGAAATAACGTGCATAGGCTTCAAAGTAGGTTTTTTCCTGAATAAAATAATCGTTACCCTCGCTGCCAAGCTGATCAGGTTGAATACCGTTCGAAGGTTGCCCTGGCCAAGCAGGTGCCATTGCATAGTGTCGATTGGTTTTCATCCATGTTGGAGGGCTCCAGGGAGAGGCCCATATTTTAAGATCAGGCTGATATTGCATCGCCGACCGAATGTAGGGAATCAAGCTCGTTCGATCGTTTTCAATACTGAAATTTTCCAGTAAAAAATCCCCGGGAGTTTCGTCATAGCTGTACCAGCCCAGGGCAAAATCACTGGCTCCCATCGGCGTTCTGGCAATATTAAAATTCGCCCCCGTGTCGGGCGAGAAAATCGCACGGAGGATTTCCTGTTGCATATCATGGGGTAAGCTGGAAATACCCTGCCAACCTTTTTCACTGAACGCACCGCCAAAACCCACCATGGTCTGTTTGGGGTCGTTCAGCTGAATTTGCAGATCGTAACTGAAGAGATCTGAGCTGTCATTCGGGCCCAGCTCGGCGTGATGCAGCGCAGTCCATGGTCTTGTCCTGGACGTTGATAGCCAACGAATAGCACTGGTTTGACCGCTTGATTTTTTCGTGCCGGACCAGACGGGTACAGAAGCACTGGGCACCTTATCCGCCAGCAGATGGGAGCTCGCTGTCGCGCTCGCGATAGCACCCACCGTCGTCAAAAATCGTCTTCTATCCATTGCCATGGTTGCCGCCTCTTTCGTTTTTCTGGAATCACTTACGCTAAAACAAGCACTCGTTACTGCAGCGTCAAAACCACCACGGATTTCGACGGCACACTTGCCTTTAAGTGCTCGCCGACAACTGAGGCCGCGTCAAAAACATGAGGCATAATCTGTTCCTGCTCGCCGGGTATATTGTGTGCGTCTAATGCGGCATGGGTCAGAATCGTCCCCTCCGTCACCGTCAATACGTTGCCAAGATCAAGTTCCAATGTGTAATTCTGATCCAGTGATAGATTGGCAATGCCTACATGAATTCTTCCGTCTTTCCCTGTAGCCGCAGTAACACTCACGGCGGGATAACGCTTGCCTTTGTGTTTAATCATAGGCACTTTTATATCGACCGGAATAAAATTGGCATCCTGAAACGGCACATACATTTTGAATACATAGTAGGTCGGCGTTTTCGCCATTTTTTCGCCATCGGTCAGCAGCATGGCCTGTAATACATTGACCGTCTGGGCGATATTCGCCATGCGCACACGATCCGTGTGACGGTGAAAAATATTCAGCGTGGTGGCCGCAACCAACGCATCGCGCAAAGTGTTTTGCTGATACAGAAAGCCTGGCTCAGTACCCTCTTCCACGTCATACCAGGTCCCCCACTCGTCAACATAGAGTCCGATACGTTTTTCAGGATCCTGCTGGTCCATAACCTCAATGTGAGCTTGCAATACCTCCTCCATGCGGTTGGCCTGAAACAGAATTTCATGCCATTGATCAAGCGAGAAACCAGTAGCCTTGGCTTCGTTACGCTTTGGCCAGTCCCCTTCAAACAGGGTATAGAAGTGTAGCGAGATAGCATCCATGGCCATGGCTGCGTTGGTCATGACAACTTTGGTCCACTGGGTATCCAAATTGTTAGCACCGGAGGCAACCCGCAGGGCGTTGTTATCGTTATTATCGTGAAAACCAAAACCATTCTTGTGAAAGAAAGCAGAGAAGCGGCGCAATTCGTTAGCATAATACTCCGGCGTCATCGTACCTCCGCAACCCCAGCTTTCATTGCCAATACCGATAAAATCGACCTTAAAAGGTTCCTCTCGTCCGTTGGCGCGCCGTTGATTGGCAATGGTATCGGCATCATCAGAAGTCAAATATTCTATCCACTCACGCATTTCCGTAGGTGTGGAGGATGCAACGTTGACGGAAATATAGGCATCGGAACCGATCATCTGGGCAAAATCAAAAAATTCGTGAGTACCAAAGGCATTACTTTCAAGGCCCCCCCCCCACCAATTATTTTTGCGCACCGGGCGCTGGTCTCTGGGGCCAATACCATCACGCCAGTGATATTCATCGGCGAAACAGCCGCCGGGCCAGCGCACCACCGGCACTTTGATGTCTTTGAGTGCAGCCACTACATCCTTGCGAATGCCACGAACATTGGGGATATCAGACTCAGGCCCGACCCAGATACCGTCATAGATACTCGCGCCCAGGTGCTCACTGAACTGGCCGTAGATATGGCGGGAAATAGTTGCACCGGGATGATCCGTCGCCATTGCGCCTTTCAAAGTGATTTCTGCATGGACAGCGCTACCGACTAACAGCAATGGCAACAGCCATTTGGCCAGCTTCGAACGCTCATTGGTATTATTAAAACTCATAAGTATTCACCTTGTTATTGTATAGCTGTAGTGTGCTGACAGGCCGTGGATCAATGACTTGCGATCACTGCCTGTCCTTGGCCGTAACGTGAATAATCACTCTACGATAGCGGGTAAGCGCCGGTGTTCCGGAATCGGTAACGGCAAGAATTACGTGTGCGACACCTCCCTGGCAAGAGACCCATTGCGCAATCCAGGCATCGCGGCAGGCTTGAGTCACGGTCAGCGTTGCCTGCGGCTGATTCGCGTTGTGTATCGCGAGCTCTGCTAACCCCTGCCCCTGCACATACCCCGCTTCAGGGTAATGAAACCAGGTGAAGCTCAAGGGCTGACCATCAGGGTCGATGCTGTCTGAAGCATCCAGCGTAATCACGTCACCGACCTTGGCCTCGATCATCATGGGTTTAGAGCTCTGTTGACCGTTAAGCTGAATCTGCGGCGGATGATTGGCTGCATCGAAGTTTTGCAAAGTCCAATCCATACGGGTAGCAAAATCATGTTGAAAAGCTTCGCGCCAGCGCCAGATCGTCGCCTGATCCGACAGATGCAGTTTGCCATCGATACCCTTGACCTGATCCTGAGATGTCACCCGAAAAAACAAATCCCCGCCCTGAGTCCAGATAGCATGACTCTCACCATAGGGCTGACGCAACAGGTAACGACCGCCCCACCCCCCCCAGGCAGGATTGCGATAGCTTTCCAGCCCGTTACCCAACAGGTTAAGAAAAGCCGGCGTGTCACCTTCCATAATAAACAGATAGGAGGGATACAGTTTTCCATAACTTCCCTTGGAGCGAATGTTGTCCTGCAACCACTCATTGGTGATTAAGGAGGTATCCGCCCCGGCGCCATTGCGGTAAAAAAGATCACCGCTGATGCCCGTCCAGCTGGCATACACATATTCGCCACCGTCGGCAGAGGACGGCTTTACCACATAAAACAGCTGCGGAAATTGTGTGCGGATCCAGGGACCGGCATCGTCCTGATCGGAAATGGAATAGACGCGTAGTTTAGCGACAAACGACTGAAGTTCGACCTCGTTGCGGGTTTCGCGAATATGCAATAGCGCCTGAGCTAGAGTATTTGCCCCACCCCAGATGGAAATCCACAGCGGTCTGTCATCGGGCCGATCAGCCGCCGCGATGATCGCCATCGCCCCGGCTGAAGTCTGCCCTCTGGCAACGGCTGATAAACCATAGCCCGGCTGGCCCGCACTCACCTTCGATGCCAGGTAAGAGGCCTCGGGCCAACCTTCGGCGTGCAGCATCAGGTTGGCTCGCACTTGGGCGTATCCTGCAATAATCTTGTGAATGGTTTGCGGATTAGTGCGGTCTTTCAACCAGGTAGAGGTGGTGGCAATCAACCCTTCGATATCAATTTCGTTGGCGTAGAGCAACAGCCGCACCATCGACATCTGATCATCCGGTTCATTGCCCAT
Source organism: Pseudomaricurvus hydrocarbonicus (assembly GCF_011602365.1). GTDB lineage: Bacteria > Pseudomonadota > Gammaproteobacteria > Pseudomonadales > Cellvibrionaceae > Pseudomaricurvus > Pseudomaricurvus hydrocarbonicus. Next base: position 26,746 of record NZ_JAAONZ010000016.1, read on the forward strand.
GTCCGTAAGGACCAGCACCCGTGGCTTGCCCGTTGATTGATCGACATAGGCAGCATCCAGATAATTGGAAGATGTTTTAATGTCGAATGTGAGTTGCGGGTTCTGCATCTCATCGGCCTGCGCTGTACCCCCAAATAAACAAGCAACGAGAGTAGCAATCAGCAGTAGCAACTGATCAATGTCTTTAGTGTTCATATTCGAGCCTGATTATTCTGCGTTTTGGTTGAATCGAATTAGGAAACATTTAGCCTGCTATTGTTTTACCGTAGCTTCTTCGATGATCTTAAAATCCCAGCCAGTCAAGGTTACCGTTGAACCACTTTTTATAGGGCGAGCAGAAAGCAATTCAACACCGCCTGCATGAGGGTAAGAAAATGTATGCGCATCGGCCGAATAATTAAAATAGTAATGAACAATTCTTCCGCGCTGATTAACGCCCGACTTGACGATCAATGGAAAGTGTAACTGCTGATCGGGGCCCATTAACTTCGCTTCTTCGAGTGCCTGTAACATGATTTTCTCAATCAGCTCCGTTCCCGGCATGAAACCGATATAGGTAGCGCTACCACGCCCAAATTGGTTGCGGGTGATGGCGGCATACTGTCCCCACACCGGGTGTTCATAACGAGCCAATACCTCTGCTGTAGTCGGCGTCAGTAGCTCCATCCAGTGGCTGACACTGTTGTTATCGTCGCCCACCTGATACGGATCACCAGCGAGAGACACCTTGTTCGGCAATACGAACTGACTGTATTGAACACCCACCACCTGGTTTATCAGCCCTGGCTGCTGAACGACTCTAACCTTATCGTTTTCATTGGCAAAGCCACTTTTGAAGGTGTAAACAATGCGACCACCCTTGGCGACATAATCATTTAAACGCTGCAGTAATTCATCGCTGGCGGCATACAAGACCGGCACCACCAGTAATTTGTATTGCTCAATATTTTTACTGGAGGGATCGACAAAATCCACACCCACATTGAGACGATACAGGGCATCATAAAAAGGACGCAGAATATCGTTGTAGTTCTCTGTGGCATCCCAACCAAAACTGAAGCTGTTAAAACCGGTCAGCGCGTCATTGCTGAACAGGATCGCCACCTGGTGATTTTTTTTCAGGTTAACCAGCTTGTCGCCAATACGCTTGAAATCCGCACCAATGGTTTTGGCTTCGTTATAGGTGGGGTTTGGTTTAAAGTCATGGCTCAGCAAGCCTTTCCAATAGGTTTCAATCGCGTTGTGGATCGAGTGCCAGGGCCAGTAGGCAACCATGTTGGCCCCTGATGCCACATGGCTAAAAGCCTGTAGCCGAAGCTGTCCGGGATACGGTGTCCACTGGGGAAAACCCTGCGCTTCGGTCTCCACGACCAAATAGTTTTGCCCGTCTTTCATTGAGCGCGCCATATCGCCGCCGAAGGATATTTCAGTACCGGTAAGGTCGTCCTGCCCAGGGTGGTAAATATCCACCCCGGCAATATCCATCGCGCGGGCGGCGGCAAAGTGGTCAACATCAGGCTGTATACCATAGGAGTAGCCGCGCCATTCAAAATCAAAGTTTTGCATGACAAACTGATCGGGCCGTTTGTATTCATTAACCAACCCCGCCTGCCAGGCGAGGTACTCGGTCACCAGACCACGCTGAAAGCGGGAAAATTCACCATTGAGACTGGCATTGATGCTGCCGTTAACCGAGGGGAAATCTTCCCAGCTGTTGATGCGATTGCTCCAGTAGTCGAGCCCCAGTTCATGATTCATCACCTCCAGGGACGGGTATTTTCCGCGCATATGAGTAACAAATGCTTTCTGCACATTGGCACCAGAGGTGCCATAGTGCTTGGTTTCATTATCCACCTGAAAGCCGATCACAGCCGGATGATCTTTGACATGGCCAATCAATTGGCGGATAACCCGCTCAGCATGGCGACGAAAATCAGGATGAGTAATATCCATATTCTGACGCGCACCATAGCTGCGCTGTCCGCTGGGGGTAACCGCCAGGATATCCGGGTATTGACGCGCCATCCAGGTGGGAATTGCGTAAGTCGGGGTGCCGACAATCACTTTAATACCCACCTTGTGCATCACCTCAAGAACACGATCGACATGGCTGAAATCAAATTTACCATCGCTGGGTTCGAGAGTACCCCAGGTAGACTCAGCAATGCGTACCACGTTGATTCCAGCCTCTTTCATCATGCGGGAATCAGTTTGCAGGCGCTCGACGGGCATATATTCATCGTAATAAGCTACGCCATAGAGCAACTCTTCCATAGCCGGGTACCATGCCTCGGCCCCTCGGCTTAGCAGGGTTACAAACAGGACGAGCAGCAAAAAGAACGGGGAGCGTTTGGTGGTAGTCATGAGTCAGTCACCTTAGGGTTACATTGCTTTGTGGTGTTCAAGCCAACTCAGGTAATTGGCCATCCATATGTCACTGGTACTGCCACTAGGTCTGCTGCCAAAGCCGTGACCGCCGCTTGAAAAAAGATGAAACTCGATATTGCGGCTCTGTCGGTACCAGGCCTGTGGGAGTGCCATCCCTCCCTGACTAAACAACGGATCATCTGCGGCGATCGTCAAAAAAAGGGGGGGCCGCGGGCCATTTTTCACGGTATGACTCATGGGTGGATAAATCAGTGCTACGTGTTGCGCCAATGATGCCTCGGAGTGATTTTCCAGCAACCGAATAACCGTACGGGCACCTGCCGAGAAGCCAATCACACCGATTTGCCGGGGGTCAACACCCCACTCTGCCGAGCGCGACGAAACCAGCTTTAAAGCGGCGGCGAGGTCATCTACAGCGGGTTGATGGTCTGCTAACTTTTTTTCGCCCAAGCTACTGAACAGTTTCGCTAGCGCAACGATATTTTGCTGTGGATCCTCTGGCGTATGGGGCAAGCGATATTTGAGAATAAAAGTAGTATAACCTGCGTTTTGTAATTGCCTGGCAATGCCAAAACCTTCATTTTCTATGGAAACAAACTGGTAACCGCCACCCGGCACAATGATGATGGTTTTGCCATTGCGTTTATCGGCATCGGGAAACCCAGGAATCAACGTTGGCAGCACCGTATTGCGCACCATGACCTGGCCAAAAAATCGCTCCCAGAGTTCCGTGTCTTCTTCCGCTATTGTGTTGTTGGCATAAAGAGAAATCTCCTGCAGTCCGCCTGGCTTATCTAGAGATTCCGCTTGCAGAGCAGTTAGATCAAATAAAGTGTCGTCTTTGCCAGTGGCTGCATAAACTGTATAAGAGAAGACCGCGAGAATCCCTGCCATAAGCGCTACTGCTAATCGCTGTTTTAGACGTTCGAGTTTCATATTGATGTCCTTAAAGGTCACTGGCCGACTGGATTTATTCTGGCCGCACCATTGCAATGACAGCAGTAGCGAACTGAGCGCTGGTTCACCGCAAAGAGAACGCTTGTGTTGTCATCATCCTGAAGCTTAATCAGCCCAGAAACCGGCTGAATATTGTTATCAAAAAGATAGAAGGAAAAGCGCAGCAGATACTGCTGCGCTTTTATGGGGAGCTGTTAGAATTTCATCCCTGCTCGAACGCCGTATGTTCTAGGATCTTCGACATTGGCTGCGCCAAAAAAGCCAGAGGTTGCTGAACCCAGCGTAATCTCATCCTCAAGATTTTTGCCATACGCCTGCACATACCAGGAATCATCCTCGGAGTGATAGGTCAACGTGACATTGGTTTTGGTATAGCTCGGCTGCTTGAACTGAGATACATTAGGTAAATCAACAATATAATACTCAGAGCTATATAAGCTGCTGACGTTCGCATCCAGGTATCCGCCTATCGATAACGGAAATGTATGGGTATACGATAAACGAAAAGTATTTTCTGGCGCATGATCAAGATATTTTCCCTTGAAGTTCAGGTCCGGGTAATTAGCTTCATCGGGTACAAAATCATCGTAAACTGCGTCCAGCCAGGTTGCTGAAAATTCAAGCTTACCATTTTCATAGGGAAGCCAGATTCCGTCAATTTCAATACCTTCAATACCCGCTTCACCCGCATTGCGGGTAACTCTGGCAGGAGGATTGACAATCGTGGCCTCAATCTGCTTTTCAGTATAATCGTATGTAAATACCGACGCATTCAGGTTCAGAGTGTCTTCAAGTAAACTGAATTTAAAACCTGCTTCGATACTGGTCAACTCTTCTGGACCGTAATACAGTAACTCAGCGGGTTGAGTACAGCCTATTCCTGAGCCCTCTACACAACCATCATTAAAACCTCCCGCTTTATAGCCTGTTGCAACCGACGCATAGATCATGCCCAGATCACCCAGGAAGTAATCAACACCCAACTTCCAAGTGGTCTTGGTCCAATCATCTGCCGCCAGATTCTCATTGAGTACAGTACGTGTTACAACACCCGTATCAGGGTCTTGCACATCAAGTACTGTTGCTCCTTCTCGTGATTTTTCATCTTCGGTATAACGAATACCGCCAGTCACATGCAGATCGTTAGTTATATTGTAGGTGAGCTCGGTGAACGCGGCTTTAGACTCAGCTTCGACCGGCCCCTGAGGGAAGGCATAACCCACCGCATTCTCACCAAAAAACATCGAGGCTATAGGGTTGCCCAGATTGAGCTCCAAATCGATCTCTTCCTTAAAATAGTAAAGACCTGCCTGGCCGTGCAAGGGTTTATCTTGACCGAAGGCGATGCGCAGCTCATGGGAGCTCTGCTCAAAACTTCCAACGAAAGTAGCCGGGTTGGGAATACTTCCCAACACCATATAATTACGATTGAATTCACGATCAGCATCACGAACAGAGCCGAGGTACGTCAGTGAAAAGTTATCAAAATGATAGGTCGCTTCTGTCATCAGACTCCAACGATCTTCATCGCGCGAATCTGGTGCGGTAATTTCAAACGGCACATTGAGCAGATCGTCGGTACTGCCTGCAGCATGGTAACGAGGGTCAATGGTAGGCGTGGTGGCATAGCCATCCGGGAAAAAATTGCTGATCGGGAGTATGTTGAATACCGAGCCTTCCGCTTGGCTGGCCTCGCCTACCACCACAAATTCGAATTTGTCGTAGTCACCACCCAAAGACAGTCGACCCGTCAGGTTATCGCGAAATGCATCAAGATTTTTTGCGCCAGGACCTTCGAGTACGGTATCTCGTTTCTCGCGATTGACTGCCGCCCGCATGGCCAGATTATCATTAAGCGGCACATTGACCATGCCAGTAAAATTTTCTGTCCCGTAGTTGCCCAGCTCCATGTCGACAGAAGCTTCGAACTCATTTTTTGGACGGGCGGACAACACATTGATGACACCTGCCGTGGTATTGCGTCCATAGAGGGTACCCTGGGGGCCACGAAGTACTTCGACCCGCTCAAGATCAAAAAAGGAACCAACGATATCCTGAGAGCGTGCGATATATATTCCGTTTTGCATAAAGGCGACCGAGGGATCACCTTTCTCAGTGGTGTCCGTACTGGATACCCCACGAATAGCTACTCGATAGTCGCCGTTAGATTCCGTTAATCGTACATTGGGAACGACATCATTAAGCTTGGTTGCGTCTGTAATCCCTGAATCACGCATCGAATCGGGGGTTAGTGCCGTCATGGCAATTGGTGTCTCGGACAACAGACTTTCTGTCCGGGTGGCCGTTACCGTGACTTCTTCAATGGTCTTCTGAGCCAAGCTACTGGCCGAAGCCAAAGACAATACGGATAAAGAAATGGCATAGCTTAATTGTTTCTTATTTTTTATTTTTTTCATGGGTCTCTCCTGATTATTGACTAATTTTTATCACGCTTTTTCATCTTAAAATGTAGGATCCACAATGGTTGGTAAAGGAGATCCAGGTAAAAAATGTCATAAATCGGTTAAATTGCTCTCAGCGATGCGCTCATCGGGCAGTTCAAATGTCACCGTTTGGCGAATATCCCTGGACGAGGCGCCAATATCAATTTTATAAATACCCTTATCAGCAACCCAGGATGATCGGCTTTCATCAAACGATGCCAACTCCTTAACCTTTAAGGTAAAAGTCAATTGCTGGGATTCGGCAGGGGCTAACAGGCGAGTCTTGGCGAAACCTTTCAGTTCCCTGACCGGCTTTTTCAGCTGACCTTCGGGCGCGCTCAGATACACTTGTACCACTTCCTTACCAGCAACCTTACCGTTGTTAGTAACGGTGACTGAAACACTGATCGAGTCTTCGAAGGTAGTCGAACTGACGGTGGTCGAACCATACTCGAACTGGGTATAGGAAAGTCCATAACCAAACTCATAGGCTGGCTCAACGTTGAAGGTATCGTAGTATCGGTAACCGACGAAAATACCCTCTTCGTAATCCACCCTGGAAGGTTTACCCACGGCAAAGCCACCGATTCCAGAGACGGTTTTATCAGAGGTTTCCACACCGGGAAAATTATCTGATGACGGCACATCCCTATAGTGGACGGGCATGGTCGTCGGCAATTTTCCGGAAGGGTTTACCTTGCCAGTTAATACGTCGGCAATGGCATTACCCGCTTCCTGTCCACCCTGCCAAGGCAGTAAAATGGCATCGACCTGATCACGCCAACTGGCGATTTCCAGCACATTGCCGACATTGAGAATTACCACGACCTGTTTGTTCTGGGCATGGAAGGCCGAGGATACATCGGCAATCAAACGCTGCTCACCCGCGGTCAAGGTAAAATCACCCTCTACTGGACGATCCTGGAATTCACCCGAATTGCGACCAAGTGTAATCAGCGCGATATCGGCTTCAGCTGCCTGAGTGGCCAGTGCCTCACCTGCCAACGGCATTTCAACAATCGGCGGCAACAACTGAAAGAAGTTTTCCTTCTTTGGCTGCCGAGCTTTTTCCGTGGCCAAAAACTGTTCATAGGTAGACGCCAATTTGGAATCGATGTGGTATCCGGCAGTCTGTAAACCGTCAACCAGAGAAACGGTATAGGCTTCATTGACATCACCGCTACCGGCTCCGCCCGAAATAAAGTCATAGGAGGTATTACCAAACACGGCAACCTTGTTAACCGCTTTTGCCAGCGGCAATGCCCCGCCGGTATTTTTCAATAACACGGCACCTTCGGCGGCAGCCTGTCTCGCTGTGTGCGCGTGTGCATTGAGGTCCGGTTTGTTACTGTATGGGTAACCTGCATAGCTGGGCGACTGCAGAATCACCTTGAGAATTCGCTGCAGGTTTCTATCCAACGTTTTCTCGTCCAGCTGTCCAGACTCCAACCCTGCAGCAAGCTGTTCGGTATCCTTTGGAGTACCTGGCATGATCAGGTCATTTCCGGCATTCATCTGTGCTACCGCATCATCACCGGCAAACCAGTCGGTCATGACCAATCCCTGGAAATCCCACTCGTCGCGCAGCACTTGGGTGAGTATATTTTCGCTTTGTGGCGTATAGCTACCGTTGAGCTTATTGTAGGAACTCATGATGCCCCAGGGCTGGGAATCTTTGACCGCGATTTCAAAGCCGCGTAAATAGATTTCCCTGAGTGCACGCTCACTGGCAATGGTGTCGACCAGAAAACGGTTGGTCTCCTGATTATTGGCCACGTAGTGCTTGATGGTGGCACCGACACCATTGGACTCAATACCATTGACCATGGCTGCGGCCGACTTGCCGCTCAGAACGGGGTCTTCAGAATAATATTCAAAGTTACGGCCACCACGGGGGTTGCGATGAATGTTCATGCCAGGTGCCAACAGAATATCAACGCCGTATTCCTTAACTTCCTCGCCCATGGATTGACCAATGGTGGTCAGCATGTCCGTATCCCAAGTCGATGCCAACAGCGTTCCAATTGGAAAAGCCGTGGCGAAGTAGCTGTTAGGATCGCCTTTTCTCGAGGGCGAAATTCTCAAACCGGCAGGCCCATCGGCCAGTACGATGGAAGCTATACCTAATTCATTAAGGGCATAGGTATACCCTGCGGCACCCGGAACCTTGCTGTCGGGGTTGGTATAATCGTCAGTGTTCATTCCCGTGCCCATCACCAGATTGACTTTCTGGTCGAGGGATAAACGTGACAGGATGTCGTCGACTCTCTGTTCAATCGGCTTGGAAGTGTCTTCGTACAGATCTTTCTTGCCGTTGCCATTTAAATCACGAAAGGTGTTCTTTGTAAGTATTTGCGGCTGCCTAGCTCCATCTTCAGTGGCATTATCGACACTGCAGGCAGCGGTTAAGCATATTGTCAGAGTAAGTGGTAAATATTTTGTTTTTAAAGGCATAGTCGTTTACCCAATTATTTTTTATAGTTTTCCGAACGTTGTGCACACAAATCAGTGCGGTTCGACAAGGAATATCAGTTATTTTTCACGACGAATCTGGATCCACGAAGCCCGTAAAATACGATATACAGGTAACAGATCACCGGTAGAATAAATGCTGGCTGCAGCCCCATAGCATCCGCCAGAACGCCCTGAAGCAGAGGAATCAATGCACCACCAACTATGGCCAGACAAAGAACGCCGGACCCCTGGCTGGTGTGCTTTCCCAGGCCATGCAAGGCCAGACTAAAAATCGTAGGAAACATGATTGAGTTGCAGAGTCCCACCAGTAGAATGGCGTACATGGCCAAGGTTCCGCTACCAAGAGCCGCTGTCGTCACCAGCAGCACAGCGGCGCAGGCATTTAACGCTAACACCTTGCCGGGCTCGAAACGAGTCATGATCAACGCACCGATGAAACGCCCCACCATCGCGCCACCCCAGTACCAGGCAATATAATGGGCTGCCTGCTCTTCGGCTAAACCGGCAATATGAGGTTCACCGAGGAAACTCACTAAAAAACTGCCAATAGATACCTCGGCACCCACATAGACAAAGATACCCACAGCCCCCATTACCAGATGCGGGTACTGCCACGCCGATCCAGAACTTTTCAAGGACTGTGTGGTGGTTTTTGGTTGCTTGTGGCTGTGAAACGATGGCAGCTTCAGCACGGCAAAAATACCCGCAAAAATAAACAGCGTGGTAGCGAGCAGCATATAAGGAAACTTGACGGCATCAGCTTCGGAGGCGAGTTCACTGTTATGGACCAGCGCATCGGGCGCAACCGACAAAATCAGCATCGCACCAAAAAACGGCGCCACCGTGGTGCCTAATGCATTAAAAGCCTGAGTCAGATTGAGACGGCTGGATGCGGTTTCCGGTGGACCTAGTGCGGTCACATAAGGGTTTGCAGACACCTGCAACAAGGTTATTCCGGAAGCCAGCACAAACAGCGCCGCAAGGAACAGGAAATAGACTTGCTGAGAGGCTGCAGGGTAAAACATCAGGCACCCAACTCCCGCTACCAATAAGCCGACCACCAATCCACGCTTGTAACCGATGCGCTGTACCAGCGCCCCTGCCGGCAGCGACATCACAAAATAGGCACCAAAAAAACAAAACTGAATCAGCATTGCCTGGGTGTAGCTGAGAGAAAAGACGCTTTTCAAGTGCGGAATCAGAATGTCATTAAGACAGGTGATAAACCCCCAGATAAAAAACAGGCTGGTAAGGGCTGATAGAGCAAATCGATGATTGCTGGTATTGCACTGGGCGGAGAGTTCGGTCCGGGTAAGACCAGGTGTTACTGATGCCATATTTTCTTCCTCTTTGGAGAGGTATATTTATTTTTAGTCGTCGTAACGCAAAACCGCGACAGCTTATTTTTATGCTCCCGAGGGAGGTGTTATGCGTATGCTCCATTAAAATGACAGCGCTGTCAAGCAGGCGTGATTGTTTTTTCCCATCGCAGCATATGGATAATTATCGTGCGAGCGCTTCTTTACATAACCTTTTTCGACTGAATAGCTGTTTAACCAATAGTTTAAAATCGCTAATTTACCCAACCGACCGGCCGTTACCCCGGCATCTAGGGAGGACGCACCTCCTATGACTGTAGGCGTGCGTCCTGGATAGACCCGTGTACTTACCGTGCAATTGGGACTGTGCTCCAGTGCTCCTTGAAAGCCACCGCTATCGGGTGATTCCGCTCACGGCGCCTGTCATTAAATGATGAACTCGGGAGACAAGCCCCCCTGTTCTTGACCATGGCGCCTATAAAACCGAAGCAATGATTTGTGGATACGGTATCGATACTTGGGGGCGGGTAACGGCCTGCGAAACACTCAAACGGGGCGCCTGTAGGCTGTAATGGCTAATCTGATCAGTTTCAGGTGTGTTAAAATGGCAGTCAGAAAGGCCAACCACCGCCTCCATCTTGGTCTGCACTCACCTGCTGGTCCTAAGCCATTTGATGCCAACTTTAGGGGACAATAAAAGTAGCGAGCGAGCGTCAAAAAGGAGATACTTTACCGCTATGACAGCGCTATCAATCCAGTGACGTCTGTTGTTAACGTTTAAAATGTGTAGGGAGCACCATTGTGCTTTTTGATTTTCTTTATTTATTTTAGAATCTTTTGTTATTTAAATATTGTTTTTAAGGCCTATAAAATCCAAGCCATATTTAAGTTATCGCTGACAAAATTTCAGGCGACCAAATGGCATCAAAGTCTATGGTGACAACCGTTTAGCTCTGGTTTTTTAGCCAACCCCATCACCCACTAATATCGTTACCCGCAAAGTCATAGAGGACATGGATATCACAACCACCATCGAAGATGTGGCCAATTTGGCCGGAGTCTCTATAAAAACTGTTTCCAGAGTGGTGAATATGGAACCTAATGTTCGCCCTGCCACTCGTGAGCGTGTACAGGACGCGATACGTGAGCTTGGCTATCAGCCTAACCCATCCGCACGCGGGCTCGCCAGCAAACGCTCTTATCTTGTTGGCCTGTTCTACGATGACCTCATGGCTGAATCAACCTACATAGTCAATGTCCAGAGAGGCGTACTGACACGCTGTCGCAAAGAAGGTTACGAACTATTAATTCATCCATTCAACTATCACCAGAATGGGATCAATGGGCTGGCAGAAGAAATCACCGCTAACATTATCAAATCACGGATTGATGGCGTGATTCTTACGCCGCCTCTGTCAGACCTCTCCATCGCCATAGAAACGCTAAAGCGTCTGGACAAGCCACAAATCCGGCTGTCACCTGGCCATCATGAATCCGGATCTCCTTGTGTCTATTCAGATGATCGCATAGCAGCGAGATTGATGACCGAACATCTTATCCAGCTAGGCCATAAACGCATCGCTTTTATTGCCGGACACAGTGGCCACCTCGCCATCGTTCATCGCCAGACCGGTTTCATCGACGCAATGACTGCGGCAGGACTCAATATTGATAATGCCTCCGTCTCCCAAGGCAGCAATACCTTTGAATCCGGAGTCAAATGCGCTCGAGAGATCTTGTCACACGAACGGGCGCCAACGGCGATCTTTGCAAGCACTGATGAAATGGCGGCCGGAGTGATGAGCGTAGCCCATCAGTTGGGTTATTCAATACCAGGGGATCTCTCTGTAGCTGGATACGATAACTCTCAAATTGCACACCAGGTCTGGCCCGCATTAACGACCATTGCCCAGCCGGTCAATGAAATGGCTGAAATTGCCACAGGGTTACTCATCGACCAATTACGCGGAGGCAAAAAAAGCATCTCGCAAGTTGCGATGCAGTCCGAGCTGGTATTGCGTGACTCCACAGGCCCAGCGCCATGTTGACGGCGTTGTAGAACTTGCGTCAATGGAGAGCTTTTGCCTTGCAAGATACTCGGAAGAAAGGGGTACCTGTTTCAGTGCTTAAATAATCAGGAATTCTCAGATACATGATGCCATGTACAAAATACATGACGATATCTTTTCTGATCTTATATCTTTTAAATTTCATTAATCGAAAATAGACTGGATCATTGCCGGTCTAAAAAAAGTACCTTTTGATATGCTTTGTAATGAAAATCTGGCCCGTGTAAAAACCAAGGCCGCCTAAACCGATAAGGCCACTGTTCTTGCCCAAGAGATAAGATCGCTACTGACTCACGTTGATAAAAACTGCTCGATCATTGGGGCCTCTATATAGTCACGCGGAAGTCTCTTACGAGTCCTGCTCACAGTCTAACGACAAGCCCATTATAAAATGACATTAAGCGCCAATCCAATCACCCACTACTCATCAGTAGGTCTTATAACTAACCTCTGGATTTTCATCGTTCGGAGGTTTTATGAAACAACGTCGTACCAAAGCTCAGTAGCTGCCCTTGATCCATGAGTTTGACAACAGTAGCCTGACACTAGCTGAGCTCTGCACTCAGCGAAGCATTAACCCCAAATGCTTCAGTCTGCGCCGCATCAAACTCAAGGCCGATAGTAAGCCAGACGCCTTTGCTATTGCAGTGCCGGGTTTAAAACCATTGTCTGGATCTGGCGCTCAAGTCTCGATCCAATATGGTCGGGTCACTCTGCGATTACTTCTACAAAACGCCCAGGTGATAGCGGAACGGGTTAAGGCCCTGTCTGCATGATCGCGTGTTCTAAGGACATCAAGATTCACCTGCACCGTGAACCGGTGGACTTCCGCAAGGCCATTAACGGTCTGAGTGTCATCGTCAAGGATGAGATTGCCTTGTCTCCGTTCGAGACGGGGTTTGCTGTTTGGCAGAAGCGTCGGGAGGCGGATAAGTTCAAATGGCCACGTCAGCGGCCCGATGACCCGCTTCATCGGTTGAGACAGAATGAACAAATGCGTGGGCTTCTGGGCACACAGGATTGGCGCAAGAGCCGAAAAAACTTGTTTAATCAATCAAATATGACTTATTAAATCGAATTTTAGCACTTATCAATTCATATATGACGTTTATTACCCCTTGTTAACCTGTTATATTAGGGCTCAGATATGATCTCTTAAAGAGATTTTCTAGCTTAAGGATTCAAATATGACCGAATTATCTGAGCTGAATAACGCCGAAATAGCCGCCCTGATCGGTGAGCGAGTATCGGCTTGGCGCAAACTACGAGAACTCAGGCAGGAGGATCTCGCAGAACAGGCCGGCGTTGGTGTCAGTACTCTGGCTCGGCTCGAATCCGGGAAAAATTGCAGCATCCTCAACTTGATATCCATACTGCGAGCGTTGGGCAAGCTTGACTGGCTCGCCGCAGTCTCCAATGACACTGCCGTCAGCCCCGTTCAGATGGTAAAGATCAAAGCCAAAGAAAAGTTACGGGTAAGGCAAAAGCGAGGTGACAGTGGAATGGACAATGCCAGCATAACCCCCTCTTCCAAAATGAAATACACCAGCCACTCTAACGCAGAGACAAACAAACCGGATCAAGCTCATCCCGACAAAACCTCAGGCTGGACGTGGGGAGATGAAACATGAGTGAAGCCTTTGAGCACGCCAAAGTCAGGATTTGGGGAACAGACGTCGGCGCCGTCTCGTGGGATCACAGCGCTGATATTGCTGTGTTTGAATATGACAGCGACTTTATGAAGGCGCCGGTCGAATTGAGCCCAATAAGAATGCCCAAGCAGGCAGGTCCCATCAGGTTCCCTGGTCTCGAAAAGGCCTCATTCCATGGCTTGCCGGGGATGCTCGCTGATAGCTTGCCCGACAAGTTCGGCAATGCACTGATTGATCGCTGGTGCCGAGAGCAAAACCGCAAAGAACTCAATCCGGTGGAAAAACTTTTGTACGTTGGCCGGCGAGCTATGGGAGCACTGGAGTATGAGGATTCTTTTGACATTGGCATCAAGGAACATGATCGGCCAATCGACATTGCCAACCTGGTGAAGCTCTCGAGCAAAATCCTTTCGGAGCGCCAAAACTTCAAGACTGAACTTAAGGAATCGGACGGCACTGATTCGGGCACCCAAGGCCTCGAAGAAATCCTCATGGTAGGCAGTTCTGCCGGGGGCGCCCGGGCTAAAGCGCTGATAGCGTGGAACCGTAAAACCAGCGAAATACGCTCAGGTCAATTAGAGCTGGGAGCGGAGTTTGAGCACTACCTGATTAAGTTTGATGGCGTGTCGGAGAACAGGGACAAAGGACGACTTGCCGACCCGCAAGGTTTTGGTCGTATTGAATATGCATATCACCTAATGGCAAAGGCTGCCGGTGTCAGCATGGCACCCTGCGAGCTCTATGAAGAAAATGGCCGGGCGCATTTCCTAACCAAGCGATTTGACCGAGTGGATGGTCAAAAGCTTCACATGCAAAGCTTATGTGCGATCGCACACTATGATTTTAATATGGCAGGGGCTTACAGCTACGAACAGGCCTTTAGAGTGATGACACAACTTCTGAAGGAAGAGGCTCAGCCAGCCCTGGAGCAGCAGTATCGCCGCATGGTGTTTAATGTCTTGGCGAGGAATCAGGACGACCACACAAAAAATATAGCCTTCCTCATGGACCGTCAAGGTAACTGGAGCTTGTCTCCGGCTTTTGATGTGACCTATAGCTATAACCCGGAAGGCGAATGGACGTCAGGGCATCAAATGACGATTGCAGGCAAGCGCGGAAAATCCGGGTCTGACGCCATCACCATGGATGACCTCATCGGTATTGGCAAACATGCGAATATTCAGCCAGGAAAAGCGAGAAAAATAATTCAGGGGGTTTCTGAGGCCGTCAGGGAATTTAAATACTGCGCACATAAAGCCAAGGTTAACGAAGAATTGACGGTCGTTGCCAGCCATGGAATACGCTCTGAATTGCTGAGTATTTATTAAGATACCCGCTCCTGAACGGCTTTTATTGGACCATCAATGCTGCTACAGCAATGTTTACAACTCAAATTTTCATAGACCATGACATCCAGTATTTCTCCATACAGAACTGATGCAACGGATGTAAATAAGGCACACTGAATAATTATCTCATTGTAGAGCTATCGATAAGGCAAGTTCACCAAGTCAATTAATAGTCGTCGTCTTCATATTCATCAGTGTAGCCTGGCTCTATTGGGGATTCATTAAACAGCTTTTCTTCATCATCATACTCTTCATCATTCCGCGCTTCGTCTGGTTCAGAATGAACATCACCATTGCTGCTGTTTTCATCATCAAAATAGTGGTCGATGGTAAATTCACATTCAATATTGCCGACACCCTGCTCCGAATAATAACAATAGTTAACCGCCGCAACGGGGTACTCCCAGACATCTAACTCAATATGTACAGTATTACCACAGGAGGCACATGATGTATCATATTGTGCGACATAACGAACATACTCATCATCTTGCGCTTCAGGACTGGTGTCTTCTCCAAACGTCAATGACTTACCTTCAACGGTGCCTGATTTTCGACAACGATTGCAGACATACGTTAAATATCCACTAATGGAGACATTCATTCACTGATTCCTTGATCAGATACATTGTTACAGCAAGTAACCATGCTGAAAGCACTTAATCGAGTCGATATCAGATGATCGATAATACGTGCTCAGCAAAGAGTTGATTATAAAATGAATACGCAGAGCTAGATAGGTCTAAAGCAGGTGAATAGATCCGCTCACAGGGAATGCTAGGCACGATCCAAAATTCCGGGATTCAAGGGCCACTAGGGATGCGGAAATGTAAAACTGAAGATGACCTACTACTCGTTATGGGAAGCAGAGGCGGAGCTCAGTGATTGGCAATTATGTGCGAACCGAACCAAGATCTCACTTGGCAGAAGAATTCTCAGCGGTGGCGGATATCCAGTAATCACTTGGCGGTTCAAGGGTGAGCCTCAGTCTTAAAAAAAATTTACAGTAGCAACTACTCTTCCCCAAAGAAGGATCTATTTTCCAGCATGCGCATGGTCTCTTTTCTGAAGCGTTGAATGACCAGCTCGTTATCGGCATCCGGGCAAACGCTGCTTTTAAAAATGCTCGGGCCGATAAAGGCCATAGTCAACAAATTAATACTGAACACCTCGGGATCAATACCGTCCGGATCGCCCTCTAAAGAAAACTTCTCACGCATCCCCTCAACCATTTTATCCCAGTGCGGGTAGAGCCGGCGGATATCACCATCGTTGAGTGCATCATCGACCCACATCCTCAGCAACTCTGGATTCTCCAACACAAAACGGAAGATGTGCTCCGCCCGGTCCTGAGGCGGCTTCACAGGCTCAAAGGCTGAGGCCAGCTGCTGTGATGACCAGGCTTTAACTTCCTCAATCAGCTTTTCCCTGCTGTCAAAATGGTAGTAAACGGTGGTTCTGTTAACCGCCATAGCACGGGCTAACGCTGCGATAGATACAGCCTCCACACCCTTATCTGATATCAGCTTAACAGCCGTTTCAATCATCTTCCGGTGAGTCGCCTCATAACCTCTATTGCGCTTCGGCAACGCTTCCTTCGGATCAAAACTCAAAACGCCACTCCTCACTACATTAATACGCGTACCAACTAACAACGTGCCAGGCAAAAACTGTACTTTCTGAGCCAGACCGTCCAAATTTCAGTCCACAATAGCGCTCCCCGGCAATAAATACAACACATGTGTTGTAATTATTTGAGGGTCGATGTAATTTGTACACACCTGTTGTATTTATAACAATTACCAGCGGAAGGCATGGCCCAGAGGCGAATCATGACGGGCGTGCTAATACCGCAGGAGGACCAGTAATGAGTGAATTACACCAATATCAGAGACCGGAAAGCGAAGAAGCCATGGCGTTAGGTACGGATCCCATTCCGACCGCCCCCTACTTCTCGGATGACTATTTTGAGTTAGAGCGGGAGGCGATCTTCAAGCGAACCTGGCTTAACATCGGTCACGTCTGTGAATTGCCGGAGTCCGGCAGCTTTATAGTCCGCGAGCTGGAATTTGCCGACGCATCTATTCTGATTACACGCAGCAAGGATGCCGAGATCAGAGCCTTCCATAATGTCTGCACCCACCGTGGCACTCAACTGATTGCCACCGACTCGGGCACACGCAATACTTTCACCTGCCCCTACCACAGCTGGACTTTTAACAATACTGGCGAACTGCGTGGCGCCCCTGACTTCGAGCGTTTTTATGTCGAAAAGAAAGACTGTAGCCTGCTCAAAGTCGCCGTGGGCGTTTGCGCCGGGCTGATCTTTATTAATCTCGATCCCGAGCCCAAACAGAGCCTGCATGATTTCCTCGGCCCCTTTGCGGAGCAATGGGAGCAGTTACCCGTTGCCAAAGCTTCAACCTACTCTGAGTATGTTTATGAAATTGATGGCAATTGGAAGCTCACCTACGATAACTTTCAGGAAAACTACCACCTGCGTTTTATCCATCCCCGCTCAGGCGGCGGTGGTGCCGTCGGCGCAGACAACCCGTTTGGCTACCCAACGGCCTATGGATTTCACGGCGATCACCGCACCCAGCAAATCTGGGCCAATCCGAACCCTGTCTTGAGCGATACACAAAAATTTGCCTTTGGTAAATTGATCCCCGCCCTGTTGCAGAAAGATTCTTTGCAACACCCTTTTGGTCGCGCCTATTGGGCCACCTATCCCAATCTGTTTATGATCGGTACACCGACTCAACCCTTTGTTCACTACGTAATGCCCATTAGTGCGCGTAAATCCCGGGGAGTGATCCGCATCTACTGGGTGGGAGAGGACAGCAATGCCAGCGAGCGCTTTGGTCGTGAATTCTCCATGGCGATGGCCCGGGATGTGCACAGCGAAGATCGTATGGTCATTGAAGCGGCGCAAAGAGGGCTGAACAGCGGTGCTCTGAAGCATATCCACCTGCAATCTCAGGAAGTGTTATTGCGTCATCTGTATACCCGCGTCGATGCCAAAGTCCAAGCCTATAAGCAAGAAATGTCCAGAGGTGCCTTATGAACCCTTCACCTTCCCTCTTACCCTCTGGATTCGAAACACTGGAACCCTTTGTTGACTTTTGGGCGACAGACACTTCTGCCAAACGAGCCCAGCGCCGTGATAGCAGTACCGAAGAACAACGACAGCAATTTTACAACGCCATCATAAGCCTGGCGCCCACTGCGCTTGATCAACTTGATGCCAAACCAATCAGCGAATGGGATGACAGTGAAAAGCGCTTAATGCAGCTGGTCCTAAGCTTCGGTCACATCGCAATGGCCGTCGAACTTCAAAAGGACGCCGAAGCAGAACATGTTAAGTGGAGGCCATTTATGCACATTACAACAACCCCTGCAGATCGTTAAGGAATTTTGAAGAATGAAACTATCTGACAAAGTTGCTTTTATCACTGGCGGCGGTGGAGGTATTGGCGCTGGCATTGCGCAAGCGTTCGCCGAGAAAGGTATGAAGCTGGTTTTAGCGGACATCAATCTTGCTCATGCCGAGGAACAAGCAAAACCCTTTGGCGATAATGCCATTGCTCTGCAAATTGATGTCACTTCATTGGAGAGCTGGGCCGTCGCCAAAGCTGTAGCCTATGAGACGTTTGGCCGGGTCGATGTGCTGTGTAACAACGCGGGGATTTCCCAACCACGTCAGCCGCTGGACCAAGTTCCCCCCGATACCTTTGCCAAGGTAATGGCCGTTAATACCACCGGTGTCTACAACGGTGTCGTTACCTTTGCTGATGACATGCGTCAACGAGGTAGTGGCCACATTGTAAATACTGCATCAATGAATGGATTGCTTGCGTTCGGTACTTTCGGGGCCTACTCTGCCAGTAAATTTGCCGTCACCGCCATGTCCGAAGCGCTTCGTGATGAGTTGGCTCCCTATAATGTTGGCGTGTCTGTACTCTTTCCCGGGTTAACCCGAAGCCGTATGTCAGAAGCCGATATTGCCTCCGGGGATATCCCTGAAGAAGTCGCTGCCCAAGGATTAACCGATCCCGTCTATTTGGGACGCGCTGTAGCAAACGCCATTGAAAACAACCAGCTGTATGTTATTTCTCATCCGGTTTATAAAGCCGTTTTGGAAAAGCGCTATGCTGAAATTCTGGCTGCACATGGCCAGTCAGCACAAGAGGCTTTTGGCACAAGCGATTAACCATGCTGATAGTGTTCCGCCAGCTTCGACACTTGGTTTCATTTGGAGCTGGGTTGCTATCACCGTCATTGATGATTTCACGCCATTGGTTGCCTACACGGATAGCCACTCACGTCACGCCTGGTGTCGCCATCTCACGTCTGCACAAGATATGATCACGACAACCAAACGAAGCAATTGGGAATAGAGCCTGTAAATCGGTATTTCTAATTTTTTGCTATTGGAAATTGGGGGGCAGAGACAGAGTCTATAGACGACCGGAAAAAACCTCAAAAACCCCTTATTTTAATGCATATAAATCAACTGGGCATAAGGTTTTATACAGGTTTTCTTATATAAATGGCCAGGCTCCCCAAAATGAAAGAATTTATAGGGTGTCGGAGGAAACGGCATTACTGGTTTTAACCCCCGAGTACAGTAGCCCGCAATGCGCAAACAGATTAAAACTAAACTCTAATTCCCACAACCAACTTACTGTTTTATATGTTTTAGATGTGTGTGCCAAAGTTTTTTCTCCATCTTTTCCTTTCAGTGATTCCGCTGCGCGTCACCCCGACCACACGAAATCCGCCAGAGAAAGTTCACTGAGATAGTCATTCGGACAAATGCCAACGGCGATACGACCAGCAGCCATTACTTGACGCCTTACCGGACTATCTAAAGGTAAAAATGACGAACTTGAAGCCATCAGTGTATTAAGGTCGACAATCAACTTTATCAGCAGCGGTAGGCTGTCGGAAAGAAGAGGCATATATGCCGTTGTCTCGCATATTTCGCAAACGCTCTACATTGGAATGTTAAATGAATATTTTCTGACAAATTCTTCCCAAACCAAGAATGGGATCAAGGCCTTATCGGATAACACGATCAACTCAGCTCTAAAAGATATTCTCTAGCAGGGGGCCAGCGTAAGCTTCAGTTGTCCTTGGTTTCACCTAAATACGCTTCACTGGCCGCTTCAACCGCTGGCAGGTTCGAGTGCAGCTTATGCAGTATTTTGATCAGGGTGTCGGTTTCCCGTTCAGATAACGTCGACAGCAGCGCCTCTTCCCTGACCAGCGCCAGGCCAATAATTTGATCGTGCAAGTCCCGACCTTTGCGGGTAATGGTAGCCAGTCGTACTCGTTTATCGTATGCGTCATCACTGAATGCAATGAGTTTATCGGCGTGCATTTTTTTAAAACAACGACTCACCGACGCCTTGTCCAGGCCAATGGTTTGCGAGATATACTGGGCCGATATGGGGGCTCCTTTGGCCAGCAAAACCAGGCAGCGCCACACTTCAATGCCCACCCCGAAATGCTTCAAATAGAGCGTCGAGGCGCCTCCCGACAACTTGTTGGATATCCAGGTCAACAGGGCCGGGACATAGGTGTCTAGTTCAATCTCCGCCGCCGGGCTGGCGGAGGTTTTGCGATCAATCATCTGCTTCTCATTCCGTATGGATACTGGTGCTCAAACATCCGGCAACGATAACAGATTTCACTCTTTTATGCGTCTCCCTGTACAGCCCCACTCCACAGCACCACTCCACAACCCCCTCCACTAACCGGCAGTGCTGCGCAGCTTCTCTATAATGCGCCTTGCCCGATTGGCCCCGGCATCCACATGAATACTGATCATGGGCGCGTGACCGAACTTGAGCATATTCTGGTATTGATCTTCGATCACCACCTTGTCTTCTTCGAAAGTTAAAGCCGTTTGCTCAACCACTTTTTGCAAGGTGGCCTCGGGGTCCGATTGTGGGTTGGTGGCGATGGTCCAGAAATAATGTGACGTGGTTTCTGTTTCCGGCGTTACACCGTGGAAACCGCGCATGTGAAAACCGCCGCGCTCTGGATCGTTCAAATCTTCGCTGTTGGCATCCACTGCACCGGTCCAGATTTTCAGGTGCGTGGGCAAGAACTCGATTTCCTGCCAGCGATCAATCCGGTCCTTAAAGGGATAGGCCGCAGTGTAGGTGGGTGGCGGCAGCGAATCGCGCATATGGCGCACCACCCGCACACACTCCCCTTCGCCGGTGACCCTCATGTCTGCGTTCATGTGCGTTTTGGCATCACCGCCAATCGTCCGCAAATGCACGTAGCCGAGATGGCTCAAATCCAGCAAGTTGTCGTGAATCAACTGATAGGGTGCCTCATAATGATACACATCGCCATCGTAGAGGTACTTGCCACTGCTGTGAACGGCATAATTGGGAGGCTCAAAAAGCGGTTCAGCATCCTGGTCCAGACCAAACCACATCCAGATGAAGCCATCGACTTCTTTGACCTGGTAACTCTTCACTTTCGCCCGTGGCGGAATAATGTCTTGACCCGGTATGTCTATGCACTGCCCGCCACCGTTGTATAGCATGCCATGATAACCACAGCGTATACCGGCGTCTTCGAGTGTCCCTGAGGACAATGGCAAGGCCCGATGGCAACAGCGATCTTCCAGCGCATGTACGCGCCCATCACCGTCACGAAACAATACCACTGCCTGACTTAACAGTGTGCGGCCTACCGGTTGATCGGTGAGCTCTTTCGACAGCGCGGCCACATACCACTGATTCAGCGGGAATGGACTTTTGGTTTCGTCGGTTAAATCACTCACACCGGGTATGTGCATTTGAACGCTCATGGCTCTCCCCTCTTTTACTTATGTTTAATATTTTATACAGACAATCTAGTTGATAACTCAACTATTTTAGTATTGTTAAATATTGTTGAGTTGTCAACCATGTTCAGAGAGAAATAAAGGGGATAAGATCATGGTCGGGTAAAAAACCGTGACGGTCTAAAACGGCCACGGCTCGTCAGGGTCCTTGGGCCGAGATGCTAAACCCCCCGCTCGTCAGGCAAATTCAAATCGACAGGTTTGATCCCTAACAGGTTGCACCAAACACTCAAACAATCAATGGGACAGCCATCTTTCTGGAGCGCTCACTAAGATAGACCAAATCCAAACGGATAGAGCGTGTTACCCTCACTAAAGCCTGCCGTATCGGGTGCCTGATGAATCACGGCATCCAGAGTATTAGGAATAGCGAAAGGCAACTTGCCCTGAGGCTTGGCCAGCCCGGTAATCGTGAAAGAGATTTGGTTAACGGCATGACCATGCCGCCGAAAGTTACGGCAGCGCGCAATTTCTTCAGTTACGCCACCAGTTTTGAATGGTGGTTTAATATGATGTTGAACCCCGATTTCAAACTGTCGAATGTCGCGCGTCGGGTGGATGTCCTCGGTGGAGGTTCCATGGGGTTGATCGATTACATGACCGCAGCGTTACCTGGAAAGTTGCTGCCTGGCTGCGGGTAGCCAATCAGGTGTGGAGCGATGTTTAACTATTTTGAAAACTGAGGTTGAACGTTCAATGGCTTTGCTGGGGGTGAAATCTATTTCAGAAATTAATGAATCGCATCTGGTGGATATCAAGCGCTTGAATAAATAAAGCACAATCAGGTTCTGTAAAGATTGTTACCTTATTTTAAAAAATTGAACCGATTTACTGATTTAGGGCCTCATTGACACTACACCCAGCACCCTTTATTTGCATGTTGTATTGAGAATTTTGTGGACACAAGTTGTCACATACGATGGCTACGGACTGTCTCTGGATCATGCGCACCAGAGACAGCGATCCAAAAGACGGGGTTAACCCGCCTCGGCCTCCGTTTCGATCATTTTATCCAGCAAACGGCGTGACTGCACTCCACCGGCGTCAATGTTGAGTTTCATCAGACGACGCTCGGGGTACTCCAGTAGATTGCGCTGTTGCCGTTCCAGCATGTCCTGATCCTCCGCAAAAATCTTGCCCTGACCTTCGCGAATCGAATCCGTCAGCGCTTGATCGTGGGGTTTGAAGTCGCGGGCCATCCCCCAGAAATACCAGATCGAGGTATCCGTTTCCGGTGTCATAAAATCAACCACCGTACTGTTGGCTCTGTACTGCGCAGGCGCCTCGTAACCGCCGTGCCCGGCATGAGCCACACCCACTTCGATCATTACCTGACTGGGAGGTGTAAAACGACAGATCTGCCAGCGATCCACCGGAACGTCATCGGCCAGATCATTGGCACGCAGAGCCATTTGCCAGAACGGCGGCGGCATGATGTTGTCCATAAAACGGCTGGTGACCACTTCCCCGTCCACAGTTTTGGTATGCACCGGCGCCTCGTCAATTTCCTTTTGCCCAATGCTGGTGGCGTGAACATAGGTTTCGTGGGTCAGATCCATCAGATTGTCGATCATCAAACGGTAATCACACTGAATATGATAGAGCCCGCCGCCATAGGCCCAATCGGGATTCTCGGCCCACTCGAGGTGGGGGATCAAATTGATGTCCGCCTGATCCGCGTCGCTAGGCCAGACCCAGATAAAGCCGTAACGCTCATGCACCGCAAAGCGTTTGATGCAGGGAAAGCTTTGGACGCGCTGACCGGGCATGGAATCGGTTTTGCCATCCGCCCCCATTTTCAAGCCGTGATAACCACACACCAGCTGACCATCTTCCAGGTAGCCCAGTGACAACGGCGCACCGCGATGGGGACAGAAGTCTTCCAGGGCGACGGCTTTGCCCTCGGCATCGCGATAGAACACCATCGGCTCATTGCAGATACGGCGGCCCAGTGGCTTATTGTCGAGTTCGTCGGGGGTGCAGGCTACATACCAACAGTTTTTGGGGAAAATGGGAGGGTTGCTCATTATCGTATCTCTCCTAGGCTGTATTTTATTGGATCCAATATATCGTCAGAATAATTTACAGGCAAGTAAAAACAGCATTATTGGATCCATAAATAGATTATTGAGGTTTGAACAACGATCAGATAGGCATTATATCTATCGCTGGAAAGCACAATTGGATCCAACCTGTTAAGATGATTGTCGTTTTAGCTTGAGTAGTGACCAGCACCATGAGCAAACCCGGTCAACGTGTATTGAGTACCCTGCGACAGATGATCATCTCGCGCGAATTGGCGCCCGGCGAGCGGGTGACGGAAATTCCCACGGCGGAACGCCTTGGCATCTCCCGCACACCGCTGCGCATCCTGGAACAGGAAGGTTTGCTGGAAAAGCAGGCTCGTCGAGGTTATCGAGTGCGGCTGATAACCCCCAATGCCAACCTCAGGTATGCGGAAGTATTTGCCTGCCGTTGCGGGCAAAATCAGGGAACCCGGCTAATTCAGGGAGCTCGTGAGGCGTGAGAAGGATGCATTGCTTAAATAGGTTTTCCTGTGCGCCATAAAACCCTGGATCTTAATCTGCTGGTGGCTCTGGACATATTACTGGAAGAACAGAGCGTAACCCGTGCTGCAGAGCGCCTGCACATCAGCCAACCGGCGATGAGTGCGGCCCTGGCGCGGCTGAGGGATTATTTTGATGAGCCTTTATTTGTGATGCACGGCAAGAAAATGGTGCCTACCGCGACAGCATTGCGACTCAAGGAGCCTCTAAAGACGTTATTGCGCGATGTGGACGTGTTGGTTACCGAAGCCACACACTTTGACCCAGCGACATCAGAGCGACACTTCAAAGTGTCTGCGTCTGATTATGTGCTGGCCGTGGTCATGCCACACCTGATTCAACGCCTGGAACATCTGGCACCGGGTATCATCATTAACTGCGTCCCCCAGTCAGAACTGTCTGCTCAGCAACTTGACCAGGGAAAGCTGGACATGATTATTGCTCCAGAAAAACACATCTCCCCCGATCACCCCAGCGAGTTGCTGTTCACCGACCGGTTCATGGCGGTTGGCTGCGCCGGCAACCCGCTGATGGCAGTGGATCAACTGACCGAAGAAGCATTTTATGCGGCGGGTCATGTGGTTGTAGACATCGGTGCCAATTCGGCACCTTCGGTCGGTGAAAGCCACCTGCGCCAACGGGGCCGGCAGCGGCGCATCGAAATGAGTGTGGCGTCTTTTTTACTGGCTCCCGAAATGGTCGTCAACACCGCCAAAATCACCGTGATGCATGAGAAGCTGGCACGGCTTTTTCAGCAGCGCCTGCCGATTGCCATTGCCGAACTGCCCTTCGATCTGCCCTGTATGCGAGAAATGGTTCAGTATCATGTGTCGCGTCAAAATGATACCGGACTACGCTGGCTGATCGATCAGATGAGGCAGCTACACACCCTTAACGATAAATAAAATTGATGATTATCCATAAATATAATCACTTTTACAGATTGTTTTAGTCGTTTTATAGTCGCCATCATCAGAATAAAACGTTTTTTCACACATGCAGCGCGCCAATACGGAGCGCCATGACTTGCCTCAACCCAGGCAACTTAATGACTCGGAGATCTAAACAATGGCGTTATTTGAATATTTTCCCAACTACGTATGGAACCTGTCCGTTTCCATCGCCGTAGAAAGTGGAGCAAAAATCGGTGAAATCATCGATATGTGCCAGCCAATTCGCGACGCGGCGGCAAATGGTGACGATGCCGGCACCGCTGAATTTCTCGAGCAGTGGGTGAAAATGGCGGACAATCTGATTGGCTTGGCCGACGAAGACGAGGCGCAAGGCTGCCTGTTTTCTGCCGGCACCAAGCTGAAGCGCGCGGCGCTCTACCTGATGGTAGCCGAGCGAATGCAGGGCCACGGCAACCCCAACCGCGAAGAAACGTGGAATAAAGCGCAAGAGGTATTTCGCAAGAGTATCCAGCTCAGCCAAGAAAATTGTGAGCGCGTCGAAATTCCTTTGGACAATGGTGGCACCATGCCAGCGCTGTTTGTACGCGCCCCCGGCGAGGGTCCAAAGCCAACCGTGGTCTACTGTAATGGCCTGGACAGCTGCAAAGAGATGCTCTATTGGTCCAACCTGCCACAGGCACTGGCCAAGCGTGGCATTTCCACCCTGTGTGTGGATCAGCCCGGTACCGGTGAAGCCTTGCGCAACTACAAGCTGCCCGCCACCCCCCACAGTGAAACCTGGGCTTCCAAAGCCGTGGACTGGCTGGAACAGCGTCCTGAGGTGGATGCCAGTCGCATCGGTATGACCGGCATTTCTCTGGGTGGTCACTATGCGCCGCGGGCGGTAGCCTTCGAGCCGCGATTTGCCTCGGGCGCCGTATGGGGAGCCAACCACAACTGGGCGGAAGTGCAGCAAAAACGTCTCAAGCGCGAGGGCGAAAACCCCGTACCACACTACTGGGGGCACGTGATGTGGGTGTTCGGCGCAAGCGATATGGACGACTTCTTTGCCAAAGCCGAGGACATGACCCTGAACGGTGTCATGGAAAAAATCAAAGTGCCGTTCCTGGTGACGCACGGGGCCAAAGACCGTCAAATCGGCCTGGAATACGCTCACCAGAGCTACGAGCAACTGGTCAATTCACCGAACCGCAAGCTGAGAATCTTTACCGAGCGTGAAGGCGGTGTCGAGCACGTGGGCGCGGACAACATGAGCTTTGGCTGCGACTACATTGCCGACTGGTTTGCACAAACTCTGGGCGGCACAGTGGGGTAAATAAGATGTCACGTCAATTTATCGATTTATCCATCTATCTGGAAAACGATGTGATCACGGATCCGCCGTTTATGCGGCCGGAGATTACTTATCAGACCCATGAAGAAACGGTTCCAGAAGCGAACCATTTCTTTCCCGGTGTGGCGGCGGACGAGTTTCCCGGTGGTCACGGGTTTGCGGCTGCCGAGACGGTTAAGCTTACCACCCACAACGGCACGCATATGGACGCGCCCTGGCACTTTCACCCCACCATGAACAATGGTGAACGGGCCATCACCATTGACGAAGTGCCACTGGACTGGTGTTTTCGTCCCGGTGTGAAGCTGGATTTTCGCCACTTTGAAAATGGCTATGTGGTGACTGCTGCCGACGTGGAAGCCGAGCTCAAGCGCATTGGTTATGAAATCCAGCCGATGGATATTGTGCTGGTGAATACCGCAGCCGGCGGTGCCGTCGGCAACCCCGACTTCGTCAACATCGGTTGCGGCATGGGCTATGAAGCCACCATGTATTTACTGGAACGCGGTGTGCGAGTGACCGGCACCGACGCCTGGTCGTGGGATGCACCATTCAGCCATACCGCCAAGCGAGTGGCTGAAACCGGCGATAAATCGCTGATCTGGGAAGGCCACAAGGCCGGTCGCGATGTGGGCTATTGCCATATGGAAAAGCTGCACAATCTCGAGGCCTTGCCAGCCTTTGGTTATACCGTATCCTGCTTCCCGCACAAGGTGCGTGGAGGCTCGGCAGGCTGGACGCGCGCGGTTGCCATCATCGACGACTGAGCAGTGAGTGCTGATTAAGCCTTAAAATCTGAGTGGTGCACAGCATCCTTGTTGTGCACCACTCGGGGATCACTCAGTTATTTCGCTTCCTCGTCATCTTCCAAAACGATGATACCTGCGCCGCTGTTTGATGCTGGCACATGGTAAAAGGAGTAGGTTTCCTTCGCCTTTTCCGACAGAGCTCCTCGCATAATCAACCACATCACCAGTTCAACCCCTTCCGAACCGGCTTCGCGCATGTATTCAACATGCGGCATGTTCACCAGACGCTGTGGATCTTCGGAAAGATCTCTCAGAAATGCCGTATCAAACTCGGCATTGACCAGGCCCGCACGCTCCCCCTGCAGCTGGTGAGACATACCACCGGTGCCCAAAATAGCGACCTTGATGTCTTTGTCATAGCTTTCAACAGCCTTGCGAATCGCCTGCCCGAGTTTAAAACAGCGTTTTCCCGTAGGCGCAGGATATTGTATGACATTCACACACAGCGGAATGACGTTGCATGGCCATTCTTGCGGTTGATCAAACAGGATCGACAGCGGCACCGTGCAACCGTGATCAATATCCATATTGTTGGCGATGGTGATGTCAAATTCGTCCAGGATGAGCGACTCCGCCAGGTGCCAGGCCAAATCCGGATCCCCTTTCGCAACGGGCACGCCGCGCGGCCCATAACCTTCGTCAGCCGGCTGGAATTCGGCGGCCACCCCCAGGGTAAAGGTTGGAATCAATTCCAAACTGAAAGCTGACGCGTGATCGTTATAAACCACAATCGCCACATCGGGTTTGTGTTCCTCAATCCAGTCGCGCACCGGTTGATAACCGTCAAACAACGGTTTCCAGTAATCTTCCTGGGTTCTACCATGATCAATAGCGGCACCTATGGCCGGAACATGACTGGTACCCACGCCACACATAATTTTAGCCACGGGCTTGCTCCTTTTTGCTGCGATTGCCTTCAATGGAACGACCACCGCTGACCATCATCTGACGGAATTGCTCTTCGCTGATGTTTGACATTTTTCCACCGACATACTGCATGGAGTGACCGTCAAACACAGCCAGTTTGAAGGTGTAATAAATGTTGCCGCCCAGTCTCAACATCCCCAGCCAATCGCGTTCCAGCACACTTTGCTTTTGCGCTTCGGTCATGGGAAATGCCTCAAGATAAGCCGCTTCGTCGTCGCGGAAAGCATCGCGATTTGCTTTGTTGTTCAGTGACATGCAAAACATATTCAGGTGATATCCAGCCCGACAGTGTTTGCTGTCCATGACATAGGTACCGGGGATGTCGTCGTATTCTCTACTCATGGTGACTCTCCGAATGGTGGTAAATGAGTATTTCTCCTGTTATGGCCCCGCAGAAAGTGCCGGTGGCTGCCAGGTGCGTATAAAGACTGTGGCAGTCGCTATCGCCAAAAGTCTAATGAAGTGATAATCTTGGAACAACAATAGCTTTTAAGACATATCGTTCATGCAGTGGAACATAGCCGACTTACCTATCTTTGCCGCTGTTGTCGATCAGGGTGGAGTCACCCATGCTGCCCGCAAGCTGCGTTTGCCGAAATCCAGCGTCAGTCGATTTGTCAATCGGCTCGAGCAGGATCTCAATGTGCGTCTGTTTGAGCGCAACTCCCGGGCCATGCGGCTGACCCAGGAAGGCGAAGTCTTTTATAAGCACGCGCAGCTCATTCTTGAGCAGGTGGCCTCGGCCGATGCCCAGATGAACGGTTTGACAGATACCCCCAGAGGCGATTTGTCGGTATCACTGCCGATGGCATTTTCACGGCTGATTGTGTCCCGGCATTTACCCGAGTTTCATCGCCGCTATCCGGATATTCGTGTCCACATTACGGTAAACCCCACCCCAGTGGATCTGATTGGCGACCACGTTGACATCGCGGTACAAGTGGGTGTTCTACCCGACTCCGATTACATTGCGGTGCCGCTGACACGGCACAAGTTAATTTGGGTCGCCCACCCCGACCTCGCCCCCAAAATCAACCGGATTAAGGACCTTACCGAGCTGACTGGGGCCATTAAAATTTGTGAAAAACGCTACAATCAGGTTCCGCTCAAGATCAAGTTCAACAAGGGGCCGGAAAAGATCACGCTCGATGCGGCCATTGAGACCACGGACCCGATCATGGTGAAAGACTGTGTGCTCAACCGCATGGGTATTGGGCTGTTGCCTTCCATTTATTGCCGTGAAGACCTCGCCTCGGGCGCGCTGGTGGAAGTGGCAGACAATGTCGAGCTGATCGAAAAGGCCCAAGCCTCAGCGGTGTACACCAGCAAGCGTATGCTGAGTGCGCGCACCCGTGTGTTTATCGACTTTCTGAAAGAGGTATCCCGAGAGATCGCATAAATGCTGTTCAACCGCTGGAACAATGCGTTCACACCCGCATTTTGACCCTGGAGTTCGCTACTCTGTGTGGTTTGTGGGAAGACGGGAGTTTTGAAGACCATGAACGACACTGATTACGCCCAGTGGCAAATCGAGCGCGCCATCAAGGCGGCACAATATGCGCTGGATCAAAAAGATTTAGTCACCTTTGCCAACTATTTTACCGAAGACGGCAAGCTGTTTAGACCGACCTCCAAGGATCCCGTCTGCGGGCGGGATGCCATCATTGCCGTTTACCAGAACAATCCGAGTGAACGGCTGAATCGCCATCTGCTGTCCAATGTCCATGTTACCCACATGGCGGAAGGTGTCGCCCACTCCGTCAGTTATGTCACCCTGTATTCCGCCACGCAAACCGCTCACGAAAAACCGGTCACCGGTTGGCCATTGCAGCGTGCTCTGGTGGGGGAATATCACGATACCTGGCGTCGAACATCCGATCAATGGCTGCTGTCTGAACGGCGCGCCTTATTCAGTATTAACCTGTTAATCGGAGAGGCTCAATGACAACGGTTGTGTTATTGCCCGGTCTTATTTGCGATCACGCCAATTGGGCGGCGCAACAAGAGGCCTTGCTGGACGCAGGTTACGAAACCCTGATTATCGATTATGGCAACGCCGACACCATTGCCCACATGGCCAAGATTGTCCTCAGCCAGGCTCCGGAGCAATTTATAGTGATCGGCCACTCCATGGGCGGGCGAGTTGCTCTGGAAGTGGTCAGGCAGGCCAGTGAGCGCGTTACAGCGCTTATTTTAATGGATACAGGTTATTTGCCCCTTGCTCAGAATCAACAAGGACAGCAAGAAGTCGCGGGGCGTATGGCACTGGTGGAGCAGGCACAACGCGATGGCATGCGGGCCATGGGCGAGCTCTGGATGCAGGGGATGGTGTTGCCGGAACACTTGCAGGATCAGCAACTGTGTAACGCGATTCTCGATATGATTGAGCGCAAGACACCCGAGCAGTTTGCCAACCAGCAACACGCCTTGATCGACCGACCAAATGCCCGCGCCGTGTTGAGTGCCCTCACCTGCCCGACGTGTTTTATCTGCGGCGATCAGGACGCCTGGAGCCCACTGGAGCGTCATCACGAGATGGCCAGATTGGTACCCGGCGCGCCGCCGGTCTTCAGCATCAAAAACTCCGGCCATATGAGCACCATGGAACAACCCGAGTCAGTCAACGACGTCATCCTGTCCTGGCTTCAAACATTATAATTGTGCTCTTGGCTAAAGACTGCAGCCATCCAATGTCCTGAGCCAACCCATAGCCACACGCACCCGCTGTGGCAACTGTGGATCGTGACCTGGAGTCAGCAAGCGCTGAAATGCGTTGGAAGCTGCGACAGCGATTGGTGTAATGATCATTCAGCCGGTCAAAACGCCCTTTCGCGATCTGGTTAAGCCCATGCACGAAGCTTACGAAGGCACTTCGATAGATGAGGTGTTACATGCAATTAAAACCATTCCTTAATGCATTTCGTGGTGCAGTCCACTATCTGCAGATGGGCTTATATTAATGAGGCGTTGAAGGCTCAGTTGTTCTTTCTGTCCAACAAAGCCCTATCAGCGGCAATGGCATTGCTGATATGAGTGGCCATGGTTTGTCGTGCAGAAATTGGGTCACGAGATTGCAGGGCTTCAAAGATGGCTCGATGCTCCTGAGCTGAGGGATGTATGCCCTCTTCCCTGACCCGTTCATGGAATACGGCACTGATTTCGGAGCGATTGCGCAACTCCCACAGCCAGCGAACCATAGAGGCCAGTGCGCTGTTTTGGGCCGCTTCGGCCAGAATACAGTGGAAGCGCTGATCGGCCTCTTCGCTGATGGAACCCTGTGAATCCTCGCGCTCCATATCGTGCAAAGCTTCTTCCATTTCGGTCATTTGAGCTGGTGTGATGCGTGCCGCAGCCAGGGCTGCAATTTCACTTTCGAGCAGACGCCTGGCTTCCAGTATCTCAAACGGCCCCGGCCCCTCATCGCGCAGACCACTGGTTAGATTGTTCTCAGTATCCATTTGCGGCAACACATAAATGCCGGAACCGGTGCGGATTTCTACCAGGCCTGCAATCTCCAAAGCAATCATGGCTTCGCGAATGGTGGGACGGCTGACTTCGAATTGCTGGGCCAGGTCGCGCTCGGAAGGCAACCGCTGTCCGGGTTCAATTTCACCGGATTTAATGAAATTTTCGATCTGGTTGGCCACCTCAAGGTAGAGGCGACGGACTTTGACAGCTTCAATACGCATGAGGGGGATAGCCGGTAAATAAATCAGATGGTCAGGCCAATAGTCTCACAAATTTAAAAAAACTGCCAATTCTGATATGCGTAATCGACACCCCAAATGGTGAAGGGCTCCATGAACAGATAGTCCTTCTTGGCGACATTAGCAGTGGCATAGCCAGCAGCAGCTCAGGGAAAGCTTTTAGGGACGGTGGCGGTACCTTTTCGTAATTTTGATCGGCGGTACGCATGTGCTGAGCACCGATGGATTATGAAAAAAAGGCCCCGGGGATCAGCCAGGAGAGCAGATAGCGACGAGATCCCCGAGGTGAGTTACAAGCTCACAAGGTTTGAGAGACAACAGTAAAAATCAAGCTTTTTCAGCCTTTCCAGGCTATCCATAACACCGTACAATTCTACCAGGCTTTTCAAGCGCCCCAGATATGAATAACCAGAATTGGTTCCGATTTGTCCCACTTCATCGGCCATCAAATGTCCGTGATCCGGCCGCATGGGAATTTCCAGGTCATTACGGCCAATGTCGGCACGACTATGCTCTTCTGCCAGAAGTGCTCCAATCAGCCACACCTAAATCAAAAACTTTTCCCGCGAGCCTGGAGCGAGATCAAACAGAGGCTCACCGATAAAAACGATGCCTGGTAATTTGTTCATTAACGAAACTGTGTTCTTCCTGTTCAAAAAAGGCAGCGGAAGAACCGCTGCCTGCGGTTACTTAAAACGCATTATTTTATTGCAGTTTCAAGTAATAACCGTTGTTTGTGATTGCGCGTGAGAGCAGTCAGATTTACTGTGCACTCAACAGATTGCGACTTTTCAACCACAGCATAAATTGGTCCATGATTCCCTCGGTTGTCGTTCCGGGTTTACCCGCACCAAAACCGTGGCCGCCCCGCTCATAGGCGTGAAGTTCAACCGAAATTCCTGCATCACGCCAAGCATTAATAATGCCAAATCCCTGTCCCGAAAATAGTGCATCATCCATGGCAATCGCTGAAAACATCGGAGGCGAGTACTCAGGCACAGAAACAGATTTCATGGGGCCATAGATGTAGCCTAGAAAATCCGCCTGCTCATCGGCTTTTCCAGTTATCACGGTCTGTAATCCTGTCATGGCCCCTGCTGAAAAACCGATAAAACCTACGCGTTCAGGATCTACGCCCCATTCGCTTGCGCGGGCACGAATCAGCCGAAGCGCTTGCAGTGCATCAGCACCTGCCCTGGGCTCTTCAATTTTCGCGGGTTCTTTAGCTGATTTTTTGTCCGATCTGTTACCACTATTAGCAGCATTTTCGGCTATTTGTCTCATGATTTCGCTTTCATCATCTGGCGTTTCGTTGATGCGGTACTTCAACACAAACGCTGCCACACCCTGTTCAGCCAGGCGTTTGGCAATATCAAAGCCTTCTTTATCTATAGCCAGCACCTTATATGCACCGCCTGGGGCAACAATGACAGCAAGCCCGGTAGCATCTTCCTCGGCAGGAAGCACAGGAGTGATGGTAGGCCATGTAACGTTACGAACCCTCCGGCTTTCATTTCCATCATTGCGATCCAACAGGTTCCAGCGTTCGATGATATTGCTTTCAGGAATTTCACCCGGCTCATAGAGCGGGATGGCATCTGTCTGAGGTGGCGTATCGATACGCTTGAGCTCAAATCCTGACTGCGCCCATGAGACGCCACTCACCAGAAGAGCACTTAATAGAACAAATACTGATTTCATATAGCAATCTTCCAAGTTTGCTTATTGCATAAGGAATCCAGTTAAATAAAAAACCAGACTCCAATCCTTCCTATGGTCAGGAGACCTTCTCGCTTTCAATTAGAGAGAAGGTTTCCTTTGTCGGCCTTAGAAGTTGTAACTTGCGTTAATGCCGGCGTAGCGCATAGCGTTGCGTGACCACTGTTTGGAAATAGCCGTTGCACCACCAAATCGCTGACTGGCGTCGTCGTAACCCATGGAGTAGTTTTCGTCAAACAGGTTGTTAACAAAGAAGGTTACTTTGTACTGCTCGTTGGGTTCCACAATACCAACACTGATATTGGCAATGCCGTAGGCTTCCTGAGCGTTCAACGGGTTACCATAGAGGCTATAGTTGATGTCGTCCTGCCACTGGTAGTTTGCCTGGGCAAAGATATTAAAAGGCAGGCTGCCGGCGGAGCGCTCCCAGTAAGCAGACAGGTTATATTTCAGGTCCGGGGAGTTATTGAGGTCTTCACCACTCAAGTCCTGCACATCCAGCCCACCAGGCCCAGCACCAATCATACAGCCCTGGGCTTCAGTCTGACCAAAGTAGCATTGCGCGTTTTCAAAGCTCTCAAGGGTTGCATCCACGTACGCTACTGTAGCACTTAAGCGCAGATTCTCAGTTGCCTGAAAGGACAGATCAGCTTCTACACCCTGGGTGCGTAATTCGCCCACGTTATTGAGTGCAAATACTGGTGCGCCAACGCTGTCCACTGTCGCGCCTTGCGCCTGATAGTCGTCAAAGTCCGTCAGGAAAGCGACCACTTCATAGCGGAAACGGCGATTTTCAGTCGTGCCCTTGATGCCCAGTTCGTAGGAAATGGAGTTTTCTTCGCCCACCGGGTTGTCGGCATCTGCTTGAGTAAAACCGGTTGCAACATCATAGGTTTGCCCCTTGTAGCCGGTACTCACAGAGCCAAATACCATGGCGCCATTGTCCAGAAAATGACGCAGAGCCAGTTTTCCGGTTGCGGCATTCTGTGTGTCTTCACCTGAATAATTCTCAGGAGTGTCCGAAGTGAATCCGTTAGCATAGTAGTCGGTAAAATCCGCCGAGATTTTTTCGCGGTTCAACCGGAAGCCGATATCCAGGAAGGTGTCCTCGGTGATGCTCAATGAGCCCTGCCCAAAAACCGCCATGCTTTCCGTTGCTGCAGTGGCATCCCATCTGGAGAGAAGAAACACCAGAGGCTTTCTGTCAAACTCTCGATCAACTTCAAAATCCGAGTAGAAAGCACCGAGCATATACTCGAAATTGGTATCCGAGTTGGAAGTTAAGCGAATTTCCTGAGTAAAAGCCTTGGATTCTTCTGATGATTCCTGGATGATCACGGGGCCACCAATGCCCAGGGGATCGAAGATAGGCAACAAAAATGAAGGAAACGATTCTTCCATTGGAACGTCGGTCAGATCTGTATCAACTTGCGAGTCGACTTGGTACTTTTGATAGCTGCTGACGGATGTCAGTGTGTGTCCTGGCAACTCGTAATGCACTTTGAAAACCGCCATGTCCTGATCGGTTTGGTAGCCGTTAGGGCTGTCGGAACGCATATTCTTGTTGTCTTCGCCGGGAACAATGCCTTCACCATAGACTGACGGATCCGCTTCAAACCAAGTGGATACTGAGCTGGATTCCTTTGAAGAGCTGTCGAGAATGACTTCCATATCCAGGGCATCGGTGGGCTGCCAAACCAGCTTGGCACGCAGGCCATCTGCCTTTTCGCCATTGAGGTCTTTGCCATTGGTCAGGTTAGTGATATAGCCATCACGATCCTGATAGTAGCCCGAAATACGGTAAGCCAGAGTCTCGGTGATAGGGCCAGAGAAAGAGAGCTGAACTTTTTCTTCATCATCATCGGTCAAGCGTCCACTGATGCTGCCAGTGAATTCATCGCTCGGCGCCTTAGTCACAATATTAACCAGACCAGCAGAGGCGTTTTTACCAAACAGAGTGCCTTGAGGGCCTCTCAATACCTCAACGCGATCAATATCTACCAGATTGCTAAAGGCCTGTGCCTGACGGACCAGCGGTACTTCATCAACTACGACTGACACACTGGCTTCTGTAGCGATACTGAACGATGCGGTACCCACGCCACGCATTCGGATGACGTTGCCTGCAGGGCCTTCACCCTGATCCATGGTCAGGGAGGGAGACACACGGGTGACATCAGTGAAGTTCTTGATGTCCAGTCTGTCGATGGCATCGGCATTCATCACAGAAATGGCGACAGGGACATCTTGTAGATTCTGCTCCCGCTTCTGTGCAGTCACTACGATTTCTTCAAGCGCAAATTCCTGCGCATTGACAGGCATCTGAATCGCCAGAGACGACACGCCTATAGCTGCAGACAGCAGGCTGTATTTAAAGTGGTTGTGGGAAATCATAAAACTCTCCTGATTCTCTCTAATTATTTTAATGTCCATGATACAACTGGTACTTATTGGCCATATGGGAAGGTGGCCTTACCAATAAGGGTAAACTACATCGAGAGCTCGCCTTTTTATAATCATTTTTTGCGATACATGGCATTGCGCATCGTGATGGGTTGGCCACCTGAAAAGCTAACCCCTTGATTTACAAGGAGTTACAACCTTTTAGCGGCATCAAAACGTCTAGTTCGCCCGGGCCTCTGCTTTAACCACGTAACCTTGATCAGCGGAGAAGATCAGCCAAGCTCGCCAACGGTGACGGTGACGGTGAGGTGACGGTGAGGTGAGGTGAGGTGAGGTGATGGTGATGGTGACATGGAAAGTCTTTTTTATGACCTTGCGAGGTTCACCGGCCAGGTCAACCGTTCTCGCCTCACCACCACTGAAGAAATTATCTGGCTATAGCTCAGGGAAAGCTTTTAGGGACGATGGCGGTAACGTTTCGTAATTTCGATCGGCGGTACGCATGTGCTGAGCACCGATGGATGATGAAAAAAGGCCCCGGGGATCAGCCAGGAGAGCAGATAGCGACGAGATCCCCGAGGTGAGTTACAAGCTCACAAGGTTTGAGAGACAACAGTAAAAATCAAGCTTTCTTGAACCCTTCCAGGGTATCAATAACACCGTACAATGCCTGGTAATTTGTTCATTAACGAAACCGCGTTATTCCTGTTCAAAAAAAGGCAGCGGAAGAACCGCTGCCTGCAGTTACTTAAAACGCATAACTTGCTTTAATTCCAGCGTAACGACGTGATTCACGCGTCCACTGTTTGGTGATGTAGGCGTTTCCATCATTCTGGCGATCGGACAGATCCTGATAGCGGGTGGAGTAACGTTCGTCGAAAGCGTTATTGACAAACAATGTCACCTGATAGCGACCACTGGACTCAACGATGCCGACACCAAAGTTGGCAATGCCATAAGCATCTTCAGCGTCATTCGGTGCGCCGTAAAGGTCAAAATTCACCTCATCTTGCCATTGGTAGTTGGCTTGTGCGAACCAATTGAAAGGCATGCTGCTGGAAACCTGCTCCCAGTAAGCGCCGGCGTTGAATTTGAAGTCCGGAGAGTTGTTCAAATCCTTACCACTCAGATCCTGCAGGAAGACAGACGGATCGGATGTCGGTACGTTACAGCCTTCAGCAGCAGTTTGGCCGAAGTAACATTCTGCACCCACCCAGTCTTCGATCGTGGCATCAACCCAGGCGCCGCTAAAGTCCAGACGCAAACTTTCGGTGGCCTGATAAGACAGGTCGACTTCAACACCTTGCGTGCGCAGTTCACCGACATTGTTAAGGGAAAAATCAACCGAAGTATCCGTTACTACGGACCCTTGTGCCTGGTAATCCTCAAAATCGGTTAAAAAGGCAACGACTTCATAGCTTAAACGGCGATCTGCAGTTTTGCCTTTAATACCGA
Organism: Pseudomaricurvus hydrocarbonicus; assembly: GCF_011602365.1. Classification (GTDB taxonomy): domain Bacteria; phylum Pseudomonadota; class Gammaproteobacteria; order Pseudomonadales; family Cellvibrionaceae; genus Pseudomaricurvus; species Pseudomaricurvus hydrocarbonicus. The sequence goes on from NZ_JAAONZ010000016.1 coordinate 64,104, forward strand.
TCTCATAGTTGATTGAGTCTTCACTGCCAACGGGGTCAGCAGCGGCTTCCGGGGTAAAACCGGATGAAATGTCGTAGGCCAGCCCTTTGTAGCCAGTGCTGACCGAGGCATAGACCATAGCGTCGTTTTGCAGAAAATGACGCAAGGCAATTTTCCCCGTTACCGCACTTTCCGAGTCTTTGCCGCCAAAGGTGACTGGTGCAGCAGACAGGTCGCCCCGGTCAGGAATGAAATCGGTGTAATCCGTAGATATTTCTTCACGGTTGAAGCGAATACCCAGATCCAGATAGGTATTTTCGGCTAAGGACAGAGAACCCTGACCAAACAGTGCCATACTCTCATTTGTCGGAGTTGCTTCCCAGTGGTCCAGAATGAAGCGGATCGCATACCGATCAAGACTCTTGTAGTGCTCGACATCTGAATAATAGGCTCCGACCATGTACTCGAACGTATCAGACCATGTGGATGTCAAGCGCAACTCCTGAGTAAAGGAATCACTGTCCTGAGAAGTGTTCATCTCGAATGTGGGGGTTCCTTCTGGAAATCCACCCGGGTTCAGGAAAGGGTTCTGAGGAACCGGATCTGGTGAGTAATCACCATCGGTCAAAGCCTCCAGCTTGAAATTCTGATAGCTGGTGATTGATGTTAATACATGACCACCCAAATCATAGTTGAGTTTGAATATCGCCATGGTCTGATCGGTTTCAAATTCATTGGGCGTGTCGTAACGCACCTTGCGATTGTCTTCTCCGGCAGTGATGCCTACACCAGGATCGGGATGCGCAAACCAGGTAGAGACCGAACTGGCCTTACGCTCGGAGGCGTCCAATATCAATGTCATGTCCAGTTTATCGGTAGGCTCCCACAGCAATTTTGCCCTGATGCCATGAGACTCTTCGCCGTTAAAATCAGAACCGTCTTCAAGGTTTTCAATGTAACCTTCCCGATCGGTGTAGAAGCCTGATACCCGGTAGCTCAAAGTATCAGTCAGAGGTCCAGAAACTGAGAGATCGACCTTCTTCTCATCGTCATCGGTGAATCGTACCCCGGTTTTGGCAGAGAACTCCTGAGATGGAGCTTGTGTGGTGATGCTGACAACCCCGGCCGAAGCATTTTTACCGAACAGAGTACCCTGAGGACCGCGCAAAACTTCAATACGCTCAATATCCATCAAGTTGTTGAATGCCTGTGCAGAGACCATCAGGGGCACTTCGTCTACCACAACGGACACGCTGGGCTCTGCGGACACTGAGTAGACGGCGGTACCAACACCGCGCATCCGGATAGAGTTATCGGATGGTTCATCGCCACTTTGCATGGTCAGTGCAGGAGATACTCGGGCGACGTCAGTAAAATTCTTGATATCCAACTTTTCGAGGGAGTCGGCGTTCAGTACAGAAATCGCAACAGGTACGTCCTGCACGTTCTGCTCCCGTTTCTGCGCAGTCACTACGATTTCTTCAAGCGCAAATTCCTGCGCACTTGCAGGCATCTGAATCGCCAGAGACGACACGCCTATAGCTGCAGACAGCAGGCTGTATTTAAAGGGGTTGTGGGAAATCATAAAGCTCTCCTGATTCTCTGTAATTATTTTTAGCGTTGATGATACAACTGGTACTTACTGGTCATATGGGAAGGTGGCCTTACCAATAAAGATAAACTACATCGAGCGCCTGCCTTTTTATAATCATTTTTTGCGATACGTGGCATTGCGCATCATGATCACTTGGCGACCTAAAAGGCTAACCCCTTGATGTACAAGGAGTTACAACCTTTTAGCGGCATCAAAACGTCTAGTTCGCCCGGGCCTCGGCTTTCACCACGTCGATTGCTGATACTACGGCCCCACCTTGATCAGCGGAGAAGATCAGCTCAAGCTCGCCATCGGTGACGGTGACGCGGAAAGTCTTTTTTATGGCCTTGCGAGGTTCGCCGGCCTGCTGGAGGATGCTGAAATCTTTCAGCAGATGACTGCCATTGGCCATTACATCAAACTGCCGATCCTGAAGGGTGGTATCCGGCTCCATCAATGTCAGTACCACCTGGTATTCGCCATTACTGACGGGTAAGCGATACTCGAACTCCCCTTCCCTATAGGTTGCCAGAAGTTCACGGTCTTCGCTGTTGGCGATGTCAGCCAAGACCGGAGGCTTGCCCCAGCCACCGGGCTGGTCAACCGTTCTCGCCTCACCACCACTGAAGAAATCATCTGATCCATAGTCTGCGGCGACAGAAGATGCTGCCAGCAAGGCTCCGGCATCAATATGGTAGGCATTGGTCAGGCCGGCCTTGAGGTGCCACTGGACCGTATCGCTTTCGCGGCCCTCGGCAAACACGCCTTCGGCGCGCAGCTGGTTTTCGCCATCAGACAAACTTACTTCAGTCCAGACACAAATCTGTTGCTCACAGTCTGACTTCTTACCAAGAGATTCACCATTAAGCCAAAGCTCTGTCTCCGGCGCATTACTGTACACCCGGACATCCGTCACTGGGTAAGCTCGCTCTTTGTAGCGACGACCGGTGATATGCACCGTTGGTTCATCCGACCAGTTCGCTTTATAAAAGTAATAGCTATCTTTTTTAATCTTGCGATCATAGGTCACCAGCCCCTTGGTATTGATATCCACCGCATCGCCTTCAACTCGTACTTTTGTGGCAAAGTCAAAACTATTCCATACCCAGCTTGCCCACAAATAAGGCCTGGAGGATATTTCCACCCAATTTTTTTCATGCACGTAGGACATATACTCTTCAGGCTGAGCAACACCAGTCGCATCCACAGGTCCGCCTAGAGGATTGTCGGTATGCTGAGAAATGCCGCCGCCTGCGCCATATTCACTCACTGAAAGCGGCTGCTCGGGACGGACTGTGCGTAGATGATCCAGGTGAGGACCAATATCCTGAGCTTCACCGTAATACCAGCCAAAATACAGATTGGCACCCACGACTTCGGTCAGGTGCCCTGTGGTCGGAAATTCCGCATTGGCCAAACCTTTACGCTCTTCACAACAGTGAGCCAATGTTGACAACCGGCTGCTGTCTTCCTCATTAACAATTGCAGCCAACTCTTTCAGCAAGGGCTCCAACAACGCAGCATCGCTTCTTTTTGCGGATAGAAATGCCGGCAAGATGGCACCAAAATCTACTTCGTTAGCAATACCCCAAACAATAACTGACGGGTGGTTGAAATTCTGATGAATCATTTCACGCAGTTGCAATTTGGCGTTCTCAGACAACTCCTGATTGGCCTCTTTATTTTCCGGCGCATAAGACCAGGAACTGACCAGTGGAATTTCATCCCAGAGCACCAGGCCCTTGCGATTGGCGATTTCGTGAACCGGCTGGCCATGCGGGTAGTGTGCCAAACGAACAGTATTAGCGCCCATTTCTTTCATGATAGCTACGTCTTCGGCAATATCCTCACGAGACACAGCCCAGCCCTTGCCTTCGCGATCCTGGTGATAAGATACGCCATGCAAGCGATACGGCTCACCGTTAAGTATAAAACCGCGCTCCGCATCGAATGCAACTTCGCGAATGCCGTAATCCTGATCAAGGCGATCCAGCAAACCGGAGTCTGCGTCCCGGACCTCTGTGCGAAGCGTATAAATATATGGATTTTCTATCCCCTGCCACAGGACAGGGTCCTGAACATCAAGCACGTCTTCTACTTCAGTGGTCTGGCCCGCCGCAAGGGATACTGCCTGCTCAGAGTAGGCGACCCTCTGCCCCTTGTCGTCAATCAACGAGCTAACAAGCCTTACCTCTTGCGTTATTGCTGTGGCGTTGCTTAGCCGCGAACTTATATCAATTTTTACGCTATCTTCACCAATTTGCGACGTTGCATAAACACCCGGCCCACCGAAATCACGCATATCGATGTGCACCGGTTTGGTCACAACTATCCGTACAGGTCGGTAGATGCCGCCATGAACAAAAAAATCGCCGGCAATAGGCAATACATCCTGAGTAGAAGATCCCGCTTCCGGCAATGTGTTATCTGCCTTCACCACAAGTAGATTAGATTTACCGGACTCGATCAACTCTGTGACATCAAAACGAAAACGGGCAAAGCCACTACGATGTTCGCCTACGTAGTTGCCATTGAGCCACACCTCTGCAGTTCGGCTAACAGCATCAAACTCCAGCCAGACTCTCTCACCTTCAGTGGTTTCCGGCGCGTTAAACGTCAGACGATACCAACCTACGCCCTGCTCGGCGTTGACGTTCTCTTTTGTATGCAGATGTTCTAGCAGGTCGTTTTTGTAGTAACCCACCCGATTCCAGCTGTGAGGCACCGCAACGGTTTCCCAGGCGCTGTCGTCAAAGGCGAGTGTCACTACATCTTCATCTGTGTTCCCAAACTGGAACTTCCAGTCAGTCTTTAACGGTGTCGTTTCGCGGGCTTCACCTTCAGGAGGTATGGAGAGAGTGCATGCCGTGACAACAACGACAAATAAAGTGCCGAGTATTAGGCCGAGGATCGATGAACGTTTCATTATGTTAGCCTTACCAATATTTGTTATGGTCTAGTGGTAAGGCCAGTTTACATGAGCACCTGTGCGTTCTCAACCAAATTGAGCATTAGTGGTCGGGGGTGGGAGTTTGAAGGAGAATCTTCGCCACCGCTATGATAGTGGTTGTAGCTGTCAGAAGCTGCTTGGGATGATTGTTGCGCTCATTGTCGAGTGAAAAGGACCGGGTTAATCACTATCATGCAATTCAATATGCAACAGGACGCGGCGATAACGGGTTAACGCAGGTATTCCCTTGTCGGTCACCTCCAGTATAAGGTGATAGGTACCCTCACGGGCATTATCTGCCAGTGCAATTCGGGTCTGCGGTTCCTTTGGATTTTCGATGGTTAACGGAGAGCGGACTCGGGCTCCACTGACCTCATTATACACCCACCAATGATAATCCAATTTGTCGCCGTCAGGATCTTTTGACGCCGTCGCATCCATCGTGATGACCTCACCAGGCGCGGCTGTTATCTCGATCGGCTGTATACCGTGACTGCCATTTAGCACAAGAACCGGTGGGTGGTTGGCACGGCTGTAATCATCTGTGAGTGACCATTGAATACGTGCGGCAAAGTCTGTTTGAAACGCTTTGCGCCAGCGGAAAATACTGGCTTGATTGCTGGTGTACTCCGTACCATTTTTGATCAGTGTGTCTTGGGTGTCTCCGTAGTGCATGGCGGTCAAATCTGACTTGACGTATCGCCCTCCCCAACCGCCAAACTCCGGGTGCTCGGGGACATTTAAGCCATTGGGAATCAAGCCGAGAAATGACGGTGTATCGCCTTCCATAATGAACAGGTGTGGCGGGTACTGCTTACCCAATGGCCCTTTACGAATGTTCTCTTCGAGCCATTGGTTGGTGACATACTCTACATCCGGCCATTGCTGTCGGCGTTTAAGATCGCCTGAAATCCCAACCCAGGTTGCCAATCCATACTGGTTCCAACCGTGGACACTGGCAATATAAAAAGCCTGGGGGAAGTTACGACGAATCCAAGAGCCCGCATTATCCTGGTCTGAAATCGAGTATATTCGCAGCTTGGCAACAAATGCAGCTACGTCTTCTGCTGAGCGGGACGCCCGAACAGTCCACAAAGCCTGGGCCAGATCGGCGGCACCACCCCAGACGGCAATCCATAAAGGATGATCACTCTCGTCGACAGTGTCGATAATATGCGTTGAAGCGACTGTCGACTTGCCGTCACCAACACCGTCCATACCAAACTCTGTCACACCGCTGAATACCAGTTGTTGAAGGGTGTTGGCCGAGGGGTACCCAGCTGCGTGGACCCGAAGGTTATCGAGAACTTCTCCATAGGCAGCAATTCGCTCGCGCAACAGTTGGGGCTGCACCTTGTTCTTCTGCCAGGTAGAGGTAGACGCTACAATGCCCTGAATGTCAAATTCGTTGGCATACAACAAAAACCGCACGAAAGATTCAGCGTCATCCGGCTCATTGCCAATATCGGTTAAAACCAAAACTCGAGGCTTAATCTGGTTGGCCGCACTTTCCGTTGCGGTCGCAATCCCGGAAGTCAACAGTCCAATTATGACGATCAGTATGCCAGTGATATTTGCATGCATATTTCTATTTCCGTTGTATTAACTAGAACGATTACCTGTGATTATCCTGCGAAACTCATTCCCGTCGTCAGTCGGCAGATTGAACGAGGTGTTGCTCAAAAAAACTTCCATATCCGTTGAGTCTCGGGTAAATCCTTGTCGGTTTTTAATCTGTAGAGGCTGTAAACCTTGATTGATCGCAGATTGCAGTGATCTGCTGTCAAGCACACCACCAAACTGATCTATGCCTGCATTCATGAACATCTTTTGCTGCACCGTACCCGACCCAATGTTTCATCACTGATCTCTGCTTAACCTCTACTTTGAATGTCAGTTAAAAATGGGAGGATTACCATGCATTAGTCCATCACATAGTTATGGATTTACTGATAGAGGATGCCGTTCAAAAAACTTCCATATCAGATGAGCTGCAGGTAGATCTTTGTCAGTGTCTCCCATTCCGTATTTGGCAGCAATGTCGGCCGCAGGTGATCCGGGCCAAGTATGACCAGCCAAGGAAGACCGGTAGAGAATAACTTCGGCTCCATTGTCGCATTCACTGTAGCTGATTCTATCGACGGTTTTCGTTACTAGCTCACGGATGGGTGCATTCTTACAACGGTTGTTTTGACGCCAGTAGGCAACGGCTTGCGGAATTCCAATATGCCAATAAGTAGGAGAGTCTGTCTGGTGTGTGTAATGATTTACATGATCTTGAGTTCCGTGAAATGTAATGACAGGAACCGGCCTTTGAGGTTGACAACCTTCCGCATACTGTAGCCCTGCAACTGGTGCTATCGCTGCAATCTTACTTGATAGATCACAGGCCAGTCGACTGATCATCCTGGCGCCACCGGAAAACCCGGTCGCGTAAATCCGAGCAGGATCAATCAAGTATTTTTCCTGTATTGCATCAATGAGCTGTCGAATGAATTTAACGTCGTCCACGCCTGAAGGATCGCTGTTGACATTCCATGTAACCTTCCCCGTACTATGTTTCTGATACTCAGCTTTTGGGAGCACAAGCAAAAATCCTTCGGCTTCCGAAAGCGGTTCAAAATTTGAGATCTCCGATTGAATGACGGGGCTAGCCCCGGAGCCGTGAAAATTGATCACCACGGGAATGGGATTCCTGTCGTCATAAGAAGACGGAACACGTTCGTACCACTGTCGTTTAATTCCATCTACGATGGTGTGGTTCAATGTATCTGCATGGCTTTGTTTGGCAAGGGCCAGATTCATCATGCTAATCACAGCTAGTATGGTAACTAAATACATCGGCATATGGACTCCGGAGATATTATAAAGTTAAATCAAATTTAGGCGACCAAGACAGTCATCGACCGAAGATAAAGCCGCCTAGTAATCTTTTAAGTAGCCTGTCATCTTTCAATCACTGTCGTACATGAAACCCAAGTCATGCCAGCTATTATGTTGATTTTGCATCCACCTGGGATTATTGGCGTTGTTTTCGGCTGTATTTTTGAGATTTCAGAAAACTCAAAATCAGTCTGATCATATTGCCCTCTATGGCGTTCAGCGGGTACGGCATCGAAATGAACGGCCTTGTGTCTCAAAATACACGAAAAAAGGTTTGTCGGAACATCTTCCTTTTTCTAACCACTGCATCGCCTAATCGGTCAGTTCATCAATAATGTAACCTCGTTGATCCACATTTTTCCGATCGACGTTGATCTGATTGACCACACCTTGGGTTACTAAATGAGGAGGAGTCATGTCTTTAGGGTAGTAAGCACTTTGCCCAGCAAAGCTGACTCAAAAATCGAATCCATCACGAGGCATGTCGGTTTTATTCCCCATATGCCACTTGCCAATAAACGCAGTCTCGTAGCCCGCTTTCTGCAACCATTTTGGATAATAATTGAAAAAAGAATAGATATAAAACGCGACTTAAATTTTCGGTCTCTCATCAGCATTGTTAGGATGTCATGAGTATTTCATGACATCCCTCGAAGTAAAATCACATTTATATCAATAACTTACACGATAACCAATTGGATATAAAGGCGATTCAGAGTCGTTAGGCGTGTCAGACTTTTGCTTTTCAACGGCCTTCATGCTGGCAGGCATTTCAAACGGTAGACTTCCGATAGCCTTTACTTTACCGGTCAACGCATTAACCAGAGCCTGATCAGAAGCGCCAAAGTTACCCAATACGGCAGCGGCTATCGGTTTGAAAGGCGTCAGCACTGCCGGTCGGTCCAGATAGATACTCAAAATAACTGGTGTCGTCTGGCTGATGGCGCGGGCCTGCTGTAAAGTGGGTTGGTCATCGGGGAATGCCAGGCTACCATCGTGCTGAATTGCCCCGAAGAAAAAGTTGGGGTAAAGGGTTTCGTAAGGGCTGTCTGTTTTCAAAATGGCCACATCCGCTATGTGCGGTTGATGTACCAAGGTAAACCCTGCGTTTTCAAACACCGAGGTGTCAATCCCCTCGCCCAAGTACACTTTACTTACAGTGTTGGCGTCCAGGGGCAAGATTTGTTTTTTATTTTCCAAAACAACCATGGACTGAGCTTGTAATTTTAAAGCCAGTTCTTTGGACTCTGGAGTGGCAACAATTTTCGTAGCCTTTAGTGATTTAACAAAAGGTGCTTCGAAAATCCCTAAAGAAAATGTTTGTCTTAAAACACGCAATACTGACTCATCCAGACGTGATTCTGAAACCCGTCCTTGCTGAACGGCCGACAACAGAGCATTGCTATCTAGCACGCCGCCAAATTGGTCAACACCTGCATGCAGTGCTTGAGCAAATCGTTCGCTCTGTGTCAGATTTTCAACGCCCCACGCGGTGGAAATGCCACGGAAACTCGGACGTTCTCCTTCCGGGAAACCTTCTTTGCAGATGGTACCGCAGTCGTTGGTAATGGCCCAATCTGACAATATCACGCCTTCAAAGCCATAGTCATTGCGCAGCATAGATAGCATGGGCTGGTTGTAACCGGCTGCTACATCCGGTAGGACTTTGCCATTGATTTCCACCCCGCTGAAGATGGGATACGCGGGCATGACTCCAGCGACTTTACTGCTAAAAGCACCTTTAAAAGGTTCGATGTGATAAGGTAGTTGCTCTGAGGATAAATCTGCGAAGCGGCCATAGTAGTTATGTGCGTCGAGGCCATCTTTCGCTGCTCCATAACCTACCCAATGTTTTACTACACTGGCCACCGAGTTTGGGCCAAGTCCATGGGATCCATCCTGGATTCCGTCCACATAGGCTTCGACCATGCGTTTGGCCAATTTGGCATTTTCACCAAACGTGCCATTGATACGAGGCCAGCGCGGCTCTGTAGACAAATCAGCTTGGGGCGATAAAGCCATAGTGAAGCCTACGGCACGATACTCCTGTCGTACTATATCGGCAAACTCTCGAGTTAAACCGGATTGATTAATCGCGGCAAAACCCAGCGTTTCCGGAAATTGAGTAAATCCTGCACTTTGAACACTGGCACCGACCGTCTCTTGAAAATGATGTCGTGGGTCGGTGCTCATCACCACTGGAATACCAAGGCGCGTATTCTCGGCTACAGCCTGCACACTGTTGTTTGCCTCTGCCAGTGCCTTGGGTGGCAGTGCTAAGCGGCTGACAAAGTAAGTAATGTGATGGTTTTGAATGGCATCTGCGATCTGATTCAGATTGTAGCCGGTAGCTGGAACCCCAAAAGGCGTGTCATCCAAGGCATTGCCATGCAGTAGCTGACCTGCTTTTTCCGGCAATGTCATTCGGGAGATCAGATCCTGGGCGCGTTCTGCAGGCAGCAGACGCCAGTCTTCATAGGGGTCGAGCACCCCGTTGCGATTAAGATCTCTAAACTGACAGCCATCTTTGGACAATGTGGGAGCTGCTTGTGTGATGATTGACGGTTGATTTGAACACGAGCTCATTGACAGGGGAGCGGCCTGTTGAATGTTGGTGCAGCCACTGAGACTGACAATTCCCGCAACGGCACACAGTGCGGGTGCAAAACGCCGTGGCTTCGAAAAATACGGTGGTTTATGCATTACGAACTACCTGTTCTAAATATGTTCAAGGGACAATAGCGCAGTGATTATGAAGTCATGATCATTGTCAATCAGAGAGCCGTTGTTGAATAGTCTGGGTCAAGGTGTCATTTTCACGGAATGTTCCGGTAAATTCGGTACTGACCGGCTATACACCACACCTGATATACGGCATGGAAAATCTGGTTCCGGGCTTGAGCGTAAATCCCTGAAAATTAACTGGGCGCAATCACCAGCGGCCGTTATAGCTGTGGCCGCTGATGATTCCATGTTACGAAGGTTAGGTATTAGAATTCGTAACCGACATTGACACCGATGGTGCGTACCGAATTGTAGTTATAGGACTGAATATAAGTTCCTATACTGCTTTGTGCGTCCCCAGTTTCGGAGTTGATGGTGGCGGGATTCATTTCGTCGGTACAGTTTTTACAGAACAGGGACAGCTTCCACCCTTCCGGACTGCGAAGCCCCGCTGTCAGGCCGAAAATATTAATGTCGCCCAACTGGGTGCCTGGATCATTGACAATGCCGTAGTAAATATCAGAGCGGTAATACCAGCTGCCTTCAACATACGCCTCCATGCCATTATTCAGGTAAAACTCATAACGCAATTGGGTAGTAGCGGTTACATCCGGTGCGAGAGGAAGATCCATGCCCGCAGCATTGAAACGGCGTGCGCCAATGGAACCATCACAACCCGGGGTGGTCTGCTCGGGATAACATTGCGCCCCTGGGAAGTCGTCGTAGGTGGAATCCAGTAATGAGATTGCACTGCTGAGTGTCAGGCCTTCGGCTAACAGAGCCATCACACTGATTTCCGCCCCTTGAGATGTGACTTCGGCGGCATTTTGGATCAGGAAGTTTTGCGAGGCGGTATCGACACTCTGCACCTGATAATCTTTGAAATTTTGATGGAATACAGAGGCATTAACCTGCAGGCGGTTATCAAACCAACTACTTTTCACACCAATTTCATAAGCCAACACGGTTTCTTCATCGACCGCCATTTCTCCCGTAGGGGTCGGGCCGTCATTGTAACCGGGCGCTTTGTAGCCGGTACTCGCTGAGGCGTACAGCATGATGCCATCCTGTGGAAAATATTGAGTACCCAGTTTCCAACTGAAGTTCGTTACTGAATTATCCTCTTCATAGTGACCGGGAGTGCCACCAAGATTGGAAATATAGCGATCGGCATTGCGTCCGGAGATCAAATCCATTTCCAGTTCGTCATGAGTCAGTCGTCCGCCGGCAATCAGAGACCACTGATCAGAGAGTTTGTAGTCCAGTTGACCAAACAGGGCCACGCTGGTGGTGCCCATCTCATATTCAGTATCGGATCCCAATAACGTTAGATCGTAGTTCTGATAGGTACACTGTCCGGGCCCAAAACAGATGGGAAAACCAGGAACCCCGGCGGCCCCTACCCCCCACCCTTTGTGATCCATCACAGAATTAAAGTAGTAGAGCCCCATTTGACCACTGACATCTCCTATAGTCGGTAACACCAGTCGTAATTCGTTGCTGAATTGCTCGAATCGCTGTTCATTGCCGTTATCAAAGCCATCCTGAGTGGTGTAGTCTGTATCCAGTTCCTGATCTCGCTCGTAATAGCGCCAGGCTGCAATATTGATCAGCTCTGCATCATTATCGAACAGGTAGGAAACGGTAGCTTGCAATCCGCCGCTGTCCTGATCGCGGAAGATGCCTTTATCGACCACAGCGGTGAGATTATCCTCATCCGGAACGATACCATCGGCAGCGAATATGTCTTTCAAGGGGCTGTTATCGGCGACTGCACGGAAGCCGCGATCATAAATCCCTGCAATACCTTCCTGCTTGGAATAATCGCCGATGAAGTAGAGGCTTAACTTGTCAGAGATTTCGTTCAAATATTTCAGCTTGATGTATTTTTGTTCAAATTCATCATCAACACTCTGGTTGGGTTTGGCGGGATTATTATCCAGGCTGATATCGGTGATCATATCCCGGGTGTTGTAAATGGCATTGAGGCGCATTGCTGAATGCTCATTAATGGGAATGTTCACATTGCCTTTTGCGGTATAGGTCTCCGAATCATTAACGGTGGTTGGCAGTTGTGTATAATCAAATTCAACATCACCAGAGAGTTCTTCAAACACCGGTTTTTTGGAGGTAATGTTAATCAGACCTGCGGACGCATTTTTACCGAACAGCAGACCTTGAGGCCCATACAGTACCTCGATACGCTCAATATCATTAAATAAAGCACCGCCCAAGCCAGGACGACCATAGTTCACCTCGTCAACTGACAGGGCCACACTGGAATCCAGTGTGTTAACAAAAACTACAGAACCTACACCACGAACCGCCAGGGAATCGTCTCTGCCCAGTTGCAGACCAGGTGTCACCAGGGTCAACTCTGTCACCTGGGTGAGGTTTTTATCTGCCAGGCTGTCTCCGCTAACAGAAGTCAGGCTGATGGGCACATCCTGCGAACTCTGTTCCTTTCGCTGGGCTGTAACTACAACTTCCTCCAGCATAAAGCCTGTGTCTTTGGCCATCACCGGATTTGCTATGAGAAATGGCGCGCTGGAAATGCTGATGGCCAGCGCAAGAAGGGACTTTTTATACATGGTGTTTCCTCTAAGCTCTATTTTTAATTGAGTTATCGTTATACTGTGAAATGCTAGTATCTATATTGCGAATACCTTAATTATTGGAATCTTTAATTTTACTGTCTGGGCACCTTCTGTAATATGGAAGATCCTGTTGTTTTGTCAGCTCGAACAAGATAAATTTCTTTCTTTGGCTCGCTATAGAAAATTTCAGCCGGGATTTCCTGCTAAACGTCATCAAAAATGCGAAATGTAGACCATGAATTCACTTTCATTCAATGAAGCTTTCTTTCTGTGTAAGGAATTTTACTACTCATGGATCCATTGGGAGTCATTTTCGAATGAGGAAAAAAGCCAATTTTGGGATAAAAACCAAAGTAGAATGGAATGTATGTCACTCAGTTTGGACCGTTATATCCATCTGACAGATTCCATCCAGAAAAACTCGAAGATCGACGGAGTAAAACAGAGTCTGGAACAACAATGGAGTTGGTTGTTTGAAGCTCCAGAATCCGGAATTAATGTGACTTTTGAGCAGTTAAAAAAATTCCGGACACACTCTGAAGAGTTGCTGAAAAATGAAGTGAATTTTTTACCGTGCAACTGGTTTTATAGTGGTATTACCCGAAGTCATCAAGGGCAGCTGGATGATATTACTACCACCAAAGGAAGTATGAGCATCCAGTGGGACTTGCATTTGATTCTTGAAGGTACCGGGTTCTATCAAGGGAAAAACTATCAGCTTACGGCCCCCCCCGGTACAGTGATTCTAATACCTCCAACAGAGACTCTCGTTTACCGCCGGTCTGATGCTTCTGCGAAGTGGATTCATCAATGGGTCGCGTTTCCTATGGAGGGATCTCCCGCTGATTTGATTCACCGGCTCCCTAAAACGGGTGGGCTATACCATCGTCAAGTTGACGCTTATGCCTTCCAGAAGATCCGGGAAGTTCTGCATGACATCGCCACCAAGAATCACATGGAGTCGGAGCAGGCAATGTCAGAACAGCGCAGCGGCCTGGAAAAAGTCCTTGCAATGACCATTCAGTCCAGCAACGGCGGGTTTCAAACAAATCAAACCGTGTTGAAGGCTTGCCACTTTATTAACGACAATGTATCCACAAACCTGACAATTGACGATATTGCCAGGCAGTGTAATCTCTCCCCTTCGCGAGTATCCCATATCTTTCGGGAAAAATTTGGCGTATCTCCCATCGTTTGGCGCAATGAAATGCGCTTGGCCAAAGCTTGCCAACTGTTGACGGACAGTTATTACAGTGTCGGCGAAATTGCCGCCCAGGTTGGCTATGAAGATCAGCTGTACTTTTCCAAACTGTTTAAAAAACGTATGGGATTTACCCCCAGTGGTTATCGAAATATTCAATGGCGACGCTGATTGAGACGGAAACGAATTTTATCAAGGTAAATGCGGTCACGGTTTATTTCTTGTCTTCCAGTTGTCGAGCAATCTTCGGGTCATACGTGCCGTCAATCAACACAAACATCATGCGACTGGTCTTGCCCGTGCGATTGGCCCAGGCATGATTGGTACCTCGCTGAACCACGACACTGCCAGGCTTCAACAACACCTCTTCCTTGTCGAGTACCAGAGTGATTTCGCCTTCAATAACCACGCCGTAATCGACTGACTCAGTGCGGTGCATTAAGGGATGCGGTGAATCGGTTTTGACGGTAGAGGCAGCCACGTCGCCAATTTGTGAGAACGCCGCTGCCATCCTCTCGGCCCCGTGATCCAGAAACTCCTGGCTATCGGGTGGAATGTCCACAAACCGAATTCGAGTTCCCGAAGCGGGCGGAGGCAGCACCAGGGGGCCTATCGTGGGATCTGCGCCGTTATCAACCCTGGCCGGAGTCCCCTCGGTACTCCAGACTTCGTGAAAGACGGTGCCGGGAATGGCTTTAATTTCTTCCACATGGGGTAAATCGCCGTTGAATACAGCGTAGGCATTACCGTCTTGATCGTGGCCAGTCACCACACGATGTATAGCGGAAAGTGACATCTGTATACCTCAAGTTAATGATTGAATTTTGGGTATATAAGTTGATTGCGTTTTTCGTAATCCAGCCAGAGCTGCATCATGTCTTGTAATTTCTGCGGGTGTTGTTCCGACAGATCAGACTGTTCAAGCGGATCGTTCTTCAAGTTGTATAATTGCCAACCTTTGCCACCTTGCATCGGCGAACGGTGTACCAACTTCCAGTGTCCCTGGCGGTAGGCTTTACCGCCAAACAATTCCCAGCCCATATCGGCACTGATATTTTGAGACGATGTCAAAAATGAACGCCCTTCTACCGGCAGTTCTTTGCCAGAAGGCAGTGGAATACTGGCCAGGTCAAGCAAGGTTGGCAGCACGTCTTTAACCGTCACGAATTGATCCGAAATGCTGTGCGCGTTTTGCATGCCGGAATACCAGACAAACGCGGGGGCATGTATCCCACCTTCCGAGACCGAACCTTTGTAATCACGAGCGGGCCCCACAGAAGCGCGCGCCCAATTGGGTCCCTGAAACAGATAGGAATTGGCCTTACCCATGTTCTCGTAGCGGTTATCACAACAAGTCTCGACATGCTGACGGAACCGTTTGTGCTCTTTATCCAGACTGGCCCCTTCTGCACCATTGTCCGACATAAAGAAAATGATCGTGTTATCCAGTTCGCCAATATCCTTTAAGTAATTGATGAGTCGGCCAAAGTGTTGATCCATGTCATCGACCATGGCAGCGTAGATTTCCATTGTGCGCTGCTCAATCTTTTGTTCTTCCTGAGTCAGTGCTTGCCAGGGCTTTTGGTCCGGCTGGCGAGGCGCCGTCGCAGCAGCATCGGAGGTGAGCCCCAGAGCTTTGGCTTTTTCCACACGCTGACTGTGGAGTTGGTCATAGCCCTGAGCGTAACGGTTTTTATACTTGGCAATGGATGCGTCCGGCGCCTGCAAAGGCCAGTGCGGAGCGGTATAGGCGAGATAACCAAAAAAAGGCTTGCCGCTCTCTCGCTCCGTTTCGATGTACTCAATCATCTTGTCGGTGTAAAAACGCGACGAATAAAAATCGCCCGGCAACGTTACCGGCTCGCCATTTTCCCGGTATGCGGCGTGCATGGAATTGAGGCCCAGATCAGAAAGGTGACCCGCCCCACCGTCCAATAATGCGAAGGACTTATGAAACCCCCTGGCCGTAGGGCTGTGGACTTTGTCGTGCCCCAGATGCCACTTACCACTCATCAATGTGCGGTAACCTGCGTCAGCAAAGACGCCGGGGAGAAAGGCCGCTCGGTCATTCAGATGACCTTCATAACCCAGTTTACCCCGTTGATTGGGCGCTAAGGCCTCGGCCATAGCGCCGAGACCGACCTTGTGGTGATCCACACCGGTCATCAACATGGCGCGGGTTGGGGAGCAGGTAGCTGCGGTATAAAATTGACTCAACCGCAAACCAGATTTTGCCAGCACGTCGAGGTTGGGGGTTTCAATTTCGCCACCGAAGCTGCCCAGATCGGTATAACCCAGGTCATCGGCTACCACCAGCAGGACATTGGGACGCCGTGTCTCTGCAAAGGCTGAGGTTAGAAACAGCGAAAGAATGACATTGGCTATCCAGATACATTTATTCATGACTACCTTTCCGATAAAACTATTGTTAGTGGTTATTTGTTCGTCACTCGCTATGGCTGACGATCATTCACGGTGAACTGTCCACCATTGCGAACCGCTGGCCACTCATCAATACACAACGGCTATGGCCAAAATGTCAAACCGTGGTTTGTTTAACGCGTCACAGGGCTTGGCGGCGGTGTGAACAGCAGGCCTTCCCGCTTCAGAGTCTCTTCTGCGGCTTGTTCACGAGCCAAGGCACGCTTCACTGAGGGGCGTTCGGACATACGTCGGGCGTGATCGACAAACGCCGGATAACGACTGACGTCATAATTTGCGCCTTCCACACGCCAAAAACACCAGTAGAGGTAAGCGTCCACCACCGACCATTCATCACCGTACCACCACGTCTGATGTGTCAGGCGATCATTGATCAGTTGAAAGTACTCATCCATGCCCTGACTGCCACGCTGCCATACCTCTGACGCACACGCCTCCCCGCCAAAAAAATGAGGCATTCTAATTCGGGTTACCAAGGGGTGTAAGGTGGTGCCGCAAAAACACAGGTCAGCCAATTGACGCGCATGAGTCAAACTATCGTCCGCTGCAGGCAATAATCCGCCATGACGGTGGTTAAGGTACGACAAGATCGCCACATTCTCAGTTAAAGCCTCACCCTCATACACCAGACAGGGAACTTTACCTTTGGGGTTGTGTTGTTTGTATTCTGGGGATTTGTGCTCCCCTTTCATAAAACGAACCACCCGGCTTTCAAAATCCAGACCCAGTTCTTCCAGAGCAATCGTGGTAACTCGGGCGCAGGTGCCAGGTGCCATATACAAAATGATGTCTGCCATAAGGTTTCCTTATTAAAACTTAAATAGGCTGTAATGCTCGGGTGACCAGGGTAATCGCGTCGACGTCGTGCATGAATCCGGCTTGTTCTGCACGACTCGTCATAATGGGCGGGTACTGTCCGAACAGGGCTTCAAGATTTGTGTCGGGGTTGAAACTGACCAATGCCGGATCTTGATCGTACACATGACACAACGCGGAGATGACTTGCCGAATGCTCAAGTGCAGTATCGGCAATTGCCAGATACTGTGTTGGGTTTGGGGGTTCAACTCTGTCGCGTGTAGCAGATTATCCACACAACATTTTACCGACATCCACCAGGCGGTCGCGTCGGCACTGACCGGGCATTCATAACTGTGCCCCTCAGCGAGGGCATGCATGAGGTCGCTCATAAAAGCAGACTTTAAACCACTGGCCTGAGAAGGGCGAGCCACAATACCCGGCAATCGCAGCGCCTGCCCATTGATGTCCCCGCGCCGGCTTAGGTCGCGAATCAGTGTCTCCACCATCAGCTTGTGCGCTCCGTAAGACAACTGGGGATGCGGCAAGTAGTCTTCATCCATTGATTGAGGTAAATCAACGCCATAAACGGCAATGCTGCTGGTGTAGATCAGAGTGGGGCAATGGACTTGCTGTTGCAATTGATTCAACAACTCCAGCGTGCCCTGCAGATTGACGCGATAGCCCAAGTCATAATCCTGTTCTGCCAGTCCACCGGGCACACTGGCCAAATGGAAAACAACATCAATGCCGTCGGCTAGGATGCGTCGCAGCAATGCGGTATCAGACACATCACCCGTGTAAGCTTTTACCCAATCCAGATTGGGGTAACTGGTTACTGCTTGATCCAGCAGCAACAGCTGTTCAATGCTTTCACCTTGCAGTTTGGGTGTATCGATAAGCGCATTGGTCAATGCTCGACCAACCAAACCGCTCGCTCCGATAATCAGAACCCTCATGTCTATACCTTTAAGTGTATTTGCCTTTGTTGTATTCCGTCAGCGACAGCAATACTGCCTTGGGTGTAATCATCGCGCTCAATGCAACTCCATAAATGACTTTATAAAACAGCACACTGTGAAGGCTGAACGTCTCGACAGTCAGGGCTTTAAGGACAATAAAATGGAATCCGGTCGCTAAAACAGCGACGGCAATCCCGCCCGTTAATGCACGCAGCAGTACATGATTAGGCCAAAGATTAGAGCGATACGGCAAGGAGGGAATCGTCGATTTCTTGAGCCGGTGGCGTGTTATTAGTGTAGGCACAAGAATTGCAAAAAAAGTCACAAACAGAGATTGTGGTATCACATCTACCAAAATTTGATTTGAGCTTATTTCACTGAATTTCTGGAAAACCAGATACGCAAAGATAAAACTGAAGCATCCATTAACAACGGAGCTGATCAGGGTTTCTAGTGCAATATATTTTTTATGATTCATGCATTCAAGTCTGGGTCATGGTATTGCAAAGCTATCCCCTCCCGGCAACGCACCGGGAAGGGATATCCTGGCTAGAAGTAGTAGTTGAAACGAACACCATAAGTGCGTGGTGGTTCGTAAACCGTACTCACCAGATTACTCATATTGCCCAGCACTTGAGTCAGTGACGGAACATCTTCGTTGGTGAAATTACGGGCATAAGCCATTGCCGACCACTTGCCGTCACCACTTTCGAGGCCAAGAGTGGCATCATAGGTGGTAACTGAATCTGCCCTTTGTTTTGGTGTATATTCGAATCCGATCCAACGTTCGTCCCGATAACGGGCATCCAGACTGAAGGTTGCTTGCAAGCCGGCAATCTCAAATTTCTGATCAATGCCCAACGACGCAGACCACTCGGGAGAGTTGCGGCCTTCCTTACCAGCACAATCCACTTCCCAGAGTGCATTACCCGCACCACTTATTCCCTGGTAATCGGTACTACAACCAGTTATGGCCTTTACAGCGGGATCCGGAGTGGGTTGAATATAGCTGTACTCATCAATTTCATTTTTGAGATACTGCAGGTTACCACGAAGCCGTGTGCTCTCTGTGGCCATGAAGATCATATCCAGTTCAATCCCCTGGATGGTGGAACTGCCAATATTTTCGGTAAAGAAGGCGTTGTTTCCAGAGGTATCAATACCCAGGTGACTCGCCTGTTGATCTTCGTACTCCCAGTAAAACACTTCTGCGTTCAGCTGCAAGCGGTTATCCAGGAAGCGGTTCTTGGAACCAAGGGTAAAGGCATCCAGAAACTCGGGGTCATATTGCTCGTGTCCATTGGCCAGACTGAAACCACCGGATCTATAGCCGGTCTCATAGCTGATATAGAGCAAGCTGTCCGGAGTGATATCGTATTCTGCCGCTATACGGTAGGTAATTTCTTCTGAAGTTTGACTGCTATCAGAAGGCGTTGGATTGATCATCAGTAAGTTACCAGCGGAGCCATAAGGCACTGGGCCTGTGCCAATACCCGGTGCGCCGAACGGCAGATCAGCCGGGTCTATTTGCGCCAGAGTCTCTTCAACGGTTGCACCCGCCGGGATCGCCGGACCGCCCGCACAATTGGGAATTGCTGGCCCACCAGGAAAGGCCGGAGCGTAAGAAGTACACAGATTGAGGAACGAGTTAGCAACCCCATCAAAGGTTTTTTTATCATCGGTCCAACGCACCGCACCCACCAATCTAAATTCATCGGTCACATTGAAAGTGCCGCGAGCAAACAGGGCCGTGGACTCTGAGGTTGAAGCGTTAATGGTTGTCGTGGATTGAACACTTTGCTGATTGTAAGATGCCAATCCTTCGACTTCCTCATCAAAATAATAGGCTCCGAGTATCCAGTCGATGGGACCCGTCGAGGTGGCAAACCTGACTTCAAGACTGGTTTGCTCCTGGTCATCCTGAACGATGGCAGCCTGAAAACCCGGATTGATAAACACCGTGTCTTGCTCCGCTTCACGATAGGCCGGGATAACGGTCAGGTCACCAAAGCCCAGATCTATATTCAATTCCGCGGTAATCCCCCAGTTCTTGTTGTCAATAGAGGGGTCACGTTGAGGGTAAGGCGAGGTGAATGCCGGGGTGGTAGGCAGGGACGCGTAGTAGGCTTCTGCCTCGGAGGTTAAAGCCCCCGTGTAGGCATCGGAAACATTGTCGGGTGCCGGGTTAAAGTTATACCCGTCAATATTGTTCGGGTTAGTCGAAGGAGAACCAAACTGAAAACCGTAGTTGCCATCATAAGTCGGGGCATTGCCTGTGCCTTTAACGGTTGAATAGTCGAAGGCCAGTCTAAGATCTACACGATCAGACAGTTCACCAAACACTTGCCCCCGGAAGGCCATGTCGTCGGTAGCCGCGGTGCCGTCATCGTTGTAACCATTGTCTTCCACCTTGGTCATGGCGAGCCGGGTCGCCCACTTATCACCTAGCGGCAGGTTGATCGCAGCCGATGCCTCAATCGTGTCGTAGTTACCCACTCGCAGGGAAAGATCCCCGGAGGTTTCACCCAACACTGGCTTCACCGGAATGACGTTGATGGCACCGGCGGTGGCATTACGACCGTAGAGTGTACCTTGAGGGCCTTTCAGAACCTCAATCCGATCCACGTCAAGAAAAGAGGCAGACGTGGATGTTGGTCGGCCAAGAAACACGTTGTCGATGTTGAAGGCCAAGGCGGAATCGGTAAAGGCATTGACCGCGAAGTTACCCACACCGCGGACAAAAAACACATTATTCGCGCCACCACCGGACACCACCGTGAGGGCTGGTGCAATTTTACTCAGACCTTTGGCATCAGTGATACCAACACGATTCAGTTCCATTTGACCCGCGGCGTCCACCGCAATGGCAGCATCCTGTAGACTCTCGCTTTTTCTTTGAGCGGTAATCACCACCTCTTCAAGCACGGCACCACTGCCTGATTGAGCATGTGTAAGAGTTGAAATGGATGCTGCAGTGAGCATCGGAACGAGTATAGGAATTATTTTTTTCATGCTTGTCTCCGTTTTTATTGATTTATTATTTTTTGCAATACTGTTGTTGACGCCGAAACTGTTACAACGATATGCAATCTTGTCTCTGATTTAGCCCAACAGTTTTTTGGGCAGGTTGAATAATAATGAATCCTTTGCCTCACGGGAAAATGGATTTTCGTGATACCAACTAGTGAGCTTCACGATAGGTTTGCATCAATTTACAAATCATCAATTAATGCTTTTACTGTGGGCCATGCCTCCTGTCCCTTTTGACCCATGAGTTGAATGTAGGAGTGGTTGTGCCAATCGAGCATCCCCTGTCGGTAACCGGCGGTTTCAGTCATGCGCAGCAGCCAGGCATCAATTCCTGGATACTCATGCCACCACTCAGCCATCTGTAACTGCTGCAGGCGTTCGAGATAGGGCAACAGGCTGAAGTCGGCCAGGCTCAGGTGTGCGCCAGCCAACCAACCGCCATGCGAGAGGGCGTGATCCATGTCCTGCAGAAGCTTGTTGTAGACATAGAGAGATTGTCGCAATCGGGGAGAATCCAGACCATTCAATAAAAATTCTCGCATGTTACTGGCGCGAGCAGGATCAGGAATATTATTCAAAAAGCCCTCGAGTGCGTCCTGATCGGCATAGCGCTCCAGCATTTGGTGACGGAATGCCACACAGAAACTGATGACCGCAATATTCTCGTGCAAGCTGGCATCCAGTCGAATCATCCAGTTGCGGACAATCGCGCGCTCGAGGGGATTGGCAGGCATCAAGGCTGGATCAGGAAAGACCTCATCGAGGTATTCAATAATGGCGGTGGACTCTGTAATGGTGGCACCATTGTGCTGCAGTACCGGCACCATTCCTTTGGGGTTGACCTGCTTAAATTCCGGTTTGAATTGATCACCTGCGCGCAAGTTCAGGTGCACACTCTCCCATTCCAGATTTTTATAAGCCAAGACCATGCGAACTTTTTGTGCGCAGACCGACATATCGTTATGAAACAGCTTTAGTTTTAGCATTATTATTACCGTTTTAAAGAAGTCGAGTTTGGGTTTTTCCTTTAAGCAACCGCTATCGTCATGGCATCTCGCCATGACGATAGCGATTATCAACCGATGGTTAAATGGGTTGCATCAGAGCGGTCAGTGAATCGCGCATGATACCTGCGTGTTCCATCTTGTCACCACCTTCGATTTCGATTTCGCCCAGGCGCCCTGAATTTTCGACGACCATGCGACAGCGCTCCCAGCGACGAGTCTGAAACGCCTGCAAGGCGCTCTCAACCTCAGTGTGTTGATCCAATTCCTCGGCAAGCACAATGGCGTCTTCAATACCAATACAGGCACCGGACGCCAAATGCGGCGTGGTTGCATGCACCGTATCGCCAATCAAGACAACACGCTCCTTGTACCAGGGCAGCGGCACGAGCTGACCATCAAGTGGACGGTACATGACCTTTGCATCTTGATTAATTTGTTCAGCCAGCGCGTGAACCGCCGGCGCGGTAAAATGCTCCAGCAACAATTGCTTGAGAATGGCGGGCTCTTCGGCCGGATCAAAACGCTGACGCTCTTTGCTGTTCACCGTCAGGAACAGGTAGACCTGATCCTTGGACATGGGGTTGATGCCCGCCTTCAAGTGCTCACCTACCCACATCATGGTGCCTGCACAATCCTCGGGACGCGGCAGCACCGCACGCCACACACCCTGTCCGGAATAGCAAGGCTTAGGGGCATCAGGCAATAACCAATCACGGGTTTTGGAGTGAAGTCCATCGGCAGCGATCACCAGATCAAAACGGTCCTTGCTGTTATCCGTGAAAGTGACCGTAACGCCCTCTGCGTCCATGTCCAGCTGCTGATAAGTCTGGCCGAGTCTAACCTGTGTGCCGGACTCGCGAACCTTTTGGGCCAGGATACGCGCCAGAACAGGTCGCATAATAGCACCCGCTCCAGGTATCTCCGGGCCCGCAAAGCGTGGCGTGGGAATATGCTGCAGGTGGTGACCATTGGGTGCGTACACATCCAACCCGTTGACACCGCTGCCCTGCTCCAAAAACTCATCGAGCATGCCCAGGGTCTTGAATGCACGCAGAGTGGCGCCACCAATACTGATGCCGGCACCGTCCGCTTGCCACTCAGGATCAAGCTCTACCAGATGGGTCTCGATATTTAATTTGCGCAGTTGAATCGCAGCGGACATACCGGAAAATCCGCCGCCCACGATCAATACTTTATTTACTGAATTACTCACGGGCTCTCTCCTCCACCGTGGGGCTCGTCAATGGCGACCAGGATGTCACCATTGTCCATGATCTGAACTGGCACCTTGGGCAAACTCTCACCCATACAGGGGCCGTCAATACACAGACCAGTTGCTATTTCAAAATGTGCACCGTGGGCAGCGCAGACAATCGTCCCCCCCCACGGATCAAGGTATTCGTCTTTACGCCAGGGCAACGCGGTATCACCATAGTGAGGACACAAGTCTTTGTAGGCATAGATGTGATTCCCCTGACGCACGACAAACACTGTGTCCTGTCCCTCCCGAGACGGATCAAAACCCCGAGCATTCTGCTCGGGAAGATCGTCAAGGTGACACAGTTTGATCATACGGTGCATGCTGTTTACTGATCCGCTGCGGGTGGAGGCCCCATCGGTGCCCATTTCTCGCGGAATTGCAGCAGAAATGCCTGCGAGTTATCCGCCCCCGGAGCGATGGCGCGAGCCGTCCAGTCGTCATTGTGCAAGTCCATATCCGCATCGTATTCTACGTTGCAGCCGAATGGACTCTTGAAGTACCAGAACCAGTTGGATCCGAGCAGGTGACGACCAGGACCCCAAAAGCTTTGATAACCTTTGTTGACCATGTTGGTGCCCGCGTGAACGACCTCGGTGGGACCGCCCATGTGGAAGGTAAAATGTTCAATCCCCTGCATATGAGGCGGGGTTTGAATAAAGAACACCGTGTGGTGATCCTGAGTTCCGGCTGGACGCATGAAGGGCCCAACACCGTGAAAGCGATCGGTGGTGATAAAGCCCAGACGCTCGGCGTAAAAAGCTTCGGCCTTGGCAAAGTCGGGCACGAAATAGACAACGTGTGACAGTGAGCGAGGTTTGGGTGAAGCTTCTTTTTCAACCCCAATCACGTTGAGGCCGCGCTGGTTGTCGGCGCCGGGAGCGTTGATGGTTTCTGCAGGCAAATTCAGGGTCTTGCGCACAGTGACCTGAAAGCCCAGCGCGAAGCCCATGTCATCAACAGCTTCAATGGAACCGTCGTCCAGCTGTTTGACCTCACGGTCTTTTTTTAATTCCTCGGCAATGGCGTCCAGGGTCGCCTGATCCGCTACACCGTAAATGGTTTTGCGCAGGGTGCTGCCAGTTTCCAGCGGGGCAGGCAGAGAGGTGTCGTCTTTAGCTTTTACTTCCACACCGGTGCCGTCGAGGGCTTCAAAGCGGCCATTCCCCACCGATTCCAGACCGTAGTCCAGCAGGTACTGTGTGCAGCTGTCGATGTCGTCGACACCAAAAATCAGAGTATCAGGTCCTATAATGTTCATACTGTTTCTCACTTTTTTTCTGACTGGGATTGGATGGAATATCCAATCGTCTAACATTCACTCGTCAATACAAAGGCCGTTCATCAGCAGTGCCCTGCCGGGTCACTCAGTGACACAACAAGCCTTGCATCACGTCAATTCAATCCACTTGCCTGCGCAGGTCGGATCCTCTTTATTTGGTGCACACCGCGATCTTCTGATCAATGGCGCCAAAAGGTTCACTGCCATCGGGCAAGCTCGCCGAAATTCGAACCTGGTCACCGAACTTCATAAAACCGGTACGAATTTCACCGTACTGAATGACATCAATAGCGCGTCGCTCGGAAATGCAGGCCGAGCCGACACTGCGATCCGAATTGGAGACGGTGCCTGACCCAAGCACTGTGCCGGCACTTAAGCGTCGCGTCAGCGCAGCGTGGGCAATCAGTTCGTGAAAACCAAAGTGCATGGCGCCGCCATTGGGGTGACCAAACCACTCACCATTCCAGCTCACATGCAACGGCAAGTGAACCCGACCATCGCGCCACGCATCCCCCAGCTCATCGGGGGTAATGGCAACGGCGGCAAAACTGGTGGACGGTTTGGCCTGCACAAAACCAAAGCCAGTTTGCAT
Source organism: Pseudomaricurvus hydrocarbonicus (assembly GCF_011602365.1). Lineage (GTDB taxonomy): Bacteria > Pseudomonadota > Gammaproteobacteria > Pseudomonadales > Cellvibrionaceae > Pseudomaricurvus > Pseudomaricurvus hydrocarbonicus. The sequence goes on from NZ_JAAONZ010000016.1 coordinate 89,401, forward strand.
TTCCCGCGGGGCCATAGTGCGCAGGCTGACATCGTTCACCATGGTGATCAGACGCACGTGCTCCAGGGCCCGATCGGCGGGTGTGCCCATCGGCACTTCGTCGACGATCACAGCGAACTCGCCTTCAAAATCGATACCGTGCTCTTCGGCAGGCAACACGATGTCATCATTCGGACCCCGGAAATCGTCCCCCGCCCCCTGGTAAATCAACGGGATGATGTCGGCGTCTTTGATGGGGGCGTGATTAAACGCCTGCTGCATCAGGTCACCGTGGCTTAAAAAGAGTGACCCATCCAGCCACTGCCAGGCACGCGGCAACGGAGCTGCCGCCTGGGTGGTGTCAAATTCAAACACGCCATCCAGAGTGTTGACGTTTATGGCTTGTTCCAGTTCACGCAGGGCGGGCTCGACGTCCTGCCAGCGTTCAATCGCTTGCTGCATGGTTGGTGCGATATGGGACACATCTACAGCCTTGGTCAGGTCGCGAGATACCAGCACCAAACGACCGTCGGGTGTCTGATTCTTCAGGGTAGCGAGCTTCATTATGGGTACCTGAATTTATGTTTTTTATAAGTGTTGGAAGAAACGTTACTGTATACCGGCTCTCTCCGGTGTATGCAGAAAAGACTACGTCGAACAGAAGTCTTTTAAAAATCACTTATTGCGATACGATGTATCGCCTATCGTGATACATCAGCCGCAAGGCACTAGATGGCTCAAAAGGGCGTCAATGGGTGAAACAGCTATAGTTGACATACCGATAGGTTCGATAGAAAGTATTGGGGAAAATGATAATTAAACTGCCGGATACCGGCAAAGTACCCTAGAGAGCGGATCCGATGCGTTTTGAACACCTTGACCTGAATCTGTTGGTAGCACTGGATGTGCTCCTGGATGAGTGCAATATCACCCGCGCCGCTGAGCGACTGAACATGACTCAGTCAGCCACCAGTGGGGTGTTGCGACGGTTGCGAACCTTCTTTGACGATGAGCTGCTGGTGCAGGTGGGCCGCAAAATGCAGCCCACCCCTTATGCGCTGGAGCTGCAGGAGCCGGTGCGGGAAGTGATGCTGAAGATTCGTTCCAGCATCATCACCAAGCGCACCTTTGATCCGTCCACCAGTAAGCGTCACTTTCGGCTGATCAGTGCCGATTTCATTATCACGGTCTTGTTGCGGGATGTGCTGCGCTCCATGCAGGAGGAGGCCCCGGGATTGACCTTCGAGATCCTGAGTCCTTTCACTGGAAATGAATTGCGGCTGGAACGGGGCGAAGTGGATTTAATGCTGGTTCCCAAACGTTACACCGTGGAGGGACATCCCTCCGAATTGCTGTTTGAGGAAGAGCACGTGTGCGTGGTGTGCGGAAAAAACAGCCAGGTCGGCGAACAAATCAGCTTTGAGCAGTACATCGAGATGGGACACGTCTCGGTAGGGTTTGGCAGCAGTCGCCAGCTCAGCATCGAGGACTGGTTTATGAAGCAGTACGACGTTCAGCGCCGTATTGAGGTGATTACCAGCGATTTCAACACCTTGCCACAACTGGTGCTGGGCACCAACAGAATCGCCACCATGCACAAGCGCCTGGCCGAGTATTACGCGCAATATCTCCCTATCCGCCTGCTGCCCACGCCAGTGGAATTGCCCACCATGCAAGAGCATATTCAGTGGCACCGGGCAATGGAGAATGATCCACTGCATCGCTGGGTGCGGGAGAAGATACAGAAGGTAGCCGCTGAGCTGTAATAAGTGAAGATGACTGTCTAAATCCCACCCTTTTGCTTGCCCCTCACCTCAGGCCAAAGTAAAATTCTAATTCGTAACACTGCCTGATGCTTAATAGCGATATTCCGGGCAGAAAGAGCCTAACTGACAGCAAAAGACCCTCTATGAGACAAACCAAAAAAAGCGGCGACCGTTTCGCTAAGGAACCCAAGCAAACCCGTAGCCGAGAATCTCTGGAGCGTTTACTGACATCAGCCGCCAAGTTGTTAACGGAAAAAAAATACTCCGACTTCACCCTGCAAGAGGTCAGCAAAGTTTCCAACGTGTCTATCGGCTCCATTTACAACCGCTTTAAGGGCAAAGACGACCTTGTGCGGCAAATTCAACAGCGTGAAGTTGAACGGATGGATATCGATTCGGCCGTTATGATTAACAATCTTCGACGTCAGCAGCTTCCGCTCCGCCAGCTTATGCCCGCCGTAGTGCATGGTTTTGCAGAGTTTTTGCGCAAATACCGTGGCATTCTGCGCGCATTGATGGAAATTGCTATCGTCGATGAGGTCGTGGCAGATACTGGCCGCAAGCACTCCGTCCAAAATATCGGGGATTATGAAAAGCTTCTGCTGGAATGTAGGGACGAAATTACCCAGCCTAATCCGGAGCGAGCCGTCAATTTTGTTTTCAGGTTGGTTTATGCCTCGCTGTCTCGCTATTTAGGTCTGGGTACCGTGGATGAATCCCTTGAGGAAGGAGACTGGGAGACCCTTCTGGACGACCTCAGTGATGTTTCTTTGCACTACCTGCTGGGCAATCCAGATCAAATCCGGGAGTGAGCCCTGACCGGCTCGCCCACTTGATTATCTTTTTCTCGCCCGCCTCAGCCCTATACTCTCGTAAAATTAATTTGACTCTTGGTTCCAGTTAGGTAATCCTTCGCTCAAATAATGGAACATAAATTCTAATTAAGATTGGTTCCTTGAAGTCCGAAGTCTTACTCTCAATCAGGTATGTCTTATGAGCCAACCCAAAACTGCCGGCACGGCACAAGGTATTGTCTGCGCCCTGCTGCCGCTCTTCGCCATGTTAGGCGCGGTGTTAATTGCCCCAATTTTAGGGGTTATGAGTCAACATTTTAGTGACACCCCGAACTCTCAGGTGCTCGTCCCCTTATTATTAACAGCGCCGGCATTATGCCTTGCCCTTTTATCTCCACTGGCAGGGATGCTGGGCAATCGAATCGGCTATCGCCCTGTGATACTGGTGTCACTCACTTTCTACGGCATAACCGGGGTTGCCCCGATTTTTCTCGAGTCCCTGCACGCGATCCTGATCAGCCGCCTGCTGGTAGGTATCGCTGAGGCTGGCATCGTGACGTGCTGCATGGCGATCATGTCGCATTATTTTACCGGTGATGACCGGCAGAAATGGTTCACAATTACCAATATTGCCATGCCTTGGGCCGGCGCTGTGGTTATTGCGGGTACTGGTATGCTGGGTAGTATGGATTGGCGGTTGACGTTTGCTTCGTACGGTCTCAGCTTATTGGTGTTGGTTGCCGCCGTCATTTACCTGTTTGAACCGGTTATTGAGCGCGAGCCTTCGACTCCGGCGGCTACCGCTGACAAAACCAACTTTCCCGGTTGGCCTGTTACGTTGCGTATCGTCCTTATTGCTATTACCGGGTCCGTTGCGTTCTATATCGCACCGGTAAAACTGGCGTTTCTCCTGCAAGACCAAGGTGTGAATTCACCGTCTGTGAATGCCAATATCATGGCTTTAGGCCTAGTTGTTGGGGGTCCATCGGGTGCGGTGCTGGCTCGTTTACTGAAGCACAGGAATGTGGGCACTGTGCTGGCTATGGCAATGGGAACCATGACTGCCGGTCTCGCCATCATGGCGCTGGGCAATAACGCCATCACCATTGGCGCAGGTACCGTCATACAGCAAATGGGGGGGGGTATGATGTTAGTGACCGCCATGACCTATGTGATGAGTCTGGCTCAGCCCAACCAACGAGGAACTTTTTCCGGGATTTGGTGGTTTACTTACACCATGGCTAATTTTGTCACACCGCTGCTGATGTCAGCCCTGTTGTTCCTTACCGATTCTCACAGTGCATCGGTACTGGCTGCTGGAGGTTTGATCATAGTGGTGTGTCTGTGGTTACTCACTGCGAATGCTTTCCGCCGCCAGATTGTGGAACAAGGAGGCGTGCTAGAGATGGGCGGGCATTAAACTGAACTTCGCCTGGACAGAGGGTGTAACTAATTCTGTGTAACCGCCGGAGTTGAACGTAATCGCTGATGCGTTCCTCGAACTCGATCATAAATCGGTTCAATGCAGACTTCCATTTCGAATCGGCATGGTCCATTTCTTCGACGCGTCCATGACAGTGGGGTAGACCGCTTTCCGGGCTGAATCGTACGTTGGGAACAACTTTCGCTGCGGATGACGCTGTTTAAGGATGCGATCGCGTTGATGGTGCAGATCGACGCCTTTCGGGTATCGGCGGGATAGCGGAATAACGTTCTCAGGTTAGACCAGTGGTTACGCTAAAAGCAGCTGATATGGGGGGATTTCTCGTTCCAGCGGCCAGCGAACTCGTCCAGTGCCTGTAGAGCCTCTTCCTCCGCGGCTGACTGGTAGATACGCTTCAGATCACTGTCACGGACTTGCAGTCCTTCCACGGCACATACTTCATCGAGTTGCGTACCATGTGGAATTATGCAGAGCTGAATCTGCGCTTGTGGGTAAACCGCGCTGATAACGTCAGGGAAGTCCTTGAGCTCGTCCACACAGGCGATCAGAATATCCTTCACGCCGCAATTCTGGAGCTCAATGAGCACGCCCAGCCAGAACTTGGCACCCTTATTCTAGGAGAGCCACATGCCCAACAGCTATTTCTGGCCTTCCAGATGACGCCCAGAGCCTGGTAGATTGCCTTGTTGATCACCTGCTTGTCCTGCCGAACTTTACCACGATACAGTCCAGGTAGACGATGGGGTAGACCGGGTCCAGAGGGCGTGACTGCCACTCCACTACCTAGCCGATAACGGCTTCTGTCATCTTGGAAATCAGGGGAGGGGTGAGCTGTCGGCGTCGTACACTTCCTTGAAAGTGGTGTCAACTATCCTGCCAGAGCGGGTGTATAGCAGAAGTCTTATTAAAGAATTGTTGTCATCCAGCTCAGGATCTGTTGTAACAATAGTTCTTATTTTTTGAGGTTTTTTGTTTTCCAGATCAGCCATTCCAACAGTACTAAAAAACAAAGTATTCAGCATCAAAAAACCAACGATACTCTTTGATATACTCATATTACTTCCCTCTCTTATATTTTTGATCATAAACTACCACTGTGCTTTACCACTATGTTGACTGGCCCTATCAATCCTGACGGTCTGAGTGGTGCGTCGGGAGAATACACCAGTGGCATATTATGGTGAGGAATTCCTTTTTCGGTATCGACTGCAACACCGATCAACCGATTACTCCAAAGATTGCTGATTGTTATGGATAGCTGATTCTGCCCTGCCCTGACAAAGTCCGTGACATTCAGTGTGTAAGGCCATGTCCACAAGGTGCCTGCACTGTGACCATTGATACTGACATCAGCAATATCACCGATATTTGCAATTTCCAACAACAGCTGCTGGCTTTTATTCACATCATTTTGTGTCAACATAAACTGGTTGTGATAATGAGTAACCCCGCTAAAGTATTTAAGACGTTCATCATCAAACCGAGACAGGGACTTCAGTTTATTCAGCGTCAGGGAAATTTCAGGCCCATAATGGGCATCTGTCGAAAATTGCCAATCCGATATCAATGGAATAGTCTTTTGGACAACGGAAATGTCTGAGTCAACTTGTAGTGAAGGTTTCTGCGCTTCATTCAACACCAGGAATACAGATTCATGAGGCGCAAGGTTAAGCGAGACCTTAACTTCTTCATCCGTTGATACCCAGTCAGGTGTCGATCTTACTCCACTCATGGGATACCAAAGCTCCGGATTTACTCCTTTTTTAGCCAGAGTCAGCTGTCCCGTCAACGGTTGATTCAAACTGTTCACCAAAAACATAATCGTGCGGTCATCAATCTCCCGTGCCTGCCCCCAGAGTGATGCGCGCTGTGGTGCTGCCGCACCGGACGAATTGACATCAAAATGCCATTGCGGAGAGATGCCCAGTTGGGAGATAGCCTGACTGGCGGATAGACTCTCGTGAACATTTGGCAGCGCCCATAACTGCTGTATGGCTTGTTGGACCTTTTGCGGGTCATCCGCAAGCGAGGGGCTGGCCATAGGTTTGGCCCCTGTGATAACGACGCCTTGCCGAGCAATGGCTAACAATTTTTGTAATGTGGACAGAGTCATAAAACGGCTGGATCCACCCAGATACAAAAATCGATAGCTCCCCCCGCTGCGGTTGAACAAGACCGAATCTTTAACCTTGAGCTGTGACAGACCTTTAGCTGAAATGAAATCATAATCGTAACCCGTGGGTATATTCGGAGTTTTATCACCAAACAAGGCCGTAACGGGTGCCTCTTCGCCAATAAAATAAGCAAAATCCGTAACACGATGACCCTGCTGCAGCAAAGTTTGAGCCCGTGTCAAATAATCGACCCAGCCTTTTGCCTGGTCAGCCCAGGCCATATTGCGATTGAAATAATGCCCTAATAACGGCATCAGGCTCATGCCCGGAGTGTAAGTCTTACCCTCGGCTTGATGAACCGAGCTGTGCAGCATCAATCGATTGGCTCCCAGTATCATCGCCTGGTCGGCGGCAACCTTCAGCTCTTTGGGACCCACAGCCCAAGGATAACCAAATGTGGTCATTGCCTCGGTGGCGACAATCGGCTTGCCATACACATTGGCCACTGACGCTGCACCTTTGACATCCATCAAATAGGTCGCCTTGGGCTGGGTGCCCTCGGGGTAAAACCAGAAAGCACCCATGGGAACATCGGCGACTGAACGCATATCCAGATCATTGCCCAATTGAGGACGATGATCCTCTAATGCTTCGGCGTAATAGGTGAGTCCATGCTTGCGCGCAAAGTCAGCGATGACCTGATAGTGATTTTCTTGTAGCAGTTCTGCGATGGTCTGGCGAAAGTCCCACAAGAACCGATCCGTAGCTGCAGCGCTTTCTATGACCTCACCGGTCAGGCTCACAAGCCAGAGCAAAGGGTCGTATCCATGAAGTCTCTGAAAGTCTTCAATGAAATTGTCGGTCCAGTTTTGCGGCCCTGATTCAATACTGTCACTGAGAAGGCCAGTGATTCCCTGTTGCAACTGCCCGTTGGAGTAATAATGTCGGGCGTATTGCTCCAGGTAAGCGGCCACTTTTTCTGCGGATAATTTATCGACCTCCAACCCCGTCGCTTCCTCTGGTGCCGGGCCATTATGGTGGCCGGTCAAGGAGTAGCCCAGGCGAATGATTTTCCACTGCCCCGCTGGCGCTTCCCAATTCAATCGTCCATCGACATCCATGAATGCAGTGACATCCTTAACCTGATTCAAAGAAGCCCCGGCTTTCACTCCGTCTTCAGTTGCCACCGCATAGTAATCCTCGGCAGCGGCAAAGCCCGCTTTCTCTTCCAGTGCATTGACTCTGGGGCTGGTGTGAAGCTTTACTTCAGAGATCGCATACTGCTCCAACTTGACTGGCATGGGCAGCTTCTTCGCACCTGTGGCATAGTGTAATGAAGCCATAAAGCCCGGCTTGTCACTGGGAGTCAGTAACACGCGGAAATACTTCGCGGTGACAGGTGTAAATGAAGCGCTGCGAACCAGTGATCTCGTAGGTTGCATCTCGGACACTGTTTTGAAGATTTTGCCATCGTGGCTGTACTGGAATTTGGCTGTTGGAGGCTGCCCAGTGCCAAATCCTCTGGGATCCGGTAAGCCCAGAGTCACCCCCTGTACTGTGATCGGCTCTACTGCGGATAACTGCAACCAGGCATTACCCTGCTCATCACTGGGTAGCGATTGTGCCGGCCAGAATGCCTTATCCTGCAAGGACTCAATATTCTCAACCTGTGCACTGGTGGTCATCTGCAACGGCGCTAGGTCCTGATTATTAACCGGGATTGCCAAGACCGCGATATCACGATAAAAATCGGCCACTGAATGAGCGTGTTCTCCCAAGCCTGCCAGAGGAATATCCTGATAAGGCCCAGCAACCGATGGTGGCCGGGGTACTGAAACCTGCAGGCGTTTGCCTCCCGTTACACGAACTTTTGACCACACCAGTTTTTTCATGGCATCTTCAAGTTTGACCCAGGGACCTCCGGTGGCACTCCAACCCGGCGATGTGGTAATGGCAAAATCCAGGCCCAGTGCATGGGCTTTGTCAGTAGTACTGGACAGCACGTTTTGCCAGGCTTTCGAGCCATAAATAACACGTTTGTGTGCCGGTGCAGGTGTGCCCATCCCGGCTTCAAATAATTGTACGCCACCTATGCCAGTCTTATGCAGCCATTCGAGATCGTTTATGGCCTCCTGTTCATTAATGGCACCATTGCGCCAATGCCACCAGACATGGGGTGCGGTGGAAGGTTGGGGGGTTGCAAACTTTTGATACAAATCATCGGCAGTTGCAACCAGACCCATCATCAGCAAAAAGCCACCGGTGGCTGACACTAACACTGCTTTAATTGGAGTCATCATTTTTTTAACCTTATTACTAACACTAAAGAGCACAGAGCCAGACCTGCGCCCAACACATAGGGCACACCCGACAATGACACAGGCGTTGCCACAGTCGCAAAAAAACTGAATAACCAAGGCATCAACAAAGGCGTTACCATTGATGCCAAACTATTGATTGCCGTCACAGTCCCCTGCAAGCCACCTTGCTCATTGGCTGGCAATTGACGGGAAAGATAACCATTGATGGCGCCATTGGTCATAAACCCCATGGCGCTGGGAATGATCAGCATCAGCAAAAGACCAATATCGGTCACAATAGCGAGCCCCAACAGGCTGAATGCAATCAGACACAATCCTATACAAGCCGTTTTATCATCCCCAAAACGATGAACCAATCTCCCCATCAAAAAACCTTGGGTAATGACGCCCACCAAACCGTAGAGTCCCAACGACATACCGACTTCTCTGGGACCCCAGTCAAACCGGAAACCGGTGAAGTAAGGCCAGGTAACCGGTACGGTTTGCAGGGCAAGTTGCAACAACAGCATAGCCAGTAGTAAAGGCGCCAGTCCGGAAAATTGACGTATATGCACAAAAGCGCCCCAGGGATTGGCGCGAGACCATTGAAAGCTTCGTCGATGTTCATGTTGCAGGGACTCAGGCAACACCCAATACCCATAGCAAACATTCAAGAATGACAGTCCGGCTGCGACAAAAAATGGCACCCTTAGCCCCCATTCTGAAACCAGACCGCTCAAGACAGGCCCGATAATAAAGCCCAGTCCAAAAGCAGCACCCAGTATCCCGAAGCGTTTGGCTCGCTCAGCTGGTGGAGTCACATCGGCAATGTACGCCGCTGCAACGCTGGGTGTTGCACCAAATATTCCCGCAAATGCCTGTGCCACAAATAACCAAAGCAGACTGGGAGCGAAACCCATTAAAATATAATTAATCCCAAAAGCCATCAGCGACGCCAACAGCACAGGTCTTCGACCAAAGTGATCACTGAGATTTCCCAACAGTGGCGCACAAAGAAACTGCATAGTGGCAAACAGAGCAGTAATTGCCCCGCCCCACACCGCTGCATCAGTGATTGATACACCGCCGAGCTGCTGAATCAATTCCGGGATAACCGGGATAAGTAGACCGATACCAATGCTGTCGATCAGAATGGTCAAAAAGATAAACGCAACCGATTGGCGGTTTTTTGTTGGGCCTTGCATAAATGATTTCTTATCAACAGGTATGAGCGTTACCAAAGGGTGACGCTCACGATTAGGGGCGCTAAATAGACCCATTAAGCAGCTGATCGGCGGCGTAATTTGCAGCCCGCGCAGTAAGTGCCATATAGGTCAGAGAAGGATTTTGACACGCTGAGGACGCCATTGCGGCACCATCGGTGACAAACAAGTTTGAAATGTCATGGACTTGATTAAAGCCATTCAAAGTTGATGTTCGAGGATCCCGCCCCATTCGGGCGCCACCCATTTCATGGATGGACATGCCACCTGGCCCTGGTTGATTAGATGACATCACCACATGCCCGCCCAACAGATCCATCATTTTTCTCGCTTCTTTTTCAGCATCCCTCAGTGCAGCATGCTCATTTTCCCCATGGGAAAAGTCGATGTTAACTTGCGGCACTCCGTACTGATCGGTTTTATTGCTGAGCGTGATCCTATTACTGGCTCTGGGAAGGGATTCAGCAAAGACGGTTAAAGCAAACATCCAAGTCCCAGGTTTGCGCAACTCATTTTTAAAATCCTGCCCTAAGCCCGCCATTCGTTTCCCTCGTGTCCAAGTTGGACGATAGGCTCCGCCTTGATAGGAATAACCACGAGTAAAATCGGTGCCGTCGCCAGACGCGGAACTGAGGTTTCGAAAGCGTGGGATGACAATACCGGTAGGCCGATTACCTTCGTAATAGTATTTTTCAAAGCCTGGGATGACAGCCACCGCTCCCATGGAGTTGGCATGATCCATAAAATAACGCCCCAGTACGTCATTACGATTAGCCAGACCGTTGGGGAAGGCATCCGATCGTGAGCGAAGCAATAAGCCGACTGAATTGACAGATCCTGCGCACAGAAACACTATCTTTGCGGTGTAGTGCTTGCGAGATCGATCGGAGGTATTGATCACATCCACCCCCGTGATTCGACCTGCAGATTCGTCATAGCGAACCTTATCCACCAGCGCATCGGTCATCAGCGTCAGGTTTCCTGTGGCTTTCGCCGCAGGCAAAGTGGAGCTTTGGGTCGAAAAATACGCACCAAACGAACACCCGCGTGAACAAATATCCCGATATTGACACGGTGAGCGACCCGACTTAGCTTCCGTCATGTTAGCGGTACGGCCTATGGTCAGACACCGCTCAGGATAGTGAGTTTGTAATTTCTGACGTAATGCAGTTTCAGGCGGAAACAGCGCCATGGGCTTCTGAAATTGCCCATCGGGTAATTGCTCCAAATTTTCTGCGGCACCAGACACCCCGATAAAGGATTCCACCCGATCATACCAAGGTGAAACATCTTTATAGCGAATCGGCCAATCGACACCATGACCATCCTGCTGGTTCGCCTTAAAATCACCATCCCCCCAGCGATAACACTGTCGTCCCCAAGTGAGAGAACGGCCACCCAACTGATAGCTGCGTAACCATTTGAAGCCATTGTCAGCAGTGGTCTGGTAAGGGTGTTCTTTATCGTTGACGAAATGATGCCTGTTCCATTCATCCAGTTGGAAATTTTTGCTTTGAATGAACGCGTCCTGTTTCCACTGTTTCTGGTCCCCCTCCCCTCGGTAGGGTAGCTCCCACGGTGCTTTAAATTCCGTTTTATATCCTGAGCCATGCTCAATCATTGGCCCACGCTCGAGCAGAAGAACCTTTAGGCCTCTTTCGGTCAGCTCTTTTGCTGCCCACCCACCGGTGATGCCCGAGCCCACTACGATCGCATCAAAATCTGTATTCTGTGTTTGATTCATTTTCATGTCGCCTTATAGCTTGCCGGCCATCCAATCACTCGACCAGGCTCGGTTAGCACTCTCATCTTGTGTAATATCTACTTCAGGCAACAGATGACCGGGAATCAGTTTGTAGCGTAATTCTTCTGAAGCGCCGACCTTAGAGCTGTAATAGCCCGTTAATATTAACGCTTTGACCGTGCGCCACAGCGTTGCGATTTCACTATCAGAATACTCTTTAAACGCTTGTGCATCGACCTCGGATAATCGCTTTATCTGATCACTTTGCGGAACTTCAGCAAAAGAACCTGATGGACTTAATACGTTGAGAAAGTTCGTCAGCGTCGAGCTATTGGCGCCTTCCAGCTCATGTTCACTGGCGATAATTAGCCAGGGTGCAACCCCCACTGATTTAGCGCCCAGGGTATCAGTATCGGGAATCATCAGGTCGCACAGCGCATCCAGATCCGCCAACAGTTCCGCAGATGCCAGGGTGGTTTTATCGACACCCTCAAGCGCACTCCAGACCTGACTGGCTGAGGTTATTGATAGCAACCCCAGGCCACTGGCTTGAATAAATTTTCGACGCTTCATCAAGGTATCTCCTTCCAAATACTGCCGGCTTTAGAGCTGGCAACAGCTTGCTCAATAAAACGCATCCCACGCAACCCGTCATTGATCGTTGGATAGCCGCCAGAAAGGGGTTCGTCCTGTAGCGCATGTCTCACATCACTCAAAAACAACTGGTAGAGATTGGCAAACGCCTCCAGATACCCTTCTGGGTGCCCGCCTGGCGTTCGGGTTAACCGTTGTGCTTGTTCGCTTTGCAGATTGACACCTGTACGCAGTTTTTGCCACGGTTGCCCAGCGGGCTTGAATAACAGCGTATTAGGCTCCTGTTGATGCCACTCCAGTCCGGCTTTATCACCGTAGACTCGAATGTTCAGATTATTTTCTTCACCGCACGCGACCTGAGAACAGCTCAGTACTCCTTTAGCGCCACCTTTCAGTCGAAGCAGCATATTGGCATCATCATCGAGTTGTCGACCGGGTACGAAAGCGCTGAGATCTGCACACAGCGACTCAATCTGTTTACCACTGACAAACTCCAGCAAATTGGCTGCATGACTGCCTATATCCCCCACACAACAGCTGATGCCGGCGCGGGCAGGATCGGTACGCCACTGCGCTTGTTTGGCAGCGGGATCCTGTTCGAGCGGCTCCATCAACCAATCCTGTTGATATTCGACCAGCACTTTACGCAACTGACCCAACGCACCGTCTGCGATCAACTGCCGGGCCTCCCGCATCGAGGGGTAGCCGGTGTAGGTATGAGTCAAGCCAAATAACGAGCCGGATGTCTCAACCACTGCAGCCAAACTTTCTGCTTCGGCCAGAGATACCGCAACGGGTTTATCACACATCACGTGAATACCTGCTTGCAAAAACGCTTTGGCAACCGGAACATGCAAATGGTTCGGGGTCACAATGATGACGAAATCAATTCCGTCTTCACGGGCGGCCTCTTCCTGCGCCATGACCTCATAGCTGTCGTACCAGCGTGACAGAAACCAGTCTTCTGCACTGCTGCGTGCAATCTCCGGATCGGATGACATTGCTCCGGCAATAATCTGTGCCTGACCATCCAGCTCGACGGCAATGCGGTGAATTGCACCGATAAAAGCTCCCTTGCCACCACCTACAATTCCGCCTCGCAAACGTCGTTTGCGGACATTGTCAAGATTAGTAATTTCCATCATTATTCCTCATGACCGGTAAGCTTGCCGCCCAAACCCTTGTACCGGGATTTCCAGCTCCGGCATGATTTCTTGCTGCATGGCGTACATGGCGGCGGCAGCATGATCAATGGCCTGACAAAAATCGACCGATCCTTTAAGCAAAGGCTTTAACCGGCTTTTATCCTGAATTCGCGCAGGTGGGTATTCATGTTCAACAACCAAATACGTCTCTGCAGGATCTAGATCCAGCAGTTCCCTGGCTGCCAGCTGATGATCCAGCCAATCAACGCTACGATTTTGTAAATACGCCAAAGGGTCATGACGGGCGGTGCCCGGCAGTTCGTGCTCGCATAAGATTGTTTGTTTTTTCCAGGCATGCACCTGATCAGCCGGATTGTCAGAGGGCTTGTCGTCCTTCCAGTCACCGCGTTCCAGTGTCTGGCCACCATAGCCCCAACCTGAAACTCCTTTGGCATCGATGACCTGCCCTTTAACATGAAAACCACCGATCAAGAATCCATATCCCGCGTCTTTCAGATACTGGAATATGGAACGCGTGTCCTGGCCCATCAACACTGCATGGGACGGATCGTAGTGAATACGGAATTGATCGCCAACACCGTGCTTTTCACAAATACGATGCAGGGCAATCCAGGGGCCGGGGGCATAGGCAATGTTGTTGTGCCAGTGATCAGTGGTATTCCAGCCTGGCATCGGGCACTGTTCAACGCGGAAAGACAATCCCCGGTCTTTGGCAGCTTTCAACAAAGGGACAAACTCTTGCTCAAACATCTTCAGGTTCTGGTCCATGGACAAGCTAGGATTGCGTCCCACAAAGCCACAAACAGCGTCTGTACCCATCAAAACTGCGGCATCAAATACTCGCAACATAAACTCGTGCTTTTTGACCCGCTCATTACGATCATTGACCAGCATATTGTCAAAATAGGCCAGGTCCGAGAGTCCCACACCTGTGCATTTCATAGCCTCTGCAACCCGACGTGCACGATGTTGATTGAAAGGCTGACGCAGATCCAGAGTATTGGCGACTGGGTCCAGCATTACTTCTGCGGGAATATCGGAAACTGAAGGGTGCAGCGCCGAAGACAACTGAATATAAGGTGAACCAATTTCTTGTGAAAATGCCAACCATTCTTCAATCGCCAGGTCCGGATCCTGATCACGCAACTCTCGAGGCGTCAGCTCCTGCAGAGCTGCAGTCAACACACTGAGCTTCATGGATTTTGGGGTATATTGAATCGTCATTTTCAGCTCCACTTAAATAGGTAAAAGGCTTAAATACGACCGGCGTGAAATTCTTCGGCAATGTGCGCACAAGCTCGAGCGGTAAGCGCCATATAGGTTAAAGACGGGTTAGAGTTGCCCGCGGAAGCCATAGCAGCTCCGTCGGTCACCAGCAGGTTCGGAATATCGTGTGCCTGATTCCACTGGTTTAACACCGAGGATTGGGGATCCCGTCCCATGCGTGCACCACCCATTTCGTGAATAGCGGTTCCGGGTACCGGATCAATGGGTATAGTACGAATGTTTTTAACACCGGCTACAGTCATCATTTCTACAATCGTCTGTGTGGCTTCTGAGCGCATTTTTTCAGCGTTTTCTCCATAGCTCACATCAATGTCCAAGACTGGAACCCCCCACTCATCATGAACATTGGAATTGATGGTTAACCGGTTGTGTGCTTGCGGAAGTGGCTCACACTGTGCCAGTAAAAAGATTGACCACTTGGGTTTTTTCAGACTTTCTTTCAGGGATACCCCGATGTCTGAACCGTGTAAACCACGGTTCCAGTTACTTTTGGTGGTGGAGCCATTGATCTGGTATCCGCGCTGGTACGGCTGTCGGTCGTTTCCAGTATTGCGGAAACGAGGGACATAAAGTGGTGCCGCCCTCCCCCCCATATAATTCGGTACATCGGGACCATCCAGATCCCCCATTACCAAATTGGACGGGAAGTGGTCCATAACATATTGACCCAATACGCCACTGTTATTGGCGAGACCATGTGGGAACCGTTCGTTCGCTGAATTCAACAGCAAACGCACAGATTCGAACGCAGAGGCGCACAGCATAACAATACGGCTGTGATAGTCTTTTTCTTCACGAGTATTGGTGTCAATAATACGAACACCCGTAACACGGTTTGTGTTTGCGTCATACAAAATTCGGGTGACTACACTGTCTGTAGCCACGTCAAGATTTCCGGTTTTTTGTGCCGCTGGGAGCGTGGAGCTCTGCGTTGAAAAATAAGCGCCGAATGAACAACCTCTGGCACACAGGTTACGGTATTGACATGGAGCCCGGCCATTATGAACCTGTGTCAGATTAGCCATTCTGGCAATGCTCAACTGCCGATCCGGGTAGTGATCCGCAATTTTCTTCGACATTTTCTGTTCCAGGATGTTCATTTTCATGGGCGGCAAAAAATCACCATCCGGCCCCATGGGGTTGTTCAGCCGTTCGCCACTGACACCAATAAATTTTTCAACGTACCCATACCATTGATCAAGATCCTCGTAACGGATGGGCCAATCGGTACCGTGTCCGTCCTTGAGATTTTCTTCAAAGTTGACAGGGCTCATGCGGTAACTTTGCCGACCCCAGGTCAGGGATTTACCGCCCAACTGATGTCCTCGAAACCACAGGAAAGGTTTTTTCTCCGGATGGGTGTAGGGATTTTCACGGTCGTTGATGAAAAAATGTTCGGTGGCTTCGGTAAAATGATCACTTTGATTTTGAATAAAGTGATCCCGTTGATAACGTCGTTTATCACCCAACAAGCGGTAACGAAACTCATAGGGCTGCTTAAGTTCCGTCGTGTAATCTTTAACGTGCTCCACGTTGCGACCGCGCTCAATCATGAGAGTTTTCAAGCCTCTCTCACACAATTCCTTGGCAGCCCAGCCTCCGGTAATACCCGAGCCTACTACAATCGCATCATATACTTTCTTTGCCATGGTTCACTTCCGGTTTGATAAATTATTGAAATTTCTGGAATCAGGCCGAATAGGTTTGTGCCATGGCGGGTCCAATGTCCGTATTTTGTCCGGCACCATATTGAACCTGCAACTCTTCTTTTTGACCCATTTCCGAGGTGTAATAACCAATGATTGTGAAAGCTCTTAACTGTTTGAAAAATGACTGGTATATGGAGTGTTCCGGCTGAATTAATACCCGTGCTTCAAGCTCCATCAAAGAGGACATATCACTATCTTCCAGGTTTGCTAAGGTTTTACCTGAGGTAGATTGAAGATTCGCTTGTAACGTATCTAATCCCTTCACAAAATCCAGCTGCTCTTCTTCCAGCATCCAGTCGCGAAACAGAAGCTCAATAAAGCCATGCGCATCGGCAGCGCGGGCCCCCGGAGTCTCTGTCTGTGGAATTATCGCTTCACAGGCTTTTTCCAATAGCACGATGTGGTTATTTAAAAGTGTCAAGCTGGCTGCTGATGTCGGTGTCGGCCTGCGCAATATCTGAGCAGATGCCGAGCAAATGTAAAGTGACGACGGGAGGGATAGAGCAAGAGTTAAACGACTCAAAAAATCTCTGCGCTTCATGGAAGATCACCTTTCATACAACGAGGCATGTGGTTGTTATTAGTAGATCGGGACAACCTGTACCTGGAATCCAAACCGGAATCTGAGGCTCATCCTGGGTTAGAAACAGCATCTGAAGCCAATGTCTGGAGTTTGGTGACAAGATGACCCGATAAAA
Source organism: Pseudomaricurvus hydrocarbonicus (assembly GCF_011602365.1). GTDB lineage: Bacteria > Pseudomonadota > Gammaproteobacteria > Pseudomonadales > Cellvibrionaceae > Pseudomaricurvus > Pseudomaricurvus hydrocarbonicus. Next base: position 106,219 of record NZ_JAAONZ010000016.1, read on the forward strand.
TGCAGCTTACGCTGCGAGACTGGACAGTATCTCTTTTTCCATCTTAAGATGACGTTCAATTTGTTCTGACGCATCATTTAGATAAAAACAGTGCCCTTCGTACTCGGTCATAATGGTGCCACTAAAATCGGACTCGGCAATCATGGTCAACAGTTCTTTATAAGGTATGGTGGTTTCTACACAATCCTCACCAATATGGTAAAACTTGGCATGGAAGTATAACGAGTACGGCAGCAGTGACTTAAAGCCTTCCAGGTCGGCAGACTCCGCGAAACTCAGAAAACCAAAAAGCTCACTGATCGCATACAGTTCCGCGTCACCACCACCCATACTTTTGATTTTCTCGCTCATTGTGTCTTCGTTGAAACCGGTATGGCGGTTGGCGACAATAAAATCAATCAATGCTTTATCCGCACCCAGGCTCAGATAGCGTTCAACCATCAGAGGGTTCGGTTTGGTAATAAAACAGCCGAAATCGGGTACAAACCCTAAATGCGAGGAGCCAGTTTCTTTAATCGCCGCCAGGGTTTCCTGTATATTGGCATCACCGGGTTTACTGGGTGCGTGAACTTCAAAACCAATGCGGACATTGTAAAACTCTGCCATTTGAGCGACGGGCTTCAGCAGATGATTGGGAACGGCCCCCCCTCGCATCATCGGACAGCCCAGGCGATGTGCTGTCAACAGCTCATAGGTGACTTCGTTGAGAATCTCCTGATCTGTCATGTCATGATCAGAATAACGGCCGACATCAATATAGCCGCCGTAACTGAACGGTTCTACATCGTACTGCTTACACAGGGACAGTATCTGATCGATTTCTTCCTGTTTCGGCAGTGGGTAATCACTGAATACTTGAGATCCGACGATCTCAAACTTTTTTATACCCAGTTGCTGCAGCTCCCGAAACATATCTTCCAATTGATATTCGGGGTTGTTGATCCAGTTTTCCGTAAATCCGTACAGCGATACACCAAAATCTACTACATCACTCATAATGTTTTTACCTCTTGCGCCAGAGTCATGGTTTTGTGGGCGGAGCTGTCGAACATCCCGTAAACTCTGGGCGCAAAGCGCATATATGGGTTGCGCAACTCCAGGGTCAATTCAATATCATGCTCACCGGGCGGCAGTCCACCGTTGTAAACTTCAAGATCAATCTTATTGCGAATCCCCCAAAACTCGGAATACAGATCCTTGAGCTGTGCAACCGTAAATTTCTTTTCATTGATAACCACACAGATAAAGTGTTCAGGAACAGACTTGCCATTCACTGAAAGTTCCAGCTTATCAATACAGGAAATAGCCACCCCGCGGTAATAATTCAGATAAACCCCCAAATTAAAACCGACAGTATTGTCATTGAGTGCAATAGGCTGAAAGTGTTTATTGCTGAGGATCCGATCATCGAACCCCAGCCGCATTAGTTTAGTTGGCAAAGCGCTGTCTCCCGCCGATTATGTAGTGAAGAGTCATCAACTGCCTCTCATGTCTTATTTATAATAACAATTCTAAAAATATAATCAATCATGGGGCTACTAAAATATAGGTTCACACTATCATCGCTAGACTTAAGTCATTCAAAAGAAAATGCACCACAAAGGCAATTACCATGGTTTTATTGCCATATATGGCACATTAATAGAGCTTTAACACCATTTTAACAGTAAATATCGAAGGGTTATCCTAAAATATCGTCAATTTCGAATACTCGCTACCTGTCACCTAAGGTTAAACAGCGCCCCACCTGGTTACCTTAGGTAACACTAGAATCAAAATTACAATATTAGTATTGAAATTATCGCTCTAATATATTTAGATGGCTCCATGCCGTGCCATAATCAGTAAAAAGCACTGCGTCGGTTCTTCGCTGAACCCGCTGACACTCTATGTATCTGAGTGACGGCAGTTGAGCACTATAAAAATTCCTATCGGAGAGTTGAGATGACACCCGTGAGTACCTTTACCCGAAAAACATTACCCTGTTGTATATCCGCCGCCATGGCCTTAGCGTCGATGGATGGAATAGCTGAAAGCGGCTTCTCCCTTGAAGAAGTGATCGTTACGGCAAATCGTGTTGAAACCAGTGCACAGGACACTGCCGTGGCCTTAACCGCCTACACGGGCGAAAATCTTGTCGATTCGGGCATCAGCAATGTGGTTGCCTTGCAGGCCGTTGACCCAAGTGTCAACGTAAGTACCAGTAATGGCGCGGCATACATTGCCATGCGCGGTGTGGCCAGTACTGACGTTACCGAAATCGGTGACCCTTCTGTTCCCATTGCAAGAGACGGTTTTTTTACCAATCGCTCTTTCAATATTTTCTCCTCCATGTACGACGTACAGCGCATTGAAGTATTAAAAGGTCCTCAAGGCACTCTGTTTGGTCGTAACTCAACTGGCGGCCTGATCAACATCATCACCAACAAGCCTGGCCAGGAGTTTGAAGGACGGGTTTCATTGGATGTTGGCAACTACTCCTCTCGAAACATTGATGCCATGGTTAACGTCCCTGTTTCTGAAAAAGTCCAACTGCGTTTATCAGCAGTAGACCGTCAGCATGACGGGTATCGTGATATTGAGCCAATAGGACTGGAAGCAGACGATGAAAACAATTACTCGTGGCGTACCCAGATTGCGTTTCAGCCCACTGAAAATTTTGAGGGGTCGGTCTCTTATCAGAAAGACAATGTCGATCAAGTCGGTGATGCTCCTTTTAAGGGTACACTAGCCCAGGATATCGATATTGATGATATCGACACTGAACTTTATTCAGGCTATGCCCCCGTTGCGACTCACCTGGACAGCGAACGTACTCGTTGGGAATTTATCTATGCCGGCCTTCCGTGGGGTATGGAAGTGACATATTCAGGTGGTTATGACAAGCAAAGTTGGAAACATGATCTAGACGGTACTGACTCCGGTGATTTAGTGCCTGCACAATTCAAACAAAATGAAACCCCGGATACGGTAAATCATGAAATCCGATTTGCGACGGATCAGGATAAAGCGTTTACCGCCCAGTTCGGTTATTTTTACTTTAAAGAAGAAAACACCATTGACTCCGGTTTGCAAAAAATAGCGGGGCCTTATTCAGGTCGTTACCTGATCAAATTCGACTACGATGTAACCACCGAGTCCAATGCCTTTTTTGGTCAGGTAGGTTATCGCTTCAATGATCAGTTTAAAGTTACAGCCGGGGCTCGAAAAACCAAAGATGAAAAAACTCGCAATGGTCAGGGGGCGCTTGATCTTGAAGTCGCGAGCTCTGGTCACCTGCCACCAATTGTAATCGTAACCCCCGGTGATGGAGAAATCTCTCAATCCGAACCTACCTATCATGTGGGTCTAGAGTGGACCCCGACAAATGACACCTTAGTCTATGCAAAATATGATACCGGGTATAAATCTGGGGGTTTTAATTCAAATGGCTCCTCTGCTTCTGTGCCCTATGATCCGGAAAATATCAAATCCTGGGAAATAGGCACTAAGAACAATCTGTTTGATAACCGCCTTCAGCTAAATGCATCCCTTTACCGCATGGAATATGAAGGGTATCAAGCCTCGCAACAAACTGAAGTCATAGCTGGTGATAGTCAGGGCGTCTTTAATGTAGGTAGTGCCACCATTAATGGTTTAGAAACTCAAGCCATTCTTTTAGTGGGTGATTACGGTAAATTCGGTCTGGATGTGGCGTACATTGATGCGACATTTGATTCATTGGATGCACCCGTTGTGGATGGTGCCGGTGATATTGTCGATATATCAGGCAACGAACTTCCCAACGCTCCGGAATTGGCTTTTACCCTGAGTTATGAACAAGTATTTTCCCTTGGCGACGCGGGTGAAATTACGGCAAGAATTGATGGCAAGTATTCTTCCTCATTTTATTACGATGCTTTCAATAATGCCGACACCGAATCTCCATCCTATGCCGTGGGTAATCTCTCCATGAAATATGTCACTCCTGACGCCCAGTGGGAGATTCAAGGCTACGTTCGAAACTTTACTGATGAAGATATTTTATCGAAAGCAACACGAAATTATGTTGGCCACTGGAACGAATACCAATTCCAGCCACCGCGCACTTATGGTGTTAGAGTCAATTACAACTTTTGATAGATAAAATTTATTGTTTGTTCTCATTGCCCGGCTTTGTGCCGGGCTTTTTTGACTGGTAAACGTTCAATATATTGGGTAATTCCTCATGAGAGACATTTTTCAGTTGTCGCGCAGACGTTTTTTACAAAACTCGGCGATCGCTGCGGCTTTTGCTTCCGGTGTTAGTCGTGTAGAGGCTCAACAAGATATTATCAACGACAATTTTATTGATACATTGTTAGCTAAAATGACACTGGAGGAAAAGGCTGGTCAGTTGCATATGGAGGGAGTTTTAACCCCCAGGATGGTGCAACCAAATTTTCAAAAAATTAATCCATTCACACCCAACTTTACACCAGCGCAAGCGCAAAAATTACTCGATGAACAGCAACATCGAATCCGTCAGGGAGCCATTGGCTTCATGACGTCTCCGGAAGATGTGGACTCGGTAATACTCGCCCAGAAAACCGCTGTCGAGGAGACTCGGCTCAAGATTCCGCTCTTGTTTGGCGCCGATATTATACATGGCCATAAAACCGTGTTTCCGGTACCTATTGCTGAGGCTGCCAGTTTTGAACCTGATCTGGCTCGGCGTACTGCCCGGGCTGCGGCCAAAGAAGTGACTGCAGATCAAGGCATCGACATGACCTACGCCCCTATGGTTGATATTGCCCGAGACCAACGTTGGGGTCGTGTTGTCGAGGGCTCCGGTGAAGATGTATTGCTCGGCTCGCTGTTTGCTGAAGCCCGAGTTCGCGGCTTTCAAAATGACGATCCGGCTGCGCCGGATTCCCTGCTGGCTTGCGTTAAACACTTTGCAGCCTATGGCGCAGCCGAGTCTGGATTGGATTACGCCGGCAACGGTTTATCCGAGCGTGTGCTGCACGAAGTCTACCTTCCGCCTTTTGACGCAGCCTTTCGCGCAGGCGCCATAGTCACCATGGCTGCCTTTAATACAAATGATGGAGTACCCAGCACCGGGGACCCTCACCTGCTGACAGAAATTCTACGCCAACGCATGGGTTTTAATGGTGCTGTGCTATCAGACTTTCAAAGTGAAAAAGAATTGGTCAATCACGGTTACGCCAAGGACGACCGTGATGCGGCGCGCATGGCTTTGACCGCCGGCTGTGACATTGGCATGGTCAGTGGAATATATCCTCAATACTTGCCTGATCTGGTTCGTTCAGGCGAGCTGGATGTGCGATATCTGGATCAAGCGGTGCGGCGTGTATTGTACATAAAAAAGCAAGCGGGATTGTTCGATGATCCTTTCAGGCGTATCAACAAAACGACCTCAACATTAGCACCCATGTTGAAACAACATCGACAACTTGCTCGCGAAAGCGCCCAGAAGTCAGTAGTGATGTTAAAAAACGAACAATCACTTTTGCCCTTATCCAAGGCAGGGCAGCGCATCGCACTGATTGGTCCATTTGGTGAAGATACAGACAATCTCGATGGGGCCTGGTCACCTTTCGTCCCTGCGATCCCATCTGTTTCTCTAGTAGATGGAATTAAAAATGTCCTCTCGAACACATCGGATCTGACTATCGTTAAAGGATCAGAAATTACTACGGCTATTGACGGAGGAATACATGCAGCTGTTGTTGCTGCCCAACACTCAGATGTTGTCATTCTGGCCATCGGTGAGGCAGCCACGATGTCTGGCGAGTCCAGCTCCAGAACGAACATTGTAATTCCTGAAGCTCAGCAAGCACTGGCTGAAGCTGTTGCCGCTACTGGCACCCCGGTCATTGTTATTCTGCGCAATGGCCGGGCACTGGCTCTCAAAGGCGCGGTTAGAGATGCCAATGCCATTTTGGTCGGCTGGTATCTGGGGACGGCAACAGGTCCAGCTTTGACCGACATTCTGTTTGGTGACGTTGCTCCCTCGGGTCGCCTGCCGATGAGCTTCCCTCTGGAAAGCGGTCAACAACCGTATTACTACGCGCGTGAGTTGTCCGGGCGCCCGCCCGCTGCAGACTCTAAGCAACACTTCACGTCTCATTTCCTTGATATCCCGAACCAGCCTCTCTACCCGTTTGGCCATGGATTGAGCTATTCGGAGATTGAATATTCAACAACACACTGCAACAAAAACACGATCACAAAAGGTGAATCATTGCTCGTCAGTTGTTATCTCCAAAACCGTGGAGGAAGAACCGTTTTTGAAACAGCACAGCTCTATCTACATGACAACGCTGCCAGTGTCGTTCAACCGGTACGAAAAATGATTGACTTTACAAGAGTCAAACTTCTACCCGGTGAAAAGAAAAAAATTCAGTTTACGGTTGATTCATCAGCTCTATCTTTCCTGGACAGAAATTTAACAACCCGCCTGGAAGCAGGTGCGTTCACCGTCTGGATAGCACCTTCGGCCACAGCAGGCGAACCCGCTCAGTTCGAGCTGAAGTAGACGTTCCGAACTTGAGCGCGAATAAAATTCAACTCTATATATCTATGAGAAAATCACTATGACTACAAAAACTCATCAAGAGAAAAAACCTTATCGCGGGGTTTCTCTCTATTGTTATGCTGAAGAACTTGGTTTCACCATGACCATGGAAGATTGCTTTGCCGATATGTATGACATGGGTGCCACCGGCTTGGAGATTCTTGCCAATGGTCATATTGAAAACTACCCCAACCCTACCGATGAATGGCTCGAAAACTGGTTTTCACTGTTGAAAAAATACGAAATTGAACCCGTTGAATATGGCCATTGGGTTGATTCCCGCCTCGTACCCGGGCAACAGTTATCCACCAAAGATTCTTACGATATGCTGGTGAAGGATATCAAGCTTGCCAGTAAGCTCGGCTTTAGCGTGATGCGAACCAAACTGGGTGTTGTTGATGAAATACTGACGCCAGTGCCTAACTGGCAAGAGTTTATTGAAATGGCGCTGCCCGTAGCCGAAGAGTACAACGTAAAAATGTGCCCTGAATTACATCAGCCGACGCCGTTAAAATCGGCGATGGTCGACGAATATGTAGAATTTATTGAGCGCACAGGGACCAAGCACTTTGGCCTGAATATTGACTTTGGGGTTTTCCAAAGTCCCGAAGGACGACTCCAAATCCCAGGTGTCGACAACCCTCCATCGGCACCAGAAGATATGATTGCGTTGCTGCCTTACACCTACGCCTGTCACGCAAAATTCACTCATATGACCGAAGACTTTATCGACCCTACGCACCCCTATGATGAAATCATCAAAATTTTGATTCAGGAAAAGTGGGATGGCTGCTTATTGAGTGAATACGAGGGTGGCAATCGATCTGTACCTGGATACACATCCGATCAGTTACGCAAACAACACGTCATGATGCGCCGTTTATTGGGCGAGATTTAAGGAAGCTAATTATGTTAGAGCAATCAATTATCCAATTGCGCGGTTTTAGAAATATTCACGACGGTGGAAAAATTACCGGTTTTCAAATTCCTGTGCGCCTGAATTATTATCGGGGAATCTGGCTCTCCCAGCTCCGTCCCGCCCAGGTAACTGTCGATGGCCACACCTATACCGAAAATGAAATATGCTGGAACATTGGAGGCAATATTTACACACAACAAGAACTCTGCCATCGCTCTGATGTTCACTGGAACAACCTAGACGTGGCGACACTGATCATTAATAAAGACGGTGGGCTGATACCCGGTCTGCATGAGGTAGAGGTCTATTATCAGTTCAGTGCATCTTATCTCCCGCCTAGAATCGATCTGAATTTTTTCAGTCGGCCAGACAGTCGCAAGATGGTATTGGTTCGTTAACTCATTCATGATCACGGAGAAATAGTATGAGTCAATCTCGCCGTCACTTTATGAAGCTTGGGCTTGCCGGTGTGTCTTTGGCATCTTTACCCTCACATAGTGCATCAGCTGACCATAACAGTGATTGTGGCCTTAAAACGTCTTTGCCAGAAGTTGCTTGGGGCACGGGTTATGAGGGTCAGCGAATTGCGGATTTGGACAACGGTTCTTATTTGAACCCCATTTTATCTGGCGATTATCCCGACCCTACAATATTGCAAGACGGCGATGATTATTATATGACGCACTCTTCTTTTGAAGCGTCCCCGGGGTTGTTGATATGGCACTCAAAAGATTTGGTGAATTGGCGGCCTCTGGTCAACGCCCTGGAAAAGCCGTTGGGTATTGTATTTGCCGTAGATCTGGTAAAGCATAATGATCATTATTATCTCTACATCCCATTCATGAAGGCCCCCTGGTCTACTGAACTGAAAGATTTTGCCAATATTTATGTGATTCATGCCCCCAGTATTGAGGGCCCCTGGAGCGAACCCATTGATTTAGGGATTTATGGGTTGATTGATCCAGGTCATGCAGTAGGTGAAGACGGAAATCGCTACTTGTTTCTTTCGGGAGTTAACCGGGTTCAGCTAGCAGCTAATGGATTGTCTACCATAGGTTCTATAAATCATGTCTATGATGGCTGGCAGTACCCTTCCGATTGGATAACAGAAGCTTATGCCCTCGAAGGGCCCAAAATATTTAAAAGGGGTCAATGGTTCTACTTAATCAGCGCCGTTGGTGGTACGGCAGGACCCGCTACTGGGCATATGGTGATAGCTGCCCGAGCAAAATCAATAAACGGGCCTTGGCAAAATTGTCCACACAACCCCATCATTCGTACTGCAGATGAACGGGAATATTGGTGGTCTCGCGGGCATGCTACCTTTGTTATGGGGCCTAATGATCAATGGTATATGGTCTACCACGGTTATGAGAATGGGTTCCGAACATTGGGTCGGCAAACGCTGCTCGAACCTGTTGAGTGGAGCAGCGATGGCTGGCCGATCGCCATGGGCGGCGATTTATCGGTACCTCTTCCTCTGCCTGCAAGCAACAGCGGAATTAAGCATGGCATGAAGAAATCAGATGATTTCGACGAGCTAGCACTAGGTACTCGCTGGACACTGTTCAATGCAGACCCTAACGAGCCAAGTCGCGTCACTGTATCGAATAATCGATTGATGTTTAAAGCTCAGGGTGATGACCCTGGTAACAGCTCACCGTTGGTGGTCACTGTAGGAGATAAGTCCTATGAATGCTCTGTCACGATGACACTGGAGCCGGAATCTCAAGGTGGGCTTTTACTCTTTTACAACAACCGGCTCTTTTTGGGTATGGGCTGTGATGGGAAGAGGATGCACACCTACCGAGGCGGAAAGTTGAGTTATTGGCAAGAGCCCGTACCCAGCACTCGAAAAATCGAGCTAAAAATCCGCAACGAGAACAATATTGTCAGCTTTTACTATCGAGAACATGGAAAAGAATGGACACGACATATGATCAGGAGTGAGGTTTCCGGTTACAACGCTAACACAGCTGATGACCTTCAGGGACTAAAGCCCGCTTTATTTTCGGCAGGTGAAGGAACTGTCGAATTTTCAAATTTCAAATACAGGGCTATTTAATTGTTATTTTCTTGGTGTAATTGGCTACAGCACTTTTTAAAAAATTATTAGGTTCGCATATGAAAAACAATTCAATAATTTATTTTTTATTATTTTGTGGTATTAATTTAATTTTTTTATCATGCACCGTAAAATCATCTCCTCTACCAGAAATAAAGACAACTGGTTCAGTTCGGCAGTTATTCGTTAATGACAAGCCCTATATTATTTTAGGAGGTGAACTTCATAACTCTTCAGCCTCAAGCCTGGAATATATGAAAAATCATTGGGATCATTTGAAAGAATTGAATCTAAATACTATCTTAATTCCCGCATATTGGGAGCAGATCGAATCTAAAGAGGGTTTCTATGACTTCAGTCTGATTAAAAACCACGCGGATTCAAATCCGAAGTGCATCACCGGTTTATTCAAGCCGCCATTTCCATCCATCGCTGGTTTGGCGTCTTGTAACCTAAAGTTTTTCTTGGCCGAGTGTTTAGTCGCCTGACAGCTTTCCTGACTTCACATTGACCGACCAACTTTAAGTTGGTGCCTTTGGGAAAGTACTGTCGCAGAAGTCCATTTGAGTTTTCATTCAACCCCCTCTCCCAAGAACTGTAAGGGTGCGCAAAATACACTTCAGCATCAAGTGCTTTTGCAATTTTTTCATGCCCCGAGAACTCTTTGCCGTTGTCAGCGGTAATCGTATGTACATAGTTCTTATACGGCATCAACAGCGCTATCGTCGCTTTTGTCACCTCTGCTGCTGTTTTGTGGGCAACCTGTGCACACAATACCTTCTGAGTGGTGCGCTCCACAATCGTTACCAAAGCGCCCTGATGACCCTTGCCTATCATCGTGTCAATTTCCCAATCGCCAAGCCTGCCGCGATCGTCAACTATCGCAGGTCGTTCTTCTATGCCAACCCTATTTTTAATCTGGCCTCGGGTTGATTTACCATGCCGTCGTTTATCGTACTTCTTGCCTTGACGCCGCAGATGTTGGTAAAGGTCACCGCCAGCTTGCTTGTCATTCCAAACATGCAAGTAAATAGATTCGTGACTGATGGGCTTGCCGTGCGCCACCTTCAACCAACCGGATATTTGCTCAGGACTCCATTCCAGACGCAGCTTGCTTTCAATCAGTCTCACCATGGATACCGTCATCTTTGTCACTTTACAGGCCGCTTTGCGGCGTTCCGTGGCCGCTCTCTGAGCCTGCTTGTAGCGATATCCCCGATCTCCCGAGTTACGCGATAGCTCTCTACTGATAGTGGATTGATTGGTGCCAATTTCGTTAGCGATAGCTCGCTGGCTAAAACCGGTTTTCTTTAATGTGTAAATCTGGCATCGTTGCTCATAGGTTAGCTGTTGGTATTGTCTCTTCACTGCTTCATCTCTTGCCGGAGAAAAAGGGCGAGAGCTTACCTTCAGCTAGCCCCTTCTTCTACAGGTTGAGGTGATGCACTTCGGATTTGAATCCGCGAAATAATAATTCTACCCGAAAAGTTGAATATGACCGTATCGAAGAAGGTGTTTATCATAAAGGAAAATGGATGCCAGGAAGAATTCTCAATGGAGATGAAAGAATTTCACTTCTACCAGATAATGATTTTAAACTAATTAATATCAAACTTCTCGACATCAAGTAAATTCAAATTTTAAGGTAAATACTAAACCACCGCTATCTATCAAACATTTATTTCACACCAAACCTCTGTACTGTTATTATGCAGAGGTTTGATTAATCAGCATGGCACCACAGACTAATGTGTGCATAAGTTGTAAGAACTTTAAAAAAGTGGGTGACAAAAAACGTGTTATACACTCACAGAAACGTCCGACAAATTACTTCAGGCTCTGAAATTTGTCGGATAATAGGGTTTTAATTTTCGGTTTCTATGCCTGTCATTACTGATTTTAATTGAGTACTCATAAAATCATATATGTAACTCCTCTAGCGACAAACTCATCGCCTCCTGATCTTTGAGGTAATCCTTATGAATCATCTTTTCCAGCACAGACGTCTTATCAAACACCAGATCGCGCAGCTTTGCTAAAGGGTAAGGTAATTGATGGAATACATTGCCGAGCTTGCGTGCAAATTCCACATGATGATTCACGTACGCAACCCGCTGTGATTCGAACTCACTGAAGGACCGCTTAACGGACTCGACATCACTCAAGTCACAGCCTTGCAAGGCCTGCCCCAGAAAATAACCGTCTTCAATCGCCATGCCCATGCCATAGGCAGCGTAAGGCGACACCGGGTGAACGGCATCCCCCAGGCAGACCACACGCCCATTCGACCAGGAGCTCATCGAGGGTCGGTTATAGATATCCCAGCAAAAAATTTGTTTGTCGAAGTCAGTCACCTGTGGAAACCTGGGTAACGGATCGGCCCAATCACGCAGGATATTTTCAACATGGGTTTTCACACAGGCAGGTTCGGGGGCGTGTTCTTTTACGGGCTCAACAATCCACCACTCATAACCCGGCTTGCCATCCTGCAGCATGGGAAAATAACTGGCCTGATACTTGTGAGAGTGGGTGATAGCACCTTCATTGGGTGGAATATCAGGCACATCTGCCGCATCACACCAGGCCAGCCAAACCCGCAAACCGACATGAAACAAATCTGCCTTACCAAACGCCTGCTGTGACACACCAGAGCGAACACCGTCTGCGCCGATCACAATATCGGCTTCGACACTGCGTGCGTTGCTAAAATGGACAGTCACACCTTCTTCAGTCTCTTCATAAGACTGAAACTCATGGCTGGCAACCAGAGTTCCCTCAGGTAGCAACTCCATCATCCTGGCGAAAGCGTTGGAACGCAGCATCCCATAGTGCCAGCCCTTGATGCCAAATGACCGCTCGATTGACGGGTTAAACGGCAAGCGGGCTCGTACCTTGCCCTTATCGTTGCGAAATTCAGTCACCGTATAGGAGCCAAAATTATTCAGATCAACGCCGTAGTCTCGCAAAACGGCCAATACCGGTACACTCAACAGCACTGCCCCACCCAAGGGTTTCGGTTCAAGGTTGCGCTCGAAGATACGCACATCAAAACCTTGCTTGATTAAGGCCAGTGCTGCTGAAACCCCACCCGGCCCCGCCCCGACAATGGCCACACGTTTGCCTTTGCGCCATGAGGGCATTCCGCCCGCCAAATTACTGTCCGTTACATAATTATTATCTGTCATTGAGCACCTCGTTTTAATCTTTCACTTGATACGATTAGTGTAACGACTAACGAATGGACTAAATATGTTAATTAATCCATAATATCGGACAAATAGTCTTTGGTATTGTTATGGATTTGCTCAGCAGTGTATTGTCGGCCTTATCCATTGAATCCACCAGCATCTCTCGCTGGCGCTTGTCAGCGCCTTGGGCAGTGGATGTCAGAGAATTCTCTCCGGGTTATTGCCTCACCGTCGTTGCCGGAGGTTGCTGGATACTCACCGATCAAGAGGAGCCCATCTGGTTAAATGCGGGGGATACAATCCTGGTGCCCAGAGGTGGGGTCTGCCAGTTGTTGTCTGAACCCGGACTTCAGGCAACCCCCATTAATGAACTGCCCTGGACCGGGGACGAATATCGAGGCCTGGATGCCCGACACCGGCCCTCTTCGGCGCAACAGCTGATTTGGGGCGGCGACGGCAAGCCCTGCGATTTACTGGGATTGGCATTTACCTTCCAACGCAATCGCAGTGATTTTTTGTTGTCAACGCTGCCTGCCATCATTGTGTTAAACCGTGTTGACGGCAAACTTTTGCCCCTCACCGAAATGGCGATTGAAAGCTTGATTGATGACGATCAACCCGGGTATGTCGCGGTAGCGGCTCAGCTTGCCGAGTTTATTATCATCAGCCTGATTCGCTCAGTGATTTTGTCAGACACCAGCAATCAAACGGGTACCGGTTGGCTGCGTGGCCTACAGGACAGGCATATTCAACGCGCCTTGACGGCGATGCACGCTGATCCTCAGCGGGACTGGTCACTGCGGTCACTGGCACAAGAGGCCCACCTGTCGCGGTCGGCTTTTGCTGATCGCTTTCATCGACTGGTAGGCCAGCCACCCATGGAATATCTTCACGGCTGGCGAGTGCAGCTGGCTACTGACCTGTTGGCCAAAGGCCAGCTTGCTATTACGGAGATAGCCGGGCAACTGGGTTATCAATCCGACCGGGCTTTTCGTCGAGTTTTTAAGCAATTCCTGGGGGAGTCGCCATCGGCTTATCGCAAGCAATATCAGGGTAAAGAGCAAAATTAGTCGTTATCGCACGCCGCTCAACCGCCTTGTGTCGCCCACGCTACCACTACTCGCCCTGATCGCTACAAATCCAGATTTAATGCTAATCAATAATCTTAATTATAGACCCGTTAATTAAATCCATATTGCCATTATTTGTCTATTATTTGAGATCGACTGCTAACAAATGTGTAAAGCTCGGGAGATGAAATCACAGAATGCAAAATCGGATTAGAAGATCGGCCCTCAGAGGGATAAAATCAAGCTCTCAATTCATCCCTGTGTGGGAGTTATGTGCTCGTGATGAAAAGTAAGTTTTATGGTCGTTTGATTGCAGTTCTGGGGTTATCACTGATGGCGGGAGGTGCCCTGGCACAGACCGAAGCCTTTCCCCAGTGTATTCAGCGCTTGCAGGGTGAAGCCCGCGAACGGGGTTTCCCTGATCACCTGGTCGCAGTGCTTGGAGAGGTCAAGCCTCAGGAGCGTACCATCACCTACGACCGCAACCAGCCTGAGTTCGTCCAAACCTTCGCCGGTTATTACAACAAACGGGTGAATGACTTTCGCATAGACAAGGGCCGCAAGTTGCTCAGCGAGAACCGGGAATTTCTGGCGGAGCTGACACGACGTTATGGGGTGCCAGGACAGTATCTGGTGTCGTTTTGGGGTATGGAGAGTAATTTTGGTAATTTTATCGGCAAGATTCCCATTCTGGATACCCTCGCCACCCTCGCCTGCGACAATCGCCGCAGCACGTTTTTTACCGGTGAACTCTTCTCAGCCCTGGAGCTGATGCAGACCTACGAGTTTGAGGTTGGGGACATGGAAGGCTCATGGGCCGGGGCCATCGGCCAAACCCAGTTTATCCCCTCGGTCTACGTCAGATACGGTATCGATGGTGACGGTGACGGCAAAGTGGATTTGTGGCGCAGCGAGAAAGATGCGCTGGCGTCAGCGGCCAACTTCCTCCAGCAACTGGGCTGGACACCAGAACTGCGCTGGGGCCGTGAAGTCCATTTGCCCGATGATTTCCCCTACCATCATGCTGGCATCAATAATGTTCGACCCCTGAGTGAATGGAAACAACTGGGGGTTGCCAAAGCCGACGGCTCGCCTTTACCCAATGCTGATGTTAAGGCTGTACTGTTGGTCCCTATCGGTGCCGACGGCCCCAAGTTTCTGGCCTACGATAATTTTCATGTGATCATGAAATGGAACCGCTCGCAGTTTTACGCGCTTTCGGTCGGGGTGCTGGCGGACCGCATCAATGGTGCGGGGGGGTTACGCCAGCCTCTTCCGGACACCCCTCCCCTGACCCGTGATCAGATCGTGCAGATACAGACACAACTCAAAGCCCGAGGCTTTGATGCCGGCGAAGCGGATGGGCAACTGGGGCCACAAACCAACAGCGCCATCCGTGACTTTCAAAAAAGCCAGAATCTACAGGCCGATGGTTTTGCCGATATGGAGCTTTTCCAGTCGCTGAACTGAGATGGCCGTTTGGATGGCCATTCCGTATCACGGACACAGTCGTCGCTACTTCGCCTGTAACGACGTTACAGGCATCTTTTTTGCTGTTGGTACAACCCCGGTGAGGAACCCCGAGATTAAACCCATACAGTGAAAACAGATGCCCGTTTAGGCCTGCAGAAATATCTCAAAGTGATCCAGCGCATACCTACAATCACAACGGTCAATCCACCTGCCCCCGATCGTGGGCGTGCAAAAGTTGCTCGAAGATCGCTACCAGACTGTCTCGGTACTCACCATGGGTAATGATGTAGCGCTGGTTGGCCGCCAGATCTTCCACCAAATGCCGGGTGGCGTACTCAACCGTCGCGACCTGGTCTGCCGAGGTCATGTTGCGGCTCGCCAGCATCACATCGATGTCCTCTCGGCACACTTCGGTCTTGCCAAGCTCTGATGGTCTGGCTTGAATGCTGCTTTCGAGATGGCGGGTTATCATGCCCGACGGTAACATGATCGACACACCAATGCCCTCGTCCGCCAGTTCCATCCGCAGGGTCTCGCCATACCCCATCACCGCGTACTTACTGGTGGTGTACGCCCCCATCCTCACACCCGGGGTCAATGACGCAGACGATGCGGTGATGACTATATGGCGGTGGCCCGCAATCTGGCGCAGCAGCGGCAGAAAGGCGTTAACCGTATGCACGACCCCCATCACGTTAACCCCCAGCACCCACTGCCAATCCTGCTCGGTCAGTCGATCCAGGGCGCCAAACTGTTGCACACCGACATTGGCACAGACCACGGTACAGCCACCAAACATTTCCTGTGTCGCCTTGGCAGCCGCGGCCAAAGAATGTTGATCGGCGACGTCCACAGCCATGGCAATGGCACTGCCTCCCCCATCACGGATCCGCTGAGCGGTAGCTTCAGCTGTGACACCATCGATATCCAATGCCACGATGGACATTCCCTCTGCCGCAAATCGCTCGACCATGCCCGCCCCGAGACCGGATCCAGCGCCCGTCACAACCGCGACCCCGCCGCTAAAATAATTCTCTGCCATGTCCGTCACTCCTCGCGGTTCGGGTGCACATCCAGAAACAGCCGTGTCAGCTGTTGGCGCTGGATGCGCCAACGGCCATCGGCGCAGCGAACATAATGTTCATGATAGTGACCATATCCCGTAAAGCCCGGATTGCCCTTGTGTTGCGTCTGTTCGGCTGACCATACAATACGGTCCTGCATGGCCCAGATGACATCGGCGCTGTCGCCGTGAAATGTAATTTCAGGCGAATGCACCTGGTGTGCTGTGTTGGCCGCTTCGACCGAGCTGCGAATACTGGAGATCGCCTCTGCACGTCCGTGAATGGTATAGCCGCCCGCCGGGGCGGTATCGAGCAATAAGTCTTCGGTGAAGACATCGGTAAACTCTTCCCAGTTCTTACTATCGAGGGCCCGGCAATAGCGCGCCTTGGTTTCACAAATGTCTAAATAATCACTAAAACTAAGCACCGTCATTTTCTTCACCTGCTAACTCCCAGATTTAATTCGCGTTACAAAACCGGGTAAATCAGAAATACAAGGGGCTCACACACTGAACCCCAACCCTGAGCCTGTTTTTTTAGGCGGGCACCAAATCGACGTGGAGATTCGCTAATCCGCGAATGATATAACTCGGTTCGTAATTCAATGTTCGATTGCCGGGCGTGCCGTGCTTGTCCTCATTCAACGCAATGTGCGCAGTCTGCTTGAGAAAATGCTCCAGAATCACCGCCACTTCCGCTTTCGCCAGAGGGGCACCGGCACAGGTGTGCGAGCCTCGACCAAAGGCCAGATGCTCACGGATACGAGGTCGTTTAAGCTGAAATTCGTTCGGATGTTCCCAGCGCCGAGGATCCCGATTGGCGGCAGCCAGTCCTACCACAATTCGCTTTCCGGCAGGCACAGAAACGCCTCCAATTTTGGTGTCCCTGACAGCCAGTCGGAAGGTTGCCTTGGTCGAGCCTTCCAGGCGCAGAACCTCCTCCAGAAAATCCGGGATCAAACCGGGATCAGCCCGCAGTGTATCCTGCAACCCAGGGGTTTCAGTGATAAAACGCGTTGCGTTACTGAGCAATTTCGCACTGGTATCCTGGCCGGCGCCAAACATGAACGTCGACAGTTTCACCAACTCGATCAAATCCGGCAGAGACCCATCCGGGTAGGTAAATTCTGCCAGCTCGCTCAGCACATCCACACCGGGATTTTCACGTCGCGCCTGCAGGTAGCCAAAGAAGAACATGCCCATATATTCCAGCGGCGACGGACCTTCCGTTTGCGTGCTCTCCATATCACCCGGCGGGGGGGCCGAGTCAATCACTTCTCTAAACTTATCCCTGTCCTCGGACGGCACCCCGAGCAGATCGGCAATCACCATGGTGACATAGGGCGTGGCAATTTCGTTGACCATTTCACAGCGACCCTTTGCAACCGCGGCTTTCACTAACATCTCCGAGTAACTGAGCATAAACTCCTTGTTGGCTTTCAGGCGACTGGGCGTAAATAACCGGTTTACGATGGAGCGCACTTTCGAATGCAGTTCACCGTCATAGGTGACCACCAGACCGTAGGGGTCCATTTCCGCACGGTGCGCTTCAATCTGCTCAGAAATATCTTCACCCTCAGGCTCAAACGGCAAAGGTTGAGCCGCCCCGGATGTGCTGATCGCGGAGGAAAAATCCCGGTTGTTTCTCAACACCTCAATGCATTCATCATAACCACTGACAAACAGGGCGTCGTGTGTCTGCATTTGATACACGGGCCCCTGGGCCCGGATTTCTTCAAAATATTCATAGGGGTTTAACAGCACCGATAAATCGGTAAAGTAATCTCGTTCCACAAAGTTTCTGCCACTCATGTTCCATTCTCCCATCGCGTCTTTACTATCAGAAGACCAACCAGCTGCACATTCAATTTACGCTCGATACTTCACCATCATCGCAAGCGTTAATCTTCTTCTGCCACTGTCACTCTCAGGTTGTGATGTTCATTGGTGAGACGTATTTGACAGGAAAGCCGCGAATACTCATTGAAATGCTCCGAGCCTTCCAGCAGGAATTGTTCATCTTCAGACATTGGTGACAACATCGATACAGACGCAGGATCGATGTGCACATGACAGGTGGCACAGGAACATACCCCGCCACAAATGGCCAATAACTCATCGACTCCGCCATCACTCATGGCCTGCATGAGGGTCGCCCCTTCCATAAATTCAATGATGCTATGTTCACCGTCTCTTTTGGTCACAATGACTTCGGGCATGTGCAGCTCCTGATTATTTTTATGTCGTTACATTTTAGTGTGGATAAATACTGTGGCAGCCAATAAGCGGGGACGAAGGTCATGCGCTCCTTTACTGTGATACTGTGTGTATCATATAATTTTGCAACCTGATGTCAACGACGAATTGACGAGGTCGCTGAAAATAAAAACTTACATTTATTGTTCACGCCGTATAATGCGAAAAACCACACCACTTCCAGACCGCCATGACACCAAAAACCGACCCCCATACACAGCCGAAAGAAGATGCAAGAAAGACCCGCTCACGGGAAGCCATCGATGCCGCCTTTTTAAGGCTGCTGGAACACAAATCCCTGGATCAGATTTCCGTGAGAGAAATTGCTCAGGAAGCCGGCATCGGCCATGCCACGTTTTATCGCCATTACACCACCAAAGAAGAACTTTTGGACGTTTTGGCCGCTGATGAAATCCAACGGATGGTCGATTTATCCCTTCCGTTGATGCAAGCTGAAGACACCATGGAATCCTGCCTCGCCCAGTGTCGGTATATCGATAAACACCGAACGCTATGGACCACACTGCTAACAGGAGGTGCCGCGTCAACCGTCAAGGAAGAGTTATTAAGAATTGCTCGCGAAGTGGCCTCACAGGCCCCCATACCTGCCGGTGCGCATTTACCCAGAGAACTTTCTACCATCCTGACCGTTACCGCCATGATTGAAACCATCTCCTGGTGGCTGCAACAGAAAAAACCTCTAGCCGTGAATAAAATCGCCAGGTACATCCATCAAATCATCACTGCCAATGCCTTTGTGTAAATTCCTTGCAAAAACTCCCTCCCCTACCCTGAGACAACATGATGGGCTGTTAAATCAGGTGTCTATGTTGTGCTTGCCATGTGGACGCTAATTTAATGGGTGTATTTGATTACTGTTAGCGCCAGTGCGAATACTGGCCTGTATCTGAAACGCAAAAAAAACGGCGCCCCCTAACCAGGAGTGCCGTTTTCGTCGCTTGCGAGGTCTGTGGATTAAAGCAGCAGTATTAGCACTAAGTCATTCCAGATTAAACTCGCTAGGGTGTATACCAGATGGGTGAAGTCCAGGCTCTTTCCTGAATGCTCACTGGCAAATCCTTTGGTCTTTCGAGCCCATGGCGTACCGCATCGTAGGTAGACCAGCGCGGTGTTGGAATTTGCAGTACGCGGGCGTAGTAGACCGCCGGCAGAGAAGCGTCGAACTCAGGATCGCTCCAGGAGACGCTCAATTGAGTATCGCCAATGGAATTCGAATAGCTGGCGTCGGCTTCATTCACGGTATTGCCCACCAGAGGAATCTTGCCTTCAGGGCCGGGTTTACGGTCATCCGACAGCGCAACGTCATAGATTTTGGACTGCTCTTTACCGCTCTTATCAACCCAACCTTTTATGATCTGGATGCGATCGAGGTTCGCACCGTCTGCTTCCTTGACCGCGTATACAATAAAGGTGGGCACCTGATCTTTTGGTGCCGACGCCAGCTCACCGCCCATGGGCACTCCATCGGTATAGGCTTTCCTCAAAGCGCTGTCGTCACCGAGCGTCGCCATATTCAGTCCAAACCCACCGAAGAAACGCACCTTGAGCCGCGGCCCCGAGGTTGCAAACGTTTCCTTGCGCTTTATCGCCTCAAAGATGCCGTCACGGGTGTTGGTCACTGCCCATACCCCCGCCACCCCGCCGGAACTGAATTGTCTCACCTGGCGTGCGGCCTCAGGCGGTGTACCGGGAGGCCCCTGTAGGCGATGTTTGGGGTCGTTTTCGAAACCGAATTTGCCGGTGTAGTTGTCCTCTTCGATCGTCGATGCGGAGTTGTGGGTGTCGGAATCGCCGATGAAGCCATACTTAAAAGGATTGCCCTTGCCTTGGCTTTCGAGTGTCAGACCGCGAATGAGCGCCTCGCGGACATAACCGCCTCGTTTATGTTCCGGGGCTGTCGCGGTTGGCGCGAGGGTGTAATCCCAGAGCTCAAAGTCGCCGAACTCATCATTAGGGAACAGACTCGGGTGGGTTTCCGAAGTGCCCTTGATTTGGGTAATCTCATACACCGGTTCATTGCGCATGCGCGCAGCGGCGTAATCGGTGTTCAGCTCGCTGCCGCCAAAGGACCGTCCAACCGGGAACATAATACCGTCACTGGCGTTGCCGTTGTGCGGGACGGCCAGCAGGTCGTTACCCGCTGAACGCTGCTGATCCATCCAGCGCCAGAGGTCTTCGGGCTTGCTCGAATCCAGAGCGCTGAACGGCACGGCGGGGACGCGCTCACTGTCTCGAAAAATAACCACCCGGTGAATGTTTCTCCAGTCCGGTGCCGAAGTCCATTCGTAACCGGCCATGGTGGTAAACTTGCCGGGCTTATAATGACTGTCGGCAATTTCGACCACTTTCGACCAGACGGTTTTGGCCAGCTCGGGATCCCCAAGAATCGGATCCACGTTGGGCGGCACGCTGTACATGCCCTTACTGATCGTCCCGTAGGCGTCAAAGGATTTCTTTGCATCATCGCCCGTGACATCGGCGGCCAGTGGGTGTTTGCTCACCGGGCTGTCGGGATCCGCCATCAACGGCAGAGCCCCCAGATATTCCGCATGATCGGAGACAATATACCAGTCGAGCGGCGCCTTGATTTGCAGTGGCGTACCATCGCCACCACCGGGGATCGCCTCGCCCTTGGCCCAGCGGTAGGCGTCGTCTGGCGTGTTCACCGAGCCATTGATGTAGCCGTCGAACGACCAGCTGGTATGCACATGGAGATTACCAAAATAGGCTTCCCGATTTGGATGCAGCGGGGCATCTTCAGCGAACGCAGTTAAACAGGGGGCCATCAGTATGGCTGTGAATAGTGTGTTCAGTTGATGTTTTTTCATAGTAGAGATTCCTTTCCGGGCCTCTGCGAGATGGTTTAGTGGTTCGTTAATGACCAACACTTTCAACAGCCCGCTATCTCTGTTGATGACTGGATCAGATGAAACTGTTGGCTCAGCCTCTCTGTGCTGAATATTGGGCATCGGTTGCTTTGCCGTTCAAAGCTAACGTTAATTTCACTATAAAACGAGGGTTCGTTATGTAAAACGATTGTGTGACTTTTCAATGGTATAACTATTCACTAGCCTAGTACACTTGGTAATAATGTAGAAACAAACACTAAACGCCCAGTATAGACTATCCGTTTCTATTATTTAAAAAATCGGTCTGCGGCTAATATGGCATGTATATTAGTGTTGTTGTATGTATTTTCAGAGTACAACTCTTTCCGAATACACAATAATAAAACTGAATGTGAGAAAGCAGAGAGTCTGGTTTAAAAAGACAAAGAGTCTGCGCATGATTCATCAATGTGATAGCGGTACTCGTGAGGAAAAGAAACCATTATTTTGATGAGATGTTGCAACTGATCTGCGGGGATGTATCCGGACACTTGTCTTACTAACACCAGATTGAAAGACACCTATTTTCCCAAGCTATCATTTCGCTCCGAAGAGACGTAAATAATTGGTTAACGTGAAGCTCATTGAGTGTTTTAACGTTGCTTCAGAAAGAGACTACACCCTTATTCCACACTGACCTTTTATTGATATACATCAGAGAACTCCCTTTACCGATGTTTATACTGAGCCTCTTTTACTGCGCTTCCCTGAGGAGAAATAAGGCAATGCTTTTCAAAAAAATGGCCGGTACCGCGGCTGTGTTTGTGTTTGCCGATCAACACGCCAATACACCGGTAGAACGGCAAGGCATGATGTGGAACGAAGAAGAGCTGCATTTGCATACCATCCCCAGCCAGTTGACCTCCAAACCGGCGATGGCCACCAATCTGGCGCTGGAAGGGCTGGAATCCTACGACCCGCCCAACCACGGCGACCTGCGTCGAGTAGAAGCACTGGATACGGATTTTGTCTACATCAAACCCATTCTGGGCTGGGTGGAATTGGCCACCTGAAAGTCAGCAAGGCCTTGAGCGGGCTGGGGAGTTTGTGACAAACCTTCAAAGAAGCAAACGCCGTTACGGTTTCACGGTCGATATCTGGTTTCAGAAAATTTTTGAATGACGCCTGTAAATAACGGCGTACAACTGACGTTTGCTTTAGATTAGGCAGAAGAACGAGGTAAATGATCCTTTAAAACGCCTGCCCTGTAGGCAAGTTTGAAGCAGATAAAAAAAGCTGCCACAGTGTTTCGGGCAGCTTTCTAATGACACCTTTACACAGACTTCGGATGCGTGCGCTAAAAGGCTTTTTCCCAGCCCAGACTGACTGCACGGCCACGGCCGGCAAAGTAAGTACTGTCGTTTACATAAGTCAGTGTCTGTGAGTAATAGGTGATGTACTCTTCGTTCAGCAGGTTTTCGATACCGAGGGTAAATTTACCGAGCTCTTCATCCCGGAATGACACCAGGGCGTCCAACAAATCATAACCTTCAAAATCGTGCTGGGGTAAACCGCCATCAAAATCGCGATCCAGCAATCTTGAAAATTGCAGGCGGCCGTACCAATCGGTTGCGAAAGGCGCTTCGACGTACAGATTAATACGATCCGGGGCGATGTTGCGACCATCCAGATCTTTATCGACAGCCCCATCCCCATCACTGTCAAAGCGTCCATCCAGCTGACTGTAACCCAAACCGGTTGCAATGCCTGAATCAAATCGGTAGCTGGCAGTAATCTCCAGACCTTCAATTTCCGTTTTCTGACGGGTCAGTTCTCCAATACCGTCGACCACCAAAATGCGTGAACCCAGATCGGAATCGGACCAGAAATAACTGGCGGCCAGATCCAGCCCACCGCGACGGAAGTTTGCACCGACTTCAATGTTATCCGCCACTACGGGTTGCAAATCGATCAGCGAATCGATGGATTGATCGGCCGTATTGACGCCCCGCAAGATCAGCCCCGCATCCGGCATGGTGAAGCCTTCGGCATAGGAGGCAAACAATGTGAGCTCTTCTGTCAGATCAAACACAACACCAAAGTTACCCAACAACTCTTCGAAGGAAGGCTCGCCACCCGCCACAGACGTACTGTTGGCTCCGGCAACGGTGGTGAAATCCGGCACTTCCAGTTCAACATTTTCAAAACGGGCTCCCATGGAGATCCGCAGCCGGTCATCGACCAGGCGCTGCTCCAGCTGCACAAACGGGGCCCAGCCTTTGTAAATCATTTCAGGAACCCAAATACGACCGGTTTGAGCCAGTTCCTGATAGGTTTTATCGTGCAGATAATCAAGTCCTGCCGCGACCTGCAGCCCTTCCCAGAAGGTGTTGTCACGTACATAGGTTAGCTTGGTGCCGTATTTTTCTGAGCTGAGAGCGGACTGATCAAACAAAGTGCCATTCGCGGCAATGCTGGGGTCCTGAAATGCGGGAAAGGTGCCGCCACCATAGAGCGCATAAAAATCGTAATAAAAACCCTGCAGGGTGAGTTCACCGTCCAACAGGTTGCTGTGACTATAGGTCATTGTGACATTGGTGGCTTTATTATAGGTGGGGTCGCCGTCTTCCTGGCCGCTTTCGGACGTCGCCGGAATGCCCGCCAACATATCACCAGTAACAACCCGATAATCGCCGTCGCCTTCCAGTTTGAAATAGTTGCCCGTCGCCTCGAGTCGCTGGTCTTCATCCAGGTCCAGGCCGCCTTTAAGAAATACATTCCAGCTGCGGCTGTCCATGGTGTCGCCCTGGATGGGATCTATCGCTACTGGATCACCGTTACCATCGTGGTACAAATCCTGAACATCGTGCGCCACACCAAGCACAATATCCTTGTTGTCCACTTTTTTACCGACAATGCCTGCCACCCGGTAATGCAAACCATCATCTTCAAAATTGTCCGTGGTCAATTTGGCCGAAAACTTTTGCAACAGATCACCATTCTCTGGCGCATCCAGTGTGACGTAGTTAATAACCCCACCCGTTGCTCCTACTCCTTGAATGGCATTTGCGCCGTAAATCACTTCAACGCGCTCAATAAACGCCGGATCCACCGTATAGCCACTTCTCTCGCCGTTGCGCAGCGGCGTCGATTGAGGGACACCGTCGGACATGTACAGAGGCGTCCTGCCGCGCAAGGTTACACCATTGCTGGTCATTTTTTGATGAGCCGGTGTCAGACTTGGCACCATAAAGCTCAGACCATCAAGAAGGCTGGTATTGAGCGCCAGTTGCGCCTCCAGAGCATCTCGATCAATGATTTTGACCGTATTGGGAATGGCGGTGATCGGCTTGTTAGTTCGGCTGGCCGAGACAACGACTTCCTCTATCGTGTTGCCTGCAGATACACCAACTGCCGTTAACGCGTTACAAGCTAACAGGATACAGGTCGAGTATTTAATGGATTCCATGGTTAATCTAACGTCCTCTCTCTATTGTTTATTGGCTGTGGGGCCAAAATCGACCGAAACTTTAAAGCAAATGATTGTGATTATCAATAACAGAATAAATTAGATGGGTGGATCAGGTGACAGGTGACAGGTGACAGGTGACAGGTGACAGGTGACAGGTGACAGGTGACAGGTGACAGGTGACAGGTGACAGGTGACAGGTGACAGGTGACAGTTTGAGACCCTGGCGCAGAAATGGATAGCTAAGGACATGAGTTTCTCGCAAGCATCCCATCACAAACAATAACCCTGTCTGGCAAATTCAATAATGGGACATCATTTTTACTAACCTATAGCTGCCAGGCTGTCCCACTAACCCATAGGATATGGAATACGCTAAGCCACAGTTATTTTAAAGGCATTGCTGCAGTTAAATGCTCATGTTCACCTTAACGGTTATAGGAACCCTTCAATGACAGGCAGTCCGGGCCGTGGATTTCCAATTACCAGATTTTGCGGGCCCGGACATGTGTTTGTATACGGATACTGTCAGCAGCTTTCAGCTCCCTCAATGGTTAAAAGGTTAGCGTAGCCGCCCCCTTGCCAATACGCTCCATAATCACACTGGCGCCGTGGATGACAACGCCGTCTATCAGACTGTCCTGATCATAGCCCCGAGCGGTGGTACAAGGCGGGCAGGCCCAGACATCGCCGCCGCGGGCAATGAACGAATCCAGCAAACTTTTTAGACTTTCCATGGGTTGAACGTGTGTGTGGTCAATACCATTCTTGCGCACCAGGTCAATGGCACTACTGGTAAGAAACAGCCCAACCGTTTTGCCAGAAGTAAGTGCACCGTTGGCAATGGTCAGGCCGACTGAAGAGACTTCGTCGTAAATTCCCTTGGTCATGACAATGATGAGATCAGTGGTTTCGTTATTCATGATTTACGCCCTCATGGTTGGGAATGATGTATTCACGCCAAGTGCCTGGATTAAAAATGCTCTGCACTTAAAATAGGTTGCATTAAAAGTGCGCTTGGTTGAAATAAGTCTATGCAAGGTGCGATTAGCGAGACAGGTCAATATCTGTAGTAAGTCACTACAGATATTGAAGTAAATCAGGACTGAAAAGGTTGAGGATTGTCGCTGGTGAAGGAACTGATGCCCAACCAGCGCGAGAGATTTCTGGTATAGACCGAGGGACCCACGACCTTGAGCAGGCCATTCTCTATGGCTTGATGAATGTCGGTCTCACCATACCAGACGCGAGTCAATGCTTTGGTGGTCGCGGTTATATAGACATCGACGTCGAAGCCGAGATTTTGCGAGCATTCCTGGACGACATTATTACGGACATAAAAATAGTGTTTCTTATGCGGCTTTACATCGGTCAAGAGCAACTGGATCACCGTATCCCCAGAAGGCAGTTCATCGGTGTTAATCCCCCCCGCAATATCTCTGATGAGACTGGGCACGGGGTTATGCTTATCCGTCATCCCTTCACTCGCATAGCGCATGCCCCATCGACCGAGCTCTGTCAGCACGGGCGCCAG
Organism: Pseudomaricurvus hydrocarbonicus; assembly: GCF_011602365.1. GTDB lineage: Bacteria > Pseudomonadota > Gammaproteobacteria > Pseudomonadales > Cellvibrionaceae > Pseudomaricurvus > Pseudomaricurvus hydrocarbonicus. Next base: position 132,664 of record NZ_JAAONZ010000016.1, read on the forward strand.
AGCTTTTCCAGCGGGGGTAAGATGATACTCATGACGCCCTCCCGAGGTACTGGCTTTACGAATAATGATACCCTGCTCTTCGAGAAAGCGCAGCCGTGTACGCAATAATGACGGGGAAAGATTGGGAATGTATTTCTGTATTTCGGAGTATCGCGTAGAACCGAAAAACAGTTCTCTGACAATCTGCAACGTCCATTTTTCACACAGCACAGAGGTCGCCATGGAGATAGGACACGCTTCACCATAGTCGTACATAACACTGTAACCTTTTATTTATTCGCACGCATAACGCCAGACCGGCGTGCAATTGTGAACAGATCGTCAACCGCCGGTCACGACATTCGGTACGCCGTTAACCCCGGATTATCTGCTGGAGACCAGGAGGCTTGCCAAACCCACGGTTCAGACAGAGCGCTCTATACTGATGGCTCAATAACCGGCTCCACATCCAGAGTGCGATATACAACATCATAGTCAAAGAACTTGGGACAGGACATCCTTTCTGGCGACACTTCCAGACTGCGGTGGTGTATTGTCACCTGCCAACAGAGCCTACACTCGCCCAAGGACTTTGAGAGTAACACCATCAATGACCGTACCTGCGTGGTGTTGCGAAGTTCCGGGAATATCAGCAACCCCAACATCCAGCTTGCGCTTCTGCTGCCGTGAAGCTTACGGAATTACCGGTTTAATAGCCCATTACCTTGAGAGCTATGTAGGGCACCAGGTTGGTGATGAATATCGCCAGCTTATAGTTACCCAAAAAATTAAAATACAGAACATCCAATGTATCAGAGTGAATGTTAGTAATTGAGGAATGGATATTTTTAAAAGGAGTACTAAACAAGGTCATCATGAAGGCACTGACCACGTACAGGCACAGGTTAATGAACGTGCACCAGCCTAAAAAAGTGGTTACAACAGATATATTATCCACATCTATACTCCTGTCTTTTTCATTATGCTCTTGAGTATAAACAATAAAGTCTCTTTTCTGATTAAATATGCCGTTTATTCACGGATCTGTGACTGATTGTAAACTGCGACAGCCTCTCTAACTGGCTGTCCGGGACCTGATGTAACTCTGATCCGTTCTAAATTCGATTCTTTAACACGGTCCCAATAAAGTCATTCAGATATTCACGCCTTTGCTACTAATCCACTGGTCAGCCGAGAAGCTGTGGGGCCCTGTTCTGGTGCTGTCAAATCCCCCACTTTTTTTGCCGCTAATTCTGGCCTCCACATCACAAAACTCTTGCCCCCTCATCATTTACCGGTAATTTCAGATCTCTGTGGTTTTCTATCGGGCGGCTGTAAGGAAGGTCTTATTGAGGGCGTCGAGAGGATTCGAAATGAGTCATTATGTGCAAAACATGATACCTTCGGCGGAAACCGAGGTGGTCAGCATCGGTCGATCATTAAAACAGCAGCGGTCCTGCACTGACTCAAAAATCAGGTATGTCTGAATCAAAGGATCACAGAAAGTTTCTGTATGCCATCAACAAAGTCGCTTAACTCGGATCAAACGCCCTTGCCTCAGGCCCAATCGCTGCTGCCTGATCATCCGGATTGCTCAGGTGACAATCTTCAACTGTCAGACAACCACAACCGATGCATACGGTCAGCTTGTTCCAGAGCGCAACCAGTTTGTCGATACGAGCCTCCAGCTCATGGCGCCACTGCTCTGACAGTTTTTTTCAATCAGCTGCGGATGGGGCTTTATTATGAGGCAGCGTGCTCAGTTGCTCGCGGATTTCCTTTAAGGACAAGCCCAGACTCTGTGCCACTCTAATGATGGCCAGTTGACGTAAAATATAACGCGAGTAGCGGCGCTGTATCGCCTTTGTGACTGAGTCCGAGGTGCTTGAGGTCATTGAGGACGGTTTGCTGGACGAGCGCTAAGCGACTGGTGTCCGCCGTTTGATGGCTTCTGCCTGTGCTATTCCGGCAGGAGAAATATCAGCTCTGCCTTGCAATTGGTGATTGATCGGCTGAGGTATCGCGATTAATGAACCGGTTTCGACCGGGTTTTTCGTCACGTTTCAAGCACGGTGGGGGGTATCGATATCACGGCTTACAATGGTCGTCTCGGCAGTCCTAACTCACCCCGCTCAATCTCGGCAATTTTTTGACGGATAAACGCATCCGGGCTTTCAGCGTGTCGCTGCATCTCAGCCCTTACATGATCGTGGGTGGGGATGAATATCTGCCCTGCGACCATACCGTCGGCCAGTTTGATCGCAGCCTGCTCGGCCGTGATTAAGTCAAACTGTGATCCGGGCCCGCTCATGACGGCATCGTTCGACCAGCTTTTCATCGCTTTCATAACATTAGTCATGACCGGACCTGGACAAAAGCAGCTCACGCGAATGCCTTTAGGCTCAAGATACAAGGCCAGCGATTCCGACAATGCGATGACCGCTGCCTTGGACGCGGCGTAGGGAATGCGGTTGGAGGCGTAGGGGTAGAGTCCGGAAAAAGACGCCGTGTTGACTAAATGCCCGCGCCCTCGTTTCAGTAGTTTGGGGAGAAACAGATCGTTGCTGCGAATCACCGGAAACAGGTTCAGGTCGATTACCCGCTGCCACTCGCTGAACGGCATATCCTCCGGGTTGCCGGAGACAATCACGCCGACGTTGTTGACCACAATGTCGATATCACCCAAACCAGTTTCGGCTGCACTGACAGCATGACACATGGACTCCTCAACCGTGACATCACACTGCAGAGCGATGGCCTGAGCTTCTTTTTCATCTCGACTTACAGCATTACCAGCCGATGCATTGACCGTCGCAGCGGTGTTGGCAGCCGCAGCGGCGTCGATATCCGCCACCGCGACCCTGGCCCCGCGCCGAGCAAACTCCAGTGCGATGGCTTGACCGATGCCGTGCCCCCCACCAAAGATCAGAGCTGTTTTTTGTTGGAACACGTCTGGCTGCTTCAGGCTGCTCATACAAATCTCTCTGCCCGATTGTTGTTAAGGCCGGATCACCCAGCCGCCATCCACATGCAGCACCTGGCCCGTCATCCAGTCACCGGCCTGCGAACACAGCAACAGCAGAGAGCCCACCAGTTCATCCGGCGCACCCCGCACCCGCATGGCAACGCTGGCCTGCAAGAACTGATAGAACGGCGAATCATCCGGCACCAGTTGCTTGCCAGCATCGCTGGTGACATTGCCCGGGGCAATGGCGTTAACGTTGATGTTTTCGCGGCCCAGCTGGCGCGCCAGAGTGGTCGTCAAACCAAGCAGCGAAAGCTTGCTGATACCGTAAATGGAGGTCGCCGGAAAAGCCCCACCGGAGGTTTGATTGACAATCTTGCCGCCGCCGCGCTTGCGCATCAGCGGTACGATCGCCTGTACACAATTGAGCGCACCGGTCACATTGACATTCATGATGCGGTTCCACTCGTCCAGGGAGATGTCCACCGCCTGCTCGGATTTCAACTCCGCCATCAGCGCGGCATTGTTCACCAAAATGTCCACCCCGCCAAACGTTGCCTCGGCGTGGTCCGCCATCGCCTTGACCGAAGCGGGATCGGTGATGTCCACACACACCGCCGCTGCCTGGCCACCGGCGGCCTGAATTTCTTCCGCCACCGCCATTGCACCTTCGAGATTCAGGTCGGCCACGACTACCGCAGCACCAGCCGCCGCCAGACCCATGGCGTAGGCACGACCAATGCTGTTACCTCGACCACCGGCACCCGTCACCACGGCCACTTTGCCGTCAAGACGGTATTGTTCTATTGAAAAAGCCATATTCTCTCTCCACACCGGGAAGCCCGGTTGTTTATTTCATAGGGGTTGCTGTTTTTTGTATCGATCTTGATCTCGCTTTCAGCAATTGGTCTAGCCAAATCAACGGGTGTCAGACTTTCAGTGCTGCCTGCAGAAATGCTTGCGCGGTATCACGAATCAGCGGGTAAGACGCGTCATCGCCCAAGGCTTCGCCCAGCAAGCCGACATCTTTGTTGAGCATGCGGGCACCGTGGGCAAAATCGCTGGCGTTTTGAATGCGACTGCCCACCTCGAACGCAAAGCTGCGGCCACTGCTGACCTTGACCAGTTCCACAAACGCCTCCCGATTCACACCCAGGGCGCTGGCAGCCGCCAGCGAGTTGTGGGCAATCGCCAGGTTCGCTGCCATCATGGAGTTGTTCACCAGTTTCGCCATCTGACCGGCACCCACGTCGCCCAGATGAATCAGCAGGCCACTGAAGGTTTCAAACACAGGACGCATGATCTTGAGCGCCTCGTCACTGCCACCGACCATCACCGTCAGTGTTTTATCGCTCGCCGCACTGCCTCCGCCGCTCACGGGGGCATCCACGAGGTACAGGCCGCGTGCGGTTGCCGCTGCCGCCAGATCGCGGCACAACTGCGGGTGTACGGTGGCATGAATGGCAATACAACCGCCTGGCGCCATCGCCGGGATCAGTTCGTCACAGACATCACACACACCGGCATCGTCCACCACACAGATGCCACAGAATTGCACTTGCTCACCCAGCTCCCGTACACTGCCAGCCACCGTGGCCGACGTGCTGACAAAGGGCTGCAACGACTCTGCACGACGTGCCCACAGCATCACGTCATAACCGCCGTCGATCATCGCCTGCGCCATGGGCGCCCCCTGGCTACCCAGTCCGATAAATCCGCACTTCATGGGTTTCCCCCCTTAACCGGCCGTAATGCCGTTGTCGATGGAAATACAATTGCCGTGGTAGCCGCGTGCCGCATCCGACGCCATGAAGGCCACCAGATTAGCCACATCGTCTACTTCCACCGTCCCGCGCAGCGGCTTGAAGCGTTGCATCAGGCTGCCATCCAGATCCTTCGGCATGTTCATAAAACTGGAGACAATATTGGTCACCATGCCACCGGGCGCCACCGCGTTGATACGGATCGGTTTGTGCATGTATTCCATGGCCATGGCCTTGGTGAGGTTGGTCAGGCCCGCTTTGGTCGCGCAGTAAGCGGCAGCGTAGGCCTCGCCCATAAAACTGGCCGACGAGGTCACATTAACAATGGCTCCGTGCTGCTCGAGCAGGTGTGGAATCGCCGCCTGCGACAAAAAGAAAGGTGCGCTCAAATTGACCGCCATGGTGGTGTCCCATTGCACCTGGGTCATATCCGTCGAGTGATTAAAAAAGATCACTCCGGCCACGTTGCACAGCGCATCCAGACGGCCAAACGCGGCCACGGTTTCAGCCACCACTGCCTCGCAATTGTCTTTTTGCGAGAGATCCGCCGGACGCACCAGGCATTCCACCCCCAAGGCTTGAACAAGGGTCGCCGTCTCCTGCAAACCAGCTTCGTTCAAATCCACCAGGCACACCTTGGCGCCAGCCGTTGCCAGCGCCACCGCGGTGCCACGGCCCAGCCCGGATGCCGCGCCGGTCACCAGGGCTACTTTTTCACTCATATCACTTGCTTGTTGCACGGTTGATTACTCCTTCGGTTTTCCGTCCCAGGTGAGGTTCTTTTTCACTTTTTCGGCCATTTCAAACACCACGCCCTGCACGTAAGAGGCTCGCGGCCAACCGGCATGAACGGCATACTGCAGCACAAACTCGTTCATCTCTTCGTAGCTGGCGTTGCCGCTGGCCATGGCGCCGTAGATGTGTGTACGGATAGGAATGTCAGCCGACGAATTGGCCACGCCCACCAGTGTTAACCAGCGCCGACCGCGCTGATCCAGCCCTGGTCGATGCCAGACTTCGCCAAACACGAAATTGAGAATGCCGCCTTCAAAATACGGCGCCACCGGGGGCGGCCCGCCAAACGTCATGACGTTGTGAAACTCGGCAGCGCCTTTCTGCAGACGCTCTTGGGGATCCCAGGGCTCGGCGCGTATCGGGTCATAACCTTGCGCTTCGATGCCCTGCTCTGTCAGCACAAAATCTATGGCCTTATCGATAGCGGTACCGCTGTCCCAGCCCCCGTAAATGGCACAATGCAAGGCGGCTTCACGCAACTCCAATTGGCTCAGACTGTCATTGAGCAGTGCACCGCGCACGTAATCGTTCAGGCGCTCACTGTGCACACCCGACTCGGCGACGCTGGCTATCGAAATCAGATAGCGCGAGCGCAGATCGAGGCCGTCCCGGGTCCAGACTTCGGCAAAAATATAATCTCGCCACGACGACTGAAACAGTGTCGCCGGCTCTGCGGCGGTCTTGCCCAACAGCGTTTCCTGCTGCGCATGCCCACGCTCTGTGCGCGCTTTCGGGTTCAGTAATGTCATTGCCGTTACTCCACCGGTGTCAGATTCATCCACACATTTTTCACCTGCAGGAATTCCAGCAACCCCTGCTCGCCGCCCAGGCGGCCGAAGCCACTTTGCTTGTAACCACCAAACGGCGCGAACGGCTGCATGCCTTCACCGGAAGCGTTGACCTGTACCATACCCGCCTGCATCTGACCGGCCACATGATGGGCGCGACGCAAATTCTGGGTGTGTATATAGGCGCCGAGACCGTAATCGGTACTGTTGGCCAGTTCGATGGCTTCTTCCTCGGTATCAAATGGGGTGATGGTCAGCACCGGACCAAAGACTTCGTGCTGTGCCAGATCACTGTGGTGATCCACATCGGCAAAAATGGTCAGCGGCATGTAATAGCCTTCACCAAATTCTCCGTCAGCACGCTCACCACCACACAGTAAACGCGCGCCCTGCTCTTGGCCCTTGGCGATGATATTCTCGATCCGCTGCAGAGACTGTGCGCTAATGATGGGGCCCATCACCGTGGACGGGTCTGCCGGGTCGCCGAGCTGAATGTGTGCGGCCATGGCCTGAATCATGGCCAGAAACTGATCGTACACCGTGCGCTGTACCAACAGGCGAGTGCCGTTAACACACCCCTGCCCACTGACACTGACCGCGCCACTGAGACCGCGCTTGGCGGCATCCTGCAGATTGGCGTCGTCAAAGACGATTACCGCAGACTTTCCCCCCAACTCCAGGCCACAGGGCTTCAGGGTTTGCGAGGCCGTTTGCAACACTTTCTTGGCCGTATTACCGCTGCCGACAAACTGCACCTTATCCACTCCCGGGCTGGCAACAATGGCCTCACCTACATCCGGGCCGCCGCACACCATATTCACCACCCCGGGCGGAAAACCGGCTTCGGCAAACAGTTCTGCCAGACGCATGACCGAGTAAGGCGCCAGCTCCGGAGCCTTAATCACCACGCAGTTGCCCGCGGCCAACGCCGGAGCCAGCACCATCGCCGCCGCAAAGATAGGGCCGTTCCACGGCACAATGGCGCCCACCACACCGTAGGGTTCGTAGTTCACATAGTTATGCGCTGGTCCGTTCCAGGCATCCAGGGTTTCACCTCGCACCTTGTCTGCCCAGCCAGCGTAGTAGCGAAAGCGCTGCGCCATTACCACGGGTGTATAAGGCGAAAGCATGGCTGGATAACCATTGCCCAGCGTATCCAGCTGGGCCAGCTCCTGCGATTTTTGCTCAATGAGATCCGCCACTTTCAACAGCAGGTTGCGGCGCTGTTCGCCCGTCAACGCACGCCAGGCGGGCAACGCTTTCCGCGCAGCATTCACTGCCAACTCAACCTCAGCGACACCGGCCAACTTCAGTTGCGCGGTCACCTCGCCATTGGCCGGGTAGATGTGGTCCCAGGTAATACCTGAGCCCTGCTCAATACGCTCCTCGCCGGCGATGGCGACATAGCGTGGACGTTTGGATGTATCGGGTAGCTGAAATGCCATAAGGCGTCTCTCCTGACTGATTCCCCCAGCCGTGTTGAAAGCCAGGAGGCAGCTGATTCAAATCAGCATTGGTTATGATTGGCTCACAATATAATACGCACATTATTATGATGTAAAGTGTATTTTTTCTGTTTTACCTCTATATAACCCCAAATTAAGAGCGTGTAATTCCATTTTACGAAAACTGTCCCTCGCCGGGATTGCTGCTACAATGCCCAGCCTTACACCAAACCACCCGCAGACATGGATCCGGATGTGAAAGAGAAAAAACCTCAAAAGCGCCACCTGGTGCAGAATACCGCCGAAAAGCTGCGCGAATTTATTCTCGATGAAGAGCCCGGCAACTACCTGGGTTCACTGAATGAAGTGGCGGAAAAGCTGGATGTGGGTATCGTCACGGTCCAGCAAGCCGCCCGAGTTCTGGAGCACGAAGGTCTGTTAACGGTGAAGCGGGGACCCGGCGGCGGCTACTATGGTGCCCGCCCCGATGACGCCGCGCTGCTGCGCTCGTTTGCCACTTACATGCGATTGCACAACATCAGTTATCGGGATGCGTTTGAACTGTCTGTGCTGCTGGACTGTGAGATCATCAAATCGGTCGCCGAGAGTTACGATGCGTCACACGTCGAGCACATCACCCAATTGCAAGATCAATTGCAACAGTGTGCCAACGCCAATGACGTGATTGCGTTTGAACAAAACTTCCGCGAGACCCTGTTACAGATCTCCAGTCGTCCGCTGCTGGAATTGCTGTCCCGGGTGGCCATGCAAATGTACATCGCCAAAGACGACCAGGAACAATTCACGCGCTTGTTTGGTATCGAGGAATGGCGACAGGGCCGCCAGCGTATCTTGCAAGCCATCATGGCTCACGATGCCGAGCTGGCGTCTTTTGAGGCGCAACGCTTTCAAGCCCTGGCGCAGAAGTGGATGAGCGATGATAGAAACACCGCCGCAAAGGCCCCCCGGGATTCATAACCGGGGGCACTTTTTTAAATCATCAAGGGCCGCCAACCTGAAGGCGCTATCATGAACCATCAGGATGAAAACGCCTGCCCTTACTAAAATTGGCTACCATGATCCGCATTGCCGAGCCCCCTTTAAGAGGCGATTGATGTTTGCCAAAATTCACAAACTTCAACTGGAGTCCCACTCGAAGTAACCGAAACACAGAAAATCTCGACGACTACTGTGTTTCGGTTACTGCACTTGCCTAATTCAGCTTTACGTTGAGCGAGATTCCCAGGGTAGCAGGTGCTCCCCACATGGACATGGCACCCAGCTGTTGCGGTAATACCTGGGTGCGATACTCGGCATCCGTCAAGTTGTCCCCATACACTGCGACCGAATAACGCTCTGACGGTGCCGTCCACTGCGCACGAGCACTTAATAACTCATAAGAATCCTGCTCGAACTGCTCTGAAGAATCAAAATAAAAGTCAGAGGTGTAATAGAAGGTACTGGAGAGATCCAAAGTGCCCCCGGCGATCAGGGTGGAATAGCTGACGCCGAGGTTGGCGGTTAACTCTGGAGAGCGCTGCATCTGGAACCCCGCCGCTTCAACGTAGCCAGGAACAAAAATGCCATAGGGTGAACCAGCGCACCCCGTAAACGCCAGGCATTGTTCCCAGGCCTGCGAACGGTCAAAGTTTTCATACTCTGCATTCACGTAAGCGCCACCCACGTTCACACTTAATTCATGAGTCAGGGCGAGCCGCAATTGCGCATCCATACCGTACACCCGCGAGTCAGCCGCATTTTCGATGAGGCTTTTGGGGCCATCGTAGGTCGCCACTTGCAGATCCTGATAATCATAGTAGAAAGCAGCCACATCAAACGTCAGCTCGTTGGAGGCATACTTGTAACCCACTTCATAAGCGCGAATTTCTTCAGGGTCGACATCGATACCATCAACACTGGTGCTCCCCACATTCAGTAAACCGGCTTTAAAGCCCTGTGTGTAGGATGCATAGACACTGGAGTTGTCCGTAGGGGTATAGCGCATTACAACCCGGGGGGTCAGATTGGTATCACTGATATCGTCCACATCCTGTTGAGTAATGCCTCCCAGTCCGTCAGCAGCAACCGTCAGGTAAGCGTCCTGGGTTTTGTCATAGCTCAAGCGCAAACCACCGGTTAAAAACAGACGGTCCATCAATGCATAGGTCACATCACCAAAGGCCGCGATAGAGCGGGAGTCGGTACCGGAGCCACCATTGAGAACAAAGCCAGCGCCCTGATCGGCCTGATTGTCAGTAAACTCGTTGTCATCCATAAACAAAAACAAACCCGTGGTCCACTGCAGCGCACTGCCCGAGTCTGATGCCAGCAAAAATTCCTGCGTGAAGATGTCACTGTTAACGTCGTACTTGTAATGAAAAAAAGTTGCCGAAGAGAAATCAAAGTCCATTTCATTATGGGTACGCTCACGCCGATACTGGGTATAGGAGGTCAACACAGCCCCCTCCAGCTGATGCTCCAACGTCATCTGGTAAACGTCACTTTCAGCCAGAAACTCCGGCTGAAAGTTCACCGAAACCTGATCCGGATCCGTGGCCACCTGCCCGCCCCAAAATAAGGCCGAACTGTATATCCGCCCATCCTCTTCGAAGCCATTGGGAGTTACGGCCGTGCGGTTGTCGGTATCGGTATGGGTGTAGCGAACAATCAACGACGTCTGATCATTGATGTCCCAGCGCGCCCCCAGACGCACCATCCAATTGTCATAGGCAGCCGCTTCATCACTGCCGGTGGTAATATTGTCGTCAAAGTTATCACTCTGGCGAACTTGCGCTGCCAGATCAAAAGCCAGGTCGTCACTGGGTCCACCGGTGGCGTACAGTTTCGCGCTCTTGGTGTCGTAGCTGCCGTAGGCAAACTCTGCTTCCGCACGGGGATCACTGTCAGGTTTGACGGTCGTCACCAGAATGGCGCCACCGGTGGAGTTGCGACCGAACAGGGTGCCTTGCGGCCCTTTAAGTACCTGCACACTTTCGACGTTTAGCAATTCTGAATCGACAAAGAACGGGTTGGGAGACAAAAACCCGTCGGTGTAGATGCCCACATTGGAGCCGCCACCGGAAACCGCCACCGCAGTGCCCACCCCACGAATGGTCGGCTGAGCCAGGGAACCCTGATTATCAAAACGCAGACCCGGTGTCAGCTTCATAATGTCACTGAGCTGTTGCACATCACCTTTGCCCAGCATATCTGCACTGATGGCGGTAATGCTGATCGGCACATCCTCGGATTTTTCAGCACGACGCTGGGCTGTCACCGTGACCTCTTCCAGCACGGCTGCTTGCTGTGCCAATAGCTGCGGTGACAAAAATAGGGAGCAGGCCAGCACGCTGGCCGGCATCGCCTGTTGGGTCGCTCTGACCAGGCACTTTATGTGGGAGGGAATTGAGCTGCGAAATACTGAGTCGTTCATGGGCTCTCCGGTATGATGTTTCATTGTTGTTGTTTTAGAATTGGTTGAACTTCAGGGCGGCTGTGATAAAAAATCGAGTGTGAAAATTGGTCATATCGTTGGGAACGATAAACTTGGGGGGCAAAAAAATCGGTTTTTTACCCCCAAACAACCTGCGCTCAGGAAACGGCTTGGCCCGTTTGTCAACCTTCGGCGGGGGACTTCAGGTCCCGATGATTCTTAAGCGGACGGCTGTAGGAGGGATCCTCTTGCGTACGTGAACTCACTCCGTTGAGGTGCAAATCCGCCACATCCGCAAACGGGATAGGCAGGGTGGGCAAGCTACCAGACCACTCAATCACATTGGTTCGAAAGGCAATCTTCCACTCGCCCTCTCGACGTTCCAGTCGATCAATGTATCGCCCTCCGGCAACCCAGTTAGAGTCGTCTCGATTGCGCCCGACAAACTGATAATAGATTTCGCTGTGGGCCGTATCGCCCTCAATGTCACAGGTATGGTTAAGCAGATTGTGCTGAGTGGCGCTTTGACCGTGTTCATGCAGGTCTTTGGCCCAGTCGTATATCTCTGCCGGCCCGGCCACATACTCGCCCGCCGACAGCAGCGCGTCTTGATGAAAGGCTGACAAAAACAAATCGCGGTCAAAGCGATCCATGCCACGACTGAAACGCACCAGACAATCGTAAATATCCTGGCGGTCCAACATTTGTTGCAAGCGTTGCATTTGCTGCTGAGTATTCGAATTCGACATTTTGATACCTGTTGCTGTTTTTATGATTGTCGTTAGAGCAGACGTTCAGCCATTCTCAACCAAGGTAAGTGACCTTACTACTGACATTGCCATTACACCGGCTGCCAAATGGGCGCTCCCCGGGTCTCTCGCAGCGACGGAATCTCCCGGCCGTCAACATCCTTGACCCCATACTCAGCGGCCATTTCTGCCGTAATGAACGTGCCGCCGGAGTGACGCATCACCTCCGGGTCACTGGCCAGGGCGACAATGACCCGTCCGGGAAACTCGGGGGAGCAACCATCGGCCGGTCGGGTAGCAGCACCCTCCTTGAGTCCGGGAATGTTGGCCAGGTTGCGCTCGGCCCGCTCGGTGAGCGTCAGCCCCTGCCACAAAGACAGCGACGCAACCTGATGCGGTTTTAATTCCACCGCCATATCCCGGGACATGCGATCAACCGCCGACTTGCTGGTGCCAAACACGACACCGTAGGTGTAGGCAACACCGGTATAGCCGGAGATCGCTACAATCAAACCACTTTTCTGTGGTGCCATAATCTGAGCGGCGTGCCACGCTGCCACAAAGTTGGAGCGCACACCGACATCAATCATCTCCCAGTTGGAGAGCGGCTTCTCCCAAAAACCTTTGACTTCCGTCAGGTCATCGGGCAGCGAAAAGGCATTGTTAACGAGGATATCCAGGCGCCCCTGCTCGCGCTTCACCTGCTCAAACAGAGCGGCTACCTGTTCATCATTACCGTGATCCACCTGGACGGCGACACCCTGTCCGCCACGACGGCTCACCTCTTCCGCCGTCTCTCCGACGGTACCCGGCAATGGGTATTCACCTTTCGTTACCGTCCGGCCTGTAACGTACACCGTTGCGCCGGCTTCTCCCAAAGCCAGCGCGATGCCCTTGCCTATACCGCGACTCGCGCCGGTAACAACAGCGACCTTTCCCGTCAGCGTTCCCATAGCTATCACCTCTCCTAAGCTTTTGTTATCTGTGTCCAGTTTGTTATGAACACGGTTTCTGCTTTGTGTGTTTATTTCTCCATTCCATCACGCGCCATCTGGAAACTCTTCTCCAGGTGGTCCATGTATCCGGAGGGAACCGGTGGCAGCAACCATAGATTATCGGTATTGCGGATGGCATCGATATTGTCGGCCACCTCGTCAATAGACCAGTTCGGGCGATAGACACCTTCTGTCTCGGCCACCAGGGCACGAGCGACACGCCCGGCAATCGAAATGTACAACTCACCGCTGACACTGCAGGACTCATGAGCCAGCCAGCCCACCACCGGGGACACCATATCGGCACCCATCGGTGGGTATTGGGAAGTATCCAGGCCATCGGCCATGCGGGTGACCGCCCCGGGCAAGATGACATTGCTCTTGATGCCTTTATCAGAGCCTTCGATGGCAATGACATTGTTCAGGCCGATGGTGCCGGCTTTGGAGACCCCGTAGTTGGCGACATTGTGGGTGCCATAGATACCGCCGATGGAGGAAGTCAGTACCACACGACCATAACCGGCTTTGGCCATGATCGGAAACGCCGGGCGGACGACATGAAAGGCGCCCATCAGGTGCACATCCACGACGGATTCAAAATCGTCCTGTGACAGCTCTTCCAGAGATCCGTAACGCACGTTACCGGCGTTGTGAATCAGGATATCAACGCGCCCATAGTGATCCATAGCGGCCTGAATAATGGCCTGCCCACCGGCCGGCGTTGCCACCGAATCGGTATTGGCGATGGCCTCCCCGCCGGCAGCGCGGATCTCCTGCACCACGCTGTCAGCGGGCCGGTCATCAGTATCGCCACCGGCCATAGTGCCACCTACATCGTTGACAACAACCCTGGCGCCTTTGGCGGCCAGCAGTAGGGCATATTCACGCCCCAAGCCACGGCCGGCCCCGGTAATGACCGCCACCCGGCCATCGAATCGTCGCTCTGTCATACAGATATCTCCAAATGCGTTGTTATCGTTATGCGCACGGTTACCGTTATGTGCCCTGTTGGTCGTTTGAAATTATGTGGTCCTCTGAGATTATTTGGTGGGCAGCTCAATCTCAGCCGTCGCCGTGGCCGAGGTGACGCCCTGCTGGTTGACCATTTTAAATTTCACCTGCACCAGATGGCGCCCTTCGTCATCCACCATCTTGTCTACCACATCGGCCGTCATAATGGTGATATCGCCAGTAAATGAAGGCCCCCGATACGCGCATTCGGAGTGAACCACAAAGCCCCACTCCCCGGCCCAGCCGGCAAGATAGTCCAAAATCCAGGCACCCATGGACGCACCATAGCCGTAACCGCGCGGCATACCAATCTGGCGAGCGTAGCGTGGGAACAGATGGCCCCGCGATGGCCCGATGTAGGCACCGTCGGTCATCTCCGGGTTTTCCAGCTCCAGCACAGGATCCTGTTCTTTGCCAGCCATATCCCCGGTAAAGCCCAACGCTTCCATATCCAGATCGGTACGACGTTTCACGCCGCACCAAATGGTAAACAGGTAAGCGCGCCACTCGGTGGAAAAACTGGCAATACTGTGAGGACCGATAACCCGCGTCGGCAAGCTGTCTCCCACCTGCACATCTTCCCAGTAGCGCTTGCCATGCCCCAGATCGTGCAGCATTTTGATCCATTCAAACTTTTGATCTTCCAGTTTGGCCAGCTCTTCATCGTCCCAAACTGGATCATCCTGTCGATCGTCATTTTCACTGGCCATTTCCCGGGCCAGGTCGGGACGGTAGCGGATGGCGGTGGAGCGCTGAGTCGCGATCAAGTCACCTTCCTGATTGTAATAGTAGTTATCGCCACGCTGGAAACAGGTAGGCCCAGCAAACTTGGTGTCTTTAACGACGTAGTCCACCGGCACCCGGTGGTTGTGCAACATATCTCCGGCAAACACCCGCGGGCCGTGGAACCACCATTCATCACCCCCAAACACCAGATGGGACTCCGGGATAAACCCCACACAGGAAGGACCGGTGCCGTGCGCATCGTCCATCGCCACCGGCAGTGATTGCGGAGCAACCATACGACCAAAGCGGCTCTCTTGGGCGTAATCCAGATCATAGTGAAGACGGTTCGGGTAATGCATCGCCTGCACCCAGCGACGGAAATCCATATTGGCAAAGGGTTCACGCATACGTGCAGGTTGAATGGGCACGCCCATGTGGTTGTCCAGATCGGTACAGTCCAGAGTCAAATCGGTCATGTCTAGCATCTCTTTCAGGTAAGGTTTACGGCCTCGGCTGGCAGGTTCAGCCCCACGTCAGCGTCCGGACTTGTTATTAGTCATCGATGTTGATCATTTTAGGAGGCCGGGGGATGCCCGGTTAGTCATTTAGCGCATAATATGATGCATTTTACGCAATGCGCACCGAGAGACGGGTATGACAATGCCAGAAAAAGAAGGGTTACGGTATAGAAGAATTCGGGATAAGAATTATTGCTGTGCCCGTCGGTATTGTTGGGGTGACATGCCCGTCCAGCGTTTAAACGCCCTGCCAAAGCTGGTGCGTTCGGAATATCCCAGCTGATCGGCCACCGCCGCCACCGGGCAGGTGTCATTTCTCAAGATACACTTGGCCCGTTCCAGCCGGTGATATTCCACCACCTCGGAATAGCTTTTACCGACGGCCTGCAGGCGCAACTGCAAAGATCGGGGGGACATACCCAAATGTTTCGCACAGGACTCCATAGAAAGGTCCGCAGTGCTCAACCCCCGGGCCACAAACACATTCACCCGCTCCAGAATGGTCTGGCGAGGCAGGCCCTTGAGCCGGAACAGGTAACCGTACAACAACTGGTACAGAGGCGAGTTGGCGCTAAGCACCGGCTGGTCCAGCCAATTTGTCGGAAAACCAATACAGGAGATACCAGTACCCACCCTTAGGGGGCACTCAATAATCGCCTCAAACTCCTCCACCAGCTCGGGAGGAAGGCTTCCCGGAATACAGACATATTCTGGCTGAAAGGAAGTATCACCTATTTCCCGCAGCGTTTTGAGATTAAGTAACAGCCCTTGATAGTTAGCCTGGGTGTTGCTGGAAAAACCGGAACGAGCCATCCAGCGAAGCTCGGAAGTCAGGCTGCCCGGCACCAGCTCCAGCACACTTTCCGAAGAGTGCACCACCGGAATAAAGTCAATCAAACAGGTCAAGGCCTCACGCACCGTACTGGCTGCCCGGCACAGCGCGACCACCGTTCCGTAGGTATCAGCCTGCTGATGTTGCGCCAGATGCAGGCCGAACAACGGATCTTTCAACTCTCTGGCGCATTGCTCATATAGATTCACATAGGACTGGCAGTCAATGAAACTGTTGGCGTCTTCGATCAGGCGGGGGGCAATACCGTGTTGCTCCAGCAGCGCTTGATAATCTCCCCCCAGGGAAGTCACTAATTGAGGGAAATAGGCCAGATTGGCACTGCGCACCTGACTGAAGTCTGGCAGTGTATGAAGAGGCTTCTGCAGGCTGAAAAATGGGGCAAAAGTATCAGTATTCGTTGTATTGGCCATATTGGATTCCGTTAACAGGTGACCCCCAAGGCGTTTGCGCTCCAATTATACGCCTGCATCAGTGGAATCCTACTACTTATGAATTCTTACTCCTTGTGGATCAATAGCCGTTGTAGATTTATACTACTTTTGCCGGAGAAGGCTGGTTATTTTCGCCGTTGAAGCAAGGGTAATCAGAACACGATGACTGCCCCCTGCCCTCGGGTGTATTAACCCATCCGCTTCAGGGCTGCCCCAGCACCTCGCTCACCACCTCCATCAGTAACTGCCGTATCCATTGCGATGCGGGATCCAGATCGGCGTTTTTATGCCAGTATAAATTCCAGCTCAGAGGCTCCACATTAAAAGGAACCGCACTGGTGTGTAAACCGGACTTTTCCGCCAGCACTTTCGGGGCTGTCCACAGCAAATCGGTCTGACTCGCGATCTCGATGGCCACCAGATAACTTTGCACCCGCATTTTGATGTTGCGCCGCTGCCCCAGGGCATGCAGGGCAATGTCCATCTGACCACGCCCCTTGCGTCGACTGGACACGTGCAGGTGCTCACTGTCCAGAAACCCCTCCAGAGTCAAATCCAGCTTCGACAGCGGATGTTTTTTGCGCATCGCCACCACGTAGGGTAATTGCGCCAGCGGCACATGGTTAAACTCTTTTGCATTGACTGCGGGCACATCCAGCAACAGGTCAAGCCCCCCGGATTTGAGGTCTTCGGTGGCCATGGTCCGGTCAATGTAATAACTCTGGACAGTGATTTCCGGCGCCTCCTGCTTTATCCGCAAACGTAATTTGGGCAACAGCAAAGATTCTGCGAGATCGTTCATGCCCAGACGAAACAGCTTTTCGGACTGAGCAGGATGAAATCTGGTGTTGGAGAGGATGCTGCGTCCCAGCAATGCCAGCGCCTTGCGGACATCAGCGATCACATTATCCGCCACCGGGGTTGGCAACATGCCCTCCGGGGTCCGCACAAACAGCTGATCATCAAACAGTTTGCGCAAACGACTCAACGCATTACTGACCGCAGGCTGGGTCAAATTCAACAGCAGTGCCACTTTGGTCACACTCTGTTCTTTATACAAAGCATCCAGCACCACAAACAAATTCAGATCGACTTTTTCCAACCGCATGGGCCACCTCTCAACATTTATTAAATCAATTCTAATACATCACTTAAATAAATTAGAATGATTATATAACAGATTCTATACTGCCTTCCAAACAACAGCCTTCAGATCGAAAAGAATGAGTGTATACGATGGCGGAAATCACCCTGATCCGACACGGACAAGCGTCCTTCGGCTCGAAGAATTATGACCAGCTAAGCGAACTCGGTCAGCAACAGGCCGTTTGGCTCGGTGAGCACTGGCGCCAGTCAGGCATCGAGTTTGACCGTATTGTCACCGGTACCATGGTCCGCCACCGGCAAACGGCTGAAGGCCTGTTGCGAGGGCATGGTCTCGATATGCCTCTGGAGCACCATGCCGGGTTGAACGAATACCACTTTCAAGGGATATTGGATCCCTTGCGGGAGCAACACCCGGCGTTGTGGCAGGACACCGGTCACGCCAAACGAGACTACTATGTCAATATGAAACAGGCCTTGACCTTCTGGATGGACGGCCGCATTGCGGACGATGGGCAAGACAGCTGGAAAGCGTTTTGCCAGCGCATCCAGGTAGGTTTTGAGTTTGCGTATCAAACTGAAGCCAAGCGCACCCTGGTGGTGAGCTCCGGAGGACCCATTTCGGTGATACTGGCCGAGGTTCTGAAGCTCGATCACGCCACTACCCGCAATATTACCCTGCAGATCAAAAACAGCAGTTGCAGCAAGCTGCTGTACAACGGTCGCGAATTCAGCATGGACAGTTTTAACGACATCAGTCATTTACGGTCCAACCACACACCATCAGCGATTACCTTTTCCTAGGCGGAGAGACCCTATGTTTCAACACAGCGAAAAATCCCAGCTGCTGCTGGCCAAGCTTAAGACTTTTATGGATGAGCATATTTACCCCAATGAAACGGCCTACGCCGAGCAGCTACACCGTGCCGAAAACCGCTTTGCACCGCTGCCGCTAATGGACGAACTGAAAGAAAAAGCCAAAGCCGCCGGACTGTGGAACCTGTTTGTGCCAGAAGACCATGCGCAATACTGCGAGCATGGCGGCTTGTCGTTTTTTGATTACGCGCCACTGGCCGAAGAAATGGGACGTGTCATCTGGGCGCCGGAGGTGTTTAACTGTAACGCACCGGACACCGGCAACATGGAGGTGTTTATGAATTACGCCACCCAGGCACAGCAGGACAAGTGGCTTAAGCCGCTGCTGGCCGGTGAAATTCGATCCTCTTATGCCATGACCGAGCCTCAGGTAGCTTCCAGTGACGCCACCAACATCCAACTGGAAATCAAAAAGGACGGCGACGAGTGGGTACTCAATGGTCGCAAGTGGTTTATCACCGGCGCCATGTACGAGCGCACCAAAATTTTTATTGTGATGGGCAAATCCGATCCGCAGAATCCCAGCCGACACCTGCAGCAAACTCAGGTGCTGGTGCCTAAAGACACCCCGGGCATTACCCTGATCCGCCCGCTCACCACGCTCGGTTACGACGACGCTCCCATCGGTCATGCGGAGATTGTTTTTGACAACGTGCGGGTGCCACTGGAAAATGTTTTGCTAGGTGAAGGTCGTGGTTTCGAAATTGCACAAGGGCGTCTCGGTCCAGGCCGTATGCACCATTGCATGCGCTTGATCGGCTCCGCACAACGCTCTTTGGAATTGGCCTGTAAACGGGCCGCTAGCCGTACAACTTTCGGCCGCACCCTGAGCAAACACCAGTCCGTGCGTGAAGAAATTTCAAAAAGTTTCTCGGAAATCGAAATGGCACGCTTGCTGGTACTGCGTACCAGCCACAAAATTGATGAAGAAGGTGTAGCGGCTTCAGTGGACATGATTGCCGCCACCAAGACTACCGTTCCGCTGCTGGTTCAAACTGTCATTGACCGCTGCATGCAAATGCACGGCGCGGGTGGCTTGACAGAAGACTACTTCATGGCCGAAGCGTTCAATTATGCCCGCTGGTGCCGTCAGGCCGATGGACCCGATCAGGTCCATCAGATGGCATTGGGTAAAAAAATCATCGACCGCTACGCCGACCAGTAAGGATCGAACCATGAGCGAATCTCATCAAACTGCCTTTGCCTTCGATACCGACAAACTGGCCCTGTATCTGGAGCAACACGTGGTGGGGTTTAAAGGCCCGATCACAGCCGAAAAATTTTCCGGAGGACAGTCCAATCCCACCTTTCTGCTGCACGCAGCCAGCGGCAAATACGTATTGCGCCGCAAGCCACCTGGTGAACTGCTGAAATCCGCGCACGCCGTCGACCGCGAGTATCGGGTGATTGCCGCGCTTGCGGGTACTGGCGTCCCGGTCGCCAAAGCGTATCACCTGTGCGAAGACGACAGTGTGATTGGCAGCATGTTCTACCTGATGGAGTACATCGACGGTCGGGTGATGTGGGATCCGTCCCTGCCCGAAGAAACGCCACAAAATCGCGCCGCCATTTACACCGAAATGAACCGAGTGCTGGCGGCCCTGCACTCGGTTGACATTGAGGCAGTCGGTCTCAGTGACTACGGCAAACCCGGCAACTACTTCGAGCGCCAAATTGGCCGCTGGAGCACACAATACCGGGCATCAGAAACGCAAACCATTGCGGAAATGGAAACCTTGATGGAATGGTTACCGGCCAATATGCCCGCCGATGATGGTCGTATTGCCCTCGCACATGGAGATTTTCGTCTGGACAACATGATGTTCCACCGCGAAAAACCGCAAGTGTTGGCCCTGGTAGACTGGGAACTGTCGACGTTGGGGCATCCCTTTGCGGATCTCGCCTACCAGTGCATGCAATTACGCATGGAAAGCTCCGGCGTGATGTCAGGCTTGGGGGGTGTAGATCGTGCAGCCTTGGGTATTCCCAGCGAAGAACAATACGTGGCACAGTACTGTGAACGCATGGGGCTAGACGGCATTGAACACTGGAATTTTTACCTGGTGTTCAGTTTTTTCCGCTTTGCCGCCATATTACAAGGGGTTAAAAAGCGTGCACAGGGCGGTAACGCCTCCAGTGAAAAAGCCGTGCAAATGGGCGCATTGGTCTCACCCTTGGCCAGGCAGGCTGTGCGCCTGATTGAATAACAGGCACCGCATCTGGGCTTAGGCTATTCATATACAAATATAAAAGATCACCATCAACAGCGGGCAGATCGTGTAAACGGCTGGAGGGAAAAGTGATGTTTAAGCGTGATTTTACTGAAGAGCAAGGCATGTTTCGGCATGCCTATCGCAAGTTTTTGCATCAGGAAATCCAGCCCCACATGGAGCAGTGGCGCGAACAGGGGATTGTCGATCGTGAAGCTTTCTTAAAAGCCGGCGCCAACGGTTTCCTCTGCACCTGGGCCGATGAAGCTTTTGGCGGACTGGGTGACCCCGACTTTCGCTTTGAACAAATCATGATTGAGGAAACCCAGTACGCGCTGTGTGCCGATTGGTATTCTACGTTGCATAGCCGTTTGGTTGCGCCTTACCTGAAACGGTTTGGCACCCCGGAACAACAACAGCGCTTTCTGCCCAAATGCGTCAGCGGTGACACCATTCTAGCCGTTGCCATGACCGAAGCCGATGCCGGCAGCGATTTGGCCGGTATGCGCAGTACCGCTATCGACCAGGGCGATCATTATCTACTGAACGGCAGTAAAACTTATATCTCCAACGGCATCAACGCCGACCTGGTGATCGTTGCTGCCAAAACTGATCCGCTGAATAACCCTCGTGCCGTTAGCCTGTTTCTTGTCGAGCGGGGTATGGCCGGGTTTGAGCGCGGTGCCAACCTTAAGAAAATGGGCAAAAAAGGCCAGGATACCGCGGAGCTGTTCTTTGCTGACGTAAAAATCCCAAAGGAAAACCTACTGGGTGTAGAGGGCAAGGGATTATCACAACTGATGGAAGCACTGGCGGAAGAGCGTTTAATCTCGGCAGTAGAAGCTTTGGCTGCCGCCCAAAAAGCGTTCGATATCACCGTGGAATTTACCCAACAAAGAAAGCTGTTCCAGAAACAGCTGTGTGACTTTCAGAATACCCAGTTCCAACTGGCTGACTTGCGGGCTCAACTGGATATGCAACAGGTGTTCATTGATCAATGCGTAAAAGCCGTCAATGCTGACCAACTCACCGCAGTGGACGCCGCCAAAGCCAAGTACCTCACCACAGAATTGTTGTGCAAAGTCGTGGATGAAGGCGTTCAGCTGCATGGTGGTGCCGGCTATATGGACGAGTACCCCATTTCCCGGATGTACACAGATGCCCGTGTGACCCGTATCTATGCCGGTACCTCAGAGATCATGAAGCTGCTGATCAGCAGGGACATCTACAGCGGCGATTATTGCCCGTTTATCGATCGCGACCTGTAACTCCCAACACACGCCATACTGAAAACAAAACTGCCGTCAGGAGAAATACACCCATGTCACCATCCATTCAAAACCTGCTGTCGCTGGAGGGAAAAACCGTACTCATCTCTGGCGCCTCCAGCGGACTCGGCGCTCACTTTGCCGAGATCATGACAGACGCAGGTGCCGAAGTCATCGTTGCAGCACGGCGGGTCGATAAACTGCAACAATTGGTTGAAACCCTAATTGCTAATGGTGGAAAAGCGCAGGCATTGGAGATGGACGTCACCGATGCCGACAGTGTCAACAAGGCCTTTGCACAACTGGACGGAATGATCGACTCCCTCGACATTTTGGTGAACAACGCGGGCATCAGCTCAGCCCCCACCCGTTTCACAGAGTTGGACGAAGACGACTGGGGGTATGTGCTGGACGTCAATTTAAAAGGCGCCTGGCGGGTCGCCAAACACGCCGCTATCCGTATGAAAGCGAGCGGTAAAGGCTCCATCATCAACACCGGCTCTATTTACAGTTTGTGCACGGGTCTTCTAAAAGCCGACTACAACGTCTCCAAAGCGGCCATTGCCCAGCTCACCAAAAACATGGCCCTGGAGTTGTCCCGCTACGGTGTTCGCGTCAACAGCCTGTATCCCGGCTATTTCGCGTCAGCGATTAACGAAAGTGAGTTCAGCACAGAACGGGGTAAAGCCTACATTGCCCGTCTGGTTCCTCAACGTCTGGGAGAGTTCCACGAATTAAATGGGCCTCTGCTGTTGCTGGCCAGTGATGCCGGCTCCTACATGACCGGAACGTCTTTGGTGGTCGATGGGGGCAGCCTGCTCAGTCCCATTTGATGATACGGCGACTCATCGAATCAAACGGATGGAGAAGCTACCATGGTCGTATTGGTTTTAACGGCGCTGCACACAACGAAATGACGGCTGGGTAACGCCTAATGAAGGCACTTCACTGTGACTCTCACTCCTGACGGATACCTGGCGTTAATTGCACGGCAATGGATTTGTACGTCGGTGTGCCACAGCCTTCCGCCACACTGTCAAGCGGCACCAGCGGATTGGTCTCCGGATAGTAGGCGGCCAGGCAGCCCCTGGGGATTTGAAACTCAACCACTTTAAAGCCTTTGACCTGGCGCAAACGGTTGTCACTGTCCGGCTGATTCACCGTGGTGATGTCCACCCGGTCGCCGGGTGTTAAGCCTTGTTGCTTAATGTCGTCCGGGTTCATGAACAACACATTGCGCTCGCCACTGATGCCTCGATAACGATCGTTCATGCCGTAGATGGTGGTGTTGTATTGATCGTGTGAGCGCAAAGTCTGCAGCGTAAAACCCGTGTTCGCGGCGCGGTGCTGCTGATCCTGCTCGTGCATCAATGCCTCCGGTAACGCACTGTCGGAAAAGACAGCCCGCTGAGTGGCTGTACGCCACTCGCGCAACGCGGCCGAATTGGTCAGATGAAAACCGCGTTTTTGCCGGATGCGCTCATTAAAATCTTCAAACCCGGGCAGCACCTGGCTGATTTCTTCCCGGATCAGTTGATAATCATCCGCCAGCGACAACCAGCTGAGGTGGGCCGCAGGCTGTCGGGTTGCCCTCAGCGTGGCCTGGGCAATCCCCGCCACAATCGCGGTTTCAGAGCGCAGCGATGGCGCAGCGGGTTCATTGCTGCCCTGCGAACTGTGCACCATGCTCATGGAATCTTCGACCGTGATGATTTGCTCACCGCTCGCTTGCCGGTCGATTTCCGTGCGCCCAAGACAGGGCAGGATCAGGGCTTTTTGGCCGGTGATCACGTGGCTGCGATTGAGCTTGGTACTGATGTGGACGGTGAGCGCGCAATGGCTCAGCGCGCGGTGCGTCTGGGCCGTGTCGGGGGTGGCGGCCGCAAAATTTCCCCCCAGCCCGATGAAGACCCTGGCCTTGTGATCCAGCATCGCCTGAATGGATTCGACGGTGTTCAAACCCTGCTGCCGGGGAATGGCAAAGTCATAGCGCTGCTGTAAGGCGTCCAAAAGTTCAGCCGGGGGGCGCTCGTTGATACCGACGGTGCGATTGCCCTGGACGTTGGAATGACCGCGCACAGGACAGGCGCCTGCACCGGGTTTGCCGATGTTGCCTTTCATCAGCAGCAGGTTCACCAGCTCCCGCACCGTGGCAACAGAATGCCGGTGCTGGGTAATGCCCATGGCCCAGGTGAAAATACTGCGTTCACTACTCATATAAATGCGGCCGAGCTTTTCGATCTCCTGCTGTTCCAGTCCGCTTTGGGCGATGATTTTCGCCCAGGGCGTTGCTTTGACCACAGCTTCATAAGCGTCAAAGTTATCGCAATGTTGAGCGATAAAATCCCGGTCTATCACCCCCTGGGTATCCGCACCCTTGTCGGTCTGATCCTGTTCCTGTTCCTGTTCAAACAGAAATTTGGCCATGCCCCGCAGCAGCGCCATGTCACCCCCCAGCCGCGGGGTAACGTAGTGCTGGCTGATGGCGGTACTGCTGCCAATGAGCATCTCTTTCGGGCTTTGTGGGTCCGAGAACCTTTGTAAGCCGCGCTCTTTCAGATTGTTGATGGCCACCACCTGGGCGCCGCGCTTTGCCGCCTTGCGCAGGGTGGCGAGCATCCTCGGGTGGTTGGTGCCCGGGTTCTGCCCAAACACAAAAATGGCTTCAGCCTGCTCAAAGTCGTGCATAGTCACGGTGCCTTTGCCGGTACCGATGCTCAGCCCCAGCCCTACCCCGGACGCTTCGTGGCACATGTTCGAACAGTCGGGAAAATTGTTGGTGCCAAAAGCCCGCCCAAACAGTTGATACAGATAGGCCACTTCATTACTGGCGCGACCCGAGGTATAAAACAGCGCCTCATCGGGTGACGCAAGCGCGTTCAATTCCCCGGCAATCAGTTGGAAAGCCCGACCCCAGCTGACCGGTTGATAGTGGTCGTGCTCACCGTCGTAAAACATCGGCTCGCACAGGCGACCGCTTTTCTCTAACGCGTAATCACTCCAGCTGCGCAGCTCTGCCAGGCTGTGACGCGCAAAAAAGTCGGCGTCGGCGCGCTTGCTGGTCACTTCCCAGGCGACAGCCTTGACCCCATTTTCACAAAAATCAATTTTACCCGCCGTCGGCTCTTCCCCCCAGGCGCAACCCGGACAATCAAATCCACCCGGCTGATTGGCTTTTAACAGAGTTTTGACGCCCTTGGCGGCATCTTCGCTCTGGATCAAATGCTTCGCCGAACTTTTTAAGGCGCCCCAGCCGCCGGCCGGATGGGGGTATGGCACCGGCTCCTCGGGGTGGCTGTTAGAAGGATTGCGCTGGCTGTCGTCGTGGCGGTGACTCATGTTGTGTCTCTCGAAAAAAATAATGACGGTCGATCAAAACGTTGTGAACGCCAATAAAAACGCTGCTGTCGTGCCATGAGACCTGGTCCTAAAGCCGGCCTATGACATCCTCAACCGCTCACAAGTATTATCAGGCGAAGCGTTTAAGCTCTGATTGCTGAAAACAAAACAACAGCACCCCCGACTGTGCGGCCGACTGCACAGCCAGGTTGGTGGGCGGCGCCAAAGTCACCAGACAAGCAATCCCTGCGCGCGCGCACTTAATCACCAGATCGTGGCTGCAGCGGCTGGTGAGCATGGCAAACCCGGTGTTCAGAGGCTGCTGTTCCAGGGAGGCTTTGCCGATCAATTTGTCCAGGGCCGAATGGCGACCGACGTCTTCACTGATCACCAACGCCTCTGCACCGTGGTGATGGCTGAACAAGGCGGCACTGTGATGGCCACGGGCGTATCGATATTGCTTTTGCAGTGCACCCAGGGTGTGCTTGGCGCACTCTATGGTGTCAAAACTGGGCGCCATAACCCCAGAGGTGGTCTCGCGCTTAACCAGGCTATCTTGATTCATAGCCGCCTCAAGCGAATCGATACCGCACAACCCACAGCCACTGGGGCCGGCCATCAGGCGTTTTCGGTCTTTCAGTTGGTATTCGCAGGAGGCCAGCACGGTGAGGTCCACTTGCCAGCCCAAAGGCTGAGCTTCACAGTCGATGGACAAAATGTCATGTGTCCCCGTGATGAACCCTTCACTGATGCAAAACCCTACAGCAAAGGCTTCCAGATCGTTTGGGGATACCATCATGACGGCCTGGCAAATGCCGTTAATGCACAGAGCTACGGCGACTTCCTGCAGTTCGGTTTGTGCGGAAAGGTGGGTTAGAGCCAGGCTATGGGGATGAGGCACGCTGTGCGCTTGATCCGGGCCGGGCCGGGCTGACATACCAGCCGCTTCGGCTGCAGCAGGCTTAGGGGAAGACATTTTAGCGTTTGGCAGAAAGTCAGTGTTCACAAGACTCGCCATGGCAACACCCTTATATGCATTAGAGTTCATATTTAAATGCCTTTATGATGATCAACTGAGGCTAAAGTATCACTGGCTAGAACTTTGTAAAATATGCATTTTTGTGCCTATTTACTATAATATCGACCCTGGAAGATATGTTGTACCTTTATCGACCCTCTACCTTTGCCAGTTTTACCTTTATCACTCCTGTACCTTTAACAACCCGGGTACACCCTCGAGAGGCAGCTGTTGTGACGACGAAACAAATTCATATCGACCCCGGCTGGACGTTTCGGGATGAGGCGGGCAACACCCTCGAACCGCAATTATTTTCATTACTGCAGGCCATCTTTGAGCACAAGAAATTAACCCTGGCGGCCAAGGCCGCAGGCATCTCTTATCGCCATGCCTGGAATTTATTGCAGAAGTGGTCCGGCTTTTTTGGTACCGATCTGGTCACCATGTCCCGGGGCCGCGGGGCTGAATTGACCCTGCTGGGGGAGAAATTACTCTGGGCAGAGCAGCGCGTCATGGCCCGGTTTCAACCGCAAATGGCCAATATTGCCTCAGAGCTTAACCTGGAAATCCATAAAGCCATGGCGGGTGTCTCGCCGGTGTTGCGCATACAAGCCAGCCACGGCTACGCGGTCGCCTTACTACCGAAAGCGCTCAGTGAGATTCAGCTGGATCTGCAATACAGCAGTCCTGTAGAAGCCCTGTCAGCCCTCAATCGCGGCAGTTGCGATATCGCGGGCTTCCACCTGCCCACACAGGTGTCGATACCGGCCGTCAATGAACACTACCAGCGATTATTAAAGCCCCGCGCCCATAAAATCATACGCTTTATCTCCCGCCAGCAAGGCTTGATGATCAAGGCCGACAACCCCTGCGGGATTCATGGTTTGAACGATCTGGTGCCAAAAGAAAATAGTGAAATGCAGCCTGCTGCAGTCTGGCCGCGATTCATCAATCGACAAGAGGACTCCGGCACGCGGGCACTGTTTGATCAACTGCTGCTGGATCAGGGCCTCAGTCACGAAGCCATCAACGGTTACAATAATCGCGAGTACACCCACTCGGCGGTGGCGGCCTATGTGGCTGCCGGCATGGCGGATGTGGGTTTTGGCGTCGAAGAAGCGGCACACAAATTTGGCCTGCAGTTTATCCCCCTGTGCCGCGAAGATTACCTGTTTGTGTGTCACCAGAAAAAGCTCAAGCAAGCAGTGGTGGAAAACTTTGTGACCGCGCTGTCAGCACCTTCTTTCAAAAAGAACATAGAACAGCTCGCCGGGTACAGCGCCCATGACTGTGGCCAGATAGTGGATGTTGCCACGGTGCTTGACTGACCGAGACAAACCTTTGCCGCTGCTACCGCTCAAACCATCACACCCAATCTGTTCGCTTAACGCCTGCCCTTCAAACTTATTTCGACTGAATCGATATTTTAATCCTTAAAGTCAAATAAACAGAAAACTTTATAGAAATCAATATGGTAGAGAGTCCAAAAACAGCCAATACCACGATTAATACCATGGCTCCATCGGCTAAGATTTTGCTTCCTCCAACTAGACTTTATTGCGATAACAAAACCCATAATCACTAAGAAGGTGCATATACAATTCAAGCTTCGCGAACAGATGACTTTGGATATTATTTGCTGCAGTTCTGAAACCATACACACACAGAAAAATAATGAGATTATTGCTGTCAGAATACCTGGACTGGGAGAGGTATAACACCGGGTCACAGGAGAAACTGGTTGCGTCGCATCAGCAGCACTGATTAGCGTACAAATTGTCGTTTGATGTTTAGATAGAGTTGTCGTGATCAGTTTCAAGGGCTATTGTTACCCCCAATCCGTTATTCTGCAGTGCGTCCGTTGGTACGCCGCCCATTGTTTAAGCTATCGCGACATCGAGGAGATGATGAAAGAGCGCGGAATTGACGTAGACCACAGCACCCTCAATCGCTGAGTTCTGAAGTTTTCTCCACTTCTTGAGAAAGAATTTCAGAAGAGGAAGCGCCGTCTGGGTGCCGGGGTAAGACTTGACGAAACCTATCTTATTATAAAAAGTCATTAAAAATACCTGTACCGCGCTGTCGATAAAGAAGGCAACACAATCGACTTCCTGCTGACCGCTAAACGGGACAGAAAGGCCGCCAAGCGATTCCTTAATAAGATGATTAGTCGCAATGGTAGAGCGAGCTTAATTAATATCGACTAAAGTGGCGCCAACAATGTTGCGATCAATGATTACAATCAAGAGAACAGAACGCGAATCAAAATTCGGCAATGTGAATACTTGAACAATCTGATTGAGCAAGACCATCGATTCATAAAAAGAAAAATGAAACAGGCCATGGGCTTTGAAAAATTTAACAGTGCTGCTAAAACCATTGCTCGACTGTAGCTATAGCGGATTCTCAAAAAGGGTCAGAAGAGATGGGGAGGCTCGCAGTCTCCCGGTGCACTGTTCTATACCTTGGCAATGTGAGCTATAGTCAGCTTTGGAATATTCTGGTTTTCAATAATAGATGCGACACAACCGATATTTAGCCCGAAAAACGGGAAAGCGGAACCTCTATCAAGAAATGTTGTAAAATATAGCGTTATTCAGAGGTTCCTCAGTCATCTATTGAGTATTTTTGAGCATAAAAAAAAGGTATTGGTCCTACCCACCAAAAGTAGACACCTTAACTAAGCGGCCATTGCCGCGTCCTTTTCAAACTGCGCAGGACTTACATATCCCAGAGAAGAGTGCCTACGCAAGCGGTTGTAAAATATTT